>NZ_CAKLPZ010000001.1 GCF_923081025.1 Neolewinella maritima | reverse complement strand
AACCGTACCTTTCGTACCACGAGTTTGAACGCCGCATTGGGCCTAATCCCCGAACTGTCAGGGAGTTGCACCAAACTAAAAACCCGGCCACCTTCACTAAGTGAAAGCGACCGGGTAATGAGCGGATGACCAGGTTCGAACCGGCGACCTCAACCTTGGCAAGGTTGCGCTCTACCAACTGAGCTACATCCGCGTCTGCTGGCTGCTCAGCCATGCTTTATTGCTAAAGCGCTGCAAATATACGCTCGCCCATATCGGCCCTGCAAGCCGGGCGCAAGGTTTTTTATAATGAGTAGTGAAAGGTAGCCAGCAGGTAGCGCCCCAGCCCGTCGCTGATGGTCTCCGAGGTCACGAAGGCCTGTGCCTGTCGGTTGATCACCGTGTTCTGGTTCAGTAGATCCTGTCCGCTTAGTACAAAGTAGTGACCGGCCTTTTTAAAGGGACGTAGTTCGAAGCTGGCCCGCAGGTCCGGCACGTTGGTTTGTCCGGCGAAGGCCGCAGCCTCGAAGACGCGGTACAGGAACCGACTCTCGAAGCGCCACGTATCCGATAGCTCTAGCTCGAACTGGGTAGCGATGTCGTGGGTGATGGTGACGATGTCTACACTCTCCTCGTCGTCAAAGCTGTTGGCATTGCGGGCGTAGGTATAGCCTAGTTTGAGGAAGGACTTCTCGTTGAACTCCGTGGTCAAATCGACGGTGCCGCTGTAGTTGGTGGTCACGTTCGTTCGCGCCACGCCGTCCACGAAGCCCTGTCCGCGACTGCCCCCGCCGCGGCCGTTGATGCGCAGCTCTCCGCGGATGAAGTCCATGCCGATCGAGGAGCCCAGGTACACATTATAATTCCAGTTGTGGCTCACGTTAATGGACTGATACACCTGCTGCCCGGGGGTGAAGGTGAGGCTGTTACCGAAGGCATTGTCGGTATAGCCCGCGCTGACGTAGGCGCTGGCGCTGAGCGCACGGAACTGATCGTTGAACCACAGGTTTCCGCTCATGTCGTGCCGCACGGCGGGCTCAAGGTTGACGTTGCCCAGCGTGACACGGCCGGTGACGGACGGACGCGCAATGGTCTGCAGCTGACTGATCTCGGGCACCTGCACGTAGGAGCGGTAGCGGAGGCCGTAGAACAGCTTATCGGACCGTATGCGGTAGCTAAAGTTAGGCAGGACATAGTTGAAGCGCTCGCTACGGCTGGTATCTCCGCTCAGTCCCAGCGTGCCGCTGTTGAAGTCGGCTCCCACTTGCAGGTTATTGCTCTTCTTATAGCGGTACACTAAACCGGTACCGGCGCGCACCGCCGTCCAGTTTCGCGTCAGAAGATTGGTCGTGCGCGACTCGTTGAGGCGAAAGCGGTAGTCGCCCTCGTCTTCGTCCACTTCGAAACCGATTTCGGTTTCCAATCTCAGTTTGGTGGTGAGGGGTTCTACATAGCTGGTCTGACCGCCGAGGTTCAGCGAATTGGTGCGTCGATCCTGAAACTGTAGACCGTTGACGAGGGAGCCGACGAAGGTCGGCGTACTGTTGGGGTCGTCATCGAGGCCTTCGGTGAGAATCTCCAGGTCGGTCTGATTTTTACGGTAGTTGCCATTCAGGCTGGCGCTGAAGCTCCTGCCGGCTTTGCGGCCCAGGCGGCGGTTGTAGCGGGTGAACAGATTGCCCCCCGGCGAGTCGCCCGTGCTGAAGTCGTCGACCGTATAGTCACTCTGCGCTTCCCCCGTTCCATCGCTGATCTGGGTGCGGGCAATACCCCGATTTTCGGAGCCGGTCAGGTAGGCGGAGCCCCCCACACGGAACCGCGAGGTCGTATCCAGTTCCTGCTCGTATTCGAAGCCCAGCCGGTGGCTGTAGTTGGATGCCGCATCGGTCTGTACGCTATTGATCTGCCGCTCCTCGCTTGCGCGGGTGAAGCCCTGCCGTTCGGTGAGCGACTGCGTTTGCTGCCGATCAAATAGTGTGTAGTCGAGCGTGAGCTGTCCGTTTTCGCCCATAGAGCGGCCGAAGTTGATGCCTGTAGCGATACTGCGGTTTTGTCCCGGGGTTTGTCCGCCATCGTAGTAGGGTAGTTGACCTTCATCACCCCAGCTAATAAAGCTGCCGCGCCCGGAGCTCCGGTTGAAGTTTTGAATTTCGTCGCCCGTGAAGCCTACTCGGTTGACATTGTTGATCGTACCGAGCAGTCCTAATTGAGTGGCGTCGCTGATGCGGAACAGCTTGCCACCCGCATCGTAGCGGGGGTCTGCATCCGCATTACTGGCTACACCGCCGCCACCGTACAGTTCGCCGAATACCTTAGCCTTGTAGTCATCCTTCATCTCCAGGTTCACGGTCGTGTTTTCCTCTCCGTCGTCTACACCAGTGATCTCCTCCGCGTCGGATTTCTGATCGAATACCTCCACATTTTTTAGGGCAGCCGCATCCAGGTTCTGGGTGACCAGGGCGGCGTTGCCCGCAAAGAATGGTTTACCGTTGATCATAATCTCCTGCACGGGCTTCCCGCGCCAGGTGAGCTGTCCGTTGGCGTCGATGCTCATACCCGGTAGTCGGCGGAGTAGATCCTCTACCTTGGCGTTCTCGCCCACGGCAAAGGCCCCCGCATCGTAGAGCATGGTATCGCCCTTCATGCGGATGGGTATGCGGTCCGCAGTGACCTCAACACCACTGAGCAGGAAGCCAGCGGGGTACATCCGCAGTTCGCCCAGACCCAAATACTGATCCGATTCCGTGACGGTGATGGACTGATCCGGCCGCTCGAAGCCGAGAAAGCTCACGCGCAGCAGGTATTCCCCCGCTGGTACTTTCTGCATCAAAAACTCCCCCTTGGCATCCGTGGTGCCGAATGCGGTCAGCAAGGTATCGGAAGTACGCAGCAGAATTGCGTTCGCGCCGGGTAGCGTAGTGCCGGTGGTATCGACCACGGTGGCACTGATCTCGGTGCTCTGCGCGAACAGTCCGGTAGTAAGTAAAAAAAGTGTGAATAACAGGGATAGGTGTAGGTGTTGCATAGCCAGGGTAGTAGGAAAGTAGGGCGATTAATAATTGCGTTGCCAGCCACGCCGTCGCCGCTCCATCGCTTCCTTGCGCTTGGCGGCGATCTTTTCGAAGCGTTCGCGGCTGATCGTATCGCCTTCGGTGGGCTTTTCGAGTTCCAGCTCCGTGGGATTAGGCTGCATGGTGGTCATGGTGTACTCGGTGTATACTCCTTCGTTCTCCACCTTGAGGTAGACGATGGCGCCGGGTAGGCCACCGTAGCCACGCGGACCGATCCCCAGGGGGATCGTCTCCGTAAAGTAGGCCGTCAGGGTATCCCCCTCCGGCGATACGGTGAAGGCCAGCTTGCTGGGCAGGGTATAGGCCATGTTCAGCTGCTGATTAGCGGGTATCTCCCACTCCGGGACCAGCCACTCATCTTCCATGATAAAGCTGCGGTCCATGATCCGCCGCTGATCCGTTACGGTGCTATCGACCACGCTGGTGTAGTAGACATCCGGGTTCTCCGTATCCGCCCCCCACCAGCCCCGGCGGTTATCCGTATCGGGCGCTTTGGGCAGTTGCTGGTAGCTGAAGGCTTGTTCGTTGAAGGTCAGTCGGCCGGTCTGGTCGAAGACCCCCTCGGTCTTCATCTTCTCTACCCGCTTCTTCTGCTCGATGCTCATACCGTCCCACACCTCAAACTCCCGGTGTTCCAGGTAGTCGATCGTACCGGCGCTGATCTGGGCGCGTACGCAGGTGCAACACAATAAGAGAAGGGTAATGAGTGATAAATGGGGCATAGGAAATATATAACGGTATACCGTAATATACTAGCTGGATGCAAAAGCGTGGCATAAGGACGTGCAGGAAATGTTTTATTAACTATTTATTCACATACCCCGCACCGGCGTCCGCGCCCGTGAACCAAGCACCCCTGCTGAATTGTTTACCTTTGTTCCCAAAGACGAACCACCGATGACCGTAGCCGAACGACAGGATCTGATCTCGCGCGTAGATGCCGCCCTGGACGAAGTACGCCCCCACCTGGCCATCGATGGCGGCAACATCGAGGTGCTCAACGTGAGCGACGAGCAGATCGTGCAGATCAAGTGGCTCGGCGCCTGCAACGGCTGCTCCATGACCGCCATGACCATGAAGGCCGGCGTAGAACAGACCCTCAAGAGTCGCCTGCCCCAGATCAATGGCGTCGTAGCGGTGAACTAGCCGAGGTGCAGCTTTTTTACGATCCCACCCTTACCGTAGGTACCCACGCGCTGCGCCCCGAAGAGGCTCAGCATGCCGCCCGCGTACTCCGCAAGCGAAGCGGCGACGTACTCGATCTGGTCGACGGAACGGGCGGCTGGTATCAGGGCGAAATCACCCAGATCGATAAGCGGAGCTGTATGCTGGACGTCCGCCTGCTCCGGCAAGAAGCCCGGCGTACTGCCCACCGACTTACCCTATTGGTGGCTCCGACCAAGAACATCGATCGCTTCGAGTGGATACTGGAAAAAGCCACTGAGATCGGTATCGACCGCATCCAGCCCATCCGTACCGAACACTCCGAGCGTAGCCGCCTGCGTACCGACCGGCTCGAACGAGTGCTGGAATCCGCCATGAAGCAAAGCCTGAAGAGCTGGCTGCCCGAGCTCGGCGAACTAGTCCCGTATGCCGAAGCTATTGCAGCGGCCCGGGGGGACCGCTTCCTGGCCTATCTGGGCGATGATCAGTCTGAGCTACTCCGCGACCTGCTGCGACCCGCCGACGAACTAACTGTAGCCATCGGGCCGGAGGGAGGCTTCAGCCCGGCCGAAGCAGCACAGGCCAGTGCGGCCGGTTTTGTATTTGCTAGCCTGGGTCCGCACCGACTGCGTACCGAGACCGCCGCCATTACTGCCGTACACACGCTGGAATCTGCCGCCTGGTAGATAATCCAGGGGACTACTTTCGGCGTTAGGTTAGTATGCGCATGTTTCTTCTCCTGCTGTTGGTTTCCCTGTTTGGTAGCTCGGCCACCAGCCCTCCCGCCGAGACCCTCCGCCTGGGCTTACTTAAGTATAACGGCGGCGGCGACTGGTACGCCAATCCCACCGCACTGCCGAACCTGGCCCGCTTCTGCAACCGCGCCCTGGGCACGCAACTGGATCCGGACTACGGTACGGTCGAAGTAGGTAGCGCCGAACTGTACAACTACCCCTGGGTACATATGACCGGACACGGCAACGTGGTTTTCTCCGCGGCCGAGGCCGAGAACCTGCGCAACTACCTCACCGGCGGGGGCTTTCTGCACATCGACGATAACTACGGCATGGACCCCTACGTCCGCGTAGCGCTGGAGCAGGTCTTCCCCGAGACCCGCCTGGTGGAGCTGCCCTTCGATCATCCGGTGTACCACCAGACCTACGGGTTCAAGAATGGCCTACCCAAGATCCACGAGCACGACGGCGATCCGGCCCAGGGCTACGGCATCTTATGGCAGGACCGACTGGTTGTCTTCTACAGCGTCAGTAGCGACCTCGGTGATGGCTGGGAAGATCAGGCGGTGCACAACGACACACCGGAGATCCGCGCGGCCGCCCTGCAGATGGGGGCCAACCTGGTCGAATACGCCTTCCAGCAGTAGGCCCGTCTAGCGCGGCAGCAGACCGATCAGTTGACGTTCGTCGTGCAGGACTTTATAGAAGTCGTTCACGCGTCTACGCAGCCGCCTGCGCTGGCTACGCAGAACTTCGGGATACGTATCGACGAGCTCCCGCACCTGTTGTTCCCGGTCAATGAAAACCTGGGCACCGGCCAGTAGCTCGTCCGCGGTGATGTGACGTCCCAAGAACCGTGGCTGGTACACCGATCTCAGTCTGTGTACTTCATTAGGCACTGCATAGCTAGTACCTACGAAGCCAGCGTAGTCGAAGTCGTAGGGGATCGGTATCAGTTGATTCGTCCCGTTGATGCTCAGAAATTCTACGTTATGGCGATTGAAGACGTTCCAGTCCGTATTCAACACCAGGTAGTTGAACAGACACATATTGACGTAGGCGGCCTTGTCCAGTCCCCGGGTGCTGATCTGCTCGGATTCGACAAGGCGGGCGCTGTAACGCGCTTCGAGTTGCTCCTCCGTTTCGATTAGAAAGCCGCGAAGTATGTCCTCGTCGGGTACGGTGATCCGCACGGGCACGGTGCGGTGATGGTACGTACTCAGTAGAGCGTGCAGATCGTAAACCAACTGTTCCCGACGCAGGTAGCTCTGCCCCATAGTCCCGTCGGAGCACTGCAGGACCAGCTTTAAGTCATTGAGGGAATCCGTATAGCCGGCTGCCCCGAGTGCTTCCTTATCCAGCTTGATCCGTAGGGAGGGGAGCCGGCAGACCTCTAATCTGATGTTGCCCCGCGTCCGGATGCGGCCGGGGAGGGTGTGTACATCGACCTCCAGAAGAAGCGACTGATAGGCCTTGTCGGATTTGTGGCGCAGAAGTTGCTTCCAGTCGGTGTGCAGGTTCAGCGCTACGGT
The DNA here is from genome assembly GCF_923081025.1 of Neolewinella maritima. GTDB lineage: Bacteria > Bacteroidota > Bacteroidia > Chitinophagales > Saprospiraceae > Neolewinella > Neolewinella maritima. The sequence goes on along the minus strand of NZ_CAKLPZ010000001.1, from coordinate 2,007,673 downwards.
ATCCTGCGTGCTGCTCAGCCAGTCAAATAGCGAGGACTGCGCGTTCGTGCTGTTGATAGCGGCAGCGAAGGCAATCAGTATGACCCACCACCGACGCATCTATTTCGTGCCGGCGGTGATCAGCGGGATCCGCAATCCTTTGAGGGTGCCCCGGTAAGGTGTGCCCTGATCCAGGATTAGCACCTCGCCCGCACTGCCGAATTTGATGCTGGAATCTACCGCGATCACCCGGTTATCGTAGAACCCCTGTATAGCGGTAAAGCTCGTATGCCCCACTACGATGCGCTTGGCATCCAGCTTTCGGAGTACATACCCCAGATCGCGCGCCGAAAAGGTCCCCTTAGTGAAGTAGCCCCGGTACCAGAGGGGCCCCAGCCGACCGTGCAGCAGGTCCATGCGGTTGCTGCCGCTGACTACGTCATCCATATCGTCGGCGTCGATGAGGTAGGTATGGTAGAGTTCGTTGAGCTTGGTGATACTGCTGACTTCGCGCACCATTTGCCGGCTCAGCCCACCGTGAATGAACACCGTCTTGTCGATCTCCACGGCCAGCGGCAGGCTCCGTAGCCAGCGACCCAGGTAGGTGTTAGGTCCGTAGAGCTCCCGGTAGAACTTGCCCATCAGGCTAGTGGTCACCCGGTACTTCTTATGGAGGTAGCGGTCGTCGCCCTCCAGCACCATGGTCTCGTGATTGCCGAGCAGGAAGTGTACCATCCCGCCCGCGCGCTCGGCCTGTACCTGTAGATTGTGGATGAGCCAGAGTGTTTCGGTCACCTGGTCACCGCGGTCGAATATGTCGCCCACCACCACCAGGTGACCGGTTCCGAACGACCAGTCATTTGCAGTATTGATAACGCCATTGGCCAGCAGCAGCTCACGACCGGTATCGAACTGACCGTGAATATCGCTGAGCGCAATCACCTTGTCTATACCCTCATAGTGCATGATGGACTGCTGCTCGAACGCACGGCTTACATCCACCAGCTCCGGTCTGAAGGAGGTGAAACGGGGAAGTGCCGCATAGTTTTCCGGTGTGTATACTAGTTCATCCGCCGTACGCTGTTCGGTATCGACCCAGCGGGCTACTACGCCGTCGTCCTCGTAGAACAGGTATGGTCCGTCGGGGAGCGGTAGCGTATCGGCGCTCAGGGCCAGGGCAAGGGAAGCTAGGAGAGGCAGCACGTGGTCGTTGATTAAGTAGTCCTAAAGTTAACTCCCTACGCACCAAGCGGTTGTATCCGACGTGTTAAGACTGTTTAGACTTGATTTCTGCGACCGCGGTCGCAGGTGCGGTACCTATACCGAACAGCGGTACTTTTTGGGCCACCTTATGCGTTGACGCGTTGTACTTCAAAGTCCCCGAGATGCGCCAGTTATTCGTCAGTTTGTTAGTTGTGTGTAGCTGTAGTCTGATGGCTCAGTTCGGTGCAACTGCCTATTACAACTTCAACGATGCGCGACTGCTAGACTGGCCGGGAGCGGATCTGGGTACCGATCGATTGCGCTACGACAACAGCGTGGAGGCCGCCCTGCACTACTGGTTTCGCCTTCCTAAGCGCCGTATAGAATTTCAGCCCACGGTCTACTATGCGCGACAGCTGTCTGGCTCGACACCCGCCAGCAATGAATTAGGAGCTCAGTTTAAGACAAATATTTACCTGTTCGATCTGTCCACGGACTGTAATTGTCCTACCTTCGGTAAGCAGGGTCCGCAGTTGCAGAAGGGCTTTTTTATGCAGCTCAGTCCGGGAATTAGTAGCCATCAGTTCACCGATCAGGACCGTCACACGGCGTTTACTGTCGGCGGCGGCATCGGCGTAGACATCGGTATCAGCAACTTGCTTACGCTGACGCCCATTGCGGCGGTTCGGCACACGCTCGGTGGTATACCAACTTTCGAGCAAACTACCACCGATGGCATCATGGTCACCGGCGGGGACCAAAGTTTGACGAGCTTCCAACTTGGCATACAGGCGACCTTTCGCCTTGACAAACGGCATTACTAGACCGGGGCAGACATCGTAAATGTATCGAATCTCGGTTTGATGCACAGCACGTGGACTAAGTACCTTGGAGCGTATGCTCCGACCGCTTAATCAGTACAGCCGCAACGTCACCAACAACCCCGAGCAGCCCGCCGCACGGGCTATGCTCTACGGTATCGGTCTCACCGATGCCGATATGGACAAAGCACAGGTCGGTATCGTATCCACGGGCTGGGAGGGCAACCCCTGCAATATGCACCTCAACGATCTGGCGAAGGAGGTCAAGCAAGGAATCAATGCCGAATCGGAGTTACTGGGCCTGATCTACCATACGATCGGAGTCAGCGACGGTATCAGTATGGGCACCGACGGCATGCGGTACAGCCTGCCCAGTCGCGACGTGATTGCCGATAGTATCGAGACGGTCGCCGGCGCCCAGTGGTACGATGCGCTGGCTACCGTAGTCGGCTGCGACAAGAACATGCCGGGTGCGATGATCGCACTGGCCCGGCTCAACCGTCCGGCTATCCTGGTCTACGGCGGTACCATCAGCCCGGGCTGCTACGAAGACGAAAAGCTGGATGTGGTGTCCGCCTTCGAAGTGCTCGGCAAATTCCAGACCGGCCAGGTCACGGAGCAGCAGTACACGGAGGTGATCCGCCACGCCTGTCCCGGAGCCGGAGCCTGCGGCGGCATGTACACGGCCAATACGATGGCCACGGCGATCGAGGCTATGGGTATGGCCCTGCCATACAACAGTAGCATCCCCGCCAATCACCCCGACAAGCGGGCCGATACCGCCCGGGTGGGAGAATACATGCTCCACTTGCTCAAAAAAGATATTAAGCCGCTCGATATTCTCACTAAGGAAGCCTTCGAGAATGCCATCGTGACCATCACCGTACTCGGGGGCAGTACCAATGCCGTACTTCACCTGCTGGCCATGGCCCGCACTGCCGGCGTGGACCTCACGATCGACGACTTTCAGCGCATCGGCGACCGCACGCCCTTCCTGGCCGACCTCAAACCCAGCGGGAAGTACGTCATGGAAGACCTCTACTACGTAGGTGGCGTACCCGCGGTGATGAAGGAGCTGCTAAAGCGCGGTATGCTGCACGGCGACTGCCTTACCGTGACCGGCAAAACCCTTGCCGAAAACCTCATCGAGGCTGAAAGTCTGCGCCCGGGGCAGTCCATTATTGCTCCCTTCGACCAGCCCGTCAAGGCGACCGGGCACCTACAAATCCTCTATGGCAACCTGGCTCCTGAAGGTAGCGTAGCCAAGATCACGGGAAAGGAGGGCACCCACTTTATGGGCCCGGCCCGGGTATTCGACTCGGAGGCTGCCGCTAATACTGCCATTGGACAAAAGCTGATCCAGGCCGGTGATGTAGTGGTGATCCGCTACTGCGGGCCGAAGGGTGGTCCCGGTATGCCCGAAATGCTTAAGCCCACCAGTCAGATCATGGGGCAGGGCCTGGGCAAGGAGGTGGCCCTGATCACCGACGGTCGCTTCAGTGGGGGTACGCACGGCTTCGTAGTCGGGCACATCAGTCCCGAAGCACAGGTAGGCGGTCTGCTCGCTCTGGTAGAAGATGGGGATATCATCAACATTGATGCCGATCGCAATGTGTTAAACCTGGAAGTAGACGAGCAGACGCTGAACGCCCGACGTGAGCGCTGGAACGCTCCTCCCCTGAAGGCCACTTTCGGCGTGCTCAAAAAATTTGCGAACTGTGTCAGCAGCGCCTCCCTGGGCTGCGTCACGGACCTTTAGTAGCTGTAAACTATCCTAGTATGATCTCCACCGCCACCCACCGCGCCCCTAGTCCGACCACCTCGGAGCTGCCTAACCCGGCCGTCCGGATGAACGGTGCCCACGCGCTGCTACAGTGCCTGGTGAACGAAGGGGTCGACACGATCTTTGGCTATCCCGGCGGAGCCATTATGCCGATCTACGACGCGCTGATCGACTTCGAGGACCGGCTTACCCATATCCTGCCCCGCCACGAGCAGGGGGCCATTCATGCCGCCGAGGGCTATGCGCGTATCAAGCGGCAGACCGGGGTGTGTATGGCTACTTCCGGCCCAGGTGCCACCAATCTCATCACGGGATTGTGTGACGCGCAGCTGGATTCGCTACCGATTGTAGCCATCACCGGCCAGGTGCCCGGTTTCCTGCTGGGTAGCGATGCCTTTCAGGAAGTAGACGTAGTTAACAGTACGATTCCGGTCACTAAGTGGAATTACCAGATCACGCGGCCGGAGGAAATCGGCCCGGTGCTGAAAAAAGCCTTCTTCATTGCGAATAGCGGTCGACCCGGACCGGTAGTCATCGACATCACCAAGGATGCCCAACTGGCGATGGTCGACTTTGTCTATCCGGACTCGCTATCGATCCGCAGCTACGTACCCCATAATAAGCCCAAACGCAAGCAACTGCGGGAGGCCGCTCGCCTCATCAACGGGGCAAAACAGCCCATGATTTTGGGGGGACACGGCATTCATATCGCGCATGCGCAGCCTGTGTTCCGGCAGTTTGTAGAGAAGACGGGCATTCCGGTAGGCGTGACCTGCCATGGGCTTTCCGCTCTACCCAACGACCATCCGCTGTTCACCGGTATGCTGGGTATGCACGGCAATTACGGACCTAACCTGCTGCAAAACGAAGCCGACGTGATCGTGGCCATCGGTATGCGCTTCGACGATCGGGTGACCGGCCTGCTGGCTAAATACATCCCCGACGCCAAGGTCGTACACATCGAAGTGGACCCCGCCGAACTGAATAAGAACGTCAAGACCGACGCGCCCGTACTGGGAGACGCGCGGGAGGTACTCGAACAGCTGCTGCCCCTGGTGGAAGAACGCTCCTATCCGGAGTGGGTAGCGCGCTTCCGCGAATGTGCACGTATCGAGCACGACCGCGTGATCGCCGAAGCCATCACCCCGACGGCAGACGGCCAGATCCGCATGGGTCAGGCCATTCGCGAAGTCAGCCGGCAAACCGATGGGCGCGCGATCGTAGCCACCGACGTGGGGCAGCACCAGATGATGGCCGCGCGCTATTACGAGTACAAGGGCCACGACCAGTGGGTCAGTTCCGGCGGAGCCGGTACGATGGGCTACGGACTACCCGCCGCCTTCGGTGCCAAGTACGCCGATCCCAGCCGACAGGTCGTCGCCTTCATCGGGGACGGTGGCTTCCAGATGACGCTGCAGGAACTAGGCATGTGCGCCCAGTGGAACGTCGGCGTCAAGATCGTACTGCTCGACAACAACTTCCTCGGCATGGTACGGCAGTGGCAGGAGTTGTTTCACCAGCGACGGTACAGTGCGGTAGAGCTCCAGAACCCGGATTTTGTCACCATAGCCAAGGGATTCGGAGTGCCGGGCCGGAGTGTCCGTGACCCGAACGAAGTAGGTGAAGCTATCGCCGAAATGCTAGCTCACGACGGACCCTACCTACTGCACCTGCACACGGTCAAGCAGGATAACGTATTTCCCATGGTGCCCAGTGGAAAATCGATCAGCGAGGTCATTCTCAGCGCGGAGGATCTGTAGGTGATGACGAGGTGAGGCGAAGAAGTAGTGCAGGGTGTCATAGGGAGGAATGGGGTAGTGGAGCACCGTGTTTCCTTCCTTACTACCGCACCCGCGCCCCCGCTCCGCTCCAAAAATCCACCACCTATAACACCTACCCTAACCCCTTAACCCCTTAACCCCTTAACCCCCTAACCCCTTAACCCCCTAACCCCTTAATCCCCCCTGACCCCCCCTCTAGCATGACTAAGACCTTCACTATCACCGTGTTTACCGAAGACCAGACGGGCTTGCTGTCGCGGGTAGTGGGTATCTTCAATCGACGCAACCTGAGCATTAGCAGCCTGACGACGAGTGCGAGCAGTGATGAATCGATCTTCCGCTTTACGATCGTGGTGAAGGTGACGGAGGAGATGGTGATCAAGCTGGTGGCCCAGCTGGATAAGCAGGTCGACGTGCTTAAGGCCTTTTACTACGATGACGACGATATCGTATACCAGGAGATCGCGCTGTACAAGGTGCCCATCGAGGTATTTACCAATGGGCGCAACGTAGAAGTGATGATTCGCCGGCACAACGCGCGGGTACTACTCATCGAACCGGAATACGTGGTGATCGAGAAGACCGGTCACGAATACGAGACGGAGGCCCTGCTGACCGAACTACGGCAGGAAGGACTGTATGAGTTCGTGCGCTCCGGCCGCGTGGCGGTGGTCAAGCCTATGGAACGGCTCAACAGCTACCTGCAGGAACTACAGGAGGAGGGGGAGTAGCGGCGGTGCGCTATCTTGACCCCATGACCTACCAAAACCTACAGTTAAGCCAGCAAGATGGCATCCTGACCATCACCCTTAACCGCCCAAAGGCCCTGAATGCCCTTAACACGCAGACCGTGCAGGAGCTTCAAAGTTTCTTTAGCAGCGACTACCGCGATCAGGACGACTTCCATGGTATCATTCTCACCGGAGCCGGCGACCGCGCCTTCGTAGCCGGCGCGGACATCAAGGAATTTCTGGGTGTAGCCGCGGACGGCAACGGAGCCGCCATGGCGCACCGGGGCCAGCAGGTGTTCGCCCAGATCGAGCGCTTCCACGTGCCGGTGATCGCGCTGGTGAATGGCTTCGCCCTGGGAGGCGGCTGCGAGCTGGCCATGGCCTGTCATATGCGGATCGCCACGTCCGCGGCCCGCTTCGGGCAACCAGAGGTGAACCTGGGGATCATCCCCGGATACGGCGGTACCCAGCGGCTGAATCAGTACATCGGAAAGGGAAAGGCGACGGAATTGATTCTGACGGGTAACATGATCGACGCCGAGGAGGCGCACCGCCTCGGACTGGTCAATCACGTCCTGCCCACCCTCGACGAAGCCCGCGACAAGGCCATAGAGCTACTCACTACGATCGGCGGGAAAGGACCCATCGCCATCCGCGAGTCGATCCGGGCGGTGAACGCGTATTACGACAATCCGGAAGGCTTCGCCACGGAGGCTGAGGCCTTCGGTAAGGCTACTATGACGGAGGATTTTAAGGAAGGCGCGGCTGCCTTTGTCGAAAAACGCAAAGCCAACTTCCAGGGCCGCTAAAGAAAAAGGGGTTGAAGGACCACCTGTCCTTCAACCCCTTTAATACTGGAGCGGCTAGTGGCTAGAGTACTTCCTCCAGCTCCACGTAAAACAGCAATTCGCTATCGGGTGCAATGCTGCCATCGGGTGTACCTCCGGGGCCGTATGCCAGCTCCGATGGAATGATGAACGTAGCCCGGTCACCCACCTGCAGCAGGTCGATGCCTTCGTCCCATCCCGGGATCACGCGGCCCTGGCCCAGGGGAAACTGAATGGCAGATCCCCGCTCGAAGCTCTGGTCGAAGATCTCACCGTCCGAAGATAGGCGGCCGATGTACTGTACCGACACCGTCTTGCCGGGAGCGGCTTCCGCGCCACTACCTTCTTCGTGCAGGATGTACCGCAGTCCGCTGGGGGTAGTCTGTAGTTCGCCATCCAGCTTACCGGCCTTGTAGTCGTTGTAGACCTGCTCGGAGAAGGTCAGGCGTTCGTCCATACGACCGCGCACTTCCTCGGCCTTCACCCGTGCCTCTTCGGCGACGGCTTCCTGACGGGCAGTGAACTCATCCTGATCGATGATCTCGGTCACTTCCAGATCGTACAGCAGGACGGAATCGTTTTCCATCCCGGGGGGCTTGCGGGGGAATTGGTCGAGGTTAGCGCGGATGAGCACGCGCTCGCCGACGCGGATGTTGCGCAGTACGTCTTCGACCGGACCGGTCTCCGAGGTGACGATCGAGTCCGAGAGGGCCTGGATGACCGGTGGTGGGCCACCGCCTTCCTTGGTGTTGATCAGGACGCTATCGCCCTCCGTCTTGAGGATGGCATTGAAGTAGATGAACTCACCGGCCTCGGCTAACTGGCCGTCGTCGTTTGTGGACAGGTAGGTGTAGCGGCTGCCGGCCTCCGTGGTCTGGGTGCCGTCCTTACCTCCCGTGCTATCGCAGCCGGTTGCCCACAGCGTAAAGCCCGCAAGCAGGATGAATAATAAGTTACGCATAGTCTATTGGTTGTTAAATTGGTGGTAGCTCGCTTCGATCTCCTCGGCGTAGCGGGGGAGTGCTTTCTTGAAGCGGTTGATGGTAGAACCCAGGGGAGCAAAGCTTGCGCCTCCGGCGGCATTGCGATGGCCGCCGCCCCGGAAGAGGGCCTTACAGATCTGTTGTACGTCCATCTCTCCCTTCGAGCGGAGGCTCAGTTTGACGATGGTGGGTTGTTCGTGAATGAAGGCGGCGATCATCATTTCCGGCATCCGCAGGATGTAATTGACCACGCCCTCCGTGTCGCCCCGCTGGATGTCGAAGTGCTCGTAGTCCTCCTTGGTCAGGTAGATCAGCCCGGTGCGATACTCCGGCAGCAGCTCCATGCGGTTGGCCAGGCAGTGGCCCAGCAGGCGCAGTTGCTTTTCGGACATGTTATTCCACACGTGGTCGGCCACCTTGTAGGCATCGGTACCCGCTTCCAGTAACCTGGCTGCCGTGCGGAAGAGTAGGGGAGTGGTACTGTACTTGAACCCACCGGTATCGGTGAGAATGCCGGCGTACAGACAGTCGGAAATGGTGCTATTGACGCGGTTCGCATCGCCGAGCTCATCGATGAATTCGTATACCATCTCGCAGGTAGAGCTGCGCTCCGGCCGGCTGAAGATGGGCGCGGCAATGGGCTGGGGATCCAGGTGGTGATCGATCATGATGCGCGGCCGCGCGTCGTCCTTCATCGAGTCGGCCATCTTATCGACGCGGTCGAAGGAGTTGAAGTCGAGTAGGAAGAACAGGGTCGCGGAGGCAATACGGGCTTCGGCCTGCTCAGTCTGGTCGTCGTAGATCACGATCTGCTCCACCTCCGGTAGAAAGCCAAGAAACTCAGGGTAATTGGAGGGCAGCAGGATCGTGACGTCGTGCCCCCGCCCCCGCAGGTAGTGCAGCAGGCCCAGGCTGGAACCTACTGCGTCGCCATCCGGGTTGCGGTGGCTGAAGATCACGATCTCTTGGGGGGTTGCCAGCAAGTGGCGAGCCTCCTCTATGGAGTTGGGCATAAGCAGGGGAACAACGAAGGCGCAAAGTTCCGAAAAAATGATGGGGTGGCCAAAACTTCCTACTTTTGCGGCCCTAATCAACTTAGCGCAATCACCATGGCCACCAATCGCACCTTCACTATGATCAAGCCCGATGCCGTCCGCAACGGACACATCGGCGCCATCCTCGCCCAGATCAACGAGGCCGGCTTCCGCATCGTAGCCCTCAAGTACACGAGCCTGAGCACCCAGAAGGCCGGTGAGTTCTACGCCGTACACGAAGGGCGGCCCTTCTACGACGAGCTGGTCAGCTTCATGAGCAGCGGCCCCATTGTAGCGGCCATCCTGGAGAAGGACAACGCCGTCACCGATTTCCGTAAGCTCATCGGTGCCACCAACCCGAAGGAAGCCGAGGCCGGTACCATCCGGGCGAAGTACGCCAGCAGCATCGGCGAGAACGCCGTACACGGTAGCGACAGTGATGACAATGCCGCTATCGAGGGGCAGTTCCACTTCGCCGGTACCGAGGTATTCGCCTAGCACCCGCGTGCCCGCCCTGCCTGACTTTGCTGCCCTGCGCGTCCTCGTAGTCGGTGACGTGATGATCGACCGGTACCTCACCGGCCGGGTAGACCGCATCAGCCCCGAAGCACCCGTACCCGTCGTACGCTGGCAGCAGCAGGAAGACCGGCTAGGCGGGGCCGCCAACGTAGCACTCAACGTGAAGGCCCTCGGCGCCTGGGCCGCGGTCGCCGGTGCGGTGGGTACGGATCCGAATGCAGCCTCGCTACACGATCTACTAGTGGCAACCGGTCTGCCCGGGCACTTCATCGTGGCGGATCCAGACCGGCCAACTACCGTCAAGACCCGGGTGATCAGTCAGGAACAGCAGTTGCTGCGCGTAGATCAGGAAAGTACGGAGCAGTTGCCCAACCATATTGCCGCGCAGCTGGTGACGGCCATTGCGCAGCGGGCGGATGAAGGGGGGCTAAGCGCACTGATATTGCAGGACTATAACAAGGGGGTGCTTAGCCCTACGGGCATCGCCGAACTACTGCAACTGGCCGGGCGGCACGGCATCCTTACCGCCGTTGATCCCAAAGCGGATAATTTTTGGAACTACCGGGGGGTGGACCTATTCAAACCTAATCTGCGGGAGGTGCAGCAGCAGCTGGACTTTGCGGTACGCCCCCGTCTGGACGACCTGGACCGAGCGGCAGCCGTGCTGTTTGGTCGACTGCAGTGCAAGCAAGTTATGATCACCCTGTCCCAGCACGGCATCTATACCCACGACGGGAGTACCTCGGCAATCCACCCTACGCCGGCCCGCCGGATCGCTGACGTCAGCGGAGCGGGGGATACCGTAATAAGTGTGGCAGCATGTGCACTAGCCAGCGGGATGAGCGTTGGTATGGCAGCCCAACTGGCTAATGTAGCAGGTGCTCAGGTCATTGCCCGCCCGGGCGTAGTGGCCGTAGAGCTGAACGAACTGCGGCAGGAGTGGGCGAGACTGGGTTGAACACCCTCCGACGGACCAAGTTATATACCAACTTCACGTAAGACACCCTATGTATTTATTCGAATTATTTGGCCTGGAGCTGGACTTTCAACCCCTGTTCGACGAGCTTCAGCGCTGGTGGTCCCTGCTCCTACGCAACCTGCCTAACCTGCTGTTAGCCGCCATCGTAGTGGTGGTGGGGTACATCATTACCGGCTTCACGAAGAAGTACTTCAACAAGATCAGCCGACGGGTCATCGCGGACTCTACGGTAGCCGGACTGCTCAGCTCGGTACTCACAGCACTACTCATCCTAGCCTTTCTGTTCCTGACCCTTTCGGTCCTCAAGCTGACGGGCATCGTGACCAGTCTGCTCGCCGGCGCGGGTGTGGTGGGATTAGCGCTGGGCCTGGCGTTCCAGGATCCCATCCTCAACCTCTTCAGTGGTATCCTTCTATCGGTTCGGAGTCTGTTCCGGGAGGGCGATCTGATCGAGGTGAACGGACACCTGGGCAAGGTGAAGGAGGTGACGCTGCGGCACACTACGCTGATCACCCTGCAGGGACAAGACGTCATGATCCCTAACAAGATCGTCGCGCAGGACATCATCAAGAACTACAGTAAACTGGGCATCCGCCGGGTAGATTTGAGCTGCGGGGTCAGCTACGGGGACGATCTGGAGAAAGTTCGCGAGATCACCCTCAATGCCGTGAAAGAAAAAGTCGACTACGACAAGCACCGCAAGGTAGAGTTGTTCTTTAACGAGTTCGGAGACAGCTCCATCAACTACACGCTACGCTTCTGGTTGTCGGACGGCAAGAGTGGACAGGCCGACTACCTGGAGGCCCAGAGCGAGGCTATTATGGCCATCAAGCAAGCGTACGACGCCAACGACATTATGATCCCATTCCCGATCCGCACGCTGGATTTTGGCATCAAGGGAGGAGAAAAATTGTCTACCATGTTGCCAACCGAACATCAGGAGTGATCCGCTGTTTTACCCTAAAGAGAGTGCAAACCGACAACTACATTGTCAACTAACACGCACCAGGGCCCCGCACTCCGGCCCCAAATTTTAAACCAAAGTATTACAATATGAAAATTCGCAATCTAACCTTAGCCCTTCTTCTCAGCTTCAGTGGCATGTTCTACAGCTGTGCTGAAAACAGCCCCGCAGACAATGCCGCCGACGAGATCGAGGTAGAAACCGAGAACGCGCTGGCCAATATGGGCGCCGAGGTTCGCGAGGAAAGCAATGAACTCGACCGTGAATTCCGCGACGCACGTGCCAACATCGACGCCCGGATGACCGAGCTCGAGCGTGACATGGAAGACGCAAACGACGAGATGAAGGCCGAAATGCAAGAAGAGTACAACGAGCTGGAAGGCTACCGTGACGACATCGATGCCCGTATGGACCGCGTCGGTAACAACATGGAAGCTGGCTGGAAAGACTTCAAAGGTGACGCCAAGCAGGGCTGGAGCGAATTCAAGCGCGAGTCCGACGACCTGATGATGAACATCGAGCGCACCTTCGACCCCGAGGGTGACCTGGAGTAAGCGCTAGCCGCTACTACAATCGACCACCCGGTGGAGCCTGGCTAAGCACCTGCTCCACCGGGTTTTTTGTTTCTATAAATACACGTAATAATGATTCGCAAAGGAAGTAAAGTAAAGTGGAAGTGGGGAAACGGGGAAGCTACCGGTAAGGTGGAAGAAACATATACCGAGAAGGTCACCAAGACCATCAAAGGCAATGAAGTGACCCGCGATGGAGAAAGCGGAAATAAAGCCCTGTACATTAAGCAGGATGATGGAGATGCCGTACTCAAACTGGAATCAGAAGTAGAAAAAGCCTAACCCCATGGACCAAACACCAATCAACAAATCCAGCTACGACGTACGCCCGGAAGGGACCGACGGGACCATCAACGAAATCGCTATGCTGCACCGTCAGTCAGCAGGCTACTACCGCGATATCGCGAAGGCACTAAAGCCCGATGCCGATACCGCCGGGAACTACTTCGAAGAACTAGCCGCCTACCACGAAGAGATGATGGGTAAGCTTAATAGCATCCTCGCCGATATAGCGGGTGGGGTACACACACCCTCGCGCAGTTCCGAGACGCTACTCAAGAAGCAGGAAGCAGCACTCAACCGCGCCCTGATCGCTAAGAATGTATCTGAATTAAGCAGTCTGGCGCATCAGAACGAGCAGGCCATCAGCCAATCTTACGAACAGGCCCTGGGGAATACCCAGCTACTGGACTTCGCCGAGGACATCCTCCAGGCGCAGCATCAGGAGATCCTCGTTTGGGTCAACCGCGCAGACCGTTACATGACGGTGCCGCAGGACCGCAACGAACACTACGACGACAACGATAAATAATGAAACAGCTACTTGTACTTCTGCTACTGAGCAGCACCTGTCTGGTGGGTCAGCAGACCGCCACCATCAAGGATGGTACTACCACCTACGACAAGAAGACGCTGCCTTCTATGACCATCCAACTGGATGCGCCGGTGGACCGGGTCTACGACGTATGGGACGATTTCTGGGACGAGCGGTACGATATCGACATCGACCGCACGGACAAGGATAACGACAATATCGCCTATCTGGCCGAGCAGGTAGCACTGCGCAGTATGGGCGATAAGCGCATGGATGTATACTCCAGCGTAGGGGGTACGAAGGAACGTGCCATGGTCAACCTGAGTCTTGCTTATTCCGATACTGATGTGGTCACCGCCACGAACCACGCGGGCGACTACCGGACAGCTTCCGCACTGCTGCAGGAGTTCCGGACATACTTCTACCAGCGCTACTTTGACGGTCAACTGAACGAGACGCAGGAAGAATTGGCTGACCTGCGTGACGACTCGCAGGACGCATCTAAGGATGCGGAAAAGGCACGAGAGAAGATTGCCAAATACGAGGACAAGATCGAAAAGCTTCGGCGTAAGATCGAGGACACGCGCGAGGACGTAGGAGATGAATTACAGACTGCGGAAGAAAAAAGCCGCCGCGTACGGGAGCTGGAGGAGAAACTTCAGGAGCTTCGGCTCGCCCGTAAGAAGTACTTAGGCTAACTTTGCCCCACTTAATCGAACTATCCCTTCATGGCCCAGACCACCGAAACCACCTCACACGAAAATCCCCCTAAGCTCGATGCACCCATCGCCCACGATTTTAACGTGGACAAGGAGGGACGGAAATACGGCATCCTGCTCGGTATACTCGTGGCGGTTTACCTGCTGATCGTCAACGCCATTACGACCGAGCTGTCCATGAGTCTCCGCTTTGCCAAGCACCTACTGATCATTCCGGTCGTCTGGTATGCTACCAAGGCATACGCTGATGCGATCTACTCCTCCAATAGCATCTTCAAGGCGGAGATCGGCCTGCTGTTTCGCATTGGTGTCTGGGCTACCATTGTACTGGCGGTGGGTAACATCACGCTATCTGCGATCAAGCCGGAGCTGGGTTTCGAGCAATTCATGAACGATAACGAAAGCTTCGGAGATGCTATGATGAATAGCTTCTTCGTTGCTATGGAGACACTGGTCTTCGTGCTCATCATTGGATTTGTCTTCATGCAGTACTACAAACGCGGTGGCTCACCGGAGGATTGATGCCTGGCCGGCCTTCACATACATCGTCTTCCTCCGCCCGCCGTGGGGTAAGCTTTCAGCGCATCGCGTACTTCCTGATCTGCCTGTCTATCGTGCTCTATGCACTATATGCAGGTAGTTCTTTTTTTATACCCATCACCTACGGGGTCTTTTTCGCCCTCATGCTGCAACCGGTGTGTAAGCGCTTTGAGAGCCTGATCGGTAATCGCATGGTGGCAGTGATCCTGACTCTGGTAGCCTCCAGTATCCTGATAATCGGGGTGATTGTGTTCTTCTTTAATCAGGTCCAGGCTATCCTGACGGAGGCCGACGATATCTACTCCGGACTGCAGGAGACGCTCTACGAATGGGCGGAATACGGTGGAGACACCTTCGGGCTGACTGGTGCCGAAGTGGAGACCTACATCGATCAGGCCATCACCAGTGTATCGGACGAACCCCTCGGCATCGTATCGACTGGTCTGTCTACCAGTGGGGTGTTGCTAGCCAACTTCTCATTAGTCGCGATCTATACCTTCTTCTTTTTACTGTATCGCACGGCGGTGAAGAACTTTGTGCTCGGCCAACTCAGTGACCAGGACCAACAGGAGGGGCTAGAGACCATGAACGAGGTACAGCAGATCGCTAAGAGCTACCTGGGGGGCATGGGCCTGGTGATGCTCATTCTGGCCGTGCTGAACAGTCTGGGACTTTTCGCGATCGGCCTAGACTATTTTCTGGTGTGGGGCTTTCTGGCCGCCATCCTGGGCATCATTCCCTACATCGGTACCGTGATTGGAGGTATGCTGCCCTTCATGTTTGCCATCGCCACCACGGAGAGCCTCTGGCAACCGATCATGGTGGTCGTGCTGTACATGACCGTACAGTTCGTGGAAGGTAATTTTATCACGCCGAAGGTACTGGGGGGCAGTGTAAAGCTCAACGCGCTGGCTGCGATCATCGCCGTAATTCTGGGCAGCTTCTTCTGGGGCATTGCCGGTATCATCATCGCTATTCCGCTGCTGGCGATGGTGCGCATCGTACTCACGCACATCGAGCCACTGCGCCCGATTGCCCTCCTGCTCAGCGACGATCTGTACGAGCGATCGGAAGAATTTCT
The DNA here is from genome assembly GCF_923081025.1 of Neolewinella maritima. Lineage (GTDB taxonomy): Bacteria > Bacteroidota > Bacteroidia > Chitinophagales > Saprospiraceae > Neolewinella > Neolewinella maritima. The sequence continues at coordinate 1,992,343 of NZ_CAKLPZ010000001.1, read as the reverse complement.
GGGCCCGCTCAATGGTCCTAAATTTAGGCTGGCCCTACTGTTTAGCGGAAAAGCACCCTTTGTACTGTCCAGCCCGCGCACCCGACTAGGGCATAAAGGAACGAAGAGCAAAGGCCACCCCGATGCCGAGGTAGTTGCCGATCCCGAATCCAAGTAACGACACCGCCAGCGCAGTAGCGAGTAACTGACGGTTGCCCAGGGCAGCCGCCACCTGCACCACGAATACGGGGCCGTACACAGCTGCCACATAGCTCAGTACTACCGTATCGCGGTCGAGTCTACATACCGCAGCCAGCAGCAGATGCAATAGGGTAGTGGCCCCCATGGCAAGGACGGAGAACCACAAGAGATCCAGGCCATATTCCATCAGGGTCCGGAAGTCTGCCAGCATACCCACGCACAGACAGAACACCAGAATAAAGTACTCTCCCAGCGGATAGGTATCGCCTAGCCTTCGCGGCAGCCGGGTCATGGATACGCCCAGACTCAGCGTAGTGATGGATAGTACAAGCAAGGTAGAAGAGAAGGGGTCACCGGTCATCAACCAACTGATGGCCACACTAAGGGCTACCACGAGCAGGGCCGCGCTAAGTTGGACCAGTCGACGCTTCCGGCTTATACGCCCCGGTAGTTCCGCTGCACCTGCGTGCTCGCCCACTGCCTGAGTTTGTACCACGGGAAAAACGCGGGCATACAGCGCAGGCAGGAAGGTGATCAAGCCCAGTAGGTACAGGCCACCGACCACTACGTCGGCCGCCTGCAGCAGTACGAGATAGTCTGCCGGAGCGGAGAGAGCCAGTGCTACCGCCTGTAGATTTGGCGTACCGCCGGTGTACAGCCCGGTCAGCATACCGGCGACCATCCAGCTATTGGGCACGGTGTCGCTGCACAGTATGGCTACGGACACGGTAGCAACAACTGCCGCCAGGGTACACAACCCGAAGGCCAGGATCATACGACGCGCGTGGCGAACTGCCTGCCGGGGTCGAATAGTAAATAAAAGGAGGGGTAGCCCAATCAGCATACTACCTCCGGCAAGCTGTTCGAGCGTACCGGCCGGCACGCTGAGTATGCGAAGGTTGGCGATTAATATGCCCAGAGCGTAACAGAGCACGATGGGGCTGCACCAGGCAGGAATACGCTGCAGCCGCTGGGCAAAGGCGGCGATCGGCGGAAAACCGAAGGCCAGGACGTAGATCAGAAGGGTCGCCCCATCCATTTAGTACCGCAGGTGCAAAAACTCCCCGCGGCCAGATCGGCGGGCGGAGACCACGTAAATAGTACCGAAGTCCTCAGCGTCAATAGTGACAGTAGCGCCCGGGCCAACTAGCTCGGTTAGGAGGTCAGGCGTAGTGTTACTGTGTCCCACTACCAGAACGGTCCGGCCGGCGTGCGACCGGACCAGGTTCTTGGCCAGGGCAGGCAGGCCACTGGCATCGTACGTCTGAATATCAAGTCCATGGTCCTGGGCGGTAGGTCCGGCGGTAGCCTGGGTGCGGCGGGTATCGGTAGAATACACGGCAGCAAGGTCTGCTTCAGAGAGCATCAGCTGTAGGCGCTTAGCGCGCTCGGTGCCCGCGGCGGTCAATTCCGGGTCTTCACCAGCGGCTTTTTCAGCGTGGCGGACCAGGATGACGGTGGTTGTCGCGGCGGCTGCCTCTGCTGACGCATCACTGGAAGAGCCGGCGGGATCGCAGGATGCGGTGGTCAGGAGCAGCAGGGAGAGGATCAGGTACTGGATCATATTCCTTCCTTCATTTTTTCCGCGTTCTCGGCTACCTGCAGGCCTTCGATGATCGGTTCCAGGTTACCGGCTACGATTTTGTCCAGACTGTGAAGCGTGAGGTTGATACGGTGATCGGTCACGCGGTTCTGCGGGTAATTATAGGTGCGGATCTTTTCGCTGCGGTCGCCGCTACCTACTAGTGACTTGCGGGCGCTAGCAATTTCGCTGGCCGCGGCGGAATCCTGTGCATCCTTGATGCGCCGGTAGAGCTGGGCCATGGCGATCTCCTTGTTTTTGTGCTGGCTCCGTCCGTCCTGACTTTCCGAGACGATGCCCGTAGGCAGGTGAGTGATACGGATGGCGGACTCCGTCTTATTGACGTGCTGACCACCGGCGCCGGATGCACGGAAGGTATCGATCTTGAGGTCTGCCTTATTGATATTAATATCTTCCTCCTCCACCTTAGCCAAGACGGCTACCGTGGCGGCGGACGTGTGTACGCGTCCCTGGCTCTCGGTACGCGGTACGCGCTGCACCCGGTGCACTCCGGATTCGAACTTGAGGCTGCTGTATACATCATCGCCGTGCACCTCGAATACGAGCTTGGAGTAGCCGCCGGCGGTGCCTTCATTTTCGTCGATCACCTCCACCTTCCAGCCCTGGGTATCGACGTAGCGCTTGTACATATCGAACAGGTCGCCGGCGAAGATGGCGGCTTCGTCACCACCCGTGCCACTGCGGATCTCCATGATGATATCACGCTCGTCTTCGGGGTCCTTGGGGACTAGCATTATTTTGACCCGCTCGTCAAGGTCCTCCTTAGCGGCCCTGAGCTCTTCATACTCCAACTGGGCCATTTCGCGCATCTCCGGATCGGGGTCCTTACGCATGCTCTCCGCGGTACGCAGGTTGTCCGTCAGATCCTGGTATTCCAGGTACGTATCGGCTACTGGTTTGAGCTTGCCGTACTCCTTATTCACCTTGGTGAAGCGATCCGGATTAGTGATCACCTCCGGGTCGGAGAGTTGCTCTTCGAGGTTCTTAAAGCGGTGAAAAATGGCTTCGAGCTGGTCGATCATAGGGGCGCACTTGGCTGGGTCGGGCCAAGGTACGGCGGGGCGGCTACAAAAATTCCAGGTGGCCCTTTTTCATCCGTACGCGGACAGCCGGGGCCAGGTCGATATCCTCGCGTTGCCGCCGTTGTACCGTGAAGTTCGACGCCCGCAGGACATCGGATCGCACCCGGCCGAAGCGCGTGGGTAGACCGGCGGACTCATCCCCCATTGCCAGTACCGCGGCCAGTGGCCCCTCGAGGTCTTTGGTGAGTCTGTGGCAAAAGGGATCCAGGGCCAGACGCACAGCGACCTCGCCGCGGCGATCGACGACCGCACTCGGTACCAGACTATTGGCGGGCGTGAGCACCGTGAGAATGCGCCCATGGTAGCTCAGCAGGGTGTCCAGCTTAGGGTGGAGCTGGGGAAACCAACTAAGTAGGGTAGCGCGGTCGCTGAAGATGAGCTCCGGACGGTTCGTAGCGGTTACGGGGCACACCGAAAGCATGCGCTTTACGGAGGCGAACTGTCGGGTGTCGGTGACCATCTGCCAGAGGTTAGCCGTGGGCAGCAGCACGAGTCCGCCGGCGCGTAGTGTAGGAAGTGCACCCACACCGCGTGGGGGAAGACCGGGGTGCGGGGAAGTGGGGGTAGAAGTACGGATCATTCAGTGGAAGTAAGCCTTCAACCGATAAGGATTGAAGGAGGAAAACAATCGTCCAGGGGGCCAAAAGACCCTCCAAAGAGTATAGCGACGGCCGACCGACACCAACGGGTAGTGTTGGATAGGCCATTCAGCAGAGGAAACTGTATTTTGGCCCTAAGATTGTTTTCGCACTCAAACTTTCATCTTGACCCGCACGCCGCTACATTATTTGTTCACCGCTGCCGTGGCACTACTGTTCCTACTGGCACCGGGAAACCTACGGGCGGACCATATTGTCGGAGGTGAATTTCAGTACCTGTTTATCGGCTGGCTTAACGACGATCCCAGTACGGGCATCCGACGCTATCAGGTGTACCTCAATGTATACCGAGACTGCATCGGCGGTGGAGCCTGCTTCGATGGCGGGGACAATCTGGACCGTAAAGCACCCAAGGAGACCTGCGTAGTACAGCCGGGAGAGCCCGCAAAGTCGGCCGATATGCACATCACGGTCTATGATGGCGACCGGGTGGTACCGGAGTATTCGAGCCTGTCCGTCCCATTCGTCGGTGGCTTCAGCGATGTATCGGTCAATTTGGGTAACCCCTGCCTGGTCCTCACCGAGGAGGTCTGTCAGGAGCTCCATACCTACACCTTTACCCTGGAGCTGCCCGTGTCGGATGATCCCTACACCATCGCCTACCAGCGCTGCTGCCGCAATGAGAGCATCCGCAACCTACTGAATGGCAATTCCATTGGTGCCACCTACTTTATCCAGATTCTGCCCGAAGCGCAGCTCCGCGAGAACGATAGTCCGCGCTTCAACATCTTTCCCCCCATTGCCATCTGCATCAACGCGGACTTCCGGATCGACCTGGGCGCGGAAGACAATAACGGCGACAGTCTGGCCTACAAAATGTGTGACGCCAAGATCGGCGCCGGCCGGGATGAACTGGGACCGGGCCCCCGTACCCCCACGCCATTTGACGATCTGGCCCCCCTTATCGAAAGCCCCTTCCCGTACACCTCCGTACAGTACCTGGAACCGCGGTACAACGTCGATAACCAGCTGGGTGTAGGAAGTCAGCTACGCATCGATCCCGTCACGGGAGAGCTCAGCGGCCGGCCCCTATACCCCGGTACGCACGTTATTGCCGTCTGTGTCGAAGAATGGAGCAGGGACAGTGTGCCCGTCTTCCTGGGAGAAACGAAACGGGAGTTCCAACTCAGCGTGAGCCGGTGCGGCTCCACCGTGAGTGCCGACCTGCTCGAGACCGAGATCGATGAGCAGGGCCGCTTCTACATCAAGCAGTGTGGGTTCGGGCCCAATACGATCATTAACGAAAGCACGCTCGAATCGTCCATCACCTCCTACGACTGGGAACTGCTGGGCCCGGGCGGATCACCGCTCTCCGGTACCAGCAGGGACTTTAATACCAATATCAACCAGCGGGGGATATACGAAGGCCAAATGTTTCTTAACCGCAATTCGTTTGCGGAAAACTGCAAGGACACCGCGCTCTTTCTGTTGGAGGTACTGCCCGGTATCGATCCCGATTTCGAGACTACCGAGGTCGTATGCGATCCCGAGCCCGTGCTGTTCACCGATCTGAGTACTACGGAATCCGGCCAGCGCATAACGGGCTACGCCTGGGACTTCGGCGACTCTACCGCTCGGGGTAGGTCCCTGAACCGGGCGCCCAGCTACCTCTACCAACGGGGTGGTGAGTTCAACGCGGTGCTTACGGTCACCGACGAAAATGGCTGTGCGGATAGTATCTCTAAACCGGTGCCCTACTTTCCAAGCCCACGAACGCTGTTGCTCGAACCCGATCAGGGATTTGGCTGCGCGCCCTACACCAAAGATTTTATCAACCGCTCCATTCCCATCAGCGATGCCTACACCTTCGAGTGGCAGTTTGGCGACGGGGGCAGCTCCGACGCACGCGATCCGACGCACGAATACGAACAGCCCGGTCGCTACGACGTCTACCTGGGGGTCACCTCACCCATTGGCTGCTTCGTAGATACTATTTTCCAGGAGCTGGTGGACGTGCGGACTTCTCCCATCGCCGACTTCGGATTTCTACCCGAACGGCCGACGAATGTGTTGCCGGACTTTACCGTCACGGACCGTAGTATTGGTGCCAATAACTACCGCTACACGGTTACCAACGGGCAAGGAGACCAACTCTTCACCACTCCCCTGGCCGAGTTCGATTACCGGCTACGTGATACCGCTACGCTGTACATCAACCAGCTCGTCTCTCACCCCAGTGGGTGTCAGGACTCGATCACGAAGAGTATCAGTCTGTACCTGACCAATGCCTTCACCGCACCGAATGCCTTCACCCCCAACGGAGACGGGGTCAACGATCAGTGGCGCCCCGAGGGGTACTGGGAGGGGGCCAGTGACTACCGCCTGCGCATTTGGAACCGCTGGGGAGAGCTCATTTTTGCCACCAGCGATGTAGAGGGTGCCTGGGACGGTACCTTCAAGGGGTCCAACAGCCCCGGTGGGGGATACCTCTGGGACGTAGCCTTCGTCAACTCACAGGGAGAGGTCGAGTCCTTCAAGGGGGGGCTGGTACTGATCAGGTAAACGCCATCGCTCCAGGTCCAGACTGTCCGGTAGCCGAACGATAGATTCCATAATAAATCCATTGTACTGCAGTGCGCGGCGCGATGCCACATTGGTTGGCTCTACGTGCGCCAACGGCCAGATACCCTCCCTGCGTGCTAGATCCCGTACGAGTCCGATCGCACGGGTAGCGATCCCCCTGCGCCGGTACGCCCGGGCTACATTATAGCCTAGTTCGACCTCGTCTTCGATCTCCAGGATGCCCTTACCCCCGATACTACCCACGATATTATTTTCTACAACAATCAGGTACGGAGCAGTCCAACGGTACTGTCGGTCCTCGCCGGGGGGTAGTCGGCGGGCCGCATCCAGCACCACCCGGGGGGGCAGCGCCGAATCCACCACCGAGTAGGATCCGAGGATCGTACTGTCAGTTAGCAGCTTGCCGAGTTCGTCCCGGGTGGGTTGGAAAAGTTCGATCACTGCGGCGGCGGGGGTAAGACTTCGGCACGGTGAAGCAGCCAGTTACCCTCCGTGTACTGCCAGTGGTGCCGAAACTGTTCCTGGTAGCTACCGGGTTCACCGGCGTAGGTCCACGAAAAGGTTCTCAGTCCGGCCACTTCGGGCTCGGTCCCTGCTACTACAGACGAGCTATCGACGGACAGCTGAAGGTTCGGAAAGACGGAGCGTAGCTCCCCTAGTTCCCCGATAAAGCGCTCCTTATCCTTCGTGGTAGCCGGCTGTGCGTAGGTGATGACAAAGTCGTCGGTCAGCAGGCGTTCCAGGATGGCAGCGTCGAGTTGCTCGTAAGCGGAGTGAAATAGGGCTTCCCGTCGCTGCACGGCATCCATATCATGCACGTCATCACTACCTTGGGCGGGGCCGCAGGTGCAAAGCAGAAGAGAGAGTAGCCATACCGGTAGGATAACGCGCATACCTGTGTAACGTCAGCTAACCAAAAAGGTAAACCTATGCTTCGATTTGTCAGTCTTGTCTCGCTCGCCCTGCTGGGTTTACTGTGCACCTGCGGCCCCGCCCCCGCAGATGCAGAGCAGGAAGTGGTGACGGCCGAAGGACTCATCGATCGGGCGATCCAGGCACACGGTATGGAGCGATGGGATAGCCTGGTCAGCGCACGCTTTGTCTTTCGCGAGCGAACGTACAGCGTTGATAACCGGCAGGGCAGATTTGCCTACACCCGCACCTTTCTGGACTCTTCAGGCCTCACCGTGCGGGATACACTGAGCAACGACGGGCTGATCCGTGATCAGGCAGGAATCCGAATACCACTATCCACTAAGGATAGTGCCGCCTACGCAGGATCGGTGAACTCGGTGCGGTACTTTTTTATGCTGCCTTACGGACTGCAAGACCCGGCCGTCCGGGCTACCTTACTGGATACCGTGACGATCGATGACGGGCTTTACCACCGGGTGGAGGTACGCTTCGATGAGGAGGGTGGGGGAGATGGCTTCGACGATGTGTACCACTATTTCTTCCGTGATGACACCGGCGAGCTGGATTATCTGGCCTACACCTTTTCAGATGACGACGGTGGACTGCGCTTCCGCAAGGCCATCAATAAGCGCCGGGTGGGCGGGGTGCTCGTGCAGGACTACATCAACTACGGCGTAGACGGACAGGACGACCGTGCGATCGACGACGTGGACGAGCGGTACCGGCGGGGTGAACTACCGGAGCTAAGCCAGATCATAAATACGGAGGTACGGATCGAAGGAGGAGGGCAGTAGATCCGTGACAAATCTGCGCTGCCGCCACCAGGGGTGCGGAAGACTCAGTCGCGCGTCTTCGTAGCGCAACTCATCCAGAAAAATTAAGTCGATATCGATGGTACGGGCACCCCAGTGGACGCTGCGTACCCGACCCAGTGCATGCTCTATTCCCTGGGTAATATCTAGAATATGGTGAAGCTGGTAGGTTAGTGCAGTTGATTCGTTGAGGCTGTGTATGTCGCAGATTACCAATTGATTGAGGAAGTCTGGCTGCTGCGTATTTCCCCAGGCGGCAGTTTCTATAATTGCGCTCTCGTAGATCAGACCTCCCAGACTCGCTGCCAGCTGGGTACGCGCGGCGGCGAGGTGAGCCGTTCGGTCTCCGAGGTTGGAACCGAGGGAGAGGGTTAGTTTTGCCATTCCCCAAAAGTACGTATGACACTACCACCCTATACCGTAATCGAAGGCAACATCGGTGCCGGCAAGACCACCCTGGCCGAGCGACTGGCTGCACAGTTCGGCCGTCGGCTGATCCTGGAGGAATTTGCGGATAATCCCTTCCTACCGCTATTCTATAAGGACCCGGCGCGTTACGCCTTTCCGGTCGAACTATTCTTCATGGCCGAACGGCACAAGCAGCTCGAAGCCGAGCTGGCGCACCGGGAGTTGTTTACCCAGGCCGGTACCGTGGCGGACTACGTATTTATCAAGACCCTGCTGTTTGCACGGAACAGCCTGTCGGACCAGGAATTTCGCCTATTCAACCGGCTGTTCTCCGTGATGGATGCCGGCTTCCGGGATCCCGACCTCATCGTCTACCTACACCGCCCGGTCGCTGCGCTGCAGGCTAATATTCGTCGGCGTGGCCGGTCGTTCGAAGCCGAGATCACGGATAAATACCTGGGGTCTATTCAGACCGCTTACTTTCAGTACTTCCGCTCGGTACCTCACTTGCCCGTTGTGGTAGTGGACGTAGGTGATACGGACTTCACGCAGCCAGCTGCCTATGCACAGCTGGTCGAGCTACTCACGACGAAGGAATACGCTGCGGGCATGCACACTATTACTCCTTTCGCTCATCTCCAATCATCTCTTTAGGCCAGCGTACCCTGGACTTGAGGTGATAGGTGGATAGGCGATTGTGGTAATAGTATAGCATGGAGAAGTTATCACTCACTAGTCTGCCCCGGGAGTCGTACTTGAGTGGTTTGTCGATATGGTAATTACCGATACTGTCGATCGCATGGGCTAGGATGCGGTCCGGTGCTTCCCGCAGTTCATTCGATACTTTGGCGTTTCCTTCTAGTTCCATGTCCAGCAGCCGGTCGCGGATTTGGGTCATGACTTTGATCAGGGCATCCGTGCGGAAGTAGAAGTCTTCCGCCGGAAGCCGTAGGATCGCGTAGAGGTCATCCTTTGGAAAGCTGCGCTCGAGCATCGCGTAGGCCGTGTAGCTCACCAGATGACTCGGTAGGACGATGCCATCGGCGTGGTAGCGTGCTACGATGCGGTTAGCGAGCAGGCGGGTGTACTCACTCTCCCGCTGCAAGTCCTTATTGACCTTGCCGTGCTGATCGCGGAAATACTCGCGCGTACTCACGTGGCGACCACTCATGGCATAGCTCTTGCCGTCACTGTCGACCCGATTGCCCACTACGTCCATCGGCTGGCCGAGCGAGATGGTGATCTCATTGCCCTTGCTGAATACTCCCCAGATAAATTTCAGGATGCTGCGCAGCGAATGAAAGCTATCCTTCGCCTTGATGTAGCGGTCCTGTCCTTCCCGGCGCAGGTGCTGCTCGATGAGGAATTGCGCCTCCAGTACGAAGGGGTAAGAGAGGATCACCGGGACGATGAAGACCTTATCGTCGCGCCCTTGCTGGTAGCGGGCACGCTGGGCTTCTACCGCGGTACCGAGTAGGCCCATCTTCAGTTTAGTTTCCAGCTCGCCGCTGCGCGAGCGGGTGCCGCCGGGGAAGAACAAGGATGGTACCCCGCGCTGAATGAGCAGTTTGCTCATCATCTTCAGGGTGGTCATGTAGAGCGGGTTTCGCTTGCGGCGGTCTACCCGGTAAGCCCCTAGCCGGTTCATAAAGTAGGCCGTGTAGCCGGTATTGTAAAGGTTCAGTCCCGCACCAAAGGACATCGCGGGCAGCCCAGCCACCTGATCCAGGGCGTAGCCGATGAGGATACTGTCCAGGTTACTGAAGTGTGTAGGTACCATCACTACCGTGCCCTGCTTACTCAGTTTGCGGACATGATCGACGTAGCCACGTACCAGTAGCTTCTCCTGAAGCAGTATCTTTTTAGAGAACAGACTGGTGAAGGTGCGTCCGCCGGCCGCGTTGAGCAGCCGACCGAAGAAGAAGGTCAGAAAGCGCCGGGCAAAGCGGAAGGTGGGTATTTTGAAGGTGCCTACGATCTCCTCGGCGTACCGACGCACGATGCGGTGGAGGATCGTTTTGGCAGCCTGGTCAGCCGTAGTGGGTTCATCCTCATCAAGGCTCTTAGTGGCCAGCATTTTAGCCAGCCGCTTCCAGTATGCTCGCTCCTGGGGGGGGTCTACCTTCCAAGGCTCGGTGCGGGTGCGTTCCTGCTCGCTGAAGATGGTTTTACTCAGGGCATCCGGAAGTCCATCTCCACACTCCTGTAGGATGCGCCGGCAACTGGAGGCTTCGAGGATGTTGACAAACTGTTCCCGGTCTTCACTCAGTTCATAGATAGCCCAGCCCTGTACGTCCGGTGCAGTGTGCGCATACCGTTTGCCCTCCCGTTCGAAGTCGGGGGGTGGTAGAGGGGTCTCAACTGGGTTTGCGCTCATAGAATCCTCAAGTTACCGGGAAATAGGCGAAGGCCACAAAGGTAGCTGCCGCAGCTACTACCCGGGCTGGCCGTAGAAAGGCCATGGTAAATCCAGCAGACTCGCCTCCATAAAGTCGACGATCTCATCCCGGCCGTCTTCATTGGTCGCGCTGGTCAAAAAACACGGGGGTAGCTCTTCCCAGGTTTTGAGTAGTTCCGTCTTGAAGGCCTCCACGCTGCCGCCATCCCGGCTCTTTTTCCGATCCGTTTTGGTAAAGGCCAGGACAAAGGGTACACCGTGCTCACCTAGCCAGTTGACGAATTCGAGGTCGATCAGCTGGGGGGGGACATTACTATCGATCAGTACGAAGGCAGTGACTAGTGTTTGTCGGTTCAGGAAGTACTTCTCCGTGCGGGATTCCCACTTGCCGCGGGTCTTCTTACTCTGTACGGCGTAGCCATAGCCGGGCAGGTCCGTCAGGTACCAGCTATGGTTGATGAGAAAGTAATTGATCAACTGCGTTTTACCGGGCTTGCCACTGGTGTGGGCGAGCTCCTTGCGACTGGCCAGCATGTTGATGAGACTGCTCTTGCCGACATTACTGCGGCCGATGAAGGCGAACTCGGGCCGTCCGTCCGTAGGAGCCTGTGCGACGCGGGCGTGGGAAGAGGCGAAGGAAGATGTTTTGATCTGGGCCATGGGATGGGTGGTCGGGAGCGTACTCCGGGATAGGTACTAGAAATACCAACGCCCACCCGAACGGTAGTCGGGTGGGCGTTGAAGTAGGATGCTGCGGACTATGCGTCCTTTTCGGCCTTGGGTTTGGCTTTCTTTTGCACCTTTTTGGGACTAATGATGACGTTCATCCGGCGACCTTCCATCTTCGGCATGGCCTCGGCGGCACCCAGGTCCTCGAGCTCTTTCATAAAGCGCAGCAGGAGTAGTTCACCCCGGTCCTTAAACACGATGGAGCGACCGCGGAAGTGCACATAAGCCTTCACTTTGGCACCGTCTTCAAGGAAGCCGCGCGCGTGGCGGACCTTGAACTCGAAATCGTGATCGTCCGTATTAGGACCGAAACGGACTTCCTTGATGACCGTCTTGACGGCCTTGCTGCGAATCTCCTTTTCCTTACGCTTCTTCTCGTAGAGAAACTTCTTGTAATCGGTGAGACGTACGACGGGCGGGTCTGCATTCGGACTGATCTCTACGAGATCTAGTCCTAAGTCCCGTCCCCAGCCTTTGAGTTCGCGAATATCGAAAACGCCGCTCTCGACCTTGCGACCGAGCTCTTCGCCGATCTGCTCCAGGTTGTCACCGACAAGGCGTACCTCGGGGACCCGGATCATGTCGTTGATGCGGAATTGGGGGGTGGGTTCTTCTCTGCGTACGTAACGATTGCGGCCGCCGCCTCTTCTCTTTGCCAATAGCTTGGTGTTAAATGATAGAATGGTAAGGAATATCGGTTAAATATGTTTGGTCACTCAGTTGGAGTTGTTCGGCCCGATACCTTACCACCGGGCCGAACTCCTACTGCGACGTAAAACTACTCTTCGGAAGTAACGGCTTCCTGCTGCGTGATCACCAGTCCGTCGCCGGCCTCGTTGAGTTTCGCCATCAGGTTGGAGCCGCCTTCGGGATTGTGATTCAGGATGAATTCCGCGAGGGGATCCTCAATGTACTTCTGGATCGCCCGGTGAAGCGGACGGGCACCGAACTGCGGATCGAAGCCTTTCTCGGCTACGAACTTCTTGGCGTCCTCGTCTAAAGCCAGGCTGAATTCCAGTCCGGTCAGTCGCTTGTACAGATCGCTCAGGGCAATGTCGATGATCTTGAAGATCTCGTCCTGACCCAGGCTATTGAAGATGACTACATCGTCGATCCGGTTAAGGAACTCGGGCGAGAAGGTCCGCTTCAGTGCGTTATTGATGACCGCCTTGGAGTTCTCTTCGGCGTTCTCGGTACGGGCTTTGGTAGCAAAACCTACGCCCTGACCGAAGTCCTTCAACTGGCGTACGCCGATGTTGGAGGTCATAATGATCATGGTGTTCTTGAAGTCCACCTTGCGTCCCATACCGTCGGTGAGCTGACCGTCGTCGAGCACCTGCAGCAGGATATTGTACACATCGGGGTGGGCCTTTTCGATCTCGTCGAGCAGAATCACGCTGTAGGGCTTACGCCGTACCTTCTCGGTGAGCTGTCCACCCTCTTCGTAGCCGACGTAGCCGGGAGGCGCGCCGATGAGCCGGCTGACGCTGAATTTCTCCATGTACTCCGACATGTCGATGCGGATCAGACTTTCTTCGCTGTCAAAGATGTACTTGGCCAGTGCCTTGGCGAGCTCCGTCTTACCAACCCCCGTGGGGCCCAGGAAGATGAATGTACCAATAGGTTTGCTGGGATCCTTCAGACCAACACGGTTGCGTTGAATAGCCTTGGTCACCTTAGTGATGGCGTTGTCCTGACCGATGATGACGGCTTGTAGGTCAGATTCCATGCCGACGAGCTTCTTGCTCTCGTTCTGAGCTACGCGACGTACCGGGATACCGGTCATCATACTGACCACTTCGGCAATGTCCTCTTCGCCGACCGGGTAGCGCTTGGTCTTGGACTCTTCCTCCCACTCCTTCTTGGCATCCTCGAGGGTGCGCTGGAGCTTGGATTCCTGGTCCCGTAGGTCAGCGGCACGTTCGTACTGCTGGTTCTTGACCGCAGCGTTCTTCTGCTCCTTGACCTCTTCGATCTTACCCTCCACCTCCTCGATGTGGGCGGGTACGGTGATGTTCTTCAGGTGGGTGCGGGCACCTACCTCGTCAAGCACGTCGATCGCCTTGTCGGGCAGGAAGCGATCGGTGATGTAGCGATCGCTCAGTTTTACACAGGCCTCAATGGAGTCGTCGGAGTAGTCCACATTGTGGAACTCCTCGTACTTCGACTTGATGTTGTGCAGGATGTGCACGGCCTCCTCGGCGCTCGGTGGATTAACCAGTACTTTCTGGAAGCGCCGGTCGAGGGCACCGTCCTTTTCAATGTGCTGACGGTACTCATCCAGGGTGGATGCGCCGATGCACTGCAGTTCGCCACGGGCCAGGGCTGGCTTGAAGATGTTACTGGCATCGAGTGAGCCGGTAGCACCACCGGCACCTACGATAGTATGGATCTCATCGATGAAGAGGATCACATCGCGGCTCTTTTCGAGCTCGGTCATGATGGCCTTCATCCGCTCTTCGAACTGTCCGCGGTACTTGGTGCCGGCGACCAGGGCGGCCAGGTCCAGCATCACGATACGCTTATCGAACAGCGTACGACTCACTTTGCGGTCGCGGATGCGCAGGGCCAGACCTTCTACGATGGCGGTCTTACCTACACCGGGCTCACCGATCAGGATCGGGTTATTCTTCTTGCGTCGGCTCAGGATCTGGGATACCCGCTCGATCTCGGTCTCGCGACCGATGATGGGGTCCAGCTTGTCCTCCTCGGCCAGGGCCGAGATGTCGCGTCCGAAATTATCCAGCACGGGGGTGCGGGACTTGGAGTTACCCTGACCCCGTCCGCCGCGCTGTCCGCCGCGTCCGCTGTCATCGTCCTCAAAGCTCTCTTCCCCGGCACCGGGGGCTTGGTTCATCGGGAGGGTATCGTCTTCGGTAAAATCTTTTTCGTCTTTCACGTAGTCGAGTTCTGCTTTATAAATTTCGTATTCCACTTCGAACTGCCGCAGGATCTTCGTGGCGGGCAGCTCTTTGTTGCGTAGAATAGACAGGATCAGGTGCTCGGGGCTGACCTGCGAAGTCTTCAGTGCTTTGGCTTCCAGGAAGGTGACCTTCAGGACGCGGTCGGCCTTATCGCTGAGCGGAAGGCGCGAAATGGAGTGGCTGCTGGCCTGACCGCCGTTGCGCTGGATATTTTCCCGAAGGGTATCGGCCAGCGCCTCGATGTCAACCGCCAGGTTGCGCAAAACGCGGGTAGCCAGGCTGGACCCCATGCTGAGTACACCAAGAAGCAGATGTTCGGGACCCACGTAGGTGTGACCCATTTTTTCGGCTTCCTGCTTACCCCGGGCCATGGCCTGTTTTATTTCAGGATTGAATTCCCGCTGTGGAGGATGTGGCATTAAATAGATATTGGAGTTTTCTTAAATAGGCGGGCGGCGCTTGCGATAGCTATCGGGAGATGCGGTGAATTGATCCGCTAGACCAGGCAGTGCCCTAAAGTTACTGCCTAGGGGGAAGAACTGTGCCAGGGTGGGGCGACTGTCAAAAAAGCCTGACAAATCGCCGAGTTACGCTAACAATATTCGGCCGTCCGGGGCACTTACATACTGGAAACAAGGTGACGCCCTTTTGGTTGGGCCACCCGACGTACCTTCGTCGTCGCACTGACCCCAACGTCTGCTACCGTGACACAGTACTTTTTCACCCTCCTACTTATTCTATTCCTGGCACCTGCGGCCTCGGCTACCGGTGATAGCCTGTACTTTCTGCTTCCCCGCGATACGGTGGTGCTACGGCATGACCCAGCATCCGGCCTGCTGCTGTTCGATCACTACCTGGCGCCGCGGCAGACACTCTACGGGGCAGCGCGTTTCTACGGCCTTACCCTGGACGAGGTGTACCGACTCAATCCGACCCTGCGCTCGGGCTATACGGCCGGCACCCGGGTCACCGTTGCCATCCCGCCCGTGGCGCTGCGCAGTAGCTTCACCCCTGACAGTGTGGCGTGGTTCGTACCCGTACGCTACCGCATGGCGCCCGGCGAAACGCTCTACGGCCTCACCCGCCGCACGCTGCGGCAACCGAACGATCAACTCATCCGGCAGCTGAATCCAGAGCTCGACCCCCAGCAGCTGAGTCCGGGACAGGTACTCAAGATCGGCTACTTACGGCTAGACGGGGTACCCCGCGATAGCCAACTCCGCGTGGAAGACCCCTTCATCATGCGCAACTACAGCCTGCGCGCGGAATGGGAGACGAGCGCGACCGGTAAGTCAGTCCACACGGCAAACGGGAAAGCCGCCTGGACCAGTAGTGGCGACAAGAACAAGTTCATGGTCCTCCACCGCACGGCTCCCCTGGGGAGTTTGGTGGAGATCGAGGATCCCCGCAGCCGTAAGACGCTCTACGCCCGGGTCGTAGGCCGCATCCCCGAACAGGCCTACGACCCGCGGGTGGTCGTGGTGGTCAGCCCCCTGCTGGTCAGGGCCTTCGGCGTGCGGGACAAGGAATTTTATGTGCGTACCCGACACCTGTAGCAGCACCGTTGATCTTACGCGGAGTCGCCCCTACATTGATCGAATCCGTCACTACGCGTACCTTGGCCCGCCATGCGCCTGAAGCAGCTCGACATCAAGGGATTCAAAAGCTTCGCGGGGCAGACCGTGGTGAACTTCGATGCCGATGTGATTGGCATCGTGGGCCCTAATGGATCGGGCAAAAGCAACATCGTGGACGCCATTCGCTGGGTACTGGGCGAGCAGAAAGGCAGTGAGCTGCGTCTGGATAAGATGACCTCCGTGATCTTTAACGGAACGAAGAAGAAGAAGGCCGGCAACCTCGCCTCGGTCTCCCTCACCTTCACCAATGATAAGGCCCTGCTGCCGACGGAGTACAACTTAGTGACCATCACCCGCATGCTCTACCGCAGCGGGGATAGCGAGTACCGACTTAACGGCGTAGCCTGCCGGCTCAAGGATATTCGTAACCTGTTCCTCGACACCGGCATCGGGTCCAACTCCTATGCGATCATCGCGCTGGGTATGGTGGACGATATCCTGGCGGACAAGGACAACAGCCGCCGCCGCATGTTCGAGCAGGCTGCCGGCGTGAGTAAGTACAAGAACCGCAAGAAAGAAACCCTCCGTAAGCTCAAGCACACGGAAGATGACCTGGACCGCATCGAGGACGTGCTGCACGAGATCGCCGGACAGCTCAGTAGTCTAGAAAAGCAGGCTAAACGGGCCCGGAAGTACCGCGATCTGAAGGGGCAGTACCGTGATCTGAGCTTGCTGTTGACCGGACTACGGGTGGAAAAACTCCGCATTGACCACAGCCGCGTCCAGCAGGAAACTACGGAGGCCGAAGATGCCTACCGCGCCGTGGACACCAAGATCGTAAGCCTGGATGCCGAACTGGAACGGGCCCGACAGCAGCACCTCGATAAGGAGAAGCTACTGGGCGAACGCCAACGCAAGCTCAATGCCCTCGTCGGCGAATTGCGCACGCTCGAAAGCGAAAAGCAACTGCTACAGCAACGTAAGACCTTTGTGGCCCGCCAGACTAAGCAGCTGGATGGTGAACTGTCCACCGCCGGCAGTCAGCTTACGGAGCACGGCGAGCAGATCGAGCGCATCAAGGAGCAGTTACAACAGGCTCACACTACCCAGCAGGAACGGCAGACTTCCCTGGACGAGGCCCGGACCAAGCTGGAAGAAGTACGGTCCGGACACGCGGGTGTCAAAACCCAGCTGGACAGTAGCTTGCGCCAGCAGCAGGACGAAGAGCGCCGCATCTTCGAGCTAGAGAAGCGTCGTGCCATCAACGGCAACCAGGTACAGAATTACCGCTTTCAAGTTGAGCGCAACACCGCCGACATGGCCGACCGCCGCGGTGAGCGTGAAAGCCTGGAAGCTAGCCTGCAGGAGTTAGGCACGAACGAAGCAGCGCGTCAGGATGCCATCGAGGCGCTCGAAGCCCAGGAGAGTACCCGCCGGGAAGCCGTTGCGGTCGCCGAAACAAATGTAGATCACCTGCAGACCGAGGTCGGCCGCATCAATCGCAACCTGGACGCCCGTCGCAACGAATACAAGCTCACCAAGAGCATGATTGATAGCCTGGAGGGCTTCCCGGAATCGATCCGCTACCTCAGTAAGCAGCGTTCGTGGATGAGCGACCCCCAGCTACTATCCGATCTGGTACTGGTGGAGCCCGGCTACCGGGCGGCCGTCGAGAACTACCTAGAGCCCTATCTCAACTACTACGTGGTAGCCACAGTAGATGAAGCCCTGGCCGCCATCCGACTGCTGAGCGATAAGCAGAAGGGAAAGGCAAACTTCTTCATCCTCGAAGCGGTGCCGCAAGCGGCCAGTTCCGTTGACCCCACAGCCTCCCCGCCCGGCACCCGCCCGGCTACTGAAGTAATCACGGTAGACGCGGTGTACCAACCGCTGATTGATCGCCTGCTGCAGGAGGTCTACGTCGCTACATCAGTCGAACTGCCGGACGCACCCAGCAACGGACAAACGATCCTGTCTACGGACGGCCGTTACATCCGCCGCCCCTTCGCCCTTACGGGCGGATCACTTGGACTCTTCGAGGGCAAGAAGATTGGTCGTAAGAAAAACCTGGAAGTGCTGCAGAAGGACATCCGCAGTGCAGAGGCCAGTGCAGCGACCATCGAACAGAATCTCACGGCCGAGCGACGCAGTTTGAAGGAATTGCGGGAGCAGCGGTTGGACCGCGACATCCAGGACCAGCAGCGTGCCCTCAGTAAGCTTCAGCAGCAGCGGGCCGGACTCCAGGCGCGGGTAGACGGCTTTACCCGCTTCGACACCGATACTACGGCTACGAATACGCGGCTCGCCGCCGAGATCGAAACCCTGCAACGTACCAACCAGGAAATCGAGGCCGAGCTCACTGCGCTCACCGACCGTATCGAGGCGTTGCGCGACGCCGTATCCGGTACCGACGAAACCTACCGCCGGCTCAGCGAATCGCTCAGCGCGGCCAGCGCTACGTACAACCAGGAGAACATCCAGTACATCCAGCAGCAGAACCAGGTACAGAATCTGGAGCGGGAACTGGCCTTTCGCCACAACCGCCGGGAGGAGGTAGCGCAGCAGGTCACCGCCAACCGCGAGCAACTCAAGGACCTCGCCCGGGAGGCCCGCCAGTTCGACGAGCAGGAGATCATGCTGCAGCGCAATCTGGAAAGCTTGTACGCCGATAAGGCCGCCTACCAGGCTACGCTCAATGATGCCGAACAAGCCTACTTCGCTGCCCGCACTACGATCAATGGCTACGAGGATCAGCTGCGTCGCGAAAATCGGCAGCGGCAGGATGCCCAGATCCGCGTCAACCAACTTCGGGAAAAGCTCACCGACGTACGCTTCCGCATCAATGCGGTGGAGGAGCGCCTGCGCATCGAATTCGACCTGACGCTAGACCAGCTCGCTGAGATCGAGATCGAAGAATGGACCGGTACCGTACCCGATCTCGAACTCAAGGTGGATCGACTCCGTAGCCGGATCGGTAACTACGGCGAGGTGAACCCCCTGGCGGTGGAGGCTTACGACGAGATGAAGGAGCGCCACGAGACCATCAGCGCCCAGCGCGACGATATCCTTGCCGCCAAGGACACCCTCATCAAGACCATCCAGGAGATCGAAGACACCGCTACGGTGCAGTTCCTCGATGCCTTCGACCGGGTGCGGCTGTACTTCATCGATGTGTTCCGGAGTCTGTTCACCGAAGACGACAACTGTGACCTGATCCTGCTGGACCCCGAGAATCCGCTGGAGTCCGGTATAGAGATCGTCGCTAAGCCCAAGGGTAAGCGGCCGCAGACCATCAATCAGCTATCGGGGGGTGAAAAGACCCTGACGGCTACAGCCCTGCTCTTTGCTCTTTATTTACTCAAGCCGGCCCCCTTCTGCATCTTCGACGAGGTGGATGCCCCGCTGGACGATGCCAACATCGCCAAGTTCAACCGGATCGTTAAGAAGTTTAGCCGCGACAGCCAGTTCATCATCGTCACCCACAACAAGCTTACGATGGAGGCGGTAGACACCATTTACGGCGTGTACACCACCGAGCAGGGAGGCTCCGGCGTACTGCCGGTACAGTTTACCGAGCTAGCCGGCAGCACCGCTTTTACCGCTGCTTAGTAGGACTTCCCGGATGCTGCTGATATCCCCTAGGTACTTCTCCAGAAAGGGAAGCCAGGCGGTTACCTTTTCCCGTAGCTCCGCATCCTGCGTCCCCGCACTAATGGCGGTGTAGTACCGCCGGGCACGGTCCCGTAAGACTTGCGTATGCCCCACTCGGCGCAGCGCGTTGAGCACCACGAAGCGGTAGCGGGATCCGATACTGATGGCCATGATGGCGTCGAGCATCTGCTCCGGCTCGCGTAACTCCGGTGTCGGACGGCTACCCAGGATATTGAGTATTTCTACGTACACCTTATCGTAGCGGGAGGCCAGCAGCTCGCGCATCCGCTGCTCGATAGGGTAGGGCAGGGGTGGGTTATCCGTAGCGTCCTCCCGGTAGGCCTTGAGCTGAAGGACTGCATTGCGCTGCAGGCGGGGTACGGGAGAAATCAGGGAATCGCTCACTACTGCCATCACTTGCTGGTAGCTAGATCGGCGGACCAATTCGCGCCAGCCGGACTCGAGCTGCTGCGGCCAGTTCACGGGGGGCAGGTCGGTATAGGTAGCTGCGCTGACCTTCTCGTTCATGGCCGCTAGGTCGATATGGAGTGGTCCCTCGACGGATAGGGCGGCCTGTAGTAAGTCATTCAGCACATAGTAGTCTTGCTCCCGCTCGAACTGCTTAATGATCTGACCAGCAATGAAGTCGGTAGGGTAACCGAAGTCATAAAGAACAGTACATACTGCCTCGACCTCACCACCATGCTCCGTCAGAATAGCCAGAAGATGCGGTAGCACGGCATCCCGATCAAAGCGGGTAAGGCCGCGGATATACTGTGTAAGTTGCTCGTCACCGAAGGTGGCCCGCTGGTAGATCGTCTGCAGCCGTTCCCGCGTCGCGTCGTCGCTGTAGTGCTCGAGGCCCCGCAGCAGGTTAGCCGTATATGGATGGCGTCCCTCCCGTTCCAACTCGCTCAACAAATAGGTGCGTGCTCGCTCGGTGCGGAAGTTGCCGATCGTTTCGTACACCAGTTCCGAGGTCCGGGTAAATTCCAGGGGCAGCAGGTTGAGCAAATAATCGAACAGCTGCGGTTCGAGCCCCTGTAGCTGCTGCCGATCATCTAAGCGGGCTAGTTTGCGCAGCACCTTATCTACCCGGCGCTGTCGGAAGGCAAATACCTGGATCCATTGGGCGTGGGTGGCCCAGTAGGTCGCGTAGTCCGTCACCGGCTCGCTAGGCGCGGCATGTTCGCTGTAGTGTGCCACGAGTGGTGCTAGCTCCTCCACCGGGGCAGTGGCGAACAGATTGGCTTCGATTCGGTACGTCAGCGTCTCCGATAGCCGTAAAAAATACGTCCGCGCATCCCGCCAGCTGGCCCCGTAGGTGAGTTTATAGACCGTCTCCGGCAGGCCCTCTAAGGGAAGCTGTATGGCGGTCACCCGTCCGCTTTCAGTCAGCTCGATACCGAAGGCGGCCGGACCGAATGGAGTAGGAAGCGTCAGGGAGAACGGTGGGGGCATAGCAGCACTAACAACGTCGTACACTCGATATTAGATGAGCACCACACGGTCCTTTCCGAAGGGCGGGTCCGGGGGCAGCTGGGGTGTCTCGTCCGCCACGGTGAATATGCCAAACACGATGGGTACAGCGTAGCCCGTCGTGGGGTAGTCCATCACCCCATCCGTCAGTACCAGCACCACATCCGGGCGCGGCCGCAGGTGCAAAGCAGCGGAAATACCGGCGCTCATATCGGTGCCGCTGCCCCCCGGCAAGTGCGTGAGCTGGTAGGCATGCTCGGCAGCCAACAGGCGTACGGGTTCGTACGCCTGGATGTCGCAGGGAATGATCGTTACGGGGTAGTCGAACTGCCGGATCACGGCCGCGACCTCACCGAGGGCGCGTTGCAGTTCCGCCGCCTGCATGGATCCCGAGGTATCCACCACGATGGCGATGCGGGCGGTGCGATCACCGGTCAGGCTAGGCGGTAGGATCGGAAAGTAGACCGACTGCCGGCGACTGGGGCGGGCGTAGCTGTAATCAGTCCGGCTACCTACGCCGCGCTGGATGGCTACACTCATGCGGTGGCCGAGGCGCTGCCGCCAGTTGGTGCGGCTGCCGAGCACCTCGGCGGCCCAGTCGCGCCAGCCGCCCGGTATACCACTGCCTTCGGCGTCCCGCGTACGGCGGGCTACTTCCCTACGCAGGATCTCTTCATCTAGCGGACTCAATTCCTGCCGGTCCCCGGCCTCCCAGGGGCGGGCTTGCCCGTGAACGCCGCTGCCCTCGTCGATGGTGAATTCGTAGGTCTGACCGCCGGCATCCATCGCGGCCAGGTAGGTTTCGGCCAGGAGTCCGCGCCCGAAGCCGAACTGCTCGGGTAGCATACCGGGGTAGGCCGTCGGCATGTGGAGTCCGGCCCAGTCGCTATCGTTGATCTCGAAGTCGCAGGCGATGTTCCAGCGGCGGGCGTCGCGGCCACCCGCCCGCTCGGCGTGCTGGCGCAGTCGGTGACTGGTCTCGTGGACCCACAGAAAGGCCAGCTCGCTCAGCGCCCGCCGCCGGTCGTTGTTGAACCAGATGTTGCGGACGACCTCCGGATTCCAGTAAACATTGTAGTGCAGATCGATGGCCGCTACGTCTACCCTAGGCGTGACAATGATCCGGCTCCTAAACAGGGCCGGCGCAAACCAGGGCAGCACCTCGGCCGCATACGCCCGGGCGAAGCGAATGTGCTCCACCAGCTCCGCATAGTCATCAACTGAGGACATCGACGAACTCGCTGAAGGCCGGATCACTGAATACTTCCGTCACCTGGGTAAGCAGTGCGCTGCCCTGTCCGTTGCCCTGCACCTGCGACCGCGCCGCCAGTTTGTTGAGCCAGCCGGCGCGCGCCAGTTCCTTGAGGGGGACGAAGATGATGTCGCGCCGCCCGTCCTGGAACACCTGCTGCGTGAGCGCCAGGTAAATGCTCGAATAGGACATCAGTTCGGGGGTGTCGAGTGCGCGGAGCACGTAGGCGTTGAGACTGAAGAAGACGACGTACAGCTCGGCGTCGTCCAAGCCGGTAATATCAACTTCCGTACGGCCTTCGAGTACGGCGCGCGGATCGGGTAGGCGTAGGTTGGTCAGGTACTCCAGTAGGGGGATGGCGGTGGCTTCCCCTAGGCAGCCGGTAAGAAGCTGTAAGATCACGGTCTGCTGCCGGCCATCTCCTGCAGACAGCGAATAGCCCAGCAGGTCGCAGGCGCAAAGCAGCGCGGCGGCAAAATCCCAGCTGCGGGGGCTGGCAAAGCCGTAGGGATTGTCTTCCGGACTACTATGCAGGCTATTGGGCCGCAGGCGCAGGAAGGCGCCGATCT
The DNA here is from genome assembly GCF_923081025.1 of Neolewinella maritima. GTDB lineage: Bacteria > Bacteroidota > Bacteroidia > Chitinophagales > Saprospiraceae > Neolewinella > Neolewinella maritima. Next base: position 1,969,582 of record NZ_CAKLPZ010000001.1, on the reverse strand, counting down.
TGAGCTTCCAATCAGGTAGGCACTGGGCGTGCTCTTCCCGATCTACGCTGGGCAAACTACCGGCTTCCCAGCCCTGGGTCAGGGAGCGAATGTAGAGGGCTTCGGGAATATCCCACTGTAGGTGCACGAAGCGGTTGCGCAGGGGAGGGGATAGCTCCCAGCCTCCTACCATAAGATCGGGAGGGTTGGCCGCAGCGACAATGCGTACCGTATCCGGCAGGGGGTGAAAGCCTACCCGGCGTTCGAAGACTACCCGCAGCAGGGCCGACTGTACCGACGGCGGGGCCGTACTCAGTTCATCCAGAAACAAAATGCCCGCCGGGTAGCCGCTGAACTCGCCGACCCACTCGGGTACGGCGTACCGCACTTCGCCCTTGTCCAGCACCGGCAAACCGCTGAAGTCCGTAGGGTCGTGAATGGAGGCAATGAGCGTGGTCACCCGGAGTGCCTCATCAGCCAGCCCTTCGATAAAACTCGACTTCCCCACTCCGGGGCGACCCCACAGCAGTACGGGAATACCGATGGGCCCCTGCGGCGAGGGCGTGGCCAGGGCGATGAGGAGCGCTTCGGCGCCGACGGGAAGGTGGGAAGACTGAATCACGGGGTCACTTCGGCGGGGGTTAGCTGCTCGGTACGGCTGCGGCGCAGCACTTCGATCACTGAAGTCCACGTCATATCCGGGTACCGCTCGTTCGCCAGATCGTGCAATTTAGCCCGTCCGCTGAGCATGTTGCGCATGTACTGCATCCCCTGCCAGGCGGGGTAGGTTGACTTTCGGCCGGGAGCGAAGATGCGTGTGAGGTCGATCAGCGTGGTCAGTGCGGTGAGGTTACCGGCCCACTGCAGCTTATACTCCTCTCCGAAGGCTTGGGTAGCGGCTGCCTGTAGCTCGCGCGGACTGAGCGTATCACCAGCGATACGCAGGTAGCGCGGGGTGTGGGGGTCCAGGGCGGCACGGGCGGTGAAGGCCGCCGTATCGGCGATGGTCGTGAAATCGAGCGGCTGGTCGGCATCCCCCCAGTAGACGACCCGGCGAAATTTTTGGACCACTAGCGGGGCCTCCCCCGTTAGGAGATTGGCAAACATGCCGTTTAGGATAGAGGTGGACCGGATTGGGGCCACGTTGAGCATGCCATTGAATTCCTTGCGCAGGTCGAGATTTCGGTTAGTCCCCCGTGGTAGGGTAGTATAGTCGATCGAGAAATCGGAGGGAATGAAGCGCGGCACGCCAGCGTCGACCGCTGCTTCCAGTAGGTTGGTCTGGGCGGTGATGATCACTTCGCGTAGGCCGGATAGCGCGGACACTACGCAGCTTCCCCCGCGGCACCCTTCGGTGAGGGAGCTCATGTCCCCGAAGTCGACCGATCGTATCTCAGCCCCGGCACTGACCAGCGCCGCCGTACGCGCTGGATCGGTGCCTTCGCGCACGATCGCCCGTACACTGGCCCCCTGTGCGAGTAGGGCGAGGGCGATACGCTGACCGAGGTCGCCGGTGGCACCAGCAACGATAACGGGGGAGGGAAGGGACATAGAGAAGCTTTGGTAGGGTAACCGGTGGCGGCGGTGCGGATGTTCTGTTAGTAAAGCAGGCGATTACCGTACATTGGCTAATTCTAACCCCCTCAAACCCCTCTACCTTGGCTACCTACAGCATCGGCTACGACATCGGCTCATCCTCCGTAAAGGCCGCCCTGGTGGACACCGACACCGGCCGCACCGTAGCCCGCGTCCAGGCCCCACAGGAGGAGATGACGATGCAGGCCCCCCAGCCGGCTTGGGCCGAGCAGGACCCTGAACTCTGGTACCGCTACGTGGTAGACTGCACCCAGCAACTCCTGACGCGGCCGCAGGTGCACAGCGAAGACATCAAAGCGATAGGCATTGGCTACCAGATGCACGGTCTGGTACTGGTGGATGCGGAGCATGAGGTGGTACGTCCGGCCATCATCTGGTGCGACGGCAGGGCCGTAGAGATCGGCGCCGCAGCATTTACCGGTATCGGTGCAGACCGCTGCCTGAGCCACTGCCTGAACAGCCCCGGCAACTTCACCGCCGCCAAGCTGAAGTGGGTAGCCGAAAATGAGCAGTCAAACTATCAGCGTAGCGCGTACGCCATGCTACCCGGCGACTACATCGCGCTACGCCTCACGGGCCAGCCCACCACCACCATTACGGGACTCAGCGAGGGAGTACTCTGGGACTTCAAGCACAACAAACTAGCCAGCCTGGTCCTGGATGAGCTGGAGCTGGATGCAACTAAGCTTTGCACCCGCGTCCCCGCCGTGGGCGTACAGGGGAAAGTGAACGAAAAGGGAGCCGGAGAGACGGGGCTTGCCGTCGGAACGATCGTGGGTTACCGCGCCGGTGATCAGCCGAACAATGCCATGAGTCTGAACGTCATTCATCCCGGGGAGGTAGCGGCTACGGCGGGCACCAGCGGGGTGGTGTACGGCGTGACTGACCGGCTGGCTTACGACCCGGATCAGCGGGTGAACAGCTTCGCTCACGTCAACCACGGTAGCGAGCAGACCCGCATCGGTATTCTGCTGTGCATTAATGGTACGGGCATCGCCCACCGCTGGATCCGCCAGCAGGTCTGCGGCGAGAACACTACTTACGGAGAAATGGAAGAGATGGCTGCGACCATCCCCACCGGAAGCGAAGGACTCCATTTCCTACCCTTCGGCAATGGACCGGAACGCATGCTACAGAACCAGGACATCGGCGCGCAACTCCTCGGGCTGGACTTCAACCGCCATACCCGCGCCCACCTGGTGCGTGCGGGCATCGAGGGGGTGGCCTTCTCCTTCGTGTACGGCATGCGGGTGATGAAGGAGCTGGGTGTGGACCTGAGCACCATCCGCGTAGGCAACGACAATATGTTTCAGAGCAGCGTATTTGCGCAGACTGTGGCTACTCTAACCGGGGCCCGCATCGAAGTGCACAACACCAATGGAGCAGTGGGCGCGGCCCTGGCTGCCGGGGTTGCCGCCGGTCTGTCCCCCGACCTAGCCTCCGCGGTGGGCCGACAGGAAGTGCTAACTACTATCGTGCCCAGCGAGGACCAGCGGTCTGCGCTCGAGGACGCCTACCAGACCTGGAGGACCAGTCTGGACGTAGCCCTAGCCGCAACTAAATAATTCACCTTCTAGCCCTTCACTCCATACTGGACGGGGGTACCAGTATTGTAAAAAAAGAAGCTCCACATATCGGCCTGCTCCTCGATCGTCTTGGAGATCGGCTTACCGGCCCCGTGACCGGCGTCGGTGGCGATGCGGATGAGCACGGGCTTCTCACCGGCCTGACTGGCCTGCAGTTTAGCAGCGTACTTGAAGCTGTGGGCGGGCACTACGCGATCGTCGTGGTCTGCTGTGGTGATCATGGTAGCGGGGTACTGGGTGCCCGGTTCCAGATTGTGCAGCGGACTGTACTTGCGCAGTACCGGAAACATCGTAGAATCCTCGCTGCTGCCATACTCGGGGATCCACCCCTTACCTACTGTGAATTTGTGATAGCGTAGCATGTCCATCACGCCTACGGCCGGGAAGGCTACGGCGAATAGCTCGGGTCGCTGCGTCATGGCCGCTCCTACTAGTAGTCCGCCATTAGAGCCGCCGGCGATAGCCAGTTTTTCCTTGCTGGTGTAGCCCTGCTCGATCAGGTACTCGCCGGCCGCGATGAAGTCGTCGAATACATTCTGCTTGTTCTCCAGCATGCCGGCCTTGTGCCAGGCCTCGCCGTACTCGCCGCCGCCCCGCAGATTAGCCATAGCGAACACCCCACCGTTCTCCAGCAGGGGAAGGCGCATGACGCTGAAGCTGGGCGACAGGCTGATATTGAACCCCCCGTAGCCGTACAGGTAGGTTGGATTCATACCGTCTAGTTCCAGGCCCTTTTTGTGCACCAGGAACATGGTCACCTCGGTGCCGTCCTTGCTGGTGTAGGTCACCTGCTTCTCCTCGTAGTCGGTAGGGTCGAACTTTAGCTCGGGTTGGAAGAAGGGCTCGCTCTCGTTCATATCGACGTCGTATGCGAAAATGGTGGGCGGGTAGATGAAACTCGTGTAGACGTAGAACAGCTGCTTCTCGTCCTCCTTACCACTGAATCCCCCCGCGGAACCTACGCCGGGTAGCTCGATGGTGGTCTTATTATCGCCGTTGTAGTCCATACGGTAGTAGCGGTCCGTGGCCTGCTCCAGGTAGTTGGCGAACAGGTAGCCGCCGCCGGTATTGACGCCCTGCAGCAGGTTTTCGGCCTCGGGGATCACTTCGGTCCAGTTGCTCTTGCCGGGCTTGTCCAGGTTGATCTTTACCAGGTGGTAGTTGGGTGCGCCGATGTCGGTGTGTACCCAGAATTCACGACCGGCGGTGTGGATGACCTGACTCTTGTTCTTGGTATCATCGAACAGGGCAATGGGCTCGATCTTGCTGGGAAGGGTGCCGCTACCGTCCAGGGGAAGGTAGTAGGTCGCAAAGCCGTCCGTACCCGGTGCGGCGTACATGATGAAGTAGTCCTCGTCTTCGGTCGTACCACCGTAATGGTAGTAGTTCGGATTGGCACGGTCTTCGTAGACCAGGCGATCGGCAGACTGCGGCTCTCCCAGTTTGTGAAAGTAGACGGAGTGCTGGGTGTTGTTGCCCTTAAGCTCGTCACCTGCGGCGGGCGCGGGGTAACGGCTGTAAAAGAAGCCGTCGCCGTACCAGCCTGCTCCGCTGAACTTGACCCACTCCAGTTCGTCGTCCATATCCGTATTGGTGGCGATGTCGCGGATGTAGATCTTGGTCCAATCGCTGCCCGCGTCGCTGCGGCTATAGGCCATGTAGCGGTTGTCCTTATCGGCGCCGAGCAGGTTGATGCTGGTGGTACCCTCTTCATTGATGGCGTTGGGGTCGATGAAGACCATTTCCTCGCCGTCCATACCCTCCTTATAGTAGATCACGGATTGGTTCTGCAGTCCGTCGTTCTTGGAGTAGAAGTAGTACTTACCTACCTTATAGGGACTCGATAGTCGGGGGTAGTTGACTAGCTCGGTGAGCCGCTCCTCGATGTCTTTGCGAAACGGGATCTGCTCCAGGTAGCCGAAGGTGGTCTTGTTCTCTTCCTGCACCCAGGCCTTGGTTTCGGCACTGTTGTCGTCCTCCAGCCAGCGGTATTCATCGGCTACGGTGGTGCCGAAATAGTCGTCTTCCGTACCATCGGTACGGGTCTCGGGGTAGGTCACCGGCAGGTTCGGGTAGTCGGTACTGCGCATAGTTGTCGGATTGGTTTCGCGGGCACAAGCCACTAGCAGCGTACAAAGCAGGAGGGGAAGGAATAGTTTATCCATGGTTCAAAGTTAGAACGTGTAGCGTAGACCGTTGGTCCACTGATAGCTGGTGGCGGGTACGTCCTCTAGTCCCTGCACCAGCAGCTCATCGTGGGTGATACTGTACTTGGTGTTGAAGGCCAGCCGATCCGTTAGGCCTAGTGTCAGGGCCGTGATGCTCGATAGCCGCGGCAGACGAAAGTCCGGGATCACTGGTTGGTAGTAGGTGGTATTGGTCAGCGCCAGGTTCTTCAGCGGGAACACCGAGAAGCTCACGTACGCACTGAGGCGGTGATCGCGGTAAGTGATGGTACCCTCCGCGACCTGGTCATACTCATACATGTAGAGCAGGCCGACGTAGATGCGGTCATCCTGCTTGGCCAGTAACTTTAGCCGTGGGCCGGTGCCGATCAGGGTACGCAGTCCCAGCCGCAGCTGCTCGTTGTACTGCACCTGGGTAAAGGCCTCCCACCGCCATTTGTCGCTCAGGTAGCGGGCGTAGCGCAGGTGGGCGAATCCGGCGTTAAGGGCATTGGCACCACTTACCTGCACCAGGCGGTAGTCGGCGAGACCGAGCAGGGCCTGTCGCTTGCCCTTGCGGTCTACGCGCAGGTTGCCGTTCAGGCTCAGCACGGTATTTTGGTTGCGCGTCAGGTTACCCCCCAGGTCCAACTGCCCGTACCACCCCAGGGTGTCGAAGCCCCTACGTTGGTCCTCGATATTCACGATTTGGGCGCGCACGCAGGTGCAGGGAAGGAGCCCCGCCAGCAGCATACAATACATCCACTTCCACATCGGCTACCGCTCCTGATATTCGGGTACGAGAGTAGGGGAGGGAGCCAAGTAACGGGCACCCCCGAAGAGTAGTCCGGCAAAGAGTACGTTACCCGCCAGGCTGTTCAGCAGGAAGGGTAATCCGGCCGCGTAGGCGGCCAGCAGACCGGCGCCCGACTGTGGGTACAGCGGCGAGGCGAGCCAAACTCCGAAGTTGGTGATAAAGAAGAAAAGCAGGGTAGTACCTACGGTCACCCCACCCAGGCGGAGCCAGCTGAAGGTGCGGCCGCGCAGTAGACCGAAACTCAGGGCGATAGTGAGCGCGAAGCCTAGATATACCCAGCCATTGAAGCCCCAGTAGAAGCCGCTGTAGTACTCAGCATACACAAGATTATTCAGTGCCAAGTCACTCAGGTAGAGCGCGGCAAAGGGCACCACCCAGGCCATCCACTTACGGGCAAAGGCAGCTGCTCCGAACAGTGCCATTGCGCCTACCGGACCGAAATTGGGCCAGTGGGGCAGCAGGCGGCTGGCGGCGGCCAGTACGACGAGCAGTAGAACGGCGATAAGGTAGGGGGGGCGTGAATTAGGCATAGATGGTTACGGTTGCGCGGCAGCGGGTGCAAAGATAGCCCTTATCGATGGTCCGCCTGCTGGCACCGCGGCTGCAAGCCACGAGCCGGTGGTGGTTCCCGGCATCCCTGCCGGGCTGGGGTACGTTAATCGTCTGTACCTAGTCTGACGAGCGCTCTTAAGATTGAGTAGCCTGCACCGCGGCTGGAAGCCACGAGCCGGTAGTGGTTCCCGGCATCCCTGCCGGGGTGGGATGTGGGCGGGTTTGTTTTTGGTGTGGCGCGCGCACCCCTATGTTCGACCCGTTTGCACCGCGACTGGAAGCCACGAACCGGTGGTGGTTCCCGGCATCCCTGCCGGGGTGGGGGTTATAAACGACTGTACCTAGTCTGACGAGCGCTCTTAAGATTAAACAGCCTGCACCGCGGCTGGAAGCCACGAGCCGGTAGTGGTTCCCGGCATCCCTGCCGGGGTGGGATGTGGGCGGGTTTGTTTTTGGTGTGGCGCGCACCTCAATGCTCGATCCGCTGGCACCGCGGCTAGAAGCCACGAACCGGTGGTGGTTCCCGGCATCCCTGCTGGGGTGGGAGTTATAATCGTCTGTACCTAGGCTGACGAGCGCTCTTAAGATTCAACAGCCTGCACCGCGGCTGGAAGCCACGAACCGGTAGTGGTTCCCGGCATCCCTGCCGGGCTGGGATGTGGGCGGGTTTGTTTTTGGTGTGGCGCGGACCTCTATGCTCGACCAGCCTGCACCGCGGTTGGAAGGCGCGAACCGGTTGGGGCAAAGCAGCTTGTGAGTACGCACTGGCGGGCGGCTTGTTCCGGCTCGCACCTTGCAGGTGCGGTCACCGCGGGTCAGCGCGTATGCGCTCGTGCTGATAGGCATACACCGTTGTCTTATGGAGGCTACCTTCTAGAGTAATCCAGTAATTCGCTGGGGGGGCTAGTCGACGTCGGTGGCAGCGATGGTCTGACCGTCACCGGAGAGGGTGACATCATGGGTACGACCCAGGACGCCGCCGAAGAATCCGGCACCGGCTCCGGCCAGTAGGGCGAGGAATCCGAGAATTGACACGGTAGCCAGGGTATCGGCTACATCACCGCCTACCTCCGTAGCTGTCTCGCCTAGCTGGTCTAGCCCCTCCTTCACGGAGGCCTTCGCTTCCTGGTACTGCTGCGACCAGGCGTCTACCGTGCGGCGTGCCTCGGCTTCGGACTGATCGGTACGGGCCACCAGTACGTTGACCAGGGCATCCTTGTCGGCCGCCTCGATCACGTCTCCTCCACTGGTACTGATGCGGTCGATAATGTCGTTGATCTCGCGACCGGCTGCGTTGGGGTTGTTGGCTGCTTGGTTAGCGTTGCGTTCCACGGCATTGGCTGCCTGCTGAGCATCCTGTTGCAGATTATCCGGGTCCAGGGCGGGCTTGCCCGTGTCCTCCAGCAGTTCGAATGCTTCGCGGCGAATATCCTGTAGGCTGATATCGGACTGCTGGATCCGTGCCTGGATCTGCTGCGCCAGATCATCCGGGACGGCAGCTCCTACGGCCTGACCGGTAGTGGAAGCCACCGTAGAGATCGTCGAACCGACTACGTTAAATACCCTGCCGACGGCCGTATTCAGTAGGTAGAGGCTGAGGAGCGTAAAGAGTGCCCAGGTAAGCACGCCATGCAGACCCGCGGTGGTTTCCTTCGGGAAGCCCGCAAGGCGACCCGCAACATATCCGCCAGTGAACAAGGCGATCAGGCTAGATACCACGTACCAGATGATAGCCCCGGTACCGATGCCCGCGAAGGGGCTCGTCTCCGTAGTGGGGTTGATGGTGCTGAACCCGATACCTACACCAAGCAGGTTTAGGGAAAAGGATACGGCAATGGCGATGAGCGCACCGGCAATTATCGCACCCCAGCGTACCCGGTTGAAGGCTGCGTACTCGGTGGGGAGGATCGTAGCATCGGGGGTAGTCCTGCGTGGATTTGAAGGAGTCGGGTTGACAATAGCCATAGTGCGTTGAATTATAGTAGTTTGTGAGAGGGGAACACGCGCATGCCTTCGTTAACGAAGCTAGTATTCTCCAATGTCGGTTTCGGGCAGACTTGTTCGGCAGTATCCGTTGCGGCGCACCCTGGCGGGCTACATCACTCAGAATATACGGGAAAAAGTCAGCACATTGCGTCGCTCGTGCGTTTGCTAGCACTGTACACCTACTCTCCCTGACTCTAAGCCACCCTACGTGCCGTTTACCGCTTTCTTCCGCCTGCTCCTTCTCCTTTGCACCTGCGGCCCCGCCCTCCTGTTCGCACAGTCTGACCGCTGGCAGCAAGCCGTGAAATATGAGATGGACATCGACTTCGACGCGGCCGCTCACCAATACGCCGGAGTGCAGCGCTTAACGTACTTCAACAACTCGCCCGATACGTTGGACCGGGTCTTTTACCACCTGTACTTCAACGCCTTTCAGCCGGGGAGCCAGATGGACCTGCGTAACCTGAATCTGCCGGATGCGGACGAACGGGTATCCGACCGGATCAGCAAACTGACCGAGGAAGAGATCGGCTACCTGCGGGTCAACAGTCTGGAACGGGAAGGGGGCACCCTGGGCTTCGAGGAGGTAGGGACCGTGCTCGAAGTGCGGCTGGATCAGCCCATTTTGCCCGGTGATAGTACCGTGTTTACCATGAACTGGGTTGCGCAGGTGCCCCTGCAGGTGCGGCGCAGTGGCCGGGACAACGCCGAGGGTATCGACTTCAGCATGGCGCAGTGGTACCCCAAAATGGCAGAGTACGACTACCAGGGCTGGCACGCTAATCCGTACATCGGACGGGAATTCTATGGTGTGTGGGGCGACTACGACGTGACGATCAATATCGACAGCAAATACGTAGTGGCCGCTACCGGTTACCTGCAGAACCCGGAGCAGATCGGCTACGGCTACGCACCCGATCCGGCCGCAGCGCGCCCGGCTACCCTGAGCTACCACTACCTGGCGCCCAATGTGCACGACTTCGTGTGGGCGGCTGACCCCGACTACACCCACGATACCCTGCGCCGGGCCGATGGCACTACGCTACACTTCTTCTACCAGGCCGGGGAGGCCACCAGCGAGAACTGGCAGGCCCTGCCTCCGATCATGGATGCCGCCTTTGCGTACATCAATGCACATTTCGGTCCGTACCCGTACGCGCAGTACAGCTTCATCCAGGGCGGCGACGGTGGCATGGAGTATCCCATGGCCACCCTGATTACGGGAGAGCGGAACATGAACAGCCTGGTGGGTGTGTCCGTGCACGAACTGATGCATACCTGGTACCAGATGCTGATGGGCACCAACGAGAGCCTGTACGCCTGGATGGATGAGGGCTTCACCAGCTGGGCCAGCAACGAGGTGATGAACCACCTGCGCGCAGAGGGGCTCGTAGCGGGCGAGGTAGTAGATAACCCGCACCGGCGGACCTACGAAAGTCTGCGAGGATTCCGGGGCACCGGAATGCAGGAGGCACTCACAACGCACTCCGATCACTTTGCGACCAACTCGGCCTACAGCGTGGCTAGCTACGTCAACGGCGCCGTCTTCCTGGAGCAACTGCGGTACATTATCGGCGAAGAAGCCTTCGCACAGACCATGAAGCGGTACTACACGGACTGGCGATTCAAGCACCCCAACCCGAATGACTTTATTCGGATCGCGGAAAAGTCCTCCGGGCTGGAGCTCGACTGGTACCGGGAGTACTGGGTGCATACGGTCCACTATCCGGACTATGCGGTGGCGGATGTCGAAGATGTAGACAGTAGCGGTACTACCCGTATCGATCTGCAGCGCGTCGGCCGTATGCCGATGCCGCTCGAGGTGACGGTGACCCTCAAAGACAGTACCGAACACTACTACTACATCGCTCCGGAGATACTGCGCGGTGAGAAACCGCAACCTGCGTACGCCGAGCAGTGGACCGTGCTGCCGGACTGGGGATGGACCAACCCCAACTACTCGTTCACGCTGGAGATCGATAAGCAGACCATCGAATCGGTGCGACTGAATGCCCGGGGACGGATGTATGACGATAACGTAGATAATGATAGCTGGGATTAATTTTTTCGGTCCGGGCCACGTTTAGCGCTCCGTACTTATCCCCTGTACATACTACACCCCGCCACGTCCTCTGTCTATGAAGCTACTCGTCCTGACTAAAAAGTTTCCTTACCCATTAAAGGACGGTGAAAGCTTGGCGATACACGGACTGACTAAGAGTCTGAGCGAACTGGGCTGTCAGGTCTGTTTGCTGGCCATGAATACGTCCAAGCACTTCTACGCGGGCAACTCCCTGCCGGAAGAAATGAGCCACTACCACGAAGTACGGACAGTGGCCCTGGATAATGCGATAAGTCCGGTAGATGCCGTAGCCAATCTAGTCCGTGGCGTCTCTTACCACATCAGCCGGTTCGACAGCGAGGACTACCACCAGGCGCTCACCGAATGGTTGGAGGCCGAGGAGTTCGATATCGTGCAGCTCGAAACCCTCTACCTTGCGCCCTACATGAGTACGATCCGGAGACTGTCCGACGCACAGGTCGTGATGCGCTCCCATAACGTGGAGCACGAGATCTGGGAACGCTGCAGTGAAAATATTGGCTTTGCCCCCAAGCGGTGGTACCTGCGCCATCTGACCAGACAGTTGCGTGACTACGAACGCAGTCAGCTCAATCAGTACGACCTACTACTACCCATCACCCCCCGCGACAAGAAGCACTTCGAGCGGCTGGGCTGCCGGAGCGAAACCTTTGTGCTGCCTATCGGACTAGAGACGAAGTGTGGTCCACCTACCTACGATAGTTATGCCGCGGCGCCCAGTCTGCATTTCATTGGGTCGCTGGACTGGCTGCCCAATCTCGAAGGATTGCAGTGGTTTCTTAACGACGTATGGCCCGAACTACACCGGCGACTGCCGGAGGTAGAGTTTCACATTGCAGGACGTAATATGCCCCATGCCATTCGGCAGTTACAGATGGATCAGGTGATCGTGCATGGTGAAGTAGCCGATAGCTGCTCCTTCGTAACTGCCCACAGTATCAGCATCGTACCCCTACTGAGTGGTAGTGGAATGCGGGCCAAGATCCTGGAGGCGATGTCACTGGGGCGGGTGGTCATTACTACTACGGTAGGTTTGGAAGGAATAAAGGCGCGCAACCGGCGGGATCTGTTCATCGCCGATACGGCCAAACAGTTTGTACTGGCCATCGAAGACTGTCTGCGACGCGGTCGCAAGCTGGAGCGTATTGGCCGCAACGCCCACGCTACCTTCTACCGGCACTACGACCGGAGGGTACTGGCTCGTCGCTTACTGGAGCGCTACGAAGCCCTGGTACTGACCGAACGGGTTGCGTAGGGAGCCGATCAGTGGCGGGCCCTATATTGTGGCTTACACCTTACGATCATGCCAACTTATATTCTTGCCCTCGACCAGGGGACTACATCCTGTCGGGCCATCCTCTTTGCCCACGACGGTACCCTTGTGGATACCGCACAGAAGGAGTTCACCCAATACTACCCCAAGCCCGCCTGGGTCGAGCACGACGCAAACGAGATCTGGACCGCCCAGGTAGCCGTCGTGCGGGAGCTACTGGACCGGACGGGCACGACCGCCGAGGACATTGCCGCTATCGGCATCACCAATCAGCGGGAAACCACCCTGATCTGGGACCGTACAACCGGCGAGCCAATTCACCACGCTATTGTCTGGCAGGATCGCCGCACGGCAGGAATGTGTGACGCACTCAAGGAACGTGGGCTGGAAGATCACGTACGCCAGACTACCGGACTGGTGATCGATGCCTACTTCAGTGGTACCAAGATCGATTGGTTGCTGGAGCATGTGCCCGGGGCCCGGGAGCGTGCTGAGCGGGGCGAACTGTGCTTCGGTACGATGGACAGTTGGTTGGTATACAAGTTGACCGGGGGTGAGGTGCACGTCACTGATGTGACGAATGCCGGCCGGACCATGCTATTTGACATTCGCAAGCGGGACTGGGATGAGCGTATGCTCTCGGAACTGCGCGTGCCCCGCGAACTGCTACCCGAGGTGAAGTCGAACAGCGAGGTATACGGGCACACCACGCTATTCGGCGGATCGATCCCCATCGCGGGTATGGCCGGCGATCAGCACGCCGCCCTATTCGGTCAGGCCTGCTTCGAGCCAGGCCAGGCGAAGAATACCTACGGTACCGGCTGTTTCATGCTGCTGAACACCGGTACGCGGGCCGTACCGAGTCAGCACGGGCTACTTACTACCGTTGCGTGGGAGATCGATGGGACGACCGAGTACGCTCTGGAGGGAAGTGTGTTCATCGCCGGAGCGGCGATTCAGTGGCTCCGCGATGGCCTCAAGCTGATCGACGAGGCGCCGGATAGCGAATACTACGCCCGTAAGGTGGAAGACACCGGGGGGGTGTTCGTAGTACCCGCCTTCGCGGGCCTGGGCGCACCATACTGGGATATGTACGCACGGGGCGCCATCTTCGGACTGACCCGGGGCACGTCCAAAGCACACATCGTGCGGGCTACTCTACAGAGTCTGGCCTACCAGGTGAAGGATGTACTGGAAGCGATGCAAAAAGATGCCAATACGGAGCTGAAAAACCTGCGCGTAGACGGAGGAGCTAGCGCCAACGACTTCCTGATGCAATTCCAGGCCGACATTCTCGGTACCGCCGTCGAGCGGCCCCGCATTGTAGAGACTACGGCGCTGGGTGCTGCTATGCTGGCGGGACTCGCTGTCGGATTCTGGCAGCGCAGTGACCTGGTCGCTACCTGGCAACTGGATAAGCAGTTCAAGTCTCAGATGGACGCCGAGGACCGCAGCAAGCGCTACGCAGGTTGGCAGAAAGCCGTAGAGCGCACGATGGGTTGGGAAGACGCGGAGTAGACCTATTGTGTGATTGCTCTACTTGCGTACGGCCCGTAGCACACCGTACTGAATGGCGCCGGAGGCAAAGCCTTGCCGCATGTACTTCATGGCCCAGGCCCCCTGTATGGTCCCCATACCCGAGCGGACCAGACCGGGCCAGTTGCGGGGATCGAGCCCGCTTTTGATCACCGCCCCCCAGAAGGGTTCTACGGAAGCGGACCAGTCGGCGGTCTGAATATCCTGCAGTCCCGCCGCAGCGGCACTATCCGCTAGCTGTGGAATGCTCACCATAGGTGGCAGATGGTACAGCTTACAGATCTGCTGTAGAGTGTACTGCTCGGAAGGGGAAAGGTAGGGGGGCTCGGGCCGGTGGCACCAGGTGGCCATCAGTAAGCGGCCACCAGGTTTCAGCATCCGGTGGAACAGTTCGAACAGCCCCTGTTTATCGGCCATGTGTTCGGCCGACTCCATGCTCCAGATCAGATCGTACGTTCCGTCTACTTCGGGGTCCAGCGTGTAGACGTCTTTAGCAATGATCCGTAGTCGGTCGTCTACCCCGGAAAGGGCGTTGTACTCATTGCCATGCTCGGCCTGCACCGGGCTGAGGGTCACTCCCAGTCCAGTTGCCTGCGGATACTTACCCGCCAGGTAGCGACTGCTTCCACCGACACCGCATCCGGCATCCAGAAAGCTGGTTACAGAAGGGGGCGCGCCACCCCAAGCGAGCAATTCGTCGATCATATCCAGCTGGGCCTGCTGGTGGTCTACCTCACGCTTACCGTCTGGGCCGTAGTAGCCATGGTGCATTTGCTCACCCCAGGTGTTTAGCCACAGGGGGGTAGACTGGTCGTAGAAGGCGCGGATACGTTCGTTAAGTCCTTCTGGCATCAGCGCTTGCGGGTCAGGGCTCGTACGACGAAGAAGGTGAGCAGACCGCCCAGGGCACCCAGTACGATCTTTTGCTCCTTATTGAGGGGCTCTACCTCTCCCTCTACACCGCGCAGGGGAGCGGTGACGTGAGCCAGCAACGCCATGGGAATAAAGAGAAAGCCCGCCGCGGAACCCAGCAAGACCCGGCCCGTCAGCAACAGGTTGCGACCCAACCAACCACCTTCGGGATCGGCGGAGACGAGTTCCTGGCGGCTGCGGCGGCCCTCGGCGTTAGGGCTTTTGCCCGGTTTGGGTTTGGTGCCGACGATGGCGATACCGTAGCGCTCGTTGTCTTGCCAGTGGGGGCGGATGTACGCCCAGTCCACCTCGGTGAATCCGGCCTGGTGGAAGTACATGTGGTAGTCGTTCTCGGGGGGGAACAACATCCAGGTATTGGCGATGAACTTACTAATGGGGTTGACCGGCTCGATGGGGCCGATCATGAGCGCCTGACCACCTTCCTTGATCACGCGGTAGGCCTCGTTCAGACCGCGCTGCGGATCGGGCCAGTACTCGATACTTCCGGCACTGACGTAGCGATCGAAGGTATCGTCATCGAAGGGGAGGTTCTCGGCGTCACCCAGCCGGAACCGGCAGCGCTCCAGGTCGGGCTTGACCATGGCACGTTCCATCTGCTGCGGGCTCTGGTCTACGCAAACTACGTTCCCGGCGGGTACGCGCTTGACGATGCCCTGAGTGGTGAATCCGGTACCCGAGCCGACGTCGACGACCCGAAGATTTTCGCCGTCGGACCAGTCTGCTACGTCCAGCGACTTTTCCCGCATCCGCTCCGTCCAGAACAGGGGGTTGACCAGTTTGTCGTAAAAGTTGGATAGGTAGCGGTAGAACCAGAAGGCCTCCCGTTTATGCTGCATCAGTCTCATCGGCGTGATTGGGTTGTTGCTTTAATACCTCGCGGACGTGAATGTTCGCACTATTTACTTCGCACCCGCGTTCCCGGCAAACACCTACCTTGAAGGCCAAACCTCCCCCCTTGCCGACCGAACTGATCAAACGCGATTCCTCCTGGCTCGAATTTAATGCCCGGGTGCTGCAGGAAGCATCCGACCCCCGCGTACCCCTCTACGAGCGCATCCGCTTCCTGGCGATCTATAGTTCCAACCTGGATGAGTTCTATCGGGTGCGCGTCTCTAGCCTGCGACAGTTTAAAAAACTTCCCAAGACCGAACGCCGGGAGCTGTTCGACTTTAAACCCAAGCGGGAGCTTAAGGACATCCGTGCCGCCGTATACCGGCAGCAAGAGGAGTTCGGTCGCATCTTCCGCGAGGAGATCCTGCCGCAACTGCGGGACGAAAATATCCACCTGATCCACTCCGATCAGATGACGAAGTCGCAGCGTGCCTTCGCCGCCGATCACTTCGACCATCATATTTCGCCCCACCTCGAACTGCACTGGCTTGCTACGGATGAGGATGGCGAAAGGGAATTACCCTACCTGGACGATGGGCAGCTGTGCCTGGCCGTATCCATGAATGAGCCGGAGGCCGAAGAGACCGGAGAAATAGCGCTGGTGCCCATTCCCGTCAAGCAGACCGGTCGCTTCGTCGTACTGCCTAGCCCGGAGAAAGACGCTGAGGGCTATTACGTCATTTTCACCGACAGTGTGATCCGGGCCAACCTGAGCCGCTGGATGGACCGCCGGACTGACTTCGGCTACAGTTTCAAGCTCAGTCGCGACGCCGAACTATACATCGATAACGAATTTGACGGAGATCTACTGCGCAAGATCGAGCGGAGCCTGTCGAACCGCGATACGGGGTTGCCGACCCGCTTTCTGTACGACGGCGACATGCCGAGCTGGATGCTAAAGCGACTCAAGACAGCACTGAAGCTGTCGAAGTACGATATGATCCCGGGGGCACGCTACCACAACTTCAACGACTTTTTCAGCTTTCCCCAGCCCCCCGGCAGTGATGCACTAGCCTATCCCCCGATGCCGCCCCTGCCGCACCCCAAGCTGGAAGGGGCGGACAGCCTGATGGAAGTGATCCAGCATACGGACGTCCTCCTGAGCTTCCCCTACCAAAAATACGATTACGTGCCCGAGCTGATCCGGGAGGCGGCCGATCATCCGGAAGTCACTACGATCCGTATCACCCTGTACCGCGTGGCCAAAAAATCGCAAGTGGTACAGAACCTGCTGTACGCCCTGCAGCAGGGGAAAAAGATAGAGGCTTTCGTAGAGGCTAAGGCGCGCTTTGACGAGGCGAGCAACCTGTACTGGGGAAAGGAGATGACCGAGGCCGGCGCCTACGTGCGGTACAGCTACCCGGCCGTCAAGGTGCACACTAAGCTACTACACATCGAGCGGCGCACCGGGCAGGGAGAAACCGTTCACTATAGCTACATCGGTACGGGTAATTTCAATGAAAAGACGTCCAAGCTATATACCGACCACGCACTACTGACCTGTCGGCCAAAGTTAGGCAAGGACGTGGAGCGGGTATTTGATCTGCTGCGCGGTAAGCTGATCCTACCGCGCTGTAAGCACCTGCTGGTGGCCCCCTTCAATCTGGAGTCTGAATTCCTGGCCCTGATCGATCGGGAGATCGAGACGGCGAAGTCCGGTGGACACGCCTACCTATTCCTGAAAATGAACAGCCTGGAGGAGCCCACGATGATCCAGAAGCTCCGGCAGGCCGCCCGCGCCGGGGTGGAAGTGCGACTGATCGTGCGTGGTATCTGCCGGCTGGTGCCTAAAGAGGAAGAGAACATACAAATCATCAGTATCATCGACCGCTTCCTGGAACACGCCCGGGTGTTCATCTTCGGCAACAATGGGGATGAACTGGTGTACATCGGCTCGGCCGACTGGATGAACCGCAACCTCTACCGCCGCGTCGAGGTCGTCACGCCCATCTACGATCACCTCATCAAACTCGAGCTGCGCCGCATCATGGATATGCAGTGGCGCGACAACCAGCGGGCCCGCCTGATCCAGCACGGTAAGCTCAATGACTACCGTGAGCCCCTGGCGACGGACGGACACTTCCGGGCCCAGATGGACATCTACGACTACTTTCAGGGGCAGCTCGCCGAAGTGTGAACTACCTAGCCCATCTAGCGCTATCTCACTTTTCTCCGGACCTGCAGGTCGGAAATTTCCTAGGCGATATCCTGCGGGGAAGTGAGGTCGATCTCCTGCCCGCCGGCATCCGCCGGGGCGTGACGATGCACCGTGCCATCGATCGGCTGACGGACGCGGACCCCGACGTACGGAGGCTGAACCGGCTGCTCACCGTCCGCCACAGCCGCTATGCCCCGGTACTGTCTGACGTCGCCTTCGACTACTTTCTGTGCCTCAACTGGTCGCAGCTGATGGACGTGGATATTGTTGCTTTCCGAACCCGGACCTATGGGAACCTGCAGGCTGCCCGGGAGCACATGCCGGAGCGGGCCGCCCGTCACGTGGATGGAATGACCAAAAGTGACTGGCTACGTCTCTACACCAGCGCCGCCGGTATGCAGCAGGTGTTTCTACGTATGCGCCCCCGGATGAGTCAGCCGCACTATCTGAATGACATTGACGAAAGCTTACGGGAATTAGCGCCTCAATTCAACCGCACCCTGCTGCTCCTGTTCCCCCGCTTACAAACCCTCGCCGACACCTTTCGTGATCCCACCCAACTCCCCGACCCCCATTGACCTGCGCCTGGAGCGTTTCTCTGACTACCTGTCGATCCGGCTGGAGGGAGACCGCCGCATGGTACTCGGCGACATCCGCAAGAAGTGGCTGGTACTACAGCCGGAGGAGTTCGTACGGCAGTTACTGCTGCAGTTCCTGATTCGGGACATGAAGTATAACCGCAACCGCATCACGGTCGAGCGTGGCGTGGCGGTTAACGGGGATCCGAAGCGGACCGACATCCTGGTGTTCGACAACGATATGCGCCCCTTCCTGCTTGTGGAGTGTAAGGCGCCCAAGGTGCCACTGAGCACGGATACCTTTCGCCAGGTAGCCCATTACAACGGACCCCTGCAGGTGCCCTTCCTGATGATCTCTAACGGGCGGGAGTCATACGTGGCCCGCATCGATTACAGCACCGAGTCGTACCACTTCCTCCCGGCGGTACCCGAGTGGTAATTCCCAGTGCCGTGACCGACTTACTCCACGTATCTGATCTATCCCTGGCCTACGGCACGGGTACGCCGCTGCTGGGCGGACTATCCTTCGAGCTAAGTCCCGGGGAAAGTGTGGGCATCGCCGGTCCCTCCGGTAGCGGTAAGAGTCTGCTGACCATGATGCTGCTCGGACTGGCTCCCCCCGCGGCACGGGTGGTAGACGGGCACGCAGCCTATCAACTCAAGTCCGGTCTGTCCATCAACCTGCTCGCTACGGTGCCCGGGCAGCGCGACGATCTGCGGGGTACGGAAATAGGTCTGGTGTTCCAGGAGCCGCAGCGCGCGCTTAACCCCGTTCTGACGTGCGGCGTCCAGTTGCGGGAAGCCATTCGCTACCTCTGTCCGGACGAGCCGGCTCCCGGGGCTTATCTGCTGCAGCTCCTCCGCTGGGTGGAGCTAGCGGAGCAGCAGGACCGCGTTCTCCGGTCGCTATCCAGTCAGCTTAGTGGCGGACAGCTCCAGCGCGTACTGATCGCTATGGCACTGGTGGGCCGGCCGCGGTTACTCATTGCCGACGAGCCCACTACGGCCCTGGATGGGATCACCGAGGCCGCCATAGTGCGCCTGCTGGACCGCCTGCGCTACGAGCTGCAAATGGGCTTGTTGTTCATTACTCACGACCGCGCGCTCCTCGAACGCGCCACGGACCGGGTAGTAGAACTGCCCAACCAACAACGTATAGTTCCCAAACCTAGGCCAACCCCCACGGTCAAACCGCTGAACAATAATATATCACTGCTGAAGATCGAGCAGCTGAGTGTGCGCTACACCCCGGCTACAGCGATGGTCCTCCAATCCCTGAACCTCGTGGTGCGCCGGGGTGAGTGGATTGCCATCACGGGTCCCAGCGGCTGCGGCAAGAGTACGCTAGCGAGTTGGCTGGTCGGACTGGTGGAGGGGTGCCAGGGTACGTTCACCGTGGCCGATACGGTATACGAAATGCCACTATCGGGCCGGGCGGTGCGTCTGGCTACCGGCGCCCAGCTCATTTTCCAGGATGTGGACGGCTCCTTCAACCCCTCCATGACGGTACGTCAGCACATCGCCAGTGTGCCGGGTAACGCGGGTGCGGGGGTAGAGCAATTGCTGCAGGAGGTGGGACTTTCTTCGGACCTAGGCGACCGACGGCCCGATCAACTGAGTGGCGGACAGCGGCAACGCGCGGCAATTGCCCGCGTGCTCGCCACCCATCCAAAACTGATCATCTTCGATGAGGCTTTCTCGGGGCTGGACGTTGATAGCCGGCAGGTCATTCAGGACCTACTGCACGCGCTCACTGTGGCGCGCGGTATCGGGGTGATGATGATCACCCATAGCCTAACGGATATTACGGCCTACGCCGATCGCGTGCTCATTATGGACCACGGTACGGTGGTCGAGTCCGGAACACCCGCTGCTGTATTTGACGACCCGCAATCTGCGATCGGTCGCAAGCTCGTAGCCGCGGCGCTACTGGGCCGCAATAAACCAAAGCGCCCGTAGCTCGCGTTATACGTGCCATGAGAATACTTCTCCTAGTAGCCACGCTGATCGTACCGTACGCCATCTGTGCACAGTCCTATGACGTGGCGCTGGGACTACGGGTCGGTACAGAGTGGGGGGCTACCGCACAGTTGCGCCTACCGCAGATCGACAAGAATTTTGTCCTGGAGGCCATCGTACTTTCCTCCCTCAGCAAGGACGAAGGGAGTCTTACGCTGCTCGGCAAGCAACATCAGCCATTGCTTTCCCGCCGGCTCAATTTATTCTATGGAGCGGGCCTCCACGCCGGCTGGAACAACGAGATCAACACCGAGACCGGACAAACCTTTAATGGTCCCAAGGGCCTCACGGGCGTCGTAGGTCTGGAGGCTACGGTAGGGAAGGTAAATCTGAGCTATGACTTCAAGCCGGCGCTAAACGTGACGGGCGGGGAAAGCATCTTGTACACCCACACGGCCGTCAGTGTACGCTACGTTATTGCCAAACGCAATAGTGTTTGGAGCAAGGATATGGAGCGCACTATCCGCAAGCGCCGCAAGGACCGCCGGCGTACGCAGCGGCGGGAGGAGCGCGCCGCACGCGACAAGCGCTGGTATGAGGTTTGGCGGCGCGACTGAACCGAGTGGGGGAGGCGGGGTTTGTTGGTATAACCACTGCATTGATGCCCCAAACAGACTACGACCTTATCATCATCGGCGCCGGCCCGGCCGGCTCCACCACCGCCCGCTTTGCCTCCACGGCGGGCCTGCGGGTCCTACTGGTCGATAAGCGGCAAGAATTGGGCTCACCCATCCAGTGCTCGGGCGCTATCAGCGGTCACGGACTGGAGGCCGCCGGCATTGATGCCAATCCTGAATTTATCCACGAAGCAATCTACGGCTTCGCGATCTACGACGAAGCAGGCGCACGTACCGTCCACGACTACCGTCAGCTTAAGCCCGACGACTACGGCAGCGGGCCGGGTAAAAAACCGCTGGGATACGTGGTAGACCGCCGGCGGTTCGATCGCTACCTGATGACGCAGGCCGAACGCGCCGGCACCGAGGTATGGCTCAAGACGGAGGGGGTAGGTTATCAGCCGCAGGCTGATGGGAGCTGTACTGTTGCACTCCGCCGCTACAACCAGGACATCACCCTGAGTACCCGCGTCCTAGTAGGCGCCGATGGACTACAGTCGCAGGTCGGTAAGTGGGCCGGTCTGCAGACCCACATCAAGATTACCGAACTGGCCGGCTGCCTGCAATTTATCGTCGACGGCGTAGAGACTGAGGGACTGCTGGAGATCGTCACCGGACACGAGTGGGCACCGGGTGGGTACGCCTGGGTGTTCCCGAAAGGGCACGGCTACGCGGAGATCGGCCTAGGTGTCATCGCTACGATGACCGATAAACCCGCCCAGTGGCACCTGGACAAGTTCATGCAACAGAGCTTCTTCCGGAAGCGCTTCGCCAATGCCCGTATTCTGGAGGTGCAGGGTGGGGGAGTCCCCCTGGCCGCGCCCCTGCGCACGCAGTATGCGGATAACATGATCCTCGTGGGCGATGCCGCCCGCCACGTCAACCCCATTACGGGAGGCGGACTGCACACCGCAGTGGCCGGTGGTAAGATCGCCGCTGACTTCTTAATCGGTCACTTGCAAGACGGACTACCTCTTCAGGAAGGTGCACTACAGGCCTATCAGAACGTATGGCTGAGCGAGCTCGGAGACAAGATGTGGAAGCTTTACGGGATCAAGACCGATATTTTCCACAACATGAACATTGCGCAGCGCGACGAGCAACTGTATGCTACTATGTCGGACTACTTTAGTCCCACCTCGGAATTCAAGAAAATATGAGTAAACAACAGCCCGTACTGTTCAGCATCGGTTGGAACGCTTGCATCAACTGTGGTGCCTGCGTGGCGATCTGTCCGCAGGAGGCTGGCTTCGTCAGTCCCTTCGATACCATCGCCGTCGATCGTCCCTGCGACATTGCCTGTCTGCTCTGTGAGTCGATCTGCCCCGTGGACACGATCACTCACGTGGCGGTCATGCAGCAGGTGCCTCAGCCCGCGCTCGTAGTCGATCCATCACGTAGCTGATCTGTTCCTCATCTACGCCCAAGTGGGTAGTGAATCGTACGGTCTTGGGTCCGAAGGCCGCGGCCTGAATGCCCTCTTTGGCTAGATCGGCCAGAAAATCAGCTGCCATCTGCTCCACCAAGTGAAAGATGCAGATGTTGGTTTGTGTCTGCTCTACGGAAGCTACGTACGGAAGCGTCGCAATCAGCTCGGCGAGCGTTCTGGCGCGCGCATTGTCTATCCGCAGGCGGTCCACGTGATGATCGAGGGCATACAGACCGGCTGCCGCCAAATAGCCCGCCTGCCGCATCCCGCCCCCGAACACTTTGCGGAAGCGCCGCGCGGCATCGATCTGCTGCTGCGAACCGAGCAGTAGGCTACCCACCGGGGCGCCCAGCCCCTTACTCAGGCAAATAGATATCGTATCGCATACCGCGCCCCACTGATCGGGGGTCTCACCCGTCTCCACCAGGGCATTGAACAGCCGGGCACCGTCCAGATGGACGGCTAGTCCATGGCCGCGCGCCTCCTCGGCCAGCGCAGTGGCCTCCTCGATGGTATAGATGCTGCCGCCGCCCTTGTTACAGGTGTTTTCCAATACGACCAGGCGCGTGCGTGCGAGCCAATCCTGCCTGGGCTTCACCGCCGCGGTGATCTGTCCAGGCAGCATTTTTCCGCGCTCCCCGTGCACGAGGTGCATACTGATACTTGAAAGCAAGCTGTACACCCCACCTTCGTACTGGTACACGTGACTCTTCTCCTCACAGATCACTTCATCCAGCGGCTGGGTATGCACCTTGATGGCCAGCTGGTTGGTCATGGTGCCGGATGGACAGAACAGCGCTGCTTCCATGCCGAACCGCTCGGCGGCGCTTTCCTCCAGCTGATTAACGGAAGGATCCTGCCGGAAGACGTCGTCACCGACCAGCGCCGAAAGCATAGTATCCAGCATGGCGGGGGTGGGCTGCGTAGCCGTATCGGAGGTCAGGTTGACGTGCATCGCTTAGGTACTAGCTTGAAGTTTGCCCGCGGCAAAGTCGCTCAGGTAGGTAAATTGTTCGCCTAACTCACCCGCCCGGGTGACCGTGGCTCCGTCCAGAATCTTGCTCTGCGGTTTATCGAACTCGGGCAGGATAGTGGAGAGTAGAATATCGCCGAAGGCCTTGCTCGCATCCCGGGGGAGCTCACTGGGAAGATTGTCGATGGACATCACGTCGATGGCATTCCGGTAGGGAGCAACCTCCTCACCGGTCTGCGGATCGAAGCCAAACACGGGATCGGCAATAGTTGATGCCTTCAGCGTTGAGGGTACGCTGGATAGCGGCGCGATGTCGCAGGTCACGTCGGCGATCGTCTTGATCCGAAAGGATTCCGTGGCCATATCCTCCCGGGTGAAGAAAGCCGGTGCTTTGCCATCCCAGTAGATTCCGTTGACAAACACATCCGCCACGGCGGCGTAGGGTAGGAACGTACTGACGTACTCTTCACTGTGCTTGTAGAAATGCTTGCGTACCACAGCCTTGCCGGACTGGTGGCGGGCGTACTTTTCGATGGTGAGTTGAGTAAACACGGCGTCCTCGGTCTCTTCCAGGAACTCCGCTGCAGACACTCTGCGCAGGCCTGCATCCGTGAGTACCCGCGCCGCACCTGCGCCCACCCGCCCGGTGCCCGTAAGTACGACCTTGAGTTTCGGCAGCTTGAGTTTGGCGTATACCGCTTTGGCAGCTGCGTAATCATACAGCTCGTGCAGGCGGGGTAGGGTGAACTGCCCCGTCCGCTTGCCGTAGGCCCACAGGCCGTTATGCGCGCCGACCATCCCGGCCCAGTAGCCGAAGGCAATAAGTCGTTTGCCTGCATCGTCGCGCAGGTACTCGTAGTCTATGTGGGTAATCCCCTTATCCAGCAGAGCGCGTAGCAGCGGCTGGTTGTAGGCCTGAAACTTGGCGACGTGAGCGAAGTTGCAGTAGGTCTTGCCGGCGAGCAGCCGATCGATGGGTACTTCCTTTATGCCGAGTAGGAGCGCCCGATCGCTTAGGTCTTCCTGTAGGGGTATGCCCAGCTTGCGGTACTCCTCATCGGTGTAGCAGCGGTGGGGGCTGGGCTGTACGACAATGTCATAGCCAGCCTTGCGCAGTTTGGCTACCTGGCGTGGCGTGAGGGCTACCCGGGCGTCGGGTGGGGTCTTGTCTTCGCGCAGGACGGCGATGGTGGGGGTGTATTCGGTAGGGGACATAGGGGGTTACTTAGGCGTACGCGTCCACCAGATACCGTCATTGAGCCGGGCATTATTGGGGTAGAGTTTCCACTGGAGGAAGAACATCGCAATGGCTACTAACAAACCAAGGAAGGCCCCGGCCGTGACGTCGCGCAAAAAATGATACAGCAGGTACATCCGGCTAAAGCCGACCATCAACGCCAGGAGAAAGCAAAGGATGCTGATGACGATCTTGGGTCGGCGGACATTGAAGCACACAAAGCTATACAGCGCAAAGGCCGAGGCGGTGTGCCCGCTCGGGAAACTGGAGTAGCCCCAGTTGCGCATGTTCTCATCAAACAGGTTGAGGCTGTGCCACGTAGCTTCGAAGTTGTCGAAGAAATACCGCATGGGTCGGGCCTCAGCGAAGTACAGTTTGAGCAGGCCGGCCACGACCGCCACGGTAGCACCGGTCAGTACGGTAAAGAGTGCCGTGCGCAGGCGAAAGGTCAGGGCGATCAGTAGCACTACGACGTAGGCGATGGGCTCACCCAGTTGCGTGCCGGTGATGAATACCCAGTCCAGCCGGTCCGTCCGTAGCCCATTGATCGCAATCAACTCGTCGCCCTGCTGGTTGGTAAACAGCAGATAGAGAAAGCCCAGCAAGAGGAGGAGTACGCCGATGAGGAAAAATCGGTTGGCCCGCAGGAAGGTCTTCAGACGCAGACTCGGGGGCGTATAGTGACGGCGAACGAACGGCATGCCGCGAAGGTAGCCATTTACCCCTTGCGCACCGCCCGGCGCAGGGCGGCTACCTGCTTGCTGTCGCGGGCGCGGCGGTAGGCCTGCCCCAGTTTCTCGGTACTGATCAGCTTGGCATCGTTCATGGCCCGCAGGGTGATCCACAGGCTGACCGGAAAGAGGATTACGCAGGGTAGCCAGCCGGCGAACACTCCATTGACCACGAAGCTTTCGGCCAGCTTGCGACAAAAGATGGTGAGAATGATGAAGATGACGAAAAAGATGATGCTCACTAGGATGGGGTAGCCGAAGCCCCCCTTGCGCACGATGGCCCCCATGGGCGCCCCGATGAAGATGAAGATGATACAGACCACGGCCATGCTGTATTTCATGTGCATGTCGTATACGTGCTTGACCCGTGATTCCTCTATTCCCGGTAGCAGGCGTATAGCCGACTCCGCCTGCCCGGTCACCGACCGCAGACTCGACCGGGATCGGTTGTACACCCTGTCCCTATCCTCATCAGTGAGGCTATTCACGATACTGTCGAGGCCCGGCCACTCCGCCCTACCGAAGATCAGTGGGTGATCCATCAGCTTGTCACGTAGTGCGCGATTGAGCGCTTCCTTAGTCTCGTTGTTCTCGACTACGGGAATAGCGTTTCGCCAGCTGCTGTCAACCTTCTCCTCCATATTCTCTACCAAGGCGAGCGAATCCCCAAGGTCCAGGTAGCGTGGCTGCGCCATTTGATCCGCCGCGATAGCCACCGGGGGCCGGATCACCGTCGTATCGCGGGGCAGTTCCGGTAAGTAGGCCAGCAAGTGGTTGCTCAGCCCCTGCTTGCGGGTAGCGATGTCCAAGCTGATCGAGTCCACCCCTTGCCGCAGCTGCCAGGTGGAAAGCATGGTCCGGTTCGTCGAGAACAGCGACGAAGCATGCCGCTGCAGCTCGAATTCACTAAGGTCGAAGATCTTCGTGTAGCTGGCGAAGTTGGTTCGCATGAAGGGCGTGCTACGGCCACTTGCTCCCCCGGGACGCTGTTCCACGTACTGGTGTCCGTCGTAGAGTTTCATCACAAAGAAGCGGCCGTCGCCAGCCGAGTACATCACGCCCTTATCCGCCATGATTTCGCTCAGCTCGCCCAGGTTCGCCTTCGTCTGATCGTAGATCAGCACGTCGCTGATGTCACGGCCGTTATCGCTGCGCCCACCGAGTCGTATGGTAAACTGACTGAAGTCTTCGTTGAATACCCCGGGCTCCATATTAAGCGTAGGCTTCTTCTGCTGAATGTCGTACATCCGTGATCCAAACTGCAGGTTGGCCGCCGGGATGACGTAATCCGAGCAGGCGTAGGACACCGCAGCGCTCAGCGCACCGATCACGATCAGCGGCCGCATCACCCGCAACAGGCCCACACCCGCCGACTTAAAACTCGACAACTCGTAGTGCTCCGCCAGGTTGCCCAGCACCATGACCGATGAGATCAGTAGCGCCAACGGCAGGGCCAGCGGCACCAAGCCTACGCACTTGTAGGCTAGCAATTCCATGATGAGGAAGAAGCTGAGCCCCTTGCCCGCAATATCGTCCAGGTACAGCCACAGGATCTGCATCAATAGCACGAACAGCGCGATCCCGAAGGTCACGATGAATGGACCCACGAAGGATCGGAGCATCAGTTTATCCAGCTGCTTCATGCTACGCAGGAAGACGCCCCGGTACGCTGCTTTGTTGCCCGCCCGGTCTACACTACTCGTCCTTCTTCATATCCTTGCGCAGCCGGTAGAATTCTTCGTCGCTGGGGATGTGGCCGGTCTCCTTCATATTTTCGGCTTCCTGTCGCGCTTCTTCGGCGGTCAGCTCTTCCTTCCCCTCCTTATCGCCCAGGCTGTCCTCATTGATATTGTAGCTGGTCGTATTGACCACGTTGTGGCGTGGATCGTTCGTTTTCAGGTGTTTGGCCCGCTGGGTGCTCTGCGCCCTTTTCGTGAGGAAGAGTACCACGAGCAGTACAATGAGCGCTCCGATGAACCAGTACAGGTCATCCCATAGTCCGCCAGCTTGTAGATATACCATAAGGTTTTATTCTTTAAACCCCCTTGCCCATATCCTGTGTTCACTCAGGGCGGGGCCGCCGGTGCCGTGTTTCTACTAAACAAGACCCCACACCCCAATGGACCTCATCAAAAAATATGATCTGAACGAGCGCGACGTAGACCGCATCATCGGTATGGCCTGGGAAGATCGCACCCCCTTCGAGGCCATCACGTTTCAGTTTGGTCTGTCCGAGGCCGAGGTCATCCGCCTGATGCGGGACCAGCTCAAACTGCGCAGCTGGAAGGTGTGGCGGGCTCGCGTGCAGGGTCGTAAAACGAAGCACCGCAAGCTGCGCGATAATACGGTGGGGCGGTTCAAGGCGGATCGCCAGCGCGCGATCAGTCACAACAAGATCCCGAAGCGGTAGTCTACTACCGGCTTACCGTACCTTTGCCGGCATAAGTATCCCCCCATGGAGTTTGTTGATGGCCGCTATCAGATCGCTGGCGTAGACGTGTTAAGCCTGGTCGAGCAGTTCGGTGCTCCCGTTTATGTATACGATGCTGCGCGCATGAAACAGCAGTACCATCGCATCAGCAAAGCCTTTGGGGGAGCAAAGCGGCTACGTATCAACTACGCCTGCAAGGCCCTCACGAATCTGAACGTCCTGCGCCTGTTCCAGCAGTTGGGTAGCGGACTCGATACCGTCTCCATGCAGGAGGTCGAGCTCGGTCTCCTGGCGGGTTTCGATCCCCATGACATCCTTTTCACGCCAAACTGTGTGAGCCTGGAGGAGGTGAACCGGGCGGTCAGCAAGGGTGTACGGATGAACATCGATAACATCTCCATCCTGGAACAATTTGGTGATCAGCACCGCGGCGTTCCCATCTGCATACGCCTCAATCCCCACATCATGGCGGGGGGCAACAGCAAGATCAGCGTAGGCCACATCGACTCCAAGTTCGGCATCAGCATCCACCAAGTGCCCCACGTACTCAAGGTAGTGAGTGCGCTGGGCCTCAAGATCGAGGGCCTACATATGCATACCGGCTCTGATATACTTGACGCGCAGGTTTTCCTGCAGGGTGTAGAAATTTTACTGCGCGCGGCGGTAGATTTTCCCGATCTGGACTACATCGACTTTGGGTCCGGCTTCAAAGTGCCCTACAAGGAGGGTGGTATCGCCACCGATATCGAGGACCTGGGCGCACGCCTGACCGATCGCTTCAATGCCTTCTGTGCTGACTACGGCCGCGAGTTGGCCCTGATGTTCGAGCCCGGTAAGTTTCTCGTCAGCGAAGCAGGTACCTTCCTGATGCGGACCAATGTGGTCAAGACTACCCCAGCCACCGTATTTGCCGGAGTAGACAGCGGACTCAATCACATGATTCGCCCAATGTTCTACGACGCCTACCACCACATCGTGAACGTAAGCAACCACGGAGGTAAGCCCCGTATCTATACAGTAGTCGGATACATCTGTGAGACGGATACCTTCGGCATAAACCGGCAACTGGCTGAGGTGCGGGAGGGTGATATACTCTCCATGGCAAACGCCGGAGCCTACTGCTACATGATGGCCAGCAACTACAACAGCCGCTTCCGACCCGCTGAAGTAATGATCCTGGACGGACGGGCCCACCTCATTCGTCGCCGCGAAACTATGGAAGACCTACTCGGCACCCAGGTGGAGCTACCCGCCCTGGCCCGACCCGTCGCTACCGTCGAGTAGCGGTATGCAATCACTTAGCTAGCGCCGCTTCCAGCTCCTGGAGTTCCGGGTGCTTCGACTCGGTGACCTGTGCCTTACTCAGATGCTCTTTCGCCTTAGCCGTGTCACCTCGCTTGAGGTAGATGCTGGCCAGCATGCGGTTCACGTCGATATTATTGGGACGCACCTGGTACTCCTTAAGCATATAGTCCAGGGCTTTATCGTAGTCTTCGTACTGGTCACGGTAGAGTGCGGCGTACTCCATATCCATATTGTGGCCGCTGTCTACATCCTCCTGTAGCATCACCAGGATCTCTTCCTTCAGCGCCTGAGCTTCCTCATCTCTGCCCTGTATCGTGTACAACTCCGCCAGGTCGATGTAGTAACCGACCTCAGGGATGATATTCTTAGCTTCGATCAGTAGCCGCTCAGCCTCTTCGTAATCCTCGCGGTCCATGGCCAGTTCGGCCTGCGCAGCGATAGCGAAGGGATAGTTGGGACGCTCCTGTAGAATCGTTTTATACTGGGCGGCCGCATCCTCCGGCTGTCCGTATCGGTGGTACAGTTCTCCGAGGGTGAGCCGTGCCCAGGCCGTAGACTCGTAGCCCGGCGCGCCGGCATTGACGGCGCGTTTCATGGCTTCGATGGCACCATCCACATCACCGTGAATTTCGCGCAGGTAGGACACCCGGCTGTAGGATCGCAGGTCTGGACGAATCTCGTTCATCTTATCCGCTGCAGCAATGGCGGCCGGATAGTCACCTAGCTCGACGTGGGCATCCACGACGGCTCCGTATACCTGTGCGTTGTAGGGGTTGATGCTAACCGCCTGCTTGGCCGTAGCCAAGGCTTCCTTGAAGTCGTGCTGCGAAAGCTGTACGCCGGCCTTTGTGGCTAGCGCATCGAATTCCAGGTTGGTATCTCTGGGTCCGTCGTGATTTAGTTCCAGGGCCTCATCGAGCATCTTTAGTGCGGCAGGGTAGTAGTGTCCGTGCTCCCCGGTCACGCGGGCCTCGTTCACAA
Organism: Neolewinella maritima; assembly: GCF_923081025.1. GTDB lineage: Bacteria > Bacteroidota > Bacteroidia > Chitinophagales > Saprospiraceae > Neolewinella > Neolewinella maritima. The sequence continues at coordinate 1,939,708 of NZ_CAKLPZ010000001.1, read as the reverse complement.
AGATCTTTGCCAGGGTGATACGCGGCTCGATGGCCTGCGCATCATCCAGTCGTAGCGTACTGCTCATCTGCATGTAGCCACTCTGTGTCTTGTCCCATTCGGCCGCATTTTGTAGGGCTTCGGGACGCTTTAGTAGATCCGGAATATCAATATCCTTCCCCGTCGTGCTGGTGTCAGCGGTGGACGATTCATCACCTCCGCAGGATATGAGGAGACAGGAAATTAGGATCGGGAGGACAGATGTAAGAATAGTACGCATACGCAGTTTACTGAATGAGGCTAAATAAAAAGCGTGGTACTCCGAGTTTCGAAGTACCACGCTAAGGTGATGGTCACTGTCGCGACGGTTAGTTTAGTGCGACTTAACCATCCGTAGTGTCTGCATTACTTCACCGGAGCCGTTGCTGACTACTGCGAAGTAGATACCCTGTGGCAAGTTAGTCACTTGTACGGGAATCAGGTGCTCACCGGCGGGGAAGGCACGACGGGCCAGATTACTCATCCGGCGACCGTTGACGTCGTAGAGATCGATATTGACCGCGGTCGTCTCACGTACCCGCAACTTGATGGTCGTCTGGGTCTGGAACGGGTTAGGGAAGTTGATGCCCACTACACGGGGTGCATCGATACCCAAACCGTCGGTCGTGAAGAAGTCATCTACGGCGTTAGGACGGATCGCACCGCTACACTCACCCTTGGCACTGTGGGGCAGAGCCAGGTAGGGGAAGGTATCGCGGAAAGCCAGGTCGTTCTCCTCTACACCGGTGGTGTAAGAGTATACGCCCAACAGATCGGGACTGGCCAGACTTGCGTCTGCGTCAGTGATGTCGTAATCATCGTAGCCTAGACCCACTGCGGCGAGAACCAGACCAGCGACGGCCTGCAGCTCGATGCGGGTCACGTCATCCTCCAGGCGGCGTCCGTTGGGGAAGCCATCCATGTTAGGAATGAACTGGATCTCCGTATCTCCATTGAAGCGGGGATCGGTCAGACCGAGTACTGCGGCCTGAATAAGGCCGAGCGAGCTGAAGTCAGCCGAATCACGGGACGTAGCGGGTACAGCCATGTTCAGACGCAGCATGTCACCGCCATTGGGCAGGAAGTTGTTGATGAAGGGCTTACCGGCGGTTAGGGGGTTACCCGGAGTCTTGCCGGTCGCAAGTTGGTAGGGTGCGAGGTTAGGTACACCCGTATGGAAGATGGGCCACAGGTCAACGGAGCGTGGCTTACCGGCTCCGGGGAGCAGTAGATTGCCAAAGACGTCGTCATCTAGCGCGCTACCGTCGAGGGCAGCATTTCCCTTCAGTATGAAAAGGCCGTCCGCACCATTGGTGAAGTCGACGTTTCCGAGTACGGTCTGGCTAGCCGTTTGTACACGCAGGGGAGCGAACGCAGGAACGGCACCGCCGAACTCATCGTCGTCCATGTACAACGCCAGCTCGGGGTTGTAGAAGTGCTTATCCAGTAGGGTATCGGCAAGCTCCTCGTAGGGAGTCAGCGCATTCCAGTAGTCCTTCATGCCGACGGGAATGACCGCCTCATTGGTCAGTGGCATACCCAGACGGCTTACCTGTACGTAGGTGTTGTCGGTGATTTCTGGCTTGGAACCATCGTCCTGTAGCACCCGTACGCGGGGCCGGCTGGCCGAAGCCCAAACACCGATCACGTAGTCGCCGTCGAGAATGTCATCGGGCATACCGTCGTCATCGTCATCATCGTCGCGGGTATTATCGCGGCGCAGCATATCGATGGGTACGTTAAGTACCAGGGCATTCACGTTGAAACAGGCTAGTCCGTCAATGGGATCGCCATCCTGACGGGGAGTATCACCAAGGTCGAAAATACCACCCAGGTCTACGAAGAAGGGATCGTCTACCGGGCCGGCAAATACCATCATACCATTATCTAGGGTATCGACTGCACTGTTGGAGTAGCTTTCGTAGCTGTCCTGACCGAGGCCGACACCGGACTGGATGGAGCGAGGACCGATGTTCGGTGCAGGCACTACACCATCCGTGACCAGGCGGGTAGCCCTCGCACTGCGATCGATCATATCCAGATTATAGGTGGTCTTCAGGTTTTCCTTACCTAAGCGAATGTTGAAGAAGGTAGAAGGATCTTCGTTCTTGCGCTTGAAGGTGAAACGGAATACCATGTCGTCACCCTTGGTATCGGCATCGTTGTCGACGTGGATCTCGTAGCGGATGTCTTCACCGAAGTGGTACCAGTTTGGTCCACCGTGGGGAAGTTGCATGGGAATATAGGTAGCGATCAGCGTAACCATACCGTCCATATCGGGGGAGCGGAAGGCGTATACGTCGACGTTGTCCGCGAGCGGATCATCGGATATGAGGGGCGCTTCTCGGTGAGACGAGGCCAGCAGACCTGTGCCCATCAACACCCCGAGCAGGAGCAGGAGCGCGCTTTTAGTGGGTTGAATTAAATGCATAGTTAGTTTATGGTAAGCCCCGGTCGAAATCCGACCGGGGCGGTCGTTTAATGAGTTGGTCCGGTGGATTACTCCGCCAGGTTGGTGTGATCGACTTCGGTGCCGCGCCAGGGTAGGGCGACGTAGGGGAAGGTCGAGCGGAAATCCCGATCGTTAGATTCTACTTCGGTGGTGTAGTTGAGTACGCCGAGTAGCTGTTCGGTGACGGGACTTTCATCCGTGGCAGGGTCGTAGTCGTCGTACCACAGGCCGATCGCGGCCAGTACTACGCCACCTACGGCCTGAAGCTCGATCCGGGTCACGTCATCCTCCAGGCGGCGTCCGTTGGGGAATCCGTCCATGTTAGGAATCATCTGCAGACTAGCATCTGCGAAGTTGGCGTCCGTCAGTCCTATAACTGCGGCGGCTACGAGACCGCGTGAGTCGAAGGCATCGGAGTTGCGGGGCGTAGCGGGTACGGCCATGTTGAGCCGGAGCATATCGCCACCGTTCGGGAGGAAGTTGTTGATGAAGGGCTTTCCAGCAGCCAGGGGGTTGCCACCCTTGCCGGTAGCGAGCTGATAGGGGCGCGCATTAGGTACACCGGTGTGGAAGATGGGCCAGAGGTCCACCGAGCGGGGCTTACCGGCTCCGGGGAGCAGGATCGGGCCAAACGTAGGATCTGCGAATACAGTACCCATCTTCTGCTCGTCCGTAAGGCCGAACAGGCCGTCAGCACCATTTGTGAAGTCGAAGGAACCAAGGCTGGCTTCCTGCAGACGCAGCGGCGCAAAGGCTGGCACAGCGGCAGCGAAATTCGCGGTGTCCATATATAGGGCCAATTCGGGGTTGTAGAAGTACTTATCCAAAACGGTATCGCCGAGCTCCATATAGGGGGTGATCGCGTTCCAGTAGTCCTTCATACCCACGGGGATGATAACCTCATTGGTGAGGGGCATACCCAGGCGCGAGACCTGTACGTAATCGCCGGAGTCGACAATGGAGTCACCATCGACAATGGTGCGGATAGCCGGCCGGCTGGCGGAGGCCCATACACCAATGACGTAATCACCGTCCAAAATGCTGGTCGGCGTAGCGGCAGCTCCCTGCTTGAGCAGGGTGGTCTTAGGTACTTTGATGGCCAGCGTATGTACGTTGAACTGTGCCAGGCCATCGCGGCTGGCATCGTCTTCTCCCTGTCGGGGTGAATCACCCAGGTCGAACACACCACCCAGGTCTACGAAGAAGGCATCGTCGGAAGGACCGGCGAATACCATTTCTCCGGTCGTGGCCGTAGCGATGGAACCTTCCCAGATACTGGCGTACGTGGTGTCGAGGCCGGCACCACCTTCAATGGAGCGTGGCCCGATATCGTAAGGAGGTACGATACCATTGCGCACGATCGTATCGAAGGTCATCATGCCATCCATGCTCCGTTCGAGGGTGTAGGTGGCCTTAATGTTTTCCGCACCGAGGCGGATGTTAAAGAAGGTCGAAGGATCTTCATTGGTCCGTGCGAAGGTGAACCGGTAGGTGATCTCGTCTCCGACAACGCCGGCATCGTTATCCACGTGAATCTCGTAGCGGATGTCTTCGCCGAAGGTGTAGTAGTTGGGTCCACCCTGGGGCAGCTGCATAGGGATGTAGCTCGCGATGAGGGTTACGGTAGTAGAATCGTCAGGGGAGACAAACGCATAGACGTCGGTGTTGTCTGCAAGCGGATCGTCGGCAATCAGCGGGGCTTCCCGGTGGGAAGACGCCAGGGCGGTTTGGCCCAGAAAGACGATCAACGCAAAACAACCGAAACAGCGGAGGTAAAGCTTGGTCATAAAAATGGTGTCTGATAGAAGGTTAGTAAAAATGGATGGATGAACGGGGTTCACCTACCTGTAGGTACGTTGGACGTAGGCCAAGTAGATTTGTTTACCGGCAAATTAATTCACAAATCGCGTAATAAGAGCGAATTATATTCGCTAGCTCGGTTGTATGCTAAATATGTTGGTCGATCCTCCAAAAGTAGTCATTTACACGTCACTGCCGCGCGCAGGTATTTTTCTACTACCTCCTGATCCGTTACCGCTCTACGATACTCCGGCCATCCAGGTACTCCCATGTAGATGCGATCGTTGCGGTGCTGCATCCGACTGTCCACCTCCCGAAAGGCCGTCGCGTGAAATTGCCGTGCCCCGGTGTACCGTAGTACGTGGGCCACATTGTTTACGGTTATCCCACAGCCCGGCAGGATCTCTATGTCGCTTCCCGCCCGGTCCACTAGCTGCTGAATTAGGTCTAGCCCCTCTGGTACCGTAGCGGCCTGCCCCGAGGTAAGTACCCGCCGCACCCCGAGATCTCTAAGTATATCGAGCGCTTCCAGCGGATCGCGACATACGTCGAAGGCCCGGTGGAAGCATACCTGTAGCGGTCCGGCCGCAGCCAGTAAGCGTTGCACCTGCGGCCGCGCCACCTGACCCTGGGGGGTTAGCATACCAAAGACTACCCCCGCTACGCCAAGCTCCCGGCAGTGTGCGATGTCGGCCTCCATGACCGCCAGCTCGCGCGCCGTGTAGTCGAAATCGCCACCGCGTGGACGGATCATCACCATGACCTCAATGGGTAGTGCCGCGCAGGCCGCAATGGTGGCCAGGCTCGGAGTCACGCCTCCCTCCACGAGGGCAGCGCAGAGTTCTACCCGCTGGGCGCCGCCGGCCTGTGCTGCGACGACGTCGTCTACGCTCTGCAGACAAACCTCGAAAATAGGATCACTCATTTCCTGTGAGTTTACTGGGGGGGACCACCAACTGATTGTCTACCTGCGGCGAGTAGACCGCATAGTCAAAGTCAGGCTGAATACAGTAGCCGCCGGTACGCCCCAATTTATCCAGCGCGATGAAGCCGACCTGAATGGACCGGTAGTCCGGATTCTTGGCGATCACCCGCTCGACGGCCAGCCGGCACGCTTCGGTGGGGGAGTGGCCCTGCCGCATCAATTCAACCACCAGAAAGGACCCACAGGCACGGATCACCGCCTCACCCCAGCCGGTAGCGGTGGCTGCACCTACTTCGTCGTCCACGTAGAGCCCGGCCCCGATGAGGGGGGAGTCACCCACCCGACCGTGGTATTTGTAAGCCGCTCCACTCGTCGTACAGGCTGCCGCTAGGTTGCCCTGTTGGTCCAGTGTAAGCAGTCCAATCGTATCGTGGTTCTCCACGTTGATGGGCGGTCGGTAGCCCGGATTGTCACGCTGCCATATTTTCCACTCTTCCTCAATTTCGGGAAGCAGTAGGTCGGTAAGCGTAAAGCCCTGAGCCAGCGCGAATTGCTGTGCACCGTCACCGACTAGCATGACGTGTGGGGTGGCCTCCATTACCCGGCGCGCCACGGAAATAGGATGCAGGATGCCCTCCAGCGCCGCTACACTGCCACAACCGCCCGCGCCGTCCATGATGGCCGCATCCAGGGTGACGATGCCGTCGCGGTCCGGTCGCCCACCCAGCCCGACGGTGCGCACTGCGGGATCGGCTTCGGTGACCCGTACACCTGCTTCCGCGGCATCAAGGGCAGTTCCTCCGTCGACCAGCACGGCGTAGGCGGCGGCATTAGCAGCCAGTCCGTGTTGCCAGGTGGATACGACCACGGGCCGGGTGGTCGGAGGGAGGTGTTCCTGCGTGGTACTTTGCTCCGTTCCGCAGGCGGCCAGCGTACCGGCTACACCCAGCACGGGAAGCTGGCGGAGAAAACGGCGTCGGTCGGCGGTTGACATAGGTAGGTGGTTTACCAGCTAGGAATTTGCATCGTCAGACAGTGTAAGCCGCCATGTTGCTCAATGAAGCTGCGGCAGGGCACCGGCACTACCCGGTAGCCGAAGCCAGCCAGGATCGATTGCGCTAGCTCGTCAGTTGCTACCCCGTAGGTGGGTAGAAATAGGTGACCGTTACTGATCAGGAAGTTAGCGTAGGAAGCAGGTAGCTGGTGGCCATCGATGCTGCTGTAGATTGTGTCCACCCACGGTAGTTCCACCAGCCTATATCCAGTGCTTCGTTCACGCAGCTCTTCACGCATACGGGTGAACTCCGCGTGCTGAGGATCACCGGCCGGGGGTGGCCCTACGTAGGCGATGGTGTCGGCGGTAAGAAAGCGTGCCACGGTATCAATGTGGGCATCCGTATCGTCGCCGATCAATTCTCCATGGTCTAGCCAGATAATACGCTCGGCCCCCAGGGTAGTGCGTAGCATGGCTTCTGCGGTCTGTTTGTCCGTAAACCCATTGCGTCCTGTCGAGAGCAAACAGCGCGTGGTGGTAAGTAAGGTACCCGCCCCGTCGCTTTCGATGCTGCCCCCCTCCAATACCTGTGGCACTTCCTGGTACGCGGTATGTGGGTACAGTGCGCGGTGGATCTCGCGGGGCAGTGCATTATCGCGGGTGGCATCGAATTTACCGCCCCATCCATTAAACTGAAAGTCAAGCAGTAGGGGACCGTCTTCAAAAACCGTGATCGGTCCGGAGTCCCGTATCCAGCTATCGTCGGCGGGCAGGTAGCAGACGGCGCCCGTAAAATCAGTAGCGTAGGGGGAGAAGAAGGACCGGTCGGGAACGATCAGCGTAACGGGGCACGCCAGCTGAATGAGGCGGGCGGCCTCCAGCATGGCCCGGGCCGCCTGATCGAGCACGTCACCCCAGTCACTATCCCGTCGCGGGAAGCAAAGCAACACCCGCTGCTGGGGGTGCCATTCGGCGGGTAGTCGGCGCATCTTCGTAATTTACACGGTCAATATGGCCCAATATATACTATGTACTACCTGAAGTGGATCCTGGTGGGCGCGCTCGCGGGTGCGGTAGCCTGTGCAGAAAGCCCTGGCTCAACGGATCAGGCAGCTGCCCAAGCCGCTGCGCCCGGTCCGGGTATGGTATGGATCGAGACCCCCGGCGGCGGTTTCTGGATGGATGCGACCGAAGTGACTACCGGTGAGTTTGCCACATTCATAGCGGCTACCAGCTACCTTACCGAGGCCGATAGCTTCGGCTGGTCCGGTGTGTTCTCTACAGAGCAGCAGGCCTGGCTACCCGTAGAAGGAGCCAACTGGCAGTACCCCCTCGGCCCCGATCAACCCATGGCGCTACCGGAGCAGCCCGTCACCCAGGTCAGTCTGAAGGACGCGCGCGCCTACGCCAGCTGGGCCGGCAAGCGGCTGCCTACTGAAGCGGAGTGGATGCTTGCCGCTACCCAGGGTGGACAGCATACGGACTTCCCCTGGGGCGAAGAGATGCTGCCCGGTGGCAAATATCTCGGTAATTGGTGGCAGGGCCCCTTCCCTTTTGCCGATGAAGTGCTAGATGGCTTTCCCGGCATTGCTAGAGTCAAGCAGTTTCCTGCCGCCGCGAACGGACTCTACGACATGGCCGGCAATGTATGGGAGTGGACTGCTACCGAGCGGGCCGCCACGGCGGAGAACGTCATCAAGGGCGGTTCCTTTCTCTGCAGTACGTCGTATTGTACCGGCTTCAATCTGCAGCAGAAGCAGTACACCGCTAAGGACAGTGGACTGAACCACCTCGGCTTCCGCTGCGTAGCCGGCTAAATGAAATGGCTTCCCGCAGGGGAAGCCATTTCGAACAAAGCTTAAAGTCGATCATGCCGGTAGAGAGAGTCGGTAGTCCCGGTACGCTGCGCGGTGGTGTACCTATGCCTTGTCCGTGGTGCTGTCCGACTGACCTGCCAAAGGTAGAGCGGGGTGCTGAAAATCGAGGGGTCGATCCGTCTGGATGTATGTGATGCCCACGGAGTAATTTTAACTGTAGATGTGCATCGATTAAGATGAAGGTGGTAGTATTTACAGAGTAGTACATATCCTATTATATAAAGTCAATCTGTTATGCCCAGGCTGCTAATTGGTCTTCCCGAACCTTGTTAGTGGTGTACCTGACTATACAACTATCCTCCACGGATAAATTGCCTGGTGGACCACCACCGAGACAGGCAAAGAAGAATAAACAAAAAACGTAAAAACGTATTTATTTTGCACAATTTGTGTTACTTTGTGGTGGGTTTGAAGCCCCCCTCAGAGAACTTAGTGCAGTAGGAATATGAACGAACGGACCGCGGAGAAACTCACCATTTTAGCCGACGCCGCCAAGTACGATGTATCGTGCAGCAGCAGCGGCAGCAAACGCAAGAATACCGCGGACGGACTGGGAAACGCCACCGGAATGGGTATCTGCCATACCTACACCCAGGATGGTCGCTGCGTATCGCTACTCAAGATCTTGCTGACCAACCACTGCATTTTCGACTGTGCATATTGCGTCTCCCGGCGTAGCAACGATGTCAAGCGAGCCGCCTTCACCGTCGATGAAGTCGTGGATCTCACGCTCAACTTCTACCGGCGCAACTACATCGAAGGCCTGTTCCTCTCCTCCGGTATTTTCAAGAGTGCGGACTATACCATGGAACGCCTCGTTCGCATCGCCAAGAAGCTGCGGACCGAGCATAAATTCAACGGCTACATCCATCTCAAGGCGATTCCCGGAGCCAGCGACGAGCTGATTCACGAAGCCGGTCTGTACGCCGACCGCCTGAGTGTCAACCTGGAAATGCCCAGCGAGGTCAGTCTCAAGAAAGTAGCCCCCGAGAAGAATTACGCCGAGGTCTACCAGCCCATGAATTTCCTCAAGGAGTCTATCGTAGGCTACAAGGAGGAGAAAAAGGCGCTGATGAAAACGCCTAATTTCGCCCCCGCCGGTCAGTCTACTCAGATGGTGATCGGTGCCAGTCCCGAAAGCGATAAGGATATTCTTACCCTTTCCGCCTCCCTCTACGATCAGCAGAACCTTAAGCGGGTCTACTACAGTGGCTACGTCCCGATCAGCGACGACAGTCGCCTACCGACCCTGTCCGCACCCCCGCTGCGCCGGGAGAATCGTTTGTACCAGGCGGATTGGCTAATGCGCTTCTACGGCTTCCGTGCCGACGAGATTGTCGACGACAGCCAGCCGAACCTGGATCCCGACCTGGACCCGAAACTCGCTTACGCACTCCGGCACCCGGAAATGTTCCCCGTCGATGTCAACACCGCTCCTTATAAGCTCATCCTCCGTATCCCTGGGGTAGGGGTGAAGTCTGCTCTCAAGATCGTCAACAGCCGTCGATTTCGCCCGCTCCGCCGCGAGCACCTCCGTAAGATCGGCGTAGTCTGGAAGCGCGCGCAGTACTTCCTCCTCTGCGCCGACAAGGACTTCCGCCAGCTAGGGTTCGACCCCGCCGCGATCCGTCATCAGGTCACTGCCAGCGCGACTAAGACGGGGCGGCACGCCGTGGATACCGGACAGCTTGCGCTGTTTGGTTAGTAGACCATTGCCACACCCGCGATCACTGTACCTTGACCTAACGAAAGAACCCCCGCCAGACGATTGTCCGACGGGGGTTCTTCCTGTATGTACACACTAGAATCTGCGCTTAATCCGTGCAGCAATCCGTGTACGCGGTGGTTAACTACATGCCCTGCTCCTCGAAGTAAGACTTCTCGATCTTCTCGCCGGCCTGGATCTTCTCGATACGTGCCTTCATTTCGTTGGACGCATCGTAGTTATCACGACGGGCAAAGATCTCTTTGAGCGCGTTGAGGGTGTTCAGGTTATTGGGATCCGTCTTCTCGGCCTTTTGAAAGTAGGGGTAGGCCGTGTCGAACACACCGTTGATCTCCTCTTCCATCTCTTCGTACTTGGCCTGACCTTCCTTGCTGAAGTCGTTGCCTAGCTCCACCAGTTCGTTGGTCATGGTAGCGGCACGGTTGTAGTACAAGGCACCAAGGCTGTAGATGAGCGACGCATTGTCGGGCTGGATCTCGAGACCAGCTTCGTAGTTTTCCTTAGCCTTGTCAAAGTACTCGGCAGCCTTCTCGGGGTTCTCTGCCCGGTTGGTCTGGTAGAGTTGGTCGTAGACCGATCCGAGGGTGCTGTACAGGCTCACGTTCTCGGGCTCGGCGGCGATCGCTTCGTCTAGCTTACCGGTCAGTTCGTCCAGTTTACCTTCTGCGAGGTAGTAGTTGATCTCGGTGAAGAGCAGTTGGGTCTCTTCGGGGTACTTTTCGCGACCTTCCTGCAGGTACTTGCCGGCTGATTCCATATCACCCTTACCGCTGTAGACCTTGTAGAGTCCGTCGTACAGACCCACGTCGCTGTAATCACTCTCGTAGAGTGCCATGAACAGGGGCTCGGCTGCATCGTAGTTCTCGTTCAGTACGGCGGATAGAGCGGCGTAGTACCGCTCGTCGTTGAGCTTGGTCTCGTCGTCAGCGAAGGCGCTTTCACCGTCGTTGCTGCTCAGGAACTCGTGTACTTCTACGCTCTTGTTAAAGGCTTCGTAGCTGTCTTCGTAGTTCTTGTCCTGGATGGCGTAGATGCCTTCGTTAGAGATGTTACCCTGTAGCGTTTCCAGACCCTTCAGCGCGGCTTTTTTGGCGCTCTTCTTATCGGCCATGTTGTACGCCTTCATGTAGTAGTCGGCGGCTGTAGCAGCGGCACGGCCTACCATCGGCTCGATGGGCTCGTTGTTGGCCAGCGTACGATCCTGTACGTACTGATTGATGGCGGCGGCATAGATGTCACCAGCCTCGAGGTAGGCTTTGTAATCAGCCTGTACGGTGGGATCCTCCATCGCGATCATGACGGCATCTACTGCTTCCTGCAGTTTGACGGCATCGCGGTTCGTGTTGTAGTTGTCGTAGGCTTTGGACGCCTCCTTCATTTTGTCCTCGCCACTCTGAGCGAAGGCGGTAGAGACCGCAAGCAGTGCGACTAGGGCACTTAGCATAAGATTACGCATGGTATGTATTGTTGGTTTCAATGAAATGTGTGTATTCCTAAGACAGCGTTTCGGCTCGAAGGATAACAGGAAAACGTTAAGGGAGGCCCCACCGGTGGTTAAGGCTCCCTTAAAATTATAAAACAGTGAAGTATTGGACGTGTTCGCCCTACTCCTCCTCGCCTACGATGTCGTCCTCATCGACGCTCACCACGGCCACATCGGCGATGGCATCGTCACTACCTATGTTGATCAGCCGGACCCCCTGCGTGGAGCGACCCATCACGCGAAGCTCCTCCATGCCCGTGCGGATCAGGATGCCTGACCGATTAGTAATCATCAGATCGTCGTCTTCCGTGACAGCCTTGATCGTGACCAGCTCACCGGTCTTGTCGGTGATCTTCATGGTGCTCACGCCCTTTCCGCCGCGGTTGGTGATGCGGTAGTCGGTCCATTCAGACCGCTTACCCATACCCTTCTCGCTGACCACTAGGATAGTCTTGTCCGTATCCAGCTCGTGGTCGATCGTAACCATACCGACTACCCGATCCTTGGGTCCGTTCAAACTGATGCCCCGTACGCCGGCCGCGTTGCGCCCCATGTTACGTACCGCACTTTCTTCAAAGTGAATGGCCTGCCCCTTGCTGGTGGCCAGGAACACGTGGCTGTTGCCGGTCGTCAGGCGAGCCTCGAGGAGCTCATCTCCGTCGTTGATGGTGATCGCATTGACACCGTTGGTCCGGGGCCGACTGTACTCCTCCAGACTCGTTTTCTTGACCTGTCCCTTCTTCGTGGCGAAGATGACTGAATGTTTGGCCAGAAACTCTTCGTCCGTCAGGTCGGCTACGTTGATGTAAGCCTTGACGTTGTCTTCCTTCGGCATGGCCAGGATGTTCTGGATCACGCGTCCGCCGCTGTTTTTGCCTGCTTCGGGGATCTCGTAGATCCGCAGCCAGTAACACCGCCCCTGCTCCGTGAACAGCAACAGGTAGTTGTGATTACTGGCGATGAAGAGGTGCTCCACAAAGTCGGCGTCGCGCGTTTTACTGCCGCGACTGCCCCGACCACCACGCGATTGTGCCCGGTATTCGGATACCAGCGTGCGCTTGATGTAGCCTAGGTGGCTAATGGTCACTACTACATCCTCGTCGGCGATCATGTCCGTGATGGAAATGTCAGCCGTATCCAGGCTGATCTCCGAGCGCCGCTCGTCGCCGAAGCGGGTACGCACGTCGTGCAGCTCGTCCTTGATGATATCACGCTGCAGCTTCTCGCTCTCCAGGATGGCCCGCAAGTTATCGATCAGTGCACGGATCTCCCCGTACTCGTCGCGGATCTTGTCGATCTCCAGACCAGTCAGTTTTTGCAACCGCATATCGAGGATGGCCTTGGCCTGCTCCTCACTCATCACATTACCTTCACTGACGCGCAGCTCCTCGGTCTGCACTTCCTGCACGAGGTCGCCAAACTTATCCCAGAATGCCTTCTTATCCTCGACGAAATCACCGGCCATCAGGCCTTGCTTAGCCGCTTCGGGATCAGCGCTTGCACGGATCAGCTTGATCACTTCGTCCAGATAGTCGAGCGAGATCAGCAGCCCGATCAGAATGTGGGCCCGAGCCAGGGCCTTGTTCAGCTCGTAGGCCGTACGCCGCTGGATCACTTCCAGGCGGAAGGCTACGAACTCTTCGATGAGGTCCTTTAGGTTCAGCGTCATCGGACGTCCACCCACCAGGGCCACATTATTCACGCCGTAGCTGGTCTGTAGCGGGGTATACTTGTACAGGTAGCTCAGTACGATCGACGCCATCGCGTCGCGCTTCACTTCGATGACGATGCGGAGGCCGTCGCGGTCGGATTCGTCGCGTACCGCGCTCACTCCGGTGATGCGGCCCGCATTGACCAGCTCGGCGATCTTAGCCACGAGAGTAGCCTTATTGACCTGATAGGGGATCTCGCTGATGATGATCGTCTCCCGGTCGTTGCTGTCCACTTTGATATCGGCCCGTCCGCGCACCACTACGCGGCCACGCCCGGTGCGAAACGCTTCCCGCACGCCGTCCATGCCGTAGATGATTCCACCGGTAGGAAAGTCGGGTGCTTTGATGAACTGCATCAGCTCATCAATGGTAACGTCCGGGTTATCAATCAGGGCGATCACGCCGTCCACTACCTCATTCAGGTTATGGGGTAGCATATTGGTCGCCATACCTACGGCGATACCCGAGGCACCGTTGACCAGCAGGTTAGGGATCCGTGTGGGCATCACGGTGGGCTCCTTCAGCGTGTCGTCGAAATTGAGCTGGTAGTCGACCGTGTCCTTGTCCAGGTCGCCCAGGATGCTATCGGAGATACGCTGCAGCCGGGCTTCGGTGTAGCGCATAGCCGCGGGGCTGTCCCCGTCCATGGAGCCGAAGTTGCCCTGCCCGTCCACCAGGGGATAGCGCAGCGACCAGTCCTGGGCCATGCGGACCATGGTGTCGTACACGGAGGAGTCGCCGTGGGGGTGATACTTACCCAGTACCTCACCGACGATACGGGCGCTCTTCTTGTGGGCGCCGCGGTAGCTGAGTCCTAGTTCGGACATGCCGAAGAGTACCCGCCGGTGTACGGGTTTGAGGCCATCGCGTACGTCGGGCAGGGCCCGGCTTACGATTACCGACATCGAGTAGTCGATGTAGGCGGACTTCATCTGGTCTTCGATATTGACCGGGATGATGCGTGGATTTGCCATAAATTCGTTTTAGCGGGCGGGTGCGCCGGTGCAGAGAAAATCTCCGGAAAAGCGCTGAACGACCCGCGCACGAAGGTACAAAAATCGTGCCTAAAAACCTACCTAAACCATACGTAATGTGGGGGGTTAAGTAGCCCATATGGCAGAGTCGAAAAAGGTAGTCAAACCCTACGGTGCGGGGGAGTCCAAAAAGCAGGAAGTCGGGCGTATGTTCGACACCATCGCCCCCACCTACGACCTGCTCAATCGCGGCACTTCCCTGGGGGTAGATACTCTGTGGCGCAAGAAGCTCATCGCCCAGCTCGACCCCGCCACTCACCGGACCATCCTGGACGTCGCCACCGGCACGGCCGACGTAGCCATTCAGACCGTGCTGCGCACCGGCGCCGATCACGTCACCGGCCTCGATCTGAGCGAGGGGATGCTGGCCTACGGACGCATCAAGGTGAAGAAGCGCGGACTGCAGGATCGTATCCGGCTCGATCAGGGCGACAGTGAGGCCCTGCCCTACGCCGATGCTAGCTTTGACGCGATCACCGTGGCCTTCGGCGTGCGCAACTTCGAAAACCTCGAGCAGGGGCTGGCTGAAATGCTGCGCGTGCTGCGACCGGGCGGTAAATTGGTCGTACTGGAGTTTAGTCGGATCAAGTACGCACCGCTGCGTTGGGCGTTCAATTTCTATTTTGGCAAAATTATGCCGCTCATCGGCCGTTTACAGAGCAAAGACCCCCGGGCCTACGCCTACCTCTTCGAGAGTGTACAGGCGTTTCCCAGCGGTCGCGATTTTCAGGCTATCCTTGCACGGGTTGGCTACAACGACACTACATGGCAAGCACTTACTTTCGGCATCGCCTCTATCTACACCGCCTACCGGCCACGCTGACCCTGCTCCTGGTTATCTTTCTTTGCACCTGCGGCCGCGCCCAATTTGTGGGGGGGAAGAACTACAACTTCTACGATTTTCAGGCCAAGCCCTATTACTTCGGTATCACGCTGGGCTTCAATTCTAGTCGCTACACGCCCTTTCGGAGTCGGGAATTCATTTTCACCGACAGCATCGTAGGCGTAGAAAGCCTCAACGGACCGGGCTTCAACCTGAACCTGATCGGTAACCTCAAGCTGGGTAAGTACTTTGATTTTCGCTTCACGCCGGGCTTTAGCTTCGCGGAGCGGAACCTGAACTACACCCAGAGCTCCGTCCGCAGGGTAGAGTCGCAGGAAAAAGTGGAGGCGGTATTCATCGAAATGCCCTTCTACTTTCGCTATAAGTCAGCGCCCTACCGCGATAAGCGGCTGTTCCTGATTGCGGGGGTGAAGTACTCCTTCGATGTGGCTAGCGAGAGCCGCACTCGGCAGGCGGAAGAATTGGTGCGGATCAGCCCTCACGACTTCTCGGTCGAGTACGGCGCGGGCGTGCAGATCTTCTTCCCTTTCTTTATTCTTTCGCCGGAGTTCAAGATCAGTCACGGCGTCGGTAATACACTGCTGTTCAACCCGACGCTGCCGGAGAGTCGGGTACTGGAGAAGGTGACCAGTCGCACCTTCACGATATCGTTCCATATCGAGGGCTAGACCGCTCGCGCTGGCGGCTATACGGCCTGCACGATGGCCGCGAAGCTTTCCGCGTCCAGGCTGGCACCGCCCACCAGGCCACCGTCTACATCGGGTTGTGCGAAGAGTTCGGCGGCGTTGCCGGGCTTCACCGATCCACCGTACAGGATAGTCATGTGCTCGGCCACGTCCGCACCGAACTGATTGCTGATCATGCGACGAATGTAATTGTGCATCTGCTGCGCCTGTTCCTTGCTGGCGGTGACGCCCGTACCGATGGCCCAGACGGGCTCATAGGCGATGACGACCGACTCGATCTGCGTAGGGGATAGCGAGCCCAGGGCCTGCTCTATTTGCTTGCCGACTACCACCTCCTGGTTGCCCGCCTCGCGAATGTCCAGCTTCTCACCGCAGCAGTAGATGGGTTTAAGACCGGCGGCGATGGCGGCTACGATCTTGCGGTTGATGAGTTCGTCATCTTCACCCGCATACTCCCGACGCTCGCTGTGGCCCAGGATGACGTACTCGATCCCGGCGTCTGCCAGCATGGCTGCGCTGGTTTCTCCGGTGAATGCACCGCTCTGCTCTTCGTGCATGTTCTGGGCGGCCACGGCGTAGCCGGACGGATCCTTCACCAAAGCCTGTACGGCCATCAGCTGGATCGCGGGTACGCCAAAAACGACCTTGGTCGCGGGGGTGCCCACGCGGTCGATCACCTGGCGCACCAGTTCGTGACCCTCCCGGGGCGTTGTATTCATCTTCCAGTTTCCGGCGACCATCGTGCGGCTCATAGTGTAGTGTCTAGGTAAAGTGTAGGGTTACTTGCGCTTGGCTTCGTTACGCTCGATCTTATGACCGGGGCGGCTCCACTTGATGCGCTGCTTTTCGGTGGGCGGACCGGGGTCTACGCCGGGTACCGGCCGTTCACCCTTCGCGTAGGCCGTCGTAGGCCGCAGGCCGAGCGCGTCAAACAGCTCCATATCCGCAAACGCTTCAGGATTGGGGGTGGTCAGCAGCTTATCGCCCGCAAAGATGCTACCGGCGCCGGCAAGGAAGCAGAGCGCCTGTCCCTCGGGGGTCATGCCGGTGCGTCCGGCGCTCAGGCGTACCGTCGTGGTGGGTAGTATGATGCGGGTCACGGCGATCATGCGCACCATCTCGAAGATGTTGATGGGGCGCTGCTCCTCCAGGGGCGTACCCTCTACGGCCACCAGGGCGTTGATGGGCACGGACTCCGGTACGGGAGTGAGGCTGGCCAGAGTAAGCAGCATCTTGAGCCGGTCGTCGGTAGATTCACCCATACCGATAATTCCGCCGGAGCAGACGGTGAGGCCGGCCTTGCGGGCATTGCCGATGGTTTCCAGGCGATCGGCGTAGGTGCGCGTCGAGATCACCTCTTTATAGTACTCTTCGCTGCTGTCCAGGTTGTGGTTGTAGGCATAGAGTCCGGCCGCGGCGAGTCGTTCGGCTTGATTGGGGGTCAGCATACCCAGGGTAGCACATACTTCCATGTCAAGCCCGTTCACGGTACGGACCAGTTCGAGGACCTGCTCGAATTCAGCGTCGTCGCGTACGTTGCGCCAGGCGGCACCCATACAGAGCCGGCTGCTGCCTAGTCCCTTGGCGCGTTCGGCGGCCGTGCGCACCTGCTCTACCGAGAGCATTGCGTTTTCTTCAATGTCCGTATGGTAGCGCGCAGCCTGCGGGCAGTAGCCACAGTCTTCGGGGCAGCCGCCGGTCTTGATACTGACCAGGCTCGAGACCTGTACTTCGTTGGGGTCGTGGTGCTGCCGGTGGACCGAGGCGGCCCGAAATACCAGCTCCATCAGGGGAGCGTCGTGCAGGGCCTGTAGCTCGGCCAGGGACCAGGAAACGGGGAGGGAGGAAGTCTGGACGGTCATAGGGCGGCAAATATAGCACCCCGACTGTAAGGGGGCGCGTCCGCCGGTGCACTACTTACTCGTGAACGCGACCGGTTCGTTGGAGAAGCAGCGGTGGGCCCGCCGCCGCATTGAGACTATCGGCTGTTTCGTCCCCGGTCGCCGGATTCAATAACTGTTGCATGTTTGGCTGTCCGGCATCCACCCAGCAGCTGTACCAGACGGATCCCACCGCGTGAATAGCCGCTCGAAAACGAGCCTCTACCATGCCGTCCATAGCATCCGACCATGCCGCGGCATACTCCCGACACTGTGTACGCACCTCCCGCCCCAGTCGCTCCTCAAAGCAGAATTGCTGGTCGACGGGGTAGACCTGTCGAAGATGGGCTTCGGTAGAAAGTACGCTATCCACTAGGGCGTGACTTTCCAGTACGATGTCCCAGTAATACGTAGTAGGATCTACGATGTAATCAGCCGGCCCCACCAGGTAATCGTAGTCGCGATCCGCAAACAACTCCGGTAGCCGGCTCTCCCAGAACGCATGGATGCCGAGCTGACCGCTGAGCTGTCCGTTGTAGTTTTCGGTAGTGTGCAGGGGCACGTGGGCATCGCCTACATAGTGACCGATCTCGGCGGCTAGCTGACGTATCCGCTGCACGTCGCCCACCACGAAGGCTTCGGTGAGTTGTCGGTGGTGGCGGACCAGGTGGTAGGGTAGGATGCCGTGGGCCGATAGCTCGTCTACTACTATTGCGGTACCCAGCGTGTCGGGAAAGCCGATAGCTCGCAGCGAATCGGTTGCTACCGCCCGCTCCTCGTACAGGGCGGGGAGGAAAGAGCGGTACCACAGATCGCGGTACGTGCGCAGGGGCAGATCGAAGCTTTCGGACGTGCTGCTGAGGATGGCCTGATCGAAGATCACCGTATCGAGTCGCCAGTGCGTAGTATCCCCGCCGTGCAGCACATCCAGGCCGCCCTGCCATAGCAGCGCATCGACGTACCGTCGGGGTACTTCCGTGAAGGGAGCCTGCCCCCAGTGATCGAGGTCGATATAGTGCCGTACCGCTTCGTGGGCGGTAGCGTAGCGCCGTTTATCGGGATCTACGGCGTGCTCGGCCAGGTAGTCTGCCTGTGCGCGGAAGTAGTGCCCCAGCTCGGGCGGTAGCGTGAATACGGCCAGACGGTTGATGCGCCGGTGGCCGTAGAAGCCCCACGGTGGGTAGGAAGTGACCGTCGCACCCGCGACCCCGCAGACCAATAGAAGTAGTAGGAACACCTTGCGCATAGCTACGTACTTAGTGAGCGTACCGCCGCCGCCGGAGGTAGGTGAATAGTAGTCCGAATAGGGCTAGTAGTAGGAGTGGGACGGCGATGTTCAGGATCCGCCAGTAGCCGGCCTCGGCCAGTGCGCGGTTCTGGTCCAGTAGACGCAGGCGGACGTCCTTGTTGCGGCTACTGATCACCCCGCCCGGTTCCAGCAGGTAGGCGATCGCGTTGAGCATAAAGGCTTTGTTAGCATAGGGGATACGGGAAAACGGGTTGACGCCCAGCGTGCCCACCTCGCCCCGGCTGCTGACGCTATTGGCTAAGACATCGCCGTCGCTGACGACCAGCATTGCCGTGGGGGGAGACGTGGCCCGGTAGTCCTGCCCACCACGCTCCAGCAGGTCGGTAAAGCTGCTACTCATACGGTTGGCGTAGGGGCTCGTGAAGGAGCCTTCCAGCAATAAAGCCAGGGGTAGATCGGCTTCGTTGAACCGGTCCAGCTCTACGCTAAATTTTTGCGCGTCCAGATCGATGCCCGACGGCAATTGCTGGCGCCGGCCGTTGTCGCTGCTGGCCAATAGGGTAGTTGAGGTAAGCCCGGTATCGGAGCCGGTGGGCTCGATCAGGGTGGGGTAGCGCAAGTCTACCGCGTCGATGTTTTGTACGATGGGATGATCCGTAGCCGGTAGCGCGGTAACGTGGTACGGGAAGGGGACCAGGGCGAAGCGTGGTCCGGATGGCCCCTGACTGGTCTCGATAGGAATGGGGCTGTTGGCCAGGTCCAGCACCAACTGACTGCTGAGGCGGAAACCGTAGCGGAAGAACAGGTCGTCCAGTCCGGTAGGGCGCGCCAGCGGGAAGGCCTCGCCGGTGGCCCGCAGACTATCGTAATCCATCGCTACGGCGTCGATGGCCCAGATCACCCGGCCGCCGTGCATGATGTACTGGTCCAACTGGAAGGCCGCCTCGGCGCTGAAGGGTACGGTGGGTTTGGCTACGATCAGCAGATCTACGCGTTCGGGGATCAGGGGTAGACTATCCAGGTATACCGGGCCGACCTCGTAGTCCTTCCGCAGCTCACTCACCAGATCGGCAAACTGCGCCGGGGGCAGTTCTCCATTTCCCCGGGTGAACCCGATGGTGTATTTGCTGGCGGATGTCATTCCGGCGATAGCGCGCGAAATGTTGTACTCCAGCAGGTTTTCGGCCTGATTGAGTTGCTGGTCCAGGGCTACATCCGGGCGGGTTGCTTCCAGTAAGGGTACGATACGCTGCTGCGTCTCAGTGTAAATGAGGGCGTAGGGGTAAATGGCACGGGCGCTGCGTTCACCGGCTGACTGCTGGTAGTCTGTAATGGGCACGATGTCGTCCTCAGCCATAGCCTCCTGACGCTGGCGTACTTCCTCCGGTGTACCGAGCAGTGGATCGGCAAATTCTACTTCCAAGTAGTCGGTGTACCCCCCAAAGTCCTCCAGCTTCTCCTGCACGGCCGTGCGAAGCCGTTGGTAGGGGGCGGGCAGGTCTCCCTCCAGGAGAATGCGGACGTACACGGGTTGGTCGAGGTCGGTGAGTACCTGGCGGGTGTAGTCCGACAGGGTGTAGCGCTGGTCGCCCGTCAGATCGAAGGCGGTGTATAGCCGCGTGTCGCCCAGGCGGGAGTGGGCCAGAACGTTGAGCACGATCAGCACGGCTAGCCCCACTCCAAAACGGAATAGGGCTTGCTGACGATAGAGGCGTTCACGGGTGGGCATAGGCGGCGGGAAGGGGTGAAGATAAAGCGCCTACCTTTGGCGAAATGCCCGCCCCCACGACGCTATGAAGAAAGTCCTGTTTGTACTCGCAGCCATCCTATTCCTATACATTGGCGCGACCTACTACCTGAGCTCCCTGGTATTGGATACACCGAATCGCAGCCTGGAGGAATCCTACGGCATCGCTACGGGGCAGTGGCGGGTCAACATCGATAGCCTGCGCGCGGAACTGCCCCCGGTGCAGGAGGTGAGTTTCGTCAGTCCGGTCGACGGGATCACCCTACGGGCCTGGCTCTACCAGCGGGAGGGAGCGAACTGCGGCATCGTGCTTTCCCACGGCTACCACGACAACCGGATGAGTATGCTCAAGTATACGCCGGCCTTTCAGGACTGCGGCTGCGACCTGTTGCTGTACGACCACCGCGGCTTCGGAGAGAGCGACGAGAGCTACGGCAGTGGGGGCATCAACGAAGCCACGGACCTGCTTACCGCACACGCCTTCCTGAAGGCCCGCAGCGGGTTGAGCGATGGGCAGATCGGCTGGCTCGGTGAGAGTTGGGGAGCAGCTACTGCCCTACAGGCGGCGGGTAGGGGACAGGTCACCCCGGCCTTCGTCATTGCCGAGAGCCCGTACACCGACTGGGCCACGGCAATCACCGAACGCGGAGAACGGGACTACGGCCCGGCACTGTCCGCCTTCACTCCGGGAACTTTTCGCTGGGTAGCCTACCGCAACGGGACGGATTTCGCCACTGCCAGTCCGCTGCAGGCTGCCGAGCGGATCACGGCACCCGTCCTGCTCTTTCATTCCCGGCAGGATACGCTGACTTCCCCCGATCAGTCGGACCGGATCGCCGAGCGGATCGCGCCCGGCCTGCTCACCTACCACGCACTAGACTGGGGTGCCTGGCATGCCCACAATGTGGTCTGGCGGCCGCGGGAGTACGCCGAGCTGATCCAGGCATTTATCGATGCGCGTCGCCCGGACTTTTGCCCAGCGAATGTCGGTCAGCGCACGCAAGTCTCGGCGGTCGACTAATCCAGCCTGCTACTCCAGGCGTTGTACCTTCGTATTGCCCGCAAATGACGTGCTGCCCAGTTGATTGTATCACAGCACCCGTATCGTATGAAGCTTAGTAGTCGCATCCTCACATCTCTCGTTCTCCTGCTCACGCTCGTAAGCTGTGGGGAAGACATCAATCCCAACTACCAGGAAGAGGTAGCCGAGCCGGAGTTCTACCACCGGTCGGTCAAGCAGCTCACCGACGTGATCGTGCACGATATCTTCTCGCCGCCCGTAGCGAGCCGCATCTATTCCTACTCCAGCATTGCCGGCTACGAGGCGCTGGCCGCCGGCGACCCTGGTCTGGAGAGTCTTGCCGGTCAGGTACCCCACCTTGCACCCGCGCCCGCGCCCCCTGCCGGTACGGAGATCGCCTACCCCGTAGCTGCTGTAGTCGCGCAACTGAGGGTAGGTAAGAGTCTGATCTTCAGTGAGCCGAAGATGGATGAGTTCCGCGATGGACTGTACGAGGAAATTCGGCGTATCGGCGTGCCGGAGGAGGTGTTCCAGGCTTCCGTAGCCTACGGCGAGCAGGTGGCGGATCACATCATCGATTGGTACGGTGGGGATATGTACAAGCAGACCCGCACCTTTCCGAAGTATTCCATTACGGATGACGAGACCAAGTGGCAGCCTACGCCTCCGGACTATATGGACGGCATCGAACCCAGCTGGGAACGTATCCGGCCCTTCACCCTGGATAGCGCCAGTCAGTTTCGCCCGCTGCCTCCGACGGATTATAGCCTGGAACCCGATAGCCGCTGGATGCAGGAGGTGAATGAGGTATATACCGTGTTTACCGGGGTGGATGAGCAGGAGAGTGCCGAGCGGCAGGCAATCGCACAGTTCTGGGATTGCAACCCGTATGTGAGCCACACCGTGGGTCACCTCATGTTTGCCACTAAAAAGATCACGCCCGGGGGACATTGGGTTAATATCGCCGCTATTGCCGCCAAGCAAGCGGACGCTGACTTTGCCCGGACGGTAGAGACCTACGCCCTGGTCAGCATGGCGATGTACGACGCATTTATCAGTTGCTGGGAAGAGAAGTACCGCTCGAAGCTGGTGCGTCCAGAGACCTTCATTAACCGCCACATCGATCAAGAGTGGCGGCCGCTCCTGCAGACGCCGCCCTTCCCGGAGCATACCAGCGGTCACTCCGTAGTGAGTCGGGCCTGCGCGGTCGTACTGACCGATCTATACGGCGACAATTTTGCCTTTGCCGACGATAGCGAAGAAGAGTACGACCTACCTACCCGGGAGTATCCGAGCTTTCTAGCTGCTAGTGATGAAGCTGCCCTGAGTCGCCTGTACGGCGGCATTCACTACCGGCCGGCCATCGAGTACGGCGTGACGCAGGGCGAGGCTGTGGGCCAACACCTGCTGGAGCGTATTTCCACCCGCGCACAGATCACGGAGGCGCGTAGTCAGTGAATACCGCCCTGCTGCTCATCGGTCAACTGATCATCTATTCCCTGCTGATGCTGGCGGATGAGTACGCCGGTACCCTATTAGCCGCCATACTGGGTACGATCTGCTTCGCAATATGGGGGTTGAGCCATCTGGTCGAACTGGTGCAACCCAGCAGGGTAAGTAAGTCTTACTATACCTACGTGCTTACCGGATGGGTGGCGCCGGCACTGGCGCTTATCGGCTTCATTTACCTCCGTGGGGGGATCGGCTGGCTCTGAGGCCGAACAACTATCCCACCGGTCGGCTTTCCATACAGCACATGAAGGGACTCCTCAAGTACTCACGCGGTCGTTTTGCCGCCTTCGGTTATGCCTTTCGTGGGGCGTACGATCTGCTGCGCAATCACGCGCCATCCAGGATTCACCTGGCCGCCCTGGTGGCGATGATCGCCATCGCCTGGGGGCTCGACTTTCCATTGTGGAAGTGGGTGGCCGTACTGATTTGTGCCGGCATGGTACTGGCGGCCGAGGCACTTAATACCGCCGTGGAATACGTCGTGGACCTGGTGAGTCCGGAGTACAACATACTAGCTGGCAAGGCCAAGGACGTGGCGGCCGGTGCGGTGCTCTTCACCGCGGTGTCCTCCGGTCTGATCGCGCTAATGCTGGTGTATGACGCCCTCTGGGGGGTGGTCTAGTAGGTTTTCGTCATGTTCTCCGGCACCAGGATCGTAAAGTCAGCTTTCCCCCGGTTCTCATCGATCAGATCATCCGTCTGTGATTGCTCGAGGGTAGTGATGGTGACTACCCGAAGCTGCGGCTTATACCGCCGGATGTACCAGCCAATTCCCTCGAAGCCGTCGCTATGGTAGCTGCCGTTGATGTGCAGCAGCGTACGCCCCGCGCGGGCATTTTTAGCGATGAACCACCCCATAGTAGCGTCCTTGATGGCCTGGGCTTTGGGAAAATTCTCTCCGCTGTGGCCGCCCATACCGTTGTCCGGACCCAGCATGGCCCGGTAGCCCGGCAGCTCGGCATCGTAGGGTGGGGGCAGGGGGGGGAGTTCCGCCTGTTGCTCGGCGGGCAGGGATTGTAACACTACGAAGCCCCGCTGGAAGACCATTCGGGCGTATGCCCGTGGGGTGTTCGTGGCGTAGACGGCCGCATCGTTCCGTCGGGCTTGCTGTAGCAGGGGCAGGTAATCGGTATGGAAGTTGGGCCACAGACCTCCCACTGTACTGTCGAGCTGCTCCACCGTCAGGCTATCGGCCATGAATCGGTCGAGCGCGTCCTGCTCGTCGGTCTCGAACATTTCCATGCCGAGATCATAGCCCTCCAGATCGTCAGCGATCTCCAGTTGCAGCCAGTGGGCGATGGGATTGTTGTGGTATTCGCCGAAGAGGATCACATCGGCGTCCCGCAGGCTACGGACCATCTTTTTGTAGGAGACTTTCTTACCGTCCTTATTGTACAGTTGGTAGGCCTCGGGAGTATTCTGTGCCGCCAGGCCGGTGGCACACAGCAGTAGCATACAGATACAGTGATATAACATGGGGGGTAGGTCTAAAATGAACGGCCCCGTCCCGTCCGCCGGCCCAATTAAGGAGTGAGGCGGACCGAACGGGGCCGTGCTAAGGTAAGGTGCCGGACTAGTACGGCATCTCCCCACCGGTAATGCCCATCACTTCACCCGTGATGTAGCTGGCCTCCTGGGAAGCGAGTAGAACGTACAGCGGCGCACACTCCACGGGCTGACCCGGACGACCCAGCGTAGTAGAACCACCGAACTTCTCGATCTTGTCCTGGGGCTGTCCACCCGATGACTGCAGCGGCGTCCAGAACGGACCGGGAGCCACGGCATTGACCCGGATACCCTTCTCGGCCACCTGTGCGGCGAGTGCCTTGGTAAAGGCTACGTTACAGGCCTTGGTCTGGGCGTAATCCAGCAGGCTGGACGATGGGTCAAAGCTCTGCACCGAAGCGGTGTTGATGATGGATGCGCCCGCTCCCATGTGGGTGAGCGCTTCCTTGGTGATCCAGAACGGTGCGTATACATTCACCTTGAAGGTGTTGTCGAACTGCTCAGTGGTGAGGTCGCTGATGGACTTCTGGGCGGTCTGCCGACCGGCGTTATTGACCAGAATATCCAGTCCGCCGAGCTTACCTACGGCGGTGGTGACCAGCTCCTTACAGAACGACTCCTCGACGATGTCTCCGGGGATGGCAACGCCGATCCGGCCTTCGGCTTTGATCAGCTTGATCACCTCCTGGGCGTTCTGCTCTTCGGAGGGTAGGTAGTTGATGGCCACATCCGCACCCTCGCGGGCAAAGGCGATGGCGGCGGCGCGGCCGATACCGGAATCTCCTCCGGTGATGAGGGCCTTGCGTCCCTTCAGCCGGCCGAAACCGACGTAGCTATCCTCTCCGTGGTCGGGCTCGGGGTCCATCTTATTGACCGAGCCGGGGCGGTTCTGCGGCTGCCGGGGAAAGGGCGGGCGGGGATACTGGGTTAGCGGGTTTTGCTTTTGGTAGCGGTTGCTTAGTTTATCTGTTGTACTCATGTAGCCGTAACCGAGGCTATTTCTCATATGTTTGCCATATGCCCACATCATCTCATCTGGTCACGACCACCGCGTATTTTCCGCCCCTGGAGTGGTTTGTCGCGGCTCTAGCCAGTAACGAATGGCGGTGGGAGGCCAAGGAGAACTACCAGAAAGGTGGGTGGCGTAACCGCTGCATGATTCTCTCCGCAAATGGCCCCTTACGACTCTCCGTACCCCTGCTCGGCGGCAAGCATCAGCAGATGCCAATCCAGGAGGTGCGCATTGACCGGCGGACCGACTGGCAGCGGCAGCACGTACAGAGTATCCGGTCAGCCTACGGGCGGGCACCGTTTTTCGAGCACTACGGTGAGGAGGTACTACAACTCATTGATAGCGATACAGATACACTATGGGAGCTAAACTGCAAAATTGCTGAAGGATTGCTCAGATTATTCGGTGCTTCGATCGAGCTACTACCCACCGAAGTATTCCGGGGCGGGGCCGCTGGTGCGGGGTATAGCACGCCGCCACCGCTCACCTCCTACCCGCAGGTGTTTGCGGATCGCTTCGGCTACGTAGGCGGGCTTTCGGTGCTGGACGGCCTGTTCTGTCTGGGGCCCGAACTGGCCGTACTCGGCCTGGTTCAGAAGTAGTACATCAGGCGCAGGTCGAGCGGAACGTTGAAGGTCCGATCCCTGCGGGGCACGTTCGGGTTATCTAACAGCGTGCCGGCGAATAAGCTTTCCCACTGCTGATCCGCCGGTCGGATGCGGTCGGTGTGCCCTAAGCGTTTGTACCGCACCCCCAGGCCAAAGGACACGTCGATGGTCAGTGGCCCCAGGTCGTATTCCAAGCCCAGTATCGCGTTCAGCGTGAGAATATTGGTTCGCACGCCGATCGAGTCCTGATAGGTCAAGTCGCCACCCAGTGTGGAGTCGCGTTCCATGACGAAGGTTTCTACGCTTCGGTGCCGTCGTACCATATAGTCCGAACGCAGCTGGGCGTATGGATGAAGACCGCTGTGTCGGCCCATATCGAAGTAGCGCCGTAGCGACAGGTGGAAGCGGTGACCGGTGCTGGACCCTCGGCTGCGGTACTCGGGTTTACGGGAAGACAAGCGCAGGTGGCCTACTTCCACGGCATAGCCAGACGACCAGCGGAATCCCCCACCGTAGAGAAAGCCCGGGTTGGCGATGTCGATCAGCTTCAGGGGGGATACAAATACATAAGCCCGTGACGCGGGCGGCTGATGGGCGGGCATGGTATCCTGAGCGCATAAGCCACCGCAGGTCAGCAGAATTGAGATAGCGACGGTAAGTATCCGGTATGCCATGATCGGCGGGTTTGGGGAAGGGAAGTAGGTGTACACTAAGATAGGTAGTCGCCGCTCACCCCGCCTGCTTTACCTTCGTACAATGGCACAATTACTCGACGCGGGGCTACAGGCTGACCGTGCCCGACTGGAGGAGATCATCAAGCGCTTGCACGAGCTGACGATCCGCATCGGTCATGATGAGATGGCACAGACCGTCAGCGACCTGCGCAACCGCATATTCGAGCCCTTCATGTTCGTCATTGTCGGCGAGGTGAAGGCCGGTAAATCAAGCTTCGTAAACGCGCTGCTGGACACCGGGGAGGAGATCGCCAAGGCCGCCCCCCAGCCCATGACCGATACGATCCAGCAGATCATCTACGGCGAGGAGCGACGGGAGGTGATGGTAAATCCCTACCTGAAGAAGATCTTCCTGCCGGTCGATATCCTACAGGAGATCGCTATCGTAGATACGCCGGGTACCAATACCATCGTGGCCCACCACCAGGAGATCACCGAGCAGTTCATTCCCGCCAGTGACCTGATCGTCTTTGTGTTCGAGGCTAAGAATCCGTACCGGCAGTCTGCCTGGGATTTCTTCCAGTACATCCACGGAGACTGGCGCAAGAAAACCATCTTCGTACTGCAACAGAAGGATCTGGCTACGGAGGACGAGCTGAGTGTTAACCTCGGTGGCGTAGCCGAGAAGGCCAAGCAGGAAGGTATCGAGCACCCCCGTGTGTTCGCCGTCTCCGCCAAGCAGGAGCAGGAAGGGATGTACGGTAGTGGGTTCGGTCCGCTACGGCAGTATATCGCCGATAATATCACCGGAGGGAAGGCGCCGCGGCTGAAGCTGAACAACAGCGTACTCACCGCCCAGACCATCAATAGCCGCATCGCCGACGGGCTGCTGCTGCGCCGTAGTCAGTTCGAGGCCGATACCCACTTCCGGCAGGATATTCAGCAGACCCTCGATGAGCAGGTAAGTCAGAGCAATAAGCAGGTAGACCTGATGGTCGAAAACCTGCTGCTGACCTACGATGGCATCACGGGCCAAAAGCTGGCGGAGCTACGCAGCGGCCTGAGTATGTTCGGGCTCGTCAAACGAAGCGTAGCTTCCACCTTCGGTAGTACGCCGAGCGCCAAGACCTGGCTAGAGAACCTGGCCCGCGACCTGGAGACCGACCTGAACGACAAACTTCGGGCCCGTCTCAATGACAATGTGGTCGACCTGGCCGAGAGCATCCAGCAGATGGTCAAGACCATTGATCTCAAGATCCGCAGTAGTCAGACTATCCTGAGCAACGACCACGAGATCTTTTCCAGCATCGCGGAGCGACGGGAGAATGTGCTGCGGGACCTACAGGATCAGTTCAATCGATTCGTGAGCAAAACGGAGAATTTTACCGACGAGGCCCTCTTCGCCGACCGCGAAAACCTGGCGCCCAATCTGGCTGCCGGCGGAGGCATCGCCGCGCTCGGGGTGATCCTGATGGCCCTGAGTACGCTACCCGTACTGGACGTGACCGGTGGGGTACTCACTACGGTGGGGGTGATCTTTGCGGGGTTCAGCACGCGAGGTAAGCGCCGCCGTATCGTAGAAAGCTTCGAGCAGGAGATCGAGACGGGGCGGGGCCGGCTGGCTACCGAGCTTGAAGATAAGCTGAAGGTCTATATCAGCACCCTGCGCCGACGCATCGAAGCTAATTTCGGGCGCTTCGACGAGATGCTGGACCGGGAGCAGAAGAACCTGCTGATCCTGGAAGGAACCCACGCCGAGGTGGATAAGGAGCTGGACGAACTGAGCCAGGAAATCTAGTGCGCTACTTTTTGCTTAACAAGCCCTATGATGTACTCAGCCAGTTTACGCGTGAAGTACCTAGTCACCGGACCCTGGCCGATGTGTATGACTTTCCTCCCGGTGTATACCCCGTAGGCAGGCTGGATCGCGATAGTGAAGGACTGCTATTGCTTACTGATGATAAACGCCTCAATCAAAAGCTCTTAGACCCTTCGAACGGACACTCCCGCACCTATCACGTACAGGTGGATGGGGAAGTGGGTCAGGCCGCGCTAGACGCGCTGGCGGCGGGACCGGAGATCCGTGTGGGTGGGAAGGTGCACCGGAGTAAGCCCGTCCAGGTCAGAATCATTGCACCTGCGGTCGCGCCCCGGGTGCCGCCGATCAGGGTGCGCAAGCATATCCCCACTACCTGGTTGGAACTGGTACTGACGGAGGGGAAGAACCGGCAGGTCCGGCGCATGTGTGCTGCGGTGGGCCATCCGGTGCTGCGCCTGATCCGGTACGCGATCGGCGGGGTTACCCTGGATATGCTGGAGGGTGCACGGGCGCGCGAGGTAGATTGGACTTGGTTGCAGCAGCAAAGATTACTGAAATAGCGTACATTCGCTACGCAGCACAGCACTGATATGGAGCAACTTCGTAGGACACTGGAGCATTCGGCCTTTGGCGTATGCGCCTGGATGGGCGATAAGATGGGGATCTCGCGTTCGCGGGTACGGACCTATTTCATCTATCTTTCCTGCTTATCGCTGGGGTCTTCCTTACTGTTTTACTTCTTCGTGGCCTTTTGGCTCAACGTGCGGGAGTATATGCGGGAGGGACGGCGGCAGATGGGCTGGTAGCTTTAGCTGATAAAGTCTTCGATGGGACCTTCGCTGAGGGAGGTTAATGAGGGGATAGGCATGTGTAGGGTGTTTATTAAGCGTCTCAAATACGCCACAAAGGTAGGTATCTCCCCGCCGAAAACCGGGGTAAGACGCCCGAAATCTCGTACTTTTGCGATCTTTGTTTCGGTCCTATGCGTGAGCTCTATTCTGTTGCACTTTCCGATTGGGCCGAGCGGGTAAATGCAGCGGCCGTCGCCGCGCAGCCATTTTTCTTCCTGCTGGACTTCGAATTGCTTGAGCCCCGGCTATATACCGAGTCGGAGTGGCGGGAGCAGCAGCTGGTTTCCTTCGCGTTTCCCGGGGGCGAGGGTGGTGTGCGGGCCCAGCGGGATGCCGTGTCGCTGACTGCACATCCCATACCTACGCGACGCTACCGCGAGGCCTTCGACCTGGTGCAGTCGGGCCTACAGCGTGGGGATAGCTTTCTGACCAATCTCACCTTCGCTACCCCCATTGACTTGCAGGGTAGTCTGGAGGCCGTGTACGGCAATGTCTCGGCCAAGTACCGTGTCTGGCTACCGGAGCGCTTCGTGGCCTTCAGCCCGGAAACCTTTATCACCATCGATGCGGCTGGTTTCATCCGTACGAGTCCGATGAAGGGCACCGCGCTGGACACTCCGGCGGCGCGCAGCGAGCTGGTCAATGACCCCAAGGAGGTAGCAGAGCACGCCACGATCGTAGATCTGTTGCGCAATGATCTGAGTCAGGTAGCCCGGGGAGTACGGGTAAGTGCCTACCGCTACCTTAGGGCCCTCGAAACGCATGAGGGTGGCCTGGTACAGACAAGCTCAGACATCGGGGCAAACTTGCCGGAGGAGTGGCGCGAGCAACTGGGATACACCCTGCTACGGCTGCTTCCCGCAGGATCGGTAAGCGGGGCACCCAAGCCGGCTACGCTGGACCTTATCCGCCGAGCGGAGGGTGAACAGCGTGGGTATTACTGCGGTATTGCGGGCTACTACGACGGACGAGCGCTGGATACCTGCGTACTGATCCGATTCATCGAGCAACGGGACCAGGCGTACTATTTCAGATCCGGAGGGGGTATCACGGCGCGGAGTAATTGGGCATCGGAATACGCTGAGTTGAACGCAAAGATCCGCCTGCCCGCATGAGTTCCAGTAGCGGTGGCACTCCGTACGGTGGGTGTTAGTACGCGGTTACCTACCTTGGTACTCCCCGTTCAACTACCCTTCGATTGTCTACCAGCCGTACTATTCCTTCCCTTCTTGAGTCCATGCGACTGGTAGACGGGCAGGTATCGCTACTCGCCTATCACCAGCAGCGCGTGGATCGTTCCCGGCGCGCCTATTTCGGTAAGTCGCCGGTTTTCCGCCTTCAGGACGTCCTGTCCGGGCTCGACTTACCCGCACAAGGTACCTACAAACTGCGGCTGACCTACGCCACGGACCTGGTCGATTACGAAGTACAGCCCTACACCATCCGTCCCGTGCGCTCCCTTAAGGTCGTGCAGGGCGATCACCTGCGGTACGGTCGAAAGTATGCGGATCGCTCGGGTATTGAGGCACTGTTCGCGCAGCGGGGGGCGTGTGATGACATTCTTATCGTACAACGCAACCATATAACGGATGCCAGCTATGCAAACCTGGCGCTGTACGATGGCTCCCGGTGGTACACACCGGCCTGGCCCCTGCTACGCGGCACGCGAAGGGAGTATCTGCTCCAGCGCGGTATGATCCACTCCTCCGTGATTAGGTTACGCGATCTGGTGCATTTTGAGTCCATCAGACTGATCAATGCCATGATCCCCTGGGAACAGGGGCCGATCGTGCGGGTAACCGGGGTCACCGGACTCTAGGGTTTTGCCGTGTATACGGCAAAACCCGCGCGAGGGTATGAACCAAAACCTACTGATGTATCTTAGGCAGCCAAACAAATACGCACTTTGAATCAATCTAAGTATACTGCAGATCGTCCGCCGCTAGGTATCGCAATCATTGGACTGGGTGGCGCGGTCGCCACCACGGCCGTTGCCGGTAGCCTGCTTATTCAACGCGGTGCACAGGACACTACGGGTCTGCCCCTGGCCGAGCACGACGAGCTCGATCTGGCCCCCTACGGCAAGCTGCACTTTCGCGGTTGGGATCTGTTCGACGACAACCTGTATGCCGCAGCCAAGCACCACCGGGTACTGGATCGCGACCAGCTCGATGCGGTGACCGACGCGCTTAAGGAGATGCGCCCCTGGCCAGCCATCAGTAACCGGAACTACTGCGAGGGTGTGGTCGGTAGCAGCGATAGTACCGAGACCCACCGAGAGCTTGTACAGGACATCCAGGACAGGATCCGGGCGTTCGGCGAAGAGATCGGCGGCAACGTCGTGGTGATCAATTTAGCAAGTACGGAGCACGCCATCGATCCGGAGGAAGAAATCTACCAATCCCCCGATGCCTTCGAGCGGGGCGTGGACGCTAATGATACATCCATCAGCCCGGCCATGCTCTACGCGTATGCCTGCATTATGGCTGACGTACCCTACGGCAACTTCACTCCTAGCCGTGCGGCCGATATTCCCGCCCTGCGTAAGCTCGCTAATAAGCGTAATGTGCCCGTAGCCGGCAAGGATGGTAAGACGGGTCAGACCTACATCAAGACCGTCCTGGCCCCCGCACTCCGCGCCCGCGCCCTGCACGTCGACGGTTGGTTCTCCACCAACATCCTGGGTAACCGCGACGGAGAAGCACTGCGCAAGCCCAAATCGCTGGAGAACAAAATCACCACCAAGGGCGACGTACTTACCAACTGCCTTGGCTACCCGGTGGAAAGCCACCTGGTACGCATCAATTACTACAAGCCCCGTGGGGATGACAAGGAAGCCTGGGACAACATCGATATTTCCGGCTTCCTCGGACAGCGGATGCAGATCAAGGTCGACTTCCTGTGCAAAGACAGTATACTGGCTGCTCCGCTAGCCATCGAGATCGCACGCTGTCTGGATTTAGCCAGCCGACGCGGTCAGGGTGGGGTAGTGGAAGCGCTCGGCGTATTCTTCAAGGCACCCATGATGCGGGAGGGCAACGACCCGAACCACAACTTTGGCGAGCAGCAACTCGAACTTCTTCGGTGGCTTTACGAGGTTAACTCCCTGGAGGCCGTGACCGCTCTCACCGCTCCCAGCACCGAGACGGCCTGATCGAACCATGCAACACCCCGCTGATCTAGTACGCACCGCAGGCCTGATGGGCGAGCTGCAGGACCTCAAACGGCTGCAACCCGCTCACCTGTCCCACAGTGTAGCCACGGACCTATTCCTACGGGCCTGGCAGCACATTTTAGCCGGTCAGGATGTAGAGCAGGTAGCCCTGGACACCACGCTTAGGGCCCTGCTCAACATCCTCTTTCCGGGGGTAGACGGACGCTTCTTTACCGTTGCCAGGCTGGATCCTCCGGCCATCACGGAAGTGCTCCGTACGGCGCTACGGCGTGTATGCGACGGTGCGGTAGATTCCGTACTCGAGCGTCAACTGGAGCAAATGGTCCCAACGCTTGCCCAGGAATTTGCCCACTTGCCCGCGGAGCAGCCCATCGACGTGCCGCAACCCCTGCGGGTACTTTGCAACCAACCGCGGGCGGGAGCTACCCATCCACAGCTTCCGCGCTTGGTGCTGAGTCCACCCGAAATGCATTCCGATCACTGCTTGATGACCGCAGTCTACGCCGTAGTGATGGCCCACCGGTACGGAGCGGATTACGGTACTAGCTTCCTGGGTGCCCTGGCTCACCACCTGCATAATGCGTACTTGCCGGACTGTGGCTACGCCGGAGAGATCTGCCTCGGAGCCCATCTGCAGGCGGTGATCGACAACTGCCGGCAGGAGGCGCTTTCGCACTTTCCTACGCAGTTGCGGCCCCGCATTCTTGAGGCACTCTACCATCACGAACGGAGTGATACCCCGGAGGGTAAGGCCATCAGCGCCGGAGACGTGCTGGACCGGGTGATCGATGTAAAGTGGCGAACCCGCGCCGCGGCGGTCACGGATCAGGACATCCTCGGCGAGCTGGATCTGGTACACCCCGGCCCGCTCAAGTCATTCCAGACCGAACTGTTAAGTAGCACCGGACTATGGCGGTAATTCTACTTAGCCCCACCAACGGCCGACCGCTCAGACGGCGGAAGGATGGCCTGCTCGATGATGGTGAACGCCTCTGGCCGGTGGTGGAGGGCATTCCCTACCTGCGTCCGAAGGAAGACTTACGCGAGCAAGTGGTAAGCTCCCTGCGAGCCGGTGACCGACGTGCAGCCCTGCGGCTCCTGCTTGCCGATCAGGACCGCTTTAGTCCGACCGTACCCCCTAGCTCGGCGGCCCTGGACCAAGTCCTCGACCAACGGACTTCGCTCACCCTACGCCAAGCGATGGAGCTGCTACACTTTGGGGCGGTTGGGGACTACTTCGCCTACCGCTGGTGCTCCCCCACCTTCGTAAGTGGACTACGGCTACTGGAGCTAGCAGTACCCGGCCAGGGTAGTCCGGTCGTAGAATATGCCTGCGGCATAGGGCATTACCTGCGGGAGCTCGAACGGGTGGGCGTACGCGCTACTGGGGTAGATGTAGTCTTTGCCAAGTTGTGGCTGGCACGTACGTTTATGGGAGTACGGGGTACCCTGGTCTGCGGTGATATTGAAGCAGGACCAGTAGTGGCGCCGGACCGCCCGCGAACGGTACTGTGCCAGGATGCCTTCTATTTCTTCGAGCACAAGCCGGCGGCGCTGACGCACATGCGGGAGGTGGCTACCACAACCGGTAATGTAGCAGTGGGGCACGTCCACACTACCCTCGACCAGCACGAAGCTGGCTTTTCTAGTTCGGTAGACGACTACCGTGCGCTGGCCGGTGGTGCGGTATGGGATGACAGCAGTCTGGCTACTTCCTGGTACAGCGGGGCACCTCCGAATCCGGCGGAAGACTCATCCGCTACCGTAGCCTGGGTGGAGGGTCGTATTCCGGCGCCGACGCAACGACTATGCTTCAGCAGTCAGGGCGCCAGGCTGGTACTCAATCCACTACTCAGCAGCGCCGGTGTCGACTGGCCCAGTGCCGGCTGGCGGACGGAGTACACGGGTGATGCCACCTCACTTGGCACCCACACACTGTCCGAACTGTGCAGCCGTCAGGACGTACGCGCGCTCGTGGCGGACCCCACCCGGGTGCATCAGCTGGACGACGTCGCCCGGGAAGAGCTATACCGTCAACGCGTGCTCATCAATCTGCCCGCCCGATGGTAGTGCGCTTCGGTATCGTAGGCTTCGGTTGGGTAGCGCGTGACTATATGTTACCCGCATTACGCAAGCACCCGTCGGCGGAATTGGTCGCCGTGGTCAGCATACGGGAGGAGGATTTTAACGGTCTTCCCCCGGAGATCGGTACCTACACCACGGTACAGGCCATGCTCGGGGCGGGGCCGCTGGATGCGGTGTACGTGGCATCGCCCAACCACCTGCATGCCGAGCACGTAGCCGCCTGTGCCGCAGCCGGTGTGGATATCCTCTGCGAAAAGCCTCTGGCGCATACCTACGCCGCAGCCGCTGAACTAGTGCGAACAGTACGGGCAGCAGATAGCTACTTTGCCACGGCCTTCGATCAGCGACACCACCCCGCACACCGGCTTATGCAGTCCTGGGTCGCGTCAGGTCGGCTGGGCACCATCACACAGGCCAGATTAGACTACGCCTGCTGGCTACCCGCCGGTTGGAGTGCCAACAACTGGCGCATCGACCGTAAGCGGGCGGGTGGGGGAGCGATCATCGATCTGGCGCCACACGGATTGGATCTGCTGGAGCTGCTGGTCGGTCAGCCCATCGAGCAACTGCAGCTGTACCAGCAGCGGGTCGTGCAGGACTACGAAGTGGACGACGGCGGCGTACTGATCGCGAAATTTGGGGGTGGGGCACTCGGCGTCCACTCCGTAGGCTATAACCGACCGGAGACACTGCCCCGACGGCGCCTAGAGCTCATCGGTACACGGGGCATGCTGCTGGCCGAAAATACGATGGGCCAGGACCCGGGTGGGCGGCTCACCTTCTTGGCGGCTGATCCTGGTGCAGCTCCCCAGGAAGTATCTTTCGATCAAACGACCAGTCCGTTCTACCTCCAACTCGATGCCTTTCTCCGCGATCGCCGGGGTGGGGTAAACCTTGTCCGCACACTGGACGATGATATACGACTAGCTAAATTACTCGACGACGCCCTCGCCGCAAATCCACTCTAATGGCCCTGACTCACTATGCCTGTCACCACTGCGGGGGCTGGATCCTCTGGTTCGATAGCCGCCTGCCGGTGGCCTGTCCGAACTGTACCGACGTGCGCAACGCGCTGCCCGAAGAAGACTTTACCTATCTTCCCATCGATCAGGCTGCCGGGCAGTATCGTACCAAGTGGCAGGAGACGCTTCCGGGCTTATGGGAATTTTGGACTGAGCCGCAGCTCGGACTTGGCTCCCACGGCTGGCTCTTGCAACGTCCGGAAGGAAACATCGCCTTCGAAGCGGCACCGTACTACGACGAAGCTGCCCGTGCACAGCTGACCAGCCTGGGAGGTGTCAGTATCCTCAGCTCGTCCCACCCGCATGGCTACGGGGCACTATGGCAGCTGCAGGAGTTCTTCGATCCGGAATTGATCATTCACAAGGACGACCTGCAGTACACAAAGGCGTTCCGGGTCAACCATCCCATCGACGATTTCCACCGCATCGATACCGGCTATGAGATGCTGCGACTGGGAGGGCACTACGAAGGACAAACAGCGCTCTACGACCGCGCACGCCGTATTCTGTTCTTAGGCGATGCGCTAAAGATTGACTTCGATGCACAGGGCGTACCCGTAGCCCTAAGCTGTCATAAGGGGTACCACTACGCAATTCCGCTCACCCGTGACGAGCTATTGCACTACCGCGACGTATTCAGCCGCTTCGATTTTGCCCACGTCTGCACCCCCTTCGAACTCGGACGGGGCGTAGACCGTAGCCGATCCATTGCCCTGATCGATTACCTCCTCACACACGGCATTCACACCAGTCCCGTACCCCTCACAACGCTACAGTCGTATGTCCAGCCAGCATGAACGCGCCCTCGCCGCCTACCGCGACTCCCTGCCCGGGGGCGTCACCGAGACATTCCGTATCGATGGGGTGGACCACTTGGGTATTCCGATCTACAACGTAGATCTGTTCACTGACGACGGTCACTTCAACGGTATCGGTTACGGCGCCACCGAGACCGAGGCGCTGGTCGGAGCCTACGGCGAGCTGGCGGAGGAATGTCACCGGCACCTGTCGCTGGCCGATCTAAGTATGCGGGAGTCAAGCTATGCCGCACTGCTCGAGGAGGTGGGTAGTGCGGGCGTTCTTGATCCGCTTACCCTCGTACTGCCCGCCGGCTCTGCGTATACGCCAGATCTGGTCTTGAAATGGCTGCCCGTAGCGCGTCTGAAGGATAACCGAACGGTGTGGTGCCCGGCCGAATTTGTCGTCAGCGGCAACTGGGAGCTGCCCGACTACCCCAATCGCCTCACGACCTGCATCACCAACGGGATGGGAGCCGGGGACACGGAGGAACGCGCGCTCCTGCACGGCTTACTGGAACTTTTACAGCGCGACGGAAATGCCGACCGGTTCAGGGCACTGGACCGGGGACAAGTGATCGACCCGGCCACCGTGACTGAGCCCGTACGGGAGATCATTGCGTACATGAAGGAGCGAGGCCTCGATGTGACCATGAAGCTAGCCCGCGTCACCTGCGGCTGTGCCAGCGTATACGCCGTGGGCGATGACCTGAGCGATGACGCCTTCGGACTAGCCGCCACCGGCTGTGGAGAAGCCGCCGACCCCGACGTATACCACGCGCTGCGCAAGGCCGTGCTGGAATGTGCCAGCAGCCATAGCCGCAAGCGGTTCAATAACTTGCCCTTCGAGCAGCTGGAGCACGAGGTGCCGGAGGGGTACTTCACGCGCATTCGTGCCGCTATCGATTTGGAGACCGAAGAGCAGCGCGCCCTGCGGGCCATGGTAGAGTTCGTACGCTCGGATAAGGAAACGGTACGGCAGCAGCTAGCTGATACCATCTTCAATCGGCAGACTACCGTATCGGCGGCTGACCTTCCTTCCTACACGGCCACTGACGTTCCCTCCCGCTTACAGTATGTCATTCAGCAATTAGCCGGAGAAGGGATGGAGCCCTACGTGTACCGCTCCACGTCTACGCGGGGCAGTTGCAGTGTAGTGAAAGCCATCGTGCCGGATATGGAGATGGAATTCGGTAGCTACCACCGGGTGGGCTACCGCGGCGTGAAACGACTGCTGGCGGATGATCCCTTTCACCTACTTAAGCGGGCACCCGGTCCGGGTTTGGCCCTCATTCGATTGACCGAGGCGCGCAACCAGGAGCTCGATGGCCCATTCTACCTCAACACCAGCCGACTGGATGAAATTATCGATCCACTCTATGCCCTCTACCGCGAGCCCACCGCCCACGCTGCTCCAATCGCCCTGGCCACCGACTACTTCGCCGATCTTTAACCTCACCGCATGAAGCTGCGCTACGCGTACAATACCAATGGCTGCGCCCACCACCGACTCAACGATGCGCTGCGGCTCATCGCCGATTCCGGTTACGACGGCGTGGCGCTGACCATCGATTGGCACCACCTGGATCCGTTCTCCGATCGGTGGCAGGCCGATACCTACAACATTCACCGGTCGCTGGAAGAACTCGGCCTGAGCTGCGTGATAGAGACCGGCGCCCGCTACTTGCTGGATGCTACGGATAAACACGAGCCTACCCTGATCAGCACCACCGCCGAAGGACGTGCCCGCCGCGTAGCCTTTCTGAAGCGCGCCATTGATATTGCCGGCCTACTGCACGCCGAGACTATGTCGTTCTGGGCCGGCGTACGCAAGTCCGCCGTGTCGGAGCAAAATGCTCACCAGTACCTGGGGGAAGGACTGCTAGAGGTGGCTAGCTACGCGGAAGAAAAATCGGTTCATATTAGTCTGGAACCTGAGCCAGGGATGCTGGTAGAAACCAATGCGGACTACGACCAACTACTCACCGCTCATCCCGAGCTTGAGCGCACGCTCCACTTAGCGCTCGACCTGGGGCACGTCTGGGTGACCGGAGAGGACGACCCCGCCCGAGCCGTGCACCGCTATGCCGACCGGCTCGGAACCGTCTCGATCGAGGGCATGAATAAGGGCCAGCATCTCCACCTGCCGCTGGACCAGGGCGATATGGATATACCCCCGCTGCTACGCGCTCTCCGGGATGTCGCGTTCGACCGCTTGGTCTGCGTAGAACTAAGCCGCGAAAGTGTACGGGCGCACGAAGCGATCCCCCGCAGCATCGACCTACTTAAGCAAATGGAGCGTGCACTCTAGTCCGGCCTGCCCAACCTAAATTCTTCGCACCTATGCGCATCTGTTTTATTTCACGCCGGTACTTTCCTGCAGTATCGGGCATGAGTGTCTACGCCCGTAATTTCACCAAGGCGCTGAGCGAGCACGGGCACGAGGTGGTTATGATCAGTCAGTACCGCGAGGACCCCACCGGCGTACGCATCTACGGCGGCGGACCACCACCCGACGAAACCTGGATGGAGGTGCACGGCCTGCGGTCGGTCGGGGAGGAGCAGGGCGCTATCGACCCGCCGGCCGACTTTGAAGGGGATGCCCGCGCCATGATCGCGCGTGCCGAGCAGCTACACGCCGAGCACCCCTTCGACGTAGTGCACGCTCAGTACGCCTACCCCACCGGACTGGCCGCTATGGAAGTCAGTCGCCGGCTAAGCATTCCTAATGTCGTATCTATTCAGGGGGGCGACGGCCACTGGGTGGGGCTATGCTGCACCACACACCACCGGGCCATGCAGGCGGTACTCAACCATAGCATGGCGCTAATTATCGGATGCGATAGTTTCCGCGATGAGGTGGTAGAGAACCACGGCACCGCACCCCGGCGCTTTACGGTCATTCCCGGAGCTACTAATACGGACCTATTCCAGCCACGATCAGCTGAGCCGGGCACCTTGCGCAGTCCGGCCCGCCTGCTGTACCACGGGCGCGTAGACCAGCGAAAGGGAAGCTTGGACTTCATCCGCTGCGGAAAACGCCTGGTCGACGAAGGCTTTGACCTGCGTCTGATCGTGTCCGGTATCGGACCGGATTTTGAGGCTACGGAGGCACTAGCCCGGGAGCTGGGGATGGCCGACCGAACCGACTTCCCCGGTGAGGTAGGGTATACGGACGCACCCCACCGCTACCACAGTGGCGATCTATTTCTCAGCCCCACCTACGCGGAGGGCTTTTCGAATACCATCCTGGAAGCTATGGCCTGTGGGCTGCCCATCGTCTCTACCCGTACGGTAGGAGTAGTCGACTGCATCCGCGATAACGAAAATGGGCTGCTGGTGGAAGCCGGTGACCTGGACGCACTGACCTCCGCAACTCGCTCGCTACTGCAACAGCCCGAGCTCCGCCACCGACTGGCCATGACGGCGCTTCGCGAGGTGCAGACCAGGTACACCTGGCCCGTCGTAGCCAAGCAGATCGAAGAGGTCTATACCTCGCTCATCGGTCGTCCCATCGACACCTCCTGGACATCCATCATCAGCCTGGATGAGCAGGCCGCGGAGGCTGACCTGAGCTGCCCCTTTCGCACCGAACCCCACCTGCTGTGATTCTGGTCCTGTCACCTCATCTGGACGATGCCGTGTTCTCCTGCGGCGGATTGCTGGCTACCCTAGCCTCCGAGCGAGTCTTGGTGGTGACCTGCTTCACGCGTTCCATGGCTGATCCGCAGGGATTTGCGTTGGCTTGTCAACTGGATAAAGGACTTTCCGCAGAGGTAGATTATATGGCGCTGCGACGCGCCGAAGACGTGCAGGCCCTGGAACTACTTGGAGTTCACCACCACCACCTGGACCTGCCGGAGGCTCCCCACCGGGGGTACCACAGTGCAACTGAACTGTTCGGCGCTATCCATGCGGACGATACGGTAGGAGAGGAGTTGCAGCAGCAGCTTGCCCTTGTCGTGCATGAATACCGTCCGCTCACTATCCTATATCCGCTAGGAGCGGGCAATCACGTCGACCACCAGCAGGTCGTACGCGTAGCCGAGAATATCCGTAGTCAGCACGAGCAAGTGGACTTCATCCAGTATTACGACCAGCCCTACACCCACCGACATCCGCTGCAGCACCCTGACTTGCAGCAGGCCGCGGCATGGCGGCCAACCCAATCGCTCCCCCCACGGGCGGCTGTCCGGTTTGCCCTCGATGCCCCGTTACTGGAGCGTAAATACGCCGCTTGCCGGGCGTACACCACTCAAGTCGGGTATCAGTTCAAGGATGAGCGTGGTATGCAGACCCTGCTGGGAGATCGGGAGTACTTCCGGGTCTACCGCCCCTACCGTCCTACTACGCTGCTTCGAGGCGGTGGCGCAGGTTGAGTACGGTCTTTACCGGGCCGCCGGTCATGATCTCTTTGCGCAACCAGTTTGGCAAGCCGGCACCTGCGTCGGTGCGCACGGTGACCTGCAGGTGAACCCTGCCATCGGGTAGGGGACGTACGATCCACTCGCCGTTGTAGACGGTCGGGCGGTCCCTGCCCTTGGTTGCCGGTATGGCGTGTGGCGAGCCCGTGATCGTGCGGGTGAGCACGCCGCTGGAGTCTACTACTTGTGTCACCCGGGCAACAATCTCTTTATCCTGAAAGGGAAAGGGCATGTCGATGCCGGATACGAATACGTAGTCATCCGGCTGTCCGCCCGCCACGATATAGGCACCATCACAGCGGTGCACCCACTCGGAGTAGCCCTTGGCGTGATCCAGTACCGCGCCTACCCCCTGCACCTGCGCCCGCGCCTCGGTACTTACCCGCACACTCATGTCACCATTGGACTCTTCACGCACGGAAACGCTCACGCCGTCGTCCGTCGATTGCAGTACAAAGCCATCCGAAACCTGACCAAAAAGAAGGGCGGGACCGCAGGTGCAGAGTAATAGGAAGAAAAGGGCTCCGGGAGTGGGAAGCGTAGCGTATTCATTCGGCATAGGCTTCAATAACGGGAATTATATTTGTACGTTGTGTGCTCTCACTTTTGCTTACCTTGGCCAGGACAATCGGTTGCATTGATTCAGTGCCGGCTTTCATTCCACAGTTTATTAAGCTATCTTTCTGTATGCGATTAATCGGTACCACGCTCTTACTGTTGCTTGCCATCACGTCTCTAGTGGCCCAGGGGGCATTTACCTCGCTGACCAACGGCTCCGATCTGAGTAATTGGGAGACGTACGGCGGAGAGGCGCCCTACACGCTATCGGGTGACACGATCACCGGCACGGCCGTAGTGAATACGCCCAACACCTTTTTGTGTACCGACAGACCGTATGAAGATTTCATTCTCACCTTAGAGTTCAATGACGATGCACCCCTCAACAGTGGGGTAATGGCGCGCGGCCAGTGGCGGCAGCAGGACGACATCCGGCGGATCTACGGCTACCAGGTCGAGATCGACCCCAGTCCGCGGGCCTATACCGGCGGTATCTACGACGAAGCGCGCAGGGGCTGGATCTACCCCCTGCATTACAACCCACCGGCCCGTGAACTCTACCGCCACGGTGAGTGGAACGCGCTGCGTATCGAGGCCATCGGCAACAACATCCGCACGTATGTGAACGGGCAGGCCGCGGCCAATCTGGTAGACACCTTCGATGCGTCCGGACTGATCTGTCTGCAGGTCCACGCCATAAAGAAGGAGCTAGAAGGCAAGCAAGTCCGCTGGCGTAATATCCAACTACTGGACAACGCGACCGAGGCCGATCGCCTGCAGGCCGTACAGGCCCCGGTGGAGAATTTGATGGTCAACAGCCTGACCGAAGCCGAACGTCGGCAGGGCTGGCGCCTGCTATTCGACGGCAGCAGCGGGGCCGGATGGCGTGGCGCCAAACTGGACGATTTTCCCGCCCGCGGCTGGGAAATTACGGACGGCGAACTGCGCGTACTGCCCGGCAACGGCGGAGAGAGCACCAACGGTGGCGATATCGTGACCGAGGAACACTTCAGCGATTTCGAGCTGGTCTTCGAGTTCAAGCCCACCGAGGGGGCCAACAGTGGCGTGAAGTACTTCGTGGATCCGGAACTCAATAAGGGCGCCGGATCGGCGATCGGTCTCGAATTTCAGATCCTGGACGATGAGGTACATCCCGATGCACAGGCCGGCGTGATGGGCAACCGCACGATGGGCTCCCTCTACGACCTGATCCCGGCGGCGCTTGTCGATGTGCCCGGCCGCAATAAAGAATACAAAATCGGAGACTGGAACCGCGGGCGCATCCGGGTGCAGGGCGGTCACGTCGAGCACTGGCTCAATGGCTATAAGGTGGTTGAATACGATCGCTTCAGCCCCATGTTTCAGGCTCTTGTCAACTACAGTAAGTACCGCGACTGGGATAACTTCGGTCGCTACCCCCAGGGACCTATTCTCCTGCAGGACCACGGCGACGCCGTGGCCTTCCGCAGCATCAAAATCCGTGAACTCTAAGCAGCTATACCATGAGTAACCGCCGTAACTTCCTAAAGAAAACCGCCCTCACTACCGCCGGACTCGGACTGGGACTACCCGCCTACA
This sequence comes from Neolewinella maritima, assembly GCF_923081025.1. Taxonomy (GTDB): domain Bacteria; phylum Bacteroidota; class Bacteroidia; order Chitinophagales; family Saprospiraceae; genus Neolewinella; species Neolewinella maritima. The sequence goes on along the minus strand of NZ_CAKLPZ010000001.1, from coordinate 1,896,639 downwards.
GTCAGCAACACATAATGGGGGCCAACGACCGGGTGAACGTAGCCGTATTCGGTACCAACAGCCGGGGGGAGTACCTGGCCGGGACCTTCGCCTCGGCGGATGACTGTCGGGTGCGGGGCATCGGGGATGTAGATACCCGGGCTATTGCCAAGGGGCAGGAGCGCGTGGTGCAGAAAGGGGGTAAAAAGCCGAAGGGGGAGCAGGACTTCCGCCGCTTCCTGGACGATAAAAAGATCGACGCCGTAGTCATCGCCACACCCGATCACTGGCACGCCCCCATGGCGATGATGGCTCTGGATGCAGGCAAGCACGTCTACGTAGAAAAGCCCTGTAGCCACAACCCCGCGGAGGGCGAAATGCTGGTCGCTAAGCAAGCTAAAACTGGCCTCAAGGTGCAGATGGGTAACCAGACACGCAGTAGTGTCACCCTGAACAAGATTGTGCGTGAAATCCACGACGGCGTGATCGGTGATGCGTACGCGGGCAAGGCCTGGTACGCTGCCCGCCGCGGACCCATCGGTGAGCACGAGCCCGCCCCGGTCCCGGAGTGGTTGGATTGGGAACTCTGGCAGGGACCGGCTCCGCACCAGGATTTCGATGCCCTGCTAGTCCACTACAACTGGCACTGGTTCTGGAAGTACGGCACGGGTGAACTTCTGAATAACGGTACCCACGAGGTAGACATGTGCCGCTGGGCACTCGATGTAGGCTTCCCCGAACAGGTGACCTCTTCGGGCGGCCGCTACGCCTTCGACGATGCCTGGGAAGCCTACGATACCCAACTCGCGAGTTTCAATTTTCCGGGCGACAAGCACATCCACTGGGATGGGCGTAGCTGCAACTCCATGCCCCTCTGGGAGCGTGGACGGGGCTCCATGATCTACGGTACCAAGGGCAGCGTGCTGATGGACCGCGATGGCTTCATCGTATACGATCTATCCGGCAAGGAACTGCGGAAAGAGCAGGAAACAGAAGCTTCCGTAAGCATGGACACCACCGGAGGAGGCAACCTCGATGAGCTGCACATCGGCAACTTCATCCGGAGCGTAAACGCGGACGAAGCACTCAATTCGGACATCGCGGATGCAAATCCCAGCGTCACGATCTGTCACCTCGGCAATATGGCCCAGCGTACGAACAGCGTGATCACCTGCGACCCCGCAACCGGGCGGCCCATTGATAACCCAGCCGCTATGGCGCTCTGGCAACGCGAGTACGAACAGGGCTGGGCACCGACCGTCTAATTACTACCTTTGTGGGGTGATCACGCACTACCAGCTTGACGACCTGCCGGTCTTCCACCGTGCGGTACTGACTATCGGCAGTTTCGATGGCGTCCATCGCGGTCACCAGCAGCTCCTTGCCCGTATCCGCCGGATGGCGGAGGTCCGGCAGGGGGAGAGTATCGTCATCACCTTCGATCCCCATCCGCGCTCCGTGCTTCGGCCCGACGACGACAGTCTGCGCCTACTGTCTACCACTGAAGAAAAGGCAGCCTTCTGCGCCGAGCAGGGTATCGACCACTTGGTAGTGGTGCCCTTTACGCTGGCGTTCAGTCAGCAAAGCCCGACGGAATACATCGAGCAATTTTTGGTCCGTTATTTTGCCCCCGACCGCATCGTCATTGGCTACGATCATCACTTCGGTAAGGATCGTGCCGGCAATGTGGAGCTCCTCCGCTACTGGGCACCCCATCATGGCTACGAGGTGGTGGAGATCGCCGCCCAGGAAGTGAACCAGATCACGGTCAGCTCCACCAAAATTCGCAACGCACTATTCGCCGGCAACGTGAGCCGAGCCAGAAGCCTGATGGGCCGGTCGTACGAACTCACCGGCCGGGTCGTTCGGGGACAGCAAATCGGCCGTACGCTGGGCTTTCCCACCGCTAATCTGCAGTGCGTGAACCCCCTCAAGCTGGTGCCCGCCAAGGGAATCTACGCGGTGAGGACCCGTATCGAGGGCCGTGTTTACGGAGGAATGCTTTACATCGGCAACCGACCTACCCTGGAAGACGGACGGGGCACGACCATCGAGCTGAACGTGTTCGACTTTTCCGGCGACCTATACGATACGGAGCTCACCGTCGAGTTTGTCGAGCACCTGCGCGGCGACTTACCCCTGAAGAGCCTGGAGGCTCTGCAGCAGCAGCTCAAGCGCGACGAGGTGGGCGCGCGGCGGGCCTTGGCGGCAAAGGAGACGGCACCGGCAGAGGCCGGCGATTCCGACAATCCGGATACCGCAATAGTGATCCTCAATTACAACGGACGCGGCTTTTTACAGACCTATCTTCCGACCGTAGTAGCCAACCTGGAGCCTAACTGTCGGGTCATCGTAGCCGACAACGCCAGTACCGATGATTCGGTGGCCTACCTACGGGCCGAGCATCCGGAAACTGAGGTGATCGAGTTGGCCGAAAATTTAGGCTTTGCGGCAGGATATAACGAGGCGCTACAGCAGGTCACCGCCGAGGTATACGTACTACTCAATAGCGATGTCCGCGTTACCCCGGGCTGGCTCGGTGCCGTGCTGCCACTGTTCGACGATCCCCTGGTAGCCGCTGCTCAGCCGAAGGTGCTGGCCGAGCACGATCCGGAACGCTTCGAGTACGCGGGGGCATCCGGGGGCTACCTGGACTTTCTGGGCTACCCCTTCTGTCGCGGCCGCCTGTTCGGGCACACCGAGCGGGATGAGGGGCAGTACGACTGTGCCGCCGAGATCTTCTGGGCTACCGGTGCCGCCTTCTTCGTACGCGCCAGTGTTTTCCATGCCCTGCAGGGCTTCGAGCCGGAATACTTCGCGCACGCCGAAGAGATCGACCTATGCTGGCGCATGAAGCGGGCGGGCTATAAGATCATGGTCGAGCCGGCGGCTACCGTATATCACGTCGGCGGTGGTACCCTGGCCTACGATTCGCCCCGCAAGGCTTACCTGAACTTTCGGAATACGCTGGTCACCAGCTTCAAGAATGAGCAGACGAGTCGGCTGTTCTGGTGGGTACCGGTGCGGCTATTGCTCGACGGCGCCGCGGCACTCCTTTTTTTGGTTCAGGGTAAGTTTGGTCACATCGGTTCGATCCTGCGGGCGCACCTTCATTTCTATGCGAACCTACCGTTGTGGGTCTACCGGCGTGCCCGGCGGAACAGTGAGATCGAGCTAGCCCGGGTGGGCCCGCCGCGTACGGATGCCGGCCGGGTGTCCGATAGCATCGCCCTCCACTACTACCTGCTGGGCCACCAGCGCTTCAGCGAGGTGGTTATCGATCAGGTGGAGGTAGAGGCTGGGGTAGCAGCGGCAAATTAGCCATCGTAAAAGGCGGGGAGTTTAGTGGTGCGGGTCGCGCGGGTGCGTTGCATATTTGTCGCTAACGAAAATCGGTACCTATGGCAATGTTGAATTTTGGTGGCACGGAAGAAAAGGTGGTCACCCGCGAAGAATTTCCCCTCGATAAAGCCCGTGAGGTGCTTAAAGATGAGGTGATCGCCGTGATCGGCTACGGGGTACAGGGCCCGGGTCAGAGCATGAACCTTCGCGACAATGGGTTCAACGTGATCGTGGGGCAGCGTAAGGGAGGCGCCTCCTGGGAAAAAGCCGTGAAGGACGGATGGGTACCCGGCGAAACCCTGTTCCCCATCGAGGAAGCCGCCGACCGCGGTACCATCATCCAGTACCTGCTCTCGGATGCGGCACAGATCGAAGTGTGGCCGCGGATCAAGCCCTACCTCACCAAGGGTAAGGCCCTGTACTTCAGCCACGGCTTCGGCATCACCTACAATGAGCGCACGAAGATCATCGCTCCCGAGGAAGTAGATGTCATCTTAGTTGCTCCCAAAGGATCCGGAACCAGTCTGCGCCGCCTGTTCAAGGCAGGTCGCGGACTAAATTCCAGCTATGCCATCGCGCAGGATGCTACCGGCCGGGCCTACGAGCGGGTGATCGCGCTGGGCATCGGCGTGGGGTCGGGCTACCTGTTTGAGACTGATTTCCAGCGCGAAGTGTACTCTGACCTGACCGGGGAGCGCGGTACCCTGATGGGTGCGATCCAGGGAATCTTCGAGGCCCAGTACGATGTGCTGCGTGCCAATGGACACACACCATCCGAGGCCTTCAACGAAACGGTTGAAGAACTTACCCAGAGCCTGATGCCCCTGGTGGCAGAGAACGGCATGGACTGGATGTACGCCAACTGCTCCACCACCGCTCAGCGCGGTGCACTGGACTGGAAGGACAAGTTCAGGGACGCCGTGAAGCCGGTTTTCGAAGACCTCTATGAGAGTGTAGCCAGCGGCGAAGAAGCCCAGCGAAGTATCGACTCGAATAGCCAGTCAAATTACCGCGTAAAGCTGGAAGAGGAGCTCCGCGAGCTCAACGAGAGCGAGATGTGGCAGGCCGGCCGGACGGTCCGCGGACTGCGCCCCGAGAACGCGGAGTAACGGTATACCGGCTCGGGTTTAACTATAGGGCAAAATTTGCGTTGCAGAACACGGAACGGCGGGTAGTGGAGATAACCTCTGCACCCGCGGCCCCGCACACCTGTACTAAATACGCTCTACTATGGACGCTGGCCGGCAACGCACGGAAAAAATTGATCGATTAGCTACCGAACCCTTCGACCTGGTGGTCGTGGGGGGTGGTATAACGGGGGCCGGGGTGGCCCTGGATGCTGCCAGCCGCGGACTCAACGTGGCACTGATCGAGCGCAATGACTTTGCCTCCGGTACCAGCTCTAAGTCGACCAAATTGATCCACGGGGGACTACGCTACCTCAAGAATCTGGAAATTGGACTGGTACGTGAAGTAGGACAGGAGCGTGCCGTGGTGCATACGCTGGCCCCCCATTTGGTGCGCCCCGAAAAGATGCTCCTACCCCTGGTGGAGGGTGGTTCGCTGGGTAAGCTGACGACCAGTATGGCGCTGTGGGTGTACGACTTCCTGGCCGATGTGGAGGGCGACGACAAGCGCGTCATGCTCACCAAGGAGGAAACGCTGGACACCGAACCCCTGCTGCGCAGGGATATCCTGACCGGCGGTGGATTCTACGCCGAATACCGTACGGACGATGCGCGTCTGACCATCGAGAACGTGAAAACGGCGGAGCTGAATGGCGCCCTGGCCGTGAATTACGTGGAAGCCACGGGCTTTGCCTACGACGAGCAACATCATATCAGTGCAGTGAAGTGCGTGGATCGGCATACGGACCGCGCATTCGAGATCAGCTGCGAGCACGTCATCAGCTCGGCGGGCCCCTGGGTAGACGATCTGCGTAAGATCGATAAGAGCATGAACAACAAGCGGTTGTTCCTCAGTAAGGGAGTGCACATCGTGGTAGCCCGCGAACGCCTGCCGCTGGCGCATGCCTGCTATTTTGATGTGGCGGACGGACGGATGCTATTCGCTATTCCGCGGCTACGCTGCACCTATATCGGCACTACCGACACCCCGTATACGGGTGATCCTAACGCCATTCCGGTCTACCAGGAGGATGTAGAGTACTTACTCGACGCAACCAATGCCATATTCCCCTCCGTGAACCTGGTCGTAGAGGACGTAGAGTCCAGCTGGGCGGGTGTGCGGCCGCTGATCTTTGAGGAAGGGAAGTCTGCGGGGGAAATGTCGCGCAAGGACGAGATCTTCGAATCAGAGTCGGGCCTACTGAGTATCGCCGGCGGTAAGCTGACGGGCTACCGCAAGATGGCCGAGCGGGTGGTGGACCGGCTGGGTAAGCAACTGAGCGAAGACGGCGATTCGCTGGGTAAGACCACTACGCGCAAGATCGGTCTGACGGGTGGCCCCTTCGCCGATTTTGATGAAGTACTGCGGTACGAAAAAGAGATCGCCACCCAACTCAAGGCGGCCAGCCTGACGCCGGATCGGGCAGGCTACCTGGTGGCGAACTACGGCAAGCAGTCGCCCACCATTATCGCGATGGCGAAGCTGCGCGACGAGGGCAGTGACGTGAGTCGGCTGGCGTGTGCCGAAGCAGCCTGGTGTATCGAGCACGAGTTGGCGCTGTACCCCCTGGACTGGGTGGAGCGGCGGTCGGGCAGGCTGTACTTCGACATGCCCAGTATTGCTCCGGTGCTGGACGAGGTAATCGATGTGTTCGCTGCGGCCTACGGCTATTCCGACGCGGAACGACAGCGGGAGCACCGGCGGGTGATCGAGGCGATCGAGTGGGTGAGTACGTTCGAGGCCCAGCCGGAAGCGAGCCCATCGGTGTAACAAAATGTCGCCCCTCCTGTTAGCCCGTAAACCGAACCCTATGACTTCGCAAGGATCGATTTTTGAGCAGCGGGTGGATCCCCTTTTACAGGCCGCCGTCATCCTGGCGATGGTATTCGTCATCGATGTATTCAGCCTGATCGTGGCGGGTACGAACACCGTCGGTGTGTCCCACCGTTTCCCGTGGTTGTGCGCGGCGAGCTTCATGCTCTTCTTCGCCTTATTTAATTCCGTCCTGAGCGCCGCAGCACCGAATACTGCCAAATACTGGGGACGGAGCATGTACAGCTTTATGGGTCTGGCAGTGGGTGCAGGTTTGCTGGCCTGGGCGTTCAGTGGACTTAAGATCACGGAGGCCGGATCGTACCAGTGGATCTACCTCGTGGTGACCGTGGGCTACCTGGTTTTCCTCGGTATGATCTCGATGATCAAGAATGTCGTGAACTTTGCGCAACGGGAGGAGTGGAATAAACCCCGCCTGAAGAACCGCCGGCGCGAAGACTGAGCAACCTAGCCCGCCCTTCGGGGGTTAGGAAGGGGCACCACGACCAGCTATGCAGTTACTACCCGGAGACACCTTCGAGAAATTAGAGTTTGATAAAGTTTTAGCCCTGCTGGAGCGGCAGTGCCAGGGGGAGTTGGGCCGTGCGGCGGCCCGTGAGCTGCAGCCCTCTACCAAAGTCACCGAAGTAAACCGCTGGCTGGATGAGGTCGCCGAGTTCCGGCAGGGGACGGAGGAAAAAAGCATGTTCTCGATCGGTGCGTACGACGATATCGGAGAAGAACTTCGCGCCCTGCGCGTCGAAGGCTATGTGCTGGTAGAAAGTGGTCTGGCTAAGGTTAATGTACTCTTGCTACAAGCCAAACAACTCTTCGCATTCTTTCAGGGTCCGGCTAGGCAGGCTAAGTACGAGCACCTCTACGCTGTGGTGCGACAGGTCGAGTACGTACCGGAGCTATCCGCCGCCATCGAAGCGGTGATCGACGCAGAGGGCGTGATCCGGTCGGATGCCTCCGAAGACCTGTCGCGGATTCGCCGACTCATCGGCAGCAAGCAGCGGGAAGTGGAGAAGGCCTTCCGGTCCGTGATCGAGAAATACCGCCGGGCGGGCTACTTGTCCGACACCGTAGAGAGCCTGCGCAACGGCCGCCGTGTACTCAGCGTGCCGAGCGAGTTTAAGCGGCAGATCCGGGGTATTATTCACGATGAGTCCGCCACGGGTAAAACCGCCTACATCGAACCCGATGAGGTGATCAGTATCAACAACGATATCTTCGACTACCAGCAGGAGGAGCGGCGCGAGATCTACCGGATCCTGCGCGAGGTTTCCGCCCAGCTCCGGCCATACGTGGACCACATTACCGGCTACCGCGACCTGATCGCGTACTTTGACCTGGTGCAGGCTAAGGCCCGCATTGCCCAACAACTTAAGGCTGAGCGCCCCAAGGTAGACCACCGGCCCACGCTCAAGATCGTGGACGGTCGCCACCCCTTACTTTACCTAAAGAATAAGCAATACGGTAGAGAAACCGTGCCTTTCGACCTCAAGCTGAGCGGCAAAAATCGGTTGCTGATGCTGTCCGGTCCGAACGCCGGCGGTAAGTCGATCCTCATGAAGTCGGTCGGCCTGCTTCAATTGATGCTTCAGTCAGGCATGCTACTGCCCGTGGACAAAGAGTCTCAGCTGGGTATCTTCAGTGGGCTGTTCGCGGATATCGGCGATCAACAGAGTATCGAGGATGATTTGTCGACCTACTCTAGCCGACTGAAGAATGCCAAAGAATTCATCAAGTCGGCCGACGAGCGTACCATGGTCTTAATTGACGAATTCGGATCGGGTACTGACCCGGCCCTCGGCGGTGCTATTGCCGAAGGGGTGCTCGAAGGACTCAACGCCAAACAGGTGTACGGTGTCATCACCACCCACTACAGCAACCTGAAGATCTATGCCTACAAGACGCCGGGCATAGTTAACGGAGGGATGAACTTCGACAAGGATACCCTATCACCGACCTACGAGCTGAAGGTGGGCCGACCGGGTTCCAGCTACGCCTTTGAGATCGCGCAGAAGAGTGGACTGCCCCAGGAGGTGCTCACCCACGCCCGCAAACGGGCCGGCAAGAACGAGCGCGCCGTAGATCAGTTGCTGGTCGATCTCCAGCGGGAAAAACAGGAGGTTGAGGCGCACCTCAAGACCATGGAGCAGAAGCAGAAAACGCTAGATGCCCTGACCCGCACCTACGAGGAGCTCCACCGCGACATCGAAGTGCGCCGCAAGCGGCTCAAGCTGGAGGCCAAAGAACAAGCGCTCGCCGAGACCGCCAAGTACAACAAGGAGATGGAAACCCTGATCCGCAAGCTGCGCGAAGAGAAGAAGATCGACGAGGCCAAGGAGCAAGCCAAAGCCCTGCGCGAAGAGCGGGAAAAGATCAGCGAGCAGGTCACCGATCTGCGGGAGTCGATCTACTACCAGCCCCGCAAGGGCAAGCAGGCCAAAACCGCCTTTAAGGAGGGGGACTACGTCAAGCTGCGCACGGGTGGCGCGGCGGGCACCATCGAGACCATCGACCGCAAGAAAGCCGTCGTTATCGTAGGCGATCTGCGCCTCACTGTACATCTGCGCGATATCGAGCACGCCGACAATCCCATGGCACTGCGCCGTGAACGCAGCGTAACCAGTAACATCAGCGCCGTAGCTGCCTTTGACAACAAGCTCGACGTGCGCGGCATGCGCTACGAGGAAGTGCTCAATACCATGCAGGCCTTCGTAGATCAGGCCCTGATGGCCAACGCCAGCCAACTGCGCATCGTGCACGGCAGGGGCAGCGGAGCACTGAAGCGCGCCGTGCGACAAAAACTACAGGAATACACCCACGAATTCACCCTCACCACGCCCCCCCGCGAGCAGGGCGGCGAGGGCGTGACCATCGTCGAGCTCTGACGATCGTCACTAAACTCACCCCATGGAAGTAGCCAAAATAGCGGAGGCCCTGGCCACCGTCACCGACCCCCAGACCGGCCAGGATATCATCACCGCCAACATGGTCCTCCACCTAAAGGTGGAACCACCCAACGTGTCCTTCACCCTCCAGCTACCGAAGCTCGAAGCCGACTACAAACAACAGCTCAACTTCGCCTGCCAGGAGGCCATTCTATCGGTCTACCCAGGCGCGCAGGTGCACGTGCATATGCAGAACCCCGCCGCTACGCCCCAGGCGGGCAAGGGGGGTGGTCCCCAGCAGAGCAATCCCCTGCCGCACGTCAAAAATATCATTGCCGTAGCCAGCGGTAAGGGTGGGGTAGGGAAGAGTACCGTAGCGGTCAATCTGGCCCTGGGACTTCAGCAACTGGGCGCCGCGGTCGGATTGCTCGATGCGGATGTCTACGGTCCCTCCGCCCCGACCATGCTCGGCCTGCAGGGCCAAAAGCCCCAGGTCGAAAAGGTGTACGGCAAGCCGAAGATCAAGCCGCTGTATGCTTACGGACTACCCGTCATGAGCACCGGATTTATCATCGAACCGGAGCAGGCCGTCGTGCTGCGCGGTCCCCGTCTGGCGGGCATCATCAAGCAGTTCGTGGAGGAGACGATCTGGCCCCCGCTGGACTACCTCATTGTAGACTTACCCCCCGGCACGGGAGATGTACAGCTTACACTGGTGCAGGTCGTCAGCGTGACTGGCGCGGTAATGGTCACTACCCCACAGGAAGTAGCGCTCGCCGACGCGGTCAAAGCGATGAATATGTTCTTCCTAGAATCAGTCAACGTCCCCGTGCTCGGAGTGGTGGAGAACATGGCGTACTTCACTCCGGCCGAACTGCCCGACAATAAGTACTACATCTTCGGGAAGGGCGGCGGTAAGACGCTGGCCAAAAAAAGTAACAGCATGCTTCTCGGGCAGATTCCCCTGGTACAATCGATCCGGGAGGGGGGTGATTCCGGCACGCCCGCCGTGCTGGATAAGGAAAACGAGGCCGTCCGCGAAGCCTGGCTCAATGTGGCCCGCAACGTAGCCCGACAGACAGCCCTGCGCAACGAGATGATGGGGCCCACCGCACGGGTAGAGATGAAAAATTAGTGGATGAAGGGCGTCAGCACCTGCTGCACGGCTACATTCACCGCTTCAATGGCCGGGGTGAGCTGCCACTTGCTGCGATCGCGCGCCTCTACATAATTACTGATGCCGCGTAACTGAAGTGCATCCACCCCGGCCTCCAGGCAGGCATAGAAAAAGGCTGCTCCCTCCATGGACTCTACCTGAGCATCTGGAAAGTGAGTACGCAGTCGGGCTATGCTTGCATCCGAACCCGTAGCGCGCTGCACCGTCAGGCCGGCCGCCGTAGTGAAGGGGAGAATAGCAGCGGGTCCCGGTGGCCGCAAGCTACCCGTAGCGTCGAAGGGGAAGCCGGGCGGAAAGCCGATATCGGCCGGACTCAGCAGGCTCCCATCACGGTCTTCGGCCCCCCAGTCGCCCAGGCGTTCGCTAGTTACGTTGACGACCTGACCATAGGCCAACGAGCGATCCAGCGCACCGGCGATGCCCGCCTGAATGGCTAACTGTACCGGCGGCTGGGTGGCAAATCGCTTACCCAGTAGATAGGCGGTAGATACCACGCCAAGCCCCCCGAATACGACCTCGATCTGCACTCGCGGGAAGTGTAGTACGTTGAGTGTTTCCTGACTGGCCTGTTGCCGTAACCAGCTTACGGTCGGAGCGATCTCCGGAGGGGTAGCGGCAAGCAGCAGGATTGTCATAGTACGAGTTCAGTCAGGCATCCGGTAGCCGGCGTATGTAAAAAGGCTGAGGTGACCTGCTTACCGTACAGACGCTCCAGCAGGGTGGTCTGCAGACGCAGTTCGGCCAGGCGAATACCGATCTGCTGCTGAAATTGCTTGGGGGCGGTGCATACGTCCTGGATCAGTACACAGCTGTCATCCGGAAGTACGGCCAACCAGTCCACCTGCCTGTCGTAGTATCGCTGACCGACCTGTCCGCGCAGGGCGAGGTGACGATGGATCTTCGCCGCGGGCCAGTGGGCTTCCGTAAAGTCGTTGTAGGAGTCGGACTGTGCAAGCAGCTGCGCTACATCGATCGCGCCGCCGGGCTGGTGATCGTAGAGCAGTGCCTGGGCGACCTCTTCGCGGTACGAGCGGTCCGCGCCGTGGGGATCGCCGGCCAGGAATGCACTAGCGCAGCGGGCGTACTGTCGTAAGTCCGTAGCAGGATCCGGTTCGTCCAGCTGGATGTAAGTCAGCGGCTCGCTGCTACTGCACGGCCCAAAGGTGTCCAGGATGAAGGCCTCATCGACCCATTGTGGAGCGTGGGGCGTACGGCCGGGCCGCTGGCCGGACAGGAAGGGTAGGGGGGAGTAGGTTGCTGCGGTCCGTGGTTGAGAAATGGGCTCTACGAACTGCCGATTGGTCTTGTCGATATCGCGGTCGTTCCAGCTAAAGGGGGTCTCGGTGGTGCCGGGTTCCAGTACGATAGTCTCCTTGCCGCCCCGACCGTATACGCGGTCTACCCAGGGGGCACCGTACTTGCCGGTGGGAAGGATCAGGTAGTCGCGGGCGCGGGTCATGCCTACGTAGAGTAGGCGGGCTTCTTCGGCCAGGGCGGATTCGGTAGCCTGCGCCTGCCAGTCACTGCTTTCTAATTCCTCTACCCAGGGAATGCCTCCACTGAGTCTGCCGTAGGGGTTCACCCAGTAGCGCAGCCAGCGATTGGCCAGCGGAGCAGACAGATCGACCGGCGCGTCGGGATCGTCGGCGATCACGGCACGGCCCCACAGATCGGCGCGCAGGCCCTGCTCCAGGTTGTAGCATATCACGGCTGGCCACTCCAGGCCCTTGCTGCGGTGGTAGGTGAGTACGTTGACCGCGTCGGGCCGTTCGCTGGCCCCCTGGGTGTCCTGTTCCTCGCGGACCAGCTGGTTGAGGTACAGCAAATAGCCACCCAGAGAGGCGGCCCGGTACTGCCGGTGGCAGTTGTCTTCGTAGGCTACGGCTAGTCGCCGCAGTTCGTCTACATTGCTGAGGCGCTGCTCACCGTCACCCCAGGCTACGGCGATACGGCGCAGATCGATGCGTTCGAGGACGATATTGAGCATTTCACTTGTGGAGTGCTCGGAGGTGATCTTGCGGAGCGCCTCCAACTCCCGTAGCAGGCTGTCGTCTTCAGCCCAGGGGGGGGCAGTGTCTAGTTCCTCGGTCTGGGCCAGGTAATCCATCCGGTGATCAATGATCTCGGGCAGGCTATGCCGACTGCCGAGTAGCATGATCTCCGCTACCGACAGGCTGTCGCTGCCGTTGAGCATATACTTCAGACAGGCCAGGAGTAGGGTAGCCTCGGCGGTGCGCAGCAGACCGGTGCGGGCAATTGCGGCGGACAGTCCCTGCTTAGCCAAGGCATCAGCGATGTCGCGGCAGCCGTAGTTGGTCCGGCAAAGGACGGCGATGTCTCCGGCGCGTAGTCGGCGCTCTGTGGTTTCTCCCTTGGGCAGGATGAGGGGTGGGGCGGCCAGAAGTTCCCGGATCGCCTTAGCCAGGGCGTCGTGTAGGAAAGCCGCCTTCCACCGGCCACCGCCCTCGATGGCGAAGTGCCAGTGGATGAGTCCTGCGGTGTCGCTGAGCTCGCTGCTTTCAGCCGGGGCGTACTTGGAGCCTGCGCGACTGCGTACCGGCTCGAGCGCGACCTCCTGGGCGCCGAACTCCGGAAATGCGCTGACGAATAAGCTGTTGCAGGTGTACACGATGTCTTCGCGGCTCCTCCAACTGTCCCGCTGAATGTTGGCTGGATCGATGGGGCCGTTCGCGTTCATGACGGCTGCCATCAGCCGGGGCTCGGCCCCGCGAAAGCCATAGATCGACTGTTTAGGATCACCTACCCAAACGCTCTGCTTGGCCAGTTGCGACAGGCGCAGGAAGAGTGCAAGCTGAATGGGAGAGGTATCCTGAAACTCATCGACCATAAGCAAGTCCAGCTCGCGGCTCAGGGTAGCCTGTACGCTGGGGTGATCAAGGAGCTTTAGTACCAGCACCTCCATGTCGGTATAGTCGATGCGGCCCCGGTTCTTCTTGTAGCTATCGTACTCGGCGATACTATCCCGGGCAAAGTCGAAGATCATATCCTGGTACCCCTTCAGGTCGTCCTGAAAGGCGGCGAGGGCAGCGTGTTCCTGACCGAGCGCTTCCAACTCCGTTACGAGCTCTTTACTCTTCGCACTTACGGAGGTGGTGAACCGCCCCATCTTGGCGTACTCGATCCAGGGTAGGTAGTCGTGCTGCTTCAGTTGGGCAAGTGCGCTGCGTAGGCCCACGGCGGCCGACTCCGTTTTCTTTGTGCTGTCCGCGGGATTATCGAAGAGTGCCTCGAAGGTCTCCTTGAGTACCCGCTGCATGCGGGTGTGGTACTGTTGCAGCGTCAGGTCCTCACGGGCCGGCGGCAGGAAGGCCTGCAGCGTTGTCCAGCTATTAGCCCTGCTCTTGGCGATGTCTTCCTTACTGAAGTTGTTGCCGCGGATGATTTCTACCAGACCACGTACATCCTTGCGCCAGTTGTACTTCTCTCCGTTGGCGCTCAGTCCCAGCCGTTCACATAGCCCCTCGATCTCCCGGATCTGGTCCAGCTTGATGACCGCCGCCATGCTGAGGTTGAACAGGCGCTGGTCGTCACCATCGGCGATGATATCTACCTGCGGACTCACCCCGGCCTCGTAGGCAAACCGCCGTAGCAGTTTGACGCCCAGGCCGTGCACCGTACCGATGAGCGCATTGGTCAGCGCGTTGGCCTCCTGGGTCAGCCCTTCCCGAAGAAGCTTCACCCGGACCCGCTCCTTGAGCTCGGCGGCGGCCCGCTGGGTGAAGGTAGTGGCGATGATACCGTTGGGACGCACCGCGCCGCTGGTCAGCAGCTGGGCCATCTCTTCGGTAAGGCGGTATGTTTTTCCGCTACCGGCTCCGGCGGAAATAAGTTTTAGGTTATGTAACACAATAGGGGGTTAGGCCGGTAAATGTAACAAACTGTTGGGTGGTCAGGCGTCCGACAGCACCCGCTCACGGATGCGTTCCAGTTGCTCCATCAGCCAGGCATCCAGGTTGCGGTACCACTCCAGGTGGGGGGAGAACTCACGGCACTCGATGCACTGCGTATCCTTGAACTGCTTCTTGCAGCTGGGGCAGATGGCGGTGGTCTCGAAGGTGTCGAAGCGGGTGTCGCAGTTGTCGCACACCCAGTGGGCGTGACCGTCCGGCTGCCACTCGCACTTCGGGCAGGCTAGTTGTACTTCCATAGCGAGGAGACAATTGACTACCCCCCTTTGGTTCTACTATATGAGCATCTCAAACAGAATGGGCTGATCATTCAGGTGCTCGAAGCGCATCTTGCGCTCGTTCATGCGCTCCAGCAACTGCTCGAAGCCGCCGCGCTGCCCGAGCTGAATCCCCACCAGCGCAGGACCCATGGCCCGGTTATGCTTCTTGGTGTACTCAAAATGCGTGATGTCGTCGTCCGGTCCCAGCACGTCCAGGAAGTCGCGCAGCGCGCCCGACCGCTGGGGAAATTGCACGATGAAGTAGTGCTTCAGTCCGGCGTACATCAGTGCCCGTTCCTGGATCTCGGGGGTGCGCGTGATGTCGTTGTTCCCCCCGCTCACTACACAGACGATCCGCTTGCCCCGTAGGTCACCCAACTGGTCGAGTACGGCGATGGATAGGGCACCCGCCGGCTCCACGACCAGTCCGTCCTCGTTGTACAGGTCCAGCATGACGCCGCAGACCTTGCCTTCGTCCACCAGTTCGATGCGTTCGAAGGTGGCGGCTACGATCGGAAAGTTATGCGTGCCCACGCGGCGCACGGCTGCGCCGTCCACAAAGCTATCGATGGTATCAAGCGTCACGATCTGCCCCTGCCGGATGCTTTCGTACATGGCCGGTGCTCCGGCCGGCTCCACGCCAATGAGCTGAGTGTCGGGACTCAGCTGATGGAACACGCTGCCGATGCCCGCACTCAGTCCACCACCCCCCACGGCCAGTACGACCATATCGATAGGTTGGGTAGCCGCGTCCAGGATCTCTAGTCCTACGGTGCCCTGTCCGGCAATCGTTTTGGGGTCATCGAAGGGGTGTACGTAGGTCAGTCCCCGCTCCTCGGCTACGCGCATGGATTCGGCGTAGGCATCGTCGTAGGTATCGCCGATCAGCACGACCTCCACGTAGTCGCCGCCGAACATGCGCACCTTACGCACCTTCTGGGCCGGTGTAACTACGGGCATGAAGATCGTGCCGCGCACCTGCATTGCCTTGCAGGCGTAGGCCAGGCCCTGGGCGTGGTTGCCGGCACTGGCACAGACTACGCCCCGCTCGCGCTCATCGGGGGTCAGGGAGCTCATCTTATTGTAACTGCCGCGAATCTTGTAGCTGCGTACCTCCTGCAGATCTTCCCGCTTCAGGTACACCTGGGCGCCGTACTGCTCACTGAGGCGGGTAGACCGCATGAGGGGCGTCTCCCGGGCCACGCCGCGCAGCCGGTGCCGGGCTTTGATCACTTCCTCCACGGAGATCAGTACGCTATGCATCCCAGTCATGCGCTAAAGGTACTACAGCCGCGGCCGCAGGTGCCGGGAATTGCTAACTTTGGGCAATGCAAGTCCCCGAGATCATCTGTACCGGCGAAGTACTCGTCGACCTTATCAGTACCGAGTACAGCGAAGACTTTCGCAGCGCCGCTACCTACCAGCGCCTCCCCGGGGGCAGCCCGGCCAATCTGGCCATGAACCTGGGGCAGCTTGGCTGCAGCGTCGGCCTGGTAGCCACCGTAGGTAACGACGATACCGGCGCCCTGCTACGGGATGAATTGCGGGAGCGAAACGTCGACATACAACATCTCAGTGGGGCCGCCGAACCTACCACGCTGATCCTGGTGACCAAAAGCAAAGCCGTCAGCAATTTCGAAGCCTATCGGGGCGCTGATGCGGAAATCACCATCAAGCAATTCCCGGACGCCTACCTGCAGAACTGTAAGATCTTCCACACTACGGCCTTCGCACTGAGCCGCGACCCCGCCCGCACGTCAATCCTGGAGGCGGCGGCCCGCGCGGTAGCCGCCGGTGCCCGGCTCAGTATCGATGTCAATTACGCCAGTAAGATCTGGCCCGATCGGCTGGGTGCGATGTGGGTCATCAATAGCTACCTGAGTCTCGGTGCGGATAGCGACAAAAAGAGCCTGGTCAAGTGCAGCGATGTAGATTTCGTGCGCCTGTTCGACGAGACACTGGACGACAAGGAGGACGCCGCCGAACGCCTCCTCGACCTCGGGGCAGGGGTAGTATGCCTGACCCTCGGAGCGGAGGGCTGCTACGTAGTCAGCGAGGCAGGGAGCTTCAGTCTGCCCGTCCGGCCGGTCGATGTACAAGACACCACGGGAGCGGGGGATGCCTTCTGGTCCGGCTTTCTGGCCGCCCACGTGGCCGGCGAAGACTGGCCCACCTGCGCACGTGCGGGCCGGGCGGTGGCTGAAAAGAAGCTGACCACCGTCGGTCCACTCCGGGAAGCGCTCAGCCTCGAGGCGCTACTCGTTGACTAATCATTGCACCGGCGTGCGCGCAAAACTGAAGAACGGATGGAACTGGTAGAGATAGGCCGTACGGGTAGGCCACACGGCATCAAGGGAGAACTGGGATTGCAAGTAGAGGAAGTCTACCTGGACGATCTGCTGCGGGCCAAGGCGGTGCTCATCGGCGACCCAGCCATACCGTATTTCGTTAAGAACTACCGGGAGGGGGGCAAGCTCACGGTGCTGCTGGATACCTTCACTACCCGCGAGCAGGTCAGTCTGCTATCCGGCAAACCCTTGTGGCTACCGCAGCATCAGGTCACTGCCGAAGTGGACGAACTGGTCACCCCCTGGGACGCCCTACTGGGCTACCGGATCGAAGCCGAGGGCTACCCCCTATTAGGACCCATCGAAGACATCATGGACCTGCCGCAGCACTACCTGGCCGAGGTGCCCTACGAGGGCAAGACGCTGTACATTCCACTGCACGAAAACCTGGTCGTCGCGGTGCGAGAGGACGATGAGGTCGTGGTCATGAACCTGCCGGATGGCCTGCTGGAGCTGGCCGGCTAGCGCTTGATCACTTTGCCGGACTGGCGGCCTTGGGGCCCGTCGATGTTGTAGAGGTATACTCCGGGGGGTAGATCAGCTAGCGACCAGTCGAAGCGCACCGATCCACTGCGTGGCGCAAAGGGTCGGGACCGCAGTGTCCGCCCCTGTAAATCAGATAGCGATGCGCGATATTGCCCGGTACCAGCTACCGTGAAGGCGATGGTAAACCGGTCGGTTGTAGGATTTGGTGACACCGTAGCTTGATAATTTGCCAGGGCTGGACGGGTAGCCACGGTGACTTCTTGGTCCACTACCGCGAGCATAAATAGTTCCAGGTCTGCCCCAATGTTCTCGTAAGAGGCTATGGTAAGCTGTCCACCGGTACCCGGTAGGTACAAAAACGCGTTGCGTCCGTCACCACAGCTATCGAGGGTACTGTAGATACCTACGTCCCCACCCGTAGTCGCCTCGTAAATATCTGATAGATCGATCCAGACCCAGAACGAGTCGCGGCTCACTACGACAGGCTCAGGAAAGGGGAATCGCGTAAAGCGGATGCCAGACGTATCCGCGACCAGCAGATCGCTGACGGGTACTTCCATACTAACGCCGAGAAGGCTACCCAGGGTACTGTCCGCCGAGATGTCATTGTAGATGCGCGCAGTGATCGTACGCGTGGGGTCTAATATGGAGTCGATGGTGGAAAAAGCGACGCCTACCTCGTTGATCTGAAAGGCGCTATCGGTTTCGTAGATGAACCGCTGGATGTTAGCCTCCACCAGAAAGTCATTGGTGCCGGTGAAGTAGCCGGGGGTATCGTTAAGTAGGTACGTCACCGCTTCGTTGGCGCAGTCCAGGGTTTCGATACTCACGGGTAGGATCGTCTCCGGCACGGCCTTGTTGGTCAGCAGTGCAGTGGGCCTGACCGATTGCCGGTACATGGGGTGGGCGAGGTCCGGCTGCTGTGCGATGCCGGCGAATGAGAGTAGGCAAAGTAAACTGAGTAGCGCTTGTTTCATGTCCATCTATTACGTGTTCTTTACATGTTGAAAGGTACACTAATGTTGTGGATCCCCCTAAGGCGAGCATTCTATTGCTAGATCTTAGGGCTTGGTGTATGCTGCAAGCTGCCGCGCGATGTACTTGCCAATGATGTCGAACTCCAGGTTCACCTCACTCCCGGACCGCAATTCCTTGAAGTTGGTGTGCGCATGCGTGTAGGGTATGATGGCTACTTTGAAGGTGTCGTCGGTGGGTTCTACTACCGTCAGACTCACGCCATTGACGCATACACTACCCTTATCGACCAGTAGGTCATCCGTGCCGTAGCGAAAGGTATAGTACCAGCTGCCGCCGCTTTCTTCGACGTGGAGGCACTCGCCCACGGTGTCTACATGGCCCTGCACGATGTGGCCGTCTAAACGTGCGCCGGCCTGCATGGCGCGTTCCAGGTTCACGATACCTCCGACCTCCCAGTCGCCCAGGCGGGTCCGGTTCAGGGTTTCCTGAATGGCGGTCACCGTATGGGTATCCTTAGTGCATGCGACCACGGTAAGGCAGACACCGTCATGAGCCAGGCTCTGATCTACCTTCAGCTCACCGCTAATGGGGCTTTGCACGGTAAAGTGCACGTTGGCGTGCTCGCGCCTGACGTTCGTGATGGTGCCTGCGGCCTCGATAATTCCTGTAAACATAGTGGGGGAGGGGTTTGCCGCCGGCGATAGCCTACTCGATGGTTACGGTCCGGAAGTTAAAGGGCACAACAACCGAAGCCGTACGTTGGTCGAACTGCAGCGCGTGGGGGAGCAGCTCACCGTCCACGGTCACCTTGCCCGGCGCGTGGGTCAGGCCGACCAGACGGATATTAGCCTGGGTGAAGGACGCATTGAACTGACCGTCTACCACCTGCGATAGCGTGATCTGTTGTCCGCTCCGTTCCACCCGGTAGCTTCGCGTGGAGTGCTGACCGATCTGGTATCCGTAGCCCTCCCCGGCATCCCAGTACAGGGTGCCTTCCCCGCGATCGGCCAGGAATAGCGACAGGTGCAGGGTATCCAATCGTTGTAGGGCAGCGGTGTGCTGTACGGCCTCTACGGTGGGCAGTACGGCACCCGCGCGTACGAAGATCGGTAGCCGGTCCGCCTTGACCCGAGCGCGAAGCTTTTGCTGGCCGGCATGTAGTTTGCCCGTCCAGAAGTCATACCACTCCCCCCGGGGCAGGTAGATGTTCATCGTCTTTATACCTGGCTTGATGACCGGACAGACCAGCAGGTCATTACCGGCCAGAAATTGGTCGCCGTACTCGCGGCACCTGGGATCGTGCTGGTCGTAGAAAAATAGATTGCGTAGCACGGGAGTGCCAGTAGCGATGTGGTGGTGAAAGGCCGTGTACAGATAGGGTAGCAACTGGTAGCGCATCTCGATGGCCAGCCGGTTGCGCCGCGTGTGCTCGCCGCCGTGCACCCAGGGTTCCTGATCCTGCCGGTTCTCCCGCTCTGCCTTCTTGACCTCTTCGTTTTCCGTCTCGGCCGCTCCGTCCGTATTGTTGCCCATACTGTGCACCCGCATCAGCGGATGGAACACTGCCAACTGGAGCCAGCGGGTCAACAGTTCGGGCGAAGGATCGTCCACAAACCCACCGATGTCACTGCCCACGAAGCTGTAGCCGCTGATGGCCAGGCGTAGGGACTGGCTGTTAGCCAGCGCCAAATGCTCCCAACTCGCTACGTTATCACCCGTCCATAGCGAAGCGTAACGCTGTCCGCCGCTGAAGTTGGCGCGCGCCAGCAGGAAGGGGCGCTTGGCCGGTTGCAGTGCCTTGAGTCCGTCATGGGTAGCACGCGTCATCTGCATGCCGTAGATGTTGTGGGCCTTCTTATGGTCGCCGCCGTGGCCGTCGAAATCGTGGCGCACGTCCAGCGGAAAGGTCAGCGAGTTGACCTTGAACATCGCCGGCTCGTTCATGTCGTTCCAGAAGCCGCTTACGCCCTGCTCGACGTACAGCTCGTGGTATAGCTGCCCCCACCAGTCGCGTACGTCGGGGTCGGTGTAGTCAGGCCAGACGCACTCCGAAGGCCACACCGGACCGATCATCTGCTCGCCGGTACTGCGGCGACAGAAGGCATCCTGTTTAATACCATCCGTGTACACGGGGTAGTCCTCATCAACGCGGATGCCCGGATCGATCATGACCACCGTATGGAAGCCATCATCGCGTAGCTCCGAGATCATCTGCTTGGGATCGGGGAAGTAGTCCTTATTCCAGGTAAAGCAACGGTAGCCGTCCATGTAGTCGATATCCAGGTAGATGGCGTCGCAGGGGATATTTTTGTCCCGGAAGGTGGCGGCTAACTCCTTAACGCGGCTTTCCGGGTAGTAACTCCAACGGCACTGGTGGTAGCCCAGCGCCCAGAGGGGCGGAAGCTCGGGTAGGCCCGTCAGCTGAGCATACCGCTGCGCCACTTGATCCAGTGCCGGACCGTTGATAAAGTAGTAGTCGAACTCACCACCTTCGGTCCAGACCGTAGCCAGATCATCGCGGTTGCTGTTAAAATCGAAGTGGCTGCGGTAGCTATTGTCCACGAACACCCCGTAGGCGCTGCCATCGCGCAGTCCGTAAAAGAAGGGGATGGCCCGGTACAGCGCGTCCCGCTCCCGTCCGTAGGCGAACGAATCACTGCACCAGTTATCCAGGCATCTGCCATTGAGGTCCGTGTCCCAGGCCTTATCACCGAGTCCAAAAAAGCCTTCCTCGCGATCTGTCTTAAACTGCAAGCGCATCTGGTCCAGGCCCCGTAGCAGGGTAGTGCGGGCGTAGAACGGGGCAGCATATTCGTGCAGCAGTTGACCGCTATCCCGCGCCGTAATACTTACGCTGCTATCCACCGTGCGTACGCGAAGTTCCAGATTAGCCGTCGTAAGTATACTGTGGGTGTCCGTCTGTTCGAACTCTATCGACGCAGCCTGTATGCGCGCCTGTGGATCCCGGGCGTAGCTGAAGTCATCGACCTGCCCGCCAAAGGTGTAAAAAAAGCGGATCACATCGTCGCTCCATACTTCGATCCGTAGTCCGAGTTTGCCGGCACTTGCCAGCACGAAGGTCTGCGTACCCTCCCGTTCGACGCTCGTGACACGTCCCGGCTGGTGATCGTAGTAGACGTCTTCGTAGCGAAGGGTATTGACTGTTTTGGATTCATTCACTAACCCCGCCTCGGCAGCGTAGGGCAGCTGGGGCTGTACCTTCTTCATCTTAGTCATGGCGCAAGGTAAATACCCCCGGCCCGATGCACTAGTTGTTCAGGCTCCAATCGTAGTCCAGAAAGGTGATCTCCTTACTTGCGGGGATCTCCGTCGCCAGGTACTTATTTAAATAGTCTTTGACGTTCCCAAAGTCCTCCGCGTACCAGTCGAACAGTGGGGAGACGCGCACCACAGCCTCCTGCGTCACATTGCGCTCTTCGTCACGGATGAATGCACGGGTGCGGCGCTCCAGTAGCTGCTCCAAGTTTTCAGCCGTGAAGGCCTGGTTCGGCAGGGGCGGACAACTTTTCGCCGCACATACCAGCGCAAAGTGGATACGGGGCTCCTTAAAGGTAGGGCGCACGATATCGTGTTCGATCTGGTTCAGGCTGTAGGTTTTTCCCGCCAGTTTGATCCAGCGCTGGTCCCAGGGTTTTTCGATATCACGGATGCTGGCCGGGATGTCATTGTCCAGGATCAGCTTTATCGTGTAGGCATTATAGGCATTGATCCAGTAAGCTAGCGCTTCCTGGCGGCTCCAGTTTGGCCCGGGTGTCTCTCGAGCCAGCGTACCAAGGTAGTCGTCCAGCTTGGGCTCATCCTGCTGGAACCCCTGGTAGTCTACCCGTCCGCTAGCCGCAACGTGTTGCTGCAGCAGGTCGTTCCAGGCGCTATGGTTCGGTGCATTACTGGCCGGTCGGGCGGCCGGGACCGCGGGTGCAGCAGGGGGCGCGGGCGCGGGTGCGGGTGCGGTGTTAGTCGGGGCGGGAGGTGCAACGGGCTTCGGGGTAGCGGGTTTCGCGCGGGCTACTTCGATCTGTGCTTCCTTCACGGATGGTTCTGCAGTGGCTATTCCCGGATTCTGTTCCAGCGTGTACTCGATCTGGTCAGAGGCGACGGTATCGGTAGCTATGGGTTGACCATTGACGGTCGGCGCCGTGGCAACCGCCGCGCTGGTAGTTGCGGGTGGTCCGTCCGCACAGCGGCAGAGTGACAAGCTGAGAGAAAGGACCAGCAGGAGGTGGAGGGAAGAAGTGAGCTGCGTATACATAGCCCTACAAACGCGAAAACCGGGTCACTGGGTTCTCAGTCCATAAAAAGACCCACACCGTGAAGTGTGGGTCCAAATAAAGCTTTCTAACTACCATAATAACAAAACGTTACGGCGCCTATCGCCGTTAAAAAACTATCTTCAGTGGATCGCCGTATAAAGCGGTCGATCACCGCAACCAAAAGGGGGGCATATAGCGTGGAATAGTGGAATAAATTTCTTTGATGTGCTGCGCATCTGTAGGGAAAACGTAGCGTAGGGTAGCAGCCGACCCCATTTACGTGGGGTGCCGAACGATAAATAAAAAGGCCCCCACACAGTGGTGGAGGCCGAAATATTACACTTTCTAACTACCGTAATAATTTGTTGCGACCGGGTGGTCCGGTCCGTAGGATGGGTGCAGCCGACTGAACGGAGGTAGCGCTTCGGCATGCGGGGTGGGGGAGTAGGTTTATGAGAGAGAGACAATACTGACGGTCAGCGTATATACTCGCGCCGTGCTACAAAGGTAACGCACCGCGTCAGGCGGCACACACCCCACGAACGTGGGGACCAGACACAAAAAAGACCCACACGTTGCACCGTGTGGGTCTAGGTAAGTCTTTAAGTCTATTGTCTGAGAAACTAGTTAACTGGGACGAACAGCGTCCAAAACAAACACTTCGAAAGAGGCGTGAGATAAAAATCCGCACTCCCGAAAAAAAGGTTTATAAATGAGAGACACAAACATCGACCAAGAACATTTCCTTGCCGTCGATAATACAAATGTAGTGCAGTGAAGCGTGGGGTACACCCCACAGGTGTGGGGTATGAGAAGTTTCTTAACGGGTAGATTTTCGAACCATTTATGCCTGATAATCGCTAAGGTGTCCCAAAATGCAGTTAATCACCCGAAACTGGCCCCCTTCTGTGGTGTAAGAGACAACAACCGAGGGAACAATCGCTCAATTTTATAATTTTGTTAACAAATTCTAGGGGAATTTTATCGCGTTGAGCCGTTCAAACACACATTTAGCGCAGGTGGGCAGACTTTATGCTACATTCCAACTCGCTACTTACTCAGTTGGTCCATATAGTCCTGATAGCTCATCGATTCCCAGTGCTTTTCCTGCACGTAGCGCAGCTCATGGATGTACCGCTCGGCGGGTTTAAAACCAGGGCTGATGGTGATCCGGTTGCGGTTTTCGTCCAGATACACTACACTTGGGTAGCTCATGCGACCGTCAAGTAGTGCCACGGCCAGGGCGTGGACCCCGCGCCGCCCGGCGGTAGGGTCGTAGCTGAAGGTGTGTCCGTCGTAAATAATGTCTTCGGTCTGTTCCGCATCGAGCTTTACAGCGTAGAAGTGTTCGCTGATAAAGCTGGCTATTTTCTTGTCCGCAAAGACTTTCTTATCCATCTGCTTACACCAGCCGCACCAGTCGGTATAGACGTCGACCAGGACGGGTTTGGGATCACTAGCATGACGGGTCATGGCTTCCTCCCAGCTCAGCCACTCGACTTGCGCCGAGAGCGGTAGGGAAAACAGGAACAGTAGGGATAGCAAAACTTTCATCAGGTGGAGGTTGACTACCTATTAAATACATAGGTAACGCCTTTAGTATCTGCCTAGATTAAAACTTGGGGCAGGGGACGGCCTCATCCTCCTCACTCTGACCGGTGTAGGTAACACTGAATTCTAATCCCCCACGGAACTGCCGGCTGCGTTCCGCCGGACTTAGGCTCACATCGTAGCTCAGCCCGAAGACAAATGCACTGACCTCGAAGCCTATAAGCCCCGTAAGACTTTCCGGGCCAAAACCATCCTGATTTTTGACCGCACGCGCCCACCCCCCCAGGTGCACGGCGCTGCTAGCTGCGTCACTGGTCAGTAGCCGGACCGTAGAACCCAGCAGTAGCATGGCGTGTGGGCCCTGCTGTGTATAGTACAGACGGGGAGACCACTCGGTATTCTGATTGGTAGGAATACGAAAATTGAGGTAGGTACTATACCGACGGTAGAGCGTGTTGGTGACCTGTACATCTTCCTCGGCGGTGAGCGCGGCATAGAAGCTTTGCTCCGGTGTAGTGAGGTGGTGCACGGCTAGCCCCACCAGATAACCGATCTCCCGACGCGTAGGGGAGCGGCTGTAGTTAAGACCAAGTTGGTAGTCCCCGAATGCTACGCTGTTCTCCGGAAGAATCTCGCGGGTCGACCGGGGCACGAAGGTCGTCAGACCGTCAAACTCATCCTCAAAGCTTAGGTCGCCGTAGCCTAGGCTGCGCTGGACTACGCCTGCCTGTCCGCCGATGCTCAGCACCTTTTCTCCACGCGCGTCCAGGGTTTTATGGAAGGCAGCCGAGAGCATGGCCTGATTGCTGGCGAATCCTACTTCCGGCATGCGATCGTTGAGGAAATAGATGCCCCCACCGAAGGCATCGCTGCCCCGTTGTTTAGGCTTAAGGGCATAGTGAAAATCGGCCGCGAAGGCAGAGGTACTATAGGGTGTCTGGAGCACCTGCCCCCACTGGCTGCGGTGATTGATCGCTACCCGGTACCGGCCGGGGAAGAGCCCGGTGAGTGCCGGGTTCAGCGTAGAAGGAGAACTGAAGAACTGCGCGAAGTACGCGTCCTGCGCCCGCAGCGAAACGGACGGTAGCAGGCAGGACGTCAGCACAGCGGCTAGGACAAAACGATACATGACCTAAAGGTAGTACAACTTCCCCCTCCGGTACCGTCGGTAGTACGTGTATCTTGCCGCCATGCCCCCTAGTAGTCTTGCGATCGGTAAGTACACGGCAGCGGCCATCCGCTCGCAGCCCCGCGATGACGCGCCCCTGCGTAGTCAGTTGCTACTCGGCGAACCGGTCCGGTTGCTTATGCAGCAGGATCACCACGCCACGGTACAGCGCGCTGAGGACGGACTGGAAGGCTACGTACGCCTCGATCAGTTGCAGACCGTACCGGAGCAGATCTGGCAACAACAGTGCGACGCGCCGGCTTTCGCGCTCGAGTTGTTCCAGGCTATGCTGTGTAGTTCCTATGGCCTGCCCGTTACCTTCGGGGCCCGCTTGCCGGAATACGATGGATTGCAGTCGCTACACCTACAGCAGCGTTTCGTCTATTCCGGTCAGGTACTACGTGCGGAGGCCGTAGATGCAAGTGGTGATCTGTTGATCCGGCTGGCACGCCGCTGGCTGTATGCACCGCAACTGGTCGGTGGACGTACCCCTACTGGCATCGACGGCCCGGGACTGATACAGTTACTGTACCGCATGCTAGGTATAGTACTACCATATACCGTAGGCGGCATGCTATCCGGGGGCCGTTCGGTAGATTTCGTAGAACAGTGTCAGGAGGGCGATTTAGCCTTCTTCGATACGGGGCAGGGGAAGGTGTGCCATTTGGGCCTGATCCTGCCCCACAGTCAGGTACTCCACGTACACGGTTACGTGCGGCTGGATGGCCTGGATCACTTCGGCATATTCGATTACGGCTGCCGGCAGTATACACATCGCTTACGGCTCGTAAAACGTTGGCTACCCGACCGGCAAGCCTCTGAGATTGCGCTGACGGAGGACCGGTCGGCGGTGCTGCCGGATGCCCGACAAATGGCTATTTTTTAGGTATCTTCCCCACAATCGCCCCACTGGATGAGGGCAACCTACTCCCGCCCTACCTGACACACTACACTGAACTGCATGTCCCGACTAGTTATCATATCAAACCGACTTCCCATTACCGTCAATCGCAGTGATGGTGAACTGCACTATCATCCCAGCGCAGGTGGACTGGCTACGGGCCTGAACTCTCTGGACGATAGCTACAACAAGATCTGGATCGGCTGGCCCGGCCAGGACATTGCCAATGAGTGGGAACGCGAAGCCATTAAGAACGACCTGATTAAGCGCAGTCTGGTACCCGTCTTTCTCACCGAGCGCGAGATCGATCTGTACTACGAGGGCTTCAGCAATAAGACGGTCTGGCCCCACTTCCACTACTTTACCGAGTACACCGTGTACAACGACGAGATGTGGGCGGCCTACCAGGAAGTGAACTTCAAATTCTTTCAGGCCGTCGAAGAGCACCTCAGGGAAGACGACATGGTGTGGGTGCATGACTACCAGCTCATGCTACTACCGGCGCTAATCCGGGCCAAGTTTCCCAAGATCAGTATCGGCTTCTTCCTGCATATCCCGTTTCCAAGCTACGAGGTGTTCCGTATCCTGCCGTGGCGGAAGGAGATTCTCGATGGTATTCTGGGGGCCGATCAGGTGGGCTTCCACACCTTTGGGTATATGCGTCACTTTCTCTCCGCCGCCTACCGGATCACGGGCTACGAGCACGAGTTTGGCCGCCTGACCATCGACGACCGGCAGGTCAACGTAGATGTATTCCCCATGGGCATCGATTACGATAAGTATGCGGATCCTGACGTAGATGCCGAGAGCGATCGGGCCAGCGGTGAAATACGTAGACTGCACGCCAGTAGAAAAATTATACTGAGTGTAGACCGGCTCGATTACACCAAGGGGATTCCCCACCGGATCCGAGCCTTTGGTGAGTTCATCCGCTACAACCCGGAGTACATCGGCAAGGTCAATCTGATCATGATCGTCGTACCCAGCCGTTCTGGCGTGGACCAGTACCAGAGTCTGAAGGCGGAAGTCGACGTCCTGGTCAGTCAGGTGAACAGCGAGTACAGTACGTTCGACTGGATGCCCATCCACTACTACTACCGTTCGGTCAACTTCGCCGCACTCACCACCCTGTATCGGGAGGCGGACATTGCCCTCATCACACCGCTACGCGACGGTATGAACCTGGTAGCCAAAGAGTACATTGCGGCCAAGGAAGATTCTAAGCGCGGCGTGCTTATCCTGAGCGAAATGGCCGGTGCGGTCTACGAACTGAACGACGGAGCCATCACCGTTAACCCCCAGAGTAGTCGCGAGATCCAGCAGGCGTTAGTCGAAGCCCTGGAAATGCCGCTAGACGAGCAAAAACAGCGACTGGAAGTCATGCAGGAAAGTCTACGCAAGTACGACGTAAAGCACTGGGCGGCTACCTTCATCAAAGAACAGCAAAAACTACAACAGAAGAACAAGATGCATAACACGACGCACCTCAGTGGTGAAGCACTCGATGCCGTGACGGACAGCTACGAGCAGGCCGATAAGCGGCTCCTATTCATCGACTACGATGGAACGCTGATGGACTTCGATCCCGACCCTCAGGCTGTAAGCCCCGACGATGAAGTGCTCGACGTGTTAGCCGCACTCGCCAAAGATTCCCGCAACACGGTGGTCATCAACAGCGGACGCGATAAAACGACGCTACAAAAGTGGCTCGGTCACCTGCCCGTCCAGATGGCTGCCGAGCACGGCGTGTGGATGAAGGAGGGAGGAGTCTGGTCGCTCAATCCCAATGTGGTAGACGGGTGGAAGCCAAAGGTCAACGAACTACTCGAGAACCTGGTAAGTCGCACACCCGGCTCCTTCATCGAAGAGAAGGACTATAGCCTGGCCTGGCATTACCGAAACATAGACCGCGACCTGGGCAATAAGCGGGTGCGGGAGTTTCGCGATATGCTTACCTACCTCATTCAGAATCAGGACCTTCAGGTACTTGAGGGACATAAGGTCGTCGAAATAAAGAACGCCGGTGTAAATAAAGGAAAGGCTACCCAGTACTTCGTCGGCAAGACCAAGTGGGACTTCGTACTCGGAATTGGAGATGACAGCACCGATGAGGACATCTTCCGCGCGCTGCCCGACTGGGGAGTGAGCGTGAAGGTTGGCTCCGGGCGCACCGCAGCTCGCTATAGTCTACATGGTGTGGCCGAAGTTAGAAAGATGTTTACCCGCTTGGCACACGCTACCCAAAAAGCTGAATCATGAACAATATTGGACTAGTCACCGGTGCCAGTTCCGGCATCGGCCGCGCGCTTGCCCACGAGCACGCCCGCCGGGGCCGAGATCTCATTTTGGTAGCCCGCGGGGAAGACGAACTAAACACGCTCGCCGAATCGCTACGACAAAAATTTAGCGTAGACGTACTGGTGATGGCCAAGGACCTCACCGAGACTGCCTCGCGTCAAGAACTGTTTGAGGCCGTGGAGGCCGATGGATTAACCGTCGAATACCTGTTCAATAATGCCGGTTTCGGCGGGGCGGGTCAGTTCGTCGAGCAGGAGTGGTCGCTCCTGAGCGGTATGATGGAGCTGAACATGCGGGCCGTTGCCGAACTGATGCATCTGTTTTTGCCGGGTATGGTAGCGCGCGGTAAGGGAAAAGTGCTGAACACCTCGAGTACCGCCGGCTTCATGCCAGGCCCCATGCAGGCGGTATACTTTGCCACCAAGGCGTTCGTCAACTCGCTGAGTAAGGGGGTCGCCTCCGAACTACAGGGTAGTGGCGTGACCGTGACGGCCTTGTGCCCGGGTGCCGTTGATACTGGATTTGCCGACACGGCCGGCCTGAGTGACTCCAAGTTGTTCGAAAGTGCAGCTACCCCACAGGCGACCGCCGCCCAGGGCTACACCGCCATGGAAGCCGGCCGCCTGGAGGTGATCACCGAAATAGGCCTCGCGGTAGCGATCAAGGGATTTATTCCCTTCGTGCCCGAGCGGCTCGCGATGGCAGCGATCAAAAAAATTCAGAGCTAGGTTGTCGCTGGGTCTATACGTAAACAAAGCAGCCCCAGCCGGTAATGATATGCCAGCCAGCTGATTACACCCATAAACTTAAAGCCATCTTCGAAGAGGAAGGGATCCACTAGCGGTACGCCCACTACATCGTCCAGGACCGACAACGCGAAACAAGCCAGCGTAACCAGCAAGAGCAGATACGGGGTGTGCTCCAGTACGCCGCGGTATAGCCACCAGCAGCCCGCTGATAGTCCGGCATAGGTCAGGTAGAACACCTCCTCCGGGATACCGACGGTCTTAGCCAGCCCCTCGTGCAGCATCAGGACGTCGTCCAGACCCATCAACAGTGCAAATGCGCCGAGGTAGATCAGCAGATCGCTAGATGGGCTAACGCGTCCGAGCCGCTTGGAGACCGTACCTGCAAAGAGTGCTATACTGCTGGTCCCCGCCCAGCACATAGCGGTAAGTTGGGACAGGTAACCAGTATACCAGGGCAGGCTAGAGATAGCCAGTGGATCACGGGTGAAGGTGCCGGCAGATAAGTCATTGACCTCAGCAATCAGAAAGGTACCTCCTACGGCAAGAGCGCAAAATGCAGCTACACCTAGTACCCAGATGTAGGTGCGTCTGGAAGGTAATTCGATTGGTTTCATAAATATACTGCGGGTCGCTACCGGTATCATGATCCTGGATCGGGTAGTGATGATGAGAACGCCAACCGGTTCCGTAAAGGTACTTCGTCCTAGTAGCCGAGAATTTGGAGCATGCTTTCTGCGGTCTGCTTACCGGCCAGAAGCCGATCGGTCAGATTGCCCTCCTTATCCAGATCGATGATGATGTGCTGGGGACTTGGGATCATACAGTGCTTGATGCCACCGTAGCCGCTGATGTTATCCTGGTAGGCACCGGTATGAAAGAAGCCTAGATAGAGTGGCTCCCCGTCTCCATCCTTATCCACCGGCAAGTAGACCTGACTTTCGTGGATCTCGGAATTGTAATAATCGGAGTTGTCGCAACTGAGCCCCCCGATATTGACCCGCCGATAGTCGCGGTCCCACTTATTGATGGGCAGTAGGATAAAACGCTCGCCGATCCCCCAGGCATCGGGTAGGGTGGTCATCAGGGAGTTGTCGATCATGTACCACATCTCGCTGTCGTTCTGCTGCTTGCGCGCCAGCACGGAAAAGATGGTCGCGCCACTTTCCCCTACGGTGTACTTGCCAAACTCGGTGAAGATGTCCGGCTCCGGCACTTCATCTTCTTCGCAGGCCTCCAGGATGTTCTTGACGATCTCCCGTACCATATACTTATAGTCGAACTCAAAGCCTAGGCTGTTGCGGATCGGCATACCACCTCCGATATTCAGGGCGTGGAGGGCGGGACTTTCTTGCTTCAACTGCCCGTAGAGGCGTACGGCCTTCTTCAGTTCTCCCCAGTAGTATAGCGTATCCTTGATGCCCGTATCGACAAAGAAGTGGAGCATGTGCAACTCCAGCTTCGGGTTGTCCCGAATCCGCTCGCGAAACAGCGGTAGCACATCCCCATTGCGCAACCCGAGGCGGCTGGTGTAGAATTCAAAGTTCGGCTCCTCTTCCGTAGCTACGCGGATGCCGATCTTCGCTACCCCCTGCACGTGGGCGTCGTAGTAATCAAGTTCGTGACCGTTATCGACCACCGCGATGACGTTTTCAAAGCCATCGTTCATCAAGCCCACGATGCCCTCCAGGTAGTTCTCGGGTTTGAAGCCGTTACAGACGATCTTGATCTGCTTGTCCAATTTACTACGGGCGTGTAACCGGCGGATCAGATCGATATCGTACGCCGAACTGATTTCCAGCTGCACGTCGTGATCGAGTGCTTCTTCTACCACGTGCGCAAAGTGGCTGCTCTTCGTACAGTAACAGTAGTTGTACTGACCGGCATACCCCTGTGCGCGCATAGCCCGGCGGAATAGGTTGCGCGCCTCCTTAATCTTGCGACCGATGCTCGGTAGATAGGTAAGTTTGAGCGGGGTACCGTACTTGCGGATCAGGTGAATCAGCGGAATCCGGTTGAACGTAAGGTAGCCATCAGTCAGATCAAATCCTTCCTGCGGAAAGTAGAAGGTCTGATCGATGAGGTCAAAGTATTTGTTAGCCAAGCTGGGGTCCTATTTGGGCGCGCAAAGATACACTGACGCCTTGATAGCTCCCGGGGTGGTTGTATGGCAAAATACCCTACCCGGACTTCCCCGCCCACGCCTTACTTTCGCCTCAGTAATCGGCCCACCTAACGTATCCATTATGCTTTCACGTTCACTGAGTTGTCTGCTCCTGATTTTATTGGTGACCCACCAGCTGGCTGCTCAGCTCACGCCTGCAGAAGCGGTGGCCGCCATGGGCCGCGGCATCAACCTGGGCAATACCCTCGAGCCGCCTACGGAAGGGGCCTGGAACAACGGACCGGCGCAGGAAGCTTACTTCGATGCCTACGTAGCTGCCGGATTTACGAATGTGCGGGTGCCCGTACGCTGGGACGAGCACACCGGTGATGAGCCCCCCTACACCATCGATGCCGCCTGGCTGGATCGGGTAGAGCAGGTGGTTGATTGGGGCCTGGATCGAGATCTTTTCATTACGCTGAATGCCCACCATGAGGATTGGCTGAAGAGTGACTACGACAATCCCACACTCCGGGCACGGTTCGATGCCATCTGGACCCAGGTAGCGCAGCGCTTTAGCGACAAGTCCGATAAGCTGCTCCTTGAGGTCATCAACGAACCCTTCGGGATGACCGTAGCGCAGGTGGATGATGTCAACCAGCGTGTGCTCGACATCATTCGGATGAGCAACCCGACCCGCCTGGTGATCTTCGGGGGGTACCAGTACTCCAACGCAGAGGAATTGCTGGTGGCGCGCATCCCCGACGATCCGTACCTGATCGGATACTTTCACTCGTACGATCCGTTTCAATTCGGGCTCAACGGGGTAGGTACCTGGGGCAGTGAAAGTGACTACCAGCTACTGGATCAGAAATTTGCCAAGGTAGCAGCCTGGTCTACTGAAAACGGCGTACCCGTTTACCTCAGCGAGTTCGGCGCCGTACTACAGGCTGATTACAATTCCCGCATGCGTTTCTACGCGGCCTTTACCGAGGCAGCTCTGCGCTACGGCTTCGCCTTTGCGGTATGGGACGATGGCGGCATGTTCCGACTCCTGGACCGCGACTCCGGTAACTGGCCAGAGGTGAAGGACATCCTCATAAACACGTACGCCGATTCCCCCACTGACGTACGCGCTACCACAGCGGAGCCCGTAGATACTATCACCCCTGAGATCACCCTAAGCTGGAATAATCGCTCCGATCGGGGCGGACTAGTGGTGGAACGCTCCGTCGGTGAGGCAGCTTTCGCTGCAGTAGCCACCCTGCCCGCAGGGACCAGTAGCTACACCGATACAGACGTCGAGATCGGTACGTTTTACCGGTACCGGCTGTCTTTTACTCGTGCGGACGGAACGCTGGTGCAGAGCTACCCCGCCCGGGTGTTGCTGGCCGGTGAGCAGACGCCATTCGGTGATACAGCGATCGTCATCACGGATACCCTGCAGGCCGAGAACTTTGACCGTGGGGGAGAGGAAGTAGCGTACCACGATTCAGAAGCCGAGAATATCCCCAATGAGTACCGTACAGACGAAGGGGTAGACATAGGGGGCAACGGAAGTGGTGGCTTCGCGGTAGGCTACGTAGCCCGCGGCGAATGGCTCGAGTACACCGTGCTGGTACCCGAAGCCGGAGCCTTCGCTGTATCGGCCGCACTGGCTAGCGAACAAGGTAATGGCAGCCTTAAAGTAAGTGCCAGTGGGGGCAGCTCAGCCACCAGTGTTTCGGTACCGGCTGCGGGGACCGGTAGCTACAGCACCTTCCAGGAATTTTCTTCGGTAGGTGTGCTGAGTCTGGCTGCGGGAGAGCAGATACTGCGGGTAGACATCACCGGCGACCAGCCCTTCAACATCGACTATTTCGTGTTCACTCCTGCCGCCCCAGACAGCGGAGCAGTGGTCAATTACTTCGATGGCTTGGATACAGCCGCAACCCGATTCACCGGGGAGCCCGCGGGCATCACCTACTCGGTGATGGACGGGGAACTCACTGTAGTCGGCGACGGTACGGCCGGACCGTACCAAACCTTCCGCTACGATCTACCGGACTCGCTGGCTGCCAACGTGACGGGGAGTGGGAATAAGCTCTACATCGGAGCGCGTACCACCAGTGGCGATCCGGTCAAGCTACGCATCGATCTTGTCGATGACAGTAATCTACACACCACCCTGGCTGGACGTAGCGCCAGCATTAGCGGAACGGAATTTCAGGACTACGTCTACGACTTTGCGGACGGATATACCGATGGTGGATACGGCGGTACGGGCTGCCCGGATGGCACTAACTGCCCGGTAAACGGTGGTCGCATCGTAGCCCTCACCTTCTATCCCGAACCGGAGGCGGGCATGTTCATGGATACGCTCGTCATCGATTACCTGAGCTTTGGGCAACCCCTTGATACCAGTACTGTCGCCGACGCAGGCGTCGTAAATTATAGTGACGACCTCACCAGTGCGTCCGATGCATTCTCCGGCACCGATCAGGGTATTGCCTACAGCGTAACCGATGGAGTACTGACGATTGCGGGCGACGGTACGGCGGAAGCGTACCGAAGCTTCCGCTATACCGTAGGTGGTGAAAACGGAAAAGCTGATGTGATCGGTTCGGATAACAAGCTGTTCATCCGGGCACGTACGCTGAGCGGCGACAGCAGCAGTCTTCGTGTTGATCTGATCGATGATCAGAACCTGCACACCAGTATCGATAATAATACGGTGGTGATCGCCGGAGACGAATTCAAGGTCTACACCCTGGAATACTCCGCCTACCAGGACGGCGGGTACGGCGGCACGGGCTGTACCACCGACGCTGCACCCTGTACGGTCGACGGCCAGCGCGTTACCCAGCTCGTATTTTATC
The DNA here is from genome assembly GCF_923081025.1 of Neolewinella maritima. Lineage (GTDB taxonomy): Bacteria > Bacteroidota > Bacteroidia > Chitinophagales > Saprospiraceae > Neolewinella > Neolewinella maritima. Next base: position 1,862,403 of record NZ_CAKLPZ010000001.1, on the reverse strand, counting down.
CCGAGGCCGCTACCGGTGGCTTCAACGATACGATCGAGATCGACTACCTCAGTTTCGGGGTGGAGCTTTCTACCGCCGTACGGAACTTTGTGCAGCTGGATGGATTGTCCGTGTATCCTAATCCCGTTGAGAATCGCCTGAACCTACGCTTTGAGCTTAACGCGCGTACGGATGTGCGGGTAGACCTGTACGATGCGCTTGGCCGCAATGTGCGGCGCACCGCTCTGGCACGGCAACCCGCCGGTACGACCGAGCTGACGCTCGAGGTAGCCGACCTGGCCGGCGGCACCTACTTTTTACAACTCCACCTGGATGGTACACCGAGCCGTGCTTTCCAGGTTCGCATTAACTAATAAATCCATGTCCTACATTTCCGCTAGAAACCTACGCTTCATCCTACACGAAGTGCTGGACTTGGACTCGATCCGGCAGTTCGAGCGCTTCCAGGATTTTGACCAGGAGGCTATCGACTTCAGTCTGGACGCCGCACAGCAGCTGGCCGACCAGTACCTCCACCCTGTATACCAGGAGATGGACAAGAACAAGGCTTACTTTCAGGATGGCGAGGTACACGTGCTGCCCGAAGTAGGGGAGGGCATGCGCGCCATGGGGGAGGCCGGCTGGCTCAGCGCGAACTGGGACTACGAGCACAACGGACAGCAAATGCCCCTGACGGTACATAACGCCGGGGGACTCATATTCCAAGCCGCCAATGGCAACCTCGCCGCCTACGGATTCCTGACCACCGGGGCAGCCAACCTGATCCGTGAGTTCGGTAGCGATACCCTCAAGGACATCTACCTCAAACCCATGGCCGAGGGGCGCTGGCAGGGTACGATGGCCCTGACTGAACCCCAGGCCGGTAGCTCGCTCAGCGATATCACCTCGACCTACGAGGAGCAGGCTGACGGTACCTACCTCATCCACGGACAGAAGATATACATCAGTGGCGGCGACCATACGGCAGTCGACAACGTAGTACACCTGCTGCTGGCCCGCAAAAAGGGCGGACCCAAGGGAACGAAGGGGGTAAGCCTCTTTGTAGTCCCTAAGCATGTCCCCGAAGGCGATGACCTAACCGACAACAACGTCACCACGGCAGGCATCTACGGCAAGATGGGGCAGAAGGGCTACGTAGCTGCTCACCTGATGTACGGCGAGCAGGGGCCTACCCGCGGCTTCCTGGTAGGACAGGAGTTCAGTGGTCTCAAGCACATGTTCCTCATGATGAATGAGGCACGAATCGGTACCGGCATGATGGCCGCCGGCTCAGCCTCCGCGGCCTACTACGCCAGCCTCAAGTACGCCAACGAGCGGCCGCAGGGCCGCCACCCCGGTAACAAGGATATTAATGCGCCGCAGGTCACCATCATCGAACACGCCGACGTGCGCCGCATGCTGTTCTTTCAGAAGGCCGTAGTAGAGGGGAGCATTCACCTGCTTCTTCAGTGTAGCTTGTACGAAGACCACTACCGCGCCAACGGAGACGAGCGCTCGCATCTGCTGCTGGAACTGCTCACCCCAATCGCCAAAAGTTTTCCGGCTGAGTATGGGAACGAGGCGGTCAGCATTGGTATGCAAGTACTGGGCGGGGCCGGCTATACGGACGACTTCCCGCTCGAGCAGATCTTCCGCGACATCCGGGTCAACTCGATCTACGAGGGTACCACTACCATCCACGGACTAGACTTGCTGGGTCGCAAGGTGATGATGCAGAACGGCCAGGCCGTACGCTACCTGAAAGAGGAGATGCTCGCCGCGATCAAGGCGGCCTCCGCCCAGCCCGCGATTGCCGAGCTGGCTACCGCGCTGGGCAAAAGCCTGCAGGGACTGCAGGAGGTCATGGCGCAGCTGCTGCAACTGGCCCGCGAAGAAGACCCCAAGGTATTCCTCGCCGATGCGACCGTATTTCTGGACTACTTCGGCCTGCACGTCATCGCTTGGTCCTGGTTACAGCAAGCGACCGTAGCCACCCGGGCGCTCGAATCCGCCATGACCGTGGGTAAGGATCCCCTGGGCGAAGAGGATCAGCGCTTCTATCAGTCTAAGGTGCAGACCGCGCGCTACTTTTTCACCTACGTATTCTCGCGTACCGCGGGCCTGCGCCGTACGCTACTGGCGCAGGAACGTATCACCCTGGACACCGAAGCCGCACTGCTCGTATAGTCAACAGCCCCCCATCACCATGCGTCTATTCCTCCTAGCCCTGCTGAGTATATGCCTTGCATCCTGCGCACCCCGCCCGGATGCGTTCGGTTTGGAATCCGGATCCTTTCGCGCGAGCTTTGATCATTATGCCATAAACGTGGACGATGTGGACGCCAGCGTGGCGTTCTACCAGCGGGTGTTCGATCTGCCGGAAGTGTACGACGGGACGGGCAAGGAAAACATCCGCTGGCTGGCACTGGGCAACGGTATGTCGCTGCACATCATCGAATCCGACCGCAGTCAGCTACGGTTGCAGAAGGGGATACACCTGGCCATCAGTCTGGGTGATTTTGCCAGCTTTGTGGCCCGGCTGCGTACCCTCGACGTCCCCTTTGAAAGCTGGCAGGGCGCGGCAATGGAAACCAACGGACGGCCCGACGGCGTTCAGCAGGTGTACCTGCAGGATCCCGACGGCTACTGGATCGAGGTCAATGATGGCCGCTCCATCTTCGGAAAGCCCCCCGTAAAACCCTAAGCAATGACCGTGGAACTTCAGCGTATCGATGAGGCCTTCCTCTTCGAGACTACCAATGCCGAGGGGTTCACCGTCCTGGCCGACGCCAGCCCCGATATCGGCGGGCAGGGTAAGGGGCCGCGCCCCATGGAGCTCGTGCTGGCCAGTGTGGCTAGCTGTTCCAGTATTGATATCGTGCTGCTCCTGCAGAAGCAGCGGCAGGACTTGCAGGACCTCAGGGTGCGGGTCACCGGGCAACGGACCGACACGGTGCCCCGGGTCTTTACCGCCATTCAAGTGCACTACAGTTTTGCGGGGCCGCTGGATGCGAAGAAGGTTGAGCGGGCGTGTCGACTAAGCATGGAAAAGCTATGCAGTGTGAGCATGATGCTGAAGGCCGGCGGTGTGGAGATCACCTGGACGTACGAGATCGTGGAATAGGGTAGGGGCATAGTGCGGACCGGTACTATTGTCCGGGGATTCGGCGTTAGAAAGTTTTGCGTTAATTAGTATTAACCAAAGCACGATGCGCTGTTCGATTTCTTCCATACTGCCCACCGCGGCAGCCTTCTTCGTCTTGCTGTGTGTAGCTCCGCTGGCCGGCCAATCCGCCCCTACGTCCGATCTAGCGTCGAATTTATCCCTGGCTGCCTTTAAGATCAACCGCAACGGCTCATCTCACCTAGTGATCGAATGGTATACCGTGCGGGAAGTGGACAACGATCACTTTCTGGTAGAGCGGTCTGAGGACGGACAGCAGTTTAAAGTAGTGGGTAAGGTGACGGGGCACGGCACTACCCGGCGGGGCTACGAGTATAACTACTTTGACTACGTAGCCTCCGAGGCCACGGTGTACTACCGCCTCACCCAGGTGGACTTTAGCGGCAGCCTACACCGATCGCGGGTGCAGGTCGTACCCGGCAGTCGGGTGGAGTTACTGCCCCTGGTGGAGCTTACGGCGGACTCCCTGGTGAGTCACCGGGTTGTGCTACTGTACTAACGCTAGCGGGGGTCAAATATAAATTTCAGCCAGAAGTTTGTTAGCTCCTACCCAGGTAGTAGATTTGTGCATGTGTACATAGATGCATCATCTCACCCTAGGGAAGAGTGTGTATAGTGTGCTCGGCACGCCGGATAGTGTGAACACCGGTAGGCCGTATGCCTTTAATAAGCAGTGATCAGTGTAGTGCTTTAGCGTCAACAGAACGGTGGTAACGACTTAAAGACGTCGGTATCTTGCCTTTATTGCCTCTTTAACACCTCATTTCCTGTCTCAATCATCCGGTTACTTCCGGCGCTGTGATCAACCCGAAAGCTTTCTTGAAACCATATTAACTATTGCTATGCGTCACCTATACCCTGGATTAAAAATTTCTGGCATGTCCGTAGGACTGTGCCTCTTATTAGCCTGCGGAACGCTCTCAGCACAGAGCTTTACCGGTGACGTTCTGATCCAGACGCAGGCGGATCTAGATGCCTTCGAGCCTTCGCCAACCACTACCTACGATACGCTTGTTGGTAATTTTGATATCGACCCGATCGAGCCACTTACCGACTTTAGCAACGTGGCTACGCTGGCGGTAATTACCGAGGATCTCGGTATTGATAACTACGAGGATGACCAAACAATCGGCAATCCCCTCGCTCAATTTACTGCCCTGGATAGTGTCGGAAGAATTCAGATCTTCGACATCGATAACTTTAACTCCGGGATCACCACGCTCTCCAATTCCACACTACGCCTCGTAGGATCAACTTTTGAGATCAGTAGTAACCAGAATGTGTCGGGACAGGTGAATCTACCCGCACTTACTTCCGTTGGTGCCTCGTACGTCGTGCAGAACAACCCACTGGTCTCTGCCCTAGTCAACCCCATTCTAGCAACTATCGGAGGTGATTTTCGCATCATCAATAACGACGCGTTGACTAATCTGGATGATTTTGAGCAAATCGCTAATTACAGCGGCGATTTCATCGTTACGGATAACGGAACGCTTTCCAATATTGACGGATTTGCCAACGCCGGAACTATACGGTTTTTTGTACCTGTGCTACGGGTAAGCAACAATCCTACTCTGGAAACGCTCGGCGGAACTCCCGGACCGAACGTGATCCGACTTTCCGTAACGGATGAGCTACAAATTAATAACAACAGCGCGCTGACTGAGATTAGCACCGAAATTAATGCAGGTGTTCAGGGCGGTGATGTGACGCTGACCGAAATAAGTGTTCAGAATAACCCCTTGTTGGAGACTATTGTGCGAATATTCGATCGTAGTTACAACATCACCGTAGGCAATTATCTCGTCGCTGATAATGCTGCACTAAACAATCTCGGCGGACAGCCCATAAATGTCACGGGCACCATTCAGTTGCAGCGCAACAATCAGATAACTATGGGCGCTAACTTCGCCCCTACTACTGGGTTGACCGGTAGCCTAACTATTGCCGATAACGCCCAACTCGGAACGTTTGGGCGCCTTGGTGGTACCACTGACCTTACTAACGGACTCCGTACCGTAGCGGGAGCCATCACCATCAACAACCTTCCTGTCCTGTTTAGCCTAGAGGGATTGCGGCGACTTACCAATGCAGCCTCCTTAACCCTTAATGGTACCGGTGCTATCAGTGATCTGGCAGGGCTTCGTAGCTTAGATGAGTTGGTTGATTTCCTGACCGTGACCAATAATAGTAGCCTAAGTGATTGCTGTGAGATCGCCTGTGAGGTGATCGTAGCCGGTCAGGCCGTCGACGGTACGAACAGTGCTGTGACCATTAGTGGTAACACAGGAGGATGTGAGGACAAGCCTACCTTCGTAAGCAACTGTGCGGGCGAGCCCGGTAAGGGTTGCCTAGCCGCCGCTCCCGTAGAGTTCATCGCCTTCACCGGCAGCCTCGGCAACGGCTACATCGACCTTGACTTCGCCACCGCCACGGAATCCGACAACGACTACTTTCAGATCGAACGCTCGGTCGACGGAGGAAGCTACACCGCGATCGGCCGTCTGGCTGGTGCAGGCAATAGCCTCCAGGAGGTTACCTACAGCTTCCGTGACTTTGACTACAGCGCCGGTGTGAATTACTACCGCATCCGGCAGGTGGACTTCGACGGTACCGAAGCCTTCTCCGATGTCATCGTAGTGGATGCCGGTGGTAGCTCTACGGCTATCACGCTGTTCCCCAACCCTGCTACCGGCTCGGAGGTGACCCTCCAGCTCGGTAACGATTGGAATACCGAACGGGTGACCGCTCAGATCTTCACCGTCTCCGGCCAACTGGTCACCGAGATTCGTGCCGCTGGAAACACCCGCCTCAAGCTGCCTACCGCTGGTCTGCAGGCCGGGGTCTACGCTGTACGCGTAAGTGACGGAGGTCATACCGTGACCCAGCGCCTCACCGTCCGGTAAGCCGGATCTGGTTTATACGCTTAAAGAAGGCCGCTCCCGGTAGGGAGCGGCCTTCTTAAATTTAATGATGTTCACACTTGAAGTAGATCATCACTAGTTGTCCAGGTAGCTATGGCGGTACACGCCGTCAGGAGTCTTCACATCTTATTGCTGGATGTTAATCCTACACATGGTTGGTACGTCTACTTCTTCTGCCACTTTGCCGCTGCGATGTGGACTTATTGTCTTAATGCTACTTGGTGGTCTTATTACTCAGGCACAATCAGTTGTCACCCTGGTCGGACTGCACGATAGTCTTACCTACCAGGACGAGGAGGTAGTCAGCGTACCCCTGCTCCGATTGAATCGCAATGTCGCTTCCTTCACTACTGACACCGTACCATACCTCAGTGATCTTCGTGCCATACCCGATGGGCCGACGGGTATTCAACTTAAGTGGCGCAAGACGGACGAGCGGAGGGCTGCCTACTACGCGATCGAACGGTCAGTGGATGGACGGGTCTTTCGGAGCGTAGGGCGCATTAGAGCCCGGGGCGGTGACGAGGCCGTAGTCGACTATTCGTTTCGCGACCGCAAAGTGACTCGTCGCAAGTTTTTCTACCGCCTCAAACAGGTCAACCGGGATGGTTCCCGAAGCTATAGCCACGAAGTCATCTTTCAACGGATGAAGCGACGGCACCAAATAGCGTTAATCCCCAGTGCCGAAAGTGCCCGGGAGTACACCGTCAAGCTAGGAAAGCTATTCAAGGGGGAAAAGGTATACATCGAGCTGCTCAATCCGCGAGGCAAGCGGCTGCGCAAGCGGATTGTGAAGCGCGCCAATTTTAAGCTTACTACTAAAGGCTTGGTTGCAGGGGTGTATACCCTCCGTGTCCTGGATGAAGAACAGTGGATACAGCGTAGGGTGGTCGTCTACTGATCGCGACTACTTCGGTTGAGGACCTTCTCGACACTCACCCCCAGACGGTTGATGAGTTTGCCCTGCTGGGCGATGGTAGCTTTGAGCTCACTCATCTCGTCGTGAACGTAGCGCTGAATATTCTGGGGGGAAGGAAGGAAAGGGGTGATGCGTGCGCGGACGTACCAGATCTCGCGGAGGTCACTCAGCGGAATACGGTAGGTATCGTAGAAACTGTTGTCGGAGATCACCTCCAGTTCCTTGCTGTCAGCCAGAAAATTACGGACCCGCTTGACCACTACGTCGCTTCGTGTCACGATCACGTAGGCATAGTTGTCCTTAATCCCACTCTGCCATAAGGTGGGCTCCAGAAATGCGCAGACAACCTTATCTCCCTCGAAGAGCGTAGGCTCCATACTATCGCCGGGCACGTCGAAGCTCCGGTGGGTACCGACCTTGTACTTATAGTCCGGCAGACTGTAGGTAGGTAGACTTTGTACAAACGATGGATCGCTTAATTCGGCGGCGTAGACGGACTGTGCCGGAAGCGGTACGTGTACGATCAGCTCGTCGGCGTCCGGAGTAGTGATGGTGGTGAGGATGCGAAAGTTCTGGTTGCTCTCTTCGGTCATAAACATCGGCCCGTCTCCCGTGAAAAGGTAGACTGGGTTAAGCTTGTACTTTGCAATGCTTTGACGTAGCAGCTCGATGGTGACGTCGCGGCGGCCTTTGAGAATTTCGCTCAGCGACTGAGGCAGGTAGTTAAGGGACAGCGCGAAGGCCCGGCTAGACCGAATGCGTTTCTCTGCTTTGAGCTTATCGTGGCATTTGATGAAGCGCTGAGAAACGACATTTTTCATAGAGTTACGGATTGGGACCGGAAGGCAGTGCTGCATCGGGCGTAGTTTTCCCGGTGACGCGATGTAAAAGTAACACCCTTTTGCTAATTAGTCTCCCCCTTCGATAACCGCGTTATCCTCCTTCCGTTTACCCATATCGATAGTCTTATCGGCCTCTTCCAGATCGTCGCTCTCCGGCGTTTCCCCCTGATTTTCATCCTGCTGCGGCTCGTAGCTCAGTTTTATCAATACTGGAAAGTGATCGGAACCTACGTAGTCGAGGCGCTTGAGTTCGATCACCGAAAGATCCGTGGAATGGAAGACATGATCTAGTGGCCAGCGTAGTAGCGAATATTCAGCATGAAACGTAGAGAACATGCCGCGGCCCCGGCGGGGATCGAGTAGTCCACTGAGACGCTGGAACAGACGCGATGAATGGGACCAGGCTACGTCATTCATATCACCCGCCACAATGGTCGTGCGATCGGGTTTGTCGCGGACTTCTAGGCCCACCATAGCTAGCTCGGCATCCCGGCCGGTGCTGGCGTAGGCTTCCGTGGGGCTGGGCGGCATGGGGTGCAGGAAGTGTAGATCGACCGTGCGGCCGTTCTCCAGCTTGATCTGCGTGTCGATGCTGGGAATATCGTCCTTGATCCGGTACTTTACCTGCGGGTCGATGAGCTCATACTTGCTCCAAAGGTGCATGCCGTAAAGGTTTTCCAGGGGGACGGGTACCCGGTAGGGGTAGTCTTCGGCAAGACCTTCCATGAGTTTTTCCTCCCACCACTCATTGGTTTCTACCGTTAGAAGAATATCTGGGTTTTGCTCCTTAACTACATTGATGACCAGGTCGGTACGCTTATTGGTTTGCAGTACATTGGACATCATTAGACTCAGGTGACCATCCGTTTGCTCGATCCGTTCGGCGTTCCGTGCGTCCTTCCCGTGCAGTGGGGTATAGGGGTAGATGCGGTAGGCCTGATAGACTGCAGCTACGGTGAGTATAATGCCCACCGTCCAGTTAAGCGTAGGGTTGTAGTGTCGTGACAGCCCCCAGAACAAAGCTGACCCAGCCAGAATTACTACCAATTGCTGCCGGGGGTAGTCGAATCCGCGGATCCACCAATCATCGTACCGGAGGAAGGGTAACAGTGTGCCTACTACCCCGATGATACCGAGGGTGTAAGCAATTATGCGCAGTATGATCACAGGATAAACACGTATTTGAACGTTAAAGGTAGGATTGTCGGTGGTGTTCGGTCCTACTATTTATGTAGCCGGGGGGTAAACGCCGCTCCAGACCTACTTCACAGACTAGCCATAGCCGGTCGGTTAGCTCAATAGCGTATTTTTGTGTTCGCCTAGTACCTTATGCCCCAAAGCTTCCCGTTAATGTATCTTTCTACCCCGTCGATCAGATCCTTCAGTCTGACGATCCTGCTCAGTGTCGCTACCCTGGCTACGGCGCAAACCGACTTATCAGCCACGCGCATTGCGGAACTTGTCACCGAGTTTCGCAACGACCCACGGGGACCTTACAAAGGCATATTCTGGTTCTGCTCCGATGGAAGCATCCGGGCGGCCCGCGATCCCTGCCCGAACGACGACAGCGCCCACCAACACGCCGACTACAAGCCCGTAGTAGACCGGCTCATGCGCGACGAGCAGCTGTACTTCGGCCAGATCCTGACCGATACCCGCTACGCCGACTTTTGGGATGACGGGATGGACCATAGCCGCCTCAAGCAGTACCAGCTCAACAATTACCTGACCAACACCGATAACGGCTGGGTACTGGAAAAAGCGCGCTTCTACCGTGGCGCCTTTCAGGTCGAAGATGAAGAGGAATGGGGCCGTAAGTTCTTCCAGTGGCTGCTGGCTAAGGACGATGTGCTGCGTACCGACTTCTACCTCATCATGCAGGCTGCCCGCGATATTCCCCACCGCGGCGATACGGACCTAAACCAACGCATTCGCGCAAAATCCAAGGAGATCGCGGACAGCTATCCAGACTTCATGGAACTGCGCATCAAAATTCACGGCCGCCCCGCCGCCGAGGATGCTGACGCCGTGCGTGCCTTTATGGAACAGCACGACGCCCAGTTAAAGTCCAAGCAGCTGTACGCCGCCGCCACCCAACTGGTCGAAGACATCGATACGGCTTATGGGGGCAGCGACCTGGCCACCATCGCCGATCTGGTCACTGCACTACCCGAGTCGGATAGTCTGCGCTCCCTCATCCGCTCCTTTGTCAACGCGCAGTCTGCTATGGAGGGGTCCACGGAGTCGATCTCCCGATTGACCGCCGCAGCTGACCTCAGCCTGCGTATTCGCAGCAACCTGGCGATCACTCCCCGACGGGCACAGCATCGGCTGGCGCTCATCGACATCAATAATGAACTAGGCGATCTGATCTTCCGGAGTGCGGCAGACTGGTCGCCACAGACCGCCCGGCAGCAGATGGAGAAGATCTGCTACCTCGGTCAGGCCGCCGCCGGTGCCGGCTTCGTAGAGCTCTGGGAGTTCGAGCAGGGGGGGAGTCAGCTGGCTGACCCGAACTACCAATACATCTGGCCCGGTATGCTCAACGCATACCTAGACAACGCCCGGCGGTTCGTAGAATGGGGTACGGCAACTAATCGCTCCACCTACGCGGAGGTCGTAGAACGCTACGCCACCTTCGAACCCAAGGCGCTAGGTTTCCTGGACGATCGCATCCGCGGCTCGGTCCTGCTACCATTGGGGGAGGCCGTCGGTGCGCTCGGCGACTGGCTGGCACGTAACAGCCAATCGGGCAACGCCATTCTAGATATCGCTACCCAGGCGCAGGCGCGCGGCCTGAATGCCGGCTACGCACGGGGGATCCTCCACCTGATCGAGGGTACGCCCGATGAGGTGGAAGTGAATAACCGTGACATCTTCGTCTTCAGCCGCCCCCCCGCTGACCTCAAGCCCGTAGGTGGCATCATGACGGTAAGCGAGGGCAATATGGTGAGCCACGTACAGCTGCTGGCCCGCAACCTGGGGATACCGAACGCCGTACTCACCGATCAGCAGTTTGCCGAGCTCCAGCCCTATGCTGGTGAGGAAGTTTTCTTTGCCGTCTCCCCGGCGGGCACGGTGATTATGAAGCCGGTAGACGAGATGAATGATACCGAGCAGGCGCTCTTCACCGTGCAGGAGCGCAAGCAAGAGCGGATCCGCGTACCCGTTGACCGCATCGACCTGACAACCCGTGATGTATTGAACATGCGCGACGTAGGCAGTGAAGACAGCGGCGTTCGCTGCGGACCGAAGGCCGCTAACCTAGGACAGCTCAAGCGGCTTTTCCCGGATAATGTGGTAGAAGGCCTCGTCATTCCCTTCGGTGTATTTCGTGAGCACCTGGATCAGGCGATGCCGGGGCAGCCAGCCGGCACCACCTACTGGACGTTCCTGAACGACCGCTTCGCCCAGGCCACGGCTATGGAAGAACGCGGACAAGCCGCCGCCGAAGTAGAGGCGTACACCTTAGATCAGCTGGCTACCCTGCGGGAGGCCATCGCTGAGATCAAGATCCAGGGCAAACTGATCGCCCAGTTGCGCAGCGGATTCAGCGAGGTGCTGGGTGGGCGGTTCGGCGACGTTCCCGTCTTCCTCCGCTCGGATACGAATATGGAAGACCTCGCGGACTTTACCGGTGCCGGTCTTAACAAGACGGTATTCAACGTAGTGAATGAGACGGCCATCCTCAATGGAATCAAGGAGGTATGGGCTAGCCCATATACCGAACGTAGCTACCGCTGGCGACAGCGCTATCTGCTCAATCCCGAAAACGTGTTTCCCAGTATCCTGGTCATCCCAAGTGTCGATGTAAATCACTCCGGCGTCATGATCACTAAGGGCGTCACGACGGGCAACCAGGACGATATCACCGTTGCCTTCAGCCGGGGTGCGGGGGGCGCGGTAGACGGTCAGGCCGCCGAATCGTACCTGCTGGACCACACCGGCCGCTTCACCCTGCAGGCCCCGGCCCGCGAACGCCTACACCGCCGCCTCCCCGTTACCGGAGGGAGTGTGATGGTACCGGCCGCCTTCGATCAGTCCGTACTGAGCCGGCGCAACCTCACGGACCTGTATGTCTTAGGGCAGCGGGTCGAAGAGGTCATGCCGCAGGCGCCCGGAGTAAGTTCCGAAGGCCCTTACGATGTCGAGCTTGGCTTCGAGGGCGATAAGATCTGGCTGTTTCAGATCCGACCGTTCGTCGAGAACAGTAAGGCACAGAGCTCCGAATACCTGCAGAGCATCTCGCCACCGGAGCGGGAGGGAGTGTATATCGATCTCCATTCGTCGTTGTAGTTACACGCCGAACAGTCCGTGTAACTTACCGTCCACCATATTGATCACCCGACCCAGGTCTTCCTTCTTGTTGACGAAGTCGACCTCATCGACGTTGATGATCAGGATGTTGCCATCCGTGTAGCCGGCGATCCAGTCCTCGTACCGGCGGTTGAGCTGCTTGAGGTAGTCCAGGCTCATACTGCCTTCGTAGTCCCGGCCCCGACTTTCGATATGGGCGACCAGCGTACCGATACCGGCACGTAGGTAGATCAGTAGATCCGGCGGCTCGATGCGGCTGGTCATCGTACGGAACAGCTCCGAGTAGCTCTCGTAGTCGCGCTCCGTCATCAGCCCCATCCCGTACAGGTTGGGGGCGAAGATGTTGGCGTCTTCGTAGATCGTCCGGTCCTGGATCACGGTGTGGTTACCGTCCTGAATATCCAGGATCTGCTTGTAGCGATTGTGCAGGAAGTATACCTGCAGGTTGAAGCTCCAGCGCTTCATATCGTTGTAGAAGTCGCTGAGGTAGGGGTTATTCTCCGCGCTCTCGTAGTGTACTTCCCAGCCGAAGTGGGTGCCGAGCTGGCGGCAGAGGGTGGTCTTACCCGCACCGATGTTTCCGGCGATGGCGACGTGTTTGATGGGCGTATGTTCCATGGGCCGCGCAAGATCGCAAAAATGTACCGGCACGCCCCCCGTACGGGCAATCCATCCCAGCCGCGGCCGCAGGTGCGGAGCTTTCTACCAACTAAGACCAAAGCGGGCCTCGATCTGTACGACCGCACCGCTTACGTCGTTGGCCGTCACGCCCTCTACGTCCACGCCGCTGGCAAAACGGTAGCCACCTTCTATGCCCAGGCGAAACCACTGAAACAAGTTGATCTCGGCGCCGGCCATAAGCTGGCCTACGAACATGCGCTCCTGAAATTCCGTGACCGATCCATCGAGGCCGAGCACACTACCCTTGATCCTACCGGGTCCGAGGATGGTGGTGATGCGCGGGTGAATGGTATTATCCGAACCAGGACTGTAGGCCAGAATGAACCCGCCGTGCCGGAAGTCGTAGGTAGGCTGCTCAATAAGACTCGGCACGTCGTCCGTGGTGAAGGGATCGCGCGACGACCAGCCGCCGTAGCCGATGAACACATTATCATCCAGTTCCAAGCCACCGAAGCCACCGCGCACCAGTGCCCAGTCGTCGCCCGTAGCGGAGTAATTGTAGGTAGGGCCACCCCAGAGCCCGGACAGATCGAGGTCGCCAAACAGCGTATTCTCCCGCCGTGGCGCGTACCGGCGGCTTCTCTTGTCACCGTTGGCTGTGGGTTGAGTAGTACTTTGGTGGTAGGCCCGAACGCCTGTGTCCGTTGGGGCCGGAGCGGTAGACGATGGGCCCTGAGCGAATGCCAGCGCGCTGCTAGCGAGGAAGAGGAGTGTAGTAAAGAGCTTCATAGTATTGGGTTTTACAAACGGGAACGGATACTGCACCTGCGGCCCCGCCCCGTGGGTAAGGGCGGTAGCGGTACGGTAAAGGTTGCAGTTTGGCTCCTTAAATTTTGTGATCGTACTATTAAGGAGAAGCTAAAGTCGGTGGGGGAGGTAGTACTTTGGCGGCAAAGACCGCAGCATGCCACAGCAATCGATCCTCATAAAGGGGGGAACACTCATCAATAGGGGCCAACGAATGGAGGGTGACCTGCTACTCCGCGGCGGCTTTATCGAGCGGGTAGGGGGTACGATCGATGTGCAGGTGGACCGCGAGATCGACGCACGGGGCTGTCTGGTACTGCCCGGTATCATCGACGATCAGGTGCACTTCCGGGAGCCCGGCCTGACCCACAAGGCCACTATCGCCTCCGAAGCGCGCGCAGCCGTGGCGGGTGGCACGACCACCTTCATGGAGATGCCCAATACCAAACCGGCCGCACTGAACCAACTGCTGCTGGAAGAAAAGTATAAGATCGCGGCCGCGGGCAGCGTGGCCAACTACAGCTTCTACATGGGGGCTTCGAACGATAATCTCGATGAGGCCCTGCGCACGGACCCCACTACGGTATGCGGTCTCAAGATCTTCATGGGGAGCAGTACCGGCAACATGCTGGTGGACAACGAGAAGACGCTGGACGCGCTCTTCGCGCAGAGCCCGCTGCTGATTGCGACCCACTGCGAAGACGAGGCTACCATCCGCCACAACGCTGCCCTGGCGCGGGCGCAGTACGGTACGGACATCCCGGTACGCGAGCATCCTAACATTCGGTCGGTAGAGGGGTGTCTGAAAAGTAGCTCGCTGGCCGTTGCGCTGGCTAAGCGGCACAATACCCGGCTGCATATTTTACACATCAGTACGGCGGATGAGATCGCCCTGTTCCGCAACGATATCCCCCTGAAGGACAAGCGGATCACGGCGGAAGTCTGCGTCCACCACCTCACCTTTAATGCGGCGGACTACGAGCGGCTGGGGAATAAGATCAAGTGCAATCCCGCGATCAAAGCGGAGCACCACCGCGCTGCGCTGCTACCCGCTCTGCTGGACGATCACTTCGATGTGATCGCTACGGACCACGCCCCGCATACGGCGGCGGAGAAGGCCCAGCGCGACTACTTTAAAGCGCCCGGCGGACTCCCACTGGTACAACATAGCCTAGACCTGATGATGCGGTTGGAGCAGGCCGGTCAGATCAGTCTAGAACGGATCGTGGAGAAGATGTGTCACGCACCGGCGGTGTGCTTTGAGATCGACCGGCGGGGCTACCTGGACGAAGGGATGTACGCCGACGTGGTGATCTACGATCCCAGGACCGAGTGGACGGTGCGGCCCGACACTATTCGCTATCAAGTGGGGTGGTCACCGCTCGAAGGAGAGACCTTTCGGGGGCGCGTACGGGAGACTATCGTGAGTGGTCAGCTAGCGTATTCGGCCGGTCGGGTCAACGAGGAGGTGCGGGGGCAGCGGATTCGGTTTACCCGCTAGTCAGGGGGAGCAAAGAACCCCGGTCATCCTTGCGGCGCCGGGGCTCGTTCCAACTTACTGATACCAAATAAAAAAAGGGTGACGGGGCTAGCCGCGTCATGTCTTACCGGCTGTAACCTCAGGTAGTGGAGATTGTTGTCACAGCTGCTTCTCCCAAAAATAGGAAGCCTGCGGCGGAGCAGCAAGCCCAAAACGCAAAAACCGAAAACTTATTCCGGGTCCTGCCGCAGGTAACGGTATGCAGCCATAAAATTCGGTAGTCCGTAGCCGGTGGCGGTGTCCGGTGCCGCAGACTGCGATGCGGTAGCGCGGATGGCATCCAGAATCTCCTGGTTGGTCGCGTCCGGAACGGCCTGTAGTAAACAGGCCGTCATACCGGTGATGAGTGGTGCGCTGAGACTCGTGCCGTTGGCGGCGGTCAGCCCCTGTCCATTGGAGGCTACGGCGGCGATCAATACGCCGGGTGCACTCACGTCTGGTTTGGTGCGTCCGTCTGCCGTAGGACCGAGGCTACTGAAGTATGCGCGCTCATCGGTATCGTCCAGTGCACCGATGCTGAAGGCTTTGTCCGCATCGGCGGGGATGCCGATGTGCAGCCAGGGATCGGCGCCGTTGTTGCCGGCACTGGTCACTACAATCATTCCCCGGGCAAAGGCCCGGTCGATGGCTACGGATGCCGGACTCTGTCGGCCGTCCAGATCTTCGTAGGCGTAGTTCATGGTGCTGTCCGTGAAGGTGGTGTAGCCCAGGCTGCTATTGACCAGATCTACACCGGCGCTGTCGGCGAGCTCTAGGGCGATGGCGTAGTTAAGCTCCTCCATCCGGTGTTCGCCCCGACTGTTCTCCGTTTTGAACAGGATGTATCGTGCTTCCGGTGCCAGTCCGATAAAAAAGAAGGGGTGTTGGGCGGCCATCGTACTTAGCACGGTGGCTCCGTGCGTAGACCCATCCAGGGCGGTGCTGTCCTGTTCCACCAGGTCGTAGTTAGCCGGTACGGCGGCCTCCTGATCGTAGCCCAAAAAATCCTTGTAGCCGACATCCGGGAAGCCGCCGTCAAACACCGCGACTAGCACGCCCGCTCCGCGAAAGCCCATTCGGTGCAGACTGTCGCCCTGAAGGTGTTGCAGGTTCTTCCAGCCGAAGCCGTAAAATTTTTCCGCTACCGGTACCGAAGCTACCTGAGGTGCCGGCCGGTCCAGTTGCGCTGGCAGGGGCAGCCGGGCACCGCGTTCGTACTGCAGGGGAGCGGCGTAGTAGGTTGTATCGACGAAGGGGAGGTCATCTACCGGGCCGAGTTGTTCCGGCGTAGCAACGATCACTACCCCGTTCATCCACTTGCTGCGTAGCCAGATGGAGAGGCCCAGATCATGCAGTTGGCGCTCGTATGCAGGGTTGATGGGTAGGTCAAGCTTCTCGATGGGCGTGCCGTGCTTATCGCGGCGTGCAAGCGCCCGGGGGCTGAGGAAGTCCTCCGGCTGATCCAGTTGAAAGGGGTAGTCCACGCCATCTACATTCTTGTCCGTGAAACCGACGAAGTACAGGCCACTTCCGGCGGCGGCCTGTCCCGGTAGACTCACCGATGCCAGAAGGGGTAAAAGGAACAGAAGAACGATGCGCATAGCTTAGGTAGACTGGAGTCGAAGAAGATGTGTGTACACCAAACGCGCTACGTCATCGGTCTGGTTGTCGATACGGAGGTGTATGGTGGCCTGTTCGTAGCAGGGACGACGCTCGGACAGTTTGTCCAGGATGCTGCGCTCCAGATTTTCAGCCGTAGCGAGCAGCGGCCGGTGGCCTGCCTCCGGTTGCAGTCGTTCCAGCAGCAGCTCCGGGGCTACGTCGAGAAATACGGTGGTGCCCAGCTCATTTAAGTCAGCGATCAGATTGTGGTAGCAGGGCGTACCCCCGCCGGTAGCCATGACGAAGTAGGGTAGGGCAGCGAGACTAAGTAGTACGTCCCGTTCGAGCTCGCGAAAGTAGCCCTCGCTGTGGTATGCGAAGATTTCCGTGATACTCATACCGGCCCGCTTGGCTACGTAGTCGTCCAGATCGACGAAGGGCATTCCCAGCAGGCCGGCCAGGATGCGACCGCAGTGGCTCTTGCCCGATCCCATGAAACCTACCAGAAATATTCGCATGGGTAAAACTTGTGAGACGATCCGAAGCTGTGGTGTACGTGGTCCAAGGTAGGGTATGCCGCCTCATCAGTCCGCTTGCTACCTTCGCGCTCCCGTTCAATTGCCACTGTATGCTGCACCGGTTTGCGCCCCTTTTACTTGTATTACTGTGGAGTTGCGCGCAGGACGGACCTGCCGCTGAACTACCGGCGCAGGATGGGGAGGACCGCACAGCGGATTTCGTGCGAACGGCCATACCCCCCACGGCCTTCGATAGCGCGGAGCACACTACGGTATCGGTGCCGGCTACCCGCTACGACTTTGGACGGGTGCGGGCCGGCCGCACCGTGCGGCATACCTATGCATTTACCAATACGGGCGTACGACCACTCCATTTCCGGGCGGTGCGGCCCAGCTGCGGGTGTACCGTAGCGAGCTACCCCACCGCCCCGGTTCCACCCGGAGTGACGACCGAAGTAGAGCTTACGCTGGCGACCGCCGGATTGCTGGGGCGGCAGTCCCGTCCCGTTGTTTTCATCACAAATACTGTGCCTGCCGAAACTACCGTTTACCTTAGCGGCGAGGTAGTACCCTAAATAATTACCCATGTACTTACAGGCAACCGGCGGCTTATTCACAAACGGATTTTTCATGATCGCCATGCTGGCGGTCCTGGTATTCACCATGATCCTGCCCCAGCGCAAGCGGAGCAAGCAACAAAAGGCCTTCATGAGTAGCCTCACCAAGGGCCAGCGGGTGGTCACCGCCAGCGGTATCCTGGGTATCGTCGACAAGGTGGAGGACAATGTCATCTCCCTCAACGTAGGCAACAAGACGTACATTCAGGTCACCAAGAACGCGATCTCCAAGGAGCTTACCGATGCCATCTATCCCGCAAAGACTGACGCGTAGCCTCACGCTACGTAATATGGCTACGACGGATCGGCAGATGCTGCTGATCTGTATGGGCCTGGCCTTTGTGTTCTGGCTGATCCTCAATCTGTCGCAGGAGTACGAGATCAACAAGGATGTCAACATTACCTACACCGTAGGCCCCGAACGGGTAGTGGCAGGTACGCCACCCCAGTCCGTGCCCGTGCAATTAAGCGGCCGGGGCTGGGATCTGATCTGGGAAAGCGCCCGGGGCCGCAGCATCGACGTCAGTATAGACCTGGCCGATCAGCGCGAGTTACTACTCAGCAGTAATCTCCTCCAGCAGGAAATCAGCCGGCAGCTCAGTAGCGGCGATCTCGAGGTCGTGAGCATGGGCTTCGAGTCCGTGCAACTCCTGACCACGCCACGTGAGGGCAAACGCGTGCCGGTGATGCCGGATGTCACCGCCAGTTACGTAGCCGGCTACTTTTCGCCCGAGCAGCCTACCGTACGGCCCGACAGCGTGACCGTCAACGGTGCAGCCGATGCACTGCAGGAAATATTCAGTTGGCCGACCGAGCCCCTATTCCTGGAACGGCTGGAACAGAACACGGTAGCTACCGTAGCCCTCCAGCCACCACCTCCGGGCCTCACCCTTAATTATAGCGATGTACAGGTAGGCTTGTCGGTAGAGGCCTTTATCGAACAGCAGCTCAGTGTACCGATTGCGTTGGAACATGCACCGGCGGGCGATTCCGTGCGGGTCTATCCTAACCACGTCACGATCACCCTGACCATCCCCGAAAGTGAATTCGGTAAATACTCGATGACGGACTTTCACGTGGAGGCGGACTTGCTGCAAATGTCCACGGCCGGTGAGGACAATACACTACCGCTAACACTTACACGGGTGCCGGAGGCGATCAAGAGCGTCACCTTCTTTCCCCGTGCCGTAGAATACTACGTGTACCGCATAGACAACTAGAAACGGTCGCGCACCGCCGCAATGGGCATGAGCTCGTCGTAGGTGCCGGTCAGGGTAGGGGTCTGGATGTTGCCGGTGTAGCCCCGCACTTCGCGGTGCACGTAGGCAAACAGTTCCTGGATGGAGACCAGCTTGTCGTGGTTCATATCGGCTTCTCCCTTAAGTCCGCGGATCAGGTAGTGGCTGAACACTCCGGAGCGTAGTCCGCCGTCTTCCATGCTGATCTCTTCTCCCTTACTGGACATCATCAGGGCCGTAGATGCCTGGGCGCTGGTCAGGGCGGAATAATAAGCGGAAAGCGTCTCGGCGCCACCGCCACCACTGCGGGCGGCGAGGCTCCCACTGTGGCAGGCATCGGCAATCACGAGCTTGTGGCGCGAGCGGCTGCCGAGCAGGGCGTCGTGTACGTCTTCGTGGCTGAGCGCGTTGAGCTGCCCGTCGTAGTCCACCGGCAGAAACGAGCCGGGTAAGCCATGTCCACTGAAGTAAAACAGGATCACATCGTTCTCGTCAGCCTGGCGGTAGGTATCGCGCATGGCAGCCAGAATATTGTCGTGCGTAGCATCCTCGTCAATGAGCACTTTGACCTGATCGTCGCTCAGCGCACCCCCTTCGATGGACTTCAGGAAGGCGTACACCTGGTAGGCATCGTCGTCGGTGTAGCGTAGGGTTTTCATGTGCTGATAGTACGCGCAGCCCACCACGACGGCCCAGACCTTTACGGCCGGATCGTAGGCAGCCTGAGCGAGTTCGGTGGGTTCGGTCGTAGCGGTATAGAGGGAGCGGAACAACTCGCCCTGCTCCCAGATCCCGCCCTGTACCTGACCGTTGGCGTAGTGCATCACACCCAGACCACTGGCTTGGTGATTACGGTACTCTCCGTGGTAGGTATCACCGGTGGTGAAATTGACCGTGCCCCGGCCATCGGGGGATCCGTTGCGAAATGCGCCGTGGTAGACCGTGCCGTCCGAGTAGGTAAAGGTGCCAGGACCATCGGGGCAGCCCTCATTGCAGTCGACAAGCTCGGCACTGGAACCAGTGAAGCCCAGCGCGGCCCAGTTGAGCTGTAGGTCGTCTTTTGCCCAGGTACCGGTGACTTCCGTACCATTGCTGTAGTGCATCGTGCCCTCCCCCTGTCGTAGGTTCTTACTCCAGTTGCCCCGGTATTCGTCGCCCGTAGCGTACTGCATAATGCCGTAGCCCTGCAGCATATCCTGTTCCATGGTTCCCCGGTAATAGTCGCGGTTGGCAAAGGCAAAGCTGGCTTCTCCCTCCAGACGGTCGTTGCGCCAAGTGCCCTGGATGCGGCTTCCATCGACGTACTGAAGTTCGCCGGCACCATTTCGTTTGCCGCCGCGCCACCCGCCATCGTAGCGGTTGCCGACCGCATCGGTCAGCTGGCCCCGCCCGTTCTGCAGTTGCTGCTCGAACTGGCCGGTGTAGGTAGAGCCGTCGGGGTAGGTAAGGATCCCCTTACCGTGGAATTTTCCTGCCCTGAAGGCTCCCGAGTAAAGCGCACCGTCGGCGAAGCGTAGGGTGCCCTCGCCGTTGTAGCAATTGCCGCGCTGGCAGCGCCCCTGGGAGAATCCTACCAGCCCGAGCAGGAGAAGACAAGCTAGTAATTTGAATCGTAACATGTTTGACGTGTGTGAATGTGTAGTATCAGTGAACACAGCACCCTGCTGCTGCCCCCCGCTCGACCTCCCCGGCCAGGAGTGGCGGGTAAGGTCAGAATCGGGTCGTAAGTACCAATAGCATCAAATAGCCTAATTCGATCGGTGAAATACAATGCGCTGAAAACCGTGTGATAAAGAGAGACGCTGTAATAGCTAAGTTGCCTTCCTTAAAATTGCGGCTTTTATACTTTAAAACAAGCAGTAATAAGGAAACGGTAGCTTTTGTCGGGTAAGCGGTAGGCAGATCGGCAGCGGCGGTAGCTTTTGACTCCGTTCGGTCCACAAGCCCATGCAGCGGTGTATTGTACATTGGCCCCCCGTAATACCGTTCCGCCTATGTTTCGTTACTCCGTCGTCACCTTCTTTTTGCTGCCGTTCTGCCTCCTGGCCCAGCTTGACCCCAACGATCGCTTCGTTTTCCCGGAGAATGTAGCGACCTCGGATATCATGACCCCCCGCCAGTTTTTAGGCTACCGCGCCGGAGACCGGTTCACGGAGTACGCCCGGGCGGTCGACTACTTCGACTACCTGGCTACGCAGAGTCCACGCATCGCCACCACCCGCTACGGGAGCACCTATGAGGGCCGTCCGCTCGTACTCGTCACCGCCGGCAGCGAATCGAATATGCAGCGCCTGGAGGAGATCCGGCAAAATCAACTAAAGTTGGTCGACGGATTCCGGTCGGCGGGGCCGCAGGTGCAGGAGCTGTTGGAGACCCAGCCGGTGATCAACAGCTACAGCTACAACATCCACGGTAACGAAGCCAGTAGCACCGAAGCCGCCCTACAGGTAGCCTATGAGCTCGCCACCACGGAAGACCCTGCCACCCGCGCTGCCCTCGATAGCAGCGTCATACTGCTCTTCGTCTGTATCAACCCGGACGGGCGCGACCGCTATGTCTACTGGTACAACGGAATGAGCCGCAGTACCGGAGGCATGCAGCCGGACGATCTGGAGCACCATGCCCCCTGGCCCAACGGTCGTACGAATCACTACTGGTTCGATCTCAACCGCGACTGGGTCTGGGGCGTGCACCCGGAAAGCCGTGGCCACACGGGTATGTACCAGCGCTGGATGCCCAATGTCCACACCGACTACCACGAACAGGGCTACGACGCCAACTACTTCACCGTACCCGGCACCACTCCACGCAACCTGCTCCTGCCCGATGCCTACGAGCGCTGGGCGGACACCTTCGGACGGGCCAACATCGCCCACTTCGACGCCCAGGGGGTAAGCTACTTTACCCGCGACCGCTTCGACTTCTTCTACCCCAGCTACGGCAGCAGTTACCCCTCCGTCATGGGTGCCATCGGAATGCTGACCGAACAGGGCGGTATTGCCGCCGGCCGTGCCGTAGAGACGGAAGACGGCTACGTACTCACCCTGCGGCAGCGCATCTGGGATCACTACACGACCAGTATCGCACAGATACAGACCGCGGCGGCCAACCGCCGTGCCCTGCTCGACTATAGCCTCGCTGCCTGGAATCCGTTGACCAGCAAGCAGGGTACCACGGCCTACCTGATCGAAGACGATGGCAGCGACTACGTAAACGACTTCCTACAGATGATGCTGCTAAACGGTGTAGAAGTAGAGCGAACAACGGAAGAACTCACCGCCGCCGGTGGCAGCTACCGTGACGGGTCAGTCGCTGAACGGACGCATCCGGCCGGTAGTCTGATCATCGCCACTGAGCAGGCCCGTCACCTGTTCCTCAATAGCATTATGAGCAACGACCTGGAGATAGAGGATAGCGTCATGTACGATATGTCCACCTGGTCGGCTCCCCTGGCCTACAACCTGGAAGCCTACTCCTTCGACAGTCCCATTCAGGTGAACACCGAACGCGTTACCGCGGTAGAGCAGCAAGGCATTTTCCGCAGTGACGCTACTGCGGACAGGCCCGTTTACGCTTACGCCATCGACTGGGCACAGCGCCAGGCCCCCCGTGCGCTGGCCGCACTCTGGGAGCAGGGACTCCGTGTGCGCGCTGCTCTGGAACCCTTCACCTCCGACGATGGCACCATCTTTTCTGCCGGTACGCTGATCGTACTGCGGGGACGTAACCTGGAGCATGCCGATACCCTACCGGAGTTCATGCGACGACTGGCCGACGACCACGGTCTCCGCATCCGCGCCTTCGCTACCGGTCGGATGCAGGGCGGTAACGACCTGGCCAGCACGCGCAACTTTCCGGTCAGGGCACCCCGGGTGGCCCTGCTCGTAGAGCCCCCCTTCGACACCTACACCAGCGGGCAGATTTATTACCTGTTTGACTGGGAGACGGAGCTACCCGTAACGCGCATTCGCGCGTCCCTGCTGCGTCAGACCGCCCTACCCAAACTGGGTAGCCGCTACGGCTACGCCGATCTGAATGACTATGATGTACTAATCCTGCCGGACGCGGACAAGTTGGAGGAGGTGTTTGGGAAGGAGGAGCGCGAGCTGCTGGAGCAGTGGGTCACCGCCGGTGGCACCCTGGTCGCCGTGGGAAGTAGTACGGAGTTCTTTACCACTGACAATGCCTTCACCAAGCAGCAAGTGCTGCGTACTGCCGCCGACAGCAGTGCGGTAAGTAAAACCCTGGCCTACGCTGAACGGACCGACCACTACGGCAAGCAGAACATACCGGGAGCTGCCCTTCACGCAAGTATCGATACCACCCACCCCCTAGGCTTCGGGCTAAAACCATCGGTGTACACCCTGAAATTTGGGAGTACTGCCCTGGCTCCGATGGCCGACTTTCAGACGGTGGGCCGCTACGCTACCGACTCGACCGCCCTACTGGCCGCCGGCTACGCCAGTGTACCTAACCTGGATCATCTGGCCGGCAACAGCTGGGCCGGTGTGCGCACCATCGGACGAGGTAAGGTGGTATACCTACTTGATAATCCGCACTACCGGATGTTCTGGCGCGGCCCGAGCCGGCTCATGCAGAACGCGGTCATGATCGTCCCGGGCATGTAGCCATTAGACTAGAATAACAGGCGGCGACCGAACGGACGGCGGTACTCCCAGTCGCGATCACGGCGGTCGGGAAGCACGTAGCTCACGTAGAGCCCGATCGTCGGAGATGTCTCCGGCTCGGGAACATTTGCGTCCCGCTCCAGGCGGTAAAAGGCTTCTACGCTGACCCGGGTAGATACTTTCTGTCCCACCCCAAACGTGTAGCGGTGCCGCACGACCTCGTTGCGGCGGTCGAAACGGTAGCGCAATTCGTATTCAGCGACCACTTCGGTGAATTCAAGCAGTTTGTAGACCAGCCCGATCCGGGGTCGTACGGCCACTTCGTGGCCCGCTTCGGCATTAATATTGCGCTCATACTGGGTGCGCAACCGTCCCTCCAGCGAGAAGGGTGACTCGCCGAGCGAGAGCTTGTAATTTATATCGGTGAAGAGGCGGAGGACCGTTGGGTCCTGTGGTCCGTACCTGGGGGTCAGACGAACGCCGGGGGCTACATTGACCCGGTCGCCGACCTTGCGATTGATGGCGAACAGGAGCAGCACGCGATTATCGACCCCCGTACCGAGGGTCTTACGGTGCTCTACCTCAAACTCGTAGCCGTAGCGCGGGGTCACCTCGTGCTCGAACGATACGCCGGTGAACAGGCTGTGCTGACCGAGAACCACCGTACTAGCTAGTATCAGGCAAGCGACGATGATGCGGGAGGTCAGGGGCTGCATAGCGCAAATGTATACGACCTGAAGTCAGCGTGATCACTTTGGAACTCCAACCCCTGTAGTCCGTTGTAGCTACTAACAAACCAAGCACTATGATCCAACGCCTTTCTCTCCTGCTCTGCACCTGCGTCCTCGCCCTGTTTACCTTCAGTTGCGCTGACCGCACGGTAGGTACTTCGACCGAAGACAATGCTTTATCCGCCGCCGATCAGGACGACCGCGATGTAGATCGTACGGATACCGTTGCCATTCACCCCATCATTCATGGATCCACCGTGCTGACGCAGGGTGATCTGACGGTCTTTGTGGACCCCTACGACGGGGCAGAGCGCTACACCGGCTTTGGTGCCCCCGATATGGTACTGATCACCCACACCCACGGGGATCATATGGATACGGCTACGCTGGCTGGCCTGGACTTGTCCGCCGCCACGCTCGTAGCACCGCAGGCCGTGATGGACGCAATGTCTACCAGTTCGTTTGCCGCCACCCACGCACTGGCCAATGGGGAGCGCTACACCGTAAAGGGAGTAGAAGTCACCGCTGTACCCGCTTACAATCCTCCTCCAAAGGAGAACTTCCACCCTAAAGGCGAATTCAATGGCTACGTACTGAACTTCGACGGCACGCGCTACTACTTCAGCGGAGACACCGAAGGGGTGCCGGAAATGCGTGATCTGCAGGATATCGACGTGGCCTTTGTGTGCATGAACCTGCCCTACACCATGGACATCGAGCAGGCAGCCAGTGCGGTAGCAGACTTTGCTCCCGAGGTGGTGTACCCCTACCACTACCGCAATCAGGACGGTAGCAAGAGCGACGTTGAAGCCTTCCGCACGATGATCAGCGAAGCGAACGCGGACATCGAGGTACGGCTGGAAGACTGGTACGCTACCGAGTAGTTAATCACAAGTATACGTACCGGTCCGCGCGACCTGCAAGAGGGCTTCGCTACCGATGGCTCCCTGCAGCTGCGGACCGGTACGATCCAGCAGATTGCCGCCGTAGTAATAGCGGGTCTCCAGCGCAGGGAGGGTGGCGCCGTCTTCCGTCGGCGGGTCGCTGGCCAGCGCGGCAAAGTAAACCTCGCCGTCTTCCAGGTAGTACACTTCCGTATAGACCTGCGTAGGGCGCGGTGGCTGGGCCAGGTGATCGGCCTTGACCAGGTCGTCGGCCAGGTAGCAGAGCGTGAATTGTCCGCCCGCGTCCCCGCAGCTATAGTTGACCGTGTCGCAGCGTAGCCGCCCCTCCAGGTACATGCGATCGACCCGGTCGACCCGACTCTGGGCGAAGGAGCGCTGTTCGTTCGCATCGTCCGCTTCCGTGCGGATACCGGGACCGGCTACTTCATTGCTGGCGGGTGGGGTAGTGGAGGGGGCATCCGGGCCGCAGGCCAGACACAACAGAAGCAGGCCGAGCCCGCAGAGGTAATTAGGCATAGGGTGCAAGCTAGCTCATTTGGCGGCTACGTCAATGCTCCGGTAGGCTTCGATGACGGCCCGCTCACCGGCTTCTCCCTCCATGCTGTTGCCGTGTTCCATGCCGTATACACCGGTATAGCCCTTGTTGTGGATGTACTCCAGTACCCGGCCGTAATTGATCTCCCCCGTGGTGGGTTCCTTGCGGCCCGGATTATCGCCAAGCTGAAAGTAGGCGATCTCTTCCCAGGCCGCGTCGATGTTCGGGATCAGATTTCCCTCCTGGATCTGCTGGTGGTACACATCGAAGAGGATCTTGCAACTTGGACTATCCACTGACCGGCAGATCGCGTAGGCCTGCGCGGCCTTGGTAAGAAACAGTCCTGGGTGGTCGCGGTAATTCAGGGGTTCGAGCACCATGACCAGATCGTGGGGTTCGAGGATGGCTGCGCCCTGCTTGAGCGTTTCCACTACGTTGGCCATCTGGTAGAACGGCTCCAGCCGTTGTTGTACGAAGCCCGGCACCACGGTGATGTGCTTGGCGTGGCAGCGTTTCGCTACTTCTATGGCGGCGGTAATGTCCTGCAGAAAAGCATCGCGGTGCTCCCCGGCGCCGTTGGTCAGCGTGGGCTCGGTCCAGTTGATCGTGTTGGCTACGAAGACGCCCATCGTCATGTCCCGCTCGGCGAGCAGGTCACCGATCTTGGTCTGTAGCTCTGGGTCCCGATTTGGCATTCCATTATCCTCCCAGGCGCGAAATCCCTGGTCGGCGGCAAAACGGATCTGGTCCAGAACGTCCTTGCCGGCAATCGATCGGAACATCCCCTCGTGGGGCGCAAAGGCCAGCGTAAAGGCGGCGGGCGCTGACGCGGGTGCAGTGGAAGCGGCGGAGGCAGCTAGTGCCGCTGGAGTGAGCAGGGAAGCCGCGGTCAGTCTAAGGGCATGGCGTCGTTTCATAGCTACAGTTTACGACAAAGTCCGTACTTCCCGAACGGGAACGTTAGATTTGGGTATGCTTCGATACATCTTCTGTCTCTTGCTACTTGGTGTTTTAGCCTGTAGCTCCGATCCCCTGGCTGTCCGTATGGTAGAAACCGAAGAACGCGCTCCGAGCGATGGTCTTAGCGAGCTTACAGAACTCCCGACGGGTGACGGATGGACTGCCTCCGACGGCGTAGTCATGGCAACCGGTCCCGCTACCCTCGAACTACTTCCTGCCGCGGAGGCCTTCACTGTTGCTTTTACCTTCCGCATGGACAATGAAGCCCGGGCGGAACTCCGCCTGGGGGAGCAATTTGCGCTTAGCCTACCCGGTATGGAGCTGGGCGACTCCACGCAGCGTCGTAGCGTAGCCACGGTACGCCCGGATGTGTGGCAGGATCTGGAAGTAGCATACCAGCCCGCACGCAATGGCGCGCCCCCGGTACTGGTCGCGGCGTACCTGAACGGGAACCTAGTGTACTATCAGGAGGAACTGGAGCAAACTGGCGTGACTGCCAGTCCACTCACGCTCGCGCTGGAACGTGGTACGATGTCCATTTCGGACGTGCGCAGTATCGATCGGGCTGGTCCGTCTTCTACGCTCAGCAGTAGTGGTGAGGTGGTTCTTCGCCTACCACTCATTCGATACAGCTACGCTACCGTAGACGGTGATCCGGAGGACTTTACGGACTGGATTTCCCTAAACCCGGATCAAGCGGGCTACATCGGCCGGTTCGACCTGGGGGCCATTCGTACGCAGCGATCGGGCTATGCGGTGCGCTTCACCTCAGCGCTCGACGTACCCAAGGCGGACACCTACACCTTTCGGATGGGCTCACCGTCTTCTACCCGGCTATACGTCAACGATCGGTTGGTTATCGATCTGGGTGGTCGGGATTCAGACCGGGAGGGGGAAGGGCAGATCGAGCTAAGTGAAGGGAGCCACGATCTTCGCATCGATCACTACCAGTACAGCAATGAAACCTGGCTAAATCTGGCCTACCTAACTTCCGAAGGGGAGGCAGTCAGTCTCAACGATCTTTCGGGAGACGAAGACAGCATCGATCCACCACGGCGCGGCGAGACCCGAGAGTTAGCCACGGACGATAGGCCCTACCTGCTGCGCAGCTTTATGAACTTCCCCCCGGGCCGGGTTTACGACCAGACGGACAAGCGTACCCACGTGATCAGCGTAGGAGAGTCCGACGGACCCCACTACAGCTATGATCTCCACAGCGGTAGTCTGCTACAGGTATGGCGCGGTCCATTCGTGGACGTAGCCGAGATGTGGGTAGGCCGCGGACAGGCCCAAGTCGCCCGACCCCTTGGTAGCGTTATAGCCTTCGATGGCCGTCCGCAGTGGAGTACCGCAGTGGATACCTGGCCGGATAGTGTCAGCGAGCTCCACCACCTGCGGTATGAGCTCGATGCGGCGGGGCGGCCTACCTTCCTCTTTGATCTGGCGGGTACTACGGTATCGGACCAGATACTACCCACCGGTGAAGGCGTACAGCGCACGCTAGCCAACACGGACGGAACCACAGCAGTGTACACCCAATTGGCCTCAGCTCGCCGTATCCAGGAAACCGCCCCCGGCTCCTTCGAACTTCGCGGACCCGGCGCTACCATCGATATCGATGCATACGGGGCCGGCGGACTGCACCTATTGCGCGGTGAGCGTACCGACCGTCTGGTAGCCGAACTACCTGCCGGTGAGCAAATCACCTACCGGATCGAGTGGTAGCTGGCGCACGGCTGCGATCGGTTGGTTCCGCTTATCTTTCATGTATACAAGTCAGCGTCTATGCGTCTATTGGGAACTACTATTCTGCTGCTCTGCGCGGTATTCCTCTCCGCCCAGGATGAGGCTGATTATTATTCGCTTGAGCGTATACCCATTCCGGAGGAGATCAAACTCGAAGTAGGGGGTATGGACTTTCTCCCCGATGGTAGGCTGGCGGTATGCACTAGACGTGGAGAGGTCTTTATGGTCAGCGATGTGGGTGAATCAGCGACCTATAGCCTGTTCGCCCGAGGATTGCACGAGCCCCTTGGACTTACGGCGCACGACGGTGCCCTGTACATTGCGCAACGCGGCGAGATTACCAAGCTGGTGGACCGCGACGGTGACGGAACGGCCGATGTCTACGAGACCGTCCAGGAGCTGCCTCTGACCGGCAACTACCACGAGTATCACTACGGTCCGCTCATTCAGCAGGACGGTACGATGATGACTACCCGCAACGTCGGCTGGGAGGGTCGGGGCGTCAGTAAATCTGAGTTTCGTGGCTGGATGATGCAGTACGATCCAGCGACTAAGACGATGAAGCCGTACGCCGCGGGGATGCGCAGTCCGGCCGGCTTCGGCACCAATTTGGATGGAGACATCTTCGTAGCCGAGAACCAGGGCGACTGGATCGGCTCCGGCCGCATCACTCACCTGGCCGAGGGCGACTTTGCCGGCCACCCTGCCAGCCTCCGCTGGAGCGGCATGGAGGGCAGCTCCGTAGAGCTGCAGGAGGATGACCTGAACGACGAGTTTAAGACCATGTACCGGGCTAAGCAAGAGCTGGACGGACTTAAGCTGCCGGCAGTTTGGTTCCCCCACGGGATCCTGGGTATCTCCACCGCTGCGATCCTGGCCGACCGTACGGAGGGTGCGTTCGGACCATTTGCCGGCCAGCTTTTTGTTAGCGACCAGGGGCAGAGCAAGATCATGCGTGTAGCTCTGGAGAAAGTAGCCGGTGCGTATCAGGGAGCAGTGTTCCCCTTCCGGGAGGGCTTCAGTTCGGGTTTGCTGCGGCTCGATTTTGATCAGGCGGGTACACTCTATGCCGGCCAAACAGCCCGGGGATGGGCAGCGACCGGCGGCGAGGAGTTTGCGCTCGAACGGCTGAAGTGGACGGGCAAGACTCCCTTCGAAATGTATGCGGTACGCGCAAGTACGGAGGGCTTCGATATCGAATTTACCAAACCGGTGGCGGCCGCGAACGTCAAACCATCGGCCTTCACTATTCAAAACTTCACCTACATCTATCATCATAAGTACGGCAGTCCGGTGGTCGATGTCCAGGCTAATACGATTACCTCAGCTGAGGTACAGGACGATGGCAAAACCGTGCGGGTCACCCTGGATGGCTACCGTCCGGGATACATCTACGAGATCAAGGTGGCCGGTCTGCGGAGTGCCGACAAGGACAGGCTGCTGCATGACTATGGCTACTACACCCTCAACGCTATTCCGGGTGGCGATAGCAGTAGTACGGAAGTGTCGGAAGAACTAGCACAAATCAGACAGTCGACAAAGCGCCCAACCACCATGCCGGCGGACTGGAATGGCACCTTCGACGAGCACATCACGTTGGAATCCGCCCTGGGTATGCGCTTCAAGCAGCAGTACCTGACGACCACCCCCGGCGCCAAGATCAAGTTCACCTTTCGTAACCCGGACGATATGGAGCACAATTTCGTCCTCACCAGTGGCAAGATGGGGGATAGGGTAGGCCTCGCCGCAGCCGATCTCGGTCTGCGGGGGGCAGCCACGGCCTACATCCCGGATATGCCGGAGGTGCTGGTGCATACCGAGCTGGTCGCTCCCGAAACAGAGGATACGATCTACTTCACCGCGCCTAGTAAACCGGGCACCTACGAATATATCTGTACCGTACCCGGACACTACATGGTAATGCGCGGCATCCTGGTAGTGCGTGATGCTGCGAGTAAATAGGTTGCTACACTGCTGATTGGTCTTTTCGGTTGTCGCCGTCTATGCCGCCCCGTCGTAGTAGCACGCTGACTGCATTGCCCCCAAATCCCGTGGCATTGATCAGAATATTGGATGGTGCATCAGGAGGAGACGGGCCACCATAGGGTAGGGCTAGTAGTTGTCCGTGATTTAGCATATCCAGTCCAGCAACCACGGCAAGCGGGCCACTAGCCCCGAAGGTGTGTCCGGTGGCCCACTTAAGGGAAGTCAAAAGCGGGCTGTCAGGAGCCGATCCGAATACGGCGTCGATCCCGTTTCGTTCCGCCGCGTCTCCCTGGGGGGTGCCCGGTGCGTGGGCAATAACGGCGTCGGGGGGTAGGAAGCCACCGATAGCGGCCCGCATGGAGTGTTGGAGTGCTAGTCCTTCCGAACTGATACCCGTACTGCTAGCCCCGCCCTCCCGGCTGAATCCCACATGCACCGCTGTACGGCTACTGCCCGGCGATATTCGTTCCAGCGCAAGGAAGGCAGCGCCCTCTCCTAGCACCATGCCGGAAGGTGGATCTGCCAGCGGTCGACAGGCTAGCTGACCGGGGCGCCCTGCGGAAGCGTATACCCGCAGCGCACGCATCTGCGCTATGGTGAATCCGGTAAGGGGTGCTTCGGTGCCCCCGACCAGCACACGGTCAGCCATACCCGCGCGCAGTAGGGCTATACCATGAAGCAGTGCATGGAGTCCGGAGGAGCAAGTCACGCTGAGACTGGAACTAAGCTGGGTGATCCTGAAGTAGTCTGCCAGCGCAAAGCCGACACTCCCCAGGGTGGTAGACGGCGACGTTCTCGGGGCCACCATTTGTTCCCGGTCGAACTGCTGGTAGCCCGTCTCCCAGGAAGCGGTAGGTCCGCGGGAGCAGCCCACCAGTATGGAAAAATCCCGGCCCTCCCAACCTGCTTCGGTTACGGCCTCACGTGCCGCGTGCACCGCCAGTAAACTAGCCCGATCCATCCCGCGACGCCCGCCGAAGGCCGTGACGGCTGGTGCGATAGCCTTAGCTGGAATAGCATACACCGGCAGTCCCGTAGTCCTATCCAGACGATGTGTGGGTTGCTGGCTCAGGTAGGTCTGCCAGGCCGATGCACGGTCCGCCCCCGCTGCTGAAATACTGCCTGCGCCGATGATGCCGATGTCTGTCATCACATGTGTCGTTCCAGGTGGCGACGCAACGAATCGCACAGCCCGTCGATCTCTTCCAGAGTGTTGAAGGCGTGCAGGCACACGCGCAGTCGCTCTTCGCCCCGCGGCACGGAGGGAGACCGAATGCCTTTGATCAGGAATCCATCGGCCAGTACGGCTCGCTCTAGCTCAATAACATCGCCCTGACTTCTGGGAAAGACGAGCTGGATCGGTCCATCCAGCTGACTACCAGGTCCTATGATATGCTGGTAGAAAGCGTTAGTGCAAAATCGTTCGACAACAACCGCCAGCCGCGCACGGGCCTCCGTTTGGTGGTAGCGTAGTTGCTCGTAGGCTGCAGCAATACCCCGCAGCTGCTCCGGCCGCGGACCGGTAGTAAAAATGAATGGCCGGCTGAAATTGATCAGGTACTCCCGCAGGGAGGGGGGGCCGAGCACCGCAGCGCCGCTTGCTCCGGGGGCCTTCCCGTAGGTAACTATTGTGGCCAGGACCTGCTCCTGAAGATCAAGCGCAGCAACTAGTCCGGCGCCGGAGGGTCCGTCCAGACCTACCGAGTGGGCTTCATCGACAATTAGCTGCGCACCGGCGTTTGCGCACACCTTGGCCAGATCGCTCAGGGGTGCTACGTCACCGTCCATGCTGAAGCGTGCTTCGGTTACGACGAACCGCTCACCCTCTGGTGAGGCGGCTGCGAGCAGTCGGGCTACGTCGCTTACGTCGTTGTGTTTGCACCTGCGCGCCGCCGCCCCGCTGAGTCGAATACCGTCGCGGATGCTGGCGTGGATGAGGGCATCATAGATGATGGTGTCGCCCCGGCGAGGCAGGCAACTCAGGACGCCTAAATTGGCTGTGTAGCCACTGTTGTAGAGGAGGGCGGTGGGCTGGCCGTGAAAGTGAGCAATGCGAGATTCGAGGGAGGTGATCTCGTCGTGGTCGCCGGATATGAGCCGGCTACCGGGGGCGGTGGGAGCGAAGGCTGGCGATACGTTCGGAAGGCCGGTCTCGTGCAGCTGTCGTGCGAAGCCCAGGTAGTCGTTAGACCAGAAGTCGATGCCCTGCCGCGTGCCCGGTAGCTCGCGATACGTACCCGCCTGTTGCAGGTTGCTCAGCCGATCGGTGAGGAAATCCGCCAAAACTAGTCGCCCTGTTTAGTGGCCGAGCGGAAGATGCGGTCCCAGTTGACACCATTGAACAGGCTACCCTCCTTGATGCTGAACCAGATGAATAGCGGCTTACCCAGGATGTGGGTTTCCGGTACGAATCCCCACACCCGACTATCCTCCGAGTTGTGGCGGTTATCGCCCATCATCCAGTAGTAGTCTTGCTGGAAGGTGTACTCGGTAATCGGCTGACCGTCAAGGTAAAAATTACCACCACGTCGCTCGAAGCTTGGGTTGTTTTCGTAAACCTTGATGGGGCGCCAGTATAGCTCGTAGTTGCGCTCGTCGAGGGTGACGGTCAGGCCGCGGGCCGGGATCAGGATGGGACCGTAATTGTCGACCGTCCAGCTGCCGAAGTACTTTTGGCTGTGGGGATAGAGCTTTACGCCATTCGGCTGGGTTTGGTCGTAGAACTCGAAGCTACCGTTGGGATCGCCAGCCTTCAAAGCAGCGAGCTGATCGGCATCGAGGTGCATGATATAGCGGTTGCCCTGCGACTGCGCTACGTCGATCGTACTGATGCCCATATCGGCCCACTGCGCCCGGTTAGGCGGTCCGGTGAAGGTGATATCGTACAGAAACTGGATGTTATCCGGATCCTCTACCTGCTCGCCGTCGATGAATAGTTTGCGGTCCCTGATCTCCAGTGTTTCTCCCGGCAGTCCTACTGCGCGCTTCACGTAGTTTTCTTTCTTGTCTACGGGGCGGGTGATCAGCTTGGCCCGCCCGGTCTCTACGGCCCGGAGTGCGGCCGCGTCCATATTCCCTGTCTCATAGTCCGAAGCCGAGGATACCCGATTTGGGAAGATGTAGACGCTGTCGCCGGAGGGTACATTGAAAACGACCGGGTCGTAGCGGTCGATGGACTCCAGTGCGGGCAGGCGCCGGTAGGGGAGGGCCGCTCCGTCGATGTAGCTCTCGCCACCTACGACGGGTGCGCGGTTGTGCACCAGGGGTAGCATGAGGATGGTTTCCGGTAGGCGCAGCCCGTAATTGACCTTTGACACGAACAGAAAATCGCCCACATTTAGATTCCCCTCCATCGACGGAGTAGGGATAATGTAGCTCTCGATGAGCAGCAGGCGAATCAGCGCGGCGGCGAAGATGGCAAAGATGGCCGCCTCGGCCCAGTCGCGCAGCATCGGCTTGGCGAAGGGGGCCTGACTGCGCAGCTTGCGGATCTCGCGCTGGTCCTTGGATTTTTCCGCCGCGGCAAGCGCTGCCTGCCACTGCCGCTCTTCGACCAGGATCGGACCGCGGTATACCGGCTCGGTCGTGCCGAGCCATCCGAAGTATCCCCAGCTGGCCACTACGGCGGCCACGTGCTCCAGGAAGGCGAAGCGGTTGAAGGAGCGGGCCAGATCTACCATCAGTCCGGCAAACCAGATCATATTGAACCAGGGGATCAGCAGCAACAGGCTGTAGCTGCCTTTGCGGCCTACGAGCTCGGCCACCACCCACATATTGTAGCCGGGGATGAGACCGTGCTTAGCCGGCCGGCCGGCGTGGGGAAACAGGCGGTAGAGCGCCAGGCTAAGTCCGATGTAACCAAATAGGAGGACGAGGGTCAACCAAGTCATACAGAAGCGTTTGGGGCCACCGCCGCCGGGCGGGGCTGTAATCAAGTCGGACGAAGGTACGCTACCCGGCCACGCTTATTCGGCCGATTCGACGAATCCCTCCAGCCAGAGCTTGTGCCCGCCCTTGTGCCCCCGGAAGTACACCTTGACGTACTTCCGGTAAAAGCCGGCGTTGGTCGCATCGTAGGTGATGTTGATCGATCCTTCGGCTCCGGGAGCTACCGGCGTATCCGCCCATTCCGTGGCCGTACAACCGCAGCCTACGCGGACGTTCTCTACCTCCAGCGGCGCATCCGTGAGGTTGCGGAAGCGGAAGGTATAGGTGACTGCTTCGTGCTGCAGGGTATCCCCCACCTCGACGGTCATATCCTGTAGCCATTCTACGGGATCGGCGGAGACGACGGCAAGTGCAAGAACGAGCAGGAGGTAGTGCATGCGGAGTAAACGTCGTACGGTAGGCACTATTTCGTTAAGGAACTCCTATACTTGCTCCGGCACACGTACGGCGCGGCCGCAGGTGCATTTATACTAGCAAACGCAAGCCATAATGAAAAAGCTTTTCTTCGCCACTGCTCTCCTGCTCGCCTCGGCCACCACGGCCTTTGCCCAGGTTGTCGTTGACGGCGTCAACATCAATAACCTGGAGGAAGTACAGATGGTGCGCATGATCGCCCAGGAGCGCTTTTTGTCCAATAAGGTGACCATCTTCATCGACTACGGGCAGAGCATCAACGGCGGCAGCCGCAACCGCATGGAAGTCATCGATCCTAACTCCGGCGACCGCATCCGCTTCAACTCCGTCATGCACGCAGTTAATTACCTCATCGCTAACGGCTGGACCTACGTCGAAGCCATGGTACTGCCCAGCGAGGGCAATGCCAGCACTACGGGAGGCAGCACCCAGTACCTGTTCGTGCGCAACTTTGCGCGCTAAGCGACTACAGGATCACTTCAAACACGTGGGCGGGCCAGTAGCCGGGATCGAGACGAACGTAGTTCGCCTCCCCGTTCCACCGGTAGCTTGCGCCGGTGAGCAGCTCCCTGACCTGAAACTGGTGTGCACCTTCAAGTAGCACCTTCGGTACCGCGCAGTAGCCATCCTGCGGATTGTGGGGGTCGAAGTTGACCACGCACCAGATCATGCTCCTGCGGTCGTCGCTGTACTTGACGTAGCTGAGCAGATTCGGATTGGTGGTATCGGTGAAGGTGATGTTGTTGGTCTGCTGCAGTGCGGGGTGCGTCCGGCGCAGCTGGTTAATCTTGGTGTAGGTATTGGTGATGCGGTTGCGGTACGACCAGTCGTAATGACGGGCTACGTACTTCTCGCTATCGTAGTACTCCTCCTTGCCGTTCGTATTGCCCCGGTTCTCCATGATCTCGTAGCTCGGGCCGTATACCCCATAGCTGCTCGATAGGGTAGCGGCCAGTAGGAGTCGCTTGACGAACTGGTTCTCGTTGGCTCCCATCATTTCGTAGGCGAGGATGTCGGGGGTGTTGGGCCAGAAGTTGGGCTGCATGTACTCCCGCAGCTCGGTAGTGGTGAGCTCCTCGAGGTACTCGCGCATCTCGGCCGCGGTGTTGCGCCAGGTGAAGTAGGTGTAGCTCTGCTGGAAGCCGCGCTTGGCCAGTTCCGCCATGATGGCCGGCCGGGTAAAGGCTTCGGCCAGGAAGATCACGTCGGGGTATTTCTCGTTGGTCTCCCGAATGATATATTCCCAGAAGCGGTACGGCTTGGTGTGGGGATTATCTACCCGGAAGATCCGGATACCCGCCTCGCACCAGTAGAGGGTGACACTGAGGAGCTCCGCCCATAGTGCCTTCCAATCTTCGGTCTCGAAGTTGATGGGTACGATGTCCTGGTACTTCTTGGGGGGATTCTCCGCGTACATGATCGATCCGTCCGGCCGCCAAATGAACCACTCGGGGTGTGCCTCGATGTAGGGATGGTCGGGTGCACACTGAAAGGCTAGGTCCAGCGCTACTTCCATCCCGTAGTCCTTACACTTGACCATCAGAGCCTTATAGTCTTCGATGTCCCCCAGTTCGGGAAGAATACTCTTGTGGCCGCCCTCCTTGGCGCCGATGGCCCAGGGGCTGCCGGGTTCGCCGGCAAGTGCTTCAGTGGCGTTGTTGCGCCCCTTGCGGTTGCGGTAGCCCACGGGATGGACTGGTGGCATATACAGCACGTCAAAGCCTAACTCTTGTACCCGGGGCAGCAGGCTTTCGACATCCTTAAAGGTGCCGCTACGATTTAGCTCGGGGGAAGTGGAGCGGGTGAAGAGCTCGTACCACGCGCTGAATCGTTCCTTAGGTCGGGCTACTTTGACCTTCAGGCCCAGGTCGTAAGCTGTTTCGTGACGGCGCAGGGGGTAGCGCTCCAGCACTTTGCTAAAGTCATCACTCAGCACGTAAGCGACGGCCTTGGCTTTCGGTCCGCCAAGTTTTTTGGTGGCAGCCATGATCTCCTTGTGCGCTGCGCCCTCGTGTGCATCTCCCAACTCGCTGAGGTAGTTGGCGCCGATCTGTAGTTCGATGGCCATGTCCTGACCGTCCGCATATTTCTTCTTGAACCCTTTGTGCCAGGTCTTGAGGTGATCCACCCATCCGACTAGTTTGTAGTCGTACATTCCTTGCTCGGTCACGGTGAACTGGCCGGTCCATAGGTCATTGCTGCCCTCCGTCAGTTCGTTTTCTTCCCAGCTGTCCGCCCCTGCCCGGCGGTAAGCCACCACGGCGCGCAAATAATCGTGGCTATCGCCGAAGATGGTGGCCGAGACCGCTACCCGCTCGCCGACGACGCGTTTAATTGGAAATCTGCCCTGATTGATCTGGGGTTGGACGTGGTCGATTATCGTGCGGTTCTGCATAGGTATATCTTGGGGTGGGGTAAAGGGATAGAAAGGATTGGGGGCCCTTACGTTCATCGTCACTGCCTGTTTTTAGCGGCCAACTAAGCCGAGACTTCCCGCGTTACACCCCTTTATCCATACAAACCAGACTTACTATATGGCTTACGATCTTATCGTCGTCGGAAGCGGCCCCGGCGGATACGTCGCCGCAATCCGAGCCGCCCAATTGGGCATGAAAGTTGCCGTGGTCGAGCGCGAAAGCCTCGGCGGCATCTGCCTCAACTGGGGTTGCATTCCCACTAAAGCCCTACTTAAAAGCGCCCAGGTATTTGAGTATATCAGTCATGCCAGCGATTACGGCATTGAGGTAGCCGAACCCACCGCAGACTTCGGTAAGATGATCGGTCGCAGCCGCGGAGTGGCCGACGGCATGAGCAAAGGCATCAACTTCCTGTTTCGCAAGAATAAGATCGAAGTCCTCACCGGTAACGGAAAGCTCATCCGGGGCAAAAAAGTAGAGGTCACCGACGAAAGCGGTAAGGCCACCACCTACGACGCCGAGCACATCATCGTGGCCGTAGGCAGCCGCGCCCGTGAGCTACCGAATTTGCCCATCGACGGCAAGAAGATCATCGGCTACCGGGAGGCCATGACGCTGCCCGATCAACCCAAGCGCATGGTCGTCGTAGGCGCCGGCGCGATCGGTGTAGAGTTCGCGTACTTCTACAACAGTATCGGCACCGAGGTGACCATTGTAGAGTATATGGAGCAGGGCCTGGTGCCCCGCGAAGATGCCGATGTATCCAAGGAGCTGACCAAAGTTTACAAGAAAAAGGGTATTAAGACCCTGGCCAACACCAGCGTCGAGCAGGTGGATACCAGCGGTGATGTGCTCAAGGTGATGACCAAGAACCGCAAGTCCGGAAAGGAAGAGGTCATCGAGTGCGACGTCGTGCTCTCTGCCGCCGGCATCACCCCCAATACCGAAAATATCGGCCTGGAAGACCTGGGGGTCGAGGTAGAACGCGGCCTGATCCATGTCGACGACCGCTACCAGACCAACGTCCCCGGCCTGTACGCCATCGGTGATATCACGCCCGGCCCCGCCCTGGCGCACGTCGCCAGTGCCGAAGGCATCATCTGCGTAGAAGCGATCGCCGGACAGAAGCCCGCTGCACTCGACTACGGTAATATTCCGGGATGTACCTACTGCTCGCCCGAGGTAGCCAGTGTGGGTTACACCGAAGCTGGCGCCAAAGAGGCCGGCTACGAGATCAAGGTGGGTAAGTTTCCCTTCTCCGCCTCCGGTAAGGCCAGTGCCGCCGGGGCGAAGGAAGGATTCGTCAAGGTGATCTTCGACGCCAAGTACGGCGAGTGGTTAGGTGCCCACATGATCGGCGCCAACGTCACGGAAATGATCGCCGAGGTAGTAGCCAGCCGCAAGCTTGAGACAACCGGTCACGAGATCATCAAGACCGTACACCCACACCCCACGATGAGTGAGGCAGTGATGGAAGCCGCCGCTGCGGCCTACGGAGAGGTTATTCACCTGTAACTAACAGCGCACATAACAAAGCCCCGACGAACTACTGTTCGTCGGGGCTTTTTAGTGTAGACTATACGCAGCCTGCGGGCTGTAGTAAGCTACTCGGCTGCTGCTTCCGCAGGAGCCTCGGTCTCGGCGGCTTCCGCTTCCTGCTCTTCCGACTTCTTGGCGAAGCGGCTCTTGCCGAACTTCTTGTTGAACTTGTCGATGCGACCGGCGGTGTCGACGAACTGCATCTTACCGGTGAAGAAGGGGTGACTCTCACTCGAGATCTCCAGCTTGATGAGGGGGTACTCGGCACCGTCTTCGAAGGTATCGGTGTCGCGAGTCTTGGCGCACGACTTACCGAGCCAGCTTACGTTGGCGTTGATATCACGGAAAATGACCGTGCGGTAGCTTTCGGGGTGCAGTTCCTTTTTCATTGTGCTTCTATTTAGCCCGCAAAGGTAAGCCTTATTTAGGTAGTGGCCAACTCATAGCACCACACGATAGTGTGTCCGCCTGGTGCAGACCCCCGGTGGTATGTTTGCGGCATGCGATGGTCTATTCTACTGTGGGGCTGTTTGTGGCTGTATGTTTTGCCAGGTCAGGTAGTGATCAGCGAGCTCATGGTCGATCCCACCCCGGCGGTCGGTCTGCCGGCCGTAGAGTATATCGAGCTGCATAACCAAGGAGATGCTGCCATTCTCTTACAGCGTCTAGCTATACGCAGCGGCACACGCCGTGTACCCCTGACGGACACGCCGGAGGATTCATTGTCCCCCGGGGCCTACCTCTTGCTGGTCGACACGGACGATGTAGCGCTATTCTCCTCGCTCGCCGTACAGGTCCAGGGCATCGATCTTCCGGGACTTACCAATACTAGGGATGAGGTATCGCTATACGTTGATAATGAACTCAGTAGTACAGTCCAGTACGATGAGTCGTGGTATAAGTCCGCAGACCGATCGAAGGGTGGCTACAGCCTGGAGTACAACGGCGGGGGTACCGTAAACTGCTCGGGAAGCTGGGCCGCGAGTCGAGATGAGCAGGGGGGTACACCCGGCAGGGCGAATAGTCTGCTGGGTCAGCTACTGGATACCGTGCCGCCACACGTAGTAGCGGCAATAGCCAGCGACAGCGGCCTTACCGTTCGCTTCGACGAGGCGGTTTTCGGCGAACTGGAGTTCCTGTTCGAACTGGATGGAGTGTCCACCGGAGCATTTCGTGTAGACGAGCGTACGGCCTTCGTGCCAGCCACCTTGCTGGTCGGTCGGTTGTATACACTCCGTATTGCACCGGAGTACGCTGACTGTACCGGCAATAGCCCCTCTGCTGCTCAAAATCTACCCGTATTGCGCCCAGCAGCACTGCAAACTGGCGACGTGCTGCTCAGTGAGGTATTATTCGACCCCGTCCCGGGGGGCAGTGACTTTGTAGAGGTGTATAACGCATCCGGGAATAGCATTCGGTTGGCAGACTTGGTGCTCAGTAACGCCAGGCAAGTGCAGCGTACCATCAGCACCACGGCAATCCTACCCCCGGGCGGCTACTTTGTATTTACTGCCGATGCGCTTGACTTACGCAGCCGCTTTCCGTCTACAGATATAGACAGGGTGGCCGAGATCGATCTGCCCAGCCTACCCAATGAAGGCGGCACCATCCGGATCGAAACCGCCGCCGGCCTGACCATAGATGCCTTTTCCTACTCGGATGACATGCACGCCGAGCTGGTAGATGCGGAAGGAGCTAGTCTTGAACGGCGCAGTTTTACAGCTCCTACTCAGGAAGCGGCTAATTGGGCAACCGCAGCGAGCACTGCCGGCTACGGTACCCCTACACAGCCCAATTCGCAGCAAGCAGATGGTACTACACCTGCCGTGACTGTCGAACTAAAAGAACCCACCTTTTCTCCCGATGGTGATGGTACGGCAGATGAACTAGCGCTTAACTACCGTACCGACCGCCCAGGCTACCTGGCACGCGTAACGGTTTTCGATGCGGCGGGACGCCCCGTTCACACCCAGCCGCGCAGTGAACTGCTGGGTACGAGCGGTACCCTGCATTGGGACGGACGCGACGCCGTGGGTGTAGTACAGGCTGCTGGCCCCTACGTCGTGCTCGTGCAGCTGTTCCATCCAGACGGCGCTACCACGACCCGGAAATTAGTAGCCATCCTGGCCAGTTAATCGACGCTATCGTGGACCAGACCCTCTTCGAGCTTATTAACCAGCAACTGGCAAGTCCCTTACTGGACGCCGTGCTGCCCGTGTACCGCGAGAAGACCACGTGGATTCCGTTGTACGCGATCTGGCTCGTGTTGCTGCTACGTGCGTATGGTTGGAAGCGTACGCTGTTCCTGCTGCTCTGTATCGGCGCGGTGATCGCCGTAGCGGACCAGATCGCTGCGTCCGTACTCAAACCCTGGGTAGCACAGCTCAGGCCATGTGCTGAACCCTC
Source organism: Neolewinella maritima (assembly GCF_923081025.1). Taxonomy (GTDB): domain Bacteria; phylum Bacteroidota; class Bacteroidia; order Chitinophagales; family Saprospiraceae; genus Neolewinella; species Neolewinella maritima. The sequence goes on along the minus strand of NZ_CAKLPZ010000001.1, from coordinate 1,821,101 downwards.
CCTGGCGGGGCAGGTCCGCGAACTGGTCGGTTGCGGGGGCCGGTTCGGCTTTCCCTCCAACCACGCGACCAATCACTTTGCCGTAGCGGTGGTCCTATGCCTGACCTGGGTCCGCGGTACGCCCGCCCGGATCTTTCTCCTACTCTGGGCGGCCTCCATCGGTCTGGCGCAGGTCTACGTAGGGAAGCACTATCCGAGCGACGTGCTGGCGGGTGCCTGTCTCGGTACTTCCGTAGCCATCCTGGGCGTGTGGGCGTACCGTTCTCTCGCCGGTGCAACTGCCATTGGACCGTCCGCCTCCGAAACACCTTAACTAATCGTCGTACGCCGACGTTTGCATACCCATTCACCCCGCGCATGGCCCTCTGGCAATACGGTTTACTCTTCAGCACTGCCCTGGTCGGTGGTGCACTTGCCATGCTGGGGGAAGAGCAGGCACGTAAGCAGCTCCCGACCCTACTGTCATTCAGCGGCGCGTATCTCTTAGCCATTGCCGCTCTGGAGCTTATCCCCGATGTGTTCGGCCAGCAGTCCAATGCCTCCCCCGGTCTGTTCCTCCTCGTTGGCTTTTTCATTCAACTGCTACTGGAGGGGCTCAGTCAGGGCGTAGAACACGGCCACGTACATGTGCACCGTCAGGCGCGCTACGGCTACGCCATTCAGATTATGCTCGGTCTGGGACTGCACGCGCTACTGGAAGGACTCCCCCTGGGTGCCGGGGCCGCAGGTGCGATGGACGTGGGAAATCATGTGCATGGCGATCATTTGCTCTTTGGCATCGCGCTGCACAAACTGCCCGCCGCGTTCGCACTTGGCCTGTTGCTGCGGAGCTCGGGCTACAGTACGGTCTTTGTCTGGAGCTGCCTCACGGTGTTCGGATTGCTCTCCCCACTGGGAGCGGTGCTGGGGGAAGTAGCTAGTATCGATCCGATCTGGCGCACGCGTATTTTGGCGCTGGTCGTGGGTAGCTTCTTACATATCTCTACGACCATCCTGTTTGAGGCGGACGGTAGCCACCGACACGGTATCTCGGTGCAGAAGTTTGTGGTCATCTTGGTCGGTATGCTCGTAGCGTACTTCACTGCACACTAGCGATGACCGTCAACGACCTTCGCACCGGCGACCCCGCCCGTATACGACGTATCGGACTGATGTGTCTGTTGCTGGGCGCGGTGCTTTTCAGCTCGAAGGGAATACTGATCAAACTGGCGTACCGCTATGAGGTGAGTAGTATCAGCTTGCTGGGACTGCGGATGATCTTTTCGCTGCCGCTGTTCCTGCTCATCGGCTACTTTCGGAGTGGCGCGAAGGCCAGTCGTGCGCCGATGACGCTGGCGGATGTGGGAACCATTTTAAGCCTGGGAATTCTTGGATACTACCTGGCGAGTTATACGGACTTCCTGGGCCTGCGGTACCTGAGTGCCGGCATGGAGCGGGTGATTCTATTTACGTATCCGACGCTGGTGCTACTGATTCAGCGGGTGGTGTTCGGGACACCCATACGGCGGGTACAGTGGATCGCTACGGGTATCTGTTATTTGGGTATCGCGGTCGCTTTCAGTGGCTCGGACCTGCGCATTGGCAGTGGCTTTGCTACCGGGGCGGGCTTCGTATTTCTGAGTGCCCTATTGTATAGTACGTACATCATCGGAAGCGGGCGGCTGGCCCCGCGGCTGGGGAACGTGCGCTTTACTAGTCTGGCGCTGATCACTGCCTCGGTGAGCGTGATCATTCACGTCATGCTGGCTAGCGATCCGTTGCTCGGCCTGCCTATGCCGGTTTATGTTTATGGCGCCGTGATGGCAGTGTTCTGTACCGTGATCCCGAGTTACCTGGTGACGGAGGGCGTGCGCCGGCTCGGAGCCGGAGACGCAGCCATCATCGGTGCGGTAGGGCCCGTGGCGACCATCGTGCTCGAGTATGTCGTACTGCAGGAACACATGAACGTGCTACAGGGAATCGGGGCTGCCCTGATCATATGCGGCGTGGTAATAATTGGCCGCAGTAAGGGGTGATTATTGACACAAATTGTGGTATATTTGGGCGGAAATCAGCAATATGGCTAAAGTGAAGGTGGCGTTCTTCTGTACCAACTGCGGTGCGGAAAGCCCGAAATGGATGGGGCAGTGCCCTTCGTGCCGCGAGTGGAATACGCTGGTGGAGGAAAAGGTAGTGAAGTCGAAGAACGACCGCGTGGAGCAACAGGCTAACTGGCGGCAGGTGGGTAACGGTGCGGCCGCAGCGGCCGCCGGTCCGATCGGTAAGGGCCCACGTCCGGTTCGTCTGGACGAGGTTACAGCCGGTGAAGTCGAGCGGATGATCGCGCCCGATCGCGAGTTAAACCGGGTGCTCGGCGGAGGGATCGTGCCGGGTAGTATCGTACTATTTGGTGGGCAGCCGGGCATTGGCAAGTCGACGCTCTTGCTTCAGCTGGCACTGCGGCTGGGAAAACGGGTGCTGTACGTCAGCGGAGAGGAAAGCGAAGAGCAGATCAAGATGCGTGCCGATCGTCTGGGCGGAAAGGCGGACTCCTGTTACTTACTCACCGAAACTAACACGGACAAGCTCCTCAAACACGCTGCTACCCTGAAGCCCGATCTGCTGATCGCCGACTCGATACAGACGCTGACCAGTCCGCACGTAGACAGTATGGCCGGCACAGTCAGTCAGGTGCGTGAGTGCGCCGCAGAACTACAGCGCTTCGCTAAGGAGAGCGGAATTCCGGTATTCATGATCGGCCACATCACAAAGGAGGGGAGCATTGCGGGACCGAAGCTGCTGGAGCACATCGTGGATGCCGTCCTGCAATTCGAAGGAGACCGCAACTACACCTACCGCATCCTGCGCACACTAAAGAACCGCTTCGGCTCTACGGACGAACTGGGGATCTACCAGATGGAGGCTGCCGGACTGCGTGAGGTGTCTAATCCAAGTGAGCTACTGCTCAGCGAGCGGGACGAGAACCTGTCTGGTTCCGCGGTCTGCGCCACGCTGGAGGGTATGCGGCCCATGCTGATCGAGACCCAGGCGCTGGTCAGTGCGGCCGTGTACGGCAACCCCCAGCGATCGGCTACGGGCTTCGACCTGCGGCGGCTGTCGATGCTGCTCGCCGTACTGGAAAAGCGTGCCGGCCTATCGGTGGGCAACCAGGACGTGTTCCTTAACATTGCCGGGGGTATCCGCGTGGATGATCCGGCCATTGATATGTCCATCATCGCTGCAATTCTTTCTTCTGCCCAGGACGTAATGGTGCCCCCTAACCTATGTTTTGCCGGTGAGGTAGGCCTGAGCGGGGAGATCCGCGCGGTGACGCGCATCGAGCAGCGTATTCAGGAAGCGGATCGACTGGGCTTCCGCGGTATTTACGTGAGCAAGTACAATACCAAGGGACTGGACCCGGATCGCTACAGTATCCGTATCCATACCGTAGCTACGGTGCGCGAACTTTTCGATGCCCTGTTTGCCTAGTTACTGCCCAGCAGCCGCTGGATAACGCGCCGGCGATCTACGATCACGCTGGCCCGTCCCTGCATGAGCGGACTACCTTCGAGCTGCCCTCCCGTAGTGGTCGTCAGGCCATTGGGGAAGCGCACCTCGAGATTGATAGAACCATCGACGGGCACAGCTCCGATGGCCTTGACCTCTCCCATTACGGACCCATACTCTAATGCCGGCCAGCGGTCGAAGGCTACGATGACCGGTTGGCCCACACTGAGCCGTCCGCTACCCCGTACGGGTAGGGTGAGTCGGCCGATGGTCTGTCCGGCATCCGCGGGAAGGATAGTGGCGACGAGTTGCCCTTCGCGGAGATAGGTTTTCGGCCGAATCTCGGGCTGAAGTACGACGGTACCGGTAACGGGACTTACCACGGTGAACTCGCGCTTCCAACTAGCTACGGCTACCTGCAACTCCTCAAACGCCTGACTCAGCGCAAGCGCAGCCTGCCGGCTACTGCCCTGGCGGCCACTGCGATAGGCATCGATCTGGTTGGTCATCAGCTCGATGGAGAGGCTGGCGGACCGCAGTGCTGCCGACTGCTCCTGCAATTGCTCCTCTGCTTCGGTTACCGACTCGCGCGCGGCGGCCAGGCGGGCTTCGTTGCGTAGTCCTTCGCCCTGTAGGGTTTCTTCCCGTTCCACTTCCATACGGGCTTCAGCCAGTCGATCTTCCAGCGCGGACCGCTCCATTCTGAGCTGGCGCACTTCGCGCTCGCTGGCGCCGATCTTATTCGCCAGCTCGGCGGATGTGAGCCCTTCCAGGCGGCGATCGGCAACGTTCTGATATATCTCCTGCTGCTGTTGGAACGTATTGACCGCTTCCTGGATCGGACCCAGTAGCAGACGGGGCGATAGGGTAAGGGTGACCAACTTAGCGGGGGTAGCACCCCGATACTCGAGCAGACGGTCTTCCAGAGCGAGTACGTGCTCAAAGCGGGCACGCGCGTCCGTGGCTACCAAAATGGTTTGCCCTGCCTGTACCATCTCCTGATCCTGTACCAGCACCTGCTCGATCGTGAAGTCGCGGCGGGCCGGCAGCTGACGGGGCGGATCTACGGTAGTCAGCGTGAGCGTTCCGTGAAGGGTAGATGGGTAGTAAAATAAACCACTCAGTAGTAGTAACCCGCCACACAATACGGTAAGCAGAAGCATCCCGCGGCGCGCGATCCATGGGGCCGGCCGGCCGAGTACCTGTTCTACTTCCGGCGTATGGCGTAGCTGACTCACCTTCCGAGGGAGGTTTGGTTACGGACCAGCTGGTAGTACGCACTGCCGTCCTGCATCAGGTCATGGTGCGTACCCCGCTCGATGATGCGTCCACCCTCTAGCACCAGGATATGGTCGGCCTGCTCGAATACCGTATGCCGGTGCGTCACCAATAGAATCGTAGCTCCGGCCATATAGGTCAGCAGGCTATCCATCAGCGTGACTTCCGTGAAGGCGTCAAGGGCCGTGGTGGCTTCATCCAGAAAGAGATAGCGAGGCTTGCGGTAGATCGCCCGGGCGAGTAATATGCGCTGTTGCTGTCCCTGACTAAGTCCCACACCGCTGGCGCCGATTTTGGTCGCATAGCCCTGGGGCAGGCCTTCGACGAAGCGGTCGATCTGCGCCACCTTGGCTACTTCCAGTAGGCGTTCCTGATCGATGCGGTCGTCGCCGAGTACGATGTTGCGCGCGATGCTGTCACTGAACAGGTAGCCATCCTGACTCACCATACCGACGGTTTCGCGCCAGAAGGTGCGGTCCAGGCTAGCCAGGCTGGTGCCACCTACGCGGATCTCTCCCTCACCGGGTGGATAAAAACCGATGAGGAGCTTGAGCAAGGTAGATTTTCCACTTCCCGATGCACCCACCAGGGCGGTGACCTTACCTACGGGCAGGCGGGCGGAAAGCTGATGCAGCACGGCCGGAGCATTCGGTACCCGGTACCGGAAGCTTATTCCGTCCAGTACGATCTGCCCCCCCTCGGGAATGACCCGTAGCTTATCGGCGTCGCTAGTCTGTTCGTCTGCCTTTAGGTGAATCTCCTGGATACGCTCCAGGCCCACTTTATTCTCCTGGTAGGCCGTAACCAGCTCACCCAGTTCATCGATCGGACTGCTGAGCTGAGCGAGGATGTAGTGGATCGCCACCAGGGAGCCGATTGAAAGCTCTCCGCGCAGTACAAGCATGGCGGCTAGCAGGGTGATGCAGAGGTTTTTAGCCTGGTTGACTAGGGAGCCGACCGTACGCTGGTACTGCTCGAGCTTATTGAGCGCTACCGTAGTTTGGTACAGCGCTGCCCGCTGCCGCTCCCAGGCCCAGCGGCGCTGCTGACCTGCGTTATGCTGCTTGATCTCCGCCATGCCGTCGATGATCTCCATCAGTAGCTCACTGTTGTCGGCAGACTGCTCAAAGTGGGTGCGGTCGAGCTGCTGTTTGCGGCCCTGCATGTAGATGACCCAGGCGAACTGTAGCAGTGTGCCCACAAAGAAGAGGGCGAAGATGGTTGCATTCCACAGTAGCAGGACGGTAGCAAAGGCCAGGAAGCTAACTAAACTGAAGACCCGGGGTAGGGAGCCCCCGGTAAGAAATTCCTCCACGCGGCGGTGGTCCTGCAGGCGCTGGAACAGATCGCCCCGGCTGCGGCTGTCGTAAAAGGCCATCGGTAGCCGTACGAGCTTGGTGAGGTAATCGCTGACCAGACTGATGGTGATTCGTCCGCCGACATGTACCAGCACGTAGCGGCGCAGAGCGGTGAGGATCGTCATAGTCAGCAGCAGCACACCCTGCGCCACTACGATCAGGACGATCAGGTTGGGATCGTTGAGCACGATACCCTGGTCGATCAGGTTCCGCAGTAGGAATGGAAATATGACGGACAGTACCAGCGCCAGTACTAAGCCGAGCCCCAGGTTGAGGGTCAGGCTGCGGTACTGCCGGATATACTGCCAGACGTAGCGCAGGCTACCCGGCGACGATGGCTCGTCGGAAGGGGCCGAAAAGCGCGGCGTAGGTTCCAGTACCAGGGCGCGTCCGGCGAAGGTGCCGGCATCCGTGAGCCCGTGCGACCAGCCCTCTAGAAAGGCCAGACGGCCCAGGGTGACCCGGCCCACGGAGGGGTCGGGATCGGCTAAGGTAAAATTACCAGCCGTCACATCCTCTAGTACGACGAAGTGATCCTCCCGCCAGGGCAGGATGCAGGGTAGGGGGACTTCCTGCTCCAGCTGCGGCAGGCCGACGGTGAGTGCAAGTGTTTGAAGGCCGATACTCTCGGCTCCTTCGCTGATGCCGAGCAGGCTGGCTCCTTCACGACTGATCCGGGTACGCTCACGCAGCTGCTCCAGGCCGAACTCCCGCCCGTGGTATTTGGCTACCATGCGTAGGCAGGCCGCCCCGCAGTCCATCTCCTCGAACTGTTGGTAGTAGGTATGTCCGCGCATAAACTTTGGTGAAGATAAGACCGTTACACTTGCTCCTTTATTTTGGCCGGGCCCTTTAACCCGTGCGAAAATGTACAGTATGAGCAAACTAGGACGCGTGCTGGTCGCCATGAGCGGCGGCATCGATAGCACGGTAACGGCCATGATCCTGCACGAGCAGGGCTACGAAGTGGTCGGTATCACTATGAAAACGTGGGATTACGCCAACTCCGGCGGTAACAAGAAGGAAACCGGCTGCTGCAGTCTGGACTCCATCAACGACGCCCGCTCCGTAGCGGTAGAGATGGGCTTCCCCCATTTCATCATCGATATTCGCGAAGAATTCGGCGATCACGTCATCGATAATTTTGTCGATGAGTACATGGCCGGGCGCACCCCCAACCCCTGCGTCCTCTGCAATACGCACATTAAGTGGAGTGCCCTGCTCAAGCGGGCCGATGCCATGGACTGTGAGTTCATCGCCACCGGCCACTACGCCCAACTGCGCCAGACCAATACCGGCCGCTGGCACGTGCGCAAGAGTGCCGATGACAAGAAGGATCAGAGCTATGTCCTCTGGGGACTGAGCCAGGAATGTATGGCCCGTAGCCGCTTCCCCCTCGGCCATATGACCAAGCCCGAAGTGCGGCAATTGGCCTACGACTTCGGCTACGAAGAGCTGAGCAAGAAGGCCGAAAGCTTCGAGATTTGCTTCGTGCCGGACAACGACTACCGCGGCTTCCTGAAGCGGCGACTGCCGGAACTGGAGCAGCAGGTAGCCGGTGGACAGTTCGTCGACACCAGCGGCCGCGTCATGGGTACGCATGACGGTTACCCCTTCTATACCATCGGTCAGCGTAAGGGCCTGGGGCAGGCGTTCGGTCAGCCCATGTATGTCACCAAAATTGACGCCGCCACCAATACCGTCACCCTGGGTGCGGTAGATGAGCTGGTCAAGAACGGTATGATGGTTGGCGGTGCCACCCTACAGAAATACGCCGACTTGCCCGCCGAAGGCATGGAACTACTCACCAAAGTGCGCTACAAGGACAGCGGCACCCTCAGTCTGGTCGAGCAGATCGCTCCGGGCCGGATGGCGGTCGACTTCTTCGCCGAGGTGCGTGGGGTAGCGCCGGGCCAGAGCGCGGTGTTCTACGAAGGGGACGACGTGGTCGGTGGCGGACTGATCCACGCCTCCCGTTAGTCCGTCGCGCTAGACTTCTGCTGACGCGTACCCAGGTACAGTTCGTACTTGCAAAATCGCGCTTCGACCGGTCCGTTCATCAGTGGCACTTTCCGACTCGTACGTAGTCCTACGCGTTTGACCGCCTGAGCGTTGGCGCTGATCAGCCAGGCCGTGTAGCCCGCCCACTGCTGTTTAAGGGTGTCTCCGATCGCGGTGTAAAACGCGACGATATCACCAGTCTGCATGCGCATCTCGTAGGGTGGATTGGTGATGAGTAGGCCGCTTACGGTCTCATCTACGGGAAGGGGCTGCAGTTCGGCAAAGGGTGAGGTACGTAGTTCCACGGTAGCTAGTACCCCGGCCCGCTCCAGGGTATCTCTGGCGATGGCAATAGCTGAGTCATCAATATCAGCCCCAAGTATGGGATGTTGCGCCGTTTGGATCCGGTCGCTCGCGGCCTTGCGGATACTGTCCCACTGCGCTTCGTCGAAATCTGGCCACCGTTGGAATCCGAAAGCGCGGTTCATACCGGGCGGGCGGTTCGTAGCGATCATTGTGGCTTCGGCCAGGATGGTACCCGAGCCGCACATGGGATCCACGAGTGGCTGCTCACCGGAATACCCCGCTATCCGCAGCATGCCGGCGGCCAGCACTTCGTTGATGGGCGCTTCCCCCGTACGGCGGCGGTAGCCCCTGCGGTGCAGACCGTCTCCGGAGGTATCAACGCTTAGGTCGACGTTACCGTCCCCGCTGATCCGTAGGTGGATGGACAGATCCGGATTTCCCTTGTCCACCGACGGCCGTGTCTGATACTTGTCGCGGAACTGATCGACGATGGCGTCCTTAGCCAGCTGGGCGATGTAGTGGGTATTGCGAAACCAGGCGCCCGGGTCTACTACGCTGATGTACAGACTGCCCTCCGGCATCAGGTACTGCCGCCAATTGGTGGCTCGCAGGCGGTCATACAGCTCCTGCTCACGATCTACCCGAAAGGCGTCGATATTTATAAGGACCCGCAGTGCTGTACGCAGTTCCAGGTTCGCCCGGTACACGAGCGCCAGATCGCCCGTGCCGGTGACTACCCGGCGACCAATCTCCACATCGGTCAGGCCCAGGTCGGTCAACTCATCGGCGAGCACCTCTTCGAGTCCGGCAAGGGTAGGGAAGGCTAGCGTGAGGTCTGACATAGGGTAGGGTAGTTTCGACCGCAAAGGTGAGCCAAAATCACGTAGCCTCTACTCCATAGCGTCCAGTGCCTCGGTTTCTCCCCAACGGTAGGTGTCGGGTAACTCAAAGCCGGCGAGGTCGAGGACGCGATCGACCACGGTGCGCACGATATCTTCGGCCGTGGCGGCACCGGAGTAGAAAGAAGGCACGGCGGGACAGATAATGCCCCCTGCTTCCGTAATCGCGGTCATGTTACGCAAATGGATCAGGCTGTAAGGGGCTTCCCGGGGCACCACGATCAGTTTACGACGCTCCTTCACGATCACGTCAGCCGCCCTTGTGATCAGATCGTTGGAGATACCGGATGCGATACGCGCCATGAGTCCCATGCTGCAAGGGCACACGATCATTGTACCGTACTGCGCACTACCCGAGGCAAAGGGCGCCGAAAAGTCTCGCTGACCGTAGTAATCGAATGGGTAGCTCTGCCAATCCGAACCCCCGAGCTCAAATTCCCAGTTGTACTTCCCGTTCTCCGTAATTACTACTCCAACATTTTCCCAGTATGCATCTAACTGCTGGAGACGGTCGAATAACACCTTAGCGTACAGCGATCCGCTACTTCCTCCGACCGCGACGACTATTTTCTTGGCTGACATTCTCTTTCTTTGCTCGGCTAACGCAGGCCGATAGGGTAGGTTGCGTGTGCCTGCTACAGTCACCGCTGCAGCAATTGGGCGGAGCCGCGGGTGCAGGGTAGTGACGGGCTACTTTATCATGGTAAGGAAGGACGAAAAGAACCAATTAGAGTCCACCTTTACTAGTGCAGCCAGGGCGGAATCCGCCTTATGACTGTACAGTTTAAGGTCCTTGATGACGCTGCGGAACTCCTGAGCATCCGGTCCGTCCCCTTCTACGCCGGTCAGGTCGTCGAGGAGCATCAGCATGGGTTCCAGTTCCCGCTTCTTGCGGGCAATGATGATGTTCTTGACCACTTTAGACATATCCTTCTCCGCCACGAAGAACTCCTTGCGCTCTCCGTATACTAGCTTCTTGTGGGCCAGGCCCCAGTCCAGCAGCATCCGGGTGGTCGTATTTACGTTGCCGCGGCTGATCTGCAATAACTCCATGATGTCATCTGCACTAAGGGGCTCATCGGTGACCAGCAGCAGGGCATGGATCTGTGCCATCGTGCGGGTCACCCCCCACGAACTACCGAGCGTGCCCCAGGCCTCGATGAATTTATCCTTTCCTTCTTGCAATTCCATGTGGTGTAAATAGGTGGTGTGCTGCTTGGTTTAACGTTGGCCGGACTTTGCGCCGGACATAAGAAGCCCCGACCAAGTAGACTCGGCCGGGGCTCCAGTATAATGTGCTAGGGGGGGTAGCTTACATCATGCCTCCCATACCACCGGGCATTCCGCCTCCGTGGCTATGCCCACCCATGCCTCCGTCGGCTTCGGGCATGTCGTTGATGACACATTCGGTAGTAAGTACCATTCCGGCGATCGAGGATGCGTTCTCCAGGGCAATGCGCGTCACCTTAGTAGGATCGATCACACCGGCCTTCTTCAGGTCCTCGTAGACATCGGTACGTGCGTTGTAGCCGTAGCTACCGCTGTTGTTGCGCACCTTGTCCAGTACGATACTTCCTTCTACTCCGGCGTTCTCTACGATGGTCCGCAGGGGGAACTCCAGCGACTTGCGTAAGATCTGAATGCCGATCTTCTGGTCTTCGTTCTCACCCTCGAGCCCTTCCAGGCTCTCAATGGCGCGTACGAGGGCGACACCGCCTCCGGCTACGATGCCCTCCTCTACGGCGGCACGGGTAGCGTGCAGTGCGTCGTCCACGCGATCCTTCTTCTCCTTCATCTCCACTTCGGTAGCGGCACCTACGTAGAGTACGGCTACACCACCGGCTAGCTTGGCTAGACGCTCCTGGAGCTTCTCGCGGTCGTAGTCGGAAGTCGTGGTCTCGATCTGCTGCTTGATCTGGTTTACGCGGCCCGTGATCTGGTCTTCCATTCCGGCACCATTCACGAGGGTGGTATTGTCCTTATCGACGGTCAGCTTTTCAGCACTACCGAGTAGGTCGAGCGTAGTCTGGTCGAGCTTGTAGCCCTTTTCCTCGCTGATGACGGTACCGCCGGTGAGTACGGCAATATCTTCCAGCATGGCTTTGCGGCGGTCGCCAAATCCAGGAGCCTTTACGGCTACTACCTTCAGCTGGGCACGCAGCCGGTTGACTACCAGTACACCCAGGGCCTGACTTTCGATGTCTTCGGCGATGATGAGTAGGGGACGGCCGCTCTGGATTACTAGTTCCAGAATGGGCACGATATCCTGCATGTTGCTGATCTTCTTATCGTGGATCAGGATGTAGGGGTTCTCGTACTCGGTGGTCATGCTCTCCGTGTCGGTCACGAAGTAGGGGCTCAGGTAGCCGCGGTCAAACTGCATACCCATCACTTCCTCGACGTAGGTATCGGTGCCCTTGGCTTCTTCTACCGTAATGACACCGTCCTTGCTCACGCGGCGCATAGCGTCGGCGATCAGGTGACCGATCTCATTGTCGTTGTTCGCCGAAATGGCGGCAACCTGCTGGATCTTGTCGAAGTCGTCACCGACCACTTCGCTCTGTCCCTTCAGGTGCTCGATGACCTTCTTGGTGGCCAGATCGATGCCGCGCTTGAGGTCCATGGGGTTGGCACCTGCGGTGACGTTCTTGAGTCCGGCCTGGATCATTGCCTGGGCCAGGACGGTGGCGGTAGTAGTACCGTCACCGGCGATGTCGGCGGTTTTGCTAGCGACCTCTTTGACCATCTGTGCGCCCATATTGGCTACAGCGTCTTCGAGTTCTACTTCCTTAGCGACGGTGACACCGTCCTTGGTGATCTGGGGAGCACCGAATGATTTTTGAATGACGACGTTGCGTCCTTTGGGGCCGAGTGTGACCTTTACGGCATTGGCGAGTGCATCTACGCCACTGCGTAGTTTTTCACGGGCCTGGCGGTCAAAGCTAATTTCCTTAGCCATGTTGTAGTATAATTTTATAGTTAGGTAAGATGGGGGGGATGACGGATGATTAGTCTATAGAATAATCAGGATGTCGTCTTCCCGCATGATGAGCAGATCCTGCCCTTCGTGCTTGAGTTCTTGTCCGGCATACTTGCCGTAGAGTACGATATCTCCGGTCGAGACAGTCATTGCGTTGCCTTCCTTTCCGGGGCCCACGGCGATGACTTCGCCACGTTGGGGCTTCTCTTTAGCGGTGTCGGGGACGATGATGCCACCGGCAGTTTTTTCTTCGGCGGGCGCGGGCTTCACCACTACGCGATCGTTGATCGGCTTCATATAGGATATGGTTTGGTTAAAAATTATGTTGTTCCTGACACCCGGACGGGGCCAGGTGTCAGGCTGTGCGGTACGAAGACTGTGCCATGGGGGGCGGGCGGTCAAAATGTCAGACAACGGACAGGCGGACCGGTGCGGGCGTGTCAGCACCGTGAGCTACTTTTGCCCCTCACTAACCCCCCGCCCATGGCCACGGCAAGCACCGCAGTAGACGTAGACGTAGCAAAGCAACTCGGACTGACCTCCGAGGAATACGCAAAGATCGTCGACATCATGGGGCGTACGCCCAACTTCAACGAGCTGAGTATTTTCTCGGTCATGTGGTCGGAGCACTGTTCGTACAAGAACTCCATCATGTGGCTTAAAACCCTGCCCCGCGACGGAGAGCGGCTGCTCGTAGGTGCCGGTGAGGAGAACGCGGGGCTGGTCGACATCGGCGAAGGGCTAGCCTGCGCCTTCAAGATCGAAAGCCACAATCATCCCTCAGCCATTGAGCCTTACCAGGGTGCCGCCACCGGCGTCGGGGGCATTCACCGGGACATATTTACCATGGGGGCACGGCCCATCGCCGCTTTAAATAGCCTTCGCTTTGGTGACCCGCAATTACCGCACACCAAGCATCTCGTGGCCGGCGTGGTGAAGGGTATCGGAGATTACGGCAACTGTTTCGGCGTACCGGTGGTAGGCGGTGAGGTATACTTCCACCCCAGCTACAACCAGAACATTCTGGTCAATGCGATGTCGGTAGGTACCGTCAAGGTGGGCGAGACCGTATCGGCCTCCGCGGACGGACCGGGCAACCCCGTCTTCATCGTCGGTTCCGCTACCGGAAAGGATGGTATCCACGGTGCGACCTTCGCCTCAGCCGACCTGACCGAGGACAGCGCGGATGACCTACCGGCCGTGCAGGTCGGTGATCCCTTTCAGGAAAAACTACTGCTGGAGGCAAGTCTGGAGGTGATCGCTACCGGAGCGGTGGTCGGTATGCAGGATATGGGTGCAGCGGGCATCACCTGCTCCACCTCGGAGATGAGCGCCAAATCCGGTACGGGTATGCGCATCGATCTGGATCGGGTGCCGACACGTCAGGCTGACATGAAGCCCTGGGAGATCCTGCTTAGTGAAAGCCAGGAGCGGATGCTGATCGTCTGTACGAAGGGCCGTGAAGCAGACCTGCTAGCCGTATTCGATAAGTGGGACCTGGAGTGCGAGCAGATCGGAGAGGTAACCGATACGGGGCGACTGGAATTTGTAGCAGGCGGCGAGGTCGTTGCAGATGTACCGGCCGAACCACTCGTACTGGGTGGGGGAGCACCGGTGTATGAAAGAGAGAGCAAGCGACCTGCTTATTTGGACAAAGTTGAGGCATTCGACATTGCCTCCGTAGAAGAGCCTTCGCACCTGCGCTCCGTCGCCGAAACCCTCTTCAAGGCACCCAGTCTGGTGTCAAAAAACTGGGTGACCGACCAGTACGACGGTACCGTGCGCACCAATAGTATGACCGAAACGCGGCCTTCTGATGCCGCACTGGTACGCGTGAAGGGTACCGATAAGGTCCTGGCAGTGACCACAGATTGTAACTCCGCTTACGTGTATGCCGATCCCTACGTAGGTACCATGATCGCCGTGGCTGAAGCAGCCCGGAATATCGTCTGCTCCGGTGGCGAGCCGGTGGCGATCACCAACTGCCTCAACTTCGGTAACCCATACAATCCAGAGGCATTCTACCAGTTTACGGGTGCCATCAAGGGGATGGGTGAAGCGTGCCGGGCGTTTAATACTCCCGTGACGGGAGGTAACGTGAGTTTCTACAATCAGTCGCAGTATGAGGACGGGCGTACTGAGCCGGTCTATCCTACACCCACCATCGGCATGCTGGGCTTGGTGGATCACGTCAAGCATACGATGTCGCTGGACTTCAAAGATCAGAATGATGTGATCTACCTGGTCGGTGACAGCCACGACGATCTGGGCTCATCGGAGTACCTGCGCACTATTCATGGCGTGGAATACAGTACGGTTCCTTACTTCGATCTACAGCAGGAGCTAAAACTGCACGGTGCCATTCTGGCGTCGATCCGGGGGCAGCACGTCAAAAGTGCACACGACGTGAGCGACGGCGGATTGTTCCAAACCCTGTGTGAGTCTGCCATCGCGGGAGGACACGGCTTTACGGTGGAAACCGATGATGCTCTCCGCAAAGACGCCTACCTCTTCGGAGAAGCGCAGGGTAGGGTAGTGCTGACCGCGGACGAAGCACAGACCGCCGGACTGGAAGACGTATTGCGCGAGCACGGCGTCGGCTTCCGTGTATTGGGTAGGGTAGAAGGCAACGACCTAACGGTGGATGGTGAGGACTGGGGAGACCTTATGGCGTGGACTATGCGACACAACGATACCCTGGCGATGATCCTGGAGGCCTAGGGTCAACCAAAGCGGGGGGCAACGCTTTTTTTTGCTAAAGCTATAGCGCATATGTACCGATTTCTCGTACTTCCCCTGTGTTTGATCCTTGTGCTGTGTACAGCCTGTGATCGATCTGGCAGCTCCACGTCAGACGGTACCGTGATCAGGGTGCAGTTGGAAAACGCCAATGGACTGGCAGCCAATCTGGATCGCATCACCATCGGTGGCGAAAAGGAGATGCTGAAGAGTACGTCCATCGACGGAGACGGTTCCTTTAGCTTCACCTTCCCGCAGGGCCTAGAGGACGGGCTGTACCAGATCCGGGTGGGTGCACAGAAGGCCACCTTTGCCATCGAGGCTGAAGATCGGGAAATCGATATTACCGGTAAGGTCAGCACGTTCAGCAACTACGATGTGGAGGTGTCTGGAAGCGAAGCGGCGGCCGAATCGGTGCGTACCATCAACCGCATGCAGTCACTCTCCGGCCTGCCGGAACTGAAGGAGCTAGTCACCGAAGTAGAGAATCCCTATACCGCGGCCTTCGTAACGTTTAATGCCTTACTACGTGCCGGCGAGCAGGGGCTGCCTCTTCACGAAGCGGCCGTAGCCAGACTTCCCGAGGAGGCGGACAGCTATGCTACCTACAGTACATATGTTACCCAGCTCAAGCAGCAGATCGCATTCCAAAAATCACAGCAGCTGATCAAACCCGGTCAGCCCGCCCCCAATCTGGAGCTAAAGGATCCAGAGGGGAATACGGTGTCGCTGGCAGACCTGAAGGGACAGGTCGTGCTGCTGGACTTCTGGGCCGCCTGGTGTGCTCCGTGCCGACGGGAAAACCCCAACGTCGTCAAGGTATATGACCGGTACAAAGACAAGGGCTTCACGATCTATAGCGTGAGTTTGGATGGTGTACGCCCAGAACAGGCGGCGCGCTTCACCCCTGAAGAGCTGGCGGAAGCCACCGAAAATCAGCGCAAGAAGTGGGTGAACGCCATTGCCGAGGATGGGCTCAGCTGGCCTCACCACGGCAGCGAACTGTTGTCCTGGGGTGGGGAGGCTTCGGCGAAGTACGGGGTACAGGCCATACCCGCTACCTTTCTGATCGACCGGGAAGGGAATATCGCCGAGATCGGACTGCGGGGTGCAGCATCCATCGAACAGGCACTACAAAAAGTACTCTAAATCAGGGAAGTACCTGCTGCCAGTCGGACGGGGTAGAAGGTGCAGTCCAAGTGAAATTTTTCCCGATACCGCTGCTCAAGCACCGCTTGTACATCTTCTAGTCTATCCGAATAGACCAGGTTGAGGGTACATCCACCGAACCCTCCCCCCATCATACGGGCCCCGGCTACGCCAGACAGGGCAATGGCTTGCGACTGGAGAAAATCCAGTTCCGGGCAACTCACTTCGTATTCGTCGCGGAGTCCCACATGCGAGGCATTGAGTAGGCGGCCGAACTCGACGGCGCTGCCGGCTTCCAGCGCGGTGACGGCTGCACGTACCCGGTCGTTTTCCGCGACCACGTAGCGGGCACGTTCAAAAGCTACCTTAGATAGAGATTCTTTAATCGCGTCAAGCTGTCCCAGGGTGGCAGCGCTGAGGTGCGTCACGGAGGGGTAAGTGTTCCGCACCGCCTCTAGGGCTTGCTCACACTCCGTCACCCGCCGAGCGTAGGCTCCATCACTGTTGTCGTGGGTCACCATGGAATTCACCAATAAGAAGCTATAGGTATTGAGGCCGTTCTTGACGGGCTCGAATGCCAGGGTAGCGCAGTTCAGCACGATCGGACCGGTAGCCAGGCCGTTCAGGCTGGCAAACTGATCCATGATCCCCGATGGGATCTGGAGGAACGTATTGCTGGAGCGCTTACAGAGCTGCGCCAGTTCGGGTCGGCTCAGCTGGGTACCTAGTAGTATATTGAGTAGAAAGGCCATACCGCCTTCCAGTGCAGCGCTGCTGCTTACGCCAGCACCGTTGGGTAGATCTCCGCCAAATACGATCTCTAGTCCCGGGAGAAATTGTCCCTGATCCTGAAACTGTACGCCGATGCCGGCTAGATAATCCACCCACTGCCGACCTGTGCGCCCCGCGATGGGTAGCGGTAAGACGGTGGTCTGGTCGAGGTCAACGGCGTGCAGGCGCCACTCCGGCGTATCCAGGGGGCGTGCGGCGAAGTAAATGGCCTTGTCGATAGAGGCGGGCATCACCAGCCCACCGGTATAGTCGATGTGTTCCCCGATCAGGTTGATGCGGCCGGGGGAGCGGACAAGGTGTGTCCACCGGTCGGCTTGCTCACCGGTCAAGTTCTTCAGGTACGTACGGAGGTGGGGGGGGAGTTCAACCTTCACCTTCGTCCATCGTGTGGAACACATTGGCCACATCATCGTCCTCTTCGAGCATATCGATGAGTTTGATGACGGCTTCGGCCTCTTCGTCGGATACGGTCTTGGTGTGGCTTGGAATGCGGACTAGTTCAGCGTTGTCGACCTCGATCTTTCGTCGCTCCAGCTCCTGCTGGAAGGTGCCAAAGTCTTCGAATGCGGTGTAGAATACTACCTCATCTTCATCCTGTTCGATGCTGTCGAGTCCGGCGTCAATGAGTTCTAATTCGAGTTCTTCCAGGTCGTCGCTGATGTCAGACTGCTTGACCCTGAACTGTCCCTTGCGGGAGAACATGTAGTCAACCGAGCCATTGACGCCCATGCTGCCCCCGTACTTGGAGAAGACGTGGCGAATGTTGGCTACGGTGCGATTGTTATTGTCGGAAGTGGCCTCGACCAGGATGGCGATACCGTGGGGGCCGTAGCCCTCGAAGGTCACCTCGTCGTAGTTGGTTGCGTCTTTATCCGTTGCGCGCTTGATGGCGGCGTCGACGTTTGCCTTCGGCATATTGACTGCCTTGGAGTTGGCGATCGCTAAGCGGAGACGGGGATTGTAGTCGGGGTCTGGTCCACCTTCCTTGATGGCAATATTGATCTCCCGGCCTACCTTGGTAAACGCCTTGGCCATGCCGGCCCAGCGTTTCATCTTGCGGGCCTTCCGGTATTCAAATGCACGTCCCATACTAGTCTTTGGTTTGTCGCAAATATAGCTAGCCCGGGGTCGCTAAAGGTGGACTACCCTACATGCTCACGAATTCCACCACTTCCAAGCCGTAGCCTTCCAGGCCGATCCGATTCTTAGGTGCATTACTGAGTACGCGCAGCTTAGAAACACCGAGATCGCGGAGGATCTGAGCCCCGATACCGAAGTCGCGTTGCTCCTCACTACGTGGCTCGGAAGGTTTGATCGTCTTGCCGTCCTGCATGCGGCTCTTCAGTAGCCGCAGACCGGAGATAATATCGTTAGCGTCTTGATGGGGGCGCATGAAAAGCAGTACCCCCTTACCTGCCTCGGAGATCTTTTCCAGGGGGCCGTGCAGTCCGGTACTGTAGCCGCTCAGCAGACTGTGCAGCAGATCACGGCTACTGGTACTGCTGTGCACGCGGGTCAACACGGGCTCGTCCGGAAGCCACTCGCCGTGGGTGAGGGCCAGGTGCACGTCGTCATTGGTGGTCTGCCGGTAGGCAGTCAGGCGGAAGGGGCCGTAACGGGTATCCAGATCCATGGTGAATTCCGCATCAACCAGTCGTTCGGTGCGCAGGCGGTAGGCCACCAGATCCTCGATGGTGATGATCTTGAGCTGGTGTTCGTCGGCCAGTTCGATGAGGTCGGGCAGGCGGGCCATGGTACCGTCTGGCTTGAGAATTTCTACTACGACGCCGGCGGGGAAAAGGTTAGCCATACGGGCCAGATCGACAGCTGCTTCCGTATGTCCGGTGCGCCGGAGAACGCCGCCCTTCACGGCCCGGAGTGGGAACACGTGGCCCGGCCGTGCGAAGTCGGTGGCCCGCGCGCTTTGCTCGGTAAGCCGCCGGATACACGTAGCGCGGTCGTAGCTGCTGATGCCCGTCGTGCAGCCGTGACCGATGAGGTCGATGCTGACCGAGAAGGCGGTCTCGTGGATGTCGGTGTTGGTGCTCACCATCATCGGTAGGTCCAGTGCGTCGGCGCGCTGCTCCTCGATGGGGGTGCAGATCAGACCCCGGCCATGGGTAGCCATGAAGGTGATAATGTCCGGCGTGACGCGTTCGGCCGCACAGATAAAGTCACCTTCATTCTCCCGGTCCTCATCGTCGACGACAATGATAATTTTACCGGCGCGGATGTCGGCAATAGCCTCCTCGATGGTGTTGAGCTTGGCGCGAATCTCACTGCGCGCTATCGTTTGGGGGTCGGTAAGAAGGTTGCCAGACATTGGTCTTGATTCCGGTGAGGTAGCGCACGAAACCCACCAGTAGGGCGGCGTTCATGGCCATGAAATAATGGAGGTTGCGCAGCAGACCGACGTGTAGACCCAGCCTACCGAGCACTAGGTCAAGTACTATGGTACTTAATGCTATACCTCCGGCTGTTTTCAACAGAAGGCCGGCCCAATAGTTGCCCCCAGCCTGCCAGAGCAGCAGTAGGCACAGCACCGCCAGGCATACGAACAGAGGAGTGAGCCAGCGCAACACCTTATGGCAGAAAAAGGCGTAGGCCAGTGCGTTCTGCGTAGGGGGCCACCAGAGATCCTGAAAGCGCAGCAGGTTCTGCCAGTTGCCGCTTCCGATGCGGACCTTGCGGCGAAACTCATGGGGCAGACGCTGTCCGACCCCTTCGAGCACGACGGCCCGGTCGCTGCTGTATCCCCTCCATCCAGCCCGGTAGGCGGACATGCAGAGGAAAAAGTCGTCAACCAGGAAGTTGTCCGGTACTGCTGTGTAGGCCGCCGCCCGGATCGCCCAGCACCCGCCAAATGGACCGATGAAGTAGCCTGTGTCGTGGCTCTCCGCCTGTTTGAGGTGCACCTCCTGGTTAATGTACCTGTCCTCCGATCGGCCGATACCGTCTACCGTCATGCCCGTATGAACGACCCGTGAATCCACGACTCCCAGCCCGGGATCGGCTACTAGCGGGCGCACCAGCTCGGTGATTGTATCGGGGCGCAGGAGCACGCTGGCATCCGTGAGGACGAATATACCCTCCGCACCCGCGGCGCCCGCCAAACGGTTGATGGTGGCGGGTTTGCCCGACCGTCGTGTATTGCGTGTGTGGGTGAACTGCCGCCGGGGCCCCGTAAACTCAAATGTGCGCAAGAGTTGGGGGGTGCGATCCGTGCTCTGATCATCGGCAACCATCAAGTGTAGCGGACCGCGGTAATCCTGAGCAGCCAGGGTGGCCAGTTTCTGTCCCAGCACCCGCTCCTCGTTGTGTACGGCCATGAGAATACGTACCGTCGGCCAATCTGTAATGGGGAGCTCGGGTTGCCGGGGTAGGGAAGACTGCCGTGCCTGCAGGGTGGTCCGCCAGGGGTAGAGCACGTAGGTATGCAGTACCGCGAGTACACAGACGCCGACCGTACCGATGAGCAGGAATTCCACGGTGTAAAGGTAATCGAGTAGTCACCGTAACTTGAGCGGGCTATGAGACGACTGCTCACCCTGCTATCTAGTGTACTGCTGCCGATCCTGCTGACCGCACAACCCGATCCGGATCAACGCTTTGCAGCCTTTGCGTATGCGGGTCCTAATTTTGCTCAGGTGGACGGGGACTACTACTCTGGCTACAACAAGTTTGGGATGCGCTTCGGCGTTGGTGCGCACGTACTGGGTACCCCCAAATGGTACACGAGCATCGGGCTGGGATTTGCGCAGGGTGGAGCCAGGCCGGGCCGCTCGGAGAAATACCGGCGCGGTAACTCAACGATCAACCTGAGAATCAATACGGTAGAAGTACCTCTGCTATTCAACTACAGGTTGGGGGATAAGACCGCCTACACGGCCAAGTCGAATTTCAAGCTTTACCGGTCCATCGTACTACACCTGGGCGTGGCGTTGAGCCGGGTGACCGGCACGTCCTTCAGCCGGACGGGCAGTGCCAATCAGCTACCAATCAAAGAGAACTTCGTAGCCGTGGAAGATAGTTTTGTCAATACGGATATGTACTGGATCTTCGGCGCTACGGTGCAGCTGACCAATACTACGGGGGTATACTTTCAACACGGAAAATCGGTATTCGGGCTATACCGACCGGGTGACGTAGGGCTGGAGCAGGTGTTGCCCCTGTACCCGTATTACCTTAATCTAGGGGTACGGTACGTCCTGTATTAGCAGGGTTGTGGTCCCGGGAACACTTGTGGGGAGACTGTGTTAGTCCAACACAAACTAATCTACACCAATCACATGGCAACCACCACAAACGAAACCAACACCTGGCCCGAGCTCGCGATCGGCCTTTTCGATAAGCTCACCGGTCGCGGTGCGGAGATCAGCTACGAGTTTGAAAACTTCGAGCTCGACGTTCCCAGCGGTACCAACAGCGAGCAGACGGCGAAGTGGAAGATGAACGGCACGCTGCGCGTGCGTACGTCGGACGACACCTCACGCAACGGAAATAAGAACGCGTAACGATGCTGGATGCCGCCTACGCCCTACTGGGCAACGTACTCGTCGATGCCGACCTGACCATCGATGCCCCGGGCGGAGGCCGCATCCGTTTGACGCACAGCCCCAGCGACGACCGGGTACTGCTCGTACAGTGTAGTGACGAATCGGCGCTCCTGGATACGTTTCAACTGGCGAGTCAGCTCGGCTTGGTACAATTCAACCCCCGTGCGTTGCGGCAACTCCGCAATCCTTTGCTTCAACAGGTGGACATCGTAGTAAACGACAAATTGCTACTCCGCTGGCCGTCCAATAAGCTACCACAGGTCAAGAGCCTGCGGGGCGTACTGAAGCTAATCCGGCAGCGACGGGGTTAATAGCCCTTAGCCTAGTACATCGACACAGTTGAGGTCTTGGAACGCCTGCTTGAGCCGCTCCACGAAGCTGACTTCCGCCTTGCGTACCCATACCCGGGGGTCGTAATTTTTCTTGTTGGGCTTGTCCGCACCGTCAGGATTGCCGATCTGTGCCTGTAGGTACTCGCGGTTGGCCGCTTCGTACTGCCGTACACCATCCCAGTAGGCCCACTGTAGATCGGTGTCGATATTCATTTTGATGGCTCCGTAGCTGATCGCTTCGCGAATATCCGCCTGGCTCGATCCGGAGCCGCCGTGGAAAACAAAGTGAATGGGGTCTTTATCTACTCCCAGCTTTTCCTTAGCGTACTCCTGGCTGTTTTTCAGGATCACCGGGCGCAGCTCCACATTACCGGGCTTGTATACTCCATGCACATTGCCAAAGGCAGCGGCTACGGTGAAGCGGTTACTGATCGCGCTCAACTTCTGGTAGCTTTCGAAAACTTCTTCCGGTTGGGTGTATAGCCGGTGACTTTCTACACCAGTGTTATCGACACCATCTTCCTCGCCACCCGTAACGCCGAGTTCGATTTCGATGGTCATGCCGATCTTGGCCATGCGTTCGAAATAGCGGCCACTGATCTCCAGGTTCTCTTCAAGGGGTTCCTCACTCAGGTCCAGCATGTGGCTGGAGTAGAGGGGAAAACCGCGCTTCGCGTAAAACTTCTCTCCGGCGTCGAGTAGTCCGTCGATCCAGGGGAGGAGCTTCTTTGCGCAGTGATCGGTATGCAGGATGACCGGTACACCGTAAGCCTCGGCCATGGTGTGCACGTGCATAGCACCACTTAGTCCGCCCGCAATAGAGGCCTGCTGCTGGCTGTTGTCGAGTCCCTTACCTGCGTAGAACTGTGCCCCCCCGTTGCTGAACTGAATGATCACGGGACTCTTCATCGCCTTGGCGGTTTCGAGCGTTGCATTCACCGTGCTGCTGCTGGTAACATTCACGGCCGGCAGAGCAAAATTATTTGCTTGCGCGTAGTTGAAGACTTCGGTGACCTCGTCGCCGTGAAGTACGCCGGAGCGGAAGGTAGGCTTTGCCATAAGTAGAAGGGGGATTAAGTGGAAGGGCAAAGAAACAAAAAGCTAGACAATGTAGTCCGTGCGCCCAGCCGGTATGATCCCCTTCTCTCGCCCATCCGCAAAAAAGTGAGCGACCGCCGCTCGCCCTTCCTCCCCGAGCGAACGGGTGTAGTCATTGACGTACAGGGCTATATGCTTCTGAATAACCTGCGCGTCCATCTCCTGCGCATGCGCTCGCACGTAGGACCTGCTAGCCTCCGGATGATCGAAGGCATACTGCACGGAACGGGCCAGCACCCGGTCAACGCGCTCCTGCACCTCCCGGGGTAAGTCGTTTCGCACCGCGATACCACCCAGTGGGATCGGCATACCGGTCGACTGCTCCCAATACTCACCGAGGTCAATAATCTTTGACAAGCCACGCGCGGCATAGGTGAACCGGTTCTCGTGGATCAGTAGCCCGGTGTCGTACTGTCCACTGAGCACAGCCTGCTCGATCTCGCTGAAGAGTAGCGGCGTTTTATGTACCACTTCCGGGTAAGCCAAACCGAGCAGGTAGTTCGCCGTTGTGTACTTGCCTGGAATAACAGCGGTAGTGCCGCTATTTACTCCTCCAAAGTTTTCTGTTTTTGCTCTTACTAACAATGGACCTACACCACGGCCTAGTGCACTGCCCGCATTTAATAGATTGTACTGCTCCAGTAAAAATCCTAGCGCGTGGTAGCTAAGTTTAGTGACCTCCAACTCCCCGCGAAACGCGCGCTGGTTCAGCTCTTCTACATCGGCAAGTGTTACGTCAAACGTCAGCCCTTCCGTATCGATCCGCTGGTGCACCAGGGCGTCGAAAATAAAGGTATCGTTCGGGCAGGGGCTAAAGCCAATACTCAGCCGGCGGGGCGCAGGTGCAATACTCATATAGAATGGCGGTGGTGGGTAGCGAAGAAATGCGTCCTGCCAGCTTAGCTGAACCTACCGGATAAGGTCGTTACTTCGCACGCCGGACGATCGATACTAAAGACACCCCTATGCAACTCCAGGTTCTCTACGAAGACAATCACCTCATCGCGGTCAATAAACCAGCTGGCTATCTGAGTCAGGGCGATGAGACGGGCGACCTAACCGTCATGGACCTGGCCAAGGAGTACATCAAGTTGCGCTACAATAAGCCCGGAGAGGTTTTCCTGGGGTCGATCCACCGTCTGGACCGCCCGGTCAGCGGGGTCATCCTCTTCGCCCGCACTTCTAAGGCACTCAGCCGTATGACGGAGCTCTTTCGCGAACGCAAGGTCACCAAGACCTACTGGGCCATCGTCACCGAACAGCCCAGCCCCATCGAGGGTAGGCTCACCGGCTTCATTTACAAGGACGCTAAGAAGAACGTGAGTAAGCTGCTGCCGAAGGCAAACAGCAATCGCCACCAAGGAGCTAAGCAAGCCGTGCTGGACTACCGACTACTCGGGCGTATCGGCACGAATGTTCTGCTGGAAGTAAAGCCGCTCACCGGTCGGCCGCATCAGATTCGCGTACAGCTGGCGCAGCAGTTAGACTGCCCCATCCGTGGCGACCTAAAGTATGGTTTTCGTCAGGCCAACGAAGACGGTAATATCAATCTACACAGTCGGACGCTGGAATTCCTCCACCCGGTCAAAAAGGAGCACGTAAAGATCGTAGCCGAGCCTCCCCGTCGCGACCAGCTCTGGCAATTGTTCCAGGGTATCGAGTAACCCAGCGCACGCTAAAGTCCAGTACTGCGTGCCGCTGCCAGGGGATCGCTATCCCGTAGCAAGCGCAGTGCTTCCTGCACCACGTCGTCCTCCTGATTGTACACGACGAAATAGGCAGAGGAGTCGAATAGCTGCCGTGCCAGTCGTGCGCGAAAGAACAGTCCGAGCTCCTTGCGCAGGGTAGGGGAGAGGGTGTTTGCACGGTCAGGGTAATCATCGTCTGCTAGCGCCTGTAAGTCTGCGATGACGGCGGTCATATCGGGTCGAAACTGACGAGTAAAGTCCTCTAGCGATGCGTATGCACCCAAGTCAGCATGTTCGCGTACGTAGGTAAACACGTAGGCCGGTACCTGCTGCCGGAGCTTCAGGAATGGTTCGGCGCTCAGGCTACTATCCAGTGCTACAAAGTAATCCGGCGTGATTCCCCCACCGCCGAATACCGGATGCCCATTGTCCGTATAGTACGTCAGGGAGCTATCCACGGCAGCGGCGGTGCGACCCGTCAGCTCACCACTAGCGTAGCGGCGGCCCAGGTCGCCCCGGTAGTCTTCCTCACCATTGTAACTGCGCTGGATGCTTCGATCGCTGGGTGTATAGTAGCGGGCTACGGTCAGGCGCAGTGCTCCACCGTCGCCGAGGGGGTACTGCTCCTGTACCAGTCCCTTGCCGAACGTGCGCCTGCCCACCACGATACCGCGGTCGTGATCCTGGACGGCACCGGCTACGATCTCGCTGGCACTGGCCGAGCCGCCATCGACCAGGATGGCTACGTTCTGGATGTTGTACCTGGCCCGGCCACTACTCTTGTAGGGCTGTCGGCTAGAGCTACGCCCCTCGGTGTATACCAGCAGTACGCCGCGCTCTACGAACAGCTCACTGAGCAGTTTGGTCGCCTCCTGTAGGTAGCCTCCGGGGTTGCCGCGTAAATCGAGTATAAGGTGTTTGGCCTGCGCCTCCTCCAGGTGTTCTTCCAGGGCGGCCATGAACTCGGAATAGGTCGTCTTGCTGAAGCGGTTGATCCGCACATACGCGATATCCGGATCGATGGTGTAGGCAGCATCCACACTTGTCAGCGGGATACTGGCCCGACCAATCACGAAGGGTAGCAGGTCGCTGGACTGATCGCGCCGCACTCGAATAGTTACTTCCGTCCCCTCCGGACCCTGCATCAGACTGGCGGGATCGATGTCCTTGGCCAGTACGCCGGTCACGAGGCTGTCGCCGACGTAGATCACTTGGTCGCCGGAGCGGACGCCAGCCGCATCTGATGGGCCGCCGGACAGCGCACTTACCACCGTGATGGTATCGTCAATCACCAGGTATTCAATACCGATGCCTTTGAAATTGCCCTCCATATTATCGTTGAGGGCCTGTAGCTCATCGGGTGCGATGTAACTGCTGTGGGGATCAAGATCCGCGAGTACCGCCTCGATGGCGGTGCGGGTGAGCTGCTCCTGATCGGGCTCGTCCACGTAGCGGGCATCTACGTAGCCCAGCACCTGTTCTACCCGACCGCCCTTACCGCCCGGCCCGGTACCACTTCCACTCACCGAGAGCAGTGGCCCGTCGCTCTGGAGCAGGTAGCCGATCAGTAGGCCGCTGGCGAGTAGCAGACTGTACACCAGGGGAGTCCAAATAGAGGCGGTCCGTTCATTCATACGCAGGCTGAATGTACGAACATGGTCCTAAGTTTAGCCCTCCCCGCCTTAGTTTGGCTATTTTGGCGCCGCACCCCTCCGACCGCCCATGACAGCCTTTGCCCTCGCCCATAGCTCCGAAGATCAACAAGCCGTTCACGTACTGACTGGCTCGCTGGAAGGTGGACCGGTGCCCGTCCTGTTATCGATAGGACGTGAGAACGACGGTCCTTCCCTCCGGGAGCAACTGGCCGTTGTCGGCGGTCCGGCGGTTCTGTTCCTAACCCCATCCTTCCTTACTAATCCGAACTGTCTGCAAGAGCTTGATGGCGTACTTAAGGAACGGCAGTTATTTGTAGTCAGCCAGGGGGTGCAGCTAGCGCACCGGGGCGATCGCCTGCGGTACCTCAGCCACTGGCAGGATCGGTACATCGACCTGCGGCGGGGGCTGCAAACCCACGGGGAAGCCGAACAGGCTGACTTCGACCGCTACCTGCAAAAGATCCGCGAGGTGAGCATTGCGGTGCCCGCACTCCTGGACGCGCTGGCCGAACTACCGCAGCTAAGCTGGGAGGAGGAATCCACTGATCTGGGCTCACTTACTACGTTTCTACTTGCACCTGCACCTGCGTCCTCGCCCACCGGGAACGCAAGCGCGGAGCCAGCTACTACACCTGATCCACTACCGCTTAGCGCTGCATCCGTTGGCGAATCGATCTCCACGGCCTGGAAGGTGTATGATCGCGGGGATACCGCCGACGCGCTCGCTGGACTAAAGCAAGCCGTCGAACTACAGGCGGAGGACACCGAACTGCGCTACAACTATGCCCTGATGCTGGCGCTGCTACAGCCAGACGGGCGGGAAGCGCGGGTGCAATTGGATGAGCTGCTGGACGACGATCCCTACCATCCTGACGCGCTCTATCTGAGTGGAGAGTTGTACGTCACCAACCAACAGCGGGAGCGCGGGCGCAATGACTGGGAACGGCTGTATGAATTTGCCCCGGACTACCCCCAGCTGGCGGAGCAGCTCGGTGTGCTGTACGCCGATCACTACCCGGCGGAGCTGGACGCTACGCTGGGCTATCTGTCCACGGCCGAGAGCAGTGGCAACCTTACACCAGCCGGCTATTATACCTACGCCCAGGTACTCCAGCGAGCGGGGCGCCCCGACGCGGTACGGACCATGTTACACCAGTGTGTAGATCGGGATGCCGACTTCGCTCCGGCCTACTACCAGCTGGCTACCATGGCCCACGCAGCTGGTGAAGCTGCGGAAGCTCGCCTGCAATTCAATCGGGCGAAGAGGTTGGAGCCCGCCTACGCCACGGCGGCAAATCTGGCTGCGTTCGCCGAGCCAAGCGTAGCGCCCACACCGACCACCCAACAGCCTATAAAGAAACAGCCTCCCATCGAGCGCCCCGAATCGGTAGTGGAGGTCGTCAAGCCCCTGGAGAAGGTCGTGCTAATTTCCGGTGCAACGAGTGGTATCGGACTGGCTACGGCACGCCGGCTGGCGCGGGACGGTTACCGGCTGATCTTGCTCGCACGCCGTAAGGAACGGCTCGATCAGCTGGCGCAGGAGTTACAACAGGCGCACGGCAGTCGCACGCACCTGATCCAACTGGATGTTACGGATCGCGACGGGGTAGGGGAGCTTACCGCTCAGCTACCCGCCGAGTGGCAGGAGATCGACGTACTACTGAATAATGCCGGAAAGGCCAAGGGATTCGACCCCATCCACACCGGTGATCTCGACCACTGGGATGAGATGATCGATGTCAACCTGCGGGGGCTGCTGTACCTGACCCGGGCGGTCACTCCCGGTATGGTCGCACGTGGGCGGGGAACGGTGATCAATGTGGCCAGTACGGCGGGTAAGGAGGTATACCCTAATGGGAATGTATACTGCGCTACCAAGCATGCCGTTGATGCGCTGACCTACGCGATGCGACTGGATCTGGTCAAGCACGGGATCCGGGTAGGTCAGATCTGTCCGGCCCACGTAGAGGAGACCGAGTTTGCCGTCGTGCGCTTTGATGGGGATAGAGAACGCGCAAAAATCTACGAGGATTTTCAGCCCCTGCGTGCTACCGACGTGGCCGAGGCAATCGCGTTCATGATCAACCAGCCTCCGCACGTCAACATCATGGACATGGTGCTGCAGGGCACGCAGCAGGCCAGCTCTACCGTCGTGGACCGCAGTGGCCGCGACCGGTTCCCGATCGACTAAGCAAACTTATTTATGGAAGGACCTTATTTTATCGTCATCGAGGGACTAGACGGTAGCGGCAAGACTACCCAGATCGGGCACCTGCGCGATTACTTTCAGTCGCGGGGAGAAGCCTGCTACATCACGGCGGAACCAACGGAGCTTCCGACTGGCCGCTTCATTCGGAAGGTGCTGCGGGGGGAGGAAGTGGTCGATCCGCGCACCCTGGCCGCCCTCTTCGCCGCCGATCGTATCGAGCACTTATTTCACGCCGAGCATGGTATCCTTGCCAAACTCGCGGCGGGGTACCATGTGATCAGCAGTCGCTATTACTTCAGTAGCCTGGCGTACCAGCGAGAGCGGGTCGATCCGGCCTGGGTCGCCAGTCTAAATCGGCTAGCCAAAGTGACGCTACCGGCGGATCTAACGATCTTCCTTGACCTGGATCCGGACGTGAGCATGAGGCGCATCAGCGCACGGGCGGAAGGCACGGAACTCTTCGAAACGGTCGATAAGCTTCGGCAGGTACGGAAGGATTTCAAACAGGCGTTTACCGACTTCGGTCAGGGGGAAAACATCAGCGTAGTGGATGCCTCCCGCCCACCGAACGAAGTAGCCGAGGCCATTGGGGCGCTAGTGAAGGGACTGTAATGACTTACTCATCTAAAATTTTCTTTTTATGATACACATAATTGATCATCGGTTCCTGTCAACGCCTCACTCCGTAGCCTCCTTCCTGATTAAAGACAATCAGGGGTATACATTGGTAGAATCCGGACCATACTCAACCCACGACACCTTACTAGCCGCACTGCAGGAGTTAGGTGTAACACCGAAGGAAGTACACACGCTGCTATTGACCCATATTCACTTCGATCACGCCGGAGCTGCCTGGTGGTGGGCCGCTCAGGGTACGCAGGTGTACGTGCACCCCCGGGGACTCAAGCATATGATCGATCCGGGCCGACTGTATCAATCGGCGCGACAGATCTACGGCGATCGGATGGAAGAGCTATGGGGTCAAATGAATCCCATTGACGCCGAGCGAATCACGGCCGTCGAGGATCGGCGAGTGCTGCAGATTGCCGGACACGACTGGACGGCCCACCATACCCCCGGTCATGCCAGTCACCACATCGCCTGGGAACTCGATGGGGAGGTATTTACCGGCGACGTCGGCGGCTGCCGCATTGAGCAGGGACCGGCCATACCACCACTACCACCACCCGATATCAACCGTGCCGCCTGGACCGAATCAATTGCCCGTCTACGTAGCCTCGGAGCCTCCGCCTTCTACCTGACACACTACGGAAGGGTGACCGATACCGATGCACACCTCACAGACCTACAGGATCGTCTGGGCCGCTACTTCGAATGGATCACACCTTACTACCGTGACGGTACCGAGGCTGCTACGATCGAGCCGCTGTTCAAGCGGTTTGTAACCGAGGAGCTGCGCGACCGGGGGGTAGGGGAGAACGATATGGCGGCTTACCTGGCGGCTAATCCGCCGTACATGAGTGTAGTGGGCATGCTACGCTGCTTGCAACTGGAAGATCGTAATGCTTAATGCATTCGGTCGCCCCGTACCTCCATCCCCTGCAGCAATTCTGCCTCGAAGGCCAAATATTCCTTCCAGCGTGTATCCACCCGGTCGCGCTCGAAGTACTTGCGGGCCAGTTCGATGAAAAGTACGTAGTGGCCAGCTTCGGCTACCATGAACTTATGGTACCAGGCCCGCAGCTCAGCGTCGGTGACGTATAGACTCATCAGCCGGAACCGTTCACAACTCCGGGCCTCGATGAGTGCGAAGATCAGCAGCCGTTCCAGGAGTGCATCGTCGCGTCCGCGCCCCTTGCGGGAGAAGTCAAGGAGACCGTTTACGTACTCGTCCTTTCGCTGCCGGCCCAGCTTGAGTCCGCGCCGGTCCAGTTCGGCCAGCACGGCACGGAAGTGTCCCCACTCCTCAGTCACGATGGGGGCCAGCTCTCGTACCAACTCTTCCCGGTCCGGATAGCCCTGGATCAGGGAGATGCAGCTAGTGGCTGCTTTCTGCTCGCAGTACGCATGATCGGTCAGTATCTCTTCCAGGTCCATTTCCGCCAGATTGACCCACCGGGGATCGGTGGGCAACTGGAGGTTCAGCATCTGGACGGTAGCCGGGGTATGGGGTTGCATGCTAGCCTGGGTGCGGTGATTATACCCAGTATACCAGGGGAAGATCCTGAGCGTGGGGCATCATATCGTGACTGGGGCGCAGACGGAAGCCGTACTCGTATACACCCGCCAGGTGGGGATCGATAGAAATCGTGTAGGTAGCGGTACTATCCGTTTGCTCCTTCAGCTTAAAGGCCTGGGTACGCCGCAGCACGATCTTTTCCTCATTTACGCGCTGGTAGAACAGCGCTTCCAGCACCAGGTGGTCTGCTTCGATCCCGTTAGTCGCTAGTTTGAGTTCGGCGGAAAAGGGCTCGCCAACCGGTAGCGCATGGTTAACCGTGTCCAGCGTGTGGGTTTCGATGGTTTCGATGCCGTGCCATTTGTTGGCCGTATCCTCTTTCCAGGCGGCGTAGGACTTACCCGGCTGCATGTCGTCCTTGCGCACCGCGGCGGCACTCTTACCCAGCGGAAGGTAGAAGCGCTCGTAGTAGTCGTCCATCATCCGCTTCATCGTGAAGGTGGGGGCTACTTCGGCGATGATCTGCTTGACGTAGCTCATCCACTCCGCGCTTACGCCGTCCTCGTCGCGATTGAAGTAGGTGGGCACGATCTCATCCTCCAGGATGCTGTACATCGTCTCGGCATCCAGCTCATTCTGCATGTGCTGGTCGTCGTAGGTACGTTCCAGTGGTAGCGCCCAGCCAGCATCGGGGCGGTAGCCTTCGGCCCACCAACCATCGAGTACGCTGAAGTTGACCGAGCCATTTAGCGCGGCCTTCATTCCCGAGGTGCCGGATGCTTCCAGCGGACGGGTGGGGGTGTTCAGCCAGATATCTACCCCCTGGGTGAGCAGCTTGGCCATTTCCATATTGTAGTCCTCCAGGAAGATGATCTTGCCGGCGAAGTCGGGCTCCTTACTGATCTGTACGATCTGACGGATGAGATCCTGCCCCCCCTGATCGGCGGGGTGGGCCTTACCGGCGAAGAGGAACAGTACGGGCTGATCCTCCCGGTTGACGAGTTCGCGCAGGCGGTCGCGGTTAGTAAAGAGTAGGGTAGCGCGTTTGTAGGTGGCAAAGCGGCGGGCAAATCCGAGCACCAGGGACTTTTCGTTGATTTTGCTCAGTACGTCGAAGGTCATCCGGGGCGACTCACCGCGGCGGCGCATGTCGACCTGTAGTTTGGCCTTCACGTAGTCGAGTAGCCGCACTTTGAGCGTATGCCGGGTATCGGCCAGCACCTTGTTGTCGATCTTGTGGACGTTGCGCCAGATGTCCTTGTTGCTCTGATCGCGGACCCAGTCGTTGCCGAATTCGGTGGAGAACAGCTCGTGCATCGAGTCGGCGATCCAGCTGGGGTAGTGTACGGAGTTGGTCACGTATCCGATGTGTACCTCCTCGGCCGTGTACCCGGGGTAGAGGCTGGTGAACATCTCCTGGCTGACCTCCCCGTGGAGTTTCGATACGCCATTGACGCGCTGTGAGAGCCGTATCGACAGCTTGGACATGTTGAAGTCCTCCCCGGCATCATCGGGGTGTAACCGTCCTAGTGCCATGAAGTCACCCCACTCCAGCCCCAGGTCGGCTGCGTAGTTGTACAGGTAGCCCCGCATCAGGTACTCGGGGAAATGGTCGTGACCGGCGGGCACCGGCGTGTGGGTGGTGTACAGACTGGATGCGCGCACCATCTCGCGGGCCTCGGCGAAGCTTAGCCCAGCGGCGACGTAGTTCTTGAGGCGTTCCAGGGAAAGGAAGCCGGCGTGCCCCTCGTTGAGGTGATAGATATCGGGCTGCAGGCCCATCGCTTCGATGGCGCGTACCCCGCCGATCCCGAGTAGGATCTCTTGTTTGAGGCGGTGTTCGTTGTCACCCCCGTAGAGCATATGAGTCAGGGCCCGGTCGTCGGGTCCGTTATCCTCATGATCGGTATCGAGCAGGTACAGGTTGATCCGGCCGATGGCAAGGCTCCACACCTTAGCCTGCACGATGCGTCCCTGAATAGTCACGGGTACCTTCAGCCAGTTGCCGTCTTCGGCGCGTACGGGCTTGACGGGCAGCTGAGTAAATTTCTGGGCAGGGTAGTGGTGGATCTGATCCCCGTTCATGCTCAGGCCCTGGTTGAAGTAGCCGTAGCGGTAGAGGAGTCCGACCGCAAAGAGGTCAACGTTGCTGTCGCTGGCTTCCTTGAGGTAGTCACCGGCCAGCACGCCAAGACCGCCGCTGTAGAGCTTAAGGCTGATGTGGAGACCGTATTCCATGCTGAAGTAGGCTACCCGGGGCAGGTCTTTCTTCATGGGTTCGGCCAGATAGGCATCGAAGGCTTTTTCCGCCCGACGCAGCCGCTTCAGAAAGTCTTTGTCCGCCGCCAGCTCGTCCAGGCGGGCCGGCGCGAGTCCTTCCAGCAGGGCAACGGGATTATAGTTCAGCGCTACGAACTGCGCGGGGTCGATGCTGCGAAAGAGTTCGGCAACTTGCGGCATCCAGCTCCAGAGGATGTTATGGCTCATGCGGGAGAGGCCGGTGAGCTGCTCGGGCATCTGGTTTTTGATGAAGATGCGACGGAGCTTCATCTCTTGCTGAGCGGTGGCGAGCGTCATAGGTAACTGAGGTATTAGGAGCACCGGAAGTCCAGGAATGGCCGGGGGGCAGGTGCGGGTGTACGGAGAAGGGCGGCAAAAATGCGGCTTTTATTACGGAATAACAAGCAAGGCCCGCCTTCCTAACGGAAAGCGGGCCTGCTGTATTGAGTCGTTTTTACGACTAGTAAAGGTACTCAAGGGCTACTCGATCGTAGAAACCGAACTCGCCATCTTCGCCGGAGCTGAAGCAGGAGAGCATGACGGAATTAGCATCGTAGCCGGAGGGCGTACCGGGAATCTGTACTGCACCGGTGGAGCCGGCACTTTCGCCCGTTCCGTTGCAGCTTTCGCGGCTGAACCAATCCGTATGACGCAGGCCCATGCAGTGACCGATCTCGTGGGTGATCACGTGCTCGTTGGTATTGGTATCGTAGTTACTCATACCATCGTAGATCTGGACCCACTTGTAGGGACGGCCACCACTAGGGAAACCGGCTACACCACCGGCCCCGCTGTTGTCGGGATTGCGGTACACGACGATATCGGAATTAGTAGCCGTAGCGAAGCGTAGGGTGAACGTCTTGTTGGTATTGAGGGCATTGTAGTTGTTGACGGCCCACTGGAGTGCGGTGCGCATCTTGCTGGTCAGGGCGTTGCGGCCACCGGTGTAGCCGATGACGCTGATGTTGTTGTCAGACACGAGGTTGTTCGTGCGGTACTGCTTTTCCAGGGCGGCATCCATGGCACTCAGCTCGCGGAGTTGCGTCTTGGTCAGTGCGATATCGTCGTCCACCAGGTACATGGTTTCGGTAGTTCCGTCGGGACGGTCCATGATGATCATTCGGGCGTCAGCGAAGCGGGCCGAGTGGCCATCGACGTGTGCACGAATGGGCGCTTCGAAGCCCAGGTCGGCGACCTGCACCTGGCCGTCTTCGTTCTCGTCAACCAGGAAGCCGGTCGTGGTGGTGAGGGTCGGGACGGCCTCGGGAGCGAGGGCCTCGTCGGTACAGGAAGTGAATACACCGGCAGCAAGCACGGAGAAAAGTAGGATACGTGATGTCATACGATATGGGTTGATAGAATGAGACAAAATATGGATGAACTGAACGGGCACAGGCAGTCGGGTCGGACCCGGGCAATATGCCAGTCAGATTGAAAAAGCGAGTTGATCCGTCGGGGTGAAGTCCGTGGGAGGGGGGTAGTCCAGTTTTTGGCTACGGTATGGGTTAGTCCGGGTGTAAACGGAGCGGTTAAGGTGTTAAATTTTCATGGGGTGATCGCAAGGTAATACCCACGACGGGATTCACAAATATTTTGCATGGTATTTTCTTGCATGTATAAAATTTGTCCTGCTTACGGTTCTATGGCGTTGACAGCAATCCAAGAACCATGCAGACAGAATATCAGATGGTTCTGTGTGAAGAAGACTACCAGGCCAGTCGTCGAACCTGCGTCCCCGCCCGCTCTGTTGTGGAGGTATGAAACAACTCTTTCCACTGGCTACCCTTTGGGTGCTACTCTGCCTCCTCACCTCTTGTGCCTCCCGGGTTAGTGCCGACCAGAAGGACGCCCTGGCGCAGCAGGAGAGTGTGACCGTCCAAACTTCGGTAGGTCCACTGGAACTGCCTAGTCCGTATAGTACTCCCTCGGCCGTAAAGCAGAGTCAGATCGTGGACTGGCCCGCAGGGCGCACGCCGCAGGCACCGGAAGGCTTCACCGTGAGCCGCTACGCGGACGGACTGCAGCACCCACGCAGTACCTATATCTCTCCCGACGGCGAGACCTTCGTAGTCGAGAGCAATACCCGCAATAGCGCTAACCGCATCCTGCGCCTGATCGACACCGATGGAGATGGCCGCGTGGATGACCGGCAGGTGTTCGCTGATCAGCTTAATCAGCCCTTCGGTATGTTGCAACTGGACGGCTACTTCTACATCGCTAACACCGATGCGGTGTGGCGGTACCCCTACACGGAGGGGCAGCAGCGGCTCGACCAGGCTACCGGTGAACGCATCCTGGCTACCCCCCCACAGGGCTACAATAACCACTGGACGCGCAACCTGCTAGCCGCGGCGGATGGGTCTAAAATCTATGTGTCCGTGGGTAGTGGCAGCAACGTAGGTGAAAACGGTATGGAAGCCGAGACGAACCGCGCCACCATCCTGGAGATCGCACCCGACGGCAGCGGCATGCGGGAGTACGCCACGGGATTGCGTAACCCCGTGGGCATGGACTGGAACCCCGTCACCGGAGACCTCTGGACGGCCGTCAACGAGCGCGATAAACTCGGCGACGGACTAGTACCCGACTATGCCACCAGCGTACAGGAGGGCGGCTTCTATGGCTGGCCATACAGTTATTACGGTGGGCTGCCTGATCCCCGCTGGGCCGATGACCCCCATACTGTTTTGACTGCGCAGGCGATCGTACCCGACGTACCACTGGGTGCTCACACCGCCTCCCTGGGCCTGGTGTTCTATACCGAGGATGCCTTCCCGGCAAAGTACCGCAACGGGGCCTTCATCGGTCAGCACGGCAGCTGGAACCGCTCGAAGTTTGCTGGCTACAAGGTGGTGTTCATACCCTTTGATGCTAACGGACAGCCACAGCCCGCGGAGGACTTCCTGACCGGCTTCATCGCCGATGCGGACGCCGGGAAGGTTTGGGGGCGTCCCGTAGGCGTAAGTCAGACCCCGGCGGGAGACCTGCTGGTGTGTGACGACGATGCTGGAATCATCTGGCGCGTGTCGACCGCCAAGTAGTCGCTACAGCGGGATATTACCGTGCTTCTTTTTCGGCAGTACGGCCACTTTGTGTTCCAGACTGGCGAAGGCACGGATCAGTTTGCGCCGGGTCTCCCGGGGGTAGATCACTTCGTCGATAAAGCCCCGCTCCGCCGCCCGGTAGGGATTGGCAAAGGTGTCGGCGTAGTCCTGCTCCTTTTCCGTCAGCTTTGCGGCGGGATCAGATGCGGCCGCGATCTCGCGCTTGAAGATGATCTCACTGGCGCCTTTTGCACCCATGACGGCAATCTCGGCACTCGGCCAGGCGAAGTTGAAGTCAGCCCCGATGTGCTTGGAGTTCATCACATCGTAGGCGCCGCCGTAGGCCTTGCGGGTAATGACGGTGACCCGTGGTACGGTCGCCTCGCTCAGGGCATAGAGTAGTTTGGCTCCGTTGGTGATGATACCGTTCCACTCCTGATCGGTGCCGGGCAGGAAGCCAGGTACGTCCACCAGTACCAGTAGCGGTACGTTGAAGCAGTCGCAGGTACGGGTGAAGCGGGCGGCCTTGCGGGAGCTCTCTACGTCCAGCACGCCGGCCAGACTGTAGGGCTGGTTGGCTACGATACCGATGCTGCGACCCGCTAGTCTTGCAAATCCCACTACGATGTTCTCGGCGTAGTTGGGGTGTATCTCCAGAAACGACTCCGCATCTACGATCCCGCCGATCACCTCACGCATATCGTAGGGCTGGCTGGCATTGGACGGTACGATCGTTTCTAGCTCATCGCGTAGTTCATCGCCCAGGGTATAGGGTAGGGGAGCGGGAAGCTCCTCACAGTTTTGCGGCAGGTAGCTGAGCACGTCCCGTAGCTGCTGTAGACACAGCACGTCATTGGCAGCCGTCAGGTGGGCTACACCGGACTTGGTAGAGTGGGTGGCCGCCCCACCAAGCTCCTCACTGGTGACTACCTCATTGGTCACTGTCTTTACTACGTTCGGACCGGTCACGAACATATAGCTCGTGTGCTCTACCATAAGCGTGAAGTCGGTCATGGCCGGGGAGTATACCGCGCCGCCCGCGCAGGGGCCCATGATGGCCGAGAGCTGCGGGATCAGGCCCGAGGCCTGCACGTTGCGGTAAAAGATATCGGCGTAGCCTCCCAGAGACCGTACCCCTTCCTGAATCCGGGCGCCGCCGCTGTCGTTGAGTCCGATCAGCGGAGCACCGACCTTGACCGCCATATCCATCACCTTGCAGATCTTCTCCGCATGGGTCTCGGAAAGCGAGCCACCGAAGACCGTGAAGTCCTGGGCGAATACGTAGACCAGCCGACCGTCGATGGCCCCGTATCCGGTGACCACGCCATCTCCCAAAAAAACCTGGTCTTGCATATCGAAGTCCGTAGTGCGGTGGGTGACCAGTGCGCCGATCTCTTCGAAGCTACCTGCATCCAGCAGGTAGGTGATGCGTTCGCGGGCGGTGAGTTTGCCCTTCTGATGCTGTTTGTCGATGCGCTTTTGGCCTCCTCCCAGCTGGGCTTCGGCGAGCTTGTCGCGGAGTAATTCGTTCTTCTTCATGGGGGTGGGGCTAGCTGCGGCGATTGCGCCAGGCGGCGGAGGGAGTAGGATAGGAAAGGGACTGCTGGTCGCGCTCGAACACCAGGGCGGCAAACAGGGCCGCCACCTCACTGACCTGTTGGTCCTGCTCGGCTACCGCATCGGGTGTAAAGTGGCGGGCTACAAAGTTGGTACTGAAGTCTCCGCTGCGAAATGCGGGATGCTGACACACAAAGCGACCAAAGGGTAGGGTAGTCTCGATACCCTCGATCCGGTAAGTATTGATCGCGTGCAGCATTCGCTCGATGGCCTCTGCCCGGGTGGCTCCGTGGGTGATCAACTTCGCGATCATGGGATCGTAGTAGATGGGAATTTCCATCCCCTCGGTGAAGCCATCATCGACCCGCGCATCCGCCGCTTCCGGCGGTTGGTAGGTGGTGAGCGTGCCGATACTGGGCAGGAAGTCATTGCTGGGATCCTCGGCGTACACTCGGAGTTCCAGGGCGTGTCCGTCGATGGTGAGCTCATCCTGAGTGAATGCAAGTTGCTCACCGCGGGCCACACGCAGTTGCTGCTCCACCAGGTCGATGCCCGTGATCAGCTCCGTCACGGGGTGCTCTACCTGCAGACGGGTATTCATCTCCAGGAAGTAGAAGTTGCGCTCCTCATCCACAAGAAATTCTACCGTGCCTGCTCCCACGTAGTCACACGCCCGGGCCACCTGAACGGCCGCTTCCCCCATTCGCCGGCGGAGCGCGGGTGAAAGAATCGCAGAGGGGGCCTCCTCGATCACCTTTTGGTGTCTGCGTTGGATACTGCAGTCGCGCTCGAAGAGGTGCAGGCAGTTGCCGTGGGTGTCGGCCAGCACCTGAATTTCAATGTGGTGGGGGGCGGCTACGTACTTTTCGATAAACACGGCACCGTCCCCGAAGGCGGACTCCGCTTCGCTGATGGCCCGTTGCATCTGTTCGGACAGCTCACCGGCGGCGTTGACGATGCGCATCCCCTTACCGCCACCTCCGGCCGCGGCTTTGATGAGAATAGGGTAGCCGATCTGGTCGGCAATCTCGGTGGCTCGTGCTACGTCCCGCACCGCTTCGTCGAATCCGGGCACCATAGGAATATCGTAGTCGGCTACGGCGGCCTTGGCGGCCAGTTTGTTGCCCATGACTTCGATAGCGTGCGGGCGGGGCCCCACGAAGGTGATGTCTGCCGCGGCGACCTGGCGGGCAAACTCGGCGTTCTCACTCAAGAATCCGTAGCCCGGGTGAAGCGCATCCGCTCCGGTAGACCGGGCAGCCTCGATCACCTTATCGATCCGCAGGTACGACTGGGCCGAAGGGGCCGGCCCTAGCAGTACGGACTCATCGGCGAAGCGCACGTGCGGTGCGCCGCGGTCTGCCTCGGAATACACCGCTACGGTGGCGATGCCCATGCGGCGGGCCGTGCGCATAATACGCAGTGCGATCTCGCCCCGGTTGGCTACGAGTAACTTCTTCATTCTACTTCAATTAGGAGCTGTTGCTTGTCTACGGCCTGTCCCTGTGCTACATGGATGGTCTTTACCGTACCGGGCGCAGTGGCTTTGATTACATTTTCCATCTTCATGGCTTCCAGTACGAGTAGCGGGCTGCCAGCCTCCACGGTATCTCCGGTCGCTACGTTCAGGCTCAGGATCAGCCCCGGCATGGGCGCGGTCACGTTACCCGCCGCAAGTACGGGGGCCGTGGCGAACCCGAGTTGCTCGACCAGTTGCTGCAGGGGGCCATCAAGCTGCACACTGAACTGGCGCCCATTGATCCGGACATCGACCCGTCGGTTGCTGCGGTCCAGGTGCAGTAATTCGCAGCGGTAGCCGCGCCCGTGCTGGAGGAGGTGGTAGATGTTACTGGCCTGACTGACGTCCAGCTGGTCCAGCAGGGTAGGGGTTATCTCGTAGGCGGTCTGGCCGACCTTGGCCGTATAGTGCATGGGGGGTAAGCTAATTAGATAAAGCTATATGGTGGGGTCGCTCTAGCGGGCCTGCATTCGAATACCAGCGTCCATGCGTACGCATTCACCATTCATGTAAGTATTCTCGACGAGGTGCTGCGCCAGGTGGGCGACCTCAGCGGGCTGACCCAACCGAACGGGGAACAGTGGTTGCTTTGCTAGGGAGTCGTACACCTCCTGTGGGAAGGCATCGAACATTGGCGTGTGGATCAGTCCCGGTGCGATGGCGTTTACCCGAATACCATTGCGTGCCAAATCACGGGCCATAGTCAACGTTAGGCTCACAATTCCTCCCTTGGAGGCGCTGTAGGCGGCCTGACCGATCTGGCCTTCGTAGGCAGCGACCGAAGCGGTGTGAATGATGACACCGCGTTCACCATCTTCCGTTAACGTTTCATTTTTAGCCATAGCGAAGGCGGCGGTACGGGCTACGTTGAACGAGCCGATCAGGTTTACCTGGATGACCTTAGAGAACAACTCGAGGTCTCCCGGTCCATCGCGGCCGATGGTTTTTACCACGGGCGCGATTCCGGCGTAATTACAGCAAATGTGGAGGCTGCCAAAACGCTCGATCACCTTGGCTACTGCGGCTTCGACTGCGGGGCCGCTGGTGATATCAACTGCGTAAAAGGCCGCGCGGTCATCACCCAGTTCGGAAACTATTTGCTGGCCACGGTCCGCATTCAGATCGAAAATGGCCACCCGAGCGCCCAGCTGGTGGAAGTGTCGTACCGTGGCCTCGCCGAGACCGGACGCACCGCCGGTAATGAGCGCGGTTTTACCTGAAATTTTCATGCTGCAACCTAGTGCTTTTAGTTCGGACCGCTGCGCCGTTCGGGTACCGGATCGGCACGCGCTATGCCGCAAACCCCAGTGTTTACGCGCAATTGATCGATAATTCACATAAACTGAGCGGATTATACTACGGATGGCAGCGCAGAAGCCGCATCTTTGTAATCGATAGTTGTTGGGGCAATTGAGCTTACTACACGAATATACGAAAAGGTCCTTAACGGGATTGTATTTGTTAGATTGAGACGCTATTTACACACACTTCTGCGCGCAGCACGGACCTCCGTACTGCGCGCCTTTTTTGTGTGTAGGCCACCTAGCCCAGGCCAACGTCGAGCGTCATCATGACGATGAAGCCGAGGACGAAGCCGAGGGTGGCAATGTCGGTGTTACTTTCCAGTTGCGTTTCGGGCACTACCTCCTCGATAACGACAAAGATCATCGCTCCTGCTGCGAAGGCTAGCGCGTAGGGAAGCACGGGGGTGAAGAAGGTCACGGCTACCGCGCCGACTACGGCGGCAATTGGCTCCACGGCTGCGGAGAGCTGTCCGTACCACCAACTCTTAAACGGACTCACGCCGTGGCGGCGCAGCGGCATGGATACGGCCAGCCCCTCGGGGAAGTTTTGGATACCGATACCGATGGCTAGGGCCACTGCCGCACCGATCGAGGCGCCGGGCATTCCCGCGGCCACTCCACCGAACAACACGCCCACCGCCAGTCCCTCCGGAATATTGTGAAGGGTGATGGCGAGCACGAGTAGGGTAGTCCTGCGCCAGGGTGCGTCGATCCCTTCGCGCTCGCTCATATCGTGGTTGATGTGCAGGTGGGGGAGCACCTTATCCAGCGCAAAGATGAACAGCGCGCCACTACCAAAGCCGATGGCAGCCGGGATAACCTTTACGAAGCCTTCGCCCGGACTCATCTCGATCCCCGGCGCAAGCAAACTCCAAAAAGACGCCGCTACCATGACGCCGCCGGTGAAGCCTAGCGCGCCATCCAACAGCGTCCGGTTCATGTTCTTGAAGGGAAAGACCAGGGCAGCACCCAGTGCCGTCAGGATCCAGGTAAACAAAGACGCATAGAATGCAGCCAGGATGGGGTCGATAGACTCCAGATAGGTAATAATCGTATCAAGCATCGTCGGGGACTTAGGGCTGTAATACCCTCCGCGGACCGAATTGTTTGACGCGTCTAACTTTTGGTAAAGGCTGTGGTAAGTGTTGTAGGCTCGCTAGGGTAGGGGTATGAAACGAGCGTGGCTTCGCTACCCCGTGCGTAAAACTTATTCAAAGCAGGCGCAGGTGATGATACATCCCTACATCCAAGCAGATGTGTTTCCGGACTGAGAATCCGAGTAGAAGGTATCACGCCATCTGGTAGCACATGAGGAATCCCAAAGTAGTTTTCAACTCTACTTAACATAATATAAATTATAGGCAATTTTTATTCTATTCATCTATTGGTGAATCGAAAGTAAACCACTACCGAAAGGGTCACGATCTATTTGTTACTCAAGAAATGCTTCACCCTCCCATCGATAGTATAGATGTCGACCAGCGCACTAAGCCGTAAGGGTGAATACTACGGATGTAAGTATTCCTACAGCACCCATTCCCTACCCTGGAGTGATACAGACAAAACTCTACTTAACATAATAACTCCGTGTGCTAGCCTTCGCACCAGCGCTCGCGGCTGTAGGTGCTCCCCATTAAACCCGCAGTGCACTGCCAGGAGTGATGCCGAACTTTTCCCGGTAGGCCTTGACGAAGTATGAGGTGCTGCTGAACCCTGTAGCTGTACCTACTTCCGCTACCGTATATACTTGGGTGTTTAATAAGTCCTGAGCCCGTTGTAGCCGGACCGACTGGATAAACTGGTTCGTAGATACTTCAAGCAGGCTTCGCAGCTTGCGGTTCAGGCTGGCGGGACTCATACTAACTGCCCGTGCCAGGTCGCCTACGCGGAACCGTTCGTTCATCAACTCGCCCTCTACTACATCCAGGCAGCGCTGCAGAAATTCGGCATCTACGGGGGCTGCGGCGACCTCGGTGGGTTTAAGCTCAATGGAGGTCGCATACCGCTGTCGCAATAATTTCCTCGATTCAATCAAATTATGGACCCTAGCACGTAACTCATTGTGCTTAAATGGCTTAGTGATATAATCATCGCCGCCTATACTAAGTCCGGCGATCCGGTCTTCGCTGGCGGCGCGGGCGGTAAGTAGGATGACGGGTATGTGGCTGATCTCCAGGTCTGTTTTTACGGCTTCGGTAAGCGAGTACCCGTCCATGAAGGGCATCATCACATCGCTGATGATGAGACTTGGCTGCTGATCCCTGGCTATTTGTAGAGCCTTTTGACCGTCAGCAGCCTCGATGATTCGGTAATCGGCGTGTAGGGCGGCCGAAACGAGCAGTCGAATCGCTGCATTGTCATCTACGATCAGGACTGTTTGTGCCCCATCAGGAACTGCTGTGTAGCTAGCTTGCTCTACGGAGGATACAGTTTGCTCACCGTCCGTCGATACGGCTTCTGAGGCTATCGCATCCTGTGGTATCTGAACAGTGAACGTGGTCCCCTGCCCTAAGCTACTGCGCACGGCGACATTGCCCTTATGCAGTCGCACCAATTCTCTAACCAACGAAAGTCCCAGACCACTACCCTCCTGCTCGGTATAGGTACTTCCTTCGGCCTGAATGAAGCGGTCGAAGATGCCGGCCAACTGGGAAGCCGGTATTCCAGCACCCGTGTCCGATACCTCTACGACAACGCCATGCTCCCCCTCCCCTACCCCGATGGTGACCGTGCCGCCCCGGGGGGTGAATTTGAGCGCGTTACTCAGCAGATTATGCAGTACATCCTCCATCTTGCGTGCGTCCAACGTACACGGCAAGGCATGGGGACACTGAGCGTACACTATACTGATACCGCGCTGGACCGCCAGGTGGGTAAACGATGCGCCGGCGGAGTGCACTAGCTGCACGAGGTCGACTACGGAAGTATCTAGCTCCGTAGCATTAGCCTCCAGGCGGGATAGCTGCAGGATGCGATTGACCAGTTCAAGCTGTCGGTTGGCATTGGTGTAGGCTAGCGATAGCAGGGCATGCTCGTCATTGGATGATTCCGTCTGCGGGTGTCGGCTGAGAAGCTGCTCCAGCGGACCCATGATGAGCGTCAGGGGGGTACGGAACTCATGGGAGATATTGGCGAAGAAGCGTGACTTCAATTCCGTTTGTTCCGAGAGCCGCTTGGTGGTAGTCTTCATATCCTGGATCTGACGCGTGAGCGCCCGGATAAGGATAGCGGTGGACGATAAACTACCAATCTGCAGCCCGTACTGTAGCTGTCCACCGAGCGAATTGTACCAGATCAGATCTAGCAGATATACTACGCCGGGAGGTGCCAGCATGATGGCGGAAAGCAACAGCTGATGCGCCGCTGGGTTCTTTCGCCTACTCAGTGTAAGAATAGGCAAAGCGACAGTGACCACCCAGATGAGCAGAACGACGTTGGCGACCAGAAACACGGTCACCATCCGCCAGCCCAACTGATACGGTACCACCTGTGTCAGCACGGCCAGTACGGTCACACCCCAGTAGTAGCGACTATAGCGGGGATACGCACTAGCCAGGCGCAGAAATCGGGCAATGAAAAACGATAATGCCAGAACCAGAGACACGATCGAGACCTGCAGCGTGGTAATGCCCGCTAGGCGGGCCGGAGGCA
Source organism: Neolewinella maritima (assembly GCF_923081025.1). Taxonomy (GTDB): domain Bacteria; phylum Bacteroidota; class Bacteroidia; order Chitinophagales; family Saprospiraceae; genus Neolewinella; species Neolewinella maritima. Next base: position 1,777,080 of record NZ_CAKLPZ010000001.1, on the reverse strand, counting down.
AGCCCAGGATCGCCGTCATGGAGTTAAAGGATATGAAGTAGAGTCCAAAACTCATCGTCACCCAGGCGAATAGGAGCAGGGAGCGATCCTTGAACAGCAGATAGACGAACACACTCAGCAGACTGATCGATACCATGATGCCGGTATAGAAAAACTGCCAGGCGGTGTGGCCCACTTCGCGATTTACGGCCGCCCGTGCGTCAGTCTGTACGGCACGAGTCGCCGCCGCGAGCGGCCAGCCGTCGCGGAAGTACATCCGCGCATAAACCAGCACCGAATCCCGCGCCCGTAATTCTACGGAGTACGCTGCCGGGAAGACGCCTACTTGGGTCGCATCGCTACTGTTCAGGGTACGTAGTCCGCGGTAGGTGAGTACATTATCCTGCTCGGCGTATACCCAGATGGAATCCGCCTCGCGGCTTAGGGACAGCAGCGCGGGGTAGGTATCCGCCATATCGTTGTGCAGGACCAGGCGTGTCCAGAGGTAGCTGTTTGTCTCTACCAGTCCATCTTCAGCTCCGACTACGCGCCAGTCGGCTCCTTCGTCAAGGTCGTCGATCTGAAGTTCCCCCCGCTGATCCAGCAGGTAGCCGCCCCGTAGCACGACCATCTCCGCCGTTAGCGTGTCCTGTGCACATGCAGTTAGTCCCAACAGCACCAAAGAAAGCACGCTTGCACAACGAAAAAGTAACTTCATAAACCGGGGTGTAGCGAGCTAACGTAGTGGCAGCGGTGACAAATCACCTAATTTGGGCAACTGATCCGCCTACCTATACTATGTCAAACGCCCTCGTACCGATTCTCCGTACACTCTTAATATGCCTGTCAGGCTTGCTGTACAACGGCTGCCAGCTTGCTACTGCGCAGTCTGCTACCGATGCCACACCGGCGGAGGACGACCGGGCTAGCTGGCAAAGCTTGTTCAATGGCCGGGATCTGGAGGGCTGGACGCCTAATTTTGCCGGTCAGCCCGTCGGGGTGAATTTTCGCAACACCTTCCGGGTCGAGGACTCTGTGCTGCGCGTAAGCTATGCGGACTATACGTCCTTCGACGACGCCTACGGTCACCTTTACTACCGTAACCCTTATGCCCACTATAAGCTGCGGTTCGAGTACCGCTTCACCGGCGACCAGGTGCCGGGTGGCGCTAGCTGGAACGTACGCAATAGCGGCGTTATGCTGCACGCCCAGTCCGCGGAGAGTAACGAGATCGGTCAGACCTTCCCGGTCTCGATCGAGCTGCAACTCCTGGGCGGATTAAGTGACGGCAAGGAGCGGCCGACCGGCAACGTCTGTACGCCGGGTACCGCAGTGGTGCTGACCGATACCATAGATTACCGCCACTGTATTTCCTCCACCAGCAAAACCTACGACGGCGACAGCTGGATTCGTGCTGAGGCCATCGTACGGGGTGGCGGACAAATGGATTTTCTGATCGAGGGAGATACCGTACTACAATTCACCCGTCCGCAGATCGGTGGGGGCTTCATCTACCGCAGCAGGGAGCAGGCCGACTGGCAGGCCGCCGGGATCCATAGCAGTCGCCAGGAGTGGCTGGACCGGGACGGCGAACTACTCACCAGAGGCTACATTGCGTTGCAGGCCGAGAGTCACGGCATTGACTTTCGCCGCATCGAACTGCTTGACCTTAGTCAGTAAACAGGCACTTTTCCCATGACCTATACCCTACTCGCACTGCTCACCTGCGGCTACCTCATGGGGAGTTGCACCGCCCCGATTGATACCACCCCTGCACCCGCGACCGCGCCCACCCTGGCCTTTCCGGAAGCTGCGGTACGGACGTCTCTGGATACGTACCGGCAGGGCAGCATCACGAGCAGGAGGTTCAAGCAGTCTGATCTACAGCCGCTAGTGGATGCGCTGCCCCCGTCCTTCACGGTAGACACCGCGGGGCGATCGGTAGAGCAGCGCCCGCTGTGGCGCATTGGCTACGGCGAAGGGCCGATCGAAGTACTGCTGTGGTCACAGATGCACGGGGACGAGCCCACCGCCACGGCCGCCCTGATGGACCTGTTCGGCTGGTTGGAGGGCCAGGAACCCGCCCTGGACTCGCTACGCCTACTGCTCCGGCAACGGCTCCACCTCACAGTGCTGCCTATGCTTAATCCCGATGGCGCGCAGCGCTACGAGCGACGTAACGCGCTGGGTATTGACCTGAACCGGGATGCCCTGCACCTCACGACTCCGGAGGCGCGGCTGCTCAAGGCCGAGCGCGATCGGCTGGATGCAGACTGGGGGTTCAATCTGCACGACCAGGGAGTGTACTACGGTGCCGGCTTCCCGGCTGAACGGGGCTGCGCGCTCTCCATCCTGGCCCCTGCCTATGACTGGGACAAATCCATGAGTCCGAAACGGGAAGACGCCGCCCAGCTCATCGCCCTGATGAACGGCTACTGGCAGGATAGTCTGCCCGGGCAGGTAGGCCGCTACAACGACGACTTCGAGCCCCGAGCCTTCGGCGATAACCTGCAGAAGTGGGGTACGCGCACCATTCTGGTCGAGTCAGGCGGACTGCCTGGAGACCCGGAAAAGCAGCGCATTCGGCGGCAGAATCTACTGGGTCTGATCACCGGGCTCCACGGAATCGCTACAGGGGCCTACGAAAGTCATTCGGTAGATGAGTATTTGCAAATACCTGAAAACCAGTCTAATGGGATGCACGAGGTCATACTGGACAATATGGTGATCGAGCGGGAAGATTCGAGCTACTCCCTCTCACTAGGCTTGCGGGTGCGGGAGCAGACACTGGGCCCGGACTACCGGGAGTATACACGCTCGGCTTATATCAGCGACCTGGGTGATCTGCACACCTTTAATGCATTCGATCGCTACGATGCCAGTGGCCTGCGGGCAGAAGCAGGGCGTGTATATCCGGGTACGCTGACCGCACGGCAAGTGGATGTCCTATCGACGGTTGATCTGCTGCGACAGGGCTACACCGCCGTCCGTACAGCGGCTCCCCTACCCTGGCACGCCGGGCGGCAGTTACGGGTATTGGGCCCCAACGAGCGTCTGGCAAAAGAGGTGGGCCTGGGGTTACCCCTTGATCTATTGCTGTACGACAGTGAGGATTCTCTACGGGCCGCGATAGTCAATGGGCGCATCATTCGCATATCACCGGAGGGCGGGGCCGCGGGTGCAGAGAAATAATCGGGTGGTAAACATACCTTAACGATGTGTTAAGTATATTCACGACACCTTAATGGGCGGAATTGGCCTATCTACCCCCCAAATTAGGCCAATTGGGCCGCCGAGTGAAAGCATACGAGTTACGTCGATTAATTCTAACACTCCTAGATTATGCAACACGTTTATTTCCTATGGAAGACCGGCCTATGCGCCGTCTTTCTATTCCTGTCGACCAGCTTATTGGCACAGCAGCGTACTATAACGGGCACCCTGACGGATGAGGGCAGCGGGGAACCGCTCATTGGCGCCAGCATCGCGGTAAAGGGGACCACCCGGGGCACCGTCACCGACCTGGATGGTACGTATTCAATACAGGCTGCTCCCGAAGAAACGCTAGTGATCAGCTACACCGGCTACGCTACTCAGGAAGTTCCGGTGGGGGATAACGAGACTATTAGTCTGGGACTATCCAGCGGCGAAGTCCTCGACGAAGTCGTGGTGGTCGCCTACGGACAACAACGCAAAGCCACCGTAACCGGTGCCGTGGTGGGCGTCGAGGGCACCGAACTGCTGCAGTCGCCGTCGGTCAACCTGGGCGTTTCCCTGGCCGGTCGGCTACCGGGCGTGGTCATTATCCAGCCCAGTGGCGAGCCGGGTAACGACAACGTACAGATCAATATCCGGGGTACGAACACCCTGGGCAATAGCAGTCCGCTGGTCGTCATCGACGGAGTACCGGATCGCGAAGGGGGACTGGCCCGCCTCAGTCCACAGGATATCGCCTCGATCTCCGTGCTGAAGGATGCCTCGGCGGCCATCTACGGAGCCAGAGCGGCCAACGGCGCCCTGCTGGTGACCACCAAACGGGGTAAAACGGGAAAGCTCACGGTGGGCTATGACTTTAATCAGGGTTGGGCTCAGCCCACGGTGCTACCCAAAATGTCTAGCGCGGTAGAATACGCTAACATCATGAACGAGCTGCCGATCTACCAGTCCATCCCGGTGGATGAGTGGGACGAGGCATGGGATGCGATCCAGACTACGGGCACCTACGATTCCCCAACCGAGGACGTGGGTACCCTGAACGCGAACTACAGTCCGGAGGCAGTCCGGCTGCATGGCGAGGGATCCGACCCCTGGGGATACCCCGATACGGACTGGTTCGGCGATGCGTTCGAGACCTGGGCACCGCAGACGCGCCATGCGCTGCAAATTCAGGGGGGTAGCGAAACCTTCCGGTATTTCACCTCTCTGGGCTACCTCAACCAGGAGGCGTTCTATAAGAACACAGCCACGAAGTACAAGCAGTACAACTTCCGGGTAAATCTGGATGCTGACATCAGTCAGTATGTGACCACTTCGCTGGGTGTCTCGGTACGGCGGGAGGACCGCCGCTACCCTACTCAGGATGCCAGTGCGATCTTCCGGATGCTGATGCGGGGCCGGCCGACGGAACCCGAGGTCTGGCCGAACGGACTGCCGGGGCCGGACATCGAGAACGGACAGAACCCCTACGTCATTACAACCAACGCCACGGGCTACCAGGACGAGCCTACGGATTACTTTCAGTCCAACGGATCCATCCAGTTCACGAATCCCTGGGTAGATGGTCTGGCCCTCACGCTTTCCGGAGCGGTCGACTACACAAACAGCCAGATCAAGCGGTGGGAAACCCCCTGGCAGCTCTACTACTGGGATCGGGTATCGTACGAAGCGGACGGAGAGACGCCGCTGTTGGAGGCGGCTACCCGCAGCAACTTTACTGATCCACGGCTGCGTCAGACGACCAGTAACGTACTGAATACCAACCTGTCTGCCCGACTGAACTACGATACCGAGTTAGGTAGCGGACACAGCATCGGGCTGATGGCCGGCGTAACCCGGGAGACCTTTACGGGAGACAACTACTTTGCTTTCCGCCGCAACTACATTTCGCCGGCGGTTGATCAGTTGTTTGCCGGTGGCTCCCAGCAGCAAGAGACGGGTGGTTCGGGCTACGAGCGGGCCCGCCTGGGCTACTACGGACGGGTACAGTATGACTACCAGGACAAGTACCTGCTGGAGTTCATCTTTCGCTACGATGGCTCGTACATCTTTCCGGAGGATGACCGCTTCGGCTTCTTTCCCGGGGTACTGGCGGGTTGGAACATCGCCAACGAGGACTTCTTTGACGTAGGTGCGGTGGACTACCTGAAGTTACGGGCCAGCTACGGGCAGATGGGCAACGATCAGGTGTTCTTCAATAACCAGCTGCAGGAGTATGCCTTCCTATCCCTGTACAGCTTCGGTACCTACCCCATCAATAGCGTAGTACAGACCACCCTGGAGGAGCAGCTACTGGCTAACCCCAGCTTCACCTGGGAGCGGGCCAATAACCTGAACTTCGGTATCGATGCCATCCTGTTCAATAACCGGGTGGACCTGACGCTGGAGTACTTCCTGAATAAGCGTTCTCAGATTCTGATTCAGCAGACGGGGTCGACCCCAGCCAGCTCCGGTATCAATAGCCTGCTGCCTCCCGTCAATGCCGGTGAGGTAGAGAACAAGGGCTTCGAGTGGAACGTCGGCTATAATGGCGCGGCCGGTAAACCCTTCCAGTGGCGCTTCGGCGTCAACGGCGGCTACGCGAAGAACAAGGTGATCTTCATGGATGAAATTCCCGGCGCGCCAGATTACCAGCTTATGGAAGGAAGCCCCATCGGTGCGTACCTCGTGTACGAGTCCGACGGCGTATTTCGCGACCAGGCCGAGATCGACAACAACGAACTGGACTACAGCGCAGTCACCGGCCGTTTGATTCCCGGCGATATGAAGTTCCGCGACGTCAACGGAGATGGCGTGATCAACGGAGACGACCGTATTCGGATCGACGATAACGGTACCCCTACCCTCAACTTCGGCGCCAATCTTACGGCTAGCTACGGCGGCTTCGACCTGAGCGTGCTCTTTCAGGGGGCACGGGGAGCTTCGCTGCGGGTGCAGACCGAGTCGGGTGACATCGGTAACTACCTACAGTACAGCTACCAGAACCGCTGGAGCATCGACAACCCCAGCAGCGAACATCCCCGCCTGGCCAGTCGCGGTGACACCTACTATACGGGTGGTAACTACGGCAACAACACGTACTGGCTGTTCAGTAAGAACTACGTGCGCCTGAAGAATGCGGAGATCGGCTACACCCTGCCCGCCCGGCTCACCGACCGGTTCCGCATCGGTAACCTGCGTGCTTACGTCAACGGCCTCAACCTGATCACCTTCGACAAGCTGGACTTCTTCGACCCGGAGACCACCAGCGGCACCGGAGTCTATTACCCCCAGAGCCGTGTCATCAACATGGGCCTTAACCTGAATTTCTAATCCGCTCGATCATGAACTATCTACATCACCGTGCTTCGCGGGTCCTTTCCGGAATCGCCTTTCTTACGGTTCTGCTAATCTCTGCCTGCGACACCGACTTCCTGAATACGGAGCCGTTGGACAGCATTTCAAGCGAGGCTACCTGGGCGGATGCCGCCCTGTCCGAAGCCTTCATTTTCAATGTGTATTCCTTCCTGGGCTACGGTGGGTTCGAGGAGCAGATGCTGGCCTCCATCACGGACGAGGCGATGTTCACCCACGCCGGCCGTAACATCAATACCTTCACGGAAGGCACGGAGGACCCTACCAATACCGGCTGGATGAGTCCTACCTACCAGTGGGATAATATGTATCTGGCCATCCGGCAGGCGAACACTGCCCTACAGGAACTACCTGAATCCACCTTCGATAATCCCGAACTGCGGGACCGGCTGCTGGGGGAGGCACATTTCCTACGCGCCTACTATTACCACCAGCTCGCTCGCTTCTACGGTGGTGTACCCCTGGTGGACCGGCCGTACGGGCTGAACGAGGATTATTCCGTACCCCGCGCTACGTGGGAAGAGACGGTGAATTTCATCGTTGCGGATCTGGATGAGGCTACCCGCCTCCTGGAGGGTAAGGGGGAAACACCCGGGCGCGCCTCGCAGCTCAGTGCATTGGCCCTGAAGAGCCGTATCCTGCTGTACGCCGCCAGCGATCTACACCATGGCCCCACGGCCGCGGCGGCTTCGTCTACGCTGGCCAATTACCCCCACCTCGACGTTATTGCCTACCCCGGGGGCGATCGTACGGCCCGCTGGCAGGCTGCCCGGGATGCAGCTCGGGCCGGTCTGGACGCCGGCACCGGCTACAAAATGGGACTGACCGAACCCGTATCCGCGGAGCAGGGCAGACAGAACTACCTGTCCATTGCTATGGGAGGTGGAAGCAGTGTGGGGGATGCGGCCGCCGCGGTCGAACTGATCCTGCAGCGTACGGCTACACCCCTGTACACGGAAGAGAGCAACTGGCCCCTCGGGCCCATTCACTTCGGTATCAATAATGGTCCGAATGGCTACCATAACTGGGCGGGCAATACACCCATTCAGCAGTTAGTCGACGACTACGAAATGATGGACGGCTCTAGCTTCGACTGGAGTAATAATGAGTTGGCCGCCTCCCCCTACGAAGACCGCGATCCGCGCTTCTATGTCAGCGTCATGTACGATGGCTCCGGCTGGAAACCCCGGCCCAGCGATGTGGAGGGTATCGAACCCTACGACGAGATCCAGACCGGCTACTACGATGATGGCAGCGGCGGTACTATCCCCGGAGTCGATACGCGGGAGAGTCCCGTAGAGAACTGGAACGGCAGCCGTACGCACTACTACGTGCGTAAGTTTATCGATCCCGATCCTGCACTGAAGGACAATCAGTCCAGTGCCCAGGTCATTCCCTGGCCCTTCATTCGCTACACCGAGCTGGTACTGAACTATGTAGAAGCCAGTATCGAACTCGGCGAGGAAGAGGAGGCCCGCGCTTGGCTAAATCAGATCCGCTACCGGGTGGGTATGCCGGCGATCACCGATTCCGGTGATGCATTACGTGACCGCTACCGCAACGAGCGCCGGATCGAGATGGCCTACGAGGAGCAGCGCTACCACGACGTGCGCCGCTGGCTCATCGCCGAGGAAACACAGGGAGAGCTGATCGAGACCATCGATATTCGGGCTAACCTCAAGCCCGGTCAGCAACCCCACGTACCCTACAAATACGATCCCGCGGTATATGACTATACGTATACCGTAGCGGAGAACACCGAGAATGAAAGCCGCACCTGGGTAGATAAAATGTACTTCCGTGCAATCACCCGTGACGAGATCAACCGGAACGAAGCACTGGTACAAAATCCAGGCTTTTAATCGGCAGACGTAGGGGTAGCCACCGAGGGTATATGGGCAACTGGGGTATCGCAGCAGCAGTACTGATCGCGCTCACCGCGTGTGGATCGGAGCCACTGGACTCGAAGCGTCCGGGGCCCACCGCTACGTCAGAAGTTCAGCAGCTGCGGCAAGCACGCTTTGTGGAATTAGACGGTACCACCACGGGTATCGACTTCGCTAACGTGCTTACCGAAGGTCCAAACACCAATATCCTGGTGTACGAGTACTTCTACAACGGTGGTGGTGTAGCCACGGCTGACTTTAATGGGGACGGTCTGGCAGATCTGTACTTCACGGCGAATATGAGTGCAAACGCGCTCTACCTCAATCGTGGGGATTGGCGCTTCGAGGAGGTCACCGAGAGAAGTGGTGTTTCCGGTCGGCCGGGCCCCTGGCAGACCGGGGTGAGTATTGTCGACATCAATACGGACGGGCGGCCCGATATCTACCTGTCGTATTCCGGCATGCTGCCTCCCGACAAACGGCGTAACCAATTATTCATCAATGAGGGCTCGGACGCGGAAGGCGTACCTCACTTTAGCGAGCAGGCGGCTACTTACGGGCTCGACAGCCCGGCGTTCACCAACCAGGCGTACTTCTTTGATTTCGACGGTGATACGGACCTGGATGCGCTGTTACTTAACCATAACCCAAAGTCGCTCCCCATCCTCAACGTCGAGAAGACGCGGCAGTTACTGGCCCAGCCCGATGTCGATCGCGGACTACGACTCTACCGGAACGACGAGCAGGTTTTCACCGACGTGACGGAACAGACGGGCATCAATGGGTCCGCGCTCAGCTACGGACTTGGCATAGCCCTAGAGGATTTCAATCAGGACGGGCTTCCCGATATCTATGTGTCCAACGACTACGAAGTACCCGACTATCTGTACATCAACCAGGGGGACGGCACGTTCCGCGATGAACTGGTGGATCGCCTGGGCCAGAGCAGTCACTTCTCGATGGGTAGCGACGCCGCGGATATTAATAATGATGGGCTAGTCGATCTGTATACCCTGGATATGCTACCGGCTGACAACCAGCGACGCAAACTTCTGATGGCGGATGATAACAGGCCCCGTCACGCGCTCAATGCCGCCAGCGGCTTTGCTCCCCAGACGATGCGCAATATGCTACACCTCAATCGGGGGGAAGGCGCTTACGCAGAGATCGGTCAACACCTGGGGATTGCTACGACGGACTGGAGCTGGTCTGCTCTGCTGGCAGATTTCGACAACGACGGCTGGAAAGACCTACACGTAACCAACGGCTACCTGAGAGACTACACCAACCAGGACTTCATAAAGTACATGAACGATTTTGTCGCCGACAAGGGCCGTCTACAGCGCAGCGATGTACTCGAACTACTTCACGAAATGCCCTCGTCCGACCTCAGTAACCGGATGTATAAGAATCTGACCGGTAGCAAATTTGAGGATGTCACGGCGGAATGGGGACTGGACCGCCCCTCCAATAGCAATGGAGCCGTAGCGGTAGACCTGGATAACGATGGTGACCTCGACCTGGTGACTAACACTGTAAACGCCCCCGCCCTGCTGTATCGCAATACGAGTTCGGGTACGTCTTACGTACAGATCGACCTTGCCGGTCCACCCGCTAACCCTTCTAGTATCGGTACACATGTGACGGTGCTAACGGCTGATACACAACAGGTACAGGTCCTTTACCCTAACCGGGGGTACCTGTCTTCCGGTCCTACTACCCTACACTTTGGTCTGGGAACGGATGGTCAAACTAATGAGAACAGAATAGTGCAAAAGATCACGGTCCGCTGGCCGGATGGCAGCACGCAAGAAATAACGGACGTCCCAGTTGATCAACGCTTCACGCTGAATTACCGGGATGCGCGGACCCCTAATGGCAAGGCAGACAGACCCGCTGACCCGCTATTCAAAGCTAGTCCAGCCACGTTGAGCTACGTACATCGCATGCCTGCGGTAGACGATCTAGACCGGCAGGCCCTGCTGCCCCGACAGCTTTCGCGTATTGGGCCGGTGACCGTAGTGGCGGATCTCGATGGAGACGGCCGCTTGGATTACGTCGTAGGAAGTGACGGACAGCAGCCTTCTCAGTGGTTCGCTCAACTACCGGCGGGCACCATGTCTACCTCCCAACTGCTCGGCGACCGATCCATGGGTGTTGTCACCAGTCTGCTAGCGCTGGATGTAGATGGCGACGGAGACCAGGACATCTACGAAGCTCACGGCGGATACCACACCTACGAACGTACCGACTCATCGTTTCAAGACGTAATATGGCTAAACAATGGGCAAGGAGTGTTTACCGCGGCCGCCGACCTGCTGCCCCAGCGACTCACTCCAGGCAGTACGGTTGCAGGCTTTGTAGCCGCTGATGGCAGGAACACCATATTCGTAGGCGGTGGCGTGGTGCCCGGAGCTTACCCACAGACGGCCGATAGTTACCTGCTGCAACAGCAGGCGGACGGTACGTTTAGCGAAGTCTTATTACCCGATAACCTACTGGGGCAGGGGATCGTCCGTGACGCGATCTGGGCGGATCTCGATAGTGACGAGCAGCCGGAATTGATCGTATGCGGGGAGTGGATGCCCATTACTGTCCTTAGTGTTCTGGGAGACGACGTACAACAGGTCACTTCGACGTATTTCACCGAAGCGGCCAACGGCTGGTGGTACACCCTTCACCTGGCTGACCTGACCGGAGATGGAAGGCTAGACCTGATCGCTGGAAACGAGGGGACGAATACCCTTTACCAGGCCAGTCCAACTGCCCCGCTGGAGCTATTTGCTGAGGACCTGGACGGAAATGGCGCGGTCGATCCCCTACTGTTTGCCTACACGGACGGGGTCAGTTATCCAGACGCTACCCGCGAGGAACTGCTGGGGCAGCTAAGTGGGTTGCGCCGTGAATACCCGAATTACGCTTCCTACGCCACCGCTACACAGGCGGACGTCATGGACCGAGTCGGCAATCAGTCTACACCCTTCCGTACTACCGAGCTTCGCAGTAGCTTGTTTCTGCGTCAGGCCGATGCTACGTTCCGCTCCGCTCCCTTACCCCCGGAAGTACAGTATGCACCTGTGCACGCTATCGCATCAGCGGACGTGAATCGGGATGGACTAATAGATCTTGTACTCGCCGGTAATGAGTCCGGCACCAAACTTCGCAGCGGTCCGAGTCAGTCCAATGCTGGCACGCTGCTGCTTGGACGAGGAGATGGCGTATTCGACTATGTACCGCAGGAGGCTGCCGGTCTGCACCTGCGGGGAGATGTACGAAGTATCGACTTTATCGGGACACAATGGCTGTTCGGGCGGACCGGTGAGTCCACAGTAAGCTATACATTACCTAGTGATGCTCTATGACTTCACTCCGCGCTTCCTGACGTACTACCGGCACACCGTACTGCTGATAGTGCTGCCAATCGCGCTCCTCACCCAGGCGTGTGATCGACCGCGCTACACCGATAGCGAAGTGGCCCTGGCCTGGGCGAAGCTAAGTCTGGACATTACGAAGGATACCCCGGCCAACTCACCGACCTACGCATCGCGCTGCTTTGGCTACCTGGGACTGACGATGTATGAATCGGTGGTACACAGCGATTCCAGTCGCAACTCACTGGTCGGTCAGCTGAGCGGTCTGACCTACCTACCGCTGCCGGACGCTACGGTAGACTACGATTGGCCCGTGGTGTTGAGTGCCGGGCAGGCCGAAATACTGCGTAAGCTCTACCAGCAGACTGCGCCGGATAATATGCTGCGCATCGACAGCCTAGAAGAGCGGGTATACCGCGCCCGTAGTGGAGCGCGCACTATACCATCGACCGATCCTTCAGTGGCCTACGGACGGCAGATCGCCCGGCTTATTTACGAATGGTCCAAAAGCGACGGAGGGCACCGCGCCTACCTCCGCAATTTTGATAAAGAACTACAGCTACCCGACCGACCCGGTGGGTGGCAACCTCCGCTGTACGCCCAGTCATTCTCTCACCACCCCCTGCATCCCGACTGGGGGACGAACCGTCCGTTCGTGCCGGCCAATTACGGGCTGCCGGCTCCGGACTTTATTCCCTACGATACCGTACCGGGCTCGCCCTACTACGAGGAGTTCCTGGCGGTATACGAGAAGGAACGCAGCCTGACTCAGGCTGAGAAGGAAGCCGCGCTCTGGTGGGGGGATGATCCCGACGACACCTTCACGCCCCCCGGGCATTCGTACTATATCGCTACGGTACTGCTACAACAGGAGGAAGCCGCTATGCTGGACTGCGCCGAGACACTAGCGCGAACCGGTATGGCCGTTGCGGACGCCTTCATCAACTGCTGGAAGTGGAAGTTCGAGGTGTTCTCTGAGCGGCCCAATACATTCATTCCCACCTACATTGATCCGGACTGGGAATCGTTCTGGCCGGATCCCCCCTTCCCTGCTTTCCCCTCTGGCCACGCTGTGCAAGCTGCTGCGGCCGCTGAGGTGCTACTGGACCTACACGGCGACGAGCACGTGCTCGCGGATGAAGCTCACTTGGGACGGGAGCCCGATAAATTACGTAAGGTGGACTTCCGCATCCGAACCTACACCCGGTTCAGCGAGCTAGCGCAGGAAGTAGCCGACTCCCGCTTTTACGGTGGTATTCATACCCCGCAGGATAACCAACGCGGACTGGAGGAAGGCGCGCGTATCGGTCAGCACGTCAATGCATTACGGTGGCGAAATTAATGCTAGTGATCGGTGGGCTACTTCTCTCGGTACAGGTCCTCACGCAGTCACAGTTTACCGATATCACCGACACGGCAGGCTTAGTACACCAGTACCGGGTCCACGAGGGTCTGTTTGGTGGTGGGGCCTGCGTGCTGGACTACAATAACGACGGCTACGAGGATGTGTACGTCACCGGCGGACTTAATGACGACCAACTGCTACGCAACAACGGGGACGGCACCCTGACCGATGTATCCGCTACGGCCGGTCTGGAGATCACCCGGCACTTCGTCACCCAGGGCGTTGTGAGTGCCGATGTAAACCGCGACGGGCTGCAGGATCTGTTTATCACCACGATCACCTCGCGGGATAGCCTGCAGATCATTCCCCGGGCGCGTAATCTTCTGCTGCTGGGGCGAGAGAATGGCACCTTTGAGGATGCTACCGACGCTTGGGGTTTGCGACCGCTCTACTCCTTCAGCACTGGTGCTAGCTTCGGCGATTTCAATAACGATGGCTGGCCGGACGTATACGTAGGCAACTACTTCGTAGGCTACGCCGAGACGCTGGACCACATTAGTGACGCCACCATCGTAGGAGCTACCCAGACCGCTAAGGGATATCTTTTGCTGAACGACGGTGGCAAACGCTTCATCGATGTTTACGACGATTACGGACTATCGCACCGGGGATTTGGCTTCGGGGGCCTGTTCACCGATTACGACAACGACGGAGACCAGGATCTGCTGGTCAACCACGACTTCGGCTACAAAGCTACGCCCGATCTGCTGCTACGAAATGACTACCCCAGGCAGCACTTCACTGATGTGGCTGAAGCAGAAGGCATGGACTTACGCATCAACGCCATGGGATCCGCACGGGGAGACGTGAACGGCGACGGCCTGCTCGACTACTACGTCACGAATATCAAACTCAACCGGCTCATGGTAGCCCAGGGGCCGGAGCAGGGCTTCATCGATGAAGCTAAGGAGCGGGGAATGCACTACGTAAGCATCAGCTGGGGCGCCAACTTCGCCGATTTCGATCACGATGGTGACGAAGATTTATTTGTCTCCAATGGGGATCTGAATCCCAACTGCGTACCCATGGCCAACTTTTACTTCGAGAATCAGGGCGGACAGTTTCAGGAGCGGGCGCGCGCCGCCGGTGTTGGGGACTACGGCATCGGGCGCGGTTCGGTTGTCTTCGATCTGGAGAATGATGGCGATCTAGATGTCCTGGCCGTTTGTCAGGGCGCGGTGAAGGATTATCCGGTGCCCTCCATCACCAGACTCTGGCGCAACGACGCCACCAAAGGTAACTGGCTAAAGGTGCGTCTACAGGGTACTCAGGCTGAAGCAAGCGGAATTGGCTCCCGCGTCACACTATTTTCGCGCGGCCGCCGGATGCTGAGGGAAGTGGACGGCGGCGGAAGTAGTCACGTATCCCAAAACTCTCGCATCCTGCACTTCGGACTTGGCGACGTCGACCGGGTCGACTCCGTGCTAGTGAGCTGGAATGGTGGCCACGAGCAGCTACTAGTTAATCAGGCCGTCAACCAAGTACTAACTATCACCGAGGAGGTTCGCGCTGCGGAGTCCGCAAACACGTGGCGCTCGCCGGTGGTACTGATCATTCTGGCGTGTTGCGTCCTAGCAGCTATCGTCTACTACCAGCGGATAGCCTAACGGGCAACTTACCTTTGCGGCAATGTCTAGCCCCCTTAGTCCTTACCTGCATACGCTGCCGGCTGATGCAGTCGGACTCACTCCCCCACCCCGTTTCACCTATCCGTTCTACTACCGGCCGGACCCACTGGCGCTGGCCGCTGCTGCGGATCTTCAGAACCACCTCGAGGTACAGACGGAATGGAAGCATGACTTCGGGACGCCCGGCGGGAAGTCCTCCGGTGGCCGGGGAAAGATGTTTGGCGTACTGGTCGTCCGCACAGATGGCGGGGAACTGGGCTACCTGGCTGCCTACTCGGGTAAACTCGCGGACAGCAACCACCTACCGGGATTCGTACCCCCGGTCTTCGACCTGCTAGATCCGGAGGGCTTTTACCGGGCGGGGGAAGTTAGTGTCCATGAACTCACCCTAGAGATTGAAGCCCTGCGTAGCTCGGAGGACTTTCAGGCCGCCGAGCGCGACTATACAGAAACAGTCACGCGACTAACTGCCGAACTGGCCGAGGAACGGCAGCGCGTCAAGGATGGTAAACAGCGTCGGAAGGCACAACGGGTAGCGGCTTCCGCATGGCCACTAGTAGATCAACATGAACTCGCTATACGCCTAAAGGAAGAGAGTATTGGTGAGAGTTATGGCTTGAAGCGCATGAAGAAAGCCGTGGATATCCATGTTGATCGAAAACAGAAAACTCTGGATGAGTACCGTACCAAATTAACACATTTGATCGCACATCGTGCTGACCGTTCTGCCACGCTACAGGCGCGCATTTTCGATCAGTATACCTTCCTCGACGCCGCAGGCGCTACCCGTTCTTTGGGGAGTATTTTTAAGGAGACAATATTTGGCACCCCTCCCGCCGGTGCGGGCGAATGCGCTGCCCCTAAGTTGCTACAGTACGCATACCGCAACGACCTACACCCCGTCGCACTGGCGGAGTTTTGGTGGGGCGAATCGCCTGGGTCCGCCATCCGCAAGCACGGCCTCTTCTACCCTGCGTGCCGGGGCAAATGTGAACCCATATTAGGACATATGCTGCAGGGTCTACCCACCGATCCCAATCCACTTCTGGAAAATCCTGGACAGCACAAAGTGATAACTACCATTTATGAAGACGACACGGTTCTCGTCATCAACAAACCCGCCGAACTCCTGAGTGTCCCCGGTAAACGCATCGAGGACTCGGTCTACAGCCGCGTACGTAGTGCTTATCCGGATGCCACCGGCCCGCTGATCGTCCATCGGTTGGATATGTCGACGAGTGGCCTATTGTTATTAGCTAAAACGAAAGAAGCTCATAAAAAGCTACAGCAACAGTTCTTCAAGCGATCGATCAAGAAACGCTACGTAGCCCTACTATCCGGTACCGTGGCGGGTGACAGCGGCACCATCGATCTGCCCCTCCGCGGCGACCTGGAGGACCGGCCACGTCAGATCGTCTGCACCACGCATGGCAAGGCCGCGCGCTCACACTGGGAGGTAATCGCACGCAACGCAGCGACCACGCTAGTGCACTTTCGGCCGGTCACCGGACGTACCCACCAGCTGCGCGTTCACGCTGCACACCCGGACGGACTCAACGCTTCCATCGTTGGGGACGATCTGTACGGACAAGCCGCTGACCGTCTGTACCTGCACGCCGCTTACCTGGAGTTTCTCCACCCCACTTCGCGGGAAGCCATACGCTGCAGTAGCCCAGCCCCCTTCGCACCTGCGGCCGCGCCCACTGAATACGGCCAGTAGGCTAAACCCTGCCGAGTCCGGGAAGGCCATTGGGGGTGAGTATACCACCCTTCAGCGTGAAGAGGTCTTTAAATGGATCGTCCACAAAGTCAAGGTGACCGTCCAGATCCGCGTAGACGATATTGGAGCGGCTGAGGGCGAAGTGGAGGCCACCGGCGATGCCCAGGCTGCACTCATCCAGACAGCCGATCATTACCTCGTTGGCCGCGGCTTTGGCGACGGAGTTGATGTGCATGGCCGCCCAGATACCCCCTACTTTCTGGATCTTGATGTTGATCATGTCCGTCAGCTCGTGCTGCGTGAGCCGGAAGGCATCGGCCAGTGTTTTCAGGCTTTCGTCGGCCATCACGGCAATGGGTGAGTGCAGACTTAGGGTGCCCATCAGCGCCTCTTCGTTGATACTCGTCGGCTGCTCAAGTATCTCAATGCCGATGGGCTGTGCCAGGCTCACGAACTGCAGCGCCTGGAGCAGAGAGTACCCCTGGTTGCCATCGAAACGCAGCGTCAGTTGCGGGTAAGTCTTACGGATCAGACGGAGGCGGGCAATGTCTTCGTCCAGGTCCAATCCACCCTTCACCTTGATGATGCCGAAGCCCTCCCCAACGTAGCGCTTGGCGCGTTCCAGGGTTTCAGCTACGGGCAGAATACCGATCGTGATGCTGGTGGCGATACTGGACCGGTAGCCCCCCAGAAACTCATAGAGCGGTACGCCGGCGGCCTTGGCGATCAGATCATATAGTGCGGCGTCGACCATCGCCAGGGCCGAGCTTTTCAGCACTGGCTTCAGCTCCTCCAGCAGGCGGGCGTAATGAAACGGTCGCTGGGCGACGAGCGCTGGTGCGATGATCTGATCGATGGCCTGCGCTACTTCGTCAGCCTGCTCTCCGGTGACGACCAGGTCGGGCGCCGCGCAGCCGTATCCTACGTGACCGCTGTCCGTATGTAGTTTGAGTACAAAATTAGTAGCCGCGCTAATGGTCTGGTAGGCAATCGTATAGGGCTCGGTAAGCTCCAGCTCGTACCGATCGTACGCCACGTGGGTGATCTTCATCGGGCGAAGGTAGCTGAGCCGGTCGCCCTACCTCAGTTTGCGTCCAATTAGTTCGATTAATTCTTCTGCCCCGTGGGCCAGTACGTCATAGCACGGCAGTCCGGTCTGCCGGGTAACTTCCGCACAGGCCGCGGGTATTTCCTCCTTGGTCAGTCCCTCGTGGTTCAGCGTAACGGCTAGTACCTCTCTACCCGAAACAACTCGAATAGCTTCAATTTGCTCCGGTAGCGGGTGCAGGGGGTAGCCGGGGAAGCCGTCATACTCCACCCGCGTGGGGGCATGTTGCAGAATTACGTAGTCCGGCCGACCGGCCGCCAGGATCTCGAATCCCCCCGGATAGGCGGGGTTCATCAGCGAGCCCTGCCCCTCGATGACAATAACGTCAGGCTGCTCGTCGCGGTACGCACTTACCACAGCGTGCTCGATCTCGCCAGACACAAAGTCATTGATACAACTGTCCATGATCATGGAGTATTTAGCGCCCTGCATCCAACCGGTCTGACCGGTACCGATCATCTGAGCTTTACGCCCGGCCTGCTGTAGCCCCTGCACGATCAGCCAGGCTGTGGTACGCTTGCCGATGGCCGAATCCGTACCAAGCACGGCTAACTTAAGACAATCGACCTCCTCGATATCACCGGTGAAGAAGTGCAGCTTATCCCGGTCGGGCGTCATACGGATATCCCGTACTTGTACGCCCTGCTCGCGGGCCGCAGCCATCAGGGTTTCATCCTTATGGATGAAGTCATGTAACCCGCTGTCGATATGGAGTCCAGCTTCGATCGCTTCCCCCACCGCTCTGCGGCCGGCATCGGGCAGTCGGCCACCATCCGGTGCCAGTCCGACGACGAAATACTGGGGCTTAAGGTCAAGTGCTTCACTCAGGCTGGCTACCAGCGGGATACCGTTGGCTTTGCCGTCGAGCACTTCGCCGCTGTCTTGCCCGGCGTACCGGCTATCGATAATGGCGAGCACCTTGTAGCGGTAGGTAAAGCGAGCCAGACCGTGGGCGGTCTTGCCATTGGGGGTATTGAAGGCTCCCTCGCAGTAGACTACTGCAGGGCCATCGAGGGGAGAAGCGGACATGGGTTAGCGTTTGGCGGTTAGTACGGCTACCCGCAGTCCTTGTTCGGCGGCGGGTGCTTCGAGGAGCGCGATAAGACCAGCGGTAGAGGCCGGTAAGACCTGTAGTGCCTCCTTCTGACTGAGGTAGGTAGATAGTTTGCGCATCTTGGCATCCGATACGTGCCGGGCCCCTCCCCCACTGGCGTGTAGGGCGTCCAGTGCTTCCTGACCGTCGAAACTGTGCCAGTTGATGAGTGGCTCGTTGACGTCCGACTCAGTAATCTTTACGGGATCTAAATCCACGCAAGTCCGGCTGCCCGCCAGAAATGAGCTGACGATGGGATTCTTGTGCGTGGAAGAGGCGGCAATCATACGGGGCAATTGCCTGATGGTACCGGCATCCCGTAGGCGAACAAATCCGTGAAAAATCCCGGCCATCAGGGTACCGTTGCTGACCGGTACGGCTACCGTAGCGGGTACTTCGCCCAGCTGCCGCAGCAATTCATCTGCAATATGGGAGTAGGCGCGGAGCTGCAGGGCGGAGTTTGCTTGGCCTGGGTTCGCGTCGTACCAGCCGTTGCGGGATGCCTCTTGACTACTGTAGTCCACGACTTCCTCGTAGCTACCCGGTGGCCGCAGGATGATCCCCCCCTGTGCCTCCATTTCTACGAGCCGCTTGGTATGGTAGCCGGCAGGTACGTAAATTCGGCAGGGTATGCCTACCAGCCGTGCGGCCAGGGCTACTGCGACCCCGTAATTGCCACAGGTGGCAAAACTGATGGTAGTCGCGCCCTTTTCCAGTGCATCCTCGGCGTGGGCAAAGGCGATGCGGTCTTTCTGCGTTCCGGTCGGGTTTTCTCCCTCAAACTTGAGGTACAGATTGGACTGATCGAAGTCGCGCTCCAGGCCGCGGGATCGGCGGAGCCAGGTGTCACCCACATCGTGGGCAGCTATTTTTCGCAGCGCAGTCAGCCGCTCGGCTAGCGGTAGGCTGCTGTCCTGACTAATTAGGGCGAGGTCGCGGGATGCTTTGGAAACGCTATTGCTGGCCGTACGAACGGCATCTCTCAGGGTCATGGGCGGGGGATCACGCAGCGTAACGGTCCGCTCCGGACAATGTTTGCCCCTACCGCAGCGAACGCACTACCTCCTGG
This sequence comes from Neolewinella maritima, assembly GCF_923081025.1. Classification (GTDB taxonomy): domain Bacteria; phylum Bacteroidota; class Bacteroidia; order Chitinophagales; family Saprospiraceae; genus Neolewinella; species Neolewinella maritima. Next base: position 1,757,251 of record NZ_CAKLPZ010000001.1, on the reverse strand, counting down.
CTCGACCGATTGGGTCCCGGGCGGTAGAGGCGCTGGGTGAACGGAAAAGTAAACGATCGATCTTCCACCCACACCTCCAAGCGTAGCGCGGTCACGTCATCGGAACGGGGAAAAACGAGCTTACCCACCGCGCGCTCCCCCGGCCGGATGGTCGTCCGTCTAAAGCTATGGTCGAGCCAAAAGAAACGACTCGACGGATCCGGACTATCGAAGTCGTAGCCGCTGCGCTCGGAAAGACTGGAGGTTTGGACCGCAAACCAGTACGCATCAGACAGTGCCAGCGTCAGATCAGTCACCGTATTGGCCGTCGTATTAGGTGTGGTAGCGGCATCGGCTGCATTACTACCGTCCACCAGCAGGTAGACCGTACTGGCCGCAAGCAGGGTTCCGCCGACCCAGTTCAGGGTTCGTCGATTCTTTTCCTGATGCAGCACATCCATGTCGAGGGTGAACACCTGTACCTCGGGATCGATAGCGTGCATACCGTTCTGCGCACTGGTGTACAGCATACTGGCGACGGGATCGAACAGCACGTCACCGTCGCTCTCATTCAGTATGCTGACATCAAAGATCAGGTACTCGGGCGATGCGTCGTAAAAGTTTGTCTCCACCGTGAGGCCGGCCTGCTGTTCTTGCTGAATGGCGTTGCCGTAGAAGTAGCGATCTACCGTAGCCGGGTCAGCCGGTTCCACGCGGACCAGTTGTAGCGGTCGGCCGCACCCCGAAAGTAGCAGCGAGAGTACAAGGCAGTAGAGGTAGTGCATGGGTAGCTGACTTAGTCTACCTAATTTACTGACTGGCGGTCTATAAATCGGGCTCAGCGAGCAATTAAGCAAACATTAACGCGCCCGTAGCTAGCGCATACTCAGCTCAGCACCTGCTTGTCGAACGGGTTGAGCCCTACACCCTGTACCTGCGCTTCAGCCTCCAGGCGGTACTCACTGTGCACCCGGCGCAGTTTTTTAGCCGCCCAGGCGAGTCCTCCGTAAAGGGGGTTGCGTGCCCCAAAGTCGTCTACGGCAGAACTGGCAACCGAGAACTTGAGGTAAAAGGGCACGTCGATGGGTACCCCCTCTCCCGGTACTTCGATCAGGTCAGTGAGCAACAGCCGGCCCAGTTCGTATTCGTCGACCAGCTGCTCATCCTGCTTCCCGCGGGCATACTTCTCTACCAGTACTACTTTGATCGCGGACACCCGCTGGGCGTGCTTACTGGTCAGGCGTACCGTACCGCTGATGCTTCCCTGGGCCGGGCTGAATGCCGGCGGGAGAATGAGTTCCAATTTGACTCCTTCGATACCGAGCCACTGCTTCATTTTACCTAACATGCGCTGAACTTACTGCGTTACCTTGCTACCCACACGATCTAATCGACCAACACCCCACGGGGCCATAAGTTAGCGCATGCAACTGCTCACCAACAATCAGGTCCGCGACCTGGGCAATCTGGACCTCCTTGCCAAACAGGTCGTCGAGGGTTTTATCATCGGTCTGCATAAGAGTCCCTTCCACGGCTTTAGTGTAGAGTTCGCCGAGCACCGCATCTACAACCAGGGTGAGCCCACCCGCAACATCGACTGGAAGGTCTTCGCCCGCACCGATAAGATGTACACGAAGCGCTATGAGGAGGAGACCAATCTGCGCTGTCAGATCGTGGTGGATTCCAGCAGTAGCATGTACTTTCCGGAGATCGATAAGCAGTCTGAAGACCACATCAATAAGATCCGCTTCTCCGCACTAGCCGCCGCCAGCCTGATGAATCTGCTGAAAAAACAGCGCGATGCATTCGGTCTCAGCTTCTTTAATGAGGGCGTCGACCTCCATACGCGACCCAAGTCTAGTACCACCCATTACCGCTTGCTGCTCACCCACCTGCAGCGACTCATCGATGCACCTACCCACGATGTAAAGACCGCGGCAGCGACCGCGCTGCACCAGATCGCAGATAGTATTCACCGACGGTCGCTGGTCATCGTGTTCAGTGATATGTTCGACGGACCCGGCGAACGGGAAGAAGACCTGTTTGCCGCCCTCCAGCACCTCAAGCACGCCAAGCACGAGGTGGTGCTATTTCACACCGTGGATAAGGCCAGAGAACTAGACTTCACCTTCGAGAACCGGCCCTACGAATTCATCGACATGGAGTCCGGTGAGCGGGTCAAACTTCAACCCCACCAGGTGAAGGAGTACTACGTGGACCAGATCGGTGCGTACCAGGAACGCCTGCGGCTGAAGTGTCTGCAGTATAAAATCGACTACGTCGAAGCCGACATTCAGGCGGGTTTTCGCCCCATCCTCCAGCAGTACCTCGTAAAGCGAACCCGCATGCGCTAGCTTACTGGAAGGCCTCCTCTACCCGACGAAGGAAAGTTGCAGCGGTTCCGGGCGTAACCTCCAGAATTTCATACGTCTGACCGTCGTCCATTTCCAGGACCAATTCTTTTGCCTTCATTTCGCGCAGGGTATTCATGAAGGTGTTGTTGTTACTCACCACGTTCAGGATGCCGTCCTTGAAGCCAAAGAAGTAGTAGGTCTCACTGGGTGACTTAATGTACAGGTACAGGCGATCTTCACCCCCCGTCGTCATTTTTACTTCGAGGTAGGATTGGATCCTGCGACTGACGGCCTGTCCAGCCACCGAGGCTAGCCCATTGCTTACCTGCGTACTCACCCAGCTCTGGTAGTCGGAGTTCCACCGCATCGCCACGTCGGTGAATAGGAAGGTATGTTGGTTGATAGACGGCGGTAGGTCTACCGCATCGGCCTGCAGTCCGGCGATCGCGGCCTCCCGCTGCGGGCCGGCGGGAAATAGTGCTTCCAGTCCGGAAGTAGCAAATGGAATCTTGGTGTTGATGGCCAACTGCGGTGCGCTGTATCCACCGGACACGATGTCCGTAGCCATGATCTGAGTCAACCGCGTAGGTAAGATCAGGTCGATGGCTGTCATCGCCTCTACTTCGGTGGGGGGGTAGCGATTGATAGCCTGTAGGCGGGCTAGTTCGGCGGCATCAGCTTGCGCATCTTCCGTGTCGGCCGTAGGCGCTGGCTCCGTCTCCTCTTCCAGTAAAAACATGTTGTCGGTGAGGGTCTCACCCTCCGTGGACTCAGCAGTAGTATCATCGTCGTCTGCAACCTCATCGGCGTCTTCTACTTCGGCGACCTCTATTTCCGGAGGTGCGAACTGCTCCGGTAGTTCCATAGCAATGGTACCGTAGCTCTTCATACTGATGTACTTGAGCCGTCCGCCGATCCCGAGCAGGCCGTCGCCGGTGACCTTACCGCTGGTCTGGTCGTACACCATGAGGTTGCCCGCTGTCGCGCTAGGATCTTGCACCCGCGTACTGTCGCCAAACCGAAATGCATCGTTGTCCTCGTCGTACATGAACACGCCGCTGGCATTGAGAATAGGGTGGTCCACCCGGCGTTGCAGGCTCTGCACCAGACTAGGGTAGATCTGCCGTTCCGGCTTGCTGAGGTAGAAGCCGGTGTGGAGCGGCTTTGCATCGCGCCCGACCGCGCCTTCGGTATTGAGCACCAGATTAGTCTTGTCTCCCTCGCTCTGTACCGCGAACCACTCGGCCGAGGGTAGATTATCGGATTCGATCCGCGCGTACCCGTCGAAGCCCAGTACGGGACTCCCGGCGTCAAGACTGATCGTGCCGAAGAAGCGCGTCTTGTCGTCGATGTAGAAGGTCGTTTCCTCAGCGATCTCGCCTTCGGCACGGGTAGCGGTCGCTTTTTCCGACCTCGATCCCTTGCCGATACGCGTGCCTACTATGTTCTGCAGCTCGAACTCCTGGGTATGCGGACCTACGTTGTACTCATAGAAACCGGAGGCGGTATACTCCTTGCGCCCGGCGATGTCCACGGTGGCGCGGTTGATGACGTGGTACTCGCTCAGCGTATCGGCTACGATTTGTGCGTTGGTGAGTTGCGCTACCCGTCCGCCGGGTTGCACGACCAGCTGTCCGTCGCCCGGAATGATCTTTGCATCCGCGCTGATCACGAAGGGCACGCCGCCCACTTCCAGCTGACTCGCCAGATTATCGTACACCGCTGTTTGGGCGGTGAAGGTCAGGGAGTCCTGATCGACGTTGCTGCTGGTAAAACGGTCCTTCCCGTCCTGGGTACTGAACACAATGTTCCCCTCCTTAAGGTCCCACTCGAACTCATTGGCGCTGGTCAAAAACTCGATGTAGGGTAATTCAGTAGCCAGCTCATTCCCGTTGTTGCTGAAGGTCGCCTTTCCTGTAGCGAAGTCAATGGTACTGTTGACGTTAGTGGTCCGTAGCGCGATATTGGCCGTATCCTGTACGCTCTTGATGCGGACCGTGGACGTATCGGCCATAACTTGATCAGCTCCAAAGCTGAGGGCCTCGCTACTGATGCTGGCCTTCGACCAGTCGAGTGTACCGGTTCCCTGCAGCGCCGTGGGGGTCAGGACCAGCGTACCCCTAAATACGTGATCGTTCTCCTCGAAGAGCTGAAACGGAAAGCCCTCCACGGGGGATACGATGAGGGAATCTCCGTAGGGCCGAAAGGTCACATTGACCCGCTCGCCGACTACGGTAGGTACTTCGCGCTGCGCGGTGACCGAGCGCTTGAGCCGAAAGGTTTCCGTAGTGGTTGTGGTGCTGTCCACGCCGAAGGTGATCTCGGAGCTTTCGATCTCTGCTTCCAGGTAGTTTAGTTTACCGCTGCCGCTCAGTCCTTCATTCGTGAGACTCAGCTGTCCGGAGTAGGTACCGCGGTCTCCGTAGGCGGCCTGACCGGTACTATCCGTATCGCCTACGAAACCCAGACTACCGTCTTCCTGCACGCGCAGTGTCTGTTTGATCCGTCCGAAGATGCCGCCGCTGACCAGCTCCCCCTCCAGGGCCAGATTATTCTCGGTTAGGGAGTCCAGGTTATTGATGCTCAGGTTGGCGAGCTCGAAGTAGAAACTGTCGCGGGAGTAGAGTGAACTGGTATCCCCCTGGTCATAGTAGACGTAACTAGGCCCCCGGGTCTGGATGGAGGGGAAATACCCGATATCCTCGGCCCCGCTCTTGTTTTTGGGCGCATCGAGCAGAATGTACCCGCGGACGTCCTCGATCCGACTAGCCGTAGATAGCAGCTGTACATCCTTGTCCACCTTACCTCCCTCGGGAAGGAACACATCGATATCGGCCGAGTCGAAGGTGATGTAGTACGGGGCATATTTGAGGTGAAAGCTATCTGCGGTCACGATCGTATTGCCGGCATAGACCGTGCCCCCGAAGTCCAGGTTGCGATCTCCTACGATATTGATGATCTCGTTGCTGGGCCGTATGGCGATCTTCTTTTTGCGGTTGAGCTGGATGGGCTGGGCGGCCATGACGCGGATGGTACCCTTCTGTAGATCGATGAAAGCGTTTTCCGCGGGTGTGCTCGATACGATCCGCAGGTTGTCGTAGTCCTTGGCCTGTCGCTGTGAGAGCACGAAGTGATTTAGCTTGTGCTTAACGGCGATCTTACCCGTCTCGGGCTCGTAAGTGAGAAATCCACGGTCCTGTAGATCGTAGATGACCGATTCGATATCCCGTCCGGTGAGGTCTGCCCTAAAGTTCTGCGCCAAGCCCTCTATACCGATCGTATCCGAAGGTGGGTAGAGTGCCGTGCGGTAGCGGTAGATCACCTCGAGCGGATGGAAACCAGCCAGCGCCTTGATCCGCGCGTACTCCTGCGTGCTGAAGTAGTCTTCACTTTCAAAGACCACGTCGCCCTTTTCCTGGAATGAGGCTGTACGGCGTCCCACTACGGCACTATCCTGCGCCAGGTACACGGTGATGTTAGTGGCGTCAATATTGAAGTGATTTCCGCTGTGGTAGAAGGGCGCAGCGGCGGCACTGCTCTTACTGCGGTTGAGCTCCACGCTGCGCTCCGGCACGTTGACGTCTACGCTGATGCTGGGATGGTATAGACTGTCCTGACCGAAGAACACGGTCATGTCGATCTTCTGTCCCGTGATGCGGCTGCCCGGCTGCACGACGAACTGGTCGCCGAGGCCGCGCACCTTGCGTTCATCCCGCGCGTCATTGATGTTCAGGGTGACCACTGCCTTACGCCCCTCGCCGTTAAGCACGTAGACCCGGGCGGCGCGCAATTCGAACTGCCCCTCCAGGCTCATCCCCTCCCCTACCTGATCTACCAGTACCCGTCCGTTGGTAGATACGAACTCAGGTATATCCCCCGCGGGGCGGGGGCCGCCCGACTGCAGACGATCCTTGAAGGAACCGTACAGAATCCGGTCACCGAAGTAGGCGGGATACTGGAACTGCGCACTGTCCGAGGTGATGAGCTGACGGTCGACGTCGAAATGATAGTCAACCAGCCGCACGAAAATATCGCTCGGCAGACCTACCCGCTGCCAGTCCGTGCGCCCCCCCTTACCGGTCACTTTACCCGTCCCCAGGTCCACGATCAATTTGGTTTCCTGGATGATGATCGAATCCCCCGTAGTACTGGCCAGAAGCTGCTGTACGGTATCGATACGCAGGATCGGCGCAGCGTCGTATACGAAGTGAGGCTTCCCACCGGCTACCTTCCAGCCGTGTACCCCCTCCCGCTGATCCAGCCGCGCGGTACGCAGGTAGCTTTCGGCGGTGAGGAGTGCTTTGTTAATGGCTGCGGCAGACACTTCCGGAGCTGCTAGTGCCTGCTCCAGCATCGTATGAAACTCAGCGAAGAGCTTCGTTTTTTCTTCCTCCGTGCCGGCAAGCTGGCTGTGTAGATCGAGGTAGTTGGCCATCCCTTTGTCCGCCAGGAGCTTCAGATTGGCCAGACCGATGGCTGAGGTGAGTACGCGCCGCTGCTGTACGGTATCCAAGCCGCCGCCGTAGAACACCCCCGTGAAATTGGCGTAGGCGTCCTTTGCCCGCGTGTTGCGTGAGGCGGTCATGTACTCCTCTAGCTGAAGCTCAAAGTCGGCGATCGGTGCATCCGGAGATAGCGTAGCCAACTGGCCGGTAGCTAGACCGGACCACAGCGAGAGGAGCAGAAAAAATAGACACCGCATACGCAGGGGGTTGTTCAATCGCGTTCAAAAGCAAAGCAGCGCCACGCATCGCGCGCGTAGGTCTGCACGTGCCGAAATCCAAGCAGTTGCATACGCTCGGTCAGCAGCTCGGCATCCTGATCGAGTATACCACTGAGGTAGGCCGTGCCGCCCGCCCGCAGCCGTTCGTACAACGCCCCGCCCGTAGCGAGTAGTACGTTGCGGTTGATGTTAGCCACCACCAGGTCGTAGGGCTTGCCGACGGGCACATCGTCCAGCTGACCGTGAACTACGTGGCCCAGGGTGACACCGTTTCGCTCCGCATTTTCCAGGGTGCTTTCATAAGCCGGTCGCTCGATATCCACCGCATCTACGCGCCCCGCCCCGACTTGTTTGGCCAGGATCGCCAGCACCCCGGTACCCGAGCCATAATCGAGTACGGACGCTCCCCCTTGCTTGCCGTCGGCGAAGTAGTCCAGTATCCGCTCGCACATCATGTAGGTAGTGGCGTGGTGCCCCGTACCGAAGGCCATCTTGGGATCGATGACCAGCTCGCGTTCTATGCCCGGCTGTGTGGGGTGGAAGCTGGCCCGGATGAGCAAGCGTTGACCGATCTGAATGGGCTGAAACTGGCTCTCCCATTCCGCGTTCCAGTTCTTGTCCGCCAGGGCAGATACTTCGTAGGTGAAGGCTACCGTTTCCCGTAATTCATTCAGCACAGTAGCCCAGTCTACCCCGCCGTCACTGCGCGCGTAGGCCAGCAGGCCGTGGTCCGTCTCTTCGAAGGAATCCATACCCGCATCCGCCAGTAGGGCCAGCAGGATATCGCGCTGATTGTCCGCACAGGTGATGGTATAAACGGAGTAGGCAGACATACGGCAACAGAAGTGATAGGGCCAGGGGCGGGAACGCCGGTGCAAGGTAGGTAGCGGACAGCGTACCTTGAGCCCCGTGAAGGTCAGCGTACTCTACATAGGTAAAACGGGCGAGAAGTACCTCCAACAGGGCGAGGCGGTGTACCAGAAGCGACTCGGCCACTACCTGCCGATCACCTTCCAGGTAGTTCCCGATATCAAAGGGGCCGGCAAGCTACCCACCGATCTACTGCGTCAGCGGGAAGCCGAGGCGGTGCTCAGTCGCCTGCAGTCTACCGACCGACTCATCCTACTCGACGAAGGAGGCAAGCAGTACAGCAGCGTAGACTTCGCCCAGTGGCTGGACAAGGAGCTGCAGCGACCGGCCCGCCGCTTAGTGTTTCTGGTGGGGGGTGCCTTTGGCTTTGATGCGGCACTCTATGAGCGGGCGGACGGAAAGCTTAGTCTCAGCAAGATGACCTTCAGCCACCAGATGGTCCGCTTGTTTTTGACGGAGCAGCTGTACCGGGCCATGACTATTCTACGCAACGAAAAGTACCACAACGAGTGAGTGCCCGCGATCTGATCGATTCCTTTACCGCCTTTGTAACGCAGCACGATCTGCTGCGTAGCGATGACCACCTACTCGTGGCCATTAGTGGGGGGAAAGACAGTACCGTACTTACTCATGTATTGCTAGAACTGGGGTACCGTATCGCACTGGTTCACTGCAACTTTCAATTGAGAGGTACAGATTCGACTGAGGATGAAGCATTCGTGCGAGGGCTAGCAGAACGATTCAGTCTCGACGTGCACGTCAAGCGGGTAGATACTGGTAAGCTTGCTGAGGGAACGGGAGACAGCACTCAGATGGTCGCTCGCCAGGTCCGTTATAATTATTTTCAGAAAATTCTGGATGAGTATAAATACGATCGTCTTCTCACAGCGCATCAGCTAGAAGATTCTTTCGAGACCAGTCTCATCAATTTTATTCGGGGTACGGGTTTAGCGGGCCTGCGGGGTATCCGTCCTGCGCATGGGCGTATTGTTCGTCCTTTGCTAGGCAGCTCCCGTGCTGAGATCGATGCATACGCCCGGGAGCGGGGTATTACTCACCGGGAAGACCGTACCAACGCTACCGATAAGTACCTCCGCAATCGTATTCGTCACCATCTACTACCCGTCTTTGCCGATCTGGGGCTTACCCCCACTACCCTGGCCCGCAACTTCCAGACCCTGCGCGGGGAGGAGCAATTGATGGCGTACGGCTACAGCTGCTGGGAGGATAAGGTGGTTACCCGGCAGGGGGCTACTATTCTGGTGGATCGGACCCTAGGTAGTCTCGATCCGAATACCATCGGCCCGCTACTGCTCAAAAAGTGCACTCCAAATGCCGGCTTCACGTCCGAGCAGTACCGGCAGATGCTAGCGGTTGCGGGGAGTCGGACGATCATCGGGAAGCATATGATCGCCTTCATCAGTCCCACTACCATCCGATTCTCACCCATCGGCTCGCCGGCTACCGTCGAGACGGCCACCTATCCTTCCCTACCTTTTGTGCATCATACGGCGGGCGGACACTATGTATTCGAGGAGGTAGACCGTCCGGATAGTCTTGACACCGCAAGCTGCCAGTATCTTCGTATTCCAGACTTTCCACTGCACCTGCGACCGCGGCAAACTGGAGATCGTTTTGCACCTATCGGGATGGAAGGCAAACGGAAGAAGCTAAAAAAAGTCTATCAGGATCTTCAGTTGACGGGTCCTGAGCGGGCAGCGCAAAGCCTGCTTACTGGGCCCGACGGTACCATACTGGCCATCCTGGGCCGCGCCGTATCGTACCACGGTGCGGTGGGGCCTGGTGACGAGCGGGTGCTTCGGATCAGCTACATACAAAAAAGCACCGAAGAACGCTGAGGTCCTTCGGTGCTTGGTGAAGTTCGGGGAGTAGAGCCTACTCCGGTACCTGCTTGGGATCGAGCAGGTCGTAGAACTGGTTCAGGCGGGGCAGCAGAATGATGCGCGTGCGCCGGTTGGTGGACCGGTTTTCGGGCGTATCGTTTGCTACCAGCTGATTGTACTCGCCGCGGCCGCTAGCGATCAGGCGGTTGGGGTCGATGTCGTACTTGTTCTGCAGGGCTTTCACTACGGCCGTGGAACGGAGGACGGAGAGGTCCCAGTTGTCCTTTACACAGGCGGAGGTGATGGGCACATTGTCGGTGTAGCCTTCCACCATCAGGTCGAGGTTAGGACGGCTCTTGGCGATCTGGGCGATCTTCTCGAGCACTTCGCCGGCCCGGTCGGTGATCTGGTAGCTGCCGCTCTTGTAGAGCATCTTGTCGGACAGGTTTATGTACACCACGGTCTTGTCGACCTTGATGTCTACATCCTGATCCTCGATACCGTCCCGTAGAACACTCTTGAGGTTTACGGCAAGGGCTAGGTTGATGGAGTCGGCCTTGGACTTGGCGGCCTGCAGGAGGCGGATGTACTTGTCCTTGCCCTCCAACTGCTGAAGCGTATTGGAGATGTTAGCGTTAGCACCCTGGCTGAGGACCGTCAGGTCACCGACCTGCTGAAGCTGAGCGTCGCGCTGCTTACGCAGGTCTTCGATCTGCTCCTGACGGAGGTTGGCCTGGCTCTCGGCGCTCTTGACCTGGTTTTCCAGTTGAAGTTCCTTGCGCTCGCACTCGGCGAGTTGCTGGGCGTAGCGGTTGATTTCCTGGTCGCGCTGCGCGAGAAGCTCATCGCGGCTGGCCACGTCGGCCTGCGCGGCTTCGAGTTGTTTCTTGCTCACACAGGACGACAGCCCGATGGTAAGCGCTAGGAGAAGTAAAGTGATCTTTTGCATAGTAAGCAGTTGAGAGTAAAAAGGGACTGACGGAGTAGTCGAAAACACGCCATGAAACAGCTAGATCCCGATCGTGTTCGTGCGTCAGTTGACAGTCGTAAACGCTAATGTACAACTACTGCGGCCTGTGCGTACTGTGCGCGGTTGCGAATCTTAACAGTGTAATAGCCGGTGGGCAGGCCACGTAGATCCAGCCGTATACCCGCCGTCCCGTTGAATACTACGCTGGGCACTGGCCTGGCAACCAGCCGACCCAGGGCATCGTAGACGGTTACATCCAGCTCGTCCGACAGAGCGAGTAACGACGTCTGTACCGTGATGAACCGCTGCGTGGGATTAGGCCACACGGAAGTTACCCGCAGCGGAATATCGTCCACTTCAGGGCAGCGCGTATCGAGTACTGTCTGTGCCGCATGTACGTCTAGCATACCTCCCGTCACCGTCACCCCCGATAGTGCGGTACGCGGGGCTACGCCATCTAGTAGCGCCCCCCGCACAAGTCGTGCAGCCTCGGCCGGACGGTCGAGTATATACCGGATCATGGTAGGACACGCCCCAGCGTAAAGCAAACTGATGGCCCCGGTGACGTAGGGCGCCGCCGCACTGCTACTGCCGAAGGGACCGTAGCGATCCCCTGGCCGGGTCGAGTAACTCCCCTGCCCCGCCGCGGCCAGATCAACGCTTACCGAACCGTAACCAACTTCGGGGTGAAGCGCATCATCCGTGTCTACATTAGTAACACTGAGCAGGTAGTCACTCGGACAGTCCGTAGGCATGTCGCCGCTCTCGTCGACATTAACGGGAGCGTTGACCACACTGGCTGCAGTCAGAATGCCTACCTCACCGAGCCGATCGTACATCGCACCCCAGACCGGGAAATCCGTACAGCTCGCCCCCTCGACACCGAAACTAGCGTTAGTTGCTACGATCAGGGCACCGCGCGTGCCTCCGCTGCTATTGAATTGCCGTCGCTGGGCGATGATGTAGTCGTAGGCTTGAATGATATCGGCTACGGTACGGATGGAAAACAGCATCAGCCGCGCATCCCAGTTCGTGCCGCTCACCCCTACCCCATTGTTACCGACTGCGCCCAGCAGTCCGGCTACCTGGGTACCGTGCGCATCGCTGTTGTATTCGCCCAGACTGTCGATAAAGTTAAAGCCGTGTACATCGTCCACGTAGCCATTACCGTCATTGTCTAGCTGATCTCCGGCCAACTCACCGGGATTGATCCATAGGTTGGGGTACAGGTCCTCGTGGTCGGCATCGAAGCCGGCATCCAGTACTGCGGTTACGATCGGTATGCCATTCGGCAGCGCCCCCCCGGTAGTCAAATCCCACGCTTCCTCGAAGCCCTGCCGGGCAAAATTATCCTGTCGGACGTAGTCCGGATCATTAGGCTGTGCGCGTGGCTGTACCGTATAGTTATACTGCACGGTGACCCGTTCGGGATGAAAACGCAGATGCTCGTAGGCCCGCCGGGCTGCTGTGACATCGCGGAAGCGAAGTAGCGTGTGGCTGCCTGATAACTGGCTTACCTGTCCGTCCGTCCACACCGTACGCAGCGGCGCCGACGCACCCTGCCAGGCGCAGATCAGTTCGGTCTCAATACGCTGTGCGTCGAGCGGCACCGGTGCCGCGAGGCCGATACAGGCTATTAACAGTAGTGCCCTGCGCACCTTAAAACCCACTACGGCGCAGCAGGCGTTCGCCCACGATTCGGCTGCGATAGGCAACACCGGCCATCCAACCGCCGAAGAGCGTCCAGCCGATGATGGTAGGATAAAACACCATGCGCATGGTATTATCGAGGTCCTCACCACCCATGGCCGGATTACCGTCCGCCCCGGGGTGCAGGCTGGTCGAAGACATCCGCGGCAAGATGTAGATCAGAGGAATGAGACAGGCAAAGGCAAAAATATTGTAGACCGCCCCGAGTCGGCCCCGCTGCTCCGGATCGGGAAAAGCGGCCCGCAGTACGAAGTACCCTGCATAAATGAGGAGTGCGATCAGCGTAGTGAACTGCTTGATGTCCCAATTCCACCAACTGCCCCAGGTATACTTGGCCCAGACCGCGCCGGTCAGAAGCCCGAGGATACCGAATAGCATCCCTACGCCGGTGAAGACTACGGACCAGTGGTCCGTGCGTTCCATTCGTGTCAGATCGGAGAGAGCCGCTACGTCGGGCAGCCCTCCGGCTTCCATCCGATTTTTGGCGCGGAGGTGCTTGATGGCGTACACTACGGCGGCAATAAATAGGAACATCATCGCAAACCACAGACTGACGTGGAAGTAGGTATTGCGGATCGTCTCGCTCAAGAGCCCCCGATACGGAAAGGTAAAGGCGGTATTGGCGGTCAGGTCGTCCGCCTGCAGACTTCCGGCCTTCCAGGCACTGACGTAGGGGGCGGGGTCCGCAGGTGCGGTGGTTTGTCGGACGGTTACGGCAGCCGGTGCTACGAAGGTACCATTGGCCGGTCCGCTTACGATGAGCGACAGCGCCTGGGCTGAGGTGGAGGAGGTTGGCAGGTGAGCGGGTAGCGTAAAGGTGGCCGTGGCGCGCCGATCATCCGCTACGGTGATGGCGTCCGCGGCGATGGCGTAGGATGCTTCGCCCGCCGAAAGGCTGAGCCAGGCTTTGGAATCGCCCTGATCGTCCAGGAAACGCGTGTTGTAACCGACCAGCTCGATCGATTGCGTTTGCCCCAGCTCCGCCGCAGCTGGATACACCCGTACTACATTCGGCTTCAGCGGAACCAGCAGGCCGGCGGTAAGCGCGTACAGTAAGATCACTACGCTGAGTACCTTCCACCACTGCTGCCGCATCAATTTCTCCATGCGGCAAATTTACGCCACCGGGCGCGCTAGCCGGGCAGGCCGGCAGACATATGACACGCGACAAACCAAGCCCCCCACTGAGGGGTTTACACGGTCAACTCCAACGTATTTACACCATGGCGCTCGACCTTCATTCCGGCATTGTTCTGCTAGCCGAACCCTTCATGCTCGACAGTAATTTCCGACGCGCCACGGTTTTACTGGTGGAGCATACCCAGGAGGGCAGCCTAGGCTTTATCCTCAACCGCCGGGTCAATATGCGGGTAGATCAGCTGGTGGATAACTTTCCGGACTTCAACGCGCCGATCTATTACGGCGGTCCCGTAGCTACCGACACGGTCCACTACCTGCACCGCAAGGGTGATCTGATCGAAGGGAGTGAGGAAATTAGCAAGGGGGTCTACTGGGGAGGGAATTACGAAAAGCTCCGCGCGCTGATCGCACAGGGCCTACTCACCCCACGCGACGTTCGCTTCTTTGTCGGCTACAGCGGCTGGTCCCCCCAGCAGCTGCTGGAGGAGTTGCAGCTCGGCAGTTGGGTACCCGCGCCCATGTACCCCAACTACTTGTTCAAGACCCGGCCGGAACGCCTGTGGTCGCAGGTGATGTCCAACAAGGGTAGCACCTTCTCCGTCATTGCCGAGATGGACGAGGAGGTACGCTTCAACTAGGCTTCGCCGGTCAATCTGTACATTTGGAGCATGAGTCAGTCTACGATCGAGGCCGCCCTGCGCACGCTGTTAATGGAGGACGGACGGGTATGCTTGCCTGGTATCGGCACCCTGGTCGTAGAGGCGCAACCCGCGCTGGTCAGCCTGATGGAAGGGACCGCCTCCCCCCCGTCCAAGTACGTCACCTTCAACGCTAACCTGGTCACTGACGATGGCCGACTCCGCAATGAGCTGGGCCCTACGGCCGACCTGGACGCCTACCTGCGCCGACTCCTTGCTACCCTCACGGACGATCAGTCCGTCACGCTTCCCGGGATCGGCAAGCTATACCAACAGCAAAATGAGGTACGCTTCACCCCCGGGGCGGGAAACTTAAGTAAGACCAGCTATGGCTTACCCAGCGTTCCCGTGCGTGCTATTGTACGCAACGAGCGGGCAGCGGCAGCAGGTACATCCACGGGATCTACCAAACGAAGCCGAAAAGCAGATAGCACCGAAGTAGCCACTGGCGCTTCTTCAGTCCGCGTGGCTACCCAGTGGCCCTGGTACCTTGCCGGTATGGTCGGTGTACTGCTCGCCATCTTTCTGGTATTCCGGCTTGCCGGCACGATCGGCGTACTGCTGGAAGACCAGGAAGCTAGTACCACGGCACCCTCCCCCGGTCCGCGAACCATCGATCCGCCTGCTCCCAGCCCACAACAACTGCCGCCCGTACCCGCCCGGGAGGTTAAGCCCGCCCCCCCTCCCCGTCTAAATCAGCCAACTACTGGTACAGCTAGCTCGCCGTCCGTGCCAGCGCCGTCCACTCCTTCCGTAGCGACCACTTCTCCCCCCCGTAGCTCGACCGGAACTGCTGCGACCGATAATGTGGCCGTGATCGCGATCGGACTATTCGGACGTCAGCGCAACGTCCGCAAGCAGACCGGCAGGTTGGAGGCGGCGGGCTATACGCCGTACACCGAAGCGGAAGGCCGCAATACCCGCGTCGGCCTGACGGTGCGCTACGGTACGGACGCCGAGCTACAGCGCGTACTAGCCGATGTCCGCGACCGCTACACCCCGGATGCCTTCGTGATGCGCGTGAACGGAGCCGAGCGGAGACCCCAATAAAAAAGGCCCCGACCCGGTGAAGGATCGAGGCCTGATAGAACTAGGAAGTTCTGTGCCGGAGGGGGGAGTCGAACCCCCACGCTCGTAAAAGCACACGCCTCTGAAACGTGCATGTCTACCAGTTTCATCACTCCGGCAGGAGCGATATACGCTAATGGGCGGCAAAGATAGACCGGCCCACGTGATATGCAAATAAGACGGTAACTTTTTACCAGTCTTGCGTACCGCCAGTGGGAATCGAACCCACACTCCCGAAGGAACTGGATTTTGAATCCAGCGCGTCTACCAATTCCGCCATGGCGGCAGGTACGTCGTTGATGCGGGGCCAAATGTAGGCAACACCCGCCTAGTCCACAATCAGTTCGGCCAATAAATCATATTCGGTGGCGCTCACGATGCGTGCGGTGACCAGGTCCCCCACCCGCAGGTAGGCGGTAGTAGCCGCGATGTGTACCTCGTTGTCGACGTCCGGACTATCGTAGGGCGTACGGCCGACGTAGGTCGCCCCGTCCTTGCGGTCGATGAGGACCGGTACGACCTCGCCTACGCGTTCCTGATTCAGGTCGTAGCTGATCTCCTGCTGAATAGCCATGAGTCGATTGGCGCGGTCGGCCTTAACCTCCGCCGGCACGTCGTCCGCTACCTCGAAGGCCCGGGTGTCTTCTTCGTGACTATACTGGAATACGCCGAGCCGCTCAAACCGCATCTCGCGGACAAAATCACACATCTCCTCAAACTCCTCCTCCGTCTCACCGGGATAGCCTACTAGAAAGGTTGTGCGGATCGCGATACCGGGTACCACCAGTCGGGCGTGCTCGATCAGGTCAGTCGTCTCGGCCCGCGTCACCTGCCGGCGCATACGTTGCAGTACGGCATTCGAGCCGTGCTGCAGGGGAATGTCCAGGTAGTTACACACCTTAGGTTGCTGGGCCATCACGTCGAAGATGTCACGGGGAAACTTGGACGGATAGGCGTAATGCAGCCGGATCCAGGCAATGCCCTCCACCGCAGCCAGCGCCTCGAGCAGGGTGGGCAGCATGCGGCGCTTGTACAGGTCCAGCCCGTAGTAGGTCAGTTCCTGCGCAATGAGGATGAGCTCCTTCACCCCGTTGCGGGCAAAGTTTTCCGCCTGTCGGACCAGTTCTTCAATCGGCCGGCTTACATGATCGCCCCGCATTAACGGAATGGCGCAGAACGAGCAGGTGCGGTTGCAGCCTTCGCTGATCTTCAGATAGGCGTAGTGCTCTGGCGTAGTGATAAACCGCTCACCGATCAGATCGTGTTTGTAATCCGCCTCCAGTCTAGCTAGCAGACCGGGCAGTTCCATGGTACCGAAGTAGGCATCTACCTCGGGAATTTCCGCCTCTAGATTATCCTTATACCGCTGGCTCAAACAGCCGGTAACGTAGAGCCGCTCGATCTCGCCGCGTGACTTCCGGTCGGCATAGTCGAGAATGGTATTGACACTTTCTTCTTTCGCTAGGTCGATGAATCCGCAGGTGTTGACGATGACGATATTAGCCGCATCGTTGCTATCGTGGGCTACGGCGTAGTCATTGGCCTGAAGCTGGGTGATCAGGTTTTCGCTGTCTACCAGGTTCTTGGAACAACCCAGGGTGATCACGTTCACTTTATCCGGCCGTAGGGTCTTGGTCTTCATGCACTGCTGCTTATCGGCCGCAAAGGTACGCCATAGGCCTCCCCTACCCTAACCCACTAGCTGCGCAAGAATTCTATACTACTACGGGCGCTGCCCAGCGCGTCCGGATGCCAGTTGTGGTCCTGCTCGTAGAAGCAGTGCTCGACGCCATACTCCTTACCCATCCGCATCAGTTGCGGAATATCCAGTCTGCCCGTGCCGAGCTCCGTAAAGGTGGCTGACGGCATGGATGCAATGGTTACGTGCTGGGGTACATCGTTGAGGTCCTTGACGTGTAGCAACCTCACCCGGTCACTGACCTGCTCCAGCACGCTCGCGGGATCCTGCCCGGCCAGACTTGCCCAGCCTAGGTCCAACTCGAAAGGGACCAGGGATCCGTCGAGCTCGGCCAGCAGCAGCTCCCAACCGATCGTGCCGTCTACCGGCTCCCACTCGAAGTTGTGGTTGTGGTAGGCCAGCGATAGGCCGGCCTTGCGCGCGGTAAGCCCGGCCTCGTTGATACCTTCAATGTGGCGCTTCCAGTCATCAGCCGATGTACGCTCCTCGGGTCGCAGATAGCCGAACACCACGTGAGATACACCACCTGCGTTCGCCTGCTCGAACACCTCATCCGTAGTGATAGGCGGCGTGTCCGGTACCAGATCCCACCGACCGGTGATAGCCGTCCACTGCATGAAACTGCTGTTAACCGATAGGCCCAGCTCATCGCAAATGGGCTTCAGGCGCGCAATGTCACGTGTATCCATTAGCTCTACCTGTCGGTAGCCCAGATCGGCTAGCGCACGCAGCGTAGTCGCGGGATCCTCCGCCATCTGTTCGCGTACGGTGTACAACTGGATGCCTAATGTATCTAGGTAAGGAATGGTATTGGATTCGCTCATTGCGGTAACGGGTGATGATTTGCCCTGCTCCCCGGCAGCACATCCGAGTAAACCAAGGCTGGCCGTAACGCAGACGGAGCGATAGATGAAGGAGCGGCGTGACTGTACCATTGGTCTTAATTTTTCACTAAGCTAAGGTCCTGCGACTGCACGATCCGGGCACCCGCCGTGCGCATTTCCGCGATGGCCCGTGCTACATCACCCGGAGCAAGTTCCACACCCCGCGTGGCATCTTCAATCAGAACGGTATCGAAGCCCTCCCGTAGCGCGTCCAAGACAGTATACTTCACGCAGTAGTCTGCAGCTAGACCCAGGACGTGAACTTCCGTCACCCCGCGCCCGCGCAGCCACTCGGCCAGACCGGTCGATTTACGGTGCCCGTTGTCGTAAAAGCCGGAGTAGCTGTCGATCGTCGGATCCGTACCCTTCCAGAATACTTTAGATACCCGGTCGGTGTCCAGCTGGTCTACAAACTCTGCACCCCAGCTGCCCTGCACGCAGTGAATAGGCCAGAGGACCTGCGACAGGCCGTGCAGATCGATGGTCTGCCCCGGTTTACGCCAGGGGTGGTTGGCGGCAAACGACCCGTGGTCAGCGGGATGCCAATCCTGAGTAGCGACCACCGTAGTATAGTGCGGCATAAGCCGATTCGCCAGTGGCACCACCCGATCGCCCTCCGGTACGGGGAGCATACCGGTAGGCATGAAGTCTACTTGAAGGTCTACTACGATCAGTGCAGTCATGGGAGGTGGATGGCTTGTGGCAAAGATAGCTTATATAATAAACTAAGCCAAGCAGATTACGTATTTCCCATGCATTGCATCCTGCGGCCCCGCCCCTACGGCTTACCTTGCGGGTGTGAAATTCAGCGACTATCCCCTCTCTCCTGCGCTCAAGCAGAGTATCGACCGGCAGGGCTGGCGCAGACCCACCGATATTCAGTACCGCGCTATCCGTCCGATCCTGGAGGATGAGGATATTCTGGCCATTGCGCAGACGGGTACGGGTAAGACGGCGGCCTTTGCGATCCCGATCCTGCAGAAGCTGCAGGAGCGCAAGGAAACGCAGTGGCGGGAAACTGGACTGGGGTGCCTGGTTATGGTGCCTACGCGAGAGCTAGCCCTGCAGCTGACCGAGGTGTTTACCGCGCTCGCCGATGGCACCGGCGTGAAGGTACTGGGACTAACCGGCGGTGTAGAGATCGAGCCACAGATCGCTCAACTTACGCGCGAGCTGGACGTGCTCATCACCACTCCCGGTAGGATGTACGACCTGCTGGGTCGCAAGGTGCTGCGGCTGGAACGGGTGGATATCCTGGTCCTCGACGAGGCGGATCTGATGCTAGACCTGGGCTTCATCGACGATATTCGTGGCGTGATCGGTCACCTGAAGCGCAAGCACCAAACCCTGTTCTTCTCGGCTACCATCGATGAGAAGATCAAAAAGCTGGCGTATTCACTAGTCCGCAATCCGATCCGCATTCAGATCTCTCCCAAAGATCCGGTGAGCAAGCAGGTCGATCATGCGGTGGTATTCATCGCTATGGACGATAAGCGCTTCTTTCTCGAGCGCTTTATCAAGGAAAATCCGGAGGCTAAACTGCTGGTCTTCACCCGTACCAGGGTCCGGGCCGAACGGGTGGTCAAGGCACTGCAGCGGGTAGAATTGACCGCTCTACTACTCCACGGGGAACTACAGCAGCGGGAGCGGGAAGACGCCCTGACCGCATTCCGCGCAGGTGACGAACGCGTGATGGTCGCTACGGACGTGAGCGCCCGCGGCATCGATATTGCGGACGTTACCCATGTGATCAACTACGACCTGCCCGAGCAGCCCGACTACTACGTACACCGGGTAGGACGCACCGGACGGGGAAAGCAGCGTGGCGTAGCCTACTCGTTTTGCGCCCCCAACGAAGTACCCCTGCTGCAGGCCATCGAGCAGTATACCGGCACCACCATCCGCATTGTAGACCTGAATCGCAGCCAGTACCGCGAGACCCTCACGCTCACTAAACTAGACCAGTTGGGATTGCAGGATCTGCTGGACGAAACCGAGGAGGTGATGCGTAAGAAAAAAGGCAGGAAGAAGGGAAAACTTTAACACTCCATCTACGAGGTATATAATTGGGCCCGGGTGCTAACAGTGTTAAAGGGAATCGGCACACACTGCGGTGCAGAATATAATTCGTTCGGCTAGGTAGATACATTAGCGATACAGAATACTATTCGTAGTAGCTGTTGCAACTGAGCTAGAATACCCCGACCTTTGCGGGCGATTTCAGACCCCTAGTTACAAACCCCTTTAGTATGACAAATCCACACATCCCCCGCCCTACTGGCAGCACGCTGCAGAATAGCCGGCTGAACCGCGCCATTGCGGCTGCGCAGCTGGGTAAACCCGATGGTCTACGGCTGGCAGCCCGTCGGTCGGCACTGCCCCGCGCGCGGCGTCAGGACGTAGCCACCGCAGTGATCGGTAGCCTACTCATCACGCTACTGGTACTGCTGCTAGCTTACTTATTCTAGCATCAACCGTCGAGACCATACGGGCGCGCTACTCCAGTAGCGTGCCCGTTTTTTATTTACCATAGTTGGTGTACCGCGGGTTTGATCATCTGACGGTAGATCTTATTCATACTCCGCAGCTGCGCTTCCGTGAGCGGCGCACGATCCACTGCCCCCACATTACTGCGGAGGTGCTCAACCTTCGAGGCACCAGGAATGATGCAGCTGACTTCCCCGAAGCTCAGGATCCACTGCAGCGCGATCGGCGCCAGGTTCTCTTCTCCGGGAAACAGCTCCTTCAGCTTTGCTACAGCCTGAAGTCCCAATTCATAATCAACCCCGCTAAAAGTCTCCCCGCGGTCGAAGGCCTCCCCCTCGCGGTTATACTGCCGGTGGTCACCCTCCCCGAAGGTAGACTGGGCAGAGAATTTCCCGGTCAGCAGTCCGCTAGCCAGCGGGACGCGTGCGATGACGCCAATATCGTGCTGTCGGACTAGGTCAAAAAACAGTTCCGAGGGCCGCTGCCGGAACAGGTTGAAAATGATCTGCACGGTAGCTACGTTCTCGTACTCCATCGCTTTGATCGCCTCTTCGACCTTCTCCACGCTTACGCCCAGGTGCTGTACTTTACCCTCCTCCCGCAGCCGCTCGAAGACTCCGAATAGCTCCGGCCGGTAGTATGCATCGGTGGGCATACAGTGTAACTGAATGAGGTCGATGCGTTCGATCTTCATGCGTTGCAGACTGTCCTCTACGTACTTCCGCAGGCCCTTGACGGTGTAGTTATCGGCGGTATGCGGCGCGATCTGCCGGCCGCACTTGGTGGCTACGTAGATATACTCCGAGCGGCTGCGCACCACGCGCCCGACCGCCTGCTCGCTCAGTCCGTCTGAGTACACGTCCGCGGTATCGATAAAATTTATGCCGCTATCGATGGCCTCGTTGAGGATGCGGTCGGCCTCCTTATCGCTAAAGGGGGCACCCCACGTTCCCCCAACCTGCCAGGTGCCGAGGCTCACCTCGCTCACTTTCCAGTCCGTCTTTCCTAATCTTCGGTACTTCATACTATTGTTTACCCCTTCCAACCGGGCGGCGGGGCGCAGGTGCATTGGTACGCCAGAAAAGCGCAAGGTGCAGCTGTCCTACGACGATGCGATCAGGCAAAGTCCAGTTCCAGGCGGCCCTCATCACGGCTTTCGAGCACCGACTCACCACCACGTAGGAAGGCATCCACCGCCCGGGCGCACTCCCGCCCCTCGGCGATAGCCCAGACGACCAGACTCTGACCGCGCCGCATATCACCGGCAGCATACACCTTGGGTACCGATGTCTGGTAGTTGTGCTCCGGATTAGCCGCTACGTTCTTCCGGCCATCCAGACCCACGCCAAGCTTTTGCAGTAACCCCTCGTGCTGCGGATGCATGAACCCGGCCGCGATGAGCAGCAGCTGACAGGGAAGCTCCCGTTCGGTGCCGGGTATTTTGACGAAAGTATTGCGACCGGTATGGTCGCGGCCCCAGCGAATATTGACGGTCCTGACGCCCTTCAGCTTGCCCGCCGCATCCTGCACAAACTCCTCGGTGAGCACCGCCCACTCGCGCTCGCACCCTTCCTCATGGCTGGTAGAGGTACGCAGCATCATGGGCCAATTCGGCCAGCTATCGGCGGAGCGCTCGTTGGGTGGCATCGGCATGATCTCGATCTGAGTGACCGAGCGCGCGCCGTGGCGATTGCTCGTCCCCACGCAGTCGGCACCGGTATCTCCTCCGCCGATTACGATCACATCCAGATCCTTGGCGTGAATTTCATAGGTATCGGAGAGATCGTCCCCGGCTACCCGCTTATTATTCTGCTCCAAGAACTGCATGGCGTAGTAGACACCCTGAGCCTCACGTCCCGGACTGGGGATGTCGCGCGGTACGGTAGACCCCCCGGCCAGTACTACGGCATCGTGGTCGCGCACCAGCTGCTTGGCGTCTACATTCTCACCTACGTTGGCATTGGTCCGAAACTTGATCCCCTCGGCCTCCATCAGATCGATACGCCGGTCGATGATCCACTTCTCCAGCTTGAAGTCCGGAATGCCGTAGCGGAGCAGGCCCCCGATCCGGGAGTTTCGTTCGTAGACCGTGACGGTATGCCCGGCCTTATTTAGTTGAGCAGCCGTGGCCAGTCCTGCGGGACCAGACCCAATGACAGCCACGGTTTTACCCGTCCGGCTTCCGGGCGGATTGGGCCGGGCGTAGCCGCGTTTGAAGGCTTCCTCAGCGATGGATTTCTCGATGTGTTCGATAGCGACCGGCGGGGCATTGATCCCCAGTACGCAGGCCGTCTCACAGGGCGCCGGGCAGATGCGTCCCGTGAACTCCGGAAAGTTGTTCGTACTACTGAGGATGTCGTAGGCTTCGCGCCAGTCTTCTTCGTACACCGCGTCGTTGAACTCCGGGATGATGTTACCCAGGGGGCATCCGCTGTGGCAGAAGGGCACGCCACAGTCCATACAGCGAGCAGCCTGAGTCACGGTGCGTTCCTCCGACATGGGCACGTACAGTTCCTGCCAGTCCGTTTTGCGCACCTCCACTGGGCGCTTCTCGGGAAGCTCCCGGTCATACTTCATAAACCCTTTAGGATCAGCCATGGTGTACTATATTTTACAAAATGGGGGTTAAACCAGGTCGGCAACTTTGACCTGCACATTGGGTTGCTCACCCTTTCGCTCTAGGGCCGCTTTGTAGTCCGTCGGCATCACCTTGACGAAGTGTGCCAGGTGATCCGGCCAGCTATTGAGCATGTCGAGGGCACGCTTCGAACTGGTGTAGGTGAAGTGATTGCGTACCATTTGCTGTAGTAGCTTCTGGTCGAAGTCAGTCAACTGTTCCAACTCCACCATCTCGGTGTTTAGTCGGGCGGCGAACGACTTGTCCGGATCGTATACATAGGCCATGCCACCGCTCATGCCGGCACCAAAGTTCTTGCCCGTTGTACCGAGTACGGTGACGACCCCGCCGGTCATATACTCGCAGCCGTGGTCGCCAAGGCCCTCCACTACGGCCTTGACGCCGGAGTTGCGCACGGCAAAGCGTTCTCCCGCCATCCCCTTGATGTAAGCCTCCCCGCCGGTAGCACCGTAGAAGGCTACGTTGCCGATGATGATGTTCTCGTGGGGATCGAAGGTGGACACCCGATCAGGCACTACGATCAGGCGCGCTCCCGACAGCCCCTTCCCGAAATAATCGTTGGCTTCCCCTTCGAGTAGGAACTCGATGCCCTTGGCGGCAAATGCACCGAAGCTCTGTCCGGCTGATCCCCGGAAGCGGAACTTGATGGCTCCGTCCGGTAGGCCCTCGCCGTGGAAACGCCGACTGATCTCGTTGCTGAGCATAGTACCCGTGCTCCGATCGGTGTTTTTGATGTCGAAAGAGCCGGTGATGGGTTCCATCTCTTCCAGCGCCAGCTTGGCGGTGGTGATAAGCCGGCGGTCGAGCACGTCCCCGATACCGTGATCCTGTTCCACGCGCTTGTATAGGCCTACGGACTCATCGGCTACTTCCTTGTACAGAATGGGACTGAGGTCGAGGCTCCGGTACTTCCAGTGTTCGACCTCGCTGTTCATCTTCAGGTGCTCTACCCGACCGACCATCTCATTGACCGTACGGAAACCCAGCTCGGCCATAATGGAACGCATATCCTCCGCCAGGAAGCGGAAGAAGTTGATGATGTGGTCCGGATCGCTATTGAAGCGCTTGCGCAGTTCGGGGTCCTGGGTAGCGATACCTACCGGACACGTATTGAGATGGCACTTGCGCATCATGATGCAGCCTTCCACGATCAGGGCAGCGGTAGCAACCCCGTACTCTTCCGCACCCAGCAAGGTGGCAATGACCAGGTCGCGACCGGTTCGAATCTGCCCGTCGGTTTGAAGGGTGACCCGGTCGCGCAGCTTATTCTTGACCAGCGTTTGGTGACTCTCGGCCAGACCAAGTTCCCAGGGCAGGCCCGCATGCCGGATCGAACTGAGGGGACTAGCTCCGGTACCCCCATCGTGGCCGCTAATGAGGATAGCATCGGCGTGTGCCTTGGCTACCCCGGAGGCGATGATACCTACACCTGCCTTAGACACCAGTTTGACATTGATGCGCGCCTGGCGGTTAGCGTTCTTGAGATCGAATATCAATTGGGCTAAATCCTCGATGCTATAGATGTCGTGGTGCGGGGGCGGAGAGATCAGTCCTACGCCGGGAGTAGAATTTCGTACCCGTCCGATCCAGTCATCCACTTTGTGTCCCGGCAGTTGACCGCCCTCGCCTGGTTTAGCCCCCTGTGCCATTTTAATTTGTAGCTCGTCGGCATTGGTCAGGTAGTGGCTGGTGACCCCAAAGCGGCCGGAAGCTACCTGTTTGATGGCCGAACGCATGTTGCGCCCCTGATCGTCTAGCTGGAAGCGTACCTCGTCCTCCCCCCCTTCGCCGGAATTGGACCGGGCGCCAATCTTGTTCATGGCGATGGCCAGCGTGGTGTGTGCTTCCCAGCTGATAGAGCCGAAGGACATTGCCCCGGTAGCAAACCGCTTCATGATCTCCTCGGCTGGCTCGACCTCCTCTATAGGTATCGACTCGGTTTTCCGAAACGTGAGTAGTCCACGGAGTGTCAGTGCCTTCTCGGTCTGTTTGTTGATCACGTCGCGGTACTTGCCGTATGCCTCCGCGTCATTCTTACGGGCTGCTACCTGTAGGTAGTGGATACTCTTAGGATTGAAGGTATGTGCCTCCCCCCGGCGCTTCCACTGGTAGATTCCGCCTACTTCCAGCTTAGGATTGGAGACATAACTCTTGGGGTATGCCAGTTGATGGCGTACGAGCGCTTCTTCGGCCAGACCGTCGTACCCTACCCCCTCGATCCGGCTGATGGAGCCACGGAAGCATTCATCGACTACCTTATGGTTGAGTCCCAGAATCTCGAAGATCTGTGCGCCCTGGTACGACTGCAGGGTGGAGATGCCGATTTTCGACATGATTTTTAGCAGGCCCTTACCTACCGCCTTACGATAGATCTTAATCACTTCCTTGAGTTCATAGCCCTCCGCATCAAAGATGTTGCGCGCGTGGAGGTCGGCCAGTGCAGCGTAGGCCATATAGGGATTGAGTGCACTGGCTCCGTAGCCGATCAGGGTAGCGACGTGATGGGTTTCGCGAATGTCGCCTCCCTCTACGACCACGCTGGTATTGGCCCGCAGTCCGTGTTCCACGAGGTGGTGGTGAACCGCCCCCATGGCCAGCAGACTCGGTACGGGTGCGTAGTGGCTGTCCGCATCCCGGTCGCTGAGCAGAAGAATATTGTAGCCACTGCGGACCATACTCTCCGCCTGCGCCTTGATGTGTTCCACGGCAGCGTGCAGACGGCCGGCCTGCCCATCGGCGGGGAACAGCATATTGATCACGCCGGCCCGAAAATCCGGGTGGTGAAGCTCGCGCAGTTTGGCCACCTCGTCATTGGAGAGGATCGGCGAATCGAGGTGGATGTAGGTCGCGTTCTTTGCCGTCGGCTGTAGAACGTTTTCCGAGCTACCCAGCATGGCGTAGAGCGACATCACACTACGCTCCCGAATGGGATCGATGGGCGGATTAGTTACCTGAGCGAACAGCTGCTTGAAGTAGTTAGCGATATGCTGGCTCTGCAGACTCAGTACCGCCAGGGGGGTATCACTACCCATCGACCCGATGGGATCCTTACCCTCTTTGATCATGGGTTCGAGCATCACCGTCAGGTCTTCCTTGGTGTAGCCAAACAGCTGCAGGCGCCGGAAGAGTGTCTTCTGGTCCATACTGATCTCCGGCTTACGCGACAGTGGCAGCTTCTTGATATCCTGTCGGTGGGCATCCAGCCATTCCCGGTACGGCAGCCGCTGGCAGATGACGGATTTAAGCTCTTCGTCTCCGATCACGCGGTGTTCCTGCAGATCTGCAACCAAGATTCGGCCAGGCTGCAACCGTCCTTTCTTGACCACCTTCCGCTGATCTACCTTCAGGGCGCCGGCTTCGGAGGCTACGATGAGCGTATTATCGTCAAGTAGGCAGTAGCGACTGGGTCGTAAGCCGTTGCGATCAAGCGTTGCGCCGACCAAGATGCCGTCGGTAAAGCAAATGGACGCCGGACCATCCCAGGGTTCCATCAGCGCCTTACTGTACTCGTAAAAGGCCTTCTTGTAGTCAGGCATATCCGCATCGTGCTGCCAGGCCTCGGGGATCATCATCATCAGGGCGTGCGGTATGCTGATCCCGTTCATCGTCAGGAACTCGAGCACATTATCGAAGTTGGCTGAGTCCGATAGGCTAGAGCCACAGACGGGGAAGATCATATTGAGCTCCTCCTCACTGAAGTGAGCCGTCTGGCGGATCAGGCTCTCCTTAGACCGCCACCAGTTGACGTTACCCTGTACGGTATTGATCTCTCCGTTATGGGCAATCATGCGGAAGGGCTGAGCCAGCTTCCACTTCGGTACCGTATTGGTAGAAAAGCGACTGTGCACCAGCGCGATGGCCGACGTGTAGTTTAGATCCTGCAGATCACCGTAAAAGCCCGGAAGCTGCCAGGTGGTGAGCTGTCCCTTATATACGATGGTCTTGTAGCTAAAGCTACATAGGTAAAACTGGTCGCGGGTCTCGGGATACGTCGTATGGATTCGGTGCGTGGCGAACTTGCGCAGCACGTAAAGCTTCCGCTCAAGATCCTTTGGGACCAGATCGGCGCGCGGGGCCACGAAGATCTGTTCCATGCGAGGCTGAGCACCTGCGCTTGTCGGCCCTACTTCGTCCGCATCGTTCGGGTTCTTGCGGTAAGTGATCACGTCGAAGCCCAACTCGTCGCAGTAGTCTTCGAACAGGAAGCGGCAACGTTGGCTGAGTTCCTTTTCGGCGGGAAGAAATAACTGCCCCACGCCATACTTACCGAAGGCGGGAAGTTCCTTACCCATCTCGGACAGCTTGCGCCGAAAGAACTCGTCCGGTATTTGCGTAAGGATACCCGCCCCATCTCCGGAGTTGGGTTCACAGCCACAGGCGCCACGGTGCTCCATATTAGCCAGCATCTGCAGCGCATCCGAGACCACCTTGTGGGTTGGAGTACCTTCTAGATTTGCGATGAAGCCAGTCCCACAGGCATCTGACTCCAGGTGAGGCGTGTAGAGTCCCGGGCTACGGGGTGTAGTATGTTGATACTGCATCGGACGATAGATTAACTTCCGGACTAAACCATGGCCTGTCCGGGCCTTCAAGGTAGCACACCGAAGCTGGGCCTCCAATGTTCCACGGCGCTAAAATCTGGTTGTATTGCGCAGTGCGGCGTACGCAACTACAATTGCTACCGTCAATTTCAGAATTATTTATTCTGCAACAGATCAAATTCAACGATTATAATTTTACTAACAATCGTTTACGTAATATTTACGCTGTACGGCATTTTCATGCTACTAAAGTTATCGCAAAAATTATTTGTCTGTACACGGATCATACGGTGTGTTTACCGGCTCCAATACTATGTTCCACGGAGAGATTCCCCCGGTACGTGTAGGGTACACATGTGGTAGCACCTCCTTACCTTTACTGCATGCCCAGTCCGACCTACATCGAGCCCGCTGCCCTGACTGACGTAGCGGAGTTTCACCACACCTTCCGCCTTCCGGTCGTAGATTCTCCTACCCTTCCGCCCGCTGATCGGGCGCGTCTGCGGGTCAATCTGCTACAGGAAGAGCTGGATGAGCTAAAAGCTGCTATTGAAGGCGACGATCTGGTGGAAGCAGCCGATGCCCTGGCCGATCTTCAGTATGTACTTAGTGGAGCCGTCCTCGAATTCGGCCTCGCTGACCGCTTCGCCCGTCTGTTCGGGGAGGTACACCGCTCGAACATGAGTAAGACCTGTGCCACCCGCGAAGAGGCCGAGGCCACCCTAGCGTATTATCGGCAACTAGACCAGGAGGGCCGCGTGGAAGCCACGGGGGAAGGCAGTTACCTGGTGTACCGGGTGAGTGACAATAAGGTGCTCAAGAACGTCCATTATTCACCGGCCGATCTGGCCAGCCAACTCGGATAAATGCAGGATACGTTTCGGCACCGGGGACAACGTAAACGGCTGATCGACCGACTGCGACAGACCAATGAGTTTGACGCGCGCGTACTGACGGTGATGGCTAACCTGCCACGTCACGTCTTTTTAGATAGCAGTTTTGTGGACTGGGCTTACCGCGACGAGGCTTTTCCTATCGACTGTGAGCAAACCATCTCCCAACCATCAACCGTAGCGTGGCAAACTACTGCACTGCAGGTGCTGCCCCGCCAAAAGATCTTGGAGATTGGTACGGGGTCTGGCTATCAGGCGGCGGTACTTTCACTGCTCGGCGGACGTGTGTTTACCGTCGAACGTCACAAGCTGCTATACCAGAAAGCAAAACTGA
The DNA here is from genome assembly GCF_923081025.1 of Neolewinella maritima. Taxonomy (GTDB): domain Bacteria; phylum Bacteroidota; class Bacteroidia; order Chitinophagales; family Saprospiraceae; genus Neolewinella; species Neolewinella maritima. The sequence continues at coordinate 1,728,419 of NZ_CAKLPZ010000001.1, read as the reverse complement.
CCCTCAAGAAACTGCGCCTCGATCGGGGCATACGCTTTTACCTCCGCGATGGTGCCCGGGGTGTGCCGGAGATGGCTCCGTTTAGTCGAATTCTGGTCACTGCGGGCGCAGCCCAGGTACCACAAGCGTTGGTCGATCAGCTCGAGGTAGGCGGTATACTGGTCATCCCCATCGGCGGGGAAGAGGAAGTTCAGCAGCTGCTACGCATCACTAAAGTGGCCGTGGGTAAGACCACCGAGGAGGAACTGGGAAGCTGCCGCTTTGTGCCTTTCCGCGAGGGCCTAGCCTAATCGATCTGCCGTAAATGAACCGGGTGCTCTCCCGTAAGTAGCACGGCATCCTGCGGGCGCGCCTACTGGATAGTTTGTCTTTTTATGGCTGCTGCGTACCAGGTAGTACAGGGTCGTTGGTCACGTTGCCCTGAACGATGTCACGGGTATTCCCCGAATTAGCCACCGGAGTGAGCTCACCGAACACGGTCTGGACAACACTAGCCACCGCTGGTGCGCTATTGGCCGCACGGATGACGGTCCAAGAAGCCGGCACTCCCCCGATGTGGTCGGCCCCACCCAGGTAAAGCATAATCACGCTTTCCTGAGTGTACAGCGCGCGGTACCAGGCGGAAGCGGACCTGGGGGCATCACCATCCACCACAAGCAGGGTCGGACGTGCGGATGCAGCCGCGAGCGCAGGTACGATGCGGTGATCGTAGGCGATGGGCTGAACCTGACCGTAGCGACCGGCGATCTCGATCAGGCGTACCGGCCTACGGTCGGGATGGTGGATGATGCGAATCTGGGTTTGCCGTACCTCGGCGGCGGTGTCGATGGGCGGAGGTACCGGAGTATCCCTATGATCGGTAGCTGCGGACAGGGGGAAGGCTGCAACAGTGCATAAATAGAGGATAATCCCAAGTGTACTACATCGGCTCATGCAGTGAAAACGGTGGAGTGTGTCCTGCATTATGTCAGCCGATAACGGTAACACTACCTTACGCCGGCAGCGGCCGTGTGTGCCCAACCTACCACCCGAAGAACGAACAAATGGATACTGCCTGGACACTTCTGCCCCCCCTACTACTCGGGCTCGCTATTGGTGCGCTAGTCATCTGGATGTATTTGCGGGCGGCGCAGGAGCAGCAACTGGCGGCGGTCAACGAGCGGAACGCCGTCCTCGCCGCGTCGGAGGAACACCTACGATCAGAGGTAGTAAAACTTCAATCTCACCTAGAGCAAGCACGGCAGGAGCACGCTGCCATGTCCCAGACCGAACAAGCCATACGGGTAGAATTAGGGGGTGGGAAGGCTAGCCTTGCCGCGCAAGCTGATCTAATTAGGGATCTCCGTAGTGCGCTAGCGGGCAGTCAGGATACCGTGGAACAACTACGCCACGACCTAGCCGACGTGCGGGTGGCGCTGCACCGGAGTACGGCGGTAAACGATGCACTCCGCGAACGTCTGGACCGTGAGGCCACCGAGATCAAACGGCTACAGCAGGTATCCGAGGCGCACTTCGAGCGCACGGCCGAACGCTTACTGGACGAGAAGGGCAAGCGGATGACGGAGCAAAACTCGGCGCAGCTTACTACGCTGATCACTCCGCTCCGCGAGCGTATACAGCTGTTCGAGCAGCAAATTGGCGAGCGGTTCACCGAACAGACCCGCGACGCGGTGAGCCTGCGGCAGGAGATCGTAGGTCTTAGCAAACTGAACACCCAGCTCAGTGCGGATGCTAATAACCTGGCCGGAGCCCTGCGGGGTAATACCAAGATGCAGGGGGATTGGGGTGAATGGCAACTTCAACGCTTACTCGAAGCCAGCGGACTACAGGACGGTATTCACTTTAGCACGCAGGTCAGTTACGGGGACGAAGACGGACGGCAAAAGCGGCCTGACTGTATCATTAATCTTCCCGAGAATAAGCACTTGGTGGTGGACAGCAAGGTATCGCTAGTAGCCTACGAACGCTACTGTGCCTGTGATGATAATGACCTTAACTCGCGTCGTGGACACGCGGCCGACCACATCCGGAGTCTGCGTCAACACGTTTCAGACCTGGCGGGTAAAAACTATACGCGACTGCACCAACTGAACACCCCGGACTTTCTCTTTCTGTTCGTCCCACTAGAGCCCGCGTACGGACTAGCGTTGAGTACCGACCAGTCGCTATTCAACGAAGCGCTCAATCGGAACGTGGTCATCGTGACCCCCACTACCCTACTGTCCACCTTACGCACGGTCAGCTACCTCTGGAAGCAGGACGACCAGAAGCGCAACGTGCGTCACATTGCCCGGCAGAGTGGTCTGCTCTACGACTCGCTGGTTGGCTTCGTACGCGACCTCGAGGGTATCGGTACGCGACTGGATCAGGCACAGCAGTCATATCGCGATGCCTTCAGAAAGTTATCGACGGGTGGCAAACCAGGGGCTACAATCCTGGGCCGTGCCGAAAAAATTCGCAAACTTGGCGCCAGCGCGAAGAAGCGCCTCGATCCCAGCTTACTGGAGGAAGAGTAACACAACTCAAGCAGATCATGCAAAAACAAGTAGCGGACGCCCGCGCCGCCCTGGAGGGTTTACGGAGCGGAATGACCCTGATGCTGGGCGGCTTCGGCCTCTGCGGTATTCCCGAAAACTGTATCACAGCGCTCGCTGAGAGCGATATCAATGCGCTCACCTGCATATCCAACAATGCTGGCGTAGACGACTTCGGTCTCGGCCTTCTCCTACACAGCCGGCAGATCCGCAAGATGATCGCCAGCTACGTAGGGGAAAACGCGGAGTTTGAGCGTCAGATGCTGGACGGCTCGCTGGAGGTGGACCTGATCCCACAGGGCAGTCTGGCCGAACGCTGTCGTGCTGGTGGTGCCGGAATCCCAGCCTTCTTCACCCCCGCCGGCTACGGCACGGAGGTAGGTGAAGGAAAGGAGGTCCGCTCGTTCGATGGCAAGCCGCACATCTTAGAGCATGCGCTGACGGCGGACTTCGCCCTGGTCAAGGCATGGCGTGGGGATACTGACGGTAACCTGATCTATAAGGGTACAGCCCGCAATTTTAACCCCGTCATGGCCATGGCCGGCCGCATCACGGTGGCCGAAGTAGAGGAGCTCGTGCCTGCCGGCACCTTAGATCCAAATATGATTCATACTCCGGGAGTATTCGTGCAGCGGATCTTCCAGGGCAGCCGGTATGAGAAACGCATTGAACAACGTACAACCCGCCCCCATGCTAGATAAAACAGGTATTGCACGCCGTATCTCACAGGAACTCGAGGACGGCTGGTACGTCAACTTAGGTATCGGCATCCCAACGCTGGTGGCCAACTTCGTCCCCCAGGGCATCGAGGTAACCTTCCAGTCCGAGAATGGTATATTGGGGATGGGCCCCTTCCCCTTCGAGGGCGAAGAGGATGCCGACCTGATCAATGCCGGTAAGCAGACGATCACTGCCCTACCGGGAGCGTCGATCTTTGACAGTGCGACCAGCTTTGCGATGATCCGTGGACAGCACGTACAGCTCACTGTACTGGGCGCGATGGAGGTTTCCGATACCGGCGACATCGCCAACTGGAAGATTCCTGGCAAGCTGGTCAAGGGGATGGGCGGAGCAATGGACTTGGTCGCTTCGGCCGAGAACATCATCGTAGCAATGATGCACACCAACCGGGCGGGCGAGTCTAAGCTGCTGTCACAGTGCAGTCTGCCGCTGACCGGTGTGAACTGCGTCAAGAAAATCGTGACCAATCTAGCCGTATTGGAGGTGACTCCCGATGCTGGTTTTCGCCTATTGGAGCGGGCTCCTGGTGTACGTGTTGCCGATATTCAGGCAGCAACGGCCGGTCGCCTCATTATTCCCGATCACGTACCCGAAATGCAGCTCGGCTAGTGCGGCTTGCAGTCATACCAGCACGCTACGCCAGTAGCCGCTTTCCCGGTAAGCCACTGGCTGATCTCGGAGGGTGCAGCCTGATCGAGCGGGTGTACACGGCAGTGACATCCACCGGACTGTTCGATACCGTAGTAGTTGCCACCGATGATGAGCGTATTGTAGACGTCGTGGAGCAGTTCGGCGGTTCGGTAGTCATGACGTCCCCCTCCCATCCCTCCGGGACGGATCGGGTAGCTGAGGCTAGCCGCTTCTACCCTGCTGCACGCATCGTGGTCAACGTACAGGGTGACGAGCCCTTCGTACGCAAAGAAGAGCTGCAGCAGTTATTGGCTGCATTCGATGATGAAGCTGTAGCAATCGCAACACTGGCTACAGTAATCAGTGAGGAATCACAGCTACTCTCACCCAACGTGGTCAAGGTCGTACGCGACAGCCGCGGTGGGGCCCTATACTTCAGTCGACACGCAATCCCATTTCTACGAGATGTACCGCTGGGACGGTGGATACAGGAAGGCAAGCACCTGCAGCATATCGGCGTATACGCATACCGCGCGGATGTACTACAGTCCCTCACGAAGCTCGCGCCAGCGGCGCTGGAAACGGACGAATCGCTCGAACAACTACGGTGGCTAAACGCCGGATACCGTATTCACGTCAGCCTTACCGATCACCCCGCTATCGGGATCGATACTCCCGCTGATCTGGAGGCCGCACTGCGCATGCTATCCTAAGACCGTACGGCTGGATACGATGCCTGGTGTAGTAGTTTTCGAGGAATACTACGGTCGTGGAAGTAGTTACGCAGGGTGAATTCAGATGAGGTGAAGGCGATCTCATCCCAGGGCACGTTTTCTTCGGTAAAGAGTTGTGCATCAAGGCTTTCCTCCCCTACTCCGAAGCGACCTTCTATCAGATGACCTACGTATTGAAGGTAGACCTGATTGATCCGCTCGATGTCGTAGAGTGTGATCAGATAATCCAGCCTCACTTCCGCTAGGGCTTCTTCCTGAACTTCGCGCTTCGCGCCGGCGCGGACGGACTCTCCGTTCTCAAGGTATCCACTCGGTACGTTCCAAAGGCCGTAGGCCGGCTCGATGGCGCGTCGGCAGAGTAGAACTTTGTCCTCCCAAACGGGCAGGCACCCCGTCACCACCTTGGGGTTGCGGTAATGAATCGTCTGACAGGCCTCACATACATGACGCTGGTGCGTATCTCCCGCAGGCTGCTGGTAGCTGAGATCGGCGGAGCCACAATTGGAGCAGAAGTTCATAGCGGGTAAAGGTAGGGATAATGCAAAACGCCCCGCTACCAGGAGGTAGCGAGGCGTTGTTTAGTGTGAACTATCAGCTAGTCCTAGTAGCCAGGATTCTGGGTCAGGTTCCGGTTAGCGTTCAGCTGTGGCTGAGGGATTGGGAAGAGCTTAGCAGTCTCGGGTGTTTGCCCCTTGGCGAACCAGGGAGAGGTGAACTCACCGAAGCGAATCAGGTCCTGACGGCGGGTGATCTCGAAGAAGAACTCACGGCCCCGCTCTGCGAGCATATCGTCCAGGCTCATATTATCGTCCATGTCTTCCAGCCCGGCGCGTTCGCGGACCATATTGACGAGCATGGAGAAACCACCGGTACCCTGCCGCTGCATAGCTTCGGCTTTGTTCATCAGCACCTCGGAGTAGCGAATGATGGGGAAGTCATTGCGGATCGTGTTAGGCGAACCGATCTCGTAGCCGAACTTGAATACACGGGCGCCGGCCTGGCGGTATGCATTGGGCTCCAGCGTATTGATTTCGGGGGTAAATACTAGCTCGACTCCACCGGGATCGTCAGCCGATCCGTCGATGATTGGCGTCTCGCCGTCCTGGGCGTACTGTGGTCCGGCAAGGAAGTTACCGCGTACCTGCTGGTTGCCGTACTCACCTTTGCGGAGGTCACCGTCTTCGTAGCTGTCGTAGAACTCCTGCTGCGTACAGTAGCCGTTCCAGGGCTGATCCTGTAGGTCGAAGGTCGCCTGACTTGCGTAGTGCAGGGTCATCTGTGGGATATTGAATCCAGCTGCTACGGAAGGCTCATCGTAGGGAATTACCCACATGTTCTCCGACGTTCCGCGCAGACCGTTGTCGTTGCCCGGATCGAAGTTCTCGAAGTAGTCTTCCGTTAGGCTAAACTCTCCACTATTGATAACCTCGTCAGCAGCAGCTTCCGCTTCTGCGTAGCGGGGACTGCCGGTCATCACCTCTGCATTCAGCAGAAAGCGACTGGCGAGTGCGCGGTTAACGTAGTAGTTGATCTTACCGTAGCTGGCCGAACCGGTTTCCCGGCCTAGGTCGCCCGCTGCAGCATCGAGCTCAGAGATGACGAAGTTGTAAATCTCAGCGCGTGGCGTGGCGTTGGGTTCCTGGTTCGTAGCGTCGGAGTCTTCCGTGATCAGGGGTACGTCGCCGAAAGCGTCCGTAAGCTGGTAATAGAAGTACGCCCGCAGGGTACGCAGTTCAGCAACCCGGGGAGCCTTCTGATCTTCGGGTAGGTCCGAGTTGTTGATCAGCGCGATGACCAGATTAGCCTTCAGTGCGCCACGGTAGAGAAAACTCCAGGCGCCGTTGAACTGATTATCCTGAGCGTCGAAGGTCTGTTGGTGCGTACGCAGCCAAATACCTCCATCGAACCAGTCCGATCCGCGCTGTGGGATCAGCAATTCGTCCGAAGAGATCTCCATGATGGACATGTATCCACCGTGGTTCATCATACCGTATAGATCGGTATAGACAGACAGGTAAGAGGAGACGATGTCATCGTTGGAGGCCGGGAAGTTTGCCGGCGTCAGAGTAGAGAAAATTTCCGGCTCCAGATCCGTACAGGACTGGGTAGGAACGAGTAGCGCGCTTGCGAGAAGCACCCCACCGATTCGAGTAAATAGTTTTTTGTACATAATGATATATAGTTAGTAAGGAGAGGCGTCGACCGAGGCCGAGCCTCTCCGTCACTTAGTATGATTGGGTACTGTTAAAATCCAACCGCGATACCAAAGGTTGCGGTGCGGGTGCGGAAGAATGTATTCCGGCGGTCAATACCGGGCGCCAGGGCGTTCGGGTTGAGCGGATCTACCGTATCGGTGAAGCGAACGTTAGGATCAACGCCAGAGTAACCGGTAATGTAGAACAGGTTCTGTCCGGCAACGTAGGCGCGCAGTGTGCGGAAGCCGCTGTTGCCACCCAGACGGAACGTGTAGCCCAGCTGCGCATTGTCAAGGGCCAGGAAGCTGGCATCCTCTACGAACGTCTGGTTCAGACGGGGAGCTGAGATGATACTCTCGTTCAGGTCGGTGGTGATGATGTTATCGATCGGACGACTTACTGCATTACCCAGCTGGCTGTAGAAGTTGCGGGGTAGGTTCACCAGGTCATGACCGAAATCACCACGCAGGAAGAAGCTGAAGTCGACGTCGCCGTAGCGGAAGCTGTTAGCCAGACCGAGGCTGAAATCAGGCAGGCCATTACCCACCCGTACCCGGTCGTCGTTGTTGATCACACCGTCGGCCGCATCGAAGATGCCGTCGCCGTCCGTGTCCACATTGAGCGCCTCTACATATACGTAGCGACCTTCCTGACTGGAAGCTTCTTCGTCGATGATGAGGGTGTAGATGCCACCGAACTCCGTACCGATCTCGACACGGGTGATGGGGAAACCATTCTGACCGGGGGCTCCGGGAACAGTGGAATTAATGTCCACACCGTTACCATCGCCGAAGTTAAAGTCAGCTACTTCATCGTTCTGCTTGATCTCCGTGCTAAACGTACTGAAGGTCAGTTGAGGATCCCAGATGAATTTGTCACCCGAGGCTACGGAGTAACCCAGCGATAGCTCTACACCCGTGTTGATCAGGTCAACGTTGTTCAGATTCGCTAGTACGGAGTTGAACAGGAAGGGCGGTGTGGGCAGCTGCGTATTGAATAGCAGGTCCGAAGTCTGACGCACGTAGAAATCTAATGCACCATTGAGGCGGTAGTCCAAAAACGCGAAGTCAAGTCCAGCATTGAATTCGCCCTTCTTCTCAAACCGCAGGTTGGGGTTACCATTGGTCTGGGGAGCAACGGTGGGTAGGTAGGAGCCATTCACTGGGAACAGCGCACCGACTGCAGGAGCGAACTGCTGCAGGTAGTCGATGTCACCAGATGGCAGCGTTCCCGTGATACCGTAACCTACGCGGAACTTCAGTTCATTAGGTCCACCATCGAGAGCGAGGGCGTCGACTAAGTCGGCGCTAGCAGAAATGGCGGGGAATACATCCCACTTGTTATTGGGAGCGTTCCGGCTGGTACCGTCGCGGCGCACCGATGCGGTAATGTTGTACGCCGAGCCAATGCCCAGACGAGCGCGACCGAAAAAGCCTATGACTTTGTAGCCACTCTGGTTACTGGCCAAATTGGCTTGTCCGGTAGAAATATCATTCAGCTCGTTGAGGCGGTTGAATCCGAATACATCGGAGACAAGGCCGCTACCACCCGTGCTAAAATTTTGGAAGTTGTACTCCTGCCAGGAGTAACCGGCGAGTAGTTCCAGGCTATTGTTGCCCAGATCCAGGTCGTAGGTCGATGTCACCTCGAAAAGTTCGTTTCTGTTGTCGTCCGCACGGCGACTAGCGTTGCCCAGGCGACTGGCAGATCCACCGGCACCGCCGTTGGCCAGGCTAGTGCGGCTGCCGAAGAAGCCACCGGTGATATTTGTCCGCTGACGGCTGTAGTTGACATTCAGTACCCAGTCGTCGGTGATATCGTAACCCGTACGGAAAGAGTAGAGGATATCGGTACGTTGCTCTTCATTCGTCTGCTGTTCGGCGATGGAGACGGGGTTAATGTAATCGAAGTTCTCCACCTGGAAGTACCCGCCGTAGACGGCATTAGCGCGGTCGGCGATTTCTGTTGGCACGTTGAAGCCTGCATCATCTACACGGATAGGTGCGGTAGGATTATAGGTTGTGGCGAACTTGAAAACGTTGGAGTCAAAAAACTGCGTCTTGCGATCCGTGGTAGTGATGTCTACCCCGATGGACAGGCGATCGTTGAGTGCCTTCTGCGTTACGCTGAGGCGGCCGTTCAGTTGCTGGAAGCCATCGTTGATGAAGCCGATACCCTGGATGTCGCGGTAGTTGACCGAGGCGCGGTATGTGGTAGCACCCGAACCACCGGAGTAGCTGAGGTTGTGTACGTGGCTGATGCCGGTACGGGTCACTTCGTCAACCCAGTCCGTGTCGCCGCCGTAATCGTTTGCGGCACGCACGCCTTCCGAGGTAGGTAGATCCTGTGCATCGGGGTTCTGCGCGCGGTTCAGATCAGCAGCCCGGCCGATCAGGCGCAGGTACTCGTTGCGGTCGGCCAGTTCCGGGGACTTACCTACTGATTCAGCAGACACGTAGCCACGGTAGTCAAGTTGACCTTCACCTTCACGACCACGCTTGGTGGTAATGATGATTACGCCGGCAGAAGCCTGGATACCATAAATGGCAGCAGCTGAACCGTCCTTCAGTACGTTGACCGATTCGATGTCGTTGGGGTCCACCGTACGCAGGTCAGCGCCTACCACACCATCGATGATGATGAGGGGGGAGGTGTTACCACCGAAACTGGAAAGTCCGCGAAGACGGATGTTAGCTCCACCGTTGACGTCGCCGCCTACTTTGGAGATCGTCAGACCGGCTACCTTACCCTGAATGAGCTGGGTGGGGTCGTTGATGTTACCCGCGTTGAAGTTTTCTTCGCTGATGGTCGTTACGGCACTGGTGACTTCGCGCTGCGTAACGGTACCGTAACCCACTACGACTACTTCGTCCAGCAGTTCCCCGGAGGTAAGTTGCAGGTCGACAGTTGTCTGGCCGGTAAACGGTACTACAGTAGTGGCATAGCCGGTGTAGGATACGGTCAGCGATTCGGCATCAGCCGGTACGTTGAGCGTAAAGTTGCCGTCGAAATCGGTGACCGTACCCGTAGAGGTACCCGTCACCAGGATGCTGGCGCCGATGAGGGGGTCGCCGCTATCTCCGTCCGTAATGGTGCCGCTCACACTGGTCTGCGCTACGGCAGCTGAGGTGGTAAACAGTACCAGGAGCAGGAAGAGGCACCCGCGGTAGGCATGGTGTAAATTAAGCTTCATACTAAAGGTTATATATGTGAATGATAGTGCGGTGGGAGCACAGTAGCTCCGTACGGACCGGATGGCCCGTGAGTCGTTATCCATGGATTGGCGAACCCTAGGGTCCGGGGAAACGCAGTTCAAAACGCGTAGGGAGTTACATGATCGAATAAAGGGGTTGCTTAGAACCCTAAAACGCTACGGTTTGGCAGCGCAAGTTGCACCATTTTTACTACCTAAGCAAGCGGGGCACGCACATATGCATGTACGTACGACGATTTTTGCCGGAAGGTTTTACGATGGCTCACCGTGGCTACTGTAACCTAATTAACGTCGCCAACTTCGTTTCGCTGCCTAATGTTTATCTAGTACGTAGTTTATCCCGCTCGATCATTGCCACGCCATCCTCAAATACACCGCACCTGCGCGCCCGCCCCCCCTGCCTTTCTGCTGCTGCTGGTGGGCCTGCTGCTGAGTAGCGCACTTCAGGCGCAGCGGCTGGATATGAAGGTGCTCGGCAAGCGCAAACTGATCGAAATTCCCTTCGATCTGGAGAATGACTTTATCGTCATCGCCGTATTGCTGAACGGCACGATGCCCCTGCGTTTCATCGTGGATACCGGAGCGGAAAATACGGTGCTGCTGGATCGCTCGATGACCGATGCCCTAGCAATAAGCTACCGCCGCACCTTCCAGGTGCGCGGGGCGGACGTCAATAACGAGCTCACCGCCCACCTGGCCACGGGGGTTGACCTGCGGCTGGCGAACCGACTGCTCGCCAGAAACCGGACCGTGCTGGTGCTGGAGGAAAACTACTTCAACTTCGAGCGCATCACCGGTACCAATATCCACGGGATTCTGGGGGGTGACTTTCTGATGCGCTTCATCGTAGAGCTGGACTTTCGACGGCAGGTGATGATACTGCATGACCCCGGCAAGTTCAGGGTCCGCAAGAGCTGGACGGAGGTGCCCACGACCTTCATCCGTAACCGGCCCTACCTGAACGTTGACATAGGCGTACTGGGTGACAGTGCCTCGGCCCGCCGACTGCTGATGGACACCGGGGCCGGCCTGAGCCTGCTGCTGCACACTTACCCGGAACGACTAAGCGGCGATCTACCCGAGCAGACCATACCGGCCACTATCGCTAACGGTCTGGGGGGTACCATGGAGGGCAACGTAGGCCGTAGCCGGGTCGTCGAAATTGGCAAGCGGCGCATGGACAACGTAGTGACCTACTTTCAGGAGGTCGATACTACTAACCTCAAGTTCCTCAACAAACGGGAGGGCATCCTCGGTAACCGAATTCTGAAGCGGTTCAACGTGATCATAGATTACGTGAACCGCCGGGTGTACATGAAATCGGTGGGCAAAGCGTACAAGCGCAAATTCACCTACGATCGATCCGGACTCACGCTGCTGGCCGGAGGTGCAAACCTGCGTAAATTCAGTGTAAGTCACGTCATTCCCGGTAGTCCGGCCGATCGGGCAGGGGTGCAGGTGCAGGATCGGTTGCGGGTCATCAATGGAGTGTCGACGGGCTTAATGAGTCTACAGTCCATCGTACGTAAGCTGGAGGGCAAGCCGGGTCGCCGCATCAAGCTACGTGTGTACCGGGCCGGGCGCCTACTGGATCTTACCTTCATTTTGGAGGATCTTATTTGAGAACAATGTTTCCCACCAACACCTTACAGCAGGGCATGAAACGATACCTATTCCTTACGGTCTTTACCGCCCTGACCGGACTGTTGTCCGCACAATTACTGGGTGACAAGCAGAGTGGTCTGGCCAGTTACTACTCTACCGAGTACGACGGGGCGGAGACCGCCTATGGCGCGGTGTACGACAAGACCGAACTGGTCGCCGCGCACAAAACCTATCCATATAATAGTACGGTGCGGGTACGTAACGAGGAAAACGGGCGTAGTGTAGTGGTACGCATCATCGACAAGGGTCCCTTCATCCGCGGAAGGATAGTAGAACTAAGCGAGCGCGCAGCCCAGGAACTGGGTATGCTCGGGGAGCGTACCGTGCCGGTAGAGCTGACCCTGCTTTCTACGCCAGACCAACGTCCGGCATCGAGCAGTGAACCGCCGCCGCAGGTGCAGATCCGCCCCGCCCCACCCCGGGCAGTATCTAGCCCGCCAGCGATTGCTGCCCCTGCCCCACCGGCATATGATCCCGCACCACGCGCAGACACCCCCACACCTTCCCCGCCACCCGCACGGGAGGAAACTTCGCCCCCTCCCCCTACCCCACCGAAGCAAACCGCTACCCCGACCGCTAAGCCAATCCGTAAACCGGCAGCAACGTTCGGGGCTGGAACCTATTCCATCTCGCTGGATAAACCGACAGCAGGTGGCTACGGGGTGCAGGTCGGCAGCTTTTCTACCCTGGAGTCCGCGCTAGACAAGGTCGTCGAATTGCAGGGACGCTACTTTGACGATGTGCTACTCGTCAAGTTAAGTCAGGGACCTACGGCTAGCTATAAGGTGGCGCTCGGCCCCTTCAGCGATCAGGACAGTGCGCAGCACTACGCCCGGGACCTGAAGCAACGCTACGGCATTAGCGGCTTCACCATTACGCTAGATCGACGTCCATAACACCCACTCCATGAAGTATTTACCCGGTTGGATTATTCTTTTCTGTTGTATCACGGCCTGCGTCCCCAAGGCCCAGTACGATACCCTAGTCACCGAACGCAACTACTACCGGACACAAAGCCTGGAAACCGATAGCATAGCCACCGTCCGCCTACGCACCGCGCGAGATAGCGCGACGGCGACAGGAGTCGTGCAGCGCAGTGAACTGCGGCAGATCGAAGATCTTACGGCAACGAACCTGGCGCTCAACACGCAACTGAGCGAAGTGCGTGCCGCCTACCGTGACCTACTGAAGCAGGAAGGGCAGCTGGGCTCTGCAGTCAGTGGCGATCAGGAAGTAGCGCAACAGTCCGCACTACTCAGTCAGCGTGAAGCTGCTCTAGAGCGCCGGGAACGCGAGCTGGATGCGATGTCTCAACAGCTGAATAGTCTGCCCCGTACCACACCGACTACCTACAATAGCAAGAATGCAACGGCAGCTGATCCTATGGCCCCGCTGCCCACCCGCGACCGGCTGGCGGAAGAACTGCGGCAGGTCCTTCTCGCCGCGGCGGACTCCAACTATGTGATCCGCCTGGATGCAGTGAATGCCGCACTACGCGTGACGCTGGGGGAGCAGCTTCTGTTTGAAGATGACCGACAACTGAGCCTATCCGGTCGGCAATTGTTGCGGCAGTTGGCGACTACCCTGCGGGCCTACCCAAAAAGTTACCTCACGGTGGTCGGCCACGCTGAAAGCGTAGACGGGGATGCCCGGCTAGCGTACCAGCACAGCACCGAGCGGGCCATTGCCGTAGTGACGCAGTTGCAGCAGTTTGGTCTGGACGCCGGTCGCATGGTGGCCGGCGGCACGGGCTTTTACGGTACTACCGCTGCGGAGGATCAGCTGCGCGGCGCCGGGGTGGACCGACGCACCGACCTACTGATCGTAGTCCGAGACTGAGCGCTGCCGGTAGCCCTCTACGAGTTGCACTACCCTCCCGTAGTTTAGTAATCCTTCGTGAATGCCCTGTGCCTTGAGGTATACGGTATAGGTTGCGTCACGCAGCACGGGTGCGATGTCGGTATAGAGCGCACCGTTGTCGTAGATGGCCTGGAGGTCGTTGCGTATGCCCGGGTCAAGCGATTCGGCCCGCCACTTCAGATAGGTTTCCGGCTCCGCGTAGCGTAGTAAGCCGGCTATGGTGCGCCAGTAGGCCAGTTCCAGCGTGTACTGGAGCAGGGGATCGTCCGATTCGGCGGCAGCCAAGTAGGCCCAGAACGAGCAACTCCCCTCGTCGCCAAAACCGTAGGCGTGACTTAGCTCGTGAGCCAGCACCGCCGGACGCTGTAGGGGGTGTAGTCCAGCGTCAATATTACCCTGCGCCGCCCAGGGCCAGTACACACCGGCCGTGCTCAGACGCAGCAGGATCCCCCGGGGATAGAGCTGCCACCCCCGGGGGCGACCCGGTGCATTGAAGCCGTGACGTTGCAGCGCACTAGCGACCAGTGGTCGAACGCTAGCCTCCAGATCGTCGGGGAATACTGATAGGTCAAGGGCAAAGGTATCTGAAGCGATATTACTTCGCAGTCCGGCTAACCGCTCCGCACCTGCGTATACACGCCCCCGTAGCTCGTTGACGTCCGGCTGGTACAGGCCAAATCCCAGTTGCTCCTCTACCGGTACGCGGCCGTAGTTGTACCCCCAGAGCCACAGGAATAGAAGTATCAGGGACAACACGGCGACGACCAGCCGGCTAAGCAAGCGACGTACGCCACGGAAATATCTCCACTGATAGACGAGCCAAGCTGATACTCCGAGCCAGAACACATAGAATAGGGGGATGGGCAGGAAGCCGACGGTGTAATCCAGCACCGCTCGCACACCTACGAAAACGCCGCGGCTGTAGTACGTCTCCAGGACCGCCGGGGGTAGGAACACACGGAGCAGCACACTCAGCACGGTCAGTAGCAAGAGCACATACAGTGTGCGGTATGAACGGCGGCGGGGTGGGTGTGAAGGTGGAGCGGGATGAGTCACTTGACGAGGGCGCGTGCGCGTAAACTCAACCAATCCGGAGAGGCCCGCGTTGGTTGGTCGTGCGATCTGCACAAACATAAAGTATACCACAATGGCATTTGAACTCACCGATAGCAATTTCGAGCAGGAGGTCCTCAACAAGAAGGGCATCGCACTGGTCGACTTCTGGGCCGAATGGTGTGGCCCCTGCAAAATGATCGGCCCCGTCGTCGAGGAACTCTCCAAGGACTACGACGGTAAGGCACTGGTCGCAAAGGTCGACGTAGACGAAAACTCGGAGCTGACGGCCCGCTACGGCGTACGTAGCATTCCTACCATTCTTATTCTGAAGGATGGCGAAGTAGTAGACAAGCACGTCGGCTATGCCACCAAGGAGGCACTCGCGCAGAAGATCGAAGCGCAGCTACAGGCGGCATAGTACGCCCAATAGTAGACAAAGCCCCAGTGCCAAGATGGCGCTGGGGCTTTTGTCGTTAGATGGATCAAGTCTAAATAAGGGGGTGTGGCAGCTCCATACGGCAACCTCCCGAGCCGTCTAGCGATTTACTAGTAGCTTTGCCTTCATTCTGCAAAATATAGTTCTAGCGCATGGCATCTAGCACCGCAAAACGTAGCGTATCCCGAGTTGGTTGGATGGGTAAGTTTTTGTCCAGTAGTATCGGACAGAAAGTTATCATGTCCCTCACCGGTCTGTTCCTAATCACCTTTCTGATCGTCCACTTGATCGGTAATCTTCAGCTCATTCTATCGCAGGATGAGGGGTACAGCTTCAACTCCTACGCCTACTTCATGACCAACAACCCGGTCATCAAGCTCACTTCTTACGGACTGTACGCCTTTATCCTGCTGCACGCCATTCAGGGTACGTATCTGTACATCCAGAATAAGAAGGCCCGGGGCAGCCAGGGCTATGCCGTGACCCGCTACCGCACGGCGGGGGAGAGTAAGAACTCCATCTATATGGGTTCCCTCGGCCTGGTCATTTTGGCTTTCATCATTGTCCACATGGTGCAGTTTTGGGCACAGATGCACTTCACCGATAACGTGGGTGCCTTTACCGCCGAGGGATATGAAGGAGCTAAAGATCTTTACGCCCTGGTCAGCAAGACCTACGAGAACATCTGGATCGTCCTGTTCTATGTGGCCTCCATGGTATTCATCGCCTTTCACCTGTGGCACGGCTTTCGGTCTGCCTTCCAGACGCTCGGCCTGAACCATAAGAAGTACACTCCATTCATCAAAGCACTGGGGTGGTCGTACGCCGTCCTCGTACCCTTTGGCTTTGCGGTGATTCCCGTCGTGATGTACCTGCGCCACCAAGGCATCCTATAACCTATCTACCTACTAACCCCTCCCCCATGCCGTTTCAGTCTAACGTCCCCCCCGGTGAGCTTTCCGATAAGTGGAAGCAGTACCGCTCGTCGATGCCCCTGGTCGCTCCGAACAACAAGCGTCGGTTAGAGGTGATCATCGTAGGTACCGGTCTGGCCGGTGGTGCCGCCGCCGCCACCTTCGGCGAGCTGGGGTACAATGTGAAGGTGTTCACCTTTCACGACAGCCCCCGCCGCGCACACTCGATCGCCGCCCAGGGTGGTATCAATGCCGCCAAGAACTACCAGAACGACGGAGACAGTGTCTACCGCTTGTTCTATGATACCATCAAGGGAGGTGACTACCGCAGCCGGGAGGCCAACGTACACCGCCTGGCGGAGGTCAGCGTCAATATCATCGACCAGGCCGTAGCCCAGGGCGTACCCTTCGCCCGCGATTACGGTGGACTACTCGCCAACCGCTCCTTCGGCGGCGTACAGGTGTCTCGTACCTTCTACGCACGGGGACAGACGGGGCAGCAGCTCCTACTCGGTGCCTATCAGTCCCTGTCCCGGCAGATCAGTCTGGGCAACGTGCAGTTGTTCAACCGCCACGAGATGGTCGATCTGGTCATGGAAGATGGCAAAGCGCGCGGCATCATCGCCCGCAACTTGCTCACCGGCGAGACCGAGCGGCACGCGGCCCACGCCGTGGTTCTTGGCACGGGTGGCTACGGTAACGTCTTCTACCTCTCGACCAATGCCATGAACTCCAACGGCTCCGCCGCCTGGCGGGCCGTCAAACAGGGTGCCTATATGGCCAACCCTTGCTTCACCCAGATCCACCCCACCTGTATCCCCGTCTCGGGAGAGTACCAGTCGAAGCTCACGCTCATGTCGGAGTCGTTGCGCAATGACGGCCGGGTATGGGTGCCCCGCAAGCAGGACGACGCAGCCGCCATCCGTGAGGGTAAGCGGACCGGCCTGGATATCGCCGAGGGCGACCGGGATTACTACCTCGAGCGCCGCTACCCGGCCTTCGGTAACCTGGTACCCCGCGACGTGGCCAGCCGCGCCGCCAAGA
Organism: Neolewinella maritima; assembly: GCF_923081025.1. Classification (GTDB taxonomy): domain Bacteria; phylum Bacteroidota; class Bacteroidia; order Chitinophagales; family Saprospiraceae; genus Neolewinella; species Neolewinella maritima. The sequence continues at coordinate 1,711,396 of NZ_CAKLPZ010000001.1, read as the reverse complement.
CAGCCTGTGACGAAGGACTCGGTGTGAGCCCCACCGGACTAGCCGTATACCTCGACTTCGACGCCGCCATCGAGCGCTACGGAAAGTCACGTGCCCATAGCCTGAACGAGTACTCGGCTGACGACATGCGGATCCGCGAACTCGGTGTAGCCGTGATCGCCGAGAAGTATGGTAACCTCTTCGAGATGTACGAAAAGATCACCGGCGAAGACCCCTACGTCATGCCGATGAAGATCTACCCCGCCGTGCACTACACTATGGGCGGACTCTGGGTCGACTACAATCTCCAGACCAACATCCCCGGTCTGTTTGCCATCGGCGAGGCCAATTTCAGTGATCACGGGGCCAACCGACTCGGTGCCTCCGCCCTGATGCAGGGGCTAGCCGACGGATACTTCGTGCTCCCCTACACCATCGGCACCTTCCTCTCGCAGGAGATCCGCAACCCGATGGTCGATCCCGAAGGACCGGCCTTCAAGGATGCCGAAGCCAAAGCGCAGGCCCGGATCGAGAAGATCATGTCGATCAACGGTACGAAGTCTGCGGAGACCTTCCACCGTGAGCTGGGTAAGATCATGTGGGAATACTGTGGTATGGCCCGCAACGCCGAAGGCCTGCAAAAAGGCCGCCGCATGATCCGCGAGCTGCGGGACGAATTCTGGTCGAGCGTTTACGTGCCCGGCCGCATCAAGGAATACAATCCCGAACTGGAGAAGGCCCTGCGTGTAGCCGACTTCCTGGAGCTAGGTGAACTCATGATGCTCGACGCACTGGACCGCAACGAGAGCTGTGGCGGTCACTTCCGCGAGGAATATCAATCCGAAGAGGGTGAAGCACTGCGTCGGGACGACGAGTACGCCTACGTCAGCGCCTGGGAATGGGATGATAACGACCCTATTCTGCATAAGGAAGAACTGATTTTCGAAAACGTGGAACTGAAGACCAGGTCCTACAAATAATCCCGCCATGGAGAATATGAAATTGAAGCTAAAGGTCTGGCGACAGGGCGGTAAGTACACCAAGCCACAGTTCGTGACCTACGACCTGGACGGGGTAAGTGACCACATGTCCTTCCTGGAAATGCTCGACGTGCTAAACGAAAAGCTGATCAACCTGAAGGAAGACCCCATTGCCTTCGAGCACGACTGCCGGGAGGGAATCTGCGGCACCTGCTCGCTGGTCATCAACGGCTACCCCCACGGGCCCATGCAGCAGACCACCGCCTGCCAGCTTCACATGCGGCACTTCCGCGATGGAGAAACCATTACCATCGAACCCTGGCGTTCCCGCGCCTTCCCGATCGTAAAGGACCTGGTCGTCAACCGCGATGCCTTCGATCGCATCATCCAGGCCGGTGGCTATATCAGCGTGGATACCGGACAGGCACAGGATGGCAATGCCATTGCCATTGAAAAGGACCAGGCATCCCACGCCTTCGATGCGGCAACCTGCATCGGCTGTGGCGCCTGTGTGGCTGCCTGTCCTAACGCGAGCGCTATGTTATTTACGGCCGCCAAGGTCAGTCACCTCGCCCAGATTCCCCAGGGTAAGGTCGAGGCCGATAGCCGCGTTCAGCGCATGATAGCCCAGCACGACGCCGAAGGGTTCGGCAAGTGCAGCAACATCACGGCTTGTGAAGCGGAGTGCCCCAAAGCCATCTCCGTAGAGCACATTGCACGCCTCAACCGGCAGTATATCGCGTCCAGCTTGGGCAGCGAGAAGGTTGTCAGCTAGCCGTACGCCTGTGGTGGTGATATAGCTGCGGCAGGATAGCCAGAGCTGCACCTCCGATAAGCATTAAGAGGAGCCATCTTCGATCCGCTGGTCGCTCCCCCATATGTAAATACGTCACTGGGCTATGTAGGGCAATGCCCTGCGTAGCCCAGTTTGGTATACGGTCACCCACCCCCTTGGGCGTTTCAATAAAGCCACGGACCTCCTGATCGATCGCAGGGGGTGTCCCGTCATCAACGGCCACCCACGCTATGACTGAGACTGTTACCGGATTAGAGCGAACAGCCGCAGCAGACGTGCCGGAAGCAACCAGTGGATACATAAGTACTTGTTGCGATCCGCTTTGGACCGTCATGGGCAGAGCTCCTGGTTCAGCATCTGTGATCTGAACAAAATCGGCATCTCCTACCCCCGTAGTCGCTTCTGCCAGCGTAAGACTGCGCAATTTTTGGGTGCCGAACGTGCCAGTCAGCAACCCGTTACAGCCATTGATCATCAGCATGATGCCGGCAAATAGAAGTAGCAGTCTCAGCATGGGCGCAAGATAGCCTCAGCTACTGCACCTTGAAGTTGTACGAGATCCGCCCACACTGCTCGGCGGGGGCCAGGGCGTTAGCGGCAAACTTCCACTGTTTGGCATTCTTAATGGCCGCAGCGACCAGGCTAGGATCGGCCGTAGTACTACCGTTCTGGGTATAGTTGGCCTTCGTGATCTGTCCGTCTGGGTTCACGCAGACGTCTACTACCACCGTGCCGGACGATTGGGAGTTTTCCCGCACCGGGGGCGAGGCGAGTACGCCGCGTCCGCCCAGACCGCCACTTACACGTCCGCTTCCGGTAGATATACCGCTGAGTCGGTCGGCATTAGGATCTCCGTCTTCGACGCCTTGATTACCGGGCTTGCCGGTGTTACCGTTACCACTACCGGTACCAAAACTTCCGCCGAGTTGTCCCTTCAGGGCATCGGCCTCGGCCTGCCGTTTGCGTTCGGCCTCTGCTTCCGCGCGACGGGCGGCTTCGGCGGCATCCGCCTGTCGTTTGCGTTCGGCGGCTTCGGCTTGCTCGCGGCGGCGCTCGGCGTCCGCTTCCTCCTGCTGCCGGCGGCGTTCGGCCTGGCGGGCGGCTTCTTCCCGGGCTTTCTGTTTGCGCAGGGCGATGGCAGCGGGGTCTTCGGTCACTAAGACCTCCCGCTGCTTAGGCTTTGGCTCGGGTTCGGCACTGGTAGGTGGTGGGGGCGGGATCGCGGGTGCAATGGGTGGAGTAGGCTCCGGCACCGGATCAGGCTCAGGTGTGCTGGGAGCGGCGGCGTTTTCTTCTCCCTGTCCCATATCCACGAAGCCCAGATTCACTAGGATGCCGGGCTGACCGGGCGGAGGATTCTGGAAGGAAAAGATATTGGCGAGTAGTAGGAGGATCACGAGGACCAATCCTATGGTGGCGGCAATCTTACCGACCCGGTCGCCCCTGATTTCGCTTTCGCTGAGTACTGTGTTCATAGACGATCGTATGCGCTTGGGTAAGAAAACAGCTTCGCCGTTTAGTTTATTTTATGTTTCGCTGGCTAGCGGATGGGTCCCGCACCGTAGTTTCTGGCAGAGTAGAACAACCAGCCGATGAGGACGACTTGTATAATAAGACGAATCGTCGCATTGAGTTTACTCCCCATCAGCGGCCGGTCGCGCAGCAGATCGATAACGTGAAGGGGTAAAAAAACGAGCATCAGCCCCGCTGCAGCGTATAGGCCGGCCACCCGGGTAGCTGGTACCAGCATAGCGATACCAATCAGGATTTCCGCCCCACCGCCCGCGATATTCGCCAAATCCTTAGGGAACCAGGCGGGCATAAACGGGTGATAGAACTGCGGGTTAACGAAATGGTAAATTCCGGCACCGATAAGGATGAGCGCAAAACCGTAGGCGAGTAAGGACATGCGGCAAGTTAGTCCTTCACACCGATACGGTGGCCTATCCTGAGCTCGATCTGTACCTCGTCCACCCGGGTATCGAATGCATCACTGTTGTCCGCACTAGGAAGGTACGAAGCGCTGAGTGCGATGTAATTGCGGATGCCGTTCGCACCGACGGAGATACGTCCGCGTACGCGGGCACTCAGGCGCAGACGTTCCACCTCCCGCTCGGTACCCAAAGGATCAAATGCGATAAAGCGTATCTCCGGACCTGCAATAAGCAGTGGAGTAGCAAACCAGTACTTACCGAATATGAAGGTATAGGCGTAGCCCACACCGGTACCGATCTTAGTTTGACTGAAGCGATCAATTACCGAGGTACCGGCCTCCCGGAGCGGCAGTTCAAGGCTGTCTGCCTTTATCACCTGGCGAGCTACCGCCCCGCCGACCAACCAGGAACCGGCACTTCGCAGTTGACGGTTGCGCAGCCTAAAACTCGATCGCAGACTGAAGCGCTTAGAATTTAGAATCCGGAACCCAAACAGCAGGGCGTTAAGGAAGCGAATGTCTTCGCGAAATTCCGGCGCCCGATCGGGAGAGTCTCGCTCGAAGCCTATTGTACGGCGAACATTTGCGTTGAGGTAAAAGGTGTTGCGGTAAAACTGGATGTTGGCACCCAAGGATTTAGCATCTCCCAGCTCCGATCCTGTACCTAGGTCACTGATCGGAATGCTGAAGGTGTAACCGATCCAGCGGTACCTGCCGCCGATACGCAGGGCGAGCCCCCGATTCGTCAGCGTAAGCTCCTCGCGGTCGTTGACCGAAAAGACCGCCGAGTTGTCTCGGTAGCGTATGCCTCCGTTGATACGGGAACGTTCACCGAACGTTTCTACGAAGGTAGAGTCGAGCTGCGCGGATAGTACGGACGAACTAAGTATACATAGCACCAGCCACCAGCCAGCGGATCGCTGCCTATTTTCCACGTTGACCGTGCAGGTAGTCCATCGCCAAATTGGTGTACAATTGTACGCCATAGGTCAGTCCGTCCTCATCAATAACAAAGTCCGGTGTATGGTGGCCAGGGGCGGTAGCGGGATCCATAGCGGGCGACATGCCGCCTAGAAACAGAAATAGCGAAGGCACTTCCCTGGCGTAGAACGAAAAGTCTTCCGCTCCGGTGATTGGCCGCACCAAGTGTACGTTCTCCTCCCCCACCGTGGCCTGTACGGTAGGCAGCATGCGGGCCGTCATATCGGGATGGTTGTAGGTCACGGGATACCCATCATCAATACTGACCTCGGCGGTAGCGCCGCTGCTCCCGGCGATGGAGCTTGCGGTCTGCCGGATGCGTTCGAAGATCTCTTCTTTCATCCCCTCATCCAGCGTGCGGATCGTACCGATCAGGGTCACCTGTTCCGGAATGATGTTGCTCCGCACCCCACCTTCGATTTTGCCCACACTGATGACGGCTGGTTCCTTTGTTAGCTCGGTCTGCCGGGCTACGATCATTTGTAGTCCCACGACGATCTGTGCAGCGGCGGTGATCGGGTCTACCCCCGCCCAGGGTGTTGAGCCGTGGGCTTGCTTGCCGTGCACGTCGATGCGGAAGCTGTTGCTTGCCGCCATGGCTCCACCGGGCTTGTAGTTTACGTGGCCCACTGGGGTTTGCGAGTTAATGTGGATGCCAAAAGCTGCCTCGACGCCGTAGTCCGAGAGCACACCTTCCTTGACCATCAGTTCCGCACCCCCTTCTTCACCCTCCGGAGCGCCTTCCTCGGCGGGTTGGAACAGGAAAACAATAGTCCCGGGGATTGACTCCCGCCGGGCGGTCAACAGTTCGGCCGCTCCCATCAGCATCGCTACGTGGGTATCGTGACCGCAGGCGTGCATGACGCCGACTTCCTCCCCCCGGTATTCTCCCGTAGCCTTACTGGCGTAGGGCAGATCCGCCCGCTCGGTGACGGGTAGGGCATCGATATCCGCCCGCAGGGCCACTACCCCACCCGGCTTTCCGCCCCGCAGGACGCCAACAACGCCAGTGTGCGCAACGCCGGTATGCACCTCCATACCCAGCGTCTGCAAGTGGGCGGCAATGTATTTGCCGGTTTCCGTTTCGCGATTGCTGAGTTCAGGGTACTGGTGTACGTGCCGCCGCCATTCGACGACCTTGTCTTCGATGGATGCAGCGGATGCCGTAGTGGCCGCGTAGTCGGTTTGGCCAAGGGCCAACAGCGAGATACACAGGCAGCTAAAAAGTAGTGGGTAGCGCATAGATGGAGCAGGGTTGAGGTTGGAAATATACGAAGAAGGCCAGCCGCACAAGTTAACAGACCTTATCCGCGCAGGCCGAACTGGCGAATGCATCCGGCTTAGCCTTAAAGACGAAGCCCATCCCGAGAATGTAGCCCATGGCTTCCTTGAGGGCCACATTGCTCTCGAAGTGCGGATCGGTGTTGATGTCAGCGTGCACCTCCAATTCCACGTCGTGCTTGTCTAGCGTACCGCAGAGGGCGTAGGCGATTTCTACCGAACGGCCAACCTCCAGGATCATCCGCTCGCGTAGGCTCATTTTCTTCTCGCTCTTATAGTTAGCAATGAACATGAAGCCCCCGCGTTTTTCCCGCAGAAAGACGATGACGGTAGCAAATTCTACTGTCTTTCCCCGTACCTGACTATCGGTGCCGATGCAGACCTTGAGCCGGTAACCGTCGGCACGCTCCTTTATTATTGTCGCTTCCACAGCCTCGCCGATGGGTAATTCGATGCGGCGGCCATCGTAGCGGCGCCATTTCATATCGGTCAGGGAGGTGGTGTTCATCCGTTTGGTGTTTGGGGTTGCGTAGCGTGAAGATAACTAATAGCTTAGGGCCTAAAGTTGCCAGAAGCTTACCCATCTGACAATTGCCCGACATCCGGGTAGCCGCTTAGAAACCACCCAGGTATGCTGGAACGCAAGGAACAACCCACTACTTCCGCACCCTTTAAGTTCAAGGAACTCAAGGTGTACAACTCGACGGAGTATCTGTGGGGTAACCATAAGAAGTACCGCCAGGTCTTCGATCGCTACGAAACCGCATACATCTACGCCGAGCTATCCGTATTCAATAAGCGCTTTGACGAGTCGGACTGGTCCCTACGGGTCAATTTGAAGTGCTACCGGGTACGCGAGAAGGAGAAGTCGGAGGTGTGTAGCCTCACCGTAGACAAGGAAGTGAGCAAGTTCGACGCCGTAGTACACCTGCGGGAAGGCTGGGGCAACCAGAAGAAGGGAACGTTCTGGAAGGCCGGCACCTACTTCTGGGAGGCTTACATCGACGGACAGCGTGTCGGCAGCAAATACTTCTACATCATTCAGTCGCAAAATGGTCCCCCGGATGCGGACGACAACCCGGGGCCAGGGAAGCCGCGGATCTGCGACGACTACCTGGAGCTCACCTCCGTCAAGCTGTACGAAGGCCCTTACGATGACGTCACCGTCGATGATCGGGTATACCTCAAGGCCTTCGCCAGCCAGGATACCCGCTACGTATACCTTGAGTTGGAGTTTAGAAACAAGCAGACTGAATACCCCTGGCAGTTGGAGCTATTCACCAAATTCGTCAACGAATCGAGGGAACTGAAGGGACACATCGCCCGACTACAACAGGTAGATGCCGGACAGGAGATCATCAAACTCACGGCAGGCTGGGGTGCCGCCAACCCTAATCTGTGGCGGGAAAACGCGTACACCGCCGATATCATCTTTCTAGACAGTCTGCTCGTCTCCGTACCCTTTACCGTGGGTGACGAAGCTCAGCCAGGCTTTCCCTCGGTCGTATTGCCCGGCAAAAAGCGGGGGATGATCCTCAACCCCGAGGTAGAGCAAGATGCTACATTCGAAGATATTATGGTCCGTCTGGATGCCCTGATTGGGCTTCAGGAAGTCAAACAGCAGCTTCGCGACCATGCTGTATACATTCAGTTCCAGCAACTGCGGCAGGAACGCGGCTTCGCCATGGACACTGGTATCGAGGTACACTCCGTGTTCAGTGGCAACCCGGGTACCGGTAAAACGACGGTAGCCCGCATGATGGGCAAATTGTACAAAAAGATGGGGCTGCTCAGCAGGGGCCACACCGTTGTCGCCGACCGTGTAGACCTAGTCGGTGAGTACATCGGCCAGACCGCCCCCAAAACTCGGGAGGTTATCGAGAGTGCCCGGGGTGGCGTACTCTTCATCGATGAGGCCTATGCACTGGCCCGCAGCAACGACGACGGTAAGGACTTCGGCCGGGAAGTGATCGAAATACTTGTCAAGGAGATGTCGAATGGCGCCGGTGACCTGGCGGTAGTAGTAGCCGGGTACACCGAGGAAATGAAGCGCTTTCTGGATAGTAATACGGGACTAAAATCGCGCTTCAAGCACCATTTCGAGTTCAGGAACTTTTTACCGCAGGAGCTCAGCCGGATTGCCGATTACGCCGCCCGCCAACTGGGTGTCACCCCCACCCTGGAAGCTAAGGCCCTGATCGACGAAACCATTACACTGGCCTTCCGCAACCGCGATCGCACCTTCGGTAATGCCCGCTACGTGCACGACCTGCTGGAAAAAGCCAAGGTGCAGATGGCACTCCGCCTGATGCGCAGCGATGAATCCGGTGTATCCCATTCCAATGATGCCCTCAGCACCATCGAACTACAGGACGTTGTCGCCATCAAGTCCGTGCTCAAAGCAGAGCGGCCCGCCATTCCCGTCAACGAACAATTGCTGAAGGCTGCACTGGCGGAACTGGATGAGCTCGTCGGAATGGAAAATGTGAAGGGACAGCTCCACGAACTCGTTCGATTAGTACGCTACTACCGGAAGACCGGACGGGACGTACTGAACGCGTTTCACCTACACACCGTGCTGGTAGGAAACCCCGGCACGGGCAAGACCACCATTGCACGCATCCTTGCGCTGCTGTACAGCGCCCTCGGCATTCTGGAGCGCGGTCATATTATCGAGACCGACCGGCAGGGCTTGGTAGCCGGGTACGTAGGCCAAACTGCCGAGAAGACCGCCAAGGTTATTGAAAAAGCGATCGGTGGCGTGCTGTTCATCGACGAAGCGTATGCGCTTACGCAAACTAAAACCAGTCAGCGGGGAGACTTCGGGGATGAGGCCATTCAGACCCTCCTAAAGCGTATGGAAGATCAGCGCGGCCAGTTCTATGTGTGCGTGGCGGGTTATCCAGATAACATGGATTCCTTCCTCAAGGCCAATCCGGGACTAAGTAGCCGGTTCGACAAGATTTTGCGCTTCGAGGATTACTCCCCTGCGCAACTCAGCGAGATCGCCGATCGCATGTTCCGGCAACAGAAGGCTCAGCTCACTCCTTCGGCCCGTACGCACTTAACTCGCTACCTGGAGTTTCTGTATAAATTTCGGGACGCCTACTTCGGCAACGCCCGAACGGTGCGGCAGTTAGTGATCGATATAATGCGCCGTCACGATCTGCGCAAGGCAGAGCAAGCATCCACCACAGGCAAGGGAGGTACCCTACGCATCCTGAAGGTCGATGTAGAGCATCTCAAACTGGATACCAAAGAGCTATCGATCCAACGAAAGCGAATCGGTTTTTAGGCCTAGAATTGGGTAAATACCGTATCGTCCATCTCATTGGTTACTACAATATCCGTGAGTTGCTTGGGTCCGCCACGGTCACCGCTCAGCAGGAGACCTTCATACTCCCGGTACCCATCGAAGGGGGACTCAATGGCGGGTTCGGTATCGTCCGCACTACGGAAGAAATGCCAGGTATTGATGCGATAGGTTTCTCCGTCTACATACAGCTGGTATGCGTTGCCGGGCGTATCCCCGACATCCTTGAAGGTGAGCCGCAGTACGTGTGACGCACGATCCTTCAGGGGATCGTTCATCTCGCCTACGTACTTCAGGGTAACCCCGCTATCCTTCAATTTGAAGGGCTGGACCAGCCAGTAGCTATCATTGATGAACATTGAGTTGGCCGACTGCAGATAGATCGACAGACTGTCCGGATCCGTCATCTCTACCCCCTCCTTACGCACGGCACCGGTCAGATCGTCGTTGCTGTAGTCCAACAAGTAGATAATATCCTTTGAGGGTACCTCTATGCGAACCCGCTGCTCCTCTTTATCCCAATCTAGGGTACGCGCACCAAAGAAGTTCCAGCTGAAATAGCGTGCATCGTCGTAGGCCTTGCGACCGCCGTGGTATTTCACTACACTGTCGGCAATGGCGATGGCACGTTCATCCGATCCGCTGAGATCAAAGCCATCGGCCGCCGGGTTGACGTCTACCGTTGCGACGGTAGCGTCGATACTCGACGTATCGGCAGTGTTCTGGCAGGCAGTGAGTAGGCCAACAAGTAGCAGGGGGAGGAAGTAGCGATTCATGCAGGCACTAACCGCAAACTAACGCAGCAGTTCGGCTTCCAGGTAAACGGGCTGGTGATCGCTGTAGCGGAAATCCTGTTCGATGGTCTTGAGCTGTTGAAGGCGGATGTCCGGACTGGTCAGGTAAAAGTCAATGAGGCTGCGTTCGCTGCGGTGCCGGTCGTACGCCGCATCGCTCTTTCGCACCGTGGCCCCGGTCGGGTCGTAGGCCCAGCTCCAGCCGGGCGGCATGAAATCATAGGATATGCCGGGGGGAAGCTGCGTCTCTTCTACCGTAGGGTTGAGCGTGAACCAGTTGTAGCCCGGGGGCAGCTGGTTCCAGTCCCCCCCGATGATCACGTACCGCCCGGCGGCCTGATCCTCCAGCGCGCGCTCGCGCAGGTAGCTCATCTGCTGCCGGCGTACCGATCCGTCCGCGTCGTAGGCCGACAGGTGGACGTTGTAGATCACCAATTCCTTGCCCCAGGCCGTGCGGAAGACCTGCCGCAGGGCACAGCGGTCGAGTTGAAACAACTTGGTGGGCCAGGGGAACTCCCCCGGCAGCTGCAGTCGCTCGGCCTCCACCGGGACGAAACGGCTCAGCGTGAGCAGGCCGCTCTGTACCGTACCGTAATGGTCCCAGGGCTGGAAGATGGGTAGCGGCACGTGCTTGGTCTGAAAGTTGGGGGCGTAATAGGCCGCAAAGGCAGGTAGCGTCTTGCGGGCACTTGCCAGTTGATTGGTGTAGTAGCTTCGCCGGCTGGCGGTATCTACTTCCTGCAGTAGAAAGAAATCCGTCCGCGTGCTCTGCAACGTCAGTTGCTGGCCCTCCACGTATGCATCGACGTGCGCGCGACTGGCCCGGGCCCGCCCCAGATCCGTCCAGAAAAAATCGCCGCGATTGTAGTAGAAATACTCCTCGGCCCCGAGGCCACCGTAGCCGACGTTCCACGTTGTGAGGGTGAGCAGGGAATCGGTGATCACCCGGGGGGCCGTAGCCGGGGCCTGCTGTGGATTCAGGGCTACTATACCCTTAGGCTGCCAGTCGGTGACGGTGCCGTAAAGGAGAATACCGGCGACGTAGACTACAACGGCTACTACAAGCCAGGCAATGATTTTGAGGGTACGGCGCATACCGCAAAAGTACGCGGGCAAACCTTTGCCAGCTTTGCGCGTACCCAACACCATGCAAATAGACCGGATCCCCTACACCGAAGTACCCCAGTTCTCCAACCGCGATGTAGCCTACGCATCTGGCGAGCAAGCCCTGCAGCCCTTCTATACCTATCCGGTCAGTCTAGATGAGTTCGCCAACGTACTGGAACAGCGGGCGAAGCAACCCACTGACCGCGATCTATTGGTCGACGAACTGGAGAAACAGTACGCCGCGCTGCACACCGGTGTCGCCGTTCCGGACCAACTCCAGCACCTGCGGTCGCGCAATACTTTTACCGTGATCACGGCACACCAGCCGGCGCTTTTTACCGGTCCGTTCTACTACATCATCAAGATTTGCTCGGCCATCAACCTGGCGCGTCAGCTCAATGAGCGGTACCCGGAGCACACCATCGTACCCGTATTTATCACGGGTGGCGAAGACCATGATTTTGCGGAGGTCAACCACACCTACGTGTACGGTAATCGGATCGAGTGGTCTACGGAACATGCCGGCGGGCCGGTGGGGGCACTAGCTACGGACTCGCTCGGTGAGGTATTGAAGCAGTTGAAGGAGGTACTCGGCGACCGACCTACGGCCAGGGAGATCTACACGATCATCGAGCGTACGCACACTGAGCATACGACCTACGGTGCCGCCTCGGTCGCCCTGGTCCACGAGCTGTTTGCCAAATATGGCCTGGTAGTAGCCGACATGAGCCGCCCCGCCTTCAAGCGAGCGTTCGCGCCGCTGATGGAGCGCGAACTGTTTGAATCGGTGAGCCAGCCGCTGATCGAATCCGCCCAGCAGGAACTGGAACGAATCGGCTACAGTGGACAGGCCCACGCCCGGGAGATCAACCTCTTCTACCTCACCCCCGGCCGCCGCGACCGCATCGTACGGGAGCAAGGCAGCTATCGGGTGCTGGACACGGACCATACCTTTACCGAAGACGAACTGCGGAGGGAACTCCACGATCACCCAGAGCGCTTCAGTCCGAACGTAGTGATGCGGCCGCTCTTCCAGGAACTGATCTTTCCTAACCTCGCCTACATCGGTGGCGGCGGAGAACTGGCCTACTGGCTGGAGCGCAAGGAGCAGTTCGCTGCATTCGGGCTACACTTCCCCATGCTGATCCGGCGGGCTTCCCTGCTGTGGATCGACGGGGGCAACCAGAAGAAGCTCGGTAAGCTAGACCTCGACTACCGCGAATTGTTCCGCGACGCCGATCTGATCATCCGAGACTATGTAGCCGCACAGTCCGATAACGAACTGAGTTTGGCGCAAGAACTCCGGCAGTTGGAGGATCTTTTTCAAGGTATTGCGACCAAGGCAGAAGCGATCGACCCCACCCTGGCCAAGGCCGTGATGGGCGAGCACGCGCGGCAAGCCAAGGCCGTGGAGAACCTGGAGGGACGCCTGCGCCGCACGGAAAAACAGCGGTTCGAAACCGCGATGACTCAGATCCGTGGACTGCGGGATAAGCTGTTTCCAGACAACGGCCTACAGGAACGGTACGACAGCTTTCTCAATGTGTACCTACAGGAAGGCGAGCAACTCTTCGAGACCCTCGTCGAGCAACTCGATCCGCTACAGCCGGGACTAGTGGTCATTCAACCTTAACCAAGTACGGTATGGGGCGCGACTGATGTACCGCGTAGAAACTCCTGCGTAGTCATGCGCCGGCGTCCCGCAAGCTGAAGTTCCTGCACATCTAGGTAGCCACCGGGGCAGGCTACGTGGAAGTAGGTCTTATCGTCCGTCAGTACGGTCCCCGCCCGCTCTTGGTGGTCAGTCAGGACCACCCGGCAGCGGATGAGCTTCAGTTGGGCGTTATTCATACTGGTATAGGCCGCCGGCCAGGGACTCAGGCCGCGCACGAAGTTGTGCACTTCCGCCACCGGCTTGGTCCAGTCGATGCGGCACATATCGCGGTGCAGCTTAGGGGCCGGCGTGGCGGCACGGTCGTCTTGCGCCTGCAGCGTATAGTTATCCGTTTCGATAAGCCGCACGGTCGCCAGGACCAGGTCGGCTCCCTCCTCCATCATGCGGTCGTGTACATCACCCGCGGTATCGTTTTCACCGATCGGAATACGGTGCTGCAGCAGTACATCGCCCGTATCGATCGCTTCCTGGATGAAGAAAGTCGTAGCGCCCGTCTCCCGTTCGCCCTGCATCACAGCCCAATTAATGGGCGCCGCTCCCCGGTACTTGGGCAGTAGACTGCCATGAAGGTTGAAGGTACCCAGGCGGGGCATCTTCCACACCGCTACCGGTAGCATACGGAAGGCTACTACGATCTGAAGGTCGGCCCGCAGATCCGCCAGCTCAGTTAGGAAATCTTCTGCCTTGAGGTTTTTAGGTTGTAGGACCGGGATACCTAGTGCAACGGCCGCCCGCTTTACTGGCGATTCGAGCAGTTGTTTGCCGCCCCGTCCCCCCAGTTTATCGGTTGCGGTGATCACTCCCACCACCGGATAGTCGGCGGCTACCAGCGCGCGCAGACTCGGCACGGCAAAGTCGGGCGTACCCATGAAAACGATCCGTGGCTTAGGGGCGGTAGTAGACATAGGGCGGGGCCGCAGGTGCGGTGGTTGTAGAGAGAGCGGGAGGGCGAAGATAGATCGCTGACTAGCTTTAGCCTTACTTTAGGCCCCATACCCTGGTAGCTATTATGACAGAATTTTCCTGGACGAACGATCTTGGTCACCGTATTTACGCGGTAGACTGGAGCCACCCGAAGCCGCAGGCTGTTGTGGGCATTATTCACGGTCTGGGGGAGCACTGTCGGCGCTACGATGCCGTGGCGGACTATTTTAATGAACGAGATGTAGCCGTCCTAGGCTATGACCGGCAGGGATTCGGGCGGAGTGAGGGGCAGCGGGGGCACGCGCAGGATTACCGCCACTACATCGATGGGGTGGCCCAACTGTTGGTGCAGTGCGAACGGCGGTATCCGGGCGTACCGGTATTCCTCTACGGGCAAAGTATGGGGGGACAGCTACTGCTTCATTACCTGATCAAGCGCAAGCCGCGCATCGCCGGAGCTATAGTGACCTCTCCCCATATCGATACGGGCTTTAGGCCTAATCCCTTCATTGTACAGTTGGGAAAAATTCTGCGTCGACTTCGCCCGAGTCAAACACTGGACAATCAGCTGGACCTTAGTCAGCTTAGCCGCGATCCCGCCGTAGCGCAAGCGTACCGCCAGGATTCCTTCACCCACCAACGCATCAGTGCCCAGGTCGGCATGGACCTGCTGGAGCGTGCGCGCTACCTACAGACCTACGCCGATGGCCTGCCCGTACCTACCCTGCTACTACACGGGAGCGCGGATGGGATCACCTCTCACGATGCGAGTCGGGACTTCGCTGTACGCAATCCCGGAGGTTTGACGTGGCGCAGCTATTCAGGCTACTACCATGAATTGCACAATGAGCCGGAGCGCGCTGAAGTGCTGGAGGATATTCTGCTGTGGATACGGGATCGGCTTACTGGTTCTTCAATTTCGAACTAGTCAAATTTGCCAGGAGGCGGGCGAGAAGGTAGACCCAGGTGTGAATGTAGGCGTATCGTCAATAAGCATCACAATATCTCTAATACAGACATGTACGGTACGCTTTATTCCCAATGTTGCACTTTGTTCCCCTCGTATGGTCACTTATGCTACCTTGATTGTCCTGCAGATCGCATTGACATTGCATCGCAAGCAGTACTTTAGGCCCAGAGACACCCCACATCCAAGGAGTACGTAAGCTCCTATCTTAGTTTTTTGCCTGTTGCACAGCTAGTTAGCGACCGGCGCGCTTTGAATAACACATGCGAGAGTTGAGCGAATTGATTGCGCTCCTTGGCCCGGACTTTAGTATCGAGCGGCCGAATGATAGTATTGATCCTAATGTAGTAGACCTATTCCACTTATTACACCGGCCAGATCCCGCCTGCGGTGATGCCATTGCCGCCCATTTTGAACTCGACCCATCTTCAACTGCCCTGTGTGCGCTACGCGAAGATCTCCAGTTGCGACTGCTCGACGCGGTCACTTCGGTGCATCGTCCGGGCGCGGCGGACAACCGCAGGGACCGAGACTTCAGCTATGTATGGAAGCTGATCACGGTGGCGAAACAGCTGCGCAAGCACATAGCCAGTGAGGTGCTACTTCCCTATCTGGAGGAAGCGTTCCGGATGGCGGAAGACCTGGAGTTCGTAGAAGCAGCCTATACATCTGCTACCATGCTCAGGCGACAGTACGCCAACCGACGGTTCGATGCAGAGAAGTACCAGTACTACCGCGAGCGCGCCGCGCATCATCAGGACGTCTCCCGGGCGTACCAGGACATCGTGGCCGTTGTAAACGAACTCTTCTACCTCAGAAACACCCAGGCAGCGGAGCAAGAGATCAGGACACTGGCGCTCAAAGCCCATCGACGGTTCGCGCCCTGCATCGAAGCCTACGACGTCACTATGGTGTCTTACCTGGTGTACTTACTCGAGCTCAACGTCCACCTGGTAGATAGTGCGTACCCGGCAGTGATCGAGGTAGCTACTACCGCGCTACGGTATCTAGCGCAACGCCCACGGGCACTTCCTACCATGTACCAGGTATTCGAGGCAAACCTAGCCATGGCGTATGCGCAGATCAACGATTACACCAACGGGATGACCTTTGCCCGCCGGATGCTCAATAAGACGTCGGCGGGAGAGCACAACTACTTCAAGGTGTATGAATTGATGCTGATCCTCGCCCTGCGTGCTGGACGGTTTCAGACGGCCTACGAAATCTACCACAGCATGGATACCGAGGTGATGGAATCCAATATGGTGAGCTATTACCGGGAGACCTTCCGGATTCTGGAGGCCTATCTGTACCTGCTGGTAAGCATGGAGCAAATTGTGCCGGAAGCCGGCGACCTGACCTTCCAACGCTTCCGCATCGCGCGCTTTATCAATTCGTTCGAGCACGCTTCATCGGAGAAAAGTCACCGCAACGTACACCTGCTGATTATTCAACTGGTGGATCAGGTCATCCGTCAGCAGCATCAGAAGTCGGCCCTAACACTGGAGGCCGTAGCCAAATACGCCCAGCGATACCTGAACGGTAAGGGCTACGAGCGGCTGCGGTATTTTCTGAAGGCATTGGCACAGTTATCGACCCAGGGCTACCACCGGGCGGCCGTGGAACGCCACACGGAAAAGCACATCACTGCGCTGAAGCGCTACTCGCTGGAAACAAGTACACTGGAGTACTACATGGAGGTAATCCCCTTCGAGCTGCTATGGAGCCTGCTTCTGGACCAACTGGGGTACAAACGGATCCGGATGCGGCGGGGCTAATGGGCGGAGGAAGAGGGATTCGAACCCCCGGTGCCTTGCGACACGTCGGTTTTCAAGACCGGTGCATTCAACCACTCTGCCATTCCTCCTAAAGAACGTGGGCTGCTAAGCGGCGACAAAGGTACGTGCGCTCCCGCAACTGTGCAACGTGCTCCCGCTCACTCCCCCACCGAGTCCCGGTCAGCCACCGGAGCATTGGCGCACGTAGCTATCCGACTACGTCGCAATCCACTACCTTCGCGCCAGTTTACCCAAAACGCTCCCGCTATGCCTAAGGATACCTCGATCTCTTCCGTGCTCATCATCGGCTCCGGACCCATTATTATCGGACAAGCATGCGAGTTCGATTACTCCGGCACACAGGCCAGTAGGAGCCTCAGGGAAGAGGGCATCGAGGTAAGTATCCTGAACCCCAATCCGGCTACGATCATGACCGATCCGATGACGGCCGATCACGTATTCTTGCTGCCGCTTACTATCGACAGCGTAGAACAAATCCTCAAGGAGATCAAGCCCGATGCCGTGCTACCTACTATGGGTGGACAGTCAGCGCTCAACCTAGCCATCGAGTGTGGTGAAGTAGGTCTGTGGGAGAAGTACAACGTTCGGCTCATTGGTGTAGACCTGGAAGCCATCGAGTTGGCCGAAAACCGTGAGCTGTTCCGCAAGCACATGGAAGCCATCGGCCTGAAGTGCGCTCCGGCTATGATCGCTAACTCTTTCCTGGAGGGCATGGAGGCTGCTCAGGAGATCGGTTACCCACTGGTGATCCGCCCAAGCTATACCCTTGGCGGCTTCGGCGGAGGCTTCTGTTTTGAAGCAGATGAATTTCCCGATATGCTACGGCGGGGGTTAGAAGCGAGTCCTACCCACGAAGTGCTCATCGATAAGGCTGTCCTCGGCTGGAAGGAATTCGAGTTGGAGCTGCTGCGGGATGCTGCTGACAACGTGGTCATCATCTGTACCGTGGAAAACTTCGACCCCATGGGCATTCATACCGGCGATTCCATCACGGTCGCACCGGCTATGACCCTCAGCGACACGGCCTACCAGGATATGCGCAATCAGGCCATCCTGGCGATGCGGTCGATGGGCAACTTCGCCGGTGGCTGTAATATCCAGTTTAGTCAAAATCCGGAGACGGAGGAGCTGATCGTCATCGAGATCAACCCCCGGGTGAGCCGCTCTTCCGCATTGGCTTCGAAAGCCACGGGCTACCCCATCGCCAAGATTGCCGCCAAACTCGCGCTAGGTTACCGGCTGGACGAACTCAAAAATCAAATCACCAAAACCACCTCGGCCTACTTCGAGCCCACACTGGATTACGTAATTGTCAAGATCCCCCGCTGGAACTTCAATAAGTTTCCCGGAGCGGACCACAAGCTGGGACTGCAGATGAAGTCAGTCGGTGAGGTGATGGGCATCGGCCGCAATTTCTTGGAAGCGCTACAAAAGGCCTGTCAGTCACTGGAAAACGGCCGTGCAGGACTAGGCTCCGACATCAAGGAGTGGATCAAAACGGATGATATTCTGGATCGGCTAGAGAACGTCAGCGAGGACCGGATCTTCCGTCTCAAGGATGCATTACGACTTGGCGTACCCCGCAAGACCATTCAGAAGCTCACCAAGATCGATCCCTGGTTCATCAATCAGATCAAGCGGCTGGTAGACTACGATGCCCAAGTGCTTAAGTACAATGTGCCGGAAGACCTGCCCGAAGCATTCTTTCGGGAGTTAAAAGAAGTCGGTTACTCAGACATCCAGATCGCCTACCTACTGCGCGTCAATGAGGAAGCCGTGACCAAACGTCGCTACGAACTCGGTATTCGGCGGGTATATAAGATGGTCGACACCTGTGCGGCCGAATTCGAGTCCACCACCCCCTACTTCTACTCCACCTTCGATGGGGAAAATGAGAGTGTCGTTACGGACAAGAAAAAGATTATCGTCTTAGGCTCCGGTCCAAACCGGATCGGACAAGGCATTGAGTTCGACTACTGTTGTGTACACGGACTTAAAGCAGTGCAGGAAGCCGGCTTTGAGTCGATCATGGTCAATTGCAACCCGGAAACGGTATCGACGGATTTCGATACGGCCGACAAACTCTACTTCGAACCCGTCTTCTGGGAACACCTCTGGGAGATCATTGAACTGGAGAAACCAGAGGGTATCATCGTGCAGCTCGGCGGTCAGACGGCGCTCAAGTTAGCCGAAGAACTCAGCCGCCGCGGTGTCCAACTGATGGGCTCCAGCTACGAAGCACTTGACCTGGCCGAAGACCGCGGCCGTTTCTCCCAACTGCTCAAAGAACTCGACATCCCCTACCCCAACTTCGGTACCGCAAAGGATGCCGATCAGGCGCTGGAGGTCGCCCACCGTGTCAAGTATCCCGTGTTGGTACGCCCCAGCTACGTGCTCGGCGGTCAGGACATGCGCATCGTGATCAACGATGCCGAGCTCGAACGGCACGTACTGTCCATTTTCAAGAAGGCCCCCGACGACGAAGTTCTGGTAGATCATTTCCTGGACCGTGCCAAGGAAGCCGAGATCGACGCGATCTGTGACGGAGAGGAAGTACATATCATGGGGATCATGGAGCACATCGAGCCTGCGGGCATCCATTCCGGGGACTCCTCCGCGGTGCTGCCCACGTACTCGCTTAGCGTCGATGCGGTGAATAAGATGCGGGAGTACGCCGAAAAGCTCGCCTACGCCCTCAAGATCAAGGGCCTCCTGAACGTACAATTTGCCATCCGCACCGATAAGGAAACCGGAGAAGAGACCGTGTACGTCATAGAGGCTAATCCCCGCGCTAGTCGTACCACGCCCTTCATCGCCAAAGCGTATCGCGTGCCCTACCTGAACATCGCTACCAAGGTGATGCTCGGTACGCACAAGCTGAGCGACTTCGACATCAATCCGCAGCCCAGCGGCTATGCCATCAAGGTACCCGTCTTTAGCTTCAATAAGTTCCCGAATGTCGATAAGCAACTGGGGCCGGAGATGAAGTCTACCGGCGAGTCGATCCACTTCGTCAAGGACATGACAGATCCGTTCTTCCGGGAGTTGGACCGTAACCGCAGTGTGTACCTGACGCGGTAGCGAACTCTGTAGTACTAGTCTACCAGAGCGTACACCAGTTTGCGAATACACACGTCCTGGAAGTTCATCTTCCGTCCGGTCGCCGCCGTAGCACCCCAGTAGACCTTGCTATTTCCACCGAATACGTTGGCGATTATATCGCCAGTGTAGCTAGCCCGCAGTTCACCGTCCAGGGTCACCTGCAGTGTCTGAGTTCCCGGACTCCAACTGACCGTCAGCGGCCGCTTACCCCCGTTCTCCAGATTAGGAACGCTGGTGGGTCCGGCCAGGCTACGGCCGTGGTGCAGTTGACCGTGGACCATCACCGCGACGTGATCCTCTACCGGGTCACCGAGGTGTATGTTTTGATAGGTGTCAAATTCAATACCCAGGGAGGGATACAGACCGGCAAAACCCATTCCCTCTCCGCGATAACCGGTCTGCATGGTCGGGTGGAACACAAAGACGATGCCATCGGCACCCAGATCGTTGTTCTCCCCGAGCACCAGATCGACGGTCAGTTCGAAGGGGTATTCCAGGTCCATTGGGTTCTGAAACCATGCCGACCCCGTCACGTAGGGTGTAGCGGGGGTGAGGCGTATGCACTCCTCGTTCAGGATGCGGGCCACACCGCCGAGTCTAAACTCCTGCACGCTATTCTGCGCCGCGAGCGCAGGTGCCAGCGACAGGAGAAGGGCAAGCGACAAAAAGCGGACGGCAGGGTGCATAAGAAATTGCCTGTGAGGGATTTGGTACAAAATACGGATAGTGGGTAAATAGTTGTCCGTCAGTTTACAGTAGACTGTACCGGGCCTGGCCACTAGCCTGTGCACGACACGTGCACTATGACCCAATGTTGACCGGATCGCACAACGACCGGACTACCTTCGTGTTGATAGGTTACCCTTATCGCCCGTCACAATCACAGTCATGAAAAAGTCCTACGTTCTCGCCCTTATGTTGGTCGTCATCGCCGCGATCCTATTCTGGCAGACTGGCAATGCTACCTCGGAGTACGCCAACTTCGAAAAGGCCGCTACAAGCGGAGACAAGGTCCAATTGGTGGGTACCTACGTGAAGGACAAACCCACCATTTACGATCCGCTGACCGATCCTAACTACTTCAGTTTCTTCCTGGAGGACCTGAGTGGTGCGGAGCGCGAAGTGGTTCTGCTTATGGGCAAGCCGCAGGACTTCGAGATGAGCGAGAGTATCGTGCTCACGGGCCGGATGCAGGACGAGCGGTTCATCGCTAGCGACATTCAGATGAAATGCCCCAGCAAGTACAAGGACGATGAGGCGATGATTAAGAGTTTGACGGAGAGCTAATCCCCCTATGGACGTACAATACCTCAACGAGCATCTAGGTCCTCGTTACATCGGGCACTTCGCCCTGCTGGTAGCGTTTTTTGCTGCCCTGCTCAGTTTGGTGAGCTACTTCATGGCCACCCAGACCCGTGGGGAAGTACTACGTAGTCGCGGCTGGCAACGGCTCGGTCAGTTGAGCTTTCTGGCGCACGGTGCAGCGGTCTTTACCGTGATCGGCTGCATTTTCTTTGCTATGCTCAACCAGTACTATGAGTACGAGTACGTGACGGCCCACGTCGACGGGCAGTTGCAGCAGCGCTACATCTTCTCGGCCTTCTGGGAGGGACAGGAGGGTAGCTTCCTACTCTGGATGTTCTGGCACGTCATACTAGGCTACGTGCTGATGGTCACTGCCCGCAGTTGGGAGAAGCCCGTAATGGCAGTGGTCTGCTCGGTACAGGTGGTCATCGTGTCCATGCTACTCGGGGTCCACTTTGGCCTGGGAGATATGCTGATCAAGCTGGGGTCTAACCCCCTCCTCCTGCTGCGGGAAACTGTCAATGCGCCGATCTTTCAGCAAGCCGACTACGTGGATCTCCTACGGGGTAATGGGCTTAACCCCAGTCTGCAGAACTACTGGATGACCATTCACCCCCCTACCCTATTCCTTGGCTTTGCCAGCACGGTCGTACCATTCGCTTATGCCGTAGCCGGGTTGTGGACGGGACGCCACAAAGAGTGGCTGGCTCCCGGCCTGCGGTGGAGTCTGTTTAGCGCCGGCATTCTCGGCATTGGTATCCTGATGGGCTCGGCCTGGGCGTACGAAGCACTGAACTTTGGTGGTTACTGGGCTTGGGATCCGGTGGAGAACACCAGCTTGGTTCCCTGGCTCATGCTAGTGGCGGGCATCCATACTAATTTGATCAGTAAGGCCACCGGACAGGGCATCCGGGCGACTTACATGTTCTACCTCGGCACATTCGTACTGATTGTCTACAGCACCTTCCTGACCCGTTCAGGGGTGCTCGGTGACACCAGTGTACATGCCTTCACCGAAATGGGCCTGGAGGCGCAACTACTCTTCTTCCTTGGATTTTACTTTCTGCTGAGCATCGGTCTGATGATCTGGCGGTGGAATCATATCCCCGTTCCGGAGCGTGAGGAAGCGACGAGTAGTCGGGAGTTCTGGATGTTTATCGGCAGCCTGACGCTGTTCATGTCGGTCATCCTCATCACGGGGGCCACCAGCCTGCCCGTGTATAACTCCATTCGGGAGTGGATCAATCCGGCCTTCGACGGTCTGACCCTAATTGAGCCCGAAGCTCACCACAACAAGTTTCAAATCTGGATCGGCATATTCATCGGTTTAATGAGTGGTGGTGCGCAGTATCTCCGCTGGCGCGAGCGCAACTTCGGTAAGTACTTCCGCTCCTTTGCCCTGCGCACCGGTATCGCTGTCGGCGGCTCGGTCCTACTCACCTTTTTGACCTTGCTTTGGATCCAGGCCCCTAGTATTGCCTACAAGCTACTGGTCTTCTCCGGCTGGTTCGCCATCTGGACAAACTTGGACTACCTGATCTTTTTTGCCCGTAAGGATGCGCGTATTACCGGCAGTGTAGTCAGCCACGTAGGTTTCGGCTTTATGCTGATCGGCATTATGGCCAGCGCCGGAAACAAACGAGTTGTCAGTCAGAACCAGTTCCTGATGGAAGGACTGACCGAAGACGAAGAGCTAGCCCGCAGCACCGTGCGGCTCTATCAGGATATTCCGCTAGGGATGGAGGATTACGTGGTCACCTTCAAGAGCGATACCATCGAGGGCCTTAACCGACGCTACTTCATGGACTACCAGCGAATGGATAAGGCCGGGAATGTAGTAGAAGAGTTTCAGCTGGCTCCTAATGTCCTGTACGACAAAGGTTTCGAAAAGATCGCCATCACGAATCCCAGCACCAAGCATTACTGGAACAAGGACGTTTTCACCGTAATTATGGGCCTACCCCCCGAGGAACAGAGTGTGAAAATTCGGCAGGAGACCGAGGATAGCCTCAAGTACCGCGTACTCGCCCTCGATATCGGTGAGCGAGCAACCTTCGTCGATACCGTACCGATCCCACAGCGGAATAGCTCGGTCATCTATACCTACGGGATCGAACTGACGGATTTTTCGCGGCGACCTACTCACCCGGACTATACGGCCGAGCCAGGCGACATCGGACTGAGCGCCCGCGTACACGCCGACCGCAGTGGAGGTATCGGAAGTCACGATACGGTAGCTAGCGTAGCTCTGATCTTACGTGAGGGTCTTTTGTACCATTACCCCGCTCAGATCAACGACATGTCGCTACGCATAAAGATCGACGAGAGCGTATTCGAGCAACTACTCGTCCGTGATACTGACCTGGACTATCAGGAGTATACCCTCGAGCCCGGTAGTTCGATCACGGTCGGTGATCAGGTCCTAACCTTCGAGCGGTTCGTATCACAACCCCAGGTCGATCACTTCCAACCGCAGGAAGAAGACATCTGGGTCAGCGCGCTACTCTCTACGGCCGATGGCCAGCAGATGCAACCCGTGTTTCTGATCCGTGGCAAACAGCCCAGTGGAGTACGGGACGAAATCACCAATCTAGGGCTGTACGCCCACCTGGTGAGTATCGACCCCAACACGAACGAAGCTACGCTGCGTATCGCACAGGCAAATCCAACTACGGCCCTGTCCATCCCCCTTGCGGTGGCACCCAGGAGTTATCGCACGGACTACATTACGCTACAGGCCATCGAGTTTCCTGGCATCAACCTGTTCTGGTTCGGTACGATCTCGATGATGGTCGGTCTACTGATCAGTATGGTGGTGCGGATCAGGACGCGTGTGCCCCGCCGGGCCGTGCAGTCGTAGGCTCAGCCTGCTCTACCTGGCCCAGGTAGCTATGCTCGGTAATCCGCACATAGGGTAGTTGTACCGTCTGCCGGCCCAGCCGCCGCGTTCGGTAGGCCAGGGAGCCCCGGACCATGGACCACTCACCAACACGGAGATTAGCGTGGAGATTTATGGCTAGTGGGCCCCACGCCAGACAGTGATGCACGCTGATGCGGCCACACGATTCCTTGGTTCGCAGTTGAAAGCGGGTAAGGTCTCGTCCGCGGGACGTACAGAAGTAGGTTGGTGCGGCAACCAGTTCACCGATGAGTGTCAGCTTATTCATGGTTGCGGTGGAAGGTGTGCACCGGTTCGGCAGCAAGACCGAGGTTGCGGGTGATCGATCGGGAAGACAGGACACGGAACTCGGAGAGGTGGACCTCCGACTTGATGAGCACATGCCCGTTCACCAGAAGCTTTCTGTTCACTAGGCGTCCCTGTACTAATACTGTATCCCCCCTGCGGACCCGTGCCTGCAATTGGTGCGCTAGATTGTGCCAGCCGATGAGGGTGTGTACCTGGGTTTCATTGGGCTGCTCGGAAGCGGCAGCGTCCTGATAAATCCGCAGATTAGCGCGTGGGGTGCCATCCGTGAGGGAGACTAGCTCGGGGTCGTGCCCTACCCGGCCGATGAGCTGAATGTGATTACTAAGTAGCATGGGTGCTGTGGTTAGTGATGGGACAAAAGTCCGGCAACTCACCACAGATAGTCGTCATGTAGATGAATACTTGCGTTTATAGTCGTATATAAACGATTATAGATGCGTCATCCTCACATGCATTTTGCTAATTCAGCAGTACTGGTCACACCATCCGACTGTGCCAGCTGTCCTCCAGGGGGCGCTCGAAAATCTGCCGCAACTCCCCGAGTTCCTTGACCAGGGGATCGAAGACGATGCTCTCGTTGGTGAGCTGTCCCTGGGCGTAGAGTAGCTTGAACTCTTCGCGCCCGACGGTGTGAATGCCGCCCTGTTCATCCCGGTAGCTAAAGCGCATGCGATTGAAAAAGTCTACGCCGATCTGTGCACCCAATTCCTTCACGAAGCGGACACTACCGTCGATGGAGCAGCCACTCGCTTCCGCCTGGGTCTCATCCACACCCAATACCAAAAATCGCTTGTGCAGTACATCGGCTGCCGAGGTAAGCGCCTGCTGGTGACTGACCCACTGCTGCACGAACTGCTGCGCCTGGCTGCGCACCAGCTTGGTCTCGGCGTCGGTCAGGGCACGCTCGGCGCCGTAGATCCAGATACGGCTTTCGGAAGACAATTGATCAAGTGGGCTGCTCATAAAGGCGAAGGTTGCGGCCGCAAAGATAGGTGCTAGATCCTGCGTAGCTTGCCCCGGCTATGGCAGATTCCATTTCGCTCAATAAGTTCTTATCCAGCACGGGTATCTGCTCCCGCCGGGAAGCCGATCGCTGGATCGAGGCCGGTCGTGTCACCATCAATGGCCGGGTGGCGATAAAGGGTAATCGGGTGGAGCCGGGTCAGATCGTCCGCCTGGACGGTAAGCCCGTGGGTGCGCGACCCGCCCCGGTGTACCTCGCCTTCCACAAGCCGGCCGGTGTCACGAGCACCACCGACCCAAAGGACCCGGATAATATCATCGACTTCATTAATTACCCGGAGCGGATCTTCCCGATCGGCCGGCTGGACAAGGCCTCGACTGGTCTGATCTTACTGACCAATGACGGGGACGTGGTGAATGAAATATTGCGCGCAGAGAACGCGCACGAGAAGGAATACATCGTGACGGTGGACCGTCCGGTGACGCCAGATTTCCTGCAACGTATGAGCCGGGGCGTCCCGATCCTCCAGGTGCGCACCAAGCCATGTACGGTGGAGCGAATCGGGCGGCGCAGCTTCCGCATTATACTCACTCAGGGCCTCAACCGGCAGATCAGACGCATGTGCGGCTACTTCGGCTACACGGTACTGACCCTAAAGCGTGTGCGCATCATGCACATCGAGCTCGGTACGCTGCCCGTAGGGAAGTATCGCCGGATCGACTTTCCCCTCGCACCTGCGGACGCGCCCGACCGGTGAGCGCCCGTACAACCCAGCCGGCCCACGGGTGTTAGTGAGTTAAGCTACTTTTGCACCCCGAAACGAACTAGACCCATGGGTAAAGAACCTCAAAAAACCGTCATCATCGGCTCCGGACCGGCCGGCTACACCGCAGCCATCTATGCGGCGCGCGCCAACCTCAGCCCCGTACTCTTTACGGGCCGTGAACCCGGTGGCCAATTGATGATCACGACCGACGTAGAGAACTTTCCCGGTTATCCGGAAGGCATCATGGGCCCCCAGATGATGGAGGACCTGAAGAAGCAGGCCGAACGCTTCGGAACCGAGATCAAGTACGAGCTCATCGACCGGGTCGACTTTTCTGACGATGTCAAGAAAATCTACACCGAGAGCGGCGAAGAGATCGCCGCGCACAGTATCATCGTGAGCACGGGCGCTACTGCCCGCTGGCTGGGTC
The DNA here is from genome assembly GCF_923081025.1 of Neolewinella maritima. Classification (GTDB taxonomy): domain Bacteria; phylum Bacteroidota; class Bacteroidia; order Chitinophagales; family Saprospiraceae; genus Neolewinella; species Neolewinella maritima. The sequence continues at coordinate 1,685,092 of NZ_CAKLPZ010000001.1, read as the reverse complement.
TGGAGAGTGAGCAGCGGCTGACCAACAACGGCGTCAGCGCCTGCGCGGTCTGTGACGGCTTTTTCTACCGCGGCAAGGACGTAGCTATCGTAGGAGCCGGGGACAGCGCCTGCGAGGAGGCCCTGTACCTGAGTAACCTCTGTCCGGTAGTCCATATGCTGGTACGGCGCGACGAGATGCGGGCCTCCAAGATCATGCAGGACCGGGTCATGAAGCAAAAGAACATCAAGATCCACTGGAATACGGAGACCGAAGAGATCCTGGGGGACACTGAGGTGACCGGCGTCCGGGTGCGAAACCGCGTCACCGACGAAGTGTCGGAGCTTCCCATCGCGGGCTTCTTCGTAGCCATCGGCCATATTCCCAATACCAAGTTGTTCGAGGGGGTGCTGGAGATGGAAGAAACCGGCTACCTGGTACACGAGCCTAACTCCACCCACACCAATGTGGAGGGTGTATTCGTCAGTGGAGATGCCGCCGACCATGTGTACCGCCAGGCCATCACCGCGGCGGGTACCGGTTGTATGGCCGCCCTGGATGCGGAGCGCTACCTGGGCGAAAAGGGTGTGATCTAGCCTGTCTACCTACCGCTTCTGGCTAGCCTTTAGGGTGTTCATGAGCAGACTCACGACCGTCATGGGCCCTACTCCTCCGGGTACGGGAGTCATGGCGCTTACTTTGTCCTTCAGTCCCGCGTAGTCTACGTCTCCGGCCAGGCGATAGCCTTTGCTGCGGCTCGCGTCATCTACCCGGTTGATGCCTACGTCGATCACTACGGCGCCTTCTTTGACCATATCAGCGGTGACCATTTCGGGGATGCCGATGGCCGCAACGATGATGTCGGCGTGTAGGGTATGAGCCTTCAGATCCTTCGTGCGGCTATGACATAGGGTGACGGTGGCATTGCCCGGGTTGCTCTTGCGGCTCAGTAATACCGTCATCGGCGTACCCACGATGTTGGAGCGGCCCAGCACGACGACCTCCTTGCCACTCGTTTCGATACCGTAACGGTCGAGCATGACCATGATACCATTGGGGGTAGCCGGCAGGTACGCATCCAGCCCGAGCGTCATGCGGCCGATATTGACTGGGGTGAAGCCGTCCACATCCTTACGGGGGTCGATGGCCAGATTGATGGCGTCCTCGTCGATGTGTGCCGGCAGCGGCAGTTGGACGATGTAGCCATCGATGTCGGGATCTGCATTTAGTTCGGTCACGATCTGCAGTAGCTCGGACTGCGTAATGTCCTGCGGGCGGCGAAGTAGCGTGCTGCGAAAGCCGACGGCCTCGCAGCTGCGTACTTTGTTGCGCACGTACACCTGACTGGCCGGATTTTCACCCACCAGGACGGCGGCCAGGTGGGGAATTTTGCCCCCTGCTTGCCGGATCGCGTCGACCTTCACCTTCAGTTCTTCCTTAATCGTTTGGGCCAGCGCTTTTCCGTCCAATACTTGCATACTATCCTTCGTTTGCGCCAAAGATAGTGTGGGCTCCTAGTTACCCTTAGTGTATGTCGCAGTTTTACCCCCGGTGTGTTTTATTCCTGGTGTCTTGTCTTGTTACCGTTCTGAGCTTTGGTCAGGATATCGTGCGTATCGGTCAGACCGGCGGGGAGGTCGCCACGTGCAGCGGCCGGTTCGTCGACAGCGGAGGTACCGCCGGGGCACATGCGGGGCCCGGCTCCTTGCAGTCCGTGACGATCTGCTCCGATAATTCCGATAATACCAACGTTGAATTGAGCTTCAGCGTAATCGACATTCAGGGAACGCTAAGCTTCCATAATGGTCGTACGAGCGCAGCGCCCGTCCTGCGGCAACTCACGGCAGACAACAACGGCGACCGAACCACCATATCCGCTACGGCGCGCAATACATCGGGCTGTCTGACGATGACCTTCCTCAGTAGTGGCACGAAGACCGGCTGGGACGCTGCTATCCGCTGCGTAGCGGCCTGCCAGCCCATCATCGCAGTCCTCGAGCAGAGTGATCCGGGCGTCGGACCGGGGCCGGATGAGTTCCTGGACGCCTGCCTGGGTGAGGCGATCGCGCTGACGGCTACGGGGCGCTATCCCGAACGAGGCGTTACCTACCCGCAGAGCGATGCCACTACGACCTTCACCTGGACCTTTGGGGATGGCAGCCAGCAAGTCGGACGGTCCATCGATCAGCTGTATGCCAAGCCAGGAGGCTACCTCGTCAACGTTACCCTGCGGGATCAACGGGGTTGCGAGAGCCGGAACAGGATCGACCAGCAGGTCCGCGTATCGGGGCCGCCGGATGTCGGACCGAGCAGTCAACGCGATTTAGTCGTATGTCCGGGTGAACCGCTGGTACTGGGGGTAACGGGAGTAGATGACGCAGCGGTCACCTATCGTTCCAGTGGCCGCACCTACGGATTCGGCAGCCCGCAGCCCGTAGCCTCCCGCGTTGTAATTCCGGAAACCGCCAATCAGCTACGTACGTCCGTGCTGCCGCTGCGTAGTTTCGCTTCCGACCAGCGGCTAGGATCGGGCGACGGCATCGTAGAGATCTGTGTAGACATCGAGCACGACTACGTGGGTGACCTACATCTGAGCGTGGAATGCCCCAGTGGTGATTCTGTGACTCTACTAGAATACCAACGTCCACCATCGGGTGCGGAGGGTCAGTACTTTGGTACACCGACAACCGAGCCTAACTCTCCTGTGGCTGGTCAACCGGGAAAATACTGTTTTAGTGCAAGTGGTTTATTGACCATCAATGATGCCGCTACCTCGGTGCCTTCGCAGACCAAGTTCCCGGAAGACGTGCTATACAAGCCTAGTAGCTTGAACTTCTCAGCACTCATCGGCTGCCCCCTGAACGGCGACTGGAAACTGAACGTACTCGACAACGGTATCGGCAACGGCGGCACCGTATTCAACTGGTCTATTCGGTTCCAAGAAAAGCTGCAGCCCCCACGCCGTGAGTTCTCGGTACCAGTAGTCACTACCGAGTGGGAGAATAACGATCAGCTGAGCGACTATTCGGCCGAGCGGATCGAGTTCACCGGAGCCGGCCCCGGACGCTTCGATCAGGTGCTGACCAGTACGGATGATTTCGGATGTAGCTACGATACGCTCATCCCGGTGACCGTACGATCCCCCTACGCAGCGGGATGCTTCAGCTGTCCTCCACCGGTGGTAGTAGCGGCCCGGGACACCGTCGTCTGCCTGGGCGGGAGTTTCAGGGCTAGGCTGGACCTTGATATTCCCAGCCAGGTCGATACCATCCGCTGGGCTGTACAAACTGCGCGCGCTACACAGCGCAACGCTGCCGGACAGCCCGCCACACTACGGTCCACGCTCACTGTCACCGATCAGTCGCCCGACATATTTACGGAGCCGGCCCGCACCCTTACGGGCGTTTGCATCGACTACCGGTCGAGTGAGTCCCTGGCCTCCGTGCGCTTTCGGCTGGTTTCGCCCGGAGGTGTTCGAATTCCGCTGCCGCTCCCACAGGGCGCGGCGGGTAGCACCTTCAATGGTTGTATCGTACCTACCACCGGCAGTCCCTGGACCGCCCTAACTAACCAGCGTATCAATGGAGGCTGGACCCTGGAGATCGACGATGCCAGTACCAGCAGCACGGGTCAGCTACTCGGCTGGTCACTTGACCTTGTCCGCGAATCTTCTACTATGTACCGCTGGTCACCCGCCAGCTCTGACTTCAGTTGCACCGATTGTGAAAACCCCACCGTCCAACCCACCGCTTCCGGGACGTACACGCTGCGGGCTACCACCGCCGACGGCTGCACGGGCTCGGCCCAACTGACTATCGATGTACAAAATATCGCGGCAGAACTTTCGGCAGACGTATACGCGGGGTGCGCCGGCCAGAACAACGGGAGTATCACGCTTCCCGCCCCGTCGGGCACTATGCCACTGAGCTACGCCTGGAGTACTGGCAGTACCGAGCGGAACCAAAGTGGACTAGCGCCGGGCACCTACCGGCTGACCGTCACTGCGGCGAATGGCTGTCAGGATTCCGCTGTCTATACAGTACCCGCACCTACTCCCCTGACACTCGAAGTGCGCTCCATCACGCCCGTGCGGTGCTTCGGCGAGGCCACCGGCCGGTTTAAAACATCCGCGCGGGGGGGTACTCCGCCCTATACGTTCTCCTGGAGTGACCCGTCGATCGGACCGGGCGGGGACGCAGGTGCGGTATCGGCCGGAACCTACCGTGTGCGTATCACCGACAACAAAGGGTGTACCGTTGACTCCTTTCTGACCGTCCCGCAGCCTGCCCGGTTAGAAGTTGCCTTCGATACCACCCCCGTGGCGTGCAGAAATGGATCATCGGGTGCACTTACCGCCACCGGCATGGGTGGCATACCCCCCTACAGTTACCAGTGGTCGACTGGTGCGGAGACCGCCAGTATTAGCAATCTGACCGCCGGTACCTACCGGCTTACCGTGACCGATGCTGTCCGCTGTACGTTTGATACGCTAGCCGTAGTAAGAGAACCCGCTGCGACCTTTGCGATCGCACTGATCGATACACTCGCACCCTGCGCCGGCGAACGAAACGGTCAGGCCGCCGTGTTTGCCAGTGGTACGGTCGCGGCGACCTACATGTGGAGCAGTGGCGAATCTACTGCCCGGGCCACCTCCCTAGCAGCTGGTCTAAATAGTGTCACGGTAACGGACGAAAATGGATGCGCCAGGGCCTTAACTTTCTCGCTCGGTGTGCAGGACAGTGTAGCGCCAGTCATCCAGTTCGAAGGGGATAACGTGTGCGATCCCGATGTACCCGTTTACTTATCCAGCGCTACACCCTATGCTTCGTACGCCTGGTCAACCGGCGATACTACGGCCCGTGTCGGTCCGCTCACCGATGGAGAGACCTACCAGCTCACGGTGACGACCGCCCAGGGCTGTAGCGGGGACACCAGCTTCCGCTACCGGGCATCGTCCCGAATAACCTTCGCCGTGGCGATCGACTCCGTACAGTGCTTCGGTACGCGTACCGGAGCGATCGAGATCTCCAGCGTTCGGGGACCGGTCTCCGGGCCGTACACCCTGGAGTGGGGGGAAAGTACCGACTTTGCCACTGGACCCCGAGTGGACGGTCTGCTTGCCGGTGACTACACCGTCACGATCAGCAATGGCGCACAGTGTGCCCTCGATACTACCTTCCGCATACCTAGTCCCGATCTACTTATCCTTTCTACCCGGAAGCGAGACATCAGTTGCTTTGGGGCTATAGATGGCACGATCCGCACGTTTGTTTCCGGTGGTAGCCTACCCTACCGCTACATATGGTCCAATGGTGCCTTTACGGAGCAACAGACCGGTCTGGATCGGGGCACCTATACCCTACAGCTCGTGGACGCCAACGGGTGCACGGAATCGGATACGCTGGTGTTGGATAGCCCGGGGGAGATCGTGGTTTCTTCTACTACCAGTTCGGGTATTTGTGGTGGCACCGCGAGCGGTCGGATCGATGTGTTGGCATCTGGTGGACAGGAGCCGTACGAATATGCACTGGACGGTACGCAGTTTGGACGGTCCCCGTCCTTCGTAGGAGTAAATGAAGGGGATTACTCGATCGTAGTGCGGGACACGGCCGGCTGCACGGCGGTTACTTCGATCCGCGTAGAGGACGGACCACCGCTTACCGTGGACCTTGGTGAAGACATCGACCTAGTGTTCGGTGATAGTGTACGCCTGCAGTCTACCGTAACCGGATCTACCGGACCGATCGATTACCTCTGGGAGCAAAGCGAACCGGGGGGATTAAGCTGCCTGTCGTGCCCCGACCCGGTGGCGCGTCCGCCCTACGTCGCTACCTACACCGTCAGCGTGATGGACAGCCTGGGCTGTGAGGACAGCGATGTCATCACCGTACGGGTAGAAAAAATACGGGAAATCGCTGTGCCTACGGGCTTTACACCCAACGAGGATGGCAGCAATGACCGGCTGCTGGTACATGGTCGACCCGGCACCCGGATCGAGTCGCTGACCATCTTCGATCGCTGGGGAGGCGTGGTCTTCTTCGATGAGGCGGCCGATTGGATGGTAAATGATCCGGACCGTGGGTGGGATGGCACCGGAACGAACAATAAACCCCTTAATGCCGGAGTGTACCTCTACAAACTTACGGTAGTGTACGAGGACGATAGTCGCGAGACCCTGAGCGGACAGACCACCTTAATCCGCTGATATGCAAACTTCCTTTACTACTCACCTGCGCTGCTGCTTGGTACTGCTTACCGTAGTTTGCTTCTGCACCTGCGGCCGCGCCCAGGATGTACGCTATAGCCAGCTGCACGCTACGCCACTGCTGAATAACCCGGCGCTGACGGGGGTTATGAATGAGGCCCTTCGGGTGACCCTTAACTATCAGACCCACTACATGACGCTGGCCGATACCGAAGGGTTTCAGAACGTAGCGGCGGCGGTAGAGGTAAGACGCTCCGTAGGGCGACAGAACTTCTTCGGGCTAGGCGTACAGGTGCAGCACGACCGGGCGGGCAGCAGTGACTTCGTGCGTAGCCAGGGCCTGCTCAGCGGTAGCTACCAGCAGCAGATAGCCGATGGCCACTACCTGAGTGGGGGGGCACAGCTAGGCGTAGGGCAGCGCGGCTATGACCTCAATAAACTGTGGTTTTCGGAGCAGTACTTCGTAGATCCCGTGAGCCGGGCGGCCTACATCGACCGCAGTCTGCCGTCCGGCGAACCCTTCGGAGGGCGGGGCATGCAGCTGTATATGGACGTCAACGCAGGCCTAGCGTATTACGCTACTTTGGGCGAACGGCGGGGGTTCTACCTCGGGGGTGCGGTGTATCATTTAACTGCCCCTAACGTATCTCCCATACCCGAACAGAGCGATGTGCTCGCCCGGCGGTACGTCCTGCAGGGAGGCGGCGAGCTACCGCTTGGTGAGGGGGACATGAGCATCTTACCGGCGCTGCGGGTGGCCGTGCAGGGTCCGAGTAGAAGTACGTTAGTCGGGGCGAATCTGCGCTATACGGAGGGTCGGTGGCGCGAAGTAGCCCTTCGGTTCGGTAGCTATCTACAGTTTACTAACGATCGAGACGATCGCACGGGGCTGGGTGCTGTCGTAGCGATGGCCGGACTCGAGTACGAGGCGTATCAGCTGGGCTTGAGTTACGATGTCATCGTTGGAGCGCTCCAACAGGTAACGGCTAGCCGGGGAGGGTTCGAGCTAAGTATGATCTATACGCGGGCAGGGAGCAGACGACAACGCGTGACGTGCCCTACATTTTAATTACAGAATAACAAGGCATAAAATACACGTTATAAAGAATAATGTTGCTACATTAAACTAAATACAAATTTATGTATTGATTTATGGAAGAGTAGTGAACGTTTGTATGTATCATATGGTTTGTACAGAGCGCCTACTCTCAGATCTATGCAACACCATAACTTTAAAGGCTCTAGTGAGCTAGTCACCTTTGCGGCTTACGATCCAAACCAACAACAACTGTTTCTCACCTACACGGCGGGAGGCGTGACTATTGCCTATCAGAATGTAGCACCCGTGCTGTATGAGGAGCTGCTACGCTCGGCCTACCCCGATGTGTGTATCCGATTTAAGGTACAGGCCCGCCACGCATTCCGCCGGATCGAACCGGCCTATGAGCCGATCCCGAGTACGCTGATCAAGTGATCCCTACCTTCGCCGGCCACAACCCCCAGGTATGGACCGCGCGGAACTTTTCCAACGAATACAGCAAAAACGAAGCTTCCTCTGTGTAGGCCTCGATCCCGATCCGGATCGGATCCCAGCCTCCTTCGACGGCGACGTGCTCGCCTTCAACCGATCCATCATCGACGCTACGCGGGAGTACGCCGTAGCCTATAAGCCCAATACGGCGTTCTACGAAGCCCTGGGGCTGGATGGTATGCGCATCCTCCACGCTACCATCGACTACATCGGTCGGGACCATCTGATCATTGCCGACGCCAAACGCGGCGATATCGGCAATACGTCCGGCTATTACGCACGCTTTGCGTTTGAGACGCTAGGTGCGGATGCGATCACGGTGGCCCCTTACATGGGGGAAGACTCCGTGCGGCCATTCCTAAGCTACCCCGGCAAGTGGGCTATCGTGCTGGCCGTCACCAGCAACGAAGGCGGTGACGACTTCCAGCACACCGTGCAGCAGGATACCGGAACGGCGCTCTACGACAAGGTGATGCGTCGGGTCATGGAGTGGGGATCGCCGGACCAGCTCATGTTCGTGTGCGGTGCTACGCGGGCCGAAACGTTTTCCACTCTTCGGAGTATCGCTCCCGACCACTTTTTCCTGGTCCCCGGTATCGGAGCGCAGGGGGGCGATCTGCAGGCGGTGTGCCGATTCGGTATGAACGCCCAGTGCGGATTACTGGTAAACAGCAGCAGAGGCATCCTGTACGCACAAGACCCTGCGCGTGCCGCCCGCGAGTTGCAGCAGGAAATGCAGTCAGCTTTAGAAAATTATCTGCCGGAAGTTTCGCAATAAGGAGGAACTATTTACCTTTGCGGCGCCTTCATACGAAGCAGCCTATCTGGTGGTTGTAGCTCAGTTGGTTAGAGCGCTGGATTGTGATTCCAGAGGTCGCCGGTTCAAACCCGGTCTTCCACCCCCCCTTTCAGAACCCTCCGCCTCACCGTGGGGGGTTCGTCATTTACCGGGCATCCGCCGTGCGTGGACTGATCCCAAGCCGCAGACTTACGATGTGGCTATAGGTCGACCGGCCGGAATCGTCGCCGAGGTCCGTATAGGCGTAATCGACGAAGAGCTGTCCGACCTTTAGACCCAGGCCCAGGGACGGGCGCGAATTGATGGCCTCCACGTTATCGAAATCCCGGATGCGCTGCAGTTGGCTGACTCCCGCGCGCAGGAAGACGAACTTACCGTAGTCGGCCTCCAAGCCAAAGGCGGGATCCAGACTGATGGGGTCGGCACTCACCAGCGTATTGCGCGCACCATCGGTAGTTGCGATCAGGTTGAGCTCCGCGTTCAGCCCGATCTGTTCCGTAATGGAAAAAGCGCGGGCTACCCCCAGTATGAGGGTTGGATTGGTGGTCTCCACACTGTTGATTGGTACTACGTTGTCCGTCAATTCCAGGATGTCGCGCTCCGCATCGGTGAAGGAAAAGCTCCATGCATTAAAGGTGGTGGTGATGTCTCGACCCAGTAGCGCAAAGGTCCAGTCGCGCCGCTGTAGTTGCACGCCCAAATCCAGCCCGAACCCCCAGCTGCTGGCAAACTCTCCGATGTTACGGTGAATGACCTTGACATTACCGCCTACGCGGAGGGTCTGCTTACCCCTGACGTAGGCCCGGGCGTAGGTACCGAGAAAGGCATAGTCGGCGGCCGAGAATTCGGTGACGTTGTCGAAGTTGATGGTACCATCCGCTTCGTACAGCGATAGGGTATTGGGGATCTGATCGATGCCAAAGCGGATCAAACTGAAGCCCAGCCGCTGGTTCTTACTGCTGAGGGGAAGGGTCACGCCCAGGTAGTCGAAGTTCCCTACCCCACCGAACCATTCGGCGTGCATAGCTCCGATTTCCAGTCCGCGGTCCGGGTCCAGGCCGGCGAGACCGGCGGGGTTCCAGGCGGCGGCATAGATATCCTGCTGGGATGCGATCACGGCCGTACCCATGCCGTGGGCCCGGGCGCCGACACCGATGGAGAGAAACTCATTACTATACTTCTGCGCGTGAAGGAAACTGAAGCTTAGTAAGCAAACGGACAGACAAAGGCGTAGGGGTAGCTGCATAAGTAGGCAAGGTAAACACGGTACTAACGGTGGAGCGTCCGGTAGGGTACCTAAGACACACAAAATCTGGATGCTTCGGACTTATATTTTGTGGTCTGACTGCTCCACCCGAACACCGTAGGCCAGGCGGGGTACTAGTACACTAAATGCGCAACATGGGCACCGAATCTTCCCGACAGCTCGCCCGGCGGGTAAAACGGAACATCTTTTTTCTGTTGGTGGCCCTCACCACCATCGGATTCTTTGGCCTGATCGGGCCGTTCCTCCTCACCTGTTTCTGGGGGGCGGTACTGGCTATCATCTTCTTCGGCGTGTACCGCAAACTACGCGTATGGCTCGGTGGCCGCGATGGCTTAGCCGCCGGACTCACTACCCTGCTGGTCGTGCTCTTCGTGCTGGTGCCACTGGCCTTACTCACGCTGGCGCTGGTCGAGCAGGCCATTGCGGTGTACAACGATATCCAGGCGGGCAACTTCAATACCGAGATCATCTTCGACTTCGTCGACGACAACCTGCCCCGCGTAGCGAGTGCGCTCAGCGAGTTTGGCGTCAGTACCGACGATCTGCGCACGAACCTGAACGAGACCGTCGGACAAGCCGGACAGTACGCCGCCAACTGGGCCCTGGCCTTCGGCAGCGGACTGCTCAATACGATCATTCAGTTCACTCTGGTGATCTACCTGCTCTACTTCTTTTTGGTAGATGGCTGGAAGATCGAACGGGCCCTGGTGCATACGATCCCCATGGGCGACAACCGGGAACGGACGCTGTTCGCGCGCTTCGCCCTGGTGGCCCGGGCTACTCTGAAGGGTACCCTCATCGTAGCCTTCGTGCAGGGTGCCATCGGAGGTATCATGTTCGCCTTTTTGGGCATCCCGGCGGCCCTCCTGTGGGGGGTGGCTATGATGTTACTAGCTTTGCTTCCCGTCGGTGGCTCGGCCATTATCTGGGTGCCGGCGGCTATCATCATGTTCATACAGGGTGACATCACGAGCGGCATCATCATCGTAGTGGTCGGTGCGCTCATCATCGGTTTGGTAGACAACCTGCTACGCCCCCTACTGGTCGGGCGCGATACCCAAATGCCGGACTACCTGGTCCTGATCTCCACCCTAGGGGGAATAGCCATGTTCGGCCTGAGCGGGTTCGTGATCGGCCCCACATTAGCAGCCCTATTCATTACCGTATGGGAGATGATGGGTCGTGATTACGGAGGTCAGCGTGCGCTCATGGAGGGTCATACCGTACAGGCGCCAGCCGTTAAAGGGCCGCCCGCCGCTGCAACTCCTCCTCCAACATCCGCAGTTCCCGACCCGCCTCACCAGTAACGGAGGTGTTCTCCTGGGCTCGCCTTACCAGGTAGGGAAGCACTTCCCGTACCGGGCCATAGACCATGTATTTGCTCACGTTGTAGCCTCCCTCCGCTAGATTGAAGGTCAGGTGACCGCTCATTCCCAGCAGCTGGCTGAAGCGAACGTTCGGATGGTTGCGCGCCACCTGCGCGCTGCGCATAGCCTCCAGCATCGTCATCACGCTATCCTGATTGTGGCTGGCCACACAGCAGGCGATCTCGTCGTGGTGCGACAGGCAGTAGGCGGCTGCTGCATCAAAATCGCGGTGGGTACTCTGTATATCTGGCTGAATGGGCGAGGGATACCCCTGGTCGGCGGCACGTTGCCGCTCCTTCACCATGTAGGCGCCCCGCACGATCTTGAGGGCAAACTTGTAGCCTCCCTGGCGGGCACGCAGGTGCGCTGCCTTGAGGTAGGCCAGGCGATCGTGCCGGTAGAGTTGGCAGGTAGTGAAGACTACGTGTCCCTCCTGATTGTACCGGCTCATCAGGTACTCGGCCGTCTGATCGATGGTGTGCTGGATCCAGCTCTCCTCAGCATCGAGGTAGACTTCGCACCCGCGGTCGCGCCCGAGTGCGCATATTTCTTCCAGGTGGGCTACTCCGGCAGCGAGTGCAGGATGCGGTAGATTGGAAAAGTCGAGTATCGTGTCGTTGTACTGCTCCAGTACCTCATTGGGTACGAGGCTGGTCATCTTTACGACCGAGCCGATCGCGGCAGGCGTCTCGGAGGCAAATCGGGTGGCCCGCAGGCTCTCTTCAAAGGCGGCCTGCATGCCTTCGGAAGTGTCCTTGCCTTCCGCCCCGTAATCTAATATACTGTCCACCTCACGCGTAGCCAGGCGGGCGATCGCCTGTTCGGCGGCCTCGAGCGTGGTGCCGCCGACAAATTGCTTGTATAGGGTGTTTTTGACCATCCACTTAGCGCCGGGTAGACCCCAGTTAATGGCCTGCACGCCCATGGAACCCATGATGCGGGTGAGCCAGGGCAGACCCATCAGTCGAAACAGCTCCCGCGTGGCGCGCAGCCGAGTATTATCGAGGTGGCTAAAGGTGAGTTGGGTGTCGGTGAAGTCCGGCAGGGGCTGCTCGGTGGCCCACTCGGCACGTGCGCGTTCGGCGAGGGGGAAGTTCGGCACCGGGCCGTTCATGTCTTTCATAGGATAGGCTAGATGATGTCGCCGTAGGCTACATACAGGCAAAACACGAAAGTCGTAAAGAGGTTGGTGATTTGGTAGCTCCTATTCCGGGCGAAAGATAATTCCGGCTACCGGAGTCAGACCGAGTTGTTCGTGGTAGGCGGTTGTCAACGCGAGTTCTACACCTCCGTCCATAAGGTACCCTATGCCACCACTCACTTCCCGTCTACCCGAATCGACACCGATCCGCAGTACTACCCGTTCGGCCAGCGTGTATTCGATACCCATGTGGAACTGTAGACTCGTGCGTCCGGTATAGCTGACCTCTGCGTGTAGTGCTAGCTGCGCACCCGGTCGGTAGCCGATACCGAGTCGGTAGGTGCTGTAGGGTTGTTCGCCCACGAATGTGCGGTAGCTCGCGGCCACGCTCCAGTTCTCTGCCATCCGATAGCGTGCCCCCAGTCCGGCCGTTGCTGCTGACCGACCTTCGTGCTGTGGTACGGCCAGCATAGCCCCCCCGAGTTCGAGCCCAATATCCAGACGGTTCGTCAGGCTACGGCCATACATCCCCACTAGCGTAGTCTGCGCGTATCCAGCGTAGCCGTAGTGTGCTAGGCGCAGCCCGAATCCACCCGGCACCGCAAGGGCAATGCCCGCAAGTCGCAGGTCCGACAGGCCGAAACGCTGCTCTACGGTGGCGTTGCCGCTGAACTGCGCAGTACCGGCCAGTCCGGCGGGGTTAGTCCAGAGGGCAGCGGCGCCCGACTGGGTCAGGCCGGCACCGCCCAGCGCGCGGGTAGCTACGTCGGGAGGCAGCAGACCGGGCGACTGCGCATATAACAGGTTGCCAGCACATACCAGCAACCACCAGAAAGAACGCAAACGGATGGGTTTTAGGAATTCAAATATAGACCGCCGCACGAAAATTGCGGACCTTTGCTGCCATGACTGCCGCACAGACCGCCTTCCAACGCTTGCTCACCATCATGGACGAACTACGCGAGCAGTGCCCCTGGGACCGCAAACAAACGTTCCAGACGCTGCGCAAACTCACCATCGAGGAAACGTATGAGCTAGCCGACGAACTGCTCTCGGAAGATCTCGAGGGCATCAAGGAGGAAGTGGGTGATCTGATGCTGCATCTGGTATTCTACGCCAAGATCGCCTCCGAGCAGAAGGCCTGGGATATCACCGATGCGCTCAACAGCGTATGCGAAAAGCTGATCGTACGCCATCCCCATATCTACGGCGATGTAGTGGCAGACGATGAGGCCGCCGTCAAGCGCAACTGGGAGGCCATCAAACTAGCCGAGGGGAAGGGCAAGAAGACCGTACTATCCGGGGTCCCCACCGCGCTGCCGGCCGTCATAAAGGCGATGCGCATGCAGGAAAAGACCGCCCAGTTCGGTTTTGACTGGGACAATACGGAGCAGGTTTGGGACAAGGTGCGGGAAGAACTGGAGGAGTTCCGGCTCGCCGATACAGTCGCGGAGCGGGAAGCAGAGTTCGGCGATCTGCTGTTCAGCTTGATCAACTACGCCCGCTGGCAGGGCATCGATCCCGAGACCGCCCTGGAGCGCACTAACCGGAAATTTCGTCAGCGCTTTGAGTACGTAGAGCAACGGGCCGGACCGGGCGGACTGGAGGCGATGGACCTGCCCGCGATGGAGCAACTCTGGCAAAAAGCAAAAAACGAAGTATCTTCGCCGCCGCTTAGCGCGAAAGGCGGGTGACAAAACCAAGTCGCCGGCCCACTCGTTAAACACATCTAACCGGACTCACCGCAGTAGCAGCATGGACAAGATCGAGCTTAAAGTAATGGCTATTAGCCGCAGCGTCTCCCAGTCGCCCAACTACGCTGTGGTGCTGGGTGAGCTCGAGGGTACCCGTCGGCTCCCCGTCATTATTGGTAGTTCCGAAGCCCAGGCCATCGCCATCGCCATCGAAGGGATGAGCGGACCGCGCCCCATGACGCACGATCTGTTTAAGAATACGCTGGAAACGCTGCGGGCCGACCTACGCGAGATCATTATCAGCGACATTAAGGAAGGGATTTTTTACGCCCGCCTGGTGCTGGACCGCGATGGTGAGATCATCGAGGTAGACAGCCGCACCAGCGATGCGCTAGCACTGGCTACCCGCTTCGACTGCCCCATTTATACCTACGAGTTGATCCTGCAGAACGCCGGTATCGTACTCGAGGGTGACGAGGAGGAGAATATGCAGATGCAGGATGTTGCGGACAGCAGTGGCGGCGGCCGGTCGGATAAGCTGAGCAGCTATACCGTAGGAGAACTGAATGACCTACTCGAAGAAGTACTCAGCGAAGAAAACTACGAGCGGGCCGCGCAGATCCGTGATGAGATCAAGCAGCGCAGCAAGAGCTAGCTGTTCCTTAAGCCAGTTGCTCGACGGGGGTCTTTCGATCCACCTTACGGATCAGACCGGCAAGTATGCCCCCCTTTCCCCCTACTTCTACGAAGCGGTCAATGCCTGCCGCTAGCATGCACTCGATGGTCTGCGTCCACCGCACCGCTCCGGTAAGCTGCGCGATCAGCTTTTCTTTAATTTCTGTAGGGTCCAGGCTAGCCGCGGCGTCGATATTTTGGTACACCGGGCAGACTGCGGGATCGAAGCGGGTAGTCTCGATGGCTTCGCGAAGTTGCTCCCGTGCAGGTGCCATCAGGGGGCTATGAAACGCTCCACCGACCGGTAATGGTAGGACCCTCCTAGCCCCGAGATCGGTGAGCACCTTAGTGGCCGCTTCTATCCCCGCGACCGAGCCGGATATGACCAGCTGTCCGGGGCTGTTGTAGTTGGCGGGCACCACTACATCGGCGAGTTCCGCACAGGCTGCCTCGATCATAGCGTCGTCCAGTCCCAACACCGCAGCCATAGTTCCTGCCTCGGCCTCGGCAGCAGCCTGCATGGCCAGTGCCCGTTTGCTGACCAACCGCAGGGCATCGGGAAAGCTCAGTACACCGGCGGCTACCAGCGCGGAAAATTCACCCAGACTATGACCGGCCACCGCGTCGGGTGCGGGGGGTACTTCCGCCGTCAAATAAGCGATGATCGAGTGTACGAAGATGGCCGGCTGCGTGATCTTGGTCTCGCGGAGGGCTTCCTCCGTACCCGTAAACATCACATCGGATAGCGAATAGCCAAGTACGTCATTAGCCTGCTCGAAGAGTGCTTTAGCCTGTCCGCTGAGGTCATAAAGCGACTGGCCCATGCCGGTGAACTGAGCACCCTGGCCGGGGAATACGTATGCGGTCATATAACAATAAGTGTGGGGTGTATGGACGTGTGGCCGACAAGGTAGGGGACGTCCGCCATAAACGCGTCAGAACAGTTCGCTGTGGTACACTGCCGCTAGCGTCCGCCGTACTTTCGCCCCATGAGTCAGTCAAGCCTGCTGCGTACCACCGCCATTCTGGGAGCTCTGAGCGTAGGCATCGGCGCCTTTGCAGCCCACGGACTGCGCAGCCTGGTGGATCCGGCACAACTAGTCACCTTCGAGACCGGCGTACGGTATCAATTCTACCACACGTTCGCGCTGGGATTGGCTGCCGTAGCCTATACCCTACCGGCCGTGGATCCCAGAAGGATACGGCTGGCAGCCTGGCTGTGGTTGATCGGTATCGCGCTGTTCAGCGGCTCGCTGTACCTGCTCAGTTTGCGTGAGGTACACGGTGTGCCGGTCAGCTTCCTTGGACCGGTCACCCCTATTGGCGGACTATTCCTCATCGGTGGATGGGTCGCTCTTCTTTTCTCCCCCCGCCGTACCACCTAGTCTGGCTATTATGTTCCGCACCGCACACGCTGCTCTTGCCCTTACGCTATGCTGCACGCTGGTATCGTGCAATCGTTCGCTGGGCCCGCCTACGGTACAGCCGCAGTTCTACCCCATCACGCAGGTCACCGATACGCCCGCCACCGAAGCGGGGCGGGCCGTAGCAGCCACGATCTCCCCCTATTCCGCTCAGCTGACGGACCAGATGAACCGAGAACTAGCCGAGGTGGGGAGTCCGTTGCGCAAGGGGCAGCCCGAAAGTGGACTCGGCAATTGGGTGGCTGATCTCCTGTCCGAGGCGGCCACGGACCTCTTCCCGGACTACCCCATCGCCTTCGCCGTACAGAACTACGGAGGGCTACGCGTCAGTGAGATCGGAACCGGACCGCTACTCGTCTCGGAGATCTACGAGCTTATGCCATTCGACAACGAACTCGTCTTGGTAGAAGTGGATGGTGCTACCCTGCTATCCTTCGTCGACCTGATGATCCGGGATGGTGGCTGGCCGGTCAGCGCGGGCTTATCCGTACAGCGGCAGGACGAGCAGCTTACCGTCCTAGTACACAATAAAGAGATCGAGCCGACCGCCGCCTACTTCATCGCCGCCCCCGACTACGTAGCCAACGGAGGCAATGATGCGGCCATGCTAGTGGACCGGCCCCAGGTTGCCAGCGCGCGGATGGTCAGGGATCTGCTCATCGAGTACGCTGCCCAGGCCACGACTCCCATTACCGTGGTTTCGGACGGCAGCCGTTTCAAATTACAGCCATGACCGTAACGCGCCGCACCTTTCTCCACCGCGCTGCCGTAGGCGGCGGCCTGCTGCTGTTGCCCGGGCTTCTCCGCAGCGAAGTGGCTTCCCGAACGCCGCGCCTGACTATTCTACACACCAACGATTGGCACAGCCGGATCGATCCCTTTCCGGATGACGGAGGCCGCAACGCCAATCAGGGCGGAGCGGTACGCCGAGCGAACCTCATCGCGCAAGTGCGCAACGCGGAGCCCAACGTTCTGCTCTTCGACAGCGGGGATATCTTCCAGGGCACCCCCTACTTCAACTTTTTTCAAGGAGAGCTGGAGATGAAGCTGATGAGCCAGATGGGCTACGATGCCGGCACGATCGGCAACCACGACTTCGATGGCGGCATCGATAATCTGGCCACCCAGCTACAGCACGCTACCTTCCCCCTGCTGAGCGCCAATTACGACTTCAATGGTACACCCCTGCAGGACCGGATCGCTCCGTATAGGGTGTTCGTCAAGCAGGGTATACGCGTAGGGGTGTTCGGACTCGGCATAGAGCTGGACGGTCTGGTGCCGAAGTCGCTGTACGGAGCCACTGCGTACCAGGATCCCATCGAGCGGGGCAACGACACCGCCCGGCACCTGCGTACGCGCCAAAAGTGTGACCTCGTGGTGTGTCTGAGCCACCTCGGCTATCGCTACACCGGCAGCAAGGTGGATGACGTCAAACTGGCTGCGGCTTCCCGAGGCATCGACCTGATATTGGGCGGTCACACGCATACCTTTCTCGATGCGGCGGTAACGGTACCAAACGAATTGGGGGAGCCGGTGATCATCAATCAGGTCGGTTTTGGTGGCCTGCGGCTCGGGCGACTGGACATCACGTTTCCCGGGGGCGGGGCACGCCGGTGCGTTGCTTGTAGCAATTTGCGGGTATAAGTACGTGTAGGACGCGACCTGCTTATGCCATAATTGCCGGTACCTGACCCCACGGCAGGCGGACCAAATTTTTGCAATAAAAGTGGCACGATCTTTTGTCGGAGTGACGTTGAAAGTGTCATATTTGCTTTGCGCCCGAATCACTCCGGGTAGTTCGTCCTACCGAAGCCCTGGTCGTTGACCGACTGGTTACTGTCTCTGGATACTCACCTTACTCCAGATTTTGCTTGGTACAGACAGCTTACTGATCACTGAATATAGTCTTTACATCACCTGCGGCAGTGTTTACTGCTACAGGCCAGAACGTTTACTGTGCAACTGGGAACACAAATGGATCATGCTGCTGTCTGGGAAAAGTGCTTACTCATCATTCGCCAAAGCGTTGACCCACAGAGCTATCAGACCTGGTTTGCGCCCATCCGGCCGATCGCGCTGGCGACCAACGAGCTTACCATCCAGGTGCCCCACCGCCTGTTCTACGAGTTCCTGGAGGAGCACTATATCGACGTACTGAAGCGTGCCCTGCTGGCGGCACTAGGTACGGCCGGCCGCCTACAGTATCGGATCAAGCCTGCCCGTCAGGAAGCCAGCAACTTTCCCGTGGGCAAGAACGTCGGTCATCAGGCCCCTACCCCGAGCAACCCCTTCGTGATCCCCGGCATGACCCGCCCCCGGGTGGAGAGCAATCTGGACGGCAAGTACACCTTCGAAAACTTCATCGAGGGCGACTGCAACAGCCTGGCACGCAACGCTGCTAAAGCCGTATCCGATAATCCGAACAACACTGCCTTTAATCCGCTTGTCATCCACGGACCGGTCGGTTTGGGAAAGACCCACCTGCTCAAAGCCGTCGGTAACCGCATTACGGAGAAGTTCCCGCACAAGTCGGTGCTCTACGTGACCACCGATCAGTTCACTAACCAGCTGGTGACCAGCATCGGAAGCAACACCACCAACGAGTTGGTCAATTGGTATCAGAACGTGGATGTGCTGCTCGTAGACGATATCCAGCAGCTCATCAAGCGGAAGAAAACGCAGGATGTATTCTTCAACCTATTTAACGTGCTGCGGCAGCACAACAAGGCGATCGTCATGACCTGCGACCGCCCCATTATCGAGTTGGATATCGAGGAGCGACTGCGCAGCCGCTTTCAGTGGGGTCTTACCGCCGATCTGAGTGCCCCTGCTTTGGAAACCCGGATGGCTATTCTGGCCAGTAAGGCCAACGCCAATGAGGTCCTGATCGCCCCTCCGGTCATGGAGTTCATCTGTTACCACATTCAGAATAACATCCGTCAGCTCGAAGGAGTACTTAACAACCTGGTGCTCCATAGCGGAGTAAACAACGGCAAACAGATCGATCTGGAGCTGGCCCGCCAGGTGCTGAAGAACTTTGTCACGGAGATCAACCGGGAAGTCACTCCAGAGGTGATCCAGCGCACGGTAGCCGAGTACTATAATCTGGACGTAGAGAAGTTGGCCAGCGCTACCCGCCGACGCCACGTAGTGCTGGCCCGGCAGATCAGTATGTTTCTGGTCAAGCAGTTTACGGACGAGAGCCTGAAGGCCATCGGTCGGCTGTTCGGGGGTCGGGATCACTCTACGGTGCTGTACTCCATTAAGACGGTCCGCGACCTGATCGAGACCAACGACGAGATCAAGAACGACCTGGCGGACCTGGAGCGGCGCATCCGTGCCGGACAGGGTGACGGACCCGGCGAACTGTAGGTTTTGACCCAGGCGTGAGCAACCATGCATCGGGTGTGGGGTTCCCTTAGAAACGCCGCCATGCTGCGCTCGCTGCTTGCATTCTTTACGCTATTGACCACGCTCCTACTCCTAGCTTCCTGTGGTAAGACGGCCCACCTACAGGGCAAGGCACTCTACGTGACGCACTGCAACAACTGCCACCTCGAGGAAGGACAGGGCATTCGCCAACTGATCCCGCCCCTTGCGGGTGCCGACTATTTGCGCGATCATCCCGTCGAGGTCGTGCGGGGGATCCGCCACGGCATGCAGGGGCCAATGGTAGTAAACGGCGTGACCTACAACCACGAGATGCCCGGCAACATCGAGCTGACGGAGTTCCAGATCGTCAACATTCTTAACTACGTTCACACTTCCTGGGGCAACGATGTACCCCTGGTGACGGTGGAGCAAGTACGGGGGTATCTGGCGGAATAATTGCGTACTTTGGCCATCGTTCCACTCACTTGGTGCTACGCTATGGCTCGACGTTTCCTTCCCCTTTTTGCATTTTGTCTTCTATTCAGCTTCGCGGGTTGGGCGCAGACCGATCCCTGTGGATTAGTCTCGATCCTGAACAACGACGAACTGGCCATCTGCCAGGGGGACGAGGTGACCTTTCAGCTCAGCCTGCAGCTACCGGGCGCTACGATCAGCTGGTCGCCGGCCAGTGAATTCGGCGATCAGGTGAACGATTCCCAACCGACGATCGAACCGCAGTTCTCGGGCTTCTACCGCGTCACGGCCTCCGGCCCCGCCGGCTGCGTGCTCACGGACAGCGTATTTATCGACGTAGACCGCCTGGTGGTCCCGCAGCTCATCGACGCCCAGACAGTGTGCCAGGGGAGTCGGATCAATCTGCTGGATAGTCCGCTTACCGATACCGGTGATACCGAGTACGAGCTTCAGGGAGATGGACGCACCATAGTCACGGCTACCGCTCCTAACTTTCGCGTACAGGTCGACAGCGCTACGACCTATACCCTGATCGCGCGATCGGAGAATGGATCGTGTACTGAACGACAGACCGTACGGCTCGAGGTCGTAGACGGCTTCTTCGACATTCCTCAGGACACGATCTTTGCCTGCCTCGGTTCGGACTCGTTGGTCCTTACAGTTATCGATACCCCCGCGGTGGATCGCGTGATCACCTGGTCGCCGGACCGATTTAGCAACGGACGGCCTACGGGTAATCAGTTTGTGGTGCAACCGGTAGCGGACATCACCTACTTTGCCCGCACGACGATCAATGGGTGTGAGCGGGTCGACTCCGTTGCCGTACGGCTGGACAGTCTACCGCAGGATCTGGGTCTTACAGTCGACCCCGTCAAAGATCCCTACTGTCAGGGCGATACGTTTACGGTGCGCACGCCGACCTTCGACAATGGAGACTTTCCGCTGATTGAGTCGGAATGGGTGGTCGCGCCCGGGCTACAGTCACCCCGCGAGTTGCTAAGCGCGGTATTTATCGCGCAGGATACCGCGCTACTTACGCGGGTGACCCGCAACGGGGCGTGCCTCGATACGGCCCAGACGCTGGTCAATGTAGTAACGCCTCCGGTAGTCAGCTTTTCACCTATTGACCCAGTGGTATGTCCGGACGAGCCGCTGCAGATCACCGCCACGTTCGAGCAGGGGGAGGGCGAGCTGGAGTGGACCGATGCAATGGGTACCCTCAGTTGTACGGACTGCCTCAATCCGGTGGCGCGTGTCAGCAGTGATATAGAGTACACCGTAAAGGTGCTAAGCGGAGGATCGGCCTGTACCTCCGATCTCACGTATGCTATCACAGTAGATCCAGCGGTGAACCCCATCCTTACCGATGCGCTGACCCTCTGCCCGGGGGATTCCCGGCAGCTTATCGTAGGAAATATCGACTCGACCAGCACGTACCGCATCACCGGCGGCGGGGAGGAACTGACTGACCCCTTCGGCCTGGTCACCCCTACGGAAACTACGACCTATACGATCGAGTCTACCGGCGACTGCGGTACGTTCACTCAGGAACTTACACTGGTCGTAGGTGGTGCCTATACGGTCACGGCCTCCGGTCCGGAAACGATCTGCGCCAACGAAAATATTACCCTCAGCGCAGTAACTGATCCCGAAAACACAACGGGAACATTTAGCTGGACACTCCCCGGCGGGGTGGTACAGACCGGTCAGGAAATCACTGTTTCCGATCCAATTCCCGGTACATACGTAGTCACCTTCCGCGATGCAGCTGGCTGTGGCTCAGCGACGGACTCGATCAGCGTCACCATCCTTGACGACGACATTTTACCCATCATACAGGGTACATTGGAAGATGGCTCGATCGTGCCTACCAACGGCACTGTGTTCGCCGGCAGCACTATAGAGCTTAGCGTAACCAATCTACCCGTCGACCGGAACTACAGCTTCGCCTGGGAGGGCAACTACGATCCAACCTCCGGAACCGGCGACCCCTTGCGGGTGAATTTACCTAGAACACTAGACGGCCAGCAGCCGGAGAATCTGTCCTACACCGTGACCGTCACGACGGATGAAGGAGGATGCACCTTCGAAGCCCGCTACTTCCTGAACGTAGAGCAGTCGCAGGTGCAGGTCCCCGACTTCTTTACGCCGGACAACGACGGACGCAACGATCGCTTTCGCCTGTTTTTCAACGGACAGATCAGCGACTACACCATGATCGTCTACAACCGCTGGGGCCAGAAAGTATTCACCAGCAACGACCCCCTAGAGGGCTGGGACGGCACAAAGGACGGCACACCACAGAACGCCGATGTATACCTCTACCTCGCTAAATTTCGTCAGGACGGTGCGGAGCTACAGGAGGAAGGTCAGGTAAGCCTGATCCGGTAGTGGCCGGCGACAATCAGAACGATCTGGTTGCGACAGAGGCTCCAGCTTCTACCGTCGCGAAACCCAAGTGGCTGAGAAAACTGGAGCGGGAAAGTTGGCAGGCGGAACTCATCATTTCGGGTGCGGCCATTCTAGGTAGTCTGCAGCTTCCGGATCTGCTAGAACAGGCAGAAGTATACTGCCTGCTAAATTTCGACCGGGATACGATCTATGTGGCCTATATCGCCATGATCTACTGGCGCATACTGATCTATTCCCTGATCGCGGCCTTCGTCTTTCATTTCGTGGTCCGGGCATTGTGGATCGGCATGGTGGGGCTGAACTCCGTGTACACGGAGGGCTTCAAACCCAACAAGCGGTTTGCGGAGCACTACCAGGAAAAGCTTAGGGAGGAATATGGCGACATCGATGGTTTTATCCGGCGGCTTGACCGGCTCGGTAGCGGGGTCTTCGGGGTAAGTTTTGCTACTGCCCTGGTCTTCTTTAATTTCGGACTTATCGGCTCCCTGGTGGTGTACCTCCACAGCTGGCTAGTGTCCTTCGATCTACCGCCGAGGTGGATTTTACTGGGTTTGGGGCTTCTGTTTTTACCGGTGTTCCTGCTCTCCCTTGGATCCATGATCCTACAGTTGAAGCAATTCAAAAATGGAAAGATCGCACGGCGCTACCTGTGGCCGATCGCTCATATAGTTTCGCGCATCACCTACTTGGTGGCGCGCCGGTACGTCATAACTTCCAGCAACCTCGTCACATCGTACCATGCAGATAATAAGTCGTTCGGACGCTTCGCCATCGGTGGCTTCATAGTTTTTCTAGTACTGGTAATGGCTACGATCTTCAACGCGCGCTATACCTCTTATTTCATCGATCCGGTGTATCACCGCATGGGAAGCGATTCGACCAGGCTGCTTACAGCGTATGCGGATGATCTGGCCTATACCGGTATCTACGTGCAGCCGGAACTAGACGAAGTCACGCGCTCGTCGGTGAGCTTCTGGATACCGGCACCGGAACGCGAATGGGTCTATCTGGAACGACAGTGCAACGTGCCGGAGGCATCGGACGAGCTGGAGCGAATGGAGCAGCGTGTCATCAACCGTCAGCGTATCATAGACTGCGCCCGGCGTTTTTACCGCATATCCATCAACGGAGAAGAGATCACCGACTACAGCATCAAGCGGCAAAACCGGGTGAACGAAGCCGCCGCACAGGTCGGCTTCGGCGTGTATGCTGCAGTTGGCGAGCTTCGTCCTGGTCCCAACCTTATCGAAGTGGTCAGTTCATACCCCCACGACGAAACCGGTCTGCCTCGTATCACCTACACGCCGTTTCACTTTTCGCCGGCGCAATAACGCACCCTACACCCTTGCGTATAGAATTCCAAACGTTTCGTATCTTTGCGCCCACTTTGAAACGTCCCTGTGGCACCAACGGGTGCCATTGCGGTTCAAATCGTATACCCTATGTCCACTCCCGCAGCATTTGTCTTACCTCTTAAGGGGCTTGGTAAAGGATTGTACGAGTACGATCTAACCATCGATCGCGCGTTTTTTGCCGAGTTCGAGGAGAGCCCGATCCAGCAGGCGCAGGTTGAGCTTCACCTTACGGTCGATAAGCAATCGCGGGAAATGGTGATAGACTTTGACTTCACGGGCACCGTCAATACGTCCTGCGATCGCTGTCTGGCGGCCATCGATCTGCCCATTGCGGACCGGCGGCAGCTCATCGTGCAGTTCGCCGCCGAGTCTGAAGATCAGGTAGATGATGGAGACATTGTGTACCTGCATCCGGATACCAATGATTTCAACCTGGCCCCCTTCGTCTACGAAATGGTGGTGCTGGCGGTACCGATGATCAGCGTCTACGATTGTCGGGAAGGGCAGCCTCCCTACCCCTGTGACGAAGATCTGCTCAATCGGATCGAGGCGTCCTACGCAACGGCCGAGGATGCACCACTGGCAGACCCAGGGGACGAAGCAAAACCTAGTCCCTGGGACGTTCTGAAGAAACTGAATAACAACAATTAAAGCGTTTACATTATGGCACATCCTAAATCCCGGATCTCGAAGCAGCGCAAGCGTAAGCGTCGTACCCACTACAAGGCCACCGCTCCCACGCTGACGACCTGCCAGACCACCGGCGAAGTGCACCAGCCCCACCGGGCCTATACCGACAGTGAGGGCAATATGTACTACAACGGCAATTTGCTGGTGAAGGCCCCCGAGCTGGTAGTAGAATCGGAAGAAACTACGGAGGACGAGGACTAGGTTCCCGTCCGACTGCTTAATCAACCACATCCGCCCGCTGGCATACCGCCAGCGGGCTTTTCGTGTTTGCCCTACAGCGGCTATCTTGCGCGCAAACCCCGCCCATGCCAAAACAGATCATTCAGACCGACCAGGCCCCTGCCCCCGTCGGTGCATACAATCAGGCCACCCTGGCCGGTAACGTCCTCTACGTCAGCGGACAAATCGCACTACACCCCGCATCCGGCGAGCTGCTCACCGGCGACATTGAAACCGAGACCCGCCGGGTGATGGACAACCTAAAGGCCATAGTAGAAGCTGGCGGTAGCAGCATGGCTCAGGTATTGAAGTGCGAAGTATTCGTAAGCGATATGGAGAACTTCGGTCGCATCAATACGGTCTACGCTACGTACTTCGAGGAGGCCACCGCACCGGCGCGCGCGCTAGTACAAGTGGCGAACTTACCGAAGTACGTCAACGTTGAAATCAGCTGCATCGCGCTAGTCGACTAATTCACTGGCTGCCTATGATCACGTTTCTCCGTTTTGCCCGCGCCCACACCATCGTAGGTACTACCCTATCGCTGCTGGCGCTTTACCTGATGGCCTGCCGCCACCTGCATACGAGCGACTGGAGCATGTTTGCCCTCACGCTCTTCAGTTGCCTGTGCGCCAATGTGTTTATCACGGGGCTGAATCAGCTGACGGACGTAGAAATAGACCGCATAAATAAGCCCTACCTACCCCTGGCGAGCGGCGCTTACACGATGACTACGGGCTACCTGATCGTAGGCCTGTGCCTGATCGCCTCCCTGGTTACCTGCTTTGTCTACCCCCCCTTTTTACCGGCCACCGTCGTGGCTAGCCTGTTGATCGGCACGGCCTACAGCGTGCCTCCGGTGCGGCTGAAGCGCTTTCACTTCTGGGCGGCGTTCTGCATTATCGTGGTGCGTGGCCTGATCGTCAATCTCCTTCTCTACCTCCACTTTCGGTGGTGGTTGGGGGAGAATGCCGTTATACCGGATACCGTCTGGCTACTCACCGCCGCGGTGTTCTCCTTCGGTATCGTTATTGCCTGGTTCAAGGACCTGCCGGATACGGAAGGAGATGCGGCTTACGGGATCCGAACGCTATCCCTGGTCAAGAACCGCCGGTGGGTATTTCGAGTCGGCGCGTGGGTATTTCGGGCTACGCTAATAGGGGTAGCCTTCTTTGCGCTACGCGAACAGCTGCTTGGCATCTGGGTCGGGCAGCTCCTGCTCCTGATCGGTTTTGAGCTAGCGGCCAGAAAGCTCGATCTGGACCAGCAGTCCAGCATCGCGCGGTTCTACCAAAACATCTGGCTCTTATTTTTTGCCGAATATGGGGTGTTCGCCGCTTTCGGCTAGACTGTATTCGTCCCCTCTGCCCTCCCCTACCAATATCTACCCCATGCAAGCCCCCCTACCCAAGAAAATCCCTACATCCCTAGTCCTGCACGGTGACTCCCGAACCGATGACTATTACTGGATGCGGGAGCGCGAGAACCCCGAGGTGATCGCCCACTTGGAAGCAGAAAATGCCTACTTCGAGGAGCAGACTGCGCACCTGCGCGATTTCCGCGAACAACTGTTTCAGGAAATTAAGGGACGAATCAAGGAAGACGACAGTAGCGTACCCTATACCAAACGGGGCTACGTCTACCGGACTGGCTACGAACTCGGCGACCAGTACCCTCGCTACTACCGCACCCCCGTAGATGGTGGGGAGGAAGCACTGATGTTCAACGTAAATGAGATGGCTGAACCCTACGACTTCTACAACATCGGGGGGCTGAACGTAAGCGACGACAACCGCTACGTAGCCTACGGTGAAGACACCATCAGCAGGCGCATCTATACCATCCACATCAGGGACTTACTGACCGGACAGAATCTGCCGGACCAGATCCCCAACACCACGGGCGGCAGCGTCTGGAGTGCGGACGGACAGTACCTCTTCTACTCCGTCAAGGACGAAGCGCTACGCCCCTACAAGATCATGCGGCACCGGCTGGGAACTGCCCCGCAGGACGATGCCGTAGTGTACGAAGAGACGGACGAAACGTTCCGGGCCTATGTGTACCGCAGCAAGTCGCGCAAGTATATCATCATCGGATCGGCTCAAACCGTCAGTACTGAATACCGATTGCTACAGGCTGATGATCCGCTCGGAAAACCCCGTATGTTCCAGGCGCGCGAGCGGGATCTGGAGTACGGGATCGAACACCTTGACGACCACTTCTACGTACTCACGAACTACCGGGCCAAGAACTTTCAGTTGATGGTCACTCCGGAGGACCAAACCGAAAAGGAACATTGGAAAACGGTCATACCCAACCGCCCTGATGTGCTGCTGGAAGGCGTAGAACTGTTCCGCGACTACCTGGTACTGAGCGAGCGGCAGAACGGCCTGACCAAGCTTCGCGTACGGCCCTTCGATGGCGAAGAATACTATCTAGACTTTCAGGATGCAGCCTATATGGCCTATACCAGCGTCAATCCGGATATCGATAGCCATGTGCTGCGCTATGGGTACCAGAGCATGACCACGCCGCCCACCACCTATGACTTCGATCTGCGCACCCGCGAGCAGGTACTGCTGAAGCAGCAGCCGGTACTGGGTCAGTTTAGCCCGGACGACTACCGTAGTGAGCGGGTTTGGTCGGAGTCGCGCGACGGAATCAAGGTGCCGCTGAGCATTGTGTACCACAAGGACACCCCGCGCGATGGCAGTGCAGCCCTGCTACTGTACGCCTACGGTAGCTACGGCCACAGTATGGACCCCAGCTTCAGCATCACCCGCCTGAGTCTACTGACCCGGGGCATGATCTTCGTCATCGCGCACATCCGAGGGGGTGAAGAGATGGGTCGGCAGTGGTACGAGGACGGCAAGCTACTCAAGAAGAAAAACACCTTTTACGACTTTATCGATGCCGGGGAATGGTTGGTCAGGCACGGCTATACGAGTACGGACCGCCTTTATGCCATGGGGGGTAGCGCCGGCGGCCTGCTGATGGGCGTAGTGGCTAACCTGCGTCCAGATCTATGGGCAGGTATCGTGAGTCAGGTGCCCTTCGTCGATGTGGTCACTACGATGCTGGATGACACTATACCACTCACTACCGGTGAGTATGACGAGTGGGGCAATCCCAATGAGGCGGAGTACTACCACTACATCAAGTCGTATAGCCCCGTCGACCAGGTAACAGCCAGGGACTACCCCAATGTGTTGGTGACCACCGGCCTACACGACAGCCAGGTGCAGTACTGGGAGCCCGCCAAGTGGGTAGCCAAACTGCGCGAACACGCGACCGGCACGAGTACCATCCTGTTTCATACCAATATGGAGGCCGGTCACGGGGGGGCGTCCGGTCGCTTCGAGGCGATTCGCGAGGTGGCACGTGACTATGCATGGATGCTGGATCAGGCCGGCCTGGCGGACGAAAAAACTCCCGCCGGCGAGGAAGCGCGGGGCGGGAGCGAAGCCTAAATACGGAATGACTAACAAGTAAACGAGATCAGATGCGCCGGGCGCTACTAGCTAAGCGATCGGTCAGCTGCGGTTTCAATAGGGTCAGGGCATCAAAAATTAGCAATTCGTTGGTCGGGAAGGGCACGGGTTGGCTACCGATGCGTCGGCGGCTATCGGACGTCAGCGCCCGCTCGTCTCCCCGGAAGGTGCTGGCGTAGTGCTCGAACACGGCTTCAGCGCTTAGTTCGTCCTCGTCCAGCAGTCGACCGGTGTGCAGGTCGAGCAGCTGTACGCGACCGGTAACGAGGGCCGACTTCTGCTGTAGCACCTCAAGGACCTGCGCCTGTACGACGACGACTCGTGGCTGGGTGATGTCGTTACCTAAGCTATCCTTGGCGACATTGCCGCGCTCATCCAGTACGTACTCTTCCCCATCGGTAATTTTGCGCTCGTCTACATAGCTGCGCTCCGAGAGCTGATCGGCACTCACCCGTATATCGCGGAGGACGATGCGCGCACGGTAGTCGTACGAGCGATCGGATCGCGGCTCGGTGTCGAAGGTGCGCCACTGATCATCTAGTTCAGACACCCGTACGCGAAGTACTTCATCGGCAAGTTCGCGGGGTAGGTAGGCACCGCTTTCGTTGACCAGCTCCAGGGTGATGTATACCTGTCCGAGTTGCTCGGCTTCCCGGCTCAGGGTAAATGCATCGCGGTAGTTTGCGTCGTACGGCCGGATGCGCCCGAAAGAGCGATAAGCAGCCCGGGCGGCGTCCTTATTCCCCTTGCGACCCGCACTCAGCTGCGCCGCCCCCTGTCGGTACAGCTGCTCGGCGGCCTGTTTGGCGGCATCGGCGACTAAGCGTTCCACCCTGACGAAGCGAAAATTGGCCTTGCGCCCGTTCTTATCGATCAGGGGCAGGAGTGGCCGCAGGGCGTTCTGCCGGCGCATGATATTGTCGTACAGGTCGTGGACGCGGACCCAGTCCGTAGCATCCGACCGCACCATAAAGTCGGCGCGGTTCACGTCCGCTTCGTTGGCCCGGTTCACCGCTTCCTCCAGAGCGGCTACGTACTTAGGGTTCTTCTTTTGCTTGCCGGTCAGCTTACGTTGCGCTACCTCGATGGCTTGCTCGTAGTTGCCGAATTCTACGAGGGTCTGTACGGACGTACAGCCGGGCGCCAGCACCAGTAGTCCCAGCGCAAGGAGCAACGGAGAGAGGGGCGGGCGTTTCATGTCGTATACGTTTACGACAAATTTAGGCCGGCACCCTGCGCGCGGATACTACGGTAGGGTTAAGATGAATTAAGGTTTGTTAATGCTGCATGGGCAGGAAAATTTCCCCCAGCATGCAGCGGGCACTCCCCCCACCGTAGCGTTCGATGGTACCCAGGTCGCTATGCAGGATGCGGGTACCGGGCGGTTCCAGCAGGGCATCAAGCTGGGCCTGATCGAGTGCGGCGTGCGCGGAGGTAGACATCACCCACAGCGGGCCCTGCGCGGTCTCTACTTCGAGCATGTTGCCCGCGAACTGGTCCATCTGGTCCTGGGACAAGCCCACGATCCGCTTGCCGGATAGTGCAAGACTATCGGTGACCTTAGACTTCTCTCCAGCATCCGTAATGGCATCCAGGCAGATGACGGCGTGGGTAGTTCCCAGAGCCATCATTACGTTGGTATGGTAGATCACCGCGCCCCGCTGGTCATAGCCATGAAAGGTGATGGGCTTGTAGTCCATGCGCTCACACCATGCATGGACGGCCTCCGGACTACAGCGCTGGGAGATGCAGGCGTACGCTATGCGCGCTGTACGATCGAGTAGTAGGCAGCCCGTGCTTTCCAGGTAGCGCTCCTCCGCTTCCCAGGACGACAGATCGATATGATCGCTGATCGTACACCGCTCCCCCAGTTGCTCGATCACGTCCGTGCGACGTTCCATGCGGCGTTGCGGCCAGAAGGTCGGATAGGTCACGAGTACGCCATCCGCATGGGTACTGAACCAGTTGTTCGGGAACACGGCATCCGGTTTTACGGGACTAACGGTATCCTCGATGACGGTCACCTGCACACCCGCCTCCCGTAGCAGAACGACGAATTGATCGAACTCCGCTACCGCGCGCTGGCCGATGGCCGTAAAACTTTCATTGGCTACGACCTCCTGAAAGGAATTGTCGGCAACGGTCTCGCTGGCGCGGGCAAAATTAGCCGGGCGGACCATGAGTAGGTGGTGGGTGGTTTGCTTCTCCATAGGGGCTTGCTACCCTGACGGGCGGCGCTGTACTTTACACGCAAATGTAGACCATGAAGTACCTACCCCTGCTCCTTGTCCTGTTATTTGCTTGTCGGGACAAGCCCCGGATAGATTACGAGGCCCAAAAAGCAGAGGTATTCGATCACGCCGCGGTGGTCGGCCCCCACCCCCTGGCCACTGAAGTTGGCCTCGACATCCTACGACAGGGTGGCAACGCCATCGACGCAGCCGTCGCCGTCCATTTCGCTATGGCAGTCGTTTATCCCCGTGCCGGCAATATCGGCGGGGGTGGATTCCTGGTCTACCGCCCGGCATCCGGCGAGGCCATCACGCTGGACTATCGCGAGACTGCCCCCGCAGCCGCCAGTCGCGACATGTACCTAGACTCCGCCGGCAACGTAGCGGATGGCCTCAGTACCCTCGGGCATCTTGCCGTTGGCGTACCGGGCACCGTAGCCGGCATCGCCAGTATGCACGAGCGCCTCGGCAGTCTGCCCTGGGATGTCCTGGTCCAGCCCGCCATCGACCTGGCCGTAGGCGGCTACCACCTCAGCGCCTCGGAAGTAGACCGCATCAAACGCTACCACGCCGACTTCGCCGCCCAGAATACCACTACCCCGTTTTCCGACACTACCGTAGTGCCGGGGTCGCAGGTGCAGCAACCGGAGCTGGGGGCCACTCTGGTCCGTATCCAAACGGACGGACGCGACGGCTTCTACCGGGGTGAAACAGCTGCTCTCATCGCCGCCGAGATGCGCAGCGGCGGCGGACTTATTACCGTAGAAGACCTGGCAGCCTACCAGCCCAAATGGAAAGCCCCCATCAAAAAAGAGTACAAGGATTACACCATCATCTCCATGCCCCCCAGCAGCAGCGGCGGCGTTGCACTGGCGCAGATGACCGAGATGCTCGAAGACTATCCCCTGGCGGAGTACGGCTTTCAGAGCCCCCGCGCCACGCAGCTTACCGTGGAAGCCATGCGGCGCGCCTACGCCGACCGGGCGGAGTACCTGGGCGATAGTGACTTCTACCCCGTGCCCGTCGACAGCCTGCTCGACGATGCCTACCTGCGTGACCGCATGGCCGACTACCGCAGCGATACTGCCGGCACCAGCACCGCCATCGTAGCCGGCCTGATGCCCATGAAGGAGACCTTCGAGACCACCCACATCAGTATCGTAGACAGCCTCGGTAATGCCGTCAGCATCACCACCACGCTGAATGGCAACTTCGGCAGCAAGGTCATGGTAGACGGAGCCGGCTTTTTTCTCAACAACGAAATGGACGACTTTAGCGCCAAGCCCGGCGTGCCCAACATGTTCGGCCTGGTCGGTAAGGAAGCCAACGCCATACAGCCCGGTAAACGGATGCTCTCCAGCATGACCCCCACTATCGTAGAGCGGGAGGGTGAGCTCTTTATGGTCCTCGGCGCACCGGGTGGATCTACCATCATCACCGCCGTACTACAGACCTTTCTCAACGTCGTGGAATTCGGCATGGACCTGCCCGAGGCCGTCGGAGCACCCCGCTTTCACCACCAGTGGCTACCCGATCAAATTCTGTACGAGTCCGCGGCACTGACCGGCGGTACCATAGACAGCCTGACCGCCCTCGGCTACCAATTTCGTGAGGTAGAGTCGATGGCAGTGATTAAAGCCATCCTGGTGTTACCCGACGGCCGGCTCCAGGCCGCAGCCGATCCCCGCAATGCGGACGATGATGTAGCCGGCTACTAGTTGAGCGACCGTAGGGCCTCTCCGATCCGTTGTACGGCCTGCTTTAATTGCTCCTCGCTAGCTGCGTAGCTGATCCGCAGACAGCTCGGTGCACCGAAGGCGTCTCCAGTCACGGTGGCCACGTGGGCGTTCATCAGCAAGTACTCAGCCAGGTCATCGGCATTGTTGATCGTGTACTCGCCGCTAGACTTTCCGAAAAAGGCGCTGACGTCCGGGAAAATGTAGAAGGCGCCCTGTGGTCGGTTCACTTTAAGTCCCTCGATTTGCTCCAATCCCTCGATAATCAGTTCCCGACGCCGGGCAAAGGCTTCCTTCATTGCCTTGGTGGGCCCTAGGTCGCTATTAAGCGCGTGCGCACCGGCGTACTGCGCGATACTATTCGCTCCGCTGGTGCTCTGTCCCTGCAGCTTGCTGCAGGCGCTGGCGACCTCCTGGGGTGCACCCAGATAGCCCAGGCGCCAACCGGTCATCGCAAAGCCCTTTGAGAATCCATTCACGGTGATGGTCCGGTCCTTCACTTCCGGAAACGTACCGATACTGGCGTGCGCACCCGTGAAGTTGATGTGCTCGTAGATTTCGTCGGCCACCACGTACAGGTCGGGGTAGTCGGCCAGCATCCGGGCGATGGCGCCGAGCTCTTCGGAGGTATAGACCGATCCCGTAGGATTACAGGGTGAGGAGAACAGGATGAATTTGGTGCGGTCCGTGATGGCTGCTGCAATGTCGGCAGGACTCACCTTGAAGTCATCCTCGATGCCCGCACCTACGATGACGGGCTTGCCCCCGGCCACCTCCACCATAGCGGAGTAGCTGACCCAGAACGGCGCCAGAATAATGACCTCATCTCCAGGGTTCAGTAGCGCATAGCAGACGTTCGCGATACTCTGCTTAGCCCCGGTACTTACCACGATCTGTCCTGGGGCATAGTCCAGTCCGTTCTCGCGCTTAAACTTGTCCGATACGGCCTTCTTCAAGTCCGCGGTACCCGGTACGGGGGTGTACTTGGTCAGGCCCAGATCGAGGGCTTCCTTAGCCGCCTGCTTGATGTGCTCGGGGGTATCAAAGTCTGGTTCACCCAGGCTCAGGCTGATCACGTCATGGCCCTTAGCCTTCACCTCCCGGCCCAGCTGGGCCATGCGCAGCGTAGCGGATTCTTCCATTTGTAGTACGCGATCGGAAAGCAGGGAGGTCGTGGTAGCCATAGGTGGGTTGATTTCGCGGGCCAAGATACGATAGCCACTCATCGATAGTTAGGTCTGCCGCGGCCGCAGGTGCAAAGATTTTACCGATGTGGAGTCGCTAAAGCTATATTGGCCGTCATGTCACAGGTATCGATCGGTTCAACCAAGCCCAGGCTCAGCTTCTGGCAAATTTGGAACATGAGTTTTGGCTTCTTGGGGATTCAGTTTGGCTTCGCGCTACAGAACGCCAACGTCAGCCGCATCTTCGAAACACTGGGGGCTTCGCAGGACGAGCTACCCATCCTCTGGCTGGCCGCCCCCGTGACCGGCCTACTCGTACAGCCCATCATCGGCTACTACAGCGACCGTACCTGGAGCGAGCGTTGGGGCCGCCGGCGACCCTTCTTTGCCGTAGGCGCTCTACTGGCTACGGTTGCCTTGTTCCTCATGCCCAACTCCACGGCCCTCTGGATGGCCGTGATCATGCTCTGGCTACTCGATGCGTCCATCAACATCAGTATGGAACCCTTCCGGGCTTTCGTTGGCGATATGCTACCGAATGAGCAGCGGACCAGTGGATTCGCCATGCAGAGCTTCTTCATCGGCACCGGAGCGGTGATCGCCTCGGCCCTCCCCTGGATACTCACCAACTGGCTGGGCGTCGAGAACACCGCACCGGACGGTGCTATCCCGGACGCCGTACGGCTATCTTTCTACCTGGGTGGCGTGGCCTACTTCCTGGCCGTCATGTGGACGGTGTTCAATACCCAGGAGTACCCGCCTGACGATCTTACCAAGCTGCGGGAGGAAAACGCTGCGGTAGGCATTTTCGACGGCATCAAGGAATCCTTCCTGGGTATCTTTCACATGCCGAAGACGATGGTGCAGCTGTCCGCCGTACAGTTCTTTAGCTGGTTTGCGCTGTTCGCCATGTGGATCTATATGACCTCCGCGGTGACCAGCTATGTGTACGGTACTACCGACACCACCTCTGCAGTATACAATGAGGGGGCCGACTGGGTGGGCGTGTGCTTTGCCGTTTACAACGGAATAGCGGCCCTGGTGGCCTTTGTACTGCCGGTAGTAGCCAAGCGTATAAGTCGCCGGATCACCCATCTGCTAGCGCTGTTCTGTGGTGGTCTGGGGCTGCTCTCCGTACTCTTCATCAGCGACGCTAATCTGTTGTTGATCAGTATGGTTGGCGTGGGTATTGCCTGGGCTAGCATTCTCTCCATGCCCTACGCCATCATCTCCAGTATACTTCCGGCCAATAAGATGGGCTACTACATGGGGGTGTTCAACTTCTTCATCGTCATTCCGCAGATCGTAGCGGCGGGCATCCTGGGCTTCATTCTGCGCACCTTTTTCGGCAACGTATCCATCTACGCGCTGGTGATCGGCGCCGTGTCCTTCTTCCTGGCCGGACTACTCTGTCTGATTGTAGATGACAACGACGTAGTGGTCGATTTCGCCGTACCCAAGAACGCCATCGAACCGATCACCTAGACCGTGACCGCCGACATTAAACTATTCCGAGCCAGTGTGGGAAAAACACCACCACGATTAGGAGCAGCACTTGGATAATCAGGAAGGGCACGATACCCCGGTACAGGTGACCGGTAGTCACCTCCGGCGGAGCCACCCCCTTCAGATAGAAGAGTGCAAAGCCGAACGGTGGGGAGAGGAAGCTGGTTTGTAAGTTGATTCCCAGCAAAATACCCAACCAGATCAGGTCCGTCCCGTAGGCTACGAAAACCGGCGTCACGACCGGTACGATGATGAAGACGATCTCGATGAAGTCGATAAAGAAGCCTGCCACAAACACGACGACCATCACGAGGGCCAGGAACTGATATTCCGGCAGGTCACTACGCTCGATCAGGCTGACCAGGAAACGGTCACCCCCCAACTCCCGAAATACCAGGGAGAAGGTCGTAGCCCCCAGGAGAATCATAAAGACCATACTTGTCAAGTGCGTCGTATCCCGACACACCTCGCGGGTCACCAACCAGCTTAACCGGCCCTGCATCCAGGTCAATAGCACCGCACCGGCGGCCCCGACCCCCGCAGCTTCCGTCGGTGAGGCAACGCCGGCCAGGATACTACCTAGTACTGCGACGATCAGCAAAAGGGGCAGAAATAAACTCTGCAATACGCTGACCATCAGTGCCCGGTTCCATATGAGCTCTTTATCCGCTGGAGGAAATTTACTAGGTTGTAGTACACCCAGGACTAGAATGTAGACGATGTATGCGCCTACCAGCAAGAGGCTCGGATAGAGGGCCGCACGGAAGAGTCCACCGACACTGACCTGCAGCACGCTGCCGAGCAGAACCAGTACTACCGACGGGGGAATGATCTGCCCCAGCGTACCGGAGGCCGCAATCACTCCCGTAGCTAGAGCGGGCGGGTAACCCCGGCGCAACATGGGGGGCAGGCTGATCAGTCCCATCGTGATTACCGTAGCTCCGACAATACCCGTCGATGCGGCCAGCAGCGCACCCACCACTACGACCGAGACCGCCATACCACCCCGGACCGATCCGAACAGACTGGCCATACTATTGAGCATACGCTCGGCAAGACCGCTTTTCTCCAGCATGATGCCCATGAAGACGAAGAGGGGGACAGCCAGCAGCACCGCATTATCCATCACACCCATCACCCGGTTGGGGAGTAGCGTAAGGACATTGATGTCCAGGAAACAGAATGCGTAGAGCAGGCTCAGTCCGCCCAGTGTGAAGGCGACGGGGTAGCCGTACAGCACCAGTAAAAAGATGCTGACGAACAGGATGAGCGCTATAACTGCTAGGCTCACGTGACGCTGGCTTGGCGCTCCTTCCACAACTGCGCAAGTCCCTGTACAAACAACAGGGCCGCGGCGAGTGGCACGACCGCCTTGATGGGAAAGAAGTAGGGGATGCCGTTCGGATTAGGACTCCCCTCCCCCGCCCGCCAGGCCTCGGCGGCGTACTGCGAGCTGGTGATGAACAGTACGGCGGCCCAGGGTAGCAGGAAAAGGAGGGTACCGATCACGTTTACCGTGCGCTTGTCCCGGGGCCGGAAGCGCTCGTAGAACAGGTCTACCCGTACGTGACGATCCTGCTGCAGCGCATACGGTATTCCCAGCAAGAAAACGAGTGCGAAGAGGTGCCATTCCAGTTCGATCACCCAGGCGGCGGTAAGGGAAAATGTCCAGCGGAGGAAGACATCCACTACCACCAATACGATCAGCACCAGGTTGAGGTAGCCGGCGGCGGTACCCAGGTACGCTACGAGCCGTTCCACGTGATGGATCAGCCTACGCATCAACTAACAGTTGACGGGCGATATCGGTAGCATGGGGAGAGGTAGCCTCTACGGTACGCACCGGTTTGTTTTCCTTGCGTTCGCCATAGTGCGCGTAGGCTTTATCGTAGTAGACCAGCGCGATCCGGCAGGCGGTGGCGAAGTCCTGCTGCTCCAGCGCTTCCAGGGCACGTTGCAGGTGCTGTCCGCCGAGTTTCTTCCGTAGCCGCGTGAAGGCTGCAGCTAGTCCTTCGGGGGGATAGCCAGCGTAGTCGCGCACGAGATTATCAACCCGCCAGTCTAGCGGCTGCCGGAGCTCTACGGCGGGTGCCGTCACTAGCCGGTCGTAGAACGCATCGGGTTGGCATACCCGTCCGATGAGCCGGCTCTCGTCTTCGACCCACACCGGACGATCGGTAGGCAGTACGTGCAGCGCGGCGAACAGCATGTTCTCGAAGGCTTCGGAACTGGGTTGCGGATCTTCGCCGAGTGATCCGAAGGAGGACCCCTTGTGATTAGCCAGCCCCTCCAGATCCACGACCGAAGCGCCTAGCTCCCGCAGGGCAAGCAGCACCCAGGTTTTGCCGGAACCGGTCGGACCGCTCAGCACCCGCAGCTCGTGCGGACTCTCGGCCAGATACTGCCGCGCGTAGGCCCGGTATGCTTTGTAGCCGCCAGACAGCTGACTGACCTGAAATCCCGCCTGCTCTAATAGCCAGCCGACGCTGGCACTACGCTGACCGCCGCGCCAGCACTGCACCACTACGCGGTTGGACGGGGCGGCGGTTCTGGCTTGTTCCACTAGTGGCCGCATCTTGTTGCCTACCAACTCGAGTCCGCGCAGTAGGGCCGCGTCGGGGCTCGTCCGCTTGTATAGGGTGCCCACCTCTGCCCGCTCCGTATCATCGAATAGCGGTAGGCTTACGGCCCCGTCGATGTGTCCCTGCTGGTACTCCGCAGGACTGCGCACATCAAGTAGGGTGTACTGGTCCTGTTGGGTGAAATACGCTGCGGGACTGAGTTGATTCATAGGCTATTGAATGGCGTCGTTGCGCCACACGTGTACGTACTGGTGTTGGTCCCAGCCGATACTGATCAGGTCCAGGTCGCCGTCGCCGTCGAGGTCGTAAGGCTGGGCTCCCAGGTGGCTTTCTTTGCCACCGTCAATTTCCTGACGGGTGAAGTTAGCCCCACCGTCATTTAGCCAGACCTGCAGGCTAAGGCCAGGTCCCTTGTGTTCGCTGGTGACTATATCGGCGTATCCATCCTGGTTGAGGTCAGGCAAACTCAGATTATTCATGCTGTACTGCGTTACGACTTTAGTACGCACCCAGCCGGTGTCCTGCTGTAGGTAAGCGAACAGACTCGCGTCGGGCTCCAGACCGGGGTACCGCTCCTCGGCCACTACTACGTCGGTTTTGCCGTCTCCATTCAGGTCGGCGGCCTCCACGCGGTCGGTAGCGTGTACGGTAGTGCCAATTTCGTGGCGGGTCCAGTTTGGCGTGATGGTCCCCGGGTTTTCGAACCAGACTACGACGGTAGGTACCTCAGGATCACCTCCTTCGGTCCGGAACCCGCTGATCAGGTCCAGGTCGCCGTCGCCGTCGATGTCAGCTACTCCGAAGCCTTCATCCGAGGCATCCTTTCCCGCCAGCGTTACCGTCCAGGGTTCGGGAGTGCTGGGATCGAGGATGTATAGTCCCCCGAGACTGGCGTAGATCACCTCCTCATCACCGTGCTCCGCGAATACGTCGGCTACCTTATAACCCTGACCGTTGTGATGCCCGGTGGCGGGTACCTGGGCGACGATTCGCTGCTCCGTCCAGTCCGTACCGTCAGCATTGCCGGTAAAGAGTACCACGTCGGGTAGTGCTTCGGCCAGGATGGCCGGCCGGTCCTGGTAATCGATAATCAGGTTGGCGTCCACGTTTCGTCCTAGATCGAGCTTACGCCAGCTACCCGTCATACTATCGCCCGCGTTGAGGTAGACATTGCGCCCGGTCACGATATCCAGGTAGCCATCGCCGTTCAGATCGCCCGCAGCGAGGCCGAAGTAGCGCAGCCAGTCGGGACTGTCGTAGTCGCCCCACATGGTTTTTGCGCTGTCTACCTCGATGTATGTCCAGCGGTCGGTGGGCAGTTGTTCGGTATCATCGCTGTCTGCGCTACGTGCAGTACCGGCGTCTGCGTAGCCGCGCCTGAAGTCATCGGCGGGATTGCCGCAGGCCAGGAGCAGGTAGCTGAGGGCCAGCAGTAAGGCATAGCGGTAGTACACTTTAGTCATATTAGTTGGGCTGGTCGGTTTTGTTCTCTAACAGGTATAGGCTCGTGGCTTCATGCTCCGGCAGGCGGAAAATGTCGTAGTCGCCGTCTCCCTCGAAGTCTGCTACGCGGCCGTTGTAAATACCGTCCTCCGCTACGACTTCGGGGGTGAAGGTTCCGTTACCGTCGTTCACCAGCACCATCACCTCGAAGTGGTCTACACTGAGGTTGACCGCGCGCCCCTTATTGATGCCGGTGACGATGTCCAGATCTCCATCGCCATCCATATCGAAGACCTGCAGGGTATGGGCGGCGGGAATACTATCCAGGATGATGGTCTCCATCCAGTTTCCATCAGCATCCCGCTTATAGACCGCCAGGGGGTAGCCGGCGCGCTCGCTGTGACTGATGAACACCTCAGGACGCCCATCGCCGTCCAGGTCCGCTACCGCGTTCTTAGTACCGTTGGCTGACCAGTCACCGGTTTGGTTGTGCCAGCGATCGCTCAGGGTTTCACGGGTCCATTCGCCGCTCAGATCTCCCCCCGGGTTCATGAATGCATACCCGTTGACGGCTACGTCGGTATCCCCGTCGCCGTCCAGGTCGCCCACATCCATACCCTCGTGCAGACCCGGGGCGGTCAGATCCGCCACCAGCGTAGAGGTGCCGTCCGGATTGCTACGGTGGATGCGCAGGTTCTCGTTTTCGAAGGTCAGCACCGCCAGGTCGTTACGCCCGTCTGCGTCGAAGTCGGCGATACTCAAATCCTTTACCGCACCCCGGGCTTCACCTACGGTGTGGGGGGTCCAGTCGGGCGCTTCGTACCAGAATACCTCGGCGGGTGCTGCTGCATCGTCCCACTCACCAGTATGCTTTACGGCTAGTACGTCCACATCCCCATCGCCGTCCATGTCGCCGGTCTCCAGGTCACCGGAGGCGAAGGTGCCGCCAGTCGGTGGGGCCTGCGCAATAATGGTTTCTTCCCACATGCCTACCTCGGATTGTCCGCTGCGGTAGGCGAGATGACCTCCGTGGGCATTGTTATTGATGTACACTGCATCCATCAGTCCGTCGCCGGTGACATCACCGATGGTGAGAGCCCACCAGGTGTTGACGGTATCCACGATCTCGTGACTACTGAAGGCGAGTGGACCGGACTCGGAGGCTTCTGTCGTAGGTGACTCGGCAGCGGGTGCGGAAGTATTTGCGCAGCCGTATGCCGCCAGGAGAAGAAGATATGCCAGGTAACGCATGTCGGTGATTTATCGTGCGGATGCGGCCCCGATAGCGATCGAGACGCGCTGCTGTGTATACTATCGTGAGGAATATGGTCGGTTCGGAAAGATAGACAAAAAGCCAACTTACCTTTGCGGCCATGCGGATAACCGTTTTCTCCCGTGGCCCCAGTCTGTACAGCACCCGCCGGCTGGTAGAGGCCGCAGAACAGCAG
The DNA here is from genome assembly GCF_923081025.1 of Neolewinella maritima. Lineage (GTDB taxonomy): Bacteria > Bacteroidota > Bacteroidia > Chitinophagales > Saprospiraceae > Neolewinella > Neolewinella maritima. Next base: position 1,644,867 of record NZ_CAKLPZ010000001.1, on the reverse strand, counting down.
GATCATTCGGTAGACATCGTCGACCATGCCCTGTGTAGTCCCTTTCTAAACGGCAGTAAAAGCGCGCTACTCCATAATGGTTCCGCCCTGCGGATAGGGCAGGTCGCTATACCGCGTATCGGCGCTAATATTACCCACCGAGGCGTGTCAATTATTCGCCAGTTGAACGTACTCGGCATCCCGCATACGCTGTCGGCGGACGCCCTACTGCTGGCACGCGACAAGAGCTGCTGCCTGCAACGCCTCACCGAAGCGGGTATAGATGTGCCACGCACGGTACTCTGCCACTCCATCTTTGAAGCCCGGCTCATTGCCAAGAAGCTGGCTCCATTTCCGGTAGTGGTCAAATTGTTGGAGAGTACCCATGGGGTAGGCGTAGCACTGGCCCACAACATGCACCAGCTGCAGCGGCTCGTGGAGGGATTCCTTCAGCTACAGCCCAGCGTGCTACTACAGGAGTACGTGCGTGAGTCCGAGGGTAAGGACATCCGTGCTTTGGTTGTTGGTGATCGCATCGTAGCCGCTATGGAACGCACCGCGGCCCCCGGTGAGTTTCGGGCCAACATGCACCGCGGTGCTACTGCCACATCCGTTACGCTAAGTGCCGAAGATCAGCGCACCGTACTACGCACCGCCGCCCTGATCGGCGTAGAGGTGGCCGGGGTGGACCTTATTTCCAGCAAGCGTGGCGCGCTGGTCATGGAGGTCAACGCCAGTCCGGGTCTGGAAGGGATCGAGACGGCCACGGGGGTAGACATAGCGGGGGCAATTATCGAATACGCAGTACGCAAAGTATGAAAGACATCGCTCCACTCACCGTCGCGAATGGTGAATTCTACCCCGGGCAGTCCGGCGTGGTCGAACTCGTGGCCGGTCAGCTGCCGAGCGGTAGTGCCGTATCCATTGTAGCTCACGTATTCCGCAGCTTTAAACCGGGCCCCACGATCCTGTTTCTTGCCGGTGTACACGGCGACGAGATCAACGGCGTCGAGATCCTGCGGCGTAGCCTGCGACAGAAAGTCTACAACAAGCTTACCGCGGGTACCGTCGTAGTAGTGCCCCTGCTCAACGTCTACGGCTTTGACAACTTCAGCCGCGACGTACCCGACGGTAAGGACGTGAACCGCAGCTTCCCGGGCAGTGTAAGCGGATCCCTCGCCAGCCGGATCGCCAGCGGACTTAGCCGCAACCTGCTAGCCCACTGCGATCTGGCCGTCGACTTTCATACCGGCGGCCGCGGCGTATTCAATTATCCCCAGATTCGCTATACCCCCGACGATGAGGTGGCCCTACTGGCTGCCCAGCAGTTCGCACCCCCGGTGCTGCTAGCCGCGCGCGCACCGATCAAGTCGCTGCGCCGCTCGGCCCGTAAGGCCCTGAATCTATCGGTGTTGACCTATGAAGGCGGTGAAAATCTTCGGTACGACGGACAGAGCATCACCGAAGGACTGGCGGGCATCAAGCGGCTTTTAGCCGCACGCGGTATGCTCGAACCGGTCTCCGATCCCTTTGCCCGCGTACCGCACGAAGTCACCCACAGTGCCTGGGTACGTGCTAGTCGCGCCGGTCTGTTTCAGTGGACTAAGCGCAGCGGCTATCCAGTGCGCAAAGGCGAGCCCATCGGTACCATCTTCGATCCCCACGGGGTGAAACCCAACAAACGCATCCTGTGTCCCCGCAATGGCTTCATCATTGGCCACAACAATGGGGCGGTGGTCGGTCAGGGTGACGCGCTTTTTCACATCGGGTACCGGGGCGACCCCACACCAGGCTAGGGCCGGCAACGTTACAGCAGTATGTCAGTACAGGTCGACTCCCTCACCAAACGCTACGGTAAGCAGCTGGCCCTGGACGGGATCAGCTTCCGCGCCGAGCCGGGTCAGGTACTGGGCTTTCTGGGTCCGAACGGGGCCGGAAAAACGACCACCCTTAAAATCCTTACCGGCTACCTTTCGCAGAGCAGTGGTACGGCTAGCGTGGCGGGCTACGACGTGACCACGCACAGCCTGGCCGTCCGCCGCTCGGTAGGCTACCTGCCCGAGCACAACCCGCTCTATAAGGATATGTACGTGCGGGAGTACCTGCAGTTTGCGGCCCGCGCCAACCGGGTACCGGACGCCCGTACGCGGATCGCTACCCTGATCGACCGCACCGGACTCGGGCGGGAAGCGCATAAGCAGATCGGTGCCTTATCTAAGGGCTACCGGCAGCGGGTGGGTCTGGCACAGGCGCTACTGCACGACCCGCAGGTGCTGATCCTGGACGAACCTACCAGCGGACTAGACCCCAACCAGTTAGCCGAGATTCGCACCCTGATACAGGAGTTGGGCCGCGAAAAGACCGTCATCTTCAGTACTCACATCATGCAGGAAGTGCAGGCGATCTGCGACCGGGTGGTCATCATCGATCGCGGCAGGCTGGTGGCTGACGACCCCATCGAACGACTGCAGCGGCGGATGCGTGGGGAGCGGTCACTGCTGGTAGAATTTGACCGGTCTGCGGAGCCCGCCGACCTGGCGCAACTGGACGGCGTGCAACGCATCAGCGCCGGTAGATCGCCGCATACCTATCGGCTCCACCTACGGGAGGGAGCCGATATTCGGGCCGCGGTCTTTCACTTTGCGGTAGCGAATCAGCTAACCCTACTTACGATGAGTCCGGAAGAGCTGAGCGTGGAGGAGGTCTTCCGGGCCCTCACTGCCCCCGGATAACTACCTTTGGATCGTGACCCAGACCCTATTCCTACTCCTGTTGCCGGTGCTTCTGTTCGCTCAGGATCGAGTATTCACCGCTGACCTACGGTTTGCAGACGGCGTATACCTTGACAATGATGCGCTGCTGGCCAATACGCCAGACCTAAGCTGGGATAATATTGAGGGCGAGATGGTGCAACTACCCGATGACTACCGGGTGCAGATCGACAACTTCGGCTACCGCGCAGGTACGCATGACGCTCCTTACGCGATCGTCCTGGATGGTCTACCCTACTACTTCGTGCGGGAGGATGCCAAGCGAGGCTACCATGAATTCGCCGGTCTGCGCACGGCCGGCCGCTACGCTACCCTGCAGTACGATACGCTAGTGCACAGCCGGCAACTCATGAAGGCATACAATCCGGCCACGGGCCAGCCCTTCCGGCAGGCCTTTGTGGAGCGAGACCGGCAGCGGCGCCTGTACCGGGTGCTGGAGGTAGCCACCGGCCGGCGGGTACCCCTGGACCGGCCTACGGTGCTTCGCCTCATCGCCACGGAGGAGGACCTGGTCACTGCCCTGGAACGGGCCCCGGTCGATGATACGGCGCGGTTGCTGCGGGCGCTGCAATTGTACAACGACCGCCACCCCCTCTACCTCTCCCCCCCACCGCGCACGCACTAAATGCTAGCTATATACCGCAAGGAGATATCCGGATTCTTCGCCAGCCTGATCGGCTACGTCGTGATCGGCGTTTTCTTGATAGTGATGGGTTTGTTCCTGTTCGTCTTTCCGGACACAAGCCTGCTTACTTATGGCTATGCAAGTCTGGGCCCCTTCTTCCGGCTCGCTCCCAACGTGCTACTCTTTCTGATCCCGGCCATCTGTATGCGCGCGCTGGCGGAGGAACGACAGACGGGAGCCATCGAACTACTGCTCACCCGTCCGCTCCGGGACTGGGATATCGTGCTGGGTAAGTTCCTGGCCTGTTTGACCCTGGTCGTGATCGCACTACTCCCCACCCTACTCTACTACTACACCGTGTACCAACTCGGTGAGCCAGTTGGCAACATCGACATGGGCGGCACCCTGGGTAGCTACCTCGGACTGTTATTTCTCAGTATGGCCTTCGTGGCGATCGGACTGTTTGCCAGCGCGTTGACTACCAATCAGATCGTGAGCTTTCTGCTAGCTCTGGCCCTGAGCTTCTGGTGTTACTTCGGCTTCGACTACCTGGCCGCCCTGCCAGTATTCTATGGCAACGGCGATCAGCTCATCGCAAGCCTGGGTATGCAGGACCACTTTCAGCGTTTAGGCCGCGGACTTATCGACACGCGTGACGTCATGTACTTTATGACGCTTACGGCACTGTTTCTACTCTTAACGGTGCTCTCCCTAGACCGCCGGCGCTGGTAATACAGCTGCACGGGACCCGGGCGGAAGTCGTAGCTTACCACCACGGTATGGAGGCACCTCTCGACATTTTACGGCGCTACTGGGGATACCCGGCCTTTCGTCCGCTGCAGGAAGAGATCATCAGCAGCGTCCTGGCTGGAAAGGACACACTTGCGCTGCTGCCAACCGGTGGCGGGAAGAGCCTTTGTTTTCAAATTCCGGCGCTGGCGTTGGAGGGTGTGACCCTGGTCGTATCCCCTCTGATCGCCCTGATGAAGGATCAGGTACGTCAACTGCGTGAACGCGGTATTGTGGCCGAGGCTATCTACAGCGGACTCCGCAATCAGGAAATCGACCGCATTCTCGACAATGCGGTCTACGGAAATACCAAGCTGCTCTACCTCAGTCCGGAGCGCCTGCTTACCGACCTGGCCAGGGAGCGCATCCGTAGGATGCCGGTAGTACAGATTGCGGTAGACGAAGCCCACTGCATCAGTCAGTGGGGCTACGACTTCAGACCAGCCTACTTACGCATCGCCGAGCTGCGGGAGCTTCACCCCGACGTACCCCTCATCGCCGTCACCGCTACGGCGACTCCGGAAGTGATCACCGATATCCAGGAGAAGCTTGTCTTCGGTGACCGGCGGGGAGTGTTCCAGCAAAGCTTTGCCCGCGAGAACCTGGCGTACATCGTGCGCCGTCCGCCCGGCAAAGAAGACCAGCTCGTCCGCGTGCTGGAGGGCGTTAGTGGTAGCAGCATCGTGTATGTCCGCAGCCGGGGCCTCACCAAGGAACTGGCCCATAAGCTTAGTCGGAGAAATATACCGGCTGCGGCCTTTCATGCGGGTCTCGAACCTGCGGAAAAGGACCAGCGGCAGGGCGACTGGATCGAGGATAAGCTACGCGTCATCGTGGCCACCAACGCCTTTGGCATGGGGATCGACAAGCCTAACGTGCGTTCGGTGATCCACTATGGTCCTCCGGATAGTCCCGAGGCCTACTTTCAGGAGGCTGGTCGCGGCGGGCGGGATGGGACGACGAGCTACGCGGTCATGCTATACCACTCTAGTGACGGGGAACGACTGATCCGTAACTGGACCTACTCCTACCCCCCCATACCCGAGATCAAACGCATGTACCGCGCGCTGGGCAGCTACCTACAACTCGCCGTCGGTGGGGGGCAGGGCGAAACCTATGCGTTCGACCTTACCCGCTTCAGTCAGAACTTCGGATTCGATATTCGGCAGGCCTACAGCGGACTCAAAGCACTCGAGCAGGCGGGGTATATCATTCTCACCGAAGACCTGGTACAAGCCGCGCAGCTTCAGTTCATTGTGACCAAGCAACAACTCTACGACTACCAGCTCAAAAACCCCCGGATCGACCGTATGGTGAAGTCCATTCTACGCACTACCCAGGGAGCGTTTACCAACCCGGTGCAGTTGCGGGAGGGCAGCCTGGCCAACTTCCTGCAACTCACCGTGGAAGAACTGCGCCGAATCCTGCATAAGCTGCGTGGCGACGGCATCATTGATTACATCCCCGAGCGTGAGGGACCGCAGATCGTGTTCGTCGAGGAGCGCATCGATCCTACTAATCTGCGCATCGATGAAGTCCGCTACCGCTTCCTGAAAGAACGCACCCGGCACCGGGTCGATACGATGATCGCTTACTGTGAGGGCGATCAGCAGTGCCGCTCCCAACTCTTACTGCAGTACTTCGGAGAGTCGGACGCTCCGGCCTGCGGCAACTGCGACGTGTGCCGCAAAGCGCAGGTAGCCCCCCCGAATAACCGGCAGGTGTACGTGAAGGTCATGGAACTTCTCGAACCCACCGGAGAGGTGAGTATCCCTGAAGTCGTGAGTGCATTCTCCAGTCTGACTGCGGAAGCCGTCACTGGCTACCTACAGACCCTGCTGAACGAAGGCATCATCGTAAAAACTGGAGATAAGCTGCGTCACCCATGAGAATCATCTGCACGGTCACGAATGACCTGAGCCACGATCAGCGGATGGACCGGATATGCACGACCCTGCAGGCCGCCGGTCACGACGTTCTCCTGCTAGGACGGTGGCTACCCGGTAGCCCCCCACTTGAGTCGCGCACCTACCGTACGCATCGTCTACGCTGCCGCTGGCACTCTGGGAAGCGGTTCTATCTCGAATACACGTACCGCCTAAGGAACTACCTCCGCCAGCAGACCGCGGAGGTAATCTGTGCAGTCGATCTGGATACTTTATTGGCGGTCAGCTTCCTGCGTAGTCCCGACACTAAAATTGTGTACGATGCGCACGAATGGTTTAGTGAGACGCCCGAGGTGGTCCACCGCCCCCTCATCCGTCGGATTTGGCGAACGGTAGGCCGCCGGCTCGTTCCTCGTACCGATGCACGCTATACGGTCGGCCCTGCGCTGGCCGAGCTACTTGAGGAGGACTATAAGATTACATTTGAGGTCATTCGAAATGTACCAGAGCAGATCGAGTATACAAATAAAGAAAATTCTGAAGGAGTAATACTGTACCAGGGTATGCTCAACCCAGGGCGCGGTCTAGCTACAGCCATTGAAGCGCTACCCCTCTTACCATCTAGTTGTAAGCTATGGATCGTAGGCTCCGGTCCTGAACTCGAACCACTCCAGCGCATCGCCGTGGAATTTGGCGTCAGCAACCGGGTATGGTTCGCCGGCTTTACACCACCAGCCGACCTGCCAGCGCTCACGGCGCAAGCCTGGCTAGGCCTCAACCTACTGGCCGATTCTAGTCCGAGCTACTACTACAGTCTCGCCAATAAGTCGCTCGATTACATACAGGCTGGCCTGCCCAGCGTACAGATGGACTTCCCGGAATACCGGGCGATTCACGTACAGTACGATGTGTTCTCACTACTCCCTACCCTTTCTCCGACAGCGCTGGCAGCGGTCATACGAGAACTTATCGATCAGCCCGATCGGTATGTACAGTTACAGGCCAACTGCCACGCAGCAGCGCGCGACCTCTGTTGGGAAGTCGAAGCTCCTAAGCTCCTGAAGATCTATTCAGATTTAGCCCGCCAGGTGACTACTTCACCGGCTCGGCTTCCCGCACGTTCAGACTGATCTTGCCGCCCTCGATGCGCATGGCAAGCCGGTCGAAGTGCTTTAGCCAGCCCACGAAATCCTCCCCGAGTAGCTCGCGGCGCCAGCCGGAGCCCAGAATACTCTGGCGGATAGATTCTTCCTGCTTCATCCGCTTGATCGCATTACGGGGCATGACCAGGGCATGGCTGATATTAGCCTCTGCGGCCCGGTACTTCATGAGCAGGTAGAGCAGTTCGATGATCATATCGTCATCCTCATCCTCCTGGGTAGTACGCTGGATCTGTTTGACGATCGTGAGTTCCTCCGGCGTGGCGGGAGTGTTGTAGAAGTCCACGAAAAGATCTCCGTGCCGACTCACGGTCTTGCCCGGTAGTCGCCGGTTTTCCATCATACTCTCCTTGCCGCCGCGGACGCCGCGCACGAGCTGACCGATGATCTTTCCCGGCAGGATCATTTCCTTCGAGTAGTTCCGCTTTTCAGCCTGCGAACGGCGCCATTCGAATAGGCGCAGCAGGAAGACCCGATCTTTCGTTTTACTGCTACGGGCGATGTTGCTGTGCAGCAACTCGTGGTTCGGATCGCGGTAGTAGTAATCGCCGTCCGTCATCAGTGCACACTCTTCCAGGGCCCAGTCCAGGCGATCGTTGGTGCGCAACTTGTCCGTAATGATATCGTACAGCTGACGCAGGTATACTACATCGTACAGTGCGTACTTGATCTGCTTGTCGCTCATGGGGCGGCGCGACCAGTCGGTGACGGCGTAGCCCTTCCCTACGCTCTCCCCCGTCTCCGCCTCGACCAGCTTAGCAAAGCTCGTAGGATAGCGGTGGCCGATGAAGGCGGCGGCTACCTGAGTATCGAATACGTTGGCCGGGGTGATACCGTGTGCGCGGTAGAGCAGACGGTAATCGTTGTCGCCGGCGTGGGTGATCTTGACCACGGCGGGGTCCTGTATGATGTCTAGAAAGGGGGTAAGATCGTCTACGGCCAGGGGGTCGAGCAGGTAGTATCCGTGTTCGCTGCTGATCTGTATCAGGCACAGCAGGGTGTGGTAGCGTTTCTCGCCGATGAATTCCGTGTCGAAGCCCATCCAGTCCACCCCCCGGTGAAGATCGGCAAACTGTTGTAGGCCCTGCGGACTGTTAATAAGTGTGTAGTCGATACCGGCTGCGGTCATGAGAGATACTTAAGGACTGGGATAACCTACTGCGATCATCCCCGGGGTGTGACGCAAAACTACGTTCAGAGTCACTCTAGCGGCACTAACAAGCCGCTACCACAAAGGTTATACCCAACCAGCCACCCCACCAAGCTGTTCCCGCTAAAATTTATCTTATGAAACTCGCCAAACGTCTGCTCATTGGTTTTGCCGTTTTTTTCGTCCTGTTGATCGGATTCCTGGTTGCCGCCCCCGTGCTGTTTAAAGATCAGATCGTCGCCAGAGTCAAGACTGCCGCCAATGAGAACCTGAACGCCCGCGTCGACTTTGCGGATGCCGATGTGAGCTTCCTGCGTAGCTTCCCGGACATCTCACTCGTCGTCGAAGACTTCTCCGTAGTGGGCATCGACACCTTCGCCGGTCTGCCCCTAGTGACCGGTCAGGAGGCCCGTGTCGACCTGGGTTTTTGGTCCGTCATCGCCGGAGGGGGCCGCTACCAGATCGATGCCGTCACCCTGGAGCAGCCCGATGTGAATATTTTAGTTCTCACGCCTGAGCTCGCCAACTACCTCATCACCATCGACGATCCAGCGGGCGCGGACGCCGGTGCGAGTGCTTCTACGGAAGGCACTATGCTCATAACGCTGGACCACTTCGCCATTAATGACGGTAGCCTAGTATACGATGATCGTACCACCGAGACCTATATCAAACTTACCGGTATGCAGGCTACCGGCGACGGTGACTTCACGGCCTCCGTATTCGACCTCACGACTCAGGCCCAGGCCGATGCCTTTACCCTACAGCAGGGCGGACTGACCTATCTGGATGAAGTGCGCCTGGACGCTGATGCTATCGTCAACATCGATGCCGACGAATTTCGCTACACCTTCAAGGACAACCGCGTAGACCTCAATGCGCTCCGTCTGGAGTTTGGTGGAAGCATTGACCTGCAGGAGAATGACGACATCGACTTCGACCTGACCTACCAGGCCCCGGCCAATGATTTTCGCCAGCTCTGGAGTATCGTCCCCGCGGCGTATACCGAAGGCTACGAACGGGTAAAGACCGGCGGCACCTTCACCCTGTCGGGAACCGTTGACGGTACCTTTAATAGTGAGCAGGAAGTCTACCCCGCCTTCACGGTTCAGAGTGATATAAGCGGAGGCAGCGTGCAGTACCCGGGCCGACCAGTTGGCATTACGGGTATCGATGCCCAGCTAGCTGTAACCAGCCCGTCCAGCGACCTCAACCAACTGGTGGTCGATATCCCACGCTTCGATTTCAACCTGGGGGGTGACCCCTTTACCGGTCTCTTTAAACTACGTACCCCGCTGTCCGATCCAAACATAGACGCCCGCATCAAGGGCACGCTCGACCTGGCGAAGTGGTCTTCCGCTATTCCGCTGGAGGGCGTCAGTGAATTAGCCGGCCGCATCGTGGCCGATATCACGGCCGCCAACGTACGGCAAAGCGCCATTGACGCCGGCCGCTACGCCGAGGTCGACCTTGCCGGTGATGTGCTGATCAGCAACCTGGTGTACGCGGCGGAGGGTACCCCCCCGGTGCGGATCGCCCAGGCGCGGGCGGAGTTCAGTCCGCAGTTCGTTGACCTGCAGCAGTTCACCGCTACCCTGGGGCGCAGTGACATCTCCGCATCCGGTAAGATCAATAATATACTGGCCTACTTTAGCCCCGAGCAGACCATGCGGGGCAGCGTCACCCTGCGCTCCAACTTCTTCGATGCCGACGAGTGGATGGTCGAGGAAGAGCCCGACCGGGTGAGCAGTCCGGCTGAATTAAACGGTCCGGCCACTGCTTCCACAGCGGAAAGCGAGTCTATGGAGATCTTCGATCGCTTTGACTTCGACGTGGATGCTGACATCAAGGAGCTCGCCTACGGCACCTACCGACCTAAAGACCTCCGCGTGACGGGCAACATCAAGCCCAACCGCCTGGAGATCGCCAATGCCGCTGCTACCCTGGAGCAAAGTAGTTTCACCGCTTCCGGAATCGTCAATAACCTGTTCGACTACACCTTCGACGATGGCGTGCTCACGGGTGATCTATCCGTCCGTTCGGGATTCTTCAACGTTGCGGATTTCATGGAGGACCCCGCCTCGGACTCCGCACCTGCGACCTCGCCCTCAGACTCCGCGCAGGCTGCCGCACCCATTCCTATTCCCCGGAACATTAACCTACAGGTGGATATGCTGGCTGACCGCGTACAGTACACGGACATCACGATGAACAACGTGAAGGGCATCATGCGTATACGCGACGGGGCGGTAGTGATCGAAGACGGACGGGCCAACCTACTGGGTGGAGCGATGGGTTTCACCGGCTCCTACGACACGGCGGAGGGAGACGAGCCGGGCTTTCATTTCTCGTACGATATGGAGAACCTGGACTTTTCCCAGGCATTCAGTAGCCTCAATACCTTTGCCATCCTGGCGCCGGTAGGTAAGTTCATTTCCGGCACCTTTAGCAGCCAGTTGGTGATGGAGGGCAAGCTAGGGGCTGATATGTTCCCCGATCTAAAGAGTATCGACGCGAAGGGATTGTTGCGCACCGCAGAGGCCCGTATCGCATCCTTCAAACCCCTGCAGGTCATCGGCAACGCGCTCAACGTGAACGAGCTGAAGAACAGTACGACCATCCGGAACATCATCGCTGCCTTTCAGGTAAACGACGGTAAGGTCACCGTGAACCCCTTCGATTTCAAGCTGGCCGGCATCCCCATGCAATTGGGGGGTACCCACGGTCTGGATACCGACATGGACTACCGTATCCGTGCCGCCGTTCCACGTACCCTAATCCAGGGTAATTTGGTGACCGGCACGGCACTATCCGCGCTAGACAAGCTATCCGGTCAGGCAAGCAAGCTGGGACTCAATATCTCCCCCGGTGACACCCTGAATCTCAATATTAAGCTGACCGGTACGCTGGCCAGTCCGCGGGCCGGCTTCGATCTGCTGGGTACGGAAGGTAGCGGTGGCGATCAGTCGCTGGCCGGCTCGGTCACCGATGCGGTAAAGGACCGCGTACAACAGGAGTTGGACACCCGTAAGGAGGAAGTGCGCAATGAGCTGGAGAATCGTGTAGACTCGGCCAAAGCGCTCGCGGGCAACCGGGCCAAGCTGGTCGAAGACAGTCTGCGCAGTGCCGCCGCCCAGCAGGCCGAGCGCCTGGAGCGCGAAGCGGCCAATCAACTGAAGGGAGCGCTAGGACTCGGACGCGACACTACGGCGAGTGCCGACAGCCTTGCCCTACCCGGGGCTGCCAAGGATGCGGTAGACGATGTGAAAAAGGAGCTGGAAAAATTCAACCCCTTCAAGCGGAAGAAGTCGGGGGACGGCGGGCAGTAAAACGCAAAAAGCCGTTACGGACGATCGTCCGTAACGGCTAATGCTAAAGTAGCGGGGGCAAGACTCGAACTTGCGACCTTCGGGTTATGAGCCCGACGAGCTACCAACTGCTCCACCCCGCGATGTAATTTTTACCACGCTACCTTCGTAACGGGCTGCAAAGATAGATACAATCCGCAATCCGCAAAAGTTTGCCGCACTTTTTAGAAAATTAATCTTCCGTTTCGGGAGCCAGCTGAACGCGCAGCCCGTCGAGCGCCTCCGTGATCCGTAGCTGACAGCCCAGTCGGCTGTTGTCCTCCACAAAGAAGGCCTGGTCGAGCATATCCTCTTCGTCGTCCCGCATTTCCGGTAGCGGGGTGTCGGACACGACGTAGCAGTGGCAGGTGCTGCACAGCGCCATGCCCCCGCAGGTCCCCTTGACGGGCAGTTCGTAGGCCTTACAGACTTCCATGACGTTCATATTCATGTCCGTAGGCGCTTCCAGTTCGTGGATCTCGCCGACGCGGTCGATGACGGTCAGCAAAATGTTTCCGGGTTCGGGCATGGGCTTGATTTGCGGGGCAAATATAGGTCGCTGCGGCGTACCTTTGCGCGCTCTTAGGCGGGGTCGTGGCATGTGTCACGTAGGTAAGTCCTTGATGCACAGATGGAGAAATATATAAACCTCTTTGATTTTTCGCAGAAGGTCAACTACCGGATCGAGATCCTCTCGGGCATTACCGTAGCCCTGGCCCTGGTGCCGGAGGCGGTTGCCTTCGCATTTCTTGCCGGGTTGCCCCCGCTCACGGGTCTGTACGCGGCCTTCGTGATGGGTATCGTCACGGCCATCTTCGGCGGTCGGCCAGGCATGATCTCCGGTGCTACCGGTGCCGTTGCCGTGGTGATCGTATCGCTGGCGCAGTCTCACGGCATCGAGTACATCTTCGCCACCGTCGTACTGGCGGGTCTGTTCCAGGTGCTCGCCGGTGTGCTACGATTGGGCAAGCTGATGCGGCTGGTCCCCCACCCTGCCATCTTCGGCTTCGTCAACGGACTGGCGATCATCATCTTCATGTCGCAGCTGGATCAATTCAAGAATCCCGCTACGGGCGATTGGCTCACGGGTAGTGCGCTGTATCTATTTGTCGGACTGGTCCTGCTCACCATGGCCATTATCTGGGGTCTTCCGAAGCTGACCAAGACCGTACCGGCTTCCCTCGTTGCTATTCTCACGGTATTCGGCGTAGTAGCTGCGCTGGGCATCGACACCAAGACGGTGGGCGACCTGGCCAGTATCTCCGGTGGCTTCCCACCCTTCCACATCCCGCAGGTTCCCTTCACTTTCGAGACGCTGCAGGTCATCCTGCCCTATGCCCTGATCGTAGCCGGCGTTGGACTCATCGAAAGCTTGCTGACTCTCAACATCATCGATGAGATCACCGAAACGCGGGGTCGCGGTAATAAGGAGGCGGTGGCGCAGGGTGCGGCGAACATTCTGTCGGGCTTCCTCTCCGGAATGGGGGGCTGTGCCATGCTCGGCCAGTCGCTGATCAACATCAGTGCCGGTGCGCGGGCGCGGCTTTCCGGTATCGTAGCGGCGGTGATGCTGCTGGTATTCATCATGTTCGGCAGTAGCCTGATCGAGCTGGTGCCCATGGCGGCGCTGACTGGTCTGATGATCATGGTAGCCGTAGGCACCTTCGAATGGGCCAGTCTGAATGCCTTCGGTAAGATGCCGAAGTCGGACCTGCTGGTGATGGTCCTGGTCACCCTGGTCACGATCTTCCTGCACAACCTGGCGCTGGCGGTCATCGTGGGCGTAATCATCGCAGCGCTCAACTTTGCCTGGGAAAGTGCAAAACGCATTCGTGCCCGCAAGCACGTGGACGAGCGGGGCGTGAAGCACTATGAGATCTACGGCCCGTTATTTTTTGGCTCGGTGGCCGTGTTCAACGACAAGTTCGATGTGCTCAACGATCCGGACGAGGTCGTGATTGACTTTGAGGAAAGCCGTATCGTAGATATGTCAGCCATTGAGGCGCTGAACAAGCTCACCGAGCGCTACCACAAGGTGGGTAAGAAGGTGCACCTACAGCACCTCAGTAAGGACTCCCGTCAACTGCTAAGCAAAGCCAGTGCCATTATTGAAGTCAACGTACTCGAGGATCCTACCTATAAGGTTGCGGTAGATCAGCCGTCGTAGGTCCGCAGGCTATCTTGCCCGGCAAAGCAGTATAGCATGGCCAAACGGATCGGTATTACCGGAAACATCGGGGCGGGAAAGACCACGGTCTGCCGGGAGTTTGAGCGCTTAGGCGTGCCGGTGTACTACGCGGATGTACGGGCAAAGGCACTAATGACTGACGATCCGGACCTTCGTCAGGCAATCATCCAACGGTTCGGAGTCCAGTCGTACAGTGCCGGCGGTCTCAACCGGGCCTATCTAAGCGAGCGGGTCTTTGGAGATGCGGATGAGCTTAGGGCGCTGAATGCCCTGGTCCACCCGGCGGTAGCCCGTGACGCCAGCCGCTGGTACGCCGATCAGGATGCCAGCTATACCCTACACGAAGCCGCTATTCTATTCGAGATTGCCGCGGCTACTCTATACGATGCTACTATCGTCGTAGCCTGCCCGGAGCCCATACGCATGCAGCGGGTCACGGCACGCGATGGGATCACGCCGGCCCAATTCAACGAGCGGGCGGCCCAGCAGTGGACGGATGCTCGAAAGGAAGCCGCTGGTACGTACCTGATCCACAACGATGGAAAGCAACTGCTGCTGCCGCAAATTCTGACCTTGGACCGCCTGCTTCGCACTTAAACAAGCGGGTGATCGTTACTGGAGCACTTAGCCTAGAATAAACCGTCCATGCGCTACCTCCTTGTTCTTGCCACCGCCTACCTATTTACTGCCTGCGCGGCTGAATACGCCGTAGAGGACCAGGCTGGTGCCCAGGGCACGTTCGCCGTATCGGGCCAGGGGGAAACACTGGGGCAGTACCCCCTCACCAATCCTGACTCAGTGCCCATCCCTGAAGCCGGATTCAATGACTCCCTCGGTGGTAGTGGAGCTAATGCTCCCACTCCGTACGGACTCACCATTCGTGAAGAAGGAGATGCTTATGCGGGCAGTAAGGGTGGCACTACGGGCCCGGCCTCCGCACCTGCGCTCGCGGCCCAGCAGTTACTTGCCGGACGCTGGATCAGCACGGACGATGCGCAGGAACAGGTAGAGCTAACGCCTACCCACTACAAGACCTACTACGAGGGTGAACTGCTGGTGGAGGAAAATATGGTGTTTCACAACGTCTGTCCGGGAGCGTGTAGCGGGGGGAGCAGTACGGGCGAGCCGTGCTTCACTATTTCAGGTGCGGCGCAGACCGATTGTTACGGTATCGTGCGCCTCGATGAGGAGGTACTGGAGCTGCAGTTGCTGGGCGTGAGCAACGAAACCATCGTTTACCGTAGAGCGGACTAACTATTCATACCTCCGGGCGCGCAAGCGGGTCCGGTAGGCGTATATACTAGCATGAAATATACCTATACCCTGCTATTCGCTTTAGCGGGTAGTCTGTACCTGTCCGCTCAGTTGAACACTACCCTATTGGGTCAGTTGGATTACGATGTAGACGTCAACGATGTATGGGGCTACGTAGCCCCGGACGGTACAGAATACGCGCTGCTGGGATTGTACGACGGCGTAGCAGTGATCTCCTTAGCTGACCCCAGTAACCCGGTAGAAGTGGCCCGCACGGAGGGCCAGAACAGCAACTGGCGGGACATGAAAACCTACGGGGAGTATGCCTACGTCGTGGCCGATCAGGGCAACGAGGGATTGACCGTGCTGGATTTGCGGGGGCTGCCGGACACCATCAGCTATACTAATAACCGGTATCGGGTGCCGGGCTTCGACCGCGCATTGGTACGTGCCCACAACGTGTATGTAGATACCGAGCAGGGCTTACTCTTCACCGCTGGGGGAGACCGCAACCTCAATGACGGCGGCATCCTGATCTTCGACGTGAAGCAGAACCCCCTCGCTCCTCCCCTGCTGGCGGTAGGTCCGGATACCTACAGCCACGATGTATTCGCACAGCATGGTCTGATGTACGCCTCCGAGATCTATAAGGGTGAACTAGCCGTGTATGACATCAGCGATCTGGCAAACATTCAGGAAGTAGGCCGTACGTCTACGCCCTTTCGCTTTACCCACAATTCCTGGGCTACGGACGACGATAAGACGGTCTTCACTACGGATGAGCGGTCGAACGCCTCGGTGGCTTCCTTCGACCTGACCGATCCGACTGACATCAGGAAACTAGACGAGTACCGCCCGCTGACGAGTCTCAATACCGGCACCATTCCCCACAACGTCCACGTGATCGGAGACTTCCTTTCAATAAGCCACTACACGGACGGACTCCGCGTAGTAGATGCCAGCGATCCGGCTAATCTGATCGAGGTAGGTAATTATGATACCTGGCCGGGAGCCGACGGAGGGTTCAACGGTGCCTGGGGTGCGTATCCTTTTCTGCCGAGCGGGCTGACGCTAGTTTCGGACCGGGCCCGCGGGTTGTTCGTCATCGATGTCGACTACGTTCGTGCGGCGCGGCTGGCGGGCAAGGTCACGAATGCTATGACCGGAGCGGCCGTCAATGGTGCGCAGGTAACTATACTATCCACGCGACTAAATATAGGTAGCAGCGGCACCGCCGGCAACTACCGTACGGGTGTGGTACTCACGGATAGCGCGGGTATGCAAACCACACCCGTTGGGGACGGGACCTATGCCGTGCGCATCAGTGCTCCCGGCTACTTCGACGATACGGTATCCGTGCGTCTAGTCAGCGGTGAAGAGGTACTACAGGATGTAGAGTTACTGCCGCGTATACTGGCTAGTATCGACGTACGGCTACTGGATCGGGCTACTGAAGCACCGATCACCGAGGGTACACTACAATTGGTAGCTGACTCGCTGCGGTTTACTGGAACAACGGATACGTTGGCCCGGGTAACCTTGCTAGATATACCTAATCGCAGCTACCGGGCCATCGCTACGGCCTGGGGGTATCTGCCTACTGTAGTAAACAGGATGGAGGCGGTCGACCTGGACCAGGACGTGATCTATCTGGACCGGGGTTATGCGGACAGTTTTGTCAGTGATTTGGCTTGGACTACGCAAAGCGACACCGCGACCGGTACCTGGCAGCTCAGTAACCTCCGGGAAGCGGAGCTTTTAATTGGTGACGTACAAATCAAGCTGGATACTCAGGCTTACCTGGTAAACTTAGACAGCGGACGCGCGGTGCTACAATCCCCCTACTTCGATTTACGAGACTACGCCGACGACGCTACGCTTTCCTATGCGTACTTCGCGGCCCAGGCTGAGAACACCGGGCAGGGTGAGCTGACCGTACAGCTGCTGCATGCCGCGGATACGGTGCTTCTAGCCAGCTACGCGGATGGTACGACGACTTGGCAACGGGACAGCTTTATGCTTACCGGTAAGCTGGCCTTCACGGATTCCATGCAGATTCAACTTACGGCCTCATCGATGGACACCGCAACGATATTCCGCGCCGGATTCGATGACTTCAGCATTCGCGGCACGCGCCTGATCTCATCGGTGGGTGATGACACAGGCGGTTCTACGCGGGTTTCAGTATTTCCCAACCCTAGTCCAGCAGCCTTTACCCTTCAGCTGGAGGATGCGAAAGCTCAGGATCACCAGCTGACGGTGTATCGGCTCAGCGGGCAGCTAGTAGAGCGGCGCTTACTGACCGCCCGGCAGCAGCGCATTGACCTCGGCGCCAGTTACCCGCCCGGAGTATATATAGTACGCCTGACGACGGATGGTAAACTGACCACTACCCTGCGGATGATCAAACAGTAGACTAGCCCAAATTTATATTTTGTTTTAAATTTGGTGTTTATTAAACAAAATGTATATTTACAGTAAATCACCTTGCTATGGCGTCTACTGGTCCCCGATTTACTGCAACTTATCTGTTGGATCGCTTATCCGGCCAACGAAATACCTCGCAACTATTGCGCAGTGCGTCAGATCGCCAACAGTACCTCACCAAACTGAGTATTTCGGCCTCCCCGAAGGGGTGATGCTGCCTCGGCTGCGCGTACCTTCGGTGGCGTGAAGCGTCGAAGCCGTGCCGCCCTGATTGCCTGTTATGTACTCATCGTACTTACGCAGCTGTACTACCCTAAGTGGCAGTACGTTGGCGGTGATGCGACCATCAGTTATGATGTTTCGGGCTACTATATGTACCTGCCCGCCGTCTTTATCTACCACGACTTGCGCGAGCTGCGCTTTCTGCCTGAACTGGTCGCGAAGTATCGCATGAGCGAAGCCGCGGACCAGGCGTTCACTACTCCCGAGGGGCACCGTGTGCTGAAGTACAGTGCTGGCATGGCAATCATGTATGCGCCGTTTTTTGCCCTTGCGCATGGTTTTGCCGTGCTCTCGTCGGCGTACCCTGCGGACGGATTTTCCCTCCCCTACCAAGTGGCGCTTAGCCTGGCTAGTCTACTTATCAGCTTCGCGGGGCTGTATGCGCTACTTACGCTGCTGCGACGGTATTATTCCGAGAGCGTCTGCGCGGTCACCCTACTCATCATCACCTTCGCCACGAACTACCTGAACTACAGCGCGCTGGACGGTGCGCTCTCGCACAACTACCTGTTTACGCTGTATGCCTGCCTCCTTTTAGCCTGCGACCGGCTGTATCGAGACCCGGAAAATCCACCAACACGTACGTTCGTCCTCATCGGCTTGCTGGTCGGGATGATGGCATTGATTCGACCCACGGAAATACTGGCTGCATCTATCCCCCTGCTGTGGTCGCTTCGGTTGACACCCAGTGGAGTAGTACAGCGTGCAAAGTTCTTCACGCAAAACAGTTTGAGAATCGCTATGGCGGTGCTGATCTGCCTGGCTATAGGGTCGATTCAGCTCCTGTACTGGAAGTACGCAGCGGGGCACTGGCTAGTGTATAGTTATCAGGAGCAGGGCTTCGACTGGTCTACCCCCCACCTTACCGAGGGGATACTCAGCTACCGGGCCGGGTGGTTAACCTATACACCAGTGATGTGGTTTGCGCTGCTCGGGTTCCTCCCCCTGGGCTTCCGCCGGCAGGGTACATTCGCCGCATCGCTGCTGCATACCCTTGCGTTCATATACGTGGCCTTTTCCTGGAGCGTGTGGTGGTACGGTGGCAGTCTGGGCCAGCGAACGATGGTCCAACTGTATCCCGTACTGGCCTTTCCGCTGGCCGCCATGGTATCCTGGGTCAGTCACCGGCCACTCTGGCTCAGTACTGCGTTTGCCGCCCTCTGTCTCTTGTGTACGGCCCACAACCTCTGGTTTACACACCAAGCCCACCGGGGGGGACTGTTTGTGGCAGAATGGATGAATAAGCCCTACTACTGGCGCACCTTATTTACATTCAAAAAGGATACGGATAACTTCCTGCTCCTTGACAATCCAGAATTCTTTCGTGGTACGCCCAAACGCATCGACACCCTCTACGTCAATGACTTTGAAAATGAAAGTGCACGAAGCTGTGACGGCCTATCACCCCGGATCGGAAACCGCGCCTACTGCATGTCAGACACGGTACAGTTTACTCCGGAATACCACATCCCCGGTCCTTTCGCCCGACGTCAATGGATTCGTGTCTCAGCTGATATGGTGAGTAGTGCATCGCGCTGGGATGTCCACAACAGCACGCAGCTTGTCTTGCGCTTCTACCGCGGCGGTGTAGTGCATAAGGAACGGCTCCATCGATTGCACCGGGTGTTGAATGACGAACCGGCCCGCAGTGTCATGCTAGAAGCACGGGCTCCCTGGGACGGCGCGGATGAAGTACGGGTCATGTTGTGGAATGGCGGGGCCACGCAACCACCGGTTCTGATTGATAACCTGATTGTTACTACTCTCGAGTAGTCTGTGGTCGTGTACGGTAGAATGATTCCAGTAGCGCAGCAGCCGGTTTACCACCGGGCGTAAAGCCGCGATCCTCCGGTTCCGTGCGGTCTGAGTAGCCGAGATAGCTTGGCCACTTCCAGACAAAGATCCCCTGCAAGCGACTGGATGCGTCAGCAGCTGCGAGCAAGGCGGCGTAGCAGCGCGCTTGATCTATAGCACTGGCGGGTCGGTCGCCGGCGTCCGCATGAGGATTAGTCCAGGCTCGTTCTACCGACCGGTAGCCTACTTCGGTCAGCCACAACGGTCGCTCAACAGCTAAGCTTATACTATCCGCCAGTTGCATCCAGGATTGGGCGCCCTGGTGAAGTTCATCATCTGTCGGATTTGTGCCTGTCGCCAGTGGGTAGTAGCTGTTGAGTCCGACGGCGTCGAGCTCCTTCCAAAAGGATAGTTGTTCGAATTCTTCCCCCCAGTTTGCCGCATAGGTGAGCTTTCCGTCGTACACTCGGCGCAGATGCTTGATCATGGTACGCCACCGGTCCGGATGGTCCAGGGTGGCGTGAACCAGCTCGGTGCCGATACACAGCGCCGCAATCCCCTCCGCCTGGGCCATGCGGGCGTAGTGAAGCATCCACTGCTCGTAGGTGGTGAAGAATTGGTCCCATTCGGTCTCCGTCGCGAACTGCACATCTCCCGGCCAGGCTCCACCTACCCAGATTTGGGGTTTGAGTAAAACGGCTAGCCCGCGCGCGTGTGCCTGCCGGATGGCATACGTTACGGCGGCATCGTTTTCCGATCCGGCGCCCGTAGGTACCGGCAATTCACCCACGCGGTTCGCTGTCTGCATGAAGGTGTAGGGCACGATGGCCAGGGCGTTTACACGAAGCGATAGCAAGCTATCCAGACTGGGTGCTACTTCCCGGCCCCCATAGCCATTGAATACTCGATAGCCCTCGTGTGCAAAGGTCATACCGGCGTAGAAGTCCGGAGTATTCTCGGTAGCGTAGATGGTGCCGGGAAGTGCGTCCGGTACGACGTGCAGGGAATTATCATCTACCTGCACAGCTTCCATACTTCCCCGCCGCAGACCAATGCGCTCTACCGTAGGGTACAGATAGATGGCCCGCAGATCGCCTACCGAGTCATTCCATATCGCTAGCCGGGGTAGCAGACTGTCGATGCGGTCAGCGCTAGCGTTGTCCACTGAATAGATCAGCAGCGTATCCACTTCCCGGACCGGTGGACCGATAGCCGGAAGCCGTATTTCTGCCTTGGCATCATAGGACCAGTCTCCCCTACTGTAACTGCCCAAGCGCCGCGTTCCCTCCCTATTGGTGACCTCGTACGCCCACTGTCCACTAAAGATGCTCCACCAGCCATCTTCGGCTGCTTCCTCTAGCTCTTCGATAAGTGTCGGTGTATCCTGGTTCAGGCGGACGGTCACCGTGCTTGGAAGTGAATCCGTAGTTGTAAGCGGGTTGAGTATGTTGTACAGCGTCAGGGTATTATCATCACTCGCTTGGAGCAGGTCAAGCACATCCCTTAACTGCGTTCGCAAGCGTGGTGGCAGATGGTCTCCAACAACCAAGGCGGGGAGCTTGGGGTCAAGACTTGCGCAATCCGTGATCCGCAAGGTTTTATTGAGCGGCCGGGCCGCAACCGTTCGCTCCGCCCACCGCAGTAGGCTGGAATCCGTAGTGCAGAGCACCAATTGCCAAGTTTCCGCCCGCAAGTTTGCACGCTGGACGGTGCGCCGATCCGGGGGATTGACAGCCACCTGCTCTGGGGAAGGCGTTGGGCGGTTGCACTGCATGGCACCTGCGGCCGCGCACAGGAGGATGAACAGCCACGCGACGTATGGCTTCATGGCGTATCGACTGCTTCCGCGATCCGGTTCGGGTAGTCCGTAATAATGCCGTCGACGCCCTGGCTGCGGAGCTCCCGCATTCGGGCTACATCATTGACCGTCCAGGGGATGACGCGCATACCCACCGCTTTGGCCTCCGCGATGATGGCCGGTGTGAGCTTGACTTCCCAGGGACTATAGATGGCCGGTACGAAGCCTATCTGACTCATCTTTTTCGCTATACCACCGGGAGCTTCGTCCAGGTATGCAAGCTGCAAACTGCTGTCCCGCGCGTGGATCACGGCCAGTGTGGAGGGGTCGAAACACTGCAGCGTGACTAGCTCGGGGTGCCCCCAGGCAGCTACGTCATCGAGTACCAGGTCGACAAACACTTCACGGGAGGGTACCAGGGCAGGCTCCCAGTCCGCTTGGTACTTCAGTTCGATATTGTAGCGGGGAGACGGGCGATTTTGCTGTACGCAGTAGCGATCGACCGCGGCGAAGACGGCAGCTAAGGTCGGCTTATGTGCGGGGCGGCTCAGCTGTTCGGGAAAGCGGGCATGCGGAAGCTGTCCGCAGTCGTACCGGGCGATCTCCGCTGCGGTCAGCTCGATAAGTCTCACCTCGGCGGTGATCGAGTCCCCACTCGGTGACTGACAGATACCGGGCTCCATCCAGGGGTCGTGACTGACGATGACACGGCGGTCGGCCGAGATGACGACGTCCAGTTCCAGGGTAGTGACCTCCACATAGCTGAGCGCGCGTAGAAAGGCGGGAATAGTGTTTTCCGGTAGCAGTCCGCGGGCGCCGCGGTGCCCCTGCCAGTCGAAGGCGGGCGCAGTAGTCAGCGGCATAGCAGTACGGGTAGTGCCGCAGCAGAGCAGCAGGAGAATGACGCTATATTTGAGGCCATGAAGCACTTAATCGTATTGGTATTGGTATTTACCATGGGCAGCGCAGTGAGCGCACAGACCACCGATAGTCTGGAGGCCAAGATAGCCCGTTTACTGGAGCTCAGCGGGGCCGAAGCACAGTTCCTCACCGCGGTGGATAATATGATCCTCATGCAGCGTCAGCAGGTCGATGCAAGTACTGTGAGTCCTGCTTTCTGGGATGAGTTCAGTAAAGAGATTCACGAAGAGGGCTGGCAGCTTATTCTGCCGGATTTGACGGCCGTGTACCGCAACAATTTGACGGAAGCGGAGATTGATCATCAGATCGCTTACCTGAGCGATCCCCTGAGTCAGCAGATCGTAGCCAAGCAGAGCACCCTGATGCAGCAGAGTATGGCCGCCGGTCAGCAGTGGGGCATGAAAATGGGCGCCCGCGTAGCACAGCGGCTACAGGAAGCCCTGGAAAAAGACTGAGCGTATGTGGAGCCACTGGCTGTTTTGGGTAGTCGCCCTGTTCGTGATCATTTTCGTACGCTACGTAGCCTTCAGCGGTGGCTATCACTATCTGCTGCGCGACCGGTTTCGCGACCGCTTCCGGCACCGCATCTTCCACCCCGAGGTAGGGGCGCGCGCGCAGGTGCATCGGGAAATCTGGCGCTCGGCCGTAGTATCGCTGATCTTTGCCGCCTTCGGCATCGCCGTGCTGGTACTGTGGCAGTATGACTACACCAAACTCTACCTGTCTCTGGATGGTAGCCGGGACTGGATGTGGTTGGTGGCCGGTCCCGTGCTATTCCTTTTGGCTCAGGAAACCTACTACTACTGGATCCACCGGTGGATGCACCGTCCCGGCGTGTACGAGCGGGTGCACAGCTGGCACCACGAGAGCATCGAGACCACGGCCTGGACGGCCTTCAGCTTTCACCCCATCGAAGCCGTACTGCAGGCGGCCTTTCTGCCCATCAGCGTGTGGCTCATTCCCATGCATGCATTTGCCTTTCTGACCTTGCTGGCCGTGATGACGCTATCGGCTACGATCAACCACGCCGGCATCGAGGTATTTCCCGCTAGCTGGACCCGTTTGCCGCTGCTCCGCGGGCTCATCGGTGCCACCCACCACGATGCCCACCATAAGCAGGCGCGCTACAATTTTGGTCTGTACTTCACCTTCTGGGATCACTGGATGGGCACGGAAAGCCCCAAATTTCGCGAGCAATTTCATCGCTACACCAGGCGACAGGATCAGGCATAAGTACAAACCCAGGCCCGGTAACTGAAGATGCGCTCGCGGCGCAGTTCTTGTTCACGGTCAATGCGCCACCCTCTTCGACTTAATGCGTTTCTATAATCAGCTGCGAGGTGCTGCTGTGGATGCAAGGCGTCCCCCGGTAGCGCCCGAAAGATCGGAAGTAGCCAGTCATGCCGGTGTACGTCACTGCTTAGGATGAGTCGCGTACCCGGTCGGGCCAGGCGCGTGAGCGTGTCCAGGCTTTGCGACCAGTCGCTGACGTGATTGATGGCATTGAAGCAGTAGATGGTACTGAAGGTCTCGTGCAATCGGGCTTCCTCCAACGGCTCGGGGAGGAAGGTCACGGTGGGGTAAGCTTCGAAGGAGAAGATGGGTAGCGTGACGTATCGCGGCAGCAGCGGATCGAGTGCCGTCACGCGCTGGCGGTCGTGCAGTAGGGTGAACACTCCGGCGGGTCCGCAACCGGCATCGAGCACCTGGGCATCGGGGTCGATGGTGAACTGGAGTTGATCCAGCAGGCGCTGCCAGTAGGCTTGCTTATCCACCAGATAGGTAGCCGGCGATCGCCCGCGCAAGTACCAGCGCCACCAGCGTAATTCCAGGTACTGGGCCGTGCGCCAGCGGAGCGTGCGAATCCACTTCATAAACTGCAAGGTATCTACTCCGATCCGAGCGCTTCGCCGCACAACATCGTGCACCCGCCATGCCTTTACAAAGACCACAACGATCAACCCATGAACTTCAAAATAGGCGACCGCGTCAAACTCGATAAAACCGGCAAAACGGGCACGATAGCCACGCTGCTGGACAAGGATATGTTTCAGGTCCGACTGGATGGCGGACTGGGTCATCTCCCCGTACCATCTCATGCTATCAGCTTGCTGGACGGACAGTCCCCGCCCCCTACTACAGACAGACAGCCAAGCGCAGTACAGCAGACTGATAACTCGCGAAAGGAGAGCGGTGTGCAGCTTGCCTTTGACCCGGTGTATAATGGAGAGGGCGAGCCGGAGAGCTACCAATTGTATCTGCTGAACGGCACCGGACACCGCATCCTTTTCGAACTGAAGGTCAGGACGGGCGATACCGCACGCTTCAACAAATTCGGTCCCCTACCCGCCCACGATAAGCTCAAACTCACCCAGGTCGCCTACCACTGGCTGAACGAACGCCTGACGCTCGACCTGGACGTGCGCGCCGCCGTGGAGGGGGGCACCGGGCCGCGCCACTTCCAGCAGCTTAAGATCAAGCCCAAGCAGTTCTTCAGCAGCTTCCGTGATGTACCCGACCTGAGTAGGGGCGCGCATGTCTATACTGTCTTCGCCCGCCTTGATAGCAGTTCGGTAGCGGACCGATCGACCGGGCCCAGCCTGAAGGAGCTCACCCGCGCTCAGCTGCAGAAGCAGCCTAAATCGGCGGCAACAAACAAAAACGCTGCAGCCCCCTCCACCCTGCAGGCTCGCACGGAATTCAATGAAACGCTCGACTTACACCTGTCCGCCCTCGTGGACGACCCTGGCCAAATCCCCCGCGACGAAGTACTCGCTACCCAGCTTCGCGCGTTCGATGCCTACATGGATCAGGCCCTACGGCTGGATGTCAAGCAGGTATACATCATCCACGGCGTGGGTGATGGAATTCTTAAAGCAGCTATTCACAAGCGTCTGCCTACCGTACCCTTCATCCGCAAATTTCACAATAGCTACCACCCACGCTACGGCTACGGCGCTACCGAGGTACTCTTTGAATCGTAACTTGCCCCGCCCAAACTATCTGATTATGAAAGCCCTCCCCCTCCTACTTCTCGTACTCACCCTCGTGGGTTGTAACAAGGCCAAAGTCACCGAATTGGAAACCAAGCTCAACAGTGCCGAACGGGAAAACGCGCTCATACGTAGCCAGCTTGAGAACGTACAACGCACCAACGGCGACCTGCTAAATCGCATGGAAGATCTGTCCGTGATTTCCAAGGAAGGTGCCACCAGTATCCGGGAGAGCATCAAGGGCTTTAGCTCACAGACCGAGCGGGTCAATGAGCTCAACCGCAGCATTCAGCGTAAGGACAGTCTTAATCTAGCCCTGGTCCGCAACCTCAAACGCAGCCTCGACAACATCAATGATGAGGACGTGCAGGTAGACGTGCGCGGCGGTAAGGTGTTCGTAAGTATCAGCGACCGTCTGCTGTTCGCCAGTGGCGCCAGCACCTTGAATCCGGCTTCCTCCGAGGTACTGGACAAAGTCAGCCAGGTCCTGAATGACCACCGCAATATCGATGTGATCGTGGAGGGCCACACCGACAATGTCCCGGTAAACAGCCGCTCCGTGAAGGATAACTGGGAACTCAGCACGATGCGTGCCGCATCGGTGGTCCGTCAGCTGGTTAACGAGTTCGGTGTAGATGGTTTCCGCCTGACTGCGGCGGGCCGTGCGGACAATGACCCCCGTGGGGACAACAACACCCCCGAGGGTCGTGCCATGAACCGCCGTACGGAGATCGTGATCACCCCCGCCCTGGATGAGTTTTTCAACCTTGCGCAGGATTCGGCACAGGCGGGTTGAGCCGGGGTGCTTCCAGCAGTGCGGGAGCTGGTGCAACGCGAATACGGGGTACGGCCAGGCGAGCGGTCACCAGCCGGCGGCAGTCGCTGTACCCACCTTCGACCGGAAGTAATAGTTCGGCTTCCACGGGTAGCGATTGCATATGCTGATCATCGATGGCACGGAGTGGCCAGCTGCGTTCGCTTTCCAGGGTCACCGTTAGCGCTCCACGGCGTGCATCGTAGGTAGCCCGGACGACGCGCGCATCTAGGACCTCACCGTGTCTGCCGTGTAGCTGAAGGGCTCCGGCCGCAAAATCCCCGGATTCGTCCAGGGGGTTTTCCCCATCTTCTACATTGATCGTCAGGTGCCACTGAAAGGCGTATTCACCGCTATTGCGACGACGAAGCTCGAAGCGGGTGCCAGCAAGGTCCACCAGCGGGTGTGCGGAGGTATTCACACGGAGCTGCACGGGAATACGAAGTTCCGGCATACCGTCGCGTGGTGACAGCACGAGATCATATCCGATAGTGACCGGCTCAACTTGCTTGTCCTGGAATAGCGCTGGAGCCGTCTGCCCCTGAATGACAAAGTGCAGTCCACCGTCACTCGTCCGGACAGATACCGTGGGGGCATCCTGATAGGCCCCGCCCCGCAGGTTGGCGATGGTCCAGCCTGCCTGCGCTAGCTCCTCCGGCAGCCCCTTCAGTTCTACGGTATGCCGGTGCGTGGCTGCTTCGCGTAGGGGTACCACGGCAGTAGAGGTAGCCGGTAGCTGACTGAAGTAGGCCGCAATCTGCTGCGGGGTAGGCAGCGGCGCAAACAGTGCAGCTCGGGAGTACGGACCGGTAAAGTCAGTATAGACAATGGTTTCCCAGTCGCTAGCCGAAAAGCTATTCTGCTGCTCCCGTCGGTGACTCAGCGAGCTGTTTATGGAGGCGCTAAGGGGGAGGTTTACATTGATGCCCACAGACTGCTCGGCTGCAACTACCTCCTCGGTGTCCGTAAGGTGTTTGATGAGTACACCTTCGAAATGCTGCAAATAATAGGCCTCTTGGCGTAGTTCGGGGTGCAGTACGTAAAACTGCCAGAGTTGGCCCAGTAGGGCGGTAGTTCGTTCGTCGCCTGCACCCAGTGCCTGTACGATGGGACTCTGAAAGGATCCGGCCATCGCCAGCACGCTGCTGCTGCGTTTAGCATCGGTATCCAGGGCAGCAGCAAAGGCTGCGTACGGTGGTTTGAATCCGCCATCAAGCGCAGCTTTTAGATAGCCACCACAATTCTTTGTGAATACAAAGCTATCGAAGCCGGCACGTGGCTCGGGCAGTACGCTTTCCTGATCCGCGGGAAAGAGGACGTTGGCGGGTGAATAGCGGAGGGCATCCAGGGGGGCAGCTATTTCGCGTTCACTGAACACATAACTCATCAGACTACCACCGTGAATATCCGCCCGCTCCACGCGTGTGCGTAAGCTCCGCTTACCCAGGAAGTTCTCGATCGTAGGTGGTGTATAGTCGCGCTTACCCTCCGCTCTACTGAATCCACAAAAGTCGTAGTGCCGGGCGAATACGTCCTGCAGCGCGCCACCGAGAAACAGCCGGCTATAGGCCCGCTCGGGGGGCCAGGACGGTTCGTCGCGCTTGCGCCGCTTCTGGGCATCGAGCAAGCCCGGACCCAAGAGTGCGAGCAGGAATAGGACAAGTAGTCGGGGGGAGGTACGCATAGACCGGTGAAGTGATCGGGTGTATGGGTACTAAAGGCATTTGTCTGCGCCTTATTGTGAGTGGCATGATGCCACGCATTCCTAAAACAGGGAGAGTTGGGGGCGCCGCCGCTGCTCGAATGGTTCGAAGTTATAGTCCGGCCAGTCTACTGGCTCGGGAAAGTACTTGCGCTGCGCGAGGCGAAACTGCTGGGCGATCAGATCAGCCAGCGCGCCCTCCCCCCGATGGCGGATCCCGAAGCGTTTCTCGCCCAGTGCACCACCCCGGCAGTCGCGAATGCGATTGAGTACGCGTTCCGCCCGGTCGGGATAGGTTTGTCGGATCCAGTCCACGAAAATATCGGCGATCTGGTCGTTGAGTCGCACGATGGAATAATTGATGCGGCGTGCACCTGCCTCAGCGGCCCGTTTGGCAATTCCCAGCACTTCGTGATCCGTCAGTCCCGGAATGATGGGGGCAATATTCACCATGACGGGTATCCCGGCAGCGCTCAGCGTTTCTACTGCGCGGAATCGCTGCGCAATACTGGCCGTACGGGGTTCTAACAGTCTACGCACATCCTCCTCCAGGGTCGTGATGCTAAAGCAGACGTGCAGCAGGTCCTCACTGGCAAGGTCCTTCAACAGGCCGAGGTCGCGAACGATAAGGCTGTTCTTGGTGATCAGACCCACCGGATGTCGAAGTTCGGCCAGTACCTGCAGACACTGCTGGGTAAGCCGGAAGGTCCGTTCGGCGGGTTGGTAGCTGTCCGTATTACCGCTCATCATGACCGGTAAAGGCTGGTAGGTCTTCTTCAGCAGGGCCTGACGGAGCAGGACTGGTGCTTCAGCCTTATACAGGATCTTAGTTTCAAAGTCCAGTCCCGCGCTGTAGCCCCAGTAGGTATGCGTGGTGCGCGCGAAACAGTACACGCAGCCGTGCTCGCAACCCTGATAGCTATTGAGCCCGTAGCCGCTACCTAGATCAGGGCTGGTGATCTTATTGAGGATGGTCTTGGGATGGGTAGGTAGATAGGTGGTGCGCAGCGCATCCTCCGGGTCGGGCAGCTCGTCGTACCGCAGGTTGTGGTAGGGATTGGCGATGTTGACCTGCGCACCCCTCCCCTTTCGGTAGCTCTCTTCCATGTTAGCGACGGTGTTTCAGACGTATCGCATTTCCAATCACTACTACATCGGAGAAGGCCATGAAGAGGGCGGCCCACATCGGGTTCAGATAACCCAGGGCTGCAAGGGGA
Organism: Neolewinella maritima; assembly: GCF_923081025.1. GTDB lineage: Bacteria > Bacteroidota > Bacteroidia > Chitinophagales > Saprospiraceae > Neolewinella > Neolewinella maritima. Next base: position 1,615,770 of record NZ_CAKLPZ010000001.1, on the reverse strand, counting down.
ATAGCGACGATGTTGTAGCTGAAGGCCCAGAACAGACTCTCGCGGATCGTCCGCACCGTGAGCGCTGCAATCCGCCGGCCCTCCACCAGCAGGGAAAGATCGTCGCGCATAAGGACTACCTGCGCCGCATCCAGTGCCACTGCACTCGCCCCGCCCAGGCTGATCCCTAGATCGGCCCGACTCAGCGCGGCTGCGTCATTGATGCCATCACCGACCATGGCCGTAGGTTGCTGGGTACTTAGCTGCGTGATACGCGCTAGCTTCTGCTGGGGTAACTGCCCGGCATAAATGGTGTCGATTCCCACTGCCTCGCCTACCTGCGCCGCTTTTTCTTCCCGATCACCGGTAAGCATCACAGGCTTTATGCCCACCTCCTTTAGCGATTGTATCAGTACGTCCGCCCCTTCCCGTACCTGATCGATCAGCGTAAACTCCGCGAGTACCTGCCCGTCACGCGTCAGCACAACATCGGCGTTCTCGCTGATCCCCGTAGCTGATCCTAGATAGAACGGCCCGGCGGTAAGACCACTCCCGGCAGTTTCGTGTACATCCAGCGGACCGGCAAACGCTTGGTAACCGGGGTTAGCCGGATCAGCCAGCTTTTCTTTCCATAAGTGATTGCGGATGGAAGTGGCAATAGGGTGGGAACTGTAGCCCTCCAATTCGAAAATCAGACGACCCACTAATTCGGGATCCTGTCCTTCCGTGACGAGGTATCTACCGACCGTTAGTGCTCCGGTAGTTAGCGTACCGGTCTTGTCGAACACCATAGTCTTGATGCCCGCCAGCGTTTCCACAGTACGGCCACCGCGAATAAGCACGCCGAGTCGTGCTAGTCGACCAACACCAACCATCACAGCTGTCGGAGTGGCCAGTCCCATGGCACAAGGACAGGAGATCAGGAGCACCGCGATGGCATTCATCAACGCTTGTGTAGGACTAGCATATCCACTGAGCCAGCCGAGCAGGAAAGTTAGGATACTAATGCCCACCACGACGGGGACAAATACCGCGCTGATGCGATCAGCCAAACGCTGCAACTGCGGCTTGTCGGCCTGTGCGGTCTTGACCAGTTCGATGATCCGCGCTAGAGTGCCATCACGGTAGGCCTGGGTGACTTCCAGCGTGGCCTGTCCGTAGACGACCAGACTACCTCCGAGCAGCCGGTCACCGATTTGCTTTTCTACCGGCATACTCTCGCCGGTCAGCATGGCTTCATCGACGGCAACTCCCCCCTGCCGGAGAATGCCGTCCAGCGGAATCTTATCGCCGGTATTCGCCCGCACCTGCGTGCCCGGCTGCACTTCTTCTACGGGCAACTGGACCAAGGTGCCGCTGGGCATAACTGCAGTAACGCGTTCTGGCCGCAGGGCGGTCAGGGCTCCGATGGCGGTAGTCGTGCGCTGCACGGCGCGCGCTTCCAACCAGTTGCCTACCAGGACCAGGGTGATGATGGTGGCGGCCGTCTCGAAGAAGTAGTAACGGGGCTCCTGCAGGGCTAAACCGACCAGGCTGTAGACGAAGGCCGCGGTCGCGCCCAGGAATATGAGAACGTCCATATTTAAAAAGCGCTGCCGCAGACCAGCCAGTGCAGACCGGCCAAAGTGCAGCCCCCCGATCAGGTAGACGGGCAGTGCGAGGGCAAATTGCGTCCACCCGAGCTCTAGCCACTGCAGGTGTATACCGGCTACCATGAGCAGGTGACCGAGCAGGAGCGGGAGGGTGAAGGCGGTACACAGCAACAGACGTTGCCGAGCGGTGAGTGACCAGGATCTACCGGTGGTCTCCGTCGGCTGATCGTCCACTACCCGGAAGCCAAGCTTCTGTATGCCGGCCCTGACCGAAGCGGCATCGGAGATTTCATCGTTGGGGCGGTAACGCACCTCACGGGTCTGAAAGTTGACCTGTACGTCCTCCAGACCCTGACGTTCCAGATAGCGGTGGATAGACTGGGCGCAGTTGTTGCAATCCATTCCATCGACCCGTAATTCTATGATGTCTGCGCGTTTGGTCACGAACTAAAGCTTGGTTATTACCTTCTACACGGAACGCCCGAACGGGCCAAACAGTTACTACAAACTACACGATATGAAGACTTTAACCCCACTACTGCTGCTGCTCGCCCTATTCGTATCCGGCTGCGGCGGAGATACCAACGAGATGGCCATGGATCAGGGCGGCGTCGAGGAAGAACACCCCGACGAGCTGATCGGATCGGGCAATCCCAGCAACGATGATATCCGCCTCACCGACTTCCCCGCCTCCACCGAATTTCCCGACGCGAGCATCGACAATTGGACGTTTGATGCCGGCACCTTTGACTACGAAGTGAGTAATTACGAATTCGGCGTGCAGACGCCGGACGCCGAAGAGATCATGTGCGCCAATTCGGCGAAGGGGCAGCACGTTCACCTCATCGTTGACAACGAGCCGTACATCGCAAAGTACGAGCCGACCTTCGAGCACGTCCTGTCTAACGGGCAGCATTACATCCTGAGTTTCCTGAGCCGCAGCTACCACGAGTCGATCAAAACGCCCGCCGCCCACCGTGCCGTACTGGCGAATGTCATGAACGGGGGATTCAACGAGCCGACCGACATCACCGAGCCAATGCTGTTCTATAGCCGCCCCAAGGGCACCTACGTCGGTGAGCGGGAGACGGAGCAAGTGATGCTCGACTTTTACCCCGTCAACGCGGAACTCGGCGAAGACTACCAGGTCAAGGCCAACATCAACGGTAGGGAGTTCATGATCGATGAGTGGAAGCCGTACTTCATCGAGGGACTGCCCCTGGGCGAAAACACCGTAACCCTTACCCTCATGGCCGGTGACAGTATCGTAGACGCGCCACTGAACCCCGTACGCCGCACTTTCACCCTCGAAGCCCTCCCGGCCGAGCAGGGCGATAGCAAATAGGCTACCCGTACATACACACGCAAAAAGGCCCGATCACCGTAGTGATCGGGCCTTTTCTATCTGCGGTCCTTTGCGAGTTATTCGAAGCGCGTGATCTCACCGCTCTTGATGCGTGCGCGGTAGCTGGTCAGCGCGCGCCGCACGTTGGGCATGAGGAGGTACAGCCCGAACACATTGGGAAAGCACATGGCGAAGATCATCGCATCACCGAAATCGAATACGGCGCTGGCCGAGATCGCCGAACCGATGACTACGAAGATGCAGAAGATCACCTTGTAAATGGCCTCGTTGATTTTTGATTCGCCGAACAGGTAGGTCCAGCACTTAAGGCCGTAGTACGACCAACTGATCATCGTAGACAGGGCGAATAGAATCACCGCCACACCCAGTACCATGGGGAACCAGCTGATGACGCTTTCGAAGGCCGCCGAGGTAAGGGTGATGTCACCCACCGAGTCGTTGACCTTGTTTTCAAACGCCAACTCCGCACCGTAGCCTCCGTAGTTCGTAATAATAATAACCAGCGCCGTCATCGTACAGATGACCACCGTGTCGATAAATGGCTCCAGGAGGGCTACAATGCCCTCGCTGATGGGTTCGTCGGTCTTGGCGGCAGAGTGCGCGATGGATGCCGAACCCACACCGGCCTCGTTGCTGAAGGCGGCGCGACGGAAACCCTGAATAAGCACACCGATGATGCCACCGTAGAGGGCATCCGCGTTGAAGGCACCGCCGATGATAGTACCGAAGGCTGCGGGAATATCCGCGAAGTGGTAGCCTAGTACTACGAGCGCGCCGAGTACATAGATGCCTACCATGAAGGGCACGACCTTGTCCGTGACGCGAGCAATACTCTTGATACCGCCGATGATGATGAGTCCTACCGTAAGGGCCATGGCAACACCGAAGATCCACCCCCTGCCGTAGAAGAAGCTGTCCACCCCACCGGTCACTTCGGTCAGCTGCTGGGTAGCCTGGTTGATCTGCACCATATTGCCGCCACCGAAGCTACCGCCGATACAGGCGATAGCGAACATTACGGCGAGCACCTTGCCGAGCACGGCCCAGCCCGGGCCTTTCTCCTTCAGGCCCTTGTCGAGGTAGTACATGGGACCACCGGAGACCGAGCCATCGGCGTGCACATCCCGGTACATCACACCCAGCGAGCACTCTACGAATTTAGAGGTCATGCCCAGTAGTCCGGCCACGATCATCCAGAAGGTGGCACCGGGCCCGCCCAGGGCAACTGCGTAAGCTACTCCGGCAATATTGCCTACACCGACCGTACCGGAAAGCGCCGCCGTGAGGGCCTGAAAGTGGGAGACTTCACCCTGGTCGTCCGGATCGTCGTACTTGCCCCGCACCACATCCAGGGCGTGCTTGAAGCCCGTGATGTTGATGAAGCCCATATAGAAGGTGAAGACGGTGGCACCGATGATGAGCCAGGGCAGCACGAAGGGGATCTGAACGCCGGCAATACTCACCTCGAAGAACACCACCGACTCCACTACCGCGGTGACGGGTTCGAAAATGGCCTGCAGCCGCTCGTCAATGGTCGAACCACTGGTGCCGGCCTCTTCGATCAGATCGGATTCATCCTGCGCCAACAGGTAAACGGGGCCTAGCAGAAGCAGGATGAGGGAGAATAGACGTCTGACCATGTGGGGAGTGTGAAGTAGCAAATGCGCAAGGTAGCAACTTTTCCAGAGCAACATTCCGGTCGCTTTATCAATTACGGCAAACCGACTACCTTACGGACCCGCTATGCGCAGTGCACCTTCTACCACCGATTCCGAGCTTTTTTCCGCACTGCGGCAGGGTCAGAGTAGCGCACTCGACGCGCTGTTCCGCCGTCACTACGTAGACCTGTGTCGCGTAGCCCTACGGCTCCTGAACGATGAGGCCGCGGCGGAAGACGTGGTACAGGTCGTATTCACTAAACTCTGGACGCGCCGCGACACACTGCCGGCGCACATCCCCGCCGTAGGCCCGTACCTGCGGCGCAGCGTCCGCAACCGCAGTCTGAACTACCTGCGCGACCGCAGCCGCCTGCCGCTGGATGACGGTGAGTTGCCCGACCTGCCGTCCGATCCCAGCCTGCAACCCGGCGCGGCCCTGGAAGCGGAGGAACTGCAACGGCGACTGCATCAAGCCATCGATCGGCTACCCGAACGCTGTCGACTGGTCTTCGTCATGGCCAAGGTGGAGGAGATGAGCCACCAGGAGATCGCCGCAGGCTTAAACATCAGCGTCAAAACCGTAGAAAATCAGATGACCCGTGCCTACAAGTTTCTCCGCCAGTGGCTGGCGTTCATCCTCTTTCTAATCGTACAAAATGCTTAATTTGCTATTCCCCCGTCAGCTAACGGACCAAAGCCGGGCAAAACCCGCTCAATCCCTTAGGGGGGAGGCGTACCTTTGGGGTCCTCTCCGTGAAGCGACCACTCACTTTGTTTTATGAGCCTAAATAATGACGACATCGACCGTTTGGTCATCGGGTACCGCGAGGAGTTCACGCCTGACGTAGAGCAAGGACTGCACCGTCTACGCCGCAGTCTTCGGGAGGGCGGCACGGTCGTACGTCCCATCCAGTCGGCACCTAAGTCTACCTCACGCCGTACCTTCTTAGGTATCGCTGCCGCCGTAGCGCTTTTGGTAGGCTGTTTATCCATCTTCTACTTCAATCAGGACAACCGTACCTACCTCAGCAATCCGGACCGGGCGTTCGCCATGTTCGACCTGCCTGACGGCAGCCAACTTACGCTACAGCAGGGGGCCACGGTGAGTTACGATGCCGATACCTACAACACAGCCACCCGAGATCTTACGCTTGCCGGCCAGGCTTACTTCGAAGTTCAACCCGACGCCGCGCGGCCCTTTTTAGTACAACACGCAGCCGGTGTGCTCCGCGTCACGGGTACAGCCTTCAACTTACGCACCGAGAGCGACCTGCTAGAAGTAGAGGTATCGGAAGGTGCCGTCATCCTGGAGCAGAACGGTAAGCGTATGCAAGTAGCCGCCCGCGAGTGCGGACTATTAGCCCCCGGGCAACCCATGGTACACAAACCTGCTCCTAACCTCAACCACCATGCCTGGCGGACCGGAGAGCTTAAGTTCGATCATACGCCCATCGATGAGGTCCTATCCTACTTCTACGATAATTGGTCCATTGAATGCACCTGGGCGGAAGGTGCGGCCTGCGACTATACCGTAAGCGGCAAGTATCAGAGCGGGGACGCCGGTGCCGTGTTATCCGACATCGCCAAGCTTGGAGGAGCTACCCTGACTCCTATGGACGACAGCGGTAAACGCTACACCCTCAGTGGGCCCTGCACGGAGTAAACCTATCCTAACCTATGCTGCGGCCCCTACTTCTCCTATTCGTACTGGCCGCTGCTCCGATACTTTTAGTGGCCCAGTCCGAAGCGGACCGCTATACCCTGCCCCGGCGGGTGATGCCATTGGAGGAAGCGCTCATCAGACTTACCGAGGCGGGTGCCGATCTAAGTTACCGTCCGGACCAACTCCCCAGGGTCGCCGTCCGCGTACCCGGTGGTACACGTAACCTGGAACGCTGGCTGCAGATTTTACTGCGCGGTACGGAATTCAGCTACCACCGGGGAGCAGCCGGCTACCTCATCTTGCTAGATCCGCACCTACACGGGCGTTCCTTCAATCTCTACGGTACGGTCACCGACGCGCAGTCCGGAGAGCGGCTGATCGGTGCCAGCATACAGGCCGTGTCCGCAGCCGCAGGTACTCAGACTAATGAGTATGGTTTCTATACGCTTCCCGTGGAGGGAGGCCGCCAATCACTTCGCGTCACGTATGTGGGTTACTTCCCGCTGGAGGTGGAGTTTGTCCTGCGCAGTGACAGTCTGCTGAACCTGCCTTTACAGCCCAATCTTGAGTTGCCTCAAATCATCGTTACTGCCACAGATATGGTTGATCCCGGCAGCGCTAAGCTCGAAACCGGCACGCGGATCGGCCACGCGGAGGTCGCTCAACTGGGGGGCCCGGGCGGCGAAGACGACCCCCTGCAGCTCGCCCGCCTCCTGCCCGGCGTCACCTCCGGATCCGATGGAGTGGGTGGCATCTTCATTCGTGGTAGTGAAGCAGGTCACAATTTGATCCTCCTCGACGGGGTACCGGTGTATAGTCTGAGTCACGCGGGTGGCTTGTTGAGCATGTTCAGTAATCAGGCGATCCGTCGCATCGACCTATATAAGGACGCGGTGCCTGCTCGCTTCGGGGGGCGGATCGGTGGAGTACTCGATGTGCACACCCGCGACGGCAATCTGTACGAAAACGAATTTACCCTCGGCACTACCCTACTCTCCAGTCAGGTCGCCGCGGAGGGTCCGATACGCGAGGGAGAGAGTTCGTTTTTGCTCACGGGACGGTACTTCTGGGCCGGCCGCCTGCTCAGACAGTTCAGCGAGAGCTATAAGGCAAATCGAGGGCGCAGCGGCCATACGGACTATGATGTATACGACCTCAACTTCAAGTTGAACCAGCGGGCGGGAAAACGGGGCCGGGTGTACCTGAGTCTGTTCCGGGGTGTAGACGACTACACGAACCTGAGCTACATGTCCGATACCCTGGAACGACGAGTGGTAGGCCAGACGGTGTTTGAGAACGCCCAGGTGACCGGTCGCCAGGAGCAGTCCAGCTGGAGCACTACCGTAGCGGCCCTGCGGTACAACCACGTATTCAACGACCGCACGTTCGGCAATTTCCGCCTGAGCTATTCTAATCTGGATACTGAGTCGGCCGTGGAGCGCTACGATAGTCTGGTCGAGCGCTCGCAGCCCCGACTGGATGAAGGCTTCATTTACAGTGGCTACTACGCTTCCGGTATCAAGCAATTCGGTCTGGCCTTCGACGGGCAGTATTCGGCTGGGCCGGCCGGCACGTTTCGCTTCGGCATCGAGGCCAACGCCCATACGTTCACGCCAGCGATGTACAGTGGTAAAGTGGCGCTGCGCACCTTCATCAACGAATTCGACCGGCAGGACGACGGCAGTCACCGGCCACTGCAGTTTACCGCTTACGGTAGTCAGGAGGGCTTGTTCCGCAGCATCCACTACCGGCTGGGTCTGCGGGCCAGCGTCTGGAGAAATACGGGACGGAGCTACCCTTCGCTTTCCCCCCGGCTGGTTTTTTCTGGACCCATTACGGCTAGCTCGGACTGGCAGGCCAGCTATGACCGCAGTGTGCAGCCGGTACACCTGCTAAACAGCTTCATCATCGGTATGCCGAGCGATCTCTGGGTGCCGGCCACCGCAGACATTGCACCTGCGACCGCGCAACAGTGGAGTAGCAAATGGAGGAAGCAACTGCGGGGATGGAAGCTGGAAGCAGGTGCCTACTACAAGCGCATGCGCAATCTGGTCACCTATGCCGAGGGCTCACAGACCAGCACCAACTGGTCCAGCAACCTGAGCCAGGGGCGCGGCAGAGCCTACGGCCTGGAGACGATGGTGCAGCGCAGCCGGGGAAAGCTGCGCGGCTGGCTGAGTTATACGCTGGCGCGCAGCCAGCGTACGTTCGGACGCGAGATCAATCAGGGTGAGACCTTCCCCTTCCGGTACGACCGGCGCCACGCCATTAACCTTTTATTAATTTATCAGCTCGGGGAGCGGACTACGCTGACCGGTAGCTGGCGGTTCGAAACTGGATTGGCCTACAGTCTGAGTACCGAAGTAGTGGAGAATCCCCTCGATCCCGTAGGACCCGATCTGCCCATCGTGGAGCGGCGCAACGGGTTTCGCCTGAAGCCTAATCACCGCCTGGACCTCAACCTACACACCGTTTTGAGTAAGCCAGACTCGAAATTTACCCACGCCATTGATGTAGGACTGTACAACACCTACAACCGGCGTAACCCGGTGTACTACGAAACGCAACTCGACTATTCAGTGGTGGACAACCAGCCCGTCAGCACCCAAAATTACTTCCAGATCTACGTGGCGCCGGTGCTGCCGTCCCTCAGTTACCAGCTCACCTTTGGCAGCGGACCGCCGCCCGACTTTGGAAGATAGTCGACAAAGGCGTATTTTTACTTTCATGCGAGCACGCTTTCCAGCCTTACTTCGTACTTCCTTTGCACTGGCGGTTGCCGCATTTCTATGGTCCTGTGAGGAGCCCATAGAACTGAACCTGGAGCAGCAAAAAAGCCGGCTGGTCATTAACTCTAATTTCTTTCCCGGCGAGCCGGTGCGACTGCGCGTGTCCGCGACCCGGCCGGCCGGCACGATGGCCGTACCAGTGACCAACGCACAGGTATTCCTGTACGAGGGCAACGAAATGGCCGAAGAACTCGTCTTCGTACCCAGCACAAACGATCAGACGAGTGGGAGCTATCAGACGATCGACTTCCGCCCCCAGGTAGGGCAAAGCTATACGGTGCACGTCAGCGCCGAAGGCTTCGACCCGGTCACCGCCGTCAGTAGCATACCCGCTCCGGTACCCATCACCTCACTGAGTATTGCAGATCTCTCCATCGAGCGAACTGATGAAGAACTGGTCTACGACTACCACTTGCTGGTTGACTATGCCGATCCCGAGGAGGTAGGTAACTACTATGACCTGCGCATCTACCAGCGCGTCACTCCCTATCGGGTCACGGCCGTAGGCGATACGGTGCTGCAACAATCTTACCTCAAAACGGTAGGCACGCCCACCCACCAGGCGGAGCAGTCGAAGACTATCAGCGTGCTGCTACAGGACCTGGGGCGGGGCGCGCCGGTGCGAATTCACCTACAGAGTCGCATCGATCCCAGTCGGGAATTCATCGGCGCGGTGGTAGCCGAGCTTCGTACGGTCAGTCCGGAATACTTCTTCTTCCAGCGCAGTCTGGGACCCGACCTGAGCGGAGTGAGCAGCGGGCTGTATGAGCCCCTCATCCTGTTCAACAATGTAGAGAGTGGCCTGGGCATATTTGCCGGCTATACCTCGGTAGCTCTGGACCTACAGCTTGTCGCCCCCCTGTAGTGTTGGCCCCTCCCCCTCAGTTATCCGTGGTTTGCGGGTGACGAAAGTCTCCGCCCAGCGATCGTGTAGAGCACGACTCCAGGGGTCGAGGATCATCCATACGGCGGAAAAGACCGGAAAATTGTTGCAGAGATTTACGGCAAAGCTCTGATTTAGCGGATAGTAAGTCGTGTAGTTCACATAGCTCTGCAGGCCGTCTACCTCGGCCAGCTCGGTGGAATGAAACATGCGGATCAGTACGAATAAGGTGGCGAACTGCGAGATGGCGAAGGGCAAGAAACGGACAAAGCTCTGATTGAGCGAAATCCGCCGATAGGTGGCCCGATCCACTACCCGCAATTTGAGGACCCATTTGCCCAGCGTAGCGCCAAACTGTGCTTCGCCCAACGGTTTATAGAGAAACTGCGCACCCCAGAGAGCGATCACCAGGACTAGACTCGGCCGGACGACCATAAAATAATACACCGGCAGAATCAGCACCATGAGTACTACCTGATCAATGAACCAGGCGGCCAGCCGCGGCAGGAAGCCAACGGTCGGTACCGTAGTAGGATCAGGTAAGTCGGCGTACGTATTGGTCGAGGTCACAAGGTCATCGTATTCGCCTACTATACCGTGCGGATGTTCGGATAGTTTTCGTTGCGGCTATTTACTCAGCACCACGGTACCGAGTTCCTTAGCCAGCGTGAGGCGTAGCTTATCCAGTTTCATTTGCACCTTAAGGTGGGTGCGAAGCAGATCGAGATTTCCCTCCCGCTCAAGCCGCGCGATCGTGACGGCGTTCTGCTGTGATTTGCGTTCGATCTTCTCCATACGAAAGATGTACAAGAAGGTTTCCGCCGCCAGGCGGTGGTTGTCCTCCGGGAGCTTCTGGCTCAGGTGCAGCCCGTATACCTTCTTCCAGTTAGGGCTATACGTGTAGGGACTCACCGCGGCATCAACAGCTAACTGGCGCAGCGCCTGATCGGGCTGACTAGCGTACCAGGTAGGCTCCGGGGCCTTGCTGGTAGAGCGGACGCGTTCCGTCACGGCTACTACCATGTCGCGGTACGTGCTATCGTCGAAATCCCCGAGCAGGTCTGCGACGTTGCCGGTCAGGTAAGCCGCTACGCTACTCCCTGTCTCCTCATCGTACACCTGGTGGCCATGGCGGATGAGCAGTTCTACCAGGTGCCGCTCCTGAAAGGCGTGTCCTACCGGGATCGCGGCGGGCTGCTCCTGCACATCATCGGCGGCTCGGGCGGCGGTAGGCGTGGAGGCAACCTCAGGACTGTCCGCCTCACCACCGTACCACGCTGGTTCCTCCAACCCGGCCCAACCATCCTCCCCACTGGTCCGATCGGCGGTGGGTTTACTCGTTTGGCTGCCGCCCGCTCGGCGTGCACGCCGAGCCTCACGCTCCTGATCTTTCCGCTGTTCCTTTCGCCGGTCGCCGATGGCTTTATTCACCAGGTTGACCAGCAGTGATTCCTCCAGCCCGAGACGAGCACTGAACTGCTGTAGGTAGCCGGCACGCTTCAGGGGGTCGGTAACCAGCGCGAGTGTGCTGCCGATATCCCGAATTGCCTCGGTACGCTGCCCTACATCGTCCTTGGCCTCCTCCAGCAATAGATCCGCCTTGAAGAACAGGAAGTCCTGGGCCGTAGTCTGCAGGTGAGTCTCGAAGGCCGTAGTACCTACTTCCTGCAGGTAGCTATCCGGATCGTGACCGTCGGGTAGTACCACCACCCGCACATTGAGATCGTTAGTAAGCAACACGTCTACACCACGGAGGGCGGCTTTGATGCCCGCCTTGTCTCCGTCGTATAGCAGGGTGACGTTCTCCGTAAATCGCTTCACCAGTTGTGCCTGACCGCTAGTCAGACTCGTACCGGAGGTGGCCACCACGTTCTTGATGCCATTCTGGTGCAGGCTGATCACGTCGGTGTATCCTTCCACCATATACACCAGATCCAGCTTACGCACCGTTTGCCGGGCCTGGTACATACCGTACAGCACGTCGGACTTGTGGTACACCTCCGTTTCCGGACTGTTGATGTACTTCGGTGCCTTGACGTTCTTCTTCAGAATGCGCCCGGCAAATGCGATGGGTTTGCCCGCTACGTTGTGAATGGTGAACATGACGCGATCAAAGAAGAAATCCCGTCCGTTGCGTACCAATCCCAGCTTTTCCAGCTGCTCCTCTTTGTAGCCGGCGGCGGTGGCGGCCTTGAGCAGCCCATCCCGCTGCATCGGAGCGTAGCCCAGCCCGAAGGTTTCCAGCGTTTCCTTGCGAAAGCCACGCTGCTTGAAGTAGCTCAGGCCGATACTTTTACCCTCCTCGGATTGTGTCAACTGTTCCTGGTAATAGGCCCGGGCGAAGTCGTTGGTGATAATCAGACTCTCGCGCTCCTGCAGCTCTTCCCGGAACTCGGGGCTGACCTCCTTCTCTTCCAACTGGATGTTGTACTTACCGGCGATCCAGCGGATGGCATCGGGAAACGTAAGCTGCTCTAGCTCCATCAGGAACTTGACCGGATCGCCGCCTACACCACAGCCAAAACACTTATAAATGTTGCGGGCGGGGTTGACGTTGAACGAGGGCGTCTTCTCATTGTGGAAGGGACATAGCCCACTGTAGTTGTTGCCGCGACGCCGCAGATTCACGAAATCCCCGACCACATCCTCGATCCGGGCAGAATCGATCACCTCCCGTACGCTGTCCTCCGTAATCATAGCGTAAAGATACGGACTATTATCGTCGGCCACGTGTCACACGTTGGCACACCTAAATTTATAACTTACTGATTGCCAGTATACTTAACCAACCTTTAACTAGGTGAGGGGGGGCTCGCGATGCATACAAATACAGTCCCTGTTTGTCTTATTAGTAGAATACGGCAATAGCCGCTTTACTGGAAAGAATTTAATGGGTGTTCTCATAGTGTGTGTACTGCTCCGGCCGCTTTTTTGCGGACTGGGGCAGTTTTCATTACGATCCCGTGGGGACGTTACCGATGACCTGTAGTTGCGAAAGGTCGGGGCTCGGTTTCCCACCCGCATCTTCCAGCGTGATGGCGAATGCAGCGGCGTCGGGCACGAAGCGGACGTCCAGCAAGGTCCCCGCACTGAGTTCTTCATCCAGAACGCCGAGGTCTTGCGGACCATTCGCGTCGATGGCCCAGAGCTGGTACTGCTTGCCGGCGGGGGGAGCGGGCAGATTGGAGGCTGAGAACAAGATCTCGCCGGCCTGCGGATTGTAGAACACTACCGCGCGGCTGTTAGGGGCATTGTCGGATCCGGCCAATACAATACCACGGGTGTCTGCATCACTCAGCAGGGCTAGCTGCTGTACGTTCTCCTGATTGGTGTCACGGATCTGTTCACAATCCTGCTCCAGGGTGGTAAAACGCTGTTGCAGCTCCTCGAGCGAGGTGGTCTGTGCGTTTGCCTGTTGCAGGAAGTAGTAGAGTCCGAAGAGCGCCATTCCCAGGGCCAGGGCGAGTAACCAGACGATCCAGTGAGGTCCGCTACGCCCCGCGGGGGGCTTAGGGGTCTTGCTCGATGGAGTCTTGGCCTCGGCTACCTTGGCCTGACTAGGCAAGACGGCGAGCACGCTCGTCAGAGTGGTAGAGCTGGGGGGGGTAAGCTGTCCGTTAAGGACAGCATAGCGTTCCAGGGCCAGTTCGATCTCTTCGATTTCCTGCCGCACTTCCGGGTACTGCTCCGCATACGTCTCCACCTGCCGACGTTCGTCGGGGCTGAGGCGGTCGAGAACGTAGAGTTCCAGAGCGCCGGAGTTTATGTATGCTTGAATGTCCACAGGTAGTTAGAAGTCGATTGGGAGGTTATTTAGAACAGGAAGAGGATGAAGAGGATGAGTAATTCGTGTTTTAGCAGCTCGCGCAGCTTTTGCAGGGCACGGCGTGACCGGGTCTTGACCGTACCCAGGGGCAGGTCAAGGGCCTCGGCAGTTTCGGCCTGCGTGTAGTCCTTAAAGTAGAGCAGGTCAATGATTGACCGGTAGTTGTTGTCCAGGCTATCTAGTAGCTTCGTCAAGCCGATGTGCTCTACGGGCATCGTCTCGCTGAGTGTAGTATGGTTAACTACGATGGCATCGATTGTATCGGTTTTATCATTCTGCCGGTAGCTCTTGGAGCGTACGCGGTCGATTGCAGCGTTTCGAGCGATGCGGGCCATCCAGGTGAAGAGCCTGCTCTTTTCCGGTTCGTACCGATCGATGTTCTCCCAAATGCGGAGCAACACGTCGTGCAAAACCTCCTCCCCCACTTCGGGTTCGGTGACGATACGGCTTATAATGTTGTTGAGGGCGCCCCCGTAGTGGTCGAACAAATAACGCATACCGGCCTCATCCTTGCGCAGGAGCAGCTCGTGTAGCGTGTTCTGTTGATCCTTATTCGCCGGTGAGGGCATACTGGGGGTGACAATTAGTGCGGCGGTGCGCAGGTGCAAAGTACTTAAAAAATAGTTGCGGCCCGGCATGAAATTAACTTTCAGGGGAGCAGTTTCGATAGACCATACTGGGTGATTTACTTTGTGCCCGACTTCACAAGCCACGTACACATGATAAAAACCTACGGATGAAAGCAGTGCTCGGCGGTATCGGCATCAGCCTGATAGTTCTCCTCGCCTGGTTGGTCCTACTAAGCACCAACCACGATCATCCCGCAGTGTCGCCCGGTGTACAACCCACCGGACCCGATACTACAACGCGTGGTCTGCCACAGCTGGTACACCCCATGGACCTCCATGGTCCGTTCTCGTTTGCCGGGCAGTCACTCGATCTTGCAAACTTCGACGTGCGGGAACGGCTCGATCTGGAGCTGATGCGCAATACCTACTTCCACCGCAACACGCTGCTACTACTTAAGCGCCGGTCCCGCTACTTCCCCACCATCGAACGCATCCTCCGCGAAGAGCAGCTGCCCGACGACCTGAAGTACCTCGCCGCCGCCGAAAGCGGACTGGCCAACGTGCGCAGTCCCGCCGGCGCCCGCGGCGTCTGGCAGTTCATGGCGCCCACTGCCCGGGCGTACGGACTGGAAGTCACCGCAGAGGTAGACGAACGCCTTCATCTTGAAAAGGCTACCCATGCCGCGGCGGCCTACCTTAGGGAGTATCACCGGCAGTTCGACAATTGGCACCTCGTAGCCGCCGCCTATAATATGGGTGGGCCCAATCTGAAGAAGTGGCTAGCCAAACAACGTGCGGAAGAGCTCTTCGATCTGGACATCAACGCCGAAACCATGCAATACCTCTTCCGCATCGTCGCCCTGAAGTCGATCCTGCAGCAGCCCGAAAAGTTTGGGTACCACCTGGGCGCGGACCAGGGCTACCCCGCACTCGACGCCTACCGTCTTATCACTGTAAGCCAATCGGTGCCTAACCTGGGCGACCTAGCCCGGGCCGAGGGTACGACCTACCGCATGCTGAAGCTTTACAATCCCTGGCTGGTAGCCGGAGGCCTGACGGTACGTCCGGGCAGGAGCTACGAGCTGCATATTCCCACCGCCAAATGAGGTGTCACGCCCGCACGACCTACAGTTAAATTTCCTATGCTCGCTACCCTGCTCAAACCTTATGCCCACATCATCCGCCGCCGCCTACGGTGGAAGGCCGGCCTAGCCGTGGCGCTACAGGAGGAGATCCGTCGTGACCTGGTCCGTACCGCCCGCCACACCGCTTTCGGGCGCGATCATGACTTCGGCGCGATCCACACCTATGCGGATTTTAAACAGCGCGTACCCATCGGTGACTACGAGGACTTTCGCAGTTACGCGGACCGGATCAAGATGGGGGAAGCAGATGTGAGCTGGCCCGGCACACCCGCCTACCTGGCCAAGACCAGCGGCACCACCAGCGGCGTGAAGTATATCCCCCTGACCCGGGATAGCCTGCCGAATCACTTTGGTTCCGCCCGCAACGCACTATTCAATTATGTAGCCGAAACGGGCCACAGCCGCTGGCTCGACGGCAAGATGATCTTCCTGAGCGGTAGCCCGGAAATGGGCGATACGAACGGTATCCCCACCGGCAGACTCTCCGGCATCGTCAACCACGAGGTACCGGCCTGGCTACGTCGCAGTCAATTGCCGTCGTACCAGACTAACTGCATCGAGGACTGGGAGACCAAGCTGGAGCGCATCGTCGACGAGACCCTGCAGGCCGATATGCGGCTCATCAGCGGCATCCCGCCGTGGGTACAGATGTACTACGAACGCCTGCTAGCCCGTACGGGCAAGAACACGATTAAGGAGGTGTTCCCTAATCTGGAGATGTTCGTCTACGGAGGGGTCAACTTCGAGCCCTACCGCGATAGCCTGGAGCGCCTGGTCGGCAGCCGCATCCCGAGTGTTGAGACCTATCCGGCTAGTGAAGGATTCATCGCCTTTCAGGATAGCCAGACCGAAGCCGGGCTGCTCCTGAATACCGCCAGCGGCATCTTCTTCGAGTTCGTGCCTGCGGACGAGATAGCCAACTCGCGGCCTACCCGACTTTCCTTGGGGGAAGTATCTACGGGGGTCAACTACGCGATCCTGCTGTCTACCACGGCCGGACTCTGGGCCTACAACATCGGCGACACGGTGGAATTCACCTCCCTTAGGCCGCACCGGATCCGCGTCACCGGGCGCATCAAGCACTTCATTTCCGCCTTCGGGGAGCACGTGATCGGTAAAGAAGTAGAGGCCGCCCTACGGGAGGTAGCCCCCCGGCACGGTGTGGAGGTCACGGAGTTCACGGTGGCGCCCCAGGTGAGCCCACCGGAGGGCCTACCCTACCACGAATGGCTGGTGGAGTACGGCCGGCCACCCGCGGACCCGGCCGCGTTCGCCCGTGAGCTAGACCGGGCTATGGTGCAGGCCAACAGCTACTACCGCGACCTGATCGAGGGCCGCGTACTGCGGCCGCTGGTGCTAACCGCCCTACCCCCGGGAGCCTTCCGTGAATACATGAGGCAGCAGGGTAAACTCGGCGGACAAAACAAGGTGCCCCGCCTGGCCAACGATCGCAGGATCGCCGATGCCCTGCGAAATTCTTTAGCTTAGCGCCGAACTAGATCCTTCGTATGCGCTCCTCACTTACCCTGCTTTTTGCCATCGTCCTTTGCACCTGCGGCCGCGCCCAGCAGACGTTTTCTTTTTTGACGGACGAGCAGAATGCCTTCGTGCAGTCGGAAGTGCAGCGGTTGACGCTGAAGCAGAAAGCCGGCCAGATGACACAGGTAGCGGTCGACCTGATCTTCGAAGGCCCCACCTACGTGCTTACCGTGCCCCCCATGCTCAGCGAGGAACGGCTGGAGCGCGTCGTGGGCGAGCTCGAGATAGGCTCTATCCTCAACCACCCTAGCCGGACTTACCCGACGCCGGCCGAATTTCGGGAGTACATCGGGAAGATCCAGGAAAAGGCGATGGCCACTACCGGCGTACCGGTACTGTACGGACAGGATGCGATTCACGGGGCGAACTACGTGAAGGGGGCTACCCTCTACGCCCAGCCGCTGGGCATTGCAGCTACCTTCGATACTACTCTGGCACGTGAATTAGCAGAAATCACCGCCTATGAGCTGAAGGCGGCAAGCATTCCCTGGAACTTCAGTCCGGCCATGGACGTGGGGCGCCAGCCGGCCTGGCCGCGCAACTATGAGAGCTTCGGCGAAGATCCGTACGTCAACAAGCTGTTCGGTCTGGCGATGCTACGGGGGTATCAGGGGGATGGCGTGGGCGACTCCGTCAGCGTAGTGGCCTGCCTGAAGCACTTCACCGGTTACGGCTCGCCGCTGAGTGGCCGCGACCGCACGCCCTCCTACCTGCCCGAGCGGCAGCTGCGCGAGTACTACCTGCCGCAGTACCAGGCAGCCATCGACGCTGGTGCGCTGACCATGATGATCAATAGCGGGGAAGTCAACGGTATACCCGTGCACTCCAGCAAGGAACTGCTAACTGATATTCTGCGCGGAGAGATGGGCTTCGAGGGCTTACTGGTGTCAGACTGGCAGGACGTGCGCTACCTGTACGAGCGCCATATGGTGGCTGCCGACCTGAAGGAGGCCGTCAAGATGGCCATCGACGCAGGTATGGATATGAGTATGACGGCGGTGACCACGGACTTCCCCAAGGCGGTCGTTGAACTGGTCCAGGAGGGGCAGGTGAACGAATCGCGCATCGACACCTCGGTGGCCCGGATCCTGGCCGTAAAGGTCGCCCTGGGACTGTACGAGCAGGCGCTCTACGACCCCGAAGCGTTCCCGGACTTCGGCAGCGAGCGCTTTGCCCGACGGGCCCTGCAATCGGCCGAGGAATCGATTGTACTGCTGAAGAACGATGGGCTACCGCTGCCCATTAAGTCCGACCAGCGCATCCTCGTTGTAGGACCCACCAGCGACAATATGCGCAGCCTGAACGGGGGTTGGACCTACAGCTGGCAGGGACAGGAAGCGGACACCTACCTGACCGACTTCAACACCATTCGCGAGGCGGTCCAGCAGGAATTTCCCGGCAAGGTGACCCATACGGAGGGTGTTGGCTTCGATACCCTGATCGACATCGACCGTGCCGTATCGCTGGCGCGCGCCTCGGACATTATCGTTCTGTGCGTGGGCGAACTGTCCTACACCGAGGACCCGGGCAACATCAATAGTCTGCTGCTACCCGCTGCCCAGCGCAGGTTATTCAACGCACTGGACGCGCTAGACAAGCCCATCGTGCTGGTCATGGCCGCCGGTCGGCCCCGCCTGATGAGCGGTATGTCCAGCCGCTCGGAGGCCGTGCTGTATGCACCCTACCCCGGTCCCCACGGCGGAGACGCGCTGGCGAGCATCCTATCCGGCCGGGTCAACCCCAGCGGACGGTTGCCCCTCACCTACCCCCGGGAACCGAACTCCCTGGTCTTCTACGACCACAAGCATACGGAGGCGCGCAACGGCACGTTCAACCCCCTCTACGAATTCGGCCACGGTCTGAGCTATACCGATTTCTCCTACAGCGACCTCGAGCTAAGTAGCCGCGTGCTGCGTCCCGCCGATACACTGACCGTAAGCCTGCGGGTCACCAACTCGGGCGACCGGGCCGGCCGCCACTCCGTACTGCTCTACGCTAGCGATCTGGTAGCCAGCGTGACGCCCAGCGTGAAGCGGCTGCGCAAGTTTACCAAGCTGCATCTGGAGCCCGGGGAGTCGCAGACCGTCACCTTCCAGCTCCAGCCCGAGGATCTGTCGTTCATCGGCCGCGACATGGAGTGGGTTACCGAGCCGGGTACGTTCCGGCTGACGGTGGGTGAGCTGACAGAGGAGTTTGACTACGAAGAGTAGGTGAGTTACCGCTTGGCTTCCTGTACCATCTCCTTTACTGCCTCGCGCAGCTTCACGGCGTCGTACACGATACCGTCCTTGATGGTGTAGCGGATGCCCTCCGTGGTTGTTACTTCGTTGTCTTCCGTAAGCCGTGTAGCCCCCGTACCGTAGAGGACTTTGAGGTCTGACAGAGGATTCTCGGCTACGAGCACGATATCGGCCAGTTTCCCCGGCTCGATGGTACCGATGCGGTCGGCCATTCCTAGCGCCTCGGCACCGTGTAGGGTAGCAGACTGGATCACCTCCAGCGGATGGAAGCCCGCCTCACGCAGCAATTCCAACTCGCGGATGTAGCCAAAGCCATATAGCTGGTAAATGTAGCCGCTGTCGGAGCCGGCCGTGACCCGTCCGCCGCGGTTCTTGTACTCGTTGACAAAGGTCATCCAAAGCTGGTAGTTGCGTTTCCAGGTCACCTCCTGCTCCGTGCCCCAGTGGTGCCAGTAGCTACCGTGGCTCAAGCGGCTCGGCGCATAGAAGTTCAGCAGACTGGGCAAAGTATACTCCGCGTGCCAGTCGGCATTGCGGGCCCGCATCACGTCGCGGTTGGCATCGTAAATGTTGAAGGTGGGATTGATGGTGAAGTCCAGCTCGATCAGCTCGTCCATGACCGCATTCCAGTGGTCGCTGTAGGGTTCGGCGGCCTGCTCCCAGAGTCTGCCGGCCTCGCCGAAGCGGTGCTCCTCGTTCTGGTAGTTGTAGTCTACGGGATAGTCCTGTACGTTGCGGTCCTCGAAGAGCGCCTCCGGCAGACCGTACCAATGTTCCATGGTGGTCAGGCCGGCGCGCGCTGACTTCAGCACGTTCCACTCCCCTACGTTGAGCTGGGCGTGGTGGCAGGCGCTGCGCAGTCCGATGGCCTTGTTCGCGGACAGGGCGGCTTCCATCAGGTCTGGTCGCAGTCCGAAGAGTTTGATACCATCGGCACCGGCGGCCTTGTTTACTTTGATCCATTCAGCTACCTCTTCGGTAGTCGTGAAGGGCTCTTCCACCCCCATTCCGAAGCCGGTGTAGGCCATGATGCGGGGGGCGGCAATTTCATTGGCTTCCGACCGCCGTTTGTGCGCCAGCGTCCAGTCGCGTCCATTGAAGCTGCCTGGCTCGCGCACGGTGGTGATGCCGTGACCCAGCCACAGTTTGTAGACATAATCCGGCGTCGTACCCTGCGCACGCCCGCCCGTATGTCCGTGCATATCCACGAAGCCGGGTAGCGCATACATACCCGTCGCATCGATCTCTCGGCCACCGGCCTGTAGTTGAGGTCGTGTGCCAGGGTCGATCTCCACACCCGGAAAACCGACGGTACTGGTCGAAACGATCCGGTTTCCCTCGATCACGATATCGACCGGGCCGATCGGCGGAGCCAAGTTCCCGTTGATCAGTGTCACGCCGCGGATGATCAGTTGCGCGTGCGGTCCGTCGCCGAAGGCCTCCCCCCGGTCCACGGCATCCGACATTTGCGCCAGCACGGGGGCGGGGACGCAGGTGCAACACAAATACAAAAAGACCGCAAGAAAACGTGCCATGGGAGAGTTTGATACGTGGATAGGGAAGCAGCGAATGTAGCACTTCCCCGCTAGTGGGTCGGCTGCAATGGGTGACCCTAGTGGTACGTCCCGTACCTTTGAGCCCGCGTAACTGAATTATCGCCGCATGAGCAAGCGTAAGAAGCAAAAAGGCCGTTCCAGCACCAGCGTCGCCGATCCGACCCCCCAGGCAGCTGCCCCCATCCGGGTAGTAGCCACGCCTAAAGTGGCCGAACGGCGCACCACCGCTACGGTCGACCGGTCTGCCGCACCCCTAGTGTTCGGTCCCGATACCTACCGTTGGTTGGGAGGCGGATTTCTTCTGGTCGTAGTAGGCTTCCTGTTCATGATCGGTGGGCGTGGGGATGACCCCACCGTATTCGACGAGGATGTCATCTATAGCTTCCGGCGTATCACCCTGGCTCCCCTCATTATTCTGAGCGGACTGGGCGTAGTCGTTTACGCGATCTTCAAAAAATAGCCTGTGAGTGATATTCTTCGTGCACTGGTCCTCGGGATCGTGCAGGGCCTGACCGAGTTCTTACCCGTCAGCAGTAGTGGCCACCTGGAGTTGACCAAGTGGTTATTCAACGATACCAGTCTGGCGGAGGACAGTATGCTCATGACCGTGACGCTACACGCCGCCACCGCGCTGGCGACTATCGTCGTCTTCCGCAAGGACATCGCCGAGATCCTTTCCGATCTGCTTAGGTTCGAGTGGAACGGCGGCACCAAATTTGCCCTGCTGATCATCGTCAGTATGGTACCGGCCGCCATCGTGGGGGTTATGTTTGATACTATCCTGACTACGCTATTCGACCGACAGATCGTCCTGGTCGCTTTCATGCTGATCGTTACGGGTCTGCTGTTGTTCCTTGCCGATCGCGCCAAGCGTACGGAAAAGAGTGTAGACTGGACCGACGCTATTCTCATCGGCATTGCGCAGGCTATTGCGATCCTTCCGGGGATCAGTCGGTCCGGAGCCACTATCTCGACGAGTGTGCTCCTGGGCATCGACCGGGAGAAATCGGCGCGCTTCTCCTTTCTCATGGTCGTACCGCTCATTCTCGGTAAGATGGCTAAGGACCTGCTAGACGGTGACTTCTCGGCCACCACCTCCGCCGTAGAATTGAGCGTAGGATTCGTAGCCGCCTTTTTCACCGGCATCGTAGCCTGTGTATGGATGATCAAGCTAGTCAAGAAGGCCGAGCTGAAATATTTCGCCTACTACTGCTTCGTCGTTGCCCTGATCGTACTGTGCATCAAGACCCTCGGCACCTAAGTTTATCTATATGCTTCCCGCTTCTACTACCCCACCCTTTTCCTTCCGGGACGGGGCGCTTGTTCTGATCGACAAACCGCAGGGATGGACCAGTTTCGATGTGGTCAATAAGCTGCGCTGGCGGATCCGCAAGCACCTGGGCGTGAAAAAATTCAAGGTCGGTCACGCAGGTACGCTCGACCCTATGGCCACTGGTCTGCTCAATCTATGCGTAGGTCCCTGGACGAAGAAGTTACAGCAGCTGGAAGGGCTCGGTAAAAGCTATACCGGTACCATCAAGTTAGGCGCGACTACACCATCCTACGACGCGGAAACAGAGGAAGATCAACAGTACCCTACGGACCACCTCAGTCTGGACCTACTGCGCGAGCACGCGGTGGCCTTCACCGGTGCGATCGAGCAGATTCCACCCATGTACTCAGCGATCAAGGTAGACGGTCAGCCACTCTACAAACGCGCGCGGCGTGGCGAGACCATCGAGGTTAAGCCCCGCTCGGTCGAAGTAAATGCGTTTGCCCTGTCCAACTTTACGGGGGATGCGGTAGACTTCGAGATCAGCTGCAGTAAGGGTACATACATCCGCTCACTGGCCAACGACCTGGCGCGGGCAGCCGGTAGTGGAGGGTATCTGACGGCACTACGGCGCACGGCGGTGGGGCCGTATCGGATCGAGGATGCCTGGGTGCTGGAGGATCTGCTGGAGGCTATTCCACTTGAGATTTAACCACGGATTGCGCGGATTAGGCACGGATTCTTCTAGGCCTAAACTGCCTCTATGAGTTCGCGGGCGTTCTTGAGGGCGGCGTCGCTGGGGGGGTTCTGGCTGAGCATGGTGGCGATGGCCTTTACGCGTTGCTCCTTATTTAATTCACGGACCTGAGTGATGGTGCGCTCGGCGTCCTGCTTATCAGTCTTGTAGACGAAGTAATGGCGGTGGGCCCGGCTAGCAACCTGGGGTGAGTGCGTAATGACTACGACCTGGTGGTGGGCACTGAGGTCGGTGAGGATTCGTCCCATCTTCTGGGCTACGTCGCCACTCACGCCCGCATCGATCTCATCAAAAATTAGGGTAGGCAGCTCCATGGCACTGGCTACCAGGCTTTTGGTCACCAGGGCTAACCGTGACATCTCACCCCCCGAGGCGGCGTCCTTGATACTCTGTAGCTTACCGCCCTTATTGGCGCTGAAGAGGAAGCGCACTTCGTCCAGACCATTTAGTCCCGGCTTATCCAGTGGTTTGAAGTCTACTTCGAGGCGGGCATTGGCCATGCTGAGATCGGCCAGCTGCTTGCGCACATTGGTGGCAAACTTGGGGGCTACCTTTTCGCGCCCCTTACGGAGTACCTCACCCTGCTTCAATAGGCTGGCCGTGAGACGTTCCTGCTCTTTTTCCAGCTTGATGATCTGGCTGCCTAGATCGGCAAACTCACCCAGACGTCCGGATAGCTCCAGATATACCGCGATGAGTTCTTCATTGTCCTTGACGGCGTGCTTGGTCTGTAGTTTATACAGCAGGTTCAGCCGCTCCTCTACTTCTTCCAGACGGTTGGGATTCACCTCCGTGTCTTCACCAAATGCATCCAGGTCGGAGGCAACCTCCTCGAGTTCCAGGCGGAGACTTTCGAAGCGTTCGCTGATGGACTGTAGCTTTTTATCACCCGCCGCCAGTGGGGCTAGCTTATTAGCGATGGCCATAAGCCGGTCGGTGACCGGGCTGTCGCCTTCCGTGAGGTAATGGAACGCACCGGCGGTGAGCTGCTTGATCTCATCGGCGTTGGCTAGTCGGTGGCGTTCGCCCTCCAACTCCTCCTGCTCGTTGGCCTGTAGGGAGGCTTCTTCAAGTTCCTGGACCTGAAATTCGAGAAACTCCTGCTCGCGGCGGGCCTGGGCCTGCGCCTCACGGAGTTGGCGGAGCCTGCGCTGGGCGTCCTGGAGCTTGTGGTAGTCGCTGCGGTAGTCCTTGGTAGCGGGTTGCTGTCCAGCCAGTGCATCCAGGAGTTCCAGCTGAAACTCGCTGTTGTTGATGTACAGCGTATCGAATTGCTGGTGAAGATCGATGAGGGTGGCTCCCAGTTGCTGTAGCACCTTGAGGTTGGCCGGCGTGTCGTTGACGAAGGCGCGGCTCTTGCCCGAGGGGGTGATCTCGCGACGAATGATCAGATCGGGATCGTAATCCAGATCATGCTCTTCAAAGAAAGGTTGGAGGGCGTAGGCTGCTACGTCGAACCGGCCCTCGATGACGCACTTTTGCGTATCATCGAAGAGCGTTTTGGTATCTGCTCTGCCTCCAAGAATGAGGTTAAGCGCGCCGAGTACGATGGATTTTCCCGCGCCGGTCTCGCCGGTAATGATGCTCAGGCCGTCGGCAAAGTCGAGGGTGAGTTCCTCGATAATGGCGTAGTTGCTGATGTGCAGCCGTTTGATCATACCTGCTTTTTGTTTGAAAAGTCCAAATTTACAACGGATTCGCGCAGGGCTGCAAGGTCGGGACAGATTTTGTATTCTTGTACCTCAGTTTACACCTTGCCCGCTTCTACACCTCCCCGCCAATCATCTACCTGGTCCTATACCCGCGCACAACGCGCCGGTCTGCTTCTGCTGCTGGTCTTCATCGCTGCCTGCGCGGGAGTAAACTGGTATTTCAATCAGTCTACGACCGCGTTTGTCACCACGGACGATGACACGCTGGTGCACCTGGCGGATAGTCTGCGTAACGCGCATCCTGAGCGAACCGTAAGTACACAGCGGGTACCGGAGTCTTTCCCCTTCGATCCTAATACCGTAACGGCGGCTGACCTCCAACGTTTAGGGCTGAGTGAGAAGCAGGCCGCTTCCGTACTGCGCTACCGGAGCAAGCGACCGTTTCGCCGAGCGGAAGAACTGGCTAGCCTGTACGTCCTTCGGCCCGAGCAGGCGGCACGACTTGCGGCGCTGGCGCGCATTCCGGAGCTGTCTACGGAACCTACCTCCTCAGGAGATGCTAGCTCAGTGCCGCGGCCCCCCGCCCAGCGCTTCCCCTTCGATCCCAACACCCTACCCGCCGATAGCCTGCAACTGCTGGGACTGAGCGAACGGCAGGCGCGGGCGCTGGTGAAGTACCGCAGCTACCGGGAGATGACCTTCCGCCAGCCACAGGACCTGTACCGTATGGGCGCGCTGGACAGTCAGCTAGTAACCGACCTGCTGCCACTCATGCGTATTGCCCTTCCAATAGACACCGCACCGGCGGCCCCGCCCCAGGTAGCTCAGGAGCCCATAGATGTAAACAGTGCTTCCGTTATGGACTGGCAGTCGCTGCCGGGTATCGGACCGTTTCGAGCCGCGCAGATCGTCAAGTACCGCGACCGTCTTGGAGGCTTCGCGGCACCGCAGCAAGTGGCGGATACATACGGTCTGCCTGATTCGAGCTACCAATTGATACTACCCCTGCTACGCGTCGTGAGCCCACCCCGCCCGCTGTACATCAACCGGGCGGATGCGGCTACGCTAGCGGCACACCCGTATCTGGACCGACGCACGGCCGAAATCATCGTGCGGTACCGCAATAACCACGGGGCGTTCATTTCGGTGGCCGATCTAGAAAAAGTGCGGGCACTGACGGCCGAACGCAGCGCACGCCTGTTGCCCTATCTCAACTTCGACTGATGAATAGCCTGCTCGACCTGATCGGCAACACGCCGCTGGTAGATATTTCCACCCTCCAAGCCAATCCTACGATCAGACTGTACGGCAAGCTGGAGGGGCAGAACCCCGGTGGGTCGGTCAAGGATCGTGCGGCACTCAGTATGGTCCGCGGTGCACTGGAGCGCGGCGTGATCGGTAATGGAACGCGTATCGTGGAGGCTACCAGCGGCAACACGGGTATCGCCATCGCGATGATCGCGGCGACCTACCGCGTACCCGTCACGCTGATCATGCCGGAAAACAGTACTGAGGAGCGCATCAAAACGATGCGGGCGTACGGGGCGGAAGTGATCCTGACGCCGGCCGATCGCACCATTGAATATAGTCGCGAGCTGGCCCAGGAGATGGAGGACAGCGGTGAGTATGTACAGCTGAACCAGTTCAGCAATGATGATAACTGGCGGGCACATTATGGAAGCACGGGTCCGGAAATTTGGCGAGATACGTCCGGTCAAGTGACTCACTTCGTGAGTAGTATGGGCACTACCGGTACCATTACTGGAACTGGCCGGTACCTGCATGAGCAGTCCGATCAGGTACAGATTGTGGGTGTACAACCTACGGACGGTAGTAGCATCCCGGGTATACGTAGGTGGAGTCCTGAATTTCTACCGGCTATCTACGATCCTACCCAGGTCGATCGGGTCATCGACGTAAGTGAAGCGGAGGCGGTGGCCACCATGCACCGTCTGGCCACCGAGTGCGGGGTGTTCGCCGGCACGAGCTCCGGGGGCGCGACGGCTGCTGCGCTGCGGCTAGCTGAAGGGCTGGACGAGGCGCTCATCGTATGCATCATATGTGACCGGGGCGACCGTTACCTATCTACTCTCTAGCTTCCGGCAGAACCCATGGCTTGGTAGTCATCCAGCTCCACTCGGTGCGCGCGAGATCTACCGAGGGATCGATAAATTGCTGGTATCGGCGGCCATTCAGGCGCACGGTAAAATCACCGTATACGGCTACATCCTGACCGACGCTAGCCCGCTGATCTCGCAGGTGATGAGCATACTGTAGTATCATGTCGGGATGGGTGCACATCTTGTAGTACTGCCGGCGGTCCAAACTGTCTGCGGGTTCAATTAAGGTCACCGCTCCGGTTTCACGGTCTACCAGCCGGTAGTCTCCTTTCCCCTGTTTGCTGCGCAGCATCATCCGCCAGCTGTAGCGATGGCCTTCCTCACTCCAGTTCACGTCAGAGGCAAACAGGTAGTTCCTCAGAGGAAGGAATACGTGCAGGAGTACTAATGACGCAAGAGCTATACCACGGTACTGGCTACCGAACAGCGAGCTTACCCCGGCCGGCAACTGGTGTGCCACGCACGCTACCCAACCGTCTCGCCACCTTCTGATACGCTTGCTTCGCGCGGCGAGCCACTTGACCAAACGCAGGGGCCAGTCCGGCGCGAAGAACATACTGGTGAGTACCATGGACAAGTAAGGGAAGATGCCAATATTGAAGATCAGGTGATTGGTAGCGTGAAACAGGATGAGAAAACCCAAGGCTACCCACCGCAACCGCCGGTGGATCAGCATGAACGGACACAGCAGATCGAGTAGCATACCACCCCAGGCCATGACATAGGCAGTCTCCTTCAGTGCGAAGAGTGGTCCCAGTATAGGCATGCTCTCCCGTCGTTCCAGCCACATGTGCAGTGGCATCGCTTCGATGAGCCAGTCGTGGTTGATCTTGTTGATTCCACCGAAGAAATACACGAGTCCCATCAGTAGGGGGAAGACGTATACGTCCCACTTCGGCACGGCGGGCGTCCACTGACTAGGATCACGGCGCACATCGAGCGACCATTCCCGCCAGGCCGGGGAAAAAGCCAACAACCAGGCGAGCCAGGCGAATAGGTAGGCATGGTTGAGGTAGTGCGCCTTTTCGAGTAGAAAAAGATAAGTGAACGCCAGTGCGAAAAGCGGGGCGGTGATACGAAATCGCCAACCCAGGGCTACGGCGATACCTAATCCAAAACCTACGATGAAAAACAGACTGAGGAAGGGTTCCGGAAGGGGATGTACCCATTCGAAGCCGAAGTAGCGAAAGGTGAATCCGGAAAAGCTGTCGAGGTACCAGTGGTAGTAGATCCCATTGCCCAGGATGTCGCCGGCACCCAGTATTCCCAGCGCAATGCGGAGCCACACCAGGGTGTAGATGGGCACTACCGGAGTCTTCCGATCGGGACTTCGGGAAATTGATATACCATGGGGTCCGGCGGTGGTTCCTGAGGACATGGTTGTTGTTCCTTGCCGCCTCGGCAGACGAGCCTAAGCTAGAGGTGACGCTCGGCGTGGTAGCTGCTGCGTACCAGCGGGCCGCTCTCTACAAAGTCAAAGCCCTTGGCCATGCCTACGGCTTTGTAGTGTGCGAAGGTATCGGGGGTGACGAAGCTATCTACGGCCAGGTGCATTGCGGTGGGTTGTAGGTACTGCCCGATGGTGACCACATCTACGCCGACAGCGATCAGGTCATCGAGGATGCGCTCCACTTGTGCTTCGGTTTCGCCGAGTCCGACCATGAAGCCGGTCTTAGTCCGCTTGCCGGCTTCCTTGATCCGACGCAGCTCCTCCAGACTACGGGCGTACCGACCCTGCGGCCGCACCTTTCGGTAGAGCTCCTCCACGGTTTCCATATTGTGGCTGACTACTTCCTGGCCACCGTCGATCATGCGGTACAGCGCATCCCAGTTACCGCGAACGTCTGGAATGAGTGTTTCGATGGTAGTCTGTGGGGTACGCTCTTTAATCTGGCGTACGGTCTGGTACCAGATCTCGGCGCCGCGGTCCTTGAGTTCGTCGCGGTTGACGGAGGTAAGTACGGCGTGCTTGACCTGCATGAGGTCGATGGCTTCGGCTACACGGCGGGGCTCGTCGGTGTCGTACTCCGTGGGGCGGCCCGTTTTGACGGCGCAGAAGCTGCAGGAGCGGGTGCAGACGTTACCCAGGATCATGAAGGTAGCCGTACCGGCGCCCCAGCACTCGCCCATGTTGGGGCAGTTGCCGCTCTGGCAGATGGTATTGAGCTTGTACTCGTCGACCAGCTTGCGCACCCGCTTGTAGTCGGGTCCGATGGGTAGCTTGACACGTAGCCAGTCGGGCTTGCGCTGGCGTTCGGCACGGGAGGGGGCTAGGGGGAGATCGATCATCGGCGTTCGGTGGTCATCAGGCGCACGGTCCCGGGAGTATCAGCGGGGCGTCGACCGACTACTGCAACTACAAAGCTAAACCCCTTTTAGTTGAAGCTAGGCCGTTGGTCGAAAAAGCCCGGAGCGTGGCCTACTAAGGCCCTACATTTGGGTCCTATGGATACGATGGAAAATATCCGCGTCGCGTTGCGGAGCGTGGGTGCCAATTGGCTGCGTGCACTGCTGACTACACTAATTATTGCGGTAGGTATTATGGCCCTGGTGGGCATACTCACCGCCATCGACGCAGCGATCTACTCGCTGTCGTCCAATCTGTCTAGTCTGGGTGCCAATACCTTCGAAATCGAGCGCAAGAGCGAGCAGGTGCGGTCGCGCGGTGGACGCAACAACCGGGGCAAGCGGTCTGAACCCTTCACCTTCGATCAGGCGATGGATTTTGCCGAGAGCTACAATTACCCCGCCAGCGTCAGCATCAGTTTTTTCGCCCGGGGAGCCACCACGGTAGCTTATGAAGACCGGGAGACCAACCCGAATGTATCCCTGTTTGGTATGACCAGCAACTACCTGACTAGCAAGGGGTACGAAGTGGAGGCCGGACGGAACTTCACGCGGCGAGAGGTCACCGAAGGTGGAAACTTTGCCATCCTTGGTGCCGATTTGGTAGATGAGCTCTTTTCCGGTAAGCATCAGTTTGCCGTAGGTAAAGAAATCAGTGCAGCGGGCGTGCGGTACACCATCGTCGGCACGCTGGCTAGTAAGGGCAGCAGCCTGAACAACAACGACAAGCGCGTACTGATCCCGCTACAGACCGCGAAGCGCTACTACGGCTCCAATCGTACCAACTACGATATACTAGTTGCCGTACCGGACCCCAGTGGCATCGACGCAGCCATGTCAGAAGCTACCCTCACCATGCGCCGCGTGCGGGGGCTGCGGGCCGGTCAGGAGAATGACTTCGAGGTAGAGAACAGCTCCGATCTGGTCAGTATAATAAAGGAGAATACCGTTACTCTGCGACTGGCCGCCATCAGTATCGGACTCATGACCCTACTGGGTGCTGCCATCGGACTGATGAACATCATGCTCGTATCCGTTACCGAACGGACCCGCGAGATCGGTGTGCGTAAAGCGCTGGGAGCCACACGTCGGAACGTACTCCTCCAATTCTTGGTGGAGGCGGTTATCATTTGTCAGCTCGGGGGTATACTCGGTATCATTCTCGGCGTGATGGCCGGTAACGCCGTAGTCTTCTTCACCGGAGGTAGCTTTTTGATCCCGTGGTTATGGATTGGACTTGCGCTCGTCGTATGTACGGTGGTAGGTCTTATCTCCGGACTCTACCCAGCCCTGCGGGCTGCGGCGCTGGACCCCATCGAATCGCTTCGGTACGAGTAATGACGTGCGGGCCGTCGGGCTTACCTTAGCTCCCATGCCTAATCAGGTTGCCTTCCGCATTTACGACTACCTCAAGGACATCGAGCCGTTCAGCTACCTCGAGCAGACCGTACTACTACGGGTAGCCTCCAAGGTGGAGGTACGCTACCAGCCTCCGGGTACTGTGGTGTTCTGTCCCGGGGAGCCGCCGCGCGATCGCTTCTTCGTCGTTAAGGAGGGAACCATCGAATTATTCAGTGAGGAGACCGATGGGAGCGAACTGCTGGTGGAGCGCTGTGGGGAGGGCGAGGTGTTTGGTATCCGCCCCCTCCTGGCCGGCGATAATTATGTCTTTCTGGCTCGCGCGGCGGAAGAGAGCTTGCTATATGCCGTAAATAGCGAAGGCTTCCAGGAATTGATCGCTGATAATCCCCGCGTGCTACAGTACTTACTGACTAGTATGGCCGGCAGCTCGCGGTATGCCCGTGAATACCGGGCCGCCGCTGCAGCCAAAATTGCGGTAGCGGATGACAACAGCGGAGCGCAGCGAACGCCTGACCTTCAGTCCATGCAGTTTGTCCGGCAGACCCGGGATCCGATCGTATGCCGCCCGGATCAAACCATTATCGATGCAGCCCGGTATATGACGGAAGCCGAAGTAGGTTCTATTGTAGTGGTGGATGATGCACGCCGGCCGGTAGGTATCGTCACCGATCGCGATCTGCGACAGAGTGTAGCTACCGCGCTGGTAAGCCGGCAATCGCCAGTGGCTGCGATCATGTCCAGTCCCGTACGGTGTATTGGTACGCGCGCTACGATCGCGGACGTGCAGATCGAGATGCTTCGCAGCGGCGTCCATCATCTGGTACAGACCGAGGACGGTACCAACCGTTCGGCCGTCGTAGGCGTGGTGAGTGAGCACGACGTGCTACTCGTACAGGGAAACAATCCGGCGGTGCTGATTCAAGAGATCGGACGGGCCCAGTCATCTCGTTACCTGCGGGACCTGCGCGATCGGGCGGAAACCATTCTGGCAGGCTTCCTGGAAAAGGAGGTAGCTATCTCGTACATCACTACGGTGATGAGTCAGATCAACGACGCGATCATCCGCAAGTCGATGAAACTGGCGCTTGCACGTATGCAGGCGGATGGCCACGGTAATCCGCCAGCCCTGTTCGACTGGCTAGCGCTCGGTAGCCAAGGACGCGGCGAACAACTACTGCGAACCGACCAGGACAACGCCCTGATCTTCGAGGATGTACCGGAGGAGAAGTACAATCAGGTCAAAGCCTACTTTCTACAGCTGTCCGACTACGTGACTGAATACCTCAACGACGCCGGCTACAGCTACTGCGACGGAGACATGATGGCCAGTAATCCCAAGTGGTGCCTGAGCGTAAGCAAGTGGAAAGCCCAGTTCAGCCGGTGGATGCACGATAACACGGCCGAGAATATGCTGCATACGTCCATCTTCTTCGACTACCGCGGGGTATGGGGTGACGGTAGCCTACCCGATAAACTGACGGCCCACATCTTCGCAGAGATGGAAGACCACTCGACGCGCTTCCAGGCCTCCCTGGCACAAGCCGCACTGCAAAATCCCAGTCCACTTACCTTCTTCCGAAACTTCGTAGTCGAGCGCTCCGGTGAGCACAAGGATCAGTTCGACCTCAAGGCCCGCGCCATGCGACCGCTGACCGATGCAGCCCGCGTACTGATCCTCACCGCGCGACAGGGCAACATCAACAATACCTTCCTACGCTACGAGGCGCTGGCCAAGTTGGAACCACAGAACGCACAGCTCTATCACGATGCCGCCGAAGCCTACGAAGTACTGATCCGCCTGCGGGCCGTGCTCGGTCTGGCCCGGGGGGATTCTGGCCGCTTCGTAGCCCCGGCCGAGTTGTCGCGTGTACAGCGATTACTGCTCCGTAACAGCTTCACTCCGGTACGGGAGATTCAGCAACTGCTGGAGATGCGCTTCCAGCTCAACTTCCTGCGCTAGTGGCGAATGGCAAGTGGATGGAGCGATTAAAGCGGCGGTTGGGTTTGCACCCTACCGACGCGGATTCGGAAGATTGGCCCCCGTGGTACCGCGCCTACCGCGATATCTTAGCCCAATCGGAAGTACCCGCCGCGGATAGACTGCTCAATACCATCACCATAGTTGTACTGGATGCGGAAACTACGGGACTCGACGTTCGCACGGACCGCATCCTCAGCCTGGGGGCACTGCGGGTGTACGGTAACAGCATTCACCTGGCGGAAAAATTTGAAGCTTATCTACCCAGTCCGAGCAGCGTAGAGAATAGCCACGCTATTCCTATTCATGGAATTATTCCAAATTCGCGCCGGTATACCTACAGCGACGAGCCCAGTATGCTAGCCGAGCTACTGGACTACTTGAGGGATAGCGTCATAGTAGGCCACCATATCGGCTTCGACATCGAGATGATCAATCGGGCACTGGCCAGACATGGCGCCGGCCCGCTCAAAAACCGCGTGGTCGATACCGTTGGATTAGCCAAACGGCTACGCCCCGCCGGATACTGGACGCCCGAAGGCGATTACTCCCTCGACGTACTGGCTAGGCGCTACCGCATACCACTGTCCGACCGGCATACGGCCCTAGGCGATAGCTATATCACGGCGGTACTGTGGCTCAAGCTACTGACCCGACTGGCGGTCAAGCTGGATCGCGATCTTCGCATCTCCGACCTGTAGCGCACGGGTGTAGGAGCTATTTGCCCTGCCCCTTGCGGTGCTTCTTCTTGCCCTTGCTGAAGCCACCTTCGAAGCCGCGGTACTTGTTGCGCTGCTGGCGATCGCCGTCGCCCCCTCCCGCGTTGCTGGGCATATTGCCATCGTATACGCTGAGGTTGATGTCCTGCCCCTTGTCCTGCACACCACTGAGGGCGGCCACGACACGGCTGGCTTCCTTCTCGTCCACGTCGATGAACGTTAGGTTGTTCTGCAGGTCGATCTTACCCAGGTCGATCTTGCGGCCCGGTACGTTCTTGTTCAGCATGCCGATGACCTGGGGTACGGTGTAACCCTGTCGCCGACCGGCGGCCATGCACAGGCGGGTGTAGCTGACATTGCTCCTGCGCTCGCGGCGCTCCGTCCGATCGCGGGGATCGTCGCGGGGCGATTCTACTTTGCGTACGCTGCCTAGTTGCTTGGAGAAGTCGGCCAGACTGTAGGCAATGAAGTGCTGGATGAGTTCTTCCCGATCCAGACTTTCGAGTCCCTCAGTGATCTCGGGAAGTAGCTGCTGAAGCTTCTTGTCCTTCAGTTCGGCTTGCTGGATGGAGGTGACGAAGCTCATCGCACGGCGGCGGTACACTTCATCCTGGCTCGGGATAGGAGCCTCACTGATCTCCAGCTTACCGTAGCGCTCGATATCGCGGATCTTGCGGAGTTCCCGACCGGTGACGATCGATACGGCGATACCCTCCTTACCGGCCCGACCGGTGCGACCACTGCGGTGCACGTACACCTCGGGGGCGTCGGGTAGGTTGTAATTGATAACGTGGGTGAGGTCGCTCACGTCCAGTCCGCGGGCAGCTACGTCGGTGGCCACCAGCAGTTTGATGCGCCCCTTGCGGAAGCGCTTCATGACATCGTCGCGCTGGGCTTGGCTCATATCACCGTGTAGGGCATCGGCAGCGTGTCCGGCAAAACGCAGGTCTTCGGCTACACCATCTACTTCCCGCCGCGTACGGCAGAAGATGACGGCGTACATATCCTCATTCAGCTCCACCAGCAGCTTGACCAGACTGAAGCGGTCGCTGCCCTTCACCTTATAGTACACGTGGGTGATGTTGGAATTTCCGGCATCCGTATGATCGATGCTGATCTCCTGCGGGTCGTTCATGTAGTCCGTAGAGATCTTGCGGGCCTCCCGGGGCATGGTGGCCGAGAAGAGCA
Organism: Neolewinella maritima; assembly: GCF_923081025.1. Taxonomy (GTDB): domain Bacteria; phylum Bacteroidota; class Bacteroidia; order Chitinophagales; family Saprospiraceae; genus Neolewinella; species Neolewinella maritima. The sequence continues at coordinate 1,581,570 of NZ_CAKLPZ010000001.1, read as the reverse complement.
GGGTCTGCTTTTCCTTCGGCGTGGCGTCCAGAATACCGTTAAGCTCTTCCTGGAAGCCCATATTGAGCATCTCGTCGGCCTCGTCCAGTACTACCCGCTTGAGCGAGTCCACGACGAGCTTGCCGCGATTGATAAGGTCAAGGGTTCGACCCGGCGTGCCGACTACGATGTTGCCCCCCGAGCGGATGGCCCGAATCTGGTCGCCAGCGCTGGCACCACCGTATACGGCAACCACGTTGACGCCCTTACGGAAGCGAGCAAACTCGATTAGGTCGCGTGCGATCTGTAGGCAGAGCTCACGGGTAGGACAAAGGATGAGCGCCTGTACCGCGTACGTTTCGGTGTCGATACCGTTGACTACGGGCAGTCCGAAGCCGGCCGTCTTGCCGGTACCCGTACGGGCCAGCGCGATCAGGTCGCGGTCGGAGTCGAGAATGGCCGGGATGGTCTTTGCCTGGACCGGCGTGGGGGTCGTGAAGCCGAGTTCGGCCACGGCGCGTTTGACGTCATCGCGGAGTGACGTCTCGTTAAAGCTTTCCATTTCACCTGTTTTATACGGGTGAAACGGTCTACTACAATGTGCATCTAGGCACCCCAGCGTAAGCCCCTAACCCACCCGTGTGTGCTAAGAAGCCGCAAAGGTACGGAAAAAGGAGTTAGGGGGTTAAAGGGATAGGGACTATATGTCGGGGCCGTGGGCCCTTAAGACGCACCTAACACCGATCTCTCATAAACTTCAATTACCTTTGTCCCGTGCCGCCCGGATGGCGGAACTGGTAGACGCGCTGGACTTAAAATCCAGTTCTCAGTACTGAGAGTACGGGTTCGATCCCCGTTCCGGGTACATACACATAGGTGAGGCAGCAGGTGGCACTGGTCCGCTCTGCTGCCTTCCTGTTTTAGCACTGCACCGGCGGCCGCGCCCGGCGTGTTGAGTGCTTAGGCGAACAGGGCCTGGACGTCGAATAGGAGATTGAGTAACATGACGGCTGCCAAGGCGAGCCCCAGGTAGCGCATCCAGGTGGCGTTCTCTTGGCGGAAGGACTCGGCGCGGGCCCTGGTCTCTGGGGTGCCGGCCTGGACGAGCCCGCGGGAGAACAGGTAGAGGTACACCCCGATCGCGAGAAAGATGAGGTGAATGACGAGGCCGACGATGCTGCTGTCCATGCTGGGAGGGTTACTGCGAATATCGTACTTTTCGGCCGCCCAACCCCCGATCATGACCAAAGAAGAACGCACGGCTGCCGCCCACGAAGACGGTATGCTCCTCCAAGTAGCTCGCCTCAACCACCGCCTCGAACGCATTCTCGAGGGTGGCGGGGCCAAACGCGTAGCCAAGCAACACCAAAAAGGAAAACTGACGGCCCGCGAACGGGTCGCAAAACTCATTGATCCCGGATCCGAATTTTTGGAGTTCGGCGCCTTTGCCGGCTACGATATGTACCCCGAACACGGTGGCTGTCCGGCAGGCGGCGTAATTACGGGCTACGGACGGGTAGCCGGCCGACTCTGTGTCGTCGTGGCCAACGATGCCACCGTAAAGGCCGGTGCCTGGTTCCCCATCACGGGCAAGAAGAACCTGCGCGCCCAGGAAATCGCCATGGAAAACCAGGTGCCGATCATCTACCTGGTCGACAGCGCCGGAGTCTTCCTGCCGATGCAGGAGCAAATCTTTGCCGACGCCGATCACTTCGGCCGCATCTTCCGCAACAACGCCCGGATGAGCGCCCTGGGCATCACGCAGATCGCGGCCGTCATGGGCAGCTGCGTGGCGGGTGGCGCCTACCTGCCCATCATGTCTGATGAAAGCCTGATTGTCGACGGCACCGGCAGCATCTTCCTGGCCGGACCCTACCTGGTACGTGCAGCCATCGGCGAAAAGGTGGAAGCCGAAGCCCTGGGGGGTGCCGAGATGCACACCTCGGTCAGTGGGGTGATCGACTATAAGTGTACCGACGATACGGAGTGCCTGTCCACCATCCGCGACCTCATGGGTCGGGTACCCGAGAAGATCCTTTCCCCCTTCGATCGCAGCGAACCCGTAGCGGTAGATGAAGCAGCTATTCTGGGTGTACTTCCGGAAGAGCGCGCCAAGCCCTACGACGGCCGTGCCCTCATCGGTGCGCTGGTCGATGGCGGCAAGTTCACGGAGTACAAGGCCGAATACGGCAAGACGATACTCTGCGGTTATGCGCGGATCGATGGCTGGTCCGTAGGCATCGTGGCCAACAACCGCGAGGTCGTCAAGAGCGGCAAGGGCGAGATGCAATTCGGCGGCGTGATCTACAGCGACTCGGCCGACAAGGCGGCGCGCTTCATCATGGTGTGCAATCAGAAGGAAATCCCGCTGGTGTTTCTGCACGATGTGTCGGGCTTTATGGTCGGTAGTCGATCCGAGCAGGGCGGCATCATAAAGGATGGCGCCAAGATGGTCAGCGCGGTCAGTAACAGCACCGTACCGAAGTTTTCTATCGTAGTAGGCAACAGCTACGGGGCGGGGAATTACGCCATGTGCGGTCGGGCATACGATCCGCGGCTGATGCTGGCATGGCCTACAGCCCGGATCGCCGTCATGGGTGGCGAGCAGGCCGCCAAGGTGCTACTACAGATCCAGGTGAGCAGCCAGAAAGCTCGTGGCGAAGAAGTCAGCGAGGAGGAAGAAAAGGCGCTGCTGAAAAAGATCATGGAGCGCTACGATAGTCAGACGAGTCCGTACTACGCCGCGGCGCGCCTGTGGGTAGACGAGCTGATCGATCCACGGATGACCCGGGCGTACATTTCGGCGGGCATCGAGGCCGCTACGCACGCACCTACGGAGCGGTTCAATGTAGGTGCGGTGCAGACTTAAGGGGGGCGTTCAATCGCAGATTCTTGCGGAATTAGCGCAGCTCCGTCAGGTAGGGGGCGGAGGTCTGGGCGCCCATGCGGGTCACGGACAGGGAGGCGGCACGGATAGCGAAGGCGACGGCGTCCCGCATGCTGCGCCCTTCGGATAGTGCTACCACCAGTGCTCCGTTGAATACATCGCCGGCGGCCGTGGTGTCTACGGCCTTAACGCATGGCGCGGGCGTTATGAAGGAAGATGCAGGCCCCTGGTAGTACGCGCCGGCGGCACCCATGGTGATGATGACGTGCTGCACGCCTTTTTGACGCAGGAGGGTGGCCGCGGCGGTTGCACTCTGCTGGTCGGTTACCCGAACACCGGTGAGGAGGCGGGTTTCGGTTTCGTTGGGGGTAATCAGGTAGACGCGCTGGAGCAGATCATCGGGCAGTTCGCGAGCCGGGGCGGGATTTAGCACTAAGCGGTCGGTACGCTCAGCCAGCGCCATCACCGTTTCGAGGGGCGTTTCAAGTTGTGTGAGAACGTACTCGTTCGCTTCTAAAGAAATGGGCGCGAGCAACGCGGAACGGAGCGCATCGTTGGCTCCGGAAGCTACCACGATGGTATTCTCACCGGCCTCGTTGACCGTGATCAGTGCTGTTCCCGAAGCTAATTGTGGATCGGTGCTGACGGCACTACAGTCGATGCCCTCGCGCTTAAACCCCTCGAGCGCTTGCCGGCCAAACAGGTCATCCCCTACCCTGGCTACGAACCGCACATGCCCGCCCAGGCGTGCCGCGGCCACCGCCTGGTTGGCTCCCTTGCCCCCGGCAAACAGGAAGAACTCGCCGCCCAGTAGGGTTTCTCCGGCCTGTGGAAAGCGGGGCGTTCGCACGACCATGTCGGTATTGCTGCTTCCTACTACGGTAATTCGGGGCATGGATAGAGGGTTTTGGTATGAGTCATCCCGCAGCTACGATGAGCCCCAGACCGATGAGGTAGCAAACTAGCATCAGATTTAGGATGGTCTGCGTGCCGGATGGAGCACCGGCAAATTCGCGCCATACATAGATGCCCCAGAGGGCCGCCACAATCGTGGCCCCCTGACCGAGACCGTAGCTGATGGCCGGTCCCGCCTCGTCACTGGCCAGTATGCTGAACGACATGCCGATGCACCAGATCACGCCGCCCAGTACGCCCATCAGGTGATTGCGGGTGGTACCCCGAAAATAGTCTGCGAACCGCAGCGGAGGACCCTCGAAGGGGTAGCGCATCAGCAGGGTATTGAACAGGAAGTTGCTCAGTGCTATGCCTACGGCGAACACCAGCACGGCGGAGTACGGACTCAGTTTGCCCGGTACCGGCACCTCGAAGTCTTCAAACATGGAGTTAGCCACATATTTGTAGAACAGCCCCATCAGACAGCCGGCTACAACGGCGAGTACTAGGCCCCTGGTCGGCGTGCTGTTACCCCCTGCACCCGCCCGACGGTACGCATAGGCGTTGAGCAGGATAGCTACGGCCACCAGAAAGGTGCCGCCAAATAACAGCGTAGCATCCCCCTCGGGCCGGTCCAGGTAGTTCACCACCACGCCGATCACCAGGGCCAGCCCGATACCGGTCGGGAAGGCCACGCTCATCCCCGCAAGCGCGATACTAGCCACCAGCAGAATATTGGCCGCATTGAAGAGCACCCCGCCGAGCAGTGCCGAGCCTACGTTTGACCAGTCCGCCTGCAGCAGATCGGGGAACATGCTGCGGCCCACCGCACCCGCGCTCCCCGCCGTAAGTCCGAACAGCAGTGCAAACAGCAGGATACCGATCACGTAATCCCAGTAAAACAGCTCGAAGCGCCAGCCTCGCGCCGCCAGCTTCTGGGTATTGGCCCAACTGCCCCAGCACAGCATCGTGATGATGCAAAAAAAGACGGCCAGGGAGTAGCTACCGATGATGAACATACGCGGGTGAGTGTGTAGTGAATGTAGTAATTGTTCGGTCAAATAAGGGGGCGCCGTCAGGTTGCGCCGCACTCCCCCACCCCAAACTGCCTACTTTCGCTGCATGTATACCAACGACCTCTTCCTACGCGCCGCCCGGGGCGAAACCGTCGAACGCCCCCCCGTCTGGCTCATGCGCCAGGCCGGCCGCATCCTGCCGCAGTACCGCGCCCTGCGCGCCAGCCTGAGTGGCTTCAAGGAACTGGTCTCCACGCCGGACCTAGCCGCCGAAGTCACCGTACAGCCGGTAGACGAACTGGGGGTTGACGCCGCCATCATCTTCAGCGACATCCTGGTCATCCCCGAGGCTCTGGGACTGGACTACACCATGATCGAAAAAGTAGGTCCCCGCTTTCCCAAGACGATCGCCAGCGCCCAGGACGTAGCTGCCTTGCGCCCCCCGGAAGAAGCGCCCCAGCACCTGCGCTACGTCTTTGACGCCCTCGACGCGACTAAACAGCGACTGGACAATCGCGTCCCCCTGATCGGTTTTGCCGGAGCGCCCTGGACGATCTTCGCCTACATGGTCGAAGGCGGCGGCAGCAAGACCTTCAGCAAGGCGCGTCGCATGCTGTACCAGGATCCGAAGCTCAGTCACCAGCTGCTGGAAAAGATCGCCATTGCCACGGCGGCCTACCTGAAGGAAAAGGCCCGCCACGGCGCCGACCTGATCCAACTATTCGACAGTTGGGCGGGCGTGCTGCCTCCGGCGCACTACCGGGAGTTTAGCCTGCGCTACATCGACCTGATCTGTAAGGAACTGGGTGATACCCCCGTCACGGTATTTGCCAAGGACGCCCGTCACGCTATCCCCGACATCGGCCGTCTCGACTGCCAGGTCGTGCAGCTCGACTGGATCGCGGACATTGAGGCGGCGCGGTCGCAGGTGCAGGGCCAGGTGCTACAGGGCAATATGGATCCCACCCAACTCTACGCCCCGGTGGAAGACATCGAGCAGGCCACCGTGCGTATGCTCGATGCCTTCGGCCGTAAGCACATAGCCAACCTTGGGCATGGAGTATATCCCGACACCCCCCTGGATGGGGTGAAGGCCTTTGTCAACGCCGTTAAAGGGTATCGGTACTAGCTGCTGCAGGACTATAGTCAGGACGAGCAGGCCCAAAGTCACCTCATGCGTACTACCCTACTTTACCTGGTTTTACTGCTCTTACTGGTAGGCTGTAGTCCGGAGGCCCCGATCGAAATCACCCCACCCATGCCTACCACCGCCGTGGATACGACCATCTCCTTTCTGGCGCTGGGCGATAGCTACACCATCGGTACAAGCGTCAGCGAAAGCGAACGCTGGCCAGTGCAGCTGGCGCAACTCCTCCGAAGTCGGGAAGGTATCGAGGTTGACCCCCTGACGACTATAGCACGCAACGGCTGGCGGACCGACAATCTGTCCATCGCCCTGGACGCTGACCCGCCGGAGCAAACCTACGATCTCGTCTCTTTATTGATTGGGGTAAACGATCAGTATCAGGGCTTCAGCCAGTCGGGCTACGCAGCGCGCTTCGAACGCCTGCTACAACGTGCCATCGGCTATGCTGGGGAGGACAGCAGCAAGGTCTTCGTCGTGTCGATCCCCGATTACGCCTTCACCCCCCTGGGCGGAGGCAGCGAAGAGATCAGTCAGGAAATCGGCTCGTTCAACCAGGCAGCCCGTACGGTAGCTGATCGCTACGGCGTGCCCGTATACGACATCACGCCCATCTCGCAGCGTGGACTGGCCGAGCCCCAATTGGTAGCTTCGGACGGACTACATCCCAGCGGGGAGCAGTACCGGCTTTGGGTCGAAGAAGTACTACTGGGCCAGGTGACTACCCAGATCCGCCGTCGCAACTGATGCGGTACGGCCTGGATACAACAGTAAAGCCGCCTGCAGGCAATCCATCGCTCGCTCCAGATCATCTACGTTGAGTACGTAGGCGATGCGGCATTCGTCCTGCCCGAGCCCCGGTGTAGCGTAGAATCCCGGTCCCGGACTGAGCATTACCGTGGCACCGTGGTGATCAAACTCTTCCAATAACCATCGGCAAAAGTCCTCGCTATCGGCTACGGGGAAGCGCGCGAAGCAGTAGAAGGCACCGCCCGGCTTATAGGAAAACACTCCGGGCATGGCCTGCAGCCGGCGGTAGACCGTGTCGCGCCGCAGGGTGTAATCATCCTTCACGCCCTGTAGGTAGGCCCCATCGTCCTGCAGCATGAGCTCACTGAGTCGCTGTCCTAGACCCGGGGGACTGAGCCGCAGTTTCGCGTACCGGTCCACACTTTCCCGTACCGACGCATTGCGGCAGATCAGGGCACCCACCCGTGCGCCGGTGGCGCTGTACCGCTTTGATACCGAGTCAATCACTACGGCATGCTGATCTAATCCGGGTAATTGAAGAATACTCTGCAGGGGACTATCGTAGCTGAACTCCCGGTACACCTCGTCGGCACAGAAGAACAGGTCGTGTTCCCGCACGATGGCCGCCAATCCATCCAGCGCCACTCGGCTGTAGCAGGCCCCCGTCGGGTTATTGGGATTCGTGATAACGATAGCCTTGGTGCGCGGCGTGATCTTTTGCGCAAACTCTTCGGGGGCGGGCAGGCGGAATCCCCGTTCGATGTCGCAGGTGATGGGCACCACTCGGATCCCGGCCATGTGGGCAAAGCCGTTGTAATTGGCATAAAAGGGTTCGGGAACGATGATCTCGTCGCCGGGGTCCAGGCAGGACAGCAAGAAGAACAGGATGGCCTCCGAGCCACCCGTGGTGATCATGATCTCGTCGGCTGAAAGGGTGACCTCAAAGCGCGCGTAATACTCCCGCAGGGCCTCCCGGTACGAATCTATGCCGTTACTAGGGCTGTAGTCTAAAATTTCCCAGGGTAGCTGACGAAATTTAGCTACGGCCGTCGGGTGTGTCGGTATGTCCGGCTGCCCGATGTTCAGGTGGTAAATGTGCTTACCGGTAGCGCGGGCGCGATCGGCCAGCGGTATCAGCTTTCGGAAGGGGGATAGCGGTACGGACTGAGAGCGCTGGGAGATGTGCGGCATAGTACGGAAGGCAGTAAGCTGTAGCGAAGATACGCCGGCCTGCTTATGGCTTTTGTAGAATGCTATTCCCCTGGCTGAGCACGGAGCATTACTTTTGTACGGTGAAGTTCAACTCTCCTACCGAACAAGAGCCACCTGCCTCGGGCAACATCTTTGGCTGGCGCATCAGTCTGATCGGTCTGGCGGTGATCCTATTCCTGGCCGGACTGGCTGCCTATCGCACCTACTCGCTGGACGTACCCGTCGGATTCGATGACCCGCTCGCCCAACCCGCCGAGCGCGACTACTATCACGAAAAGGCCGATCGCGAAGCCGCCCGGGAAGACTCCATCCGCAACGCCCGCCAGTAAATGATCCTCGACTTCCATAAGTACCACGGTGCGGGAAATGACTTTATTTTACTCGATGACCGACAGAGCGATCTCGTAACCACACTGACCCAGCCCCAGATCGCTCACCTGTGCCACCGACACTTCGGTATCGGTGCGGACGGCCTGATGCTCCTTCGCCACGCCCCATCGCCCTACGATTTCGAGATGGTCTACTATAACAGTGATGGCCGTCCGAGCAGCATGTGCGGCAACGGTGGACGCTGCATCGTGCGGTTCGCCGCAGACCTGGGCATCGCTCGCTCACGCTATCACTTCCTGGCCGTCGATGGGGCCCACGACGCATACCTTACCCCCGAGGGCAATGTCTCATTGGGTATGAACAAGGTCGATGAAGTGCGCCGGATCGGCGAGGACTGGGTATTGGATACTGGCTCCCCCCACTACCTTCAATTTGTAGAGTCTGTCGATGCCGTAGACACGGTGGAGCAGGGACGCAAAATCCGCTACTCACCGACATTTGCCGAAGCCGGTATCAATGTCAACTTCGTGCAGCAGACCGCCGATGGCCTGAGGATCCTGACCTACGAGCGCGGCGTAGAGAACGAAACGCTGGCCTGCGGCACGGGGGTAACTGCCGCCGCCATCGGTTCCATACTCCGCCAACCCAACACGCAGGACGGACCGTTTCGCATACCGGTAGAAGCCCGCGGTGGCCAGTTGTATGTCAATGGGAAGCGGCAGGGGGATACGTTCAGTCACCTTCAACTGATCGGTCCGGCAGTAGCAGTATACACTGGCACGATCAGACTTTAACGGCCAGTACACGCCGACCACGGGGCCGGGCCGCAGGTGCGGAGTAGACACAACAATGCCCCGATTGCACGTGAGCAAACGGGGCATGATTGACTAGTCTTTAGTCTAGACTTCCTTAGCGATGTTTCCGGTACCGGAGTCGTCCTTCCCTTCGTTGGCGGCTTCGAGTGCTTCACCGGCAGCCTCGGCGGCTTCCGCTTCGGCCTTAGCTTCTCCGGCTACATCAGCAGCGGCGGCTTTAGATTCAGGAGTACTTCCTTCAGCTTCGGCGCGGGCGGCATCCAGTTCGGAAGTGGCCGAAGGTGGGGTGGTGTCCTCTGCGGTAGCTACATCGGTAGCTTCTTCCGTAGCGGGCTCTGGCTCGGGCTCGGGGGGTGGCGGAGGCGTACCCGATACTTGGGCACGGAAGTCGGCGTCCTTCTGCTCCTGGGCGGCACGGCGCTCGGCTACGGTACCTTCCTTCTCAGCGATCCATTCGTCGAACTTGCGGTCGGCGTCTTCCTGCGATAATGCACCTTTATCTACACCACGCTGCAAATGCTTGCGGTAGAGTACGCCCTTAAAGCGCAGAATGGCACGGACGGTATCGGTGGGCTGTGCGCCCTTGAGCAGCCACTGGTAGGCGCTGTCACGATCCAAATCGATGGTGGCGGGAACGGTCATGGGATTGTAGGTCCCGATCTTCTCGATGAACTTACCGTCCCGGGGAGCGCGAGCATCCGCAATGACGATGTGGTAGAATGGGCGCTTGCGGCGGCCCTTGCGCTGAAGACGAATTTTAACTGGCATGGTGACAACTGTCGTTAGTTAGTAATACCGACCTACTCCCGCAAGGGGGCAGCCGGTTTTGCCGGGGCGCAAAGGTAGGTATTTTATCCGTGCTACCCTGTACCTTACGGTAGAAGTTTCTTTCCATACCGTAGCATGCCCGATCCACCACTCAGCGTAGCGGTGCAATGGGGTCCAAGATACCCGGCATGGGGGGAAACATCGCAGCGGGTGCTATGTTAGCGCCTTAAACCAAGCAAATTCCGCCGCATGAAATTCTTTATCGATACCGCCAACCTCAAGGACATCCAAGAAGCCGAAAGCCTCGGCATCCTCGACGGGGTCACCACCAACCCCAGCCTAATGGCCAAGGAGAGCATCAGCGGTGACGACAACGTACGGGCACACTACAAGAAGATCTGCGACATCACCCCCGGCGACGTAAGTGCCGAGGTTATCTCTACCGACCTCGAAGGCATGAAGCGGGAAGCCGCCGCGCTCGTCAAGATCGCCGACAACATCGTAGTCAAGATCCCCATGATCCGCGAGGGCGTCAAGGCCCTGGCCTGGTGCCGCGATCAGGGTATCCGCACCAACTGCACCCTGGTCTTTAGCGCAGGACAAGCCATTCTCGCCGCAAAGGCCGGTGCGACGTACGTGAGCCCCTTCATTGGCCGCATCGATGACATCGGCTGGGAGGGCATGACTCTGATCAGTGACATCGCCGAAGTCTACGCCGTGCAGGGTTTTGATACCGAAATCCTGGCCGCTTCCATCCGCAGCGGTAGCCATATCGTAGCTGCCGCCAAGGCGGGTGCCGATGTGGTCACCTGCCCACTGAGCAGCTTCGAAAGCTTGTTCAAGCACCCCCTGACCGATATCGGACTCGAGAAATTTCTGGCCGATCACAAGAAAGCCCTTAGCGTAGTATCTTAGATTAGATCAATGGTCGCCCGAAGTCCTCACATAGACTTCGGGCGATGTATTGTCAAGCACACCAAGTACGTCCCACCTACCCGCGCATGAGTAAGCCCCGTGTCATTAAAAACTATGACAAGCTCGACGACGAGCTGCTCGAGCAGATCAAGCTCAATTACCCCAATGGCTTCGACCGCAACCTGATCCGGTTCACGGATGTCAACGGTCGTATGGCCAGTGCCCTACCCTTTGAAACCGAGGAAAAGTACTACCTGATCCGTATGACCAAGACGGAGGCGCTTCTCATCATCGAAGAGGATGATGACTACGACGACGATGGAGTACTCACCGATGAGGCACGCGAAGGCTACGAGGACAAATTCGATGATGATATCGAAGAGGCCGACATCGACCTGGATGAATTATCGGAGGAAGACCTGAATCGCGACGAGGACTAGTACTTTTACGCATTCAATGCCCTTGTTTGCGTACCCATCAGATTGTCACGCTGCTAGTATTTCTGGCCTACTTCGCGGTAGGTTGGGCGGTCGTAGATGACTACGGCATCACTTACGATGAAGCTGTGCAGCGTCGACATGGCCACGTCACGGTTACCTATGTCGCTGACGCACTCGGCATGGACCATCCGCCGCTGGATACCGAAGGGCGATCCTTCTCGGAGTACGGTATGATCTTCCAGATGGTGGCTACGCTGATCGAAATTCAGCTCGGCGCTCTCGACGATCCCTATCAATATTACCGCATCCGGCACGTGCTGGGCTACCTGCTCTTTGGCATCGCCCTGTACTTTTTCTACCGCACCCTGCGTCTGCGCTGGCCCGCCACCACCTGGTACCCCCTGCTGGGCACGGTGATGCTGATGCTGAGTCCACGCATACTAGCCCATGCCTTCTTTAACCCCAAGGATCATATCCTCCTGGTTTTCTACGTCGTCGCCACCTATACCCTGGCTAGATTTCTGAAGCACAGGACGTACGCCGCCCTGGCCTGGCACGTCCTGGCTACCGCACTCGCGCTCAATACCCGTTTTCCGGCGCTCACCCTGGTGGGTGCTACCGTAGCGTTCCTGATCTGGGAGCAAGTGTTCGACCGACCGGGGAATGTGAAACGCATCGTACAGGTAGCGATCTACCTGCCGGCTACCCTGCTGTGTATGCTCCCCTTCTTTCCCTACCTGTGGGTAGATACCGGTAGTCGGCTCACCGGGGCGATCTCCCACATGAGCTCTTACACCTGGGATAGCACCAATCTGCTTTTCGGCGATAGCCTGAGTGCCGTCGACTTGCCGGCGTACTACGTGCCCGCATGGATCTTGATCACCACCCCCCTAGTATACCTGCTGCTCCTGTTTACCGGCCTGACGCGCACCATCACCGCGTCATTACGACACCTTCGGCAGGGCAAGCTGTGGAGTGACTATAGTTCGCAGCTGGATTTTATGCACCTGGGGCTGTCTCTTGCTCCGATCCTGGCGATCATAGTCCTTCACTCCACGATCTACAACGGGTGGCGGCATCTGCACTTCATCTATCCGGGATTGATCTTCCTGGCCATGAGCGGCTTCGCCTGGCTACACAGCCGCTACCGTCTACCCGCCGCACTGCTGCTTGCACTCGGCATAGTCGGCACAGCCGTAAATATCGTGCGGATGCATCCGCTGCAACAGGTGTACTTCAACGTACTGGTAGGAGGCCAACTGACTGCGCGATTCGATATGGACTACTGGGGAGCTGGCTACCGGGAGGCCCTGCTGCAGCTTGCCGAGCAGGTTCCGGACGGTGCGACCGTGCGGGTTAAGTGTCAGAACTGGCCGTGCGTCGACAACATCAATGCGCTGCCACCCGCTGCCAGGGCAAAGATTATCCATGAACCCGACTGGGGGAAGGCAGACTACGTAGCCACCAATTTTATGTATCCCCAGGAATCAGTCGACGTCGCGAATCGTGTGCTGATGTTTGCTCATCCAGCCGTCGAGCTTGCTCCACGGGGGGATCTGGTGGTTGGTATTTACCATAATCAATAGCACTCTCTGCATGCGTATCGGCCTTCTATCGGACACCCACTCCTACCTAGACCCGGCTATCCTGACCCACTTCGCCAACTGCGACGAGGTGTGGCATGCTGGTGATGTTGGAGATCCGGCCGTGCTGGACCAGCTGGAAGCATTCCGACCGCTACGGGCAGTCTACGGCAACATTGACGATACGGTAGTACGCCAGCGGCTGCCGCTCAACAATGCATTCGAAGTAGCCGGTCTCCCCGTGCTGATCACCCACATCGGCGGATACCCGGGGCGGTATACCCCACGGGTACGCAAGCTACTGGATACCCTTCGCCCCACGCTGTATATCTGCGGACACAGCCATATTCTGAAGGTCATGATGGACAAGCCCCGCGGTGTGCTACACATCAATCCCGGTGCCTGCGGCCGTCAGGGATTCCACAAGATGCGTACCGCAATACGCTTCACGATCGCGGCGGGGCGGGTACAGGATCTGGAAGTGATCGAGCTGGGCCTACGGGGTAAGATCGACTAATCGGTCATCGTCTCCGGCAATTCCAGTCCCATCAATTTTGCCCGGGCTTTCCACCGTTCGCGGGCAAGGGATTGCATGTCTCTGGTACTGTCCATCTCATCCATAATTTCCAGGCCCAGCAATGTCTCCATGGCATCCTCCATAGTGACCAAACCTTCCAGGCCCCCGAATTCATCCACGACCATCGCGATGGGTTCCCGGCGCTCCAGCATCAGGTCGATCAGTTGGTGCAGGGAGGTCTCCTGAGCTACCGAGAGTAAGGGTCGGATCAGACTCTCAATGGTATTGCTATCTCGCTGTTCGATGATTGCCTTGTACACCATATCCTTCAGGACGTAGCCCTTTACCTGATCACGTGTTTCACCGAATACGGGGTAGCGACTGAACGGACTGTTATCAAACTTCTCGTAGAACTCACGAATAGTGAGCTGAGCTTTCGCTCCCACCACCACGGTGCGCGGCGTCATCACATCGTGCACGGTCAGTGATTCGAAGTTCAGCAGATTGCGCAGGATACGACCTTCTTCTTCCTTGAGTCCACCGCTTTCCGTTTGGGCCTCGGCCATCATGGCAAACTCCGTACGCGTGAGTGCCGTACTGTGCGCGTCGCCTCCACCCAGCACGCGGTTGATCTGGTTCGATAACCAGACAATGCCAAGTACGCGGAATATTTTGACCAGTATGTTGAGCGACTTGACCGTAAACGGCGCGAGCTGCTTCCAGTACATGGCCCCCAGGTTCTTAGGGATTATCTCGGAGAAGATGAGGATAGCCAGCGTCATCACTACACTGACCAGGACTTCGTACGAAAGCTCGTACCCGATGAAGGGTATTTCGATACCGCCCTCTCCAAACGCAGCACCCGTACTGGCACCCACCAGGATGGCACCTACGGTATGGGCAATCGTGTTGAGGGACAGAATAGCGGTAAGCGGCTCATTCAGTTCGTTCTTGAACTGTTGCAGCAGGCGCCCCATCTGCTGCCCCTCCTGCTGCTTGATCTGCACGTAGCTGGGCGTAATAGAAAGCAGCACAGCCTCAAAGATGGAGCAGAGAAAGCTGAAGGCGATAGAGAAGAACGCAAAGAGGAGTAACGAGACCATAAATACATCTACGAGTTGTGCCCATAGAAGGCAGCCCCTACGGTATTAGTTTACGTACAGCTTCTGGTGAGGCACGATGACCGCCGAACTGCCCAGTGCATTCAGCCGCTGCAGATCACTCACCCCTACCCCATACTGCCGGGCAATGGCGTAGAGGCTCTCCCCCTCCCGTACCACGTGGGTCGTGCGTCCGCCACCATAGGCGGGAGGCAGCGGCGTGTTCGGAGCCGTTGTATCCTGTCCTACGCCGGCCAGCGGACGGGCGGGGGGCACCACGATCTGGATCACGTCGGGTCGGGGAGCCGGAGCAGGGGGCGGACTATATGGGTTGGCCGTAGCGGGCGCTTGCTGTTGTACGAACTGAGCGGGCGAAGCCGACACCGTATGCGGACAACTACAGTGGGAGGTGCGCAGCTGTTGGCCTACTAGTGCCACCTGCTGTCCCTCTATACCATTGAACGTCCTGAAGCGCGACTCGGTGTAGCCAAAGCGCAGGGCCAGGCTAGCAATCGTTTCACCCGGCTGTACCACGTGGTAGTCTCCGGAAACCGGGCTCGCCGGCAGGTTGACCACTGTGGGTACGCTGACTGGGGCGCCAGGTGTCTCATACCGGTCGGCTACCGGCGGGGTGGCCGGTGCGACTTCGGGAGTTTGCTGTGCGATGTATCCTTCATCTGATCGTGACACCACCAATTGCTGACCCACGTATATAGTATTGCTGCTCAGGTCATTGAGCGACTTGATCGTATTTACGTCCACCCCGTACCGCACGGATACCCGGTAGAGCGTCTCTCCCGCCACCACGGTATGCACTACGTCCGTCATGGGGGGCGGGGACGCAGGTGCGGCAGCAACTGGCGCCGGCTGGTATGTCGCAGTCTCAGGCGCGCTGTTAGCTATCTGAGGTATTTCGGGTGCTTGATCCGCCTCCACGTAGTAGGGTGTGTAGGTGGTCACAGGCGGCGGCGTAGGAGCCTCGTCGCGGGCGCATACGTCGGCGATATAGGTGCTTAGCGGTAGATTATTTACCTCCAGTGCGCTGATCCGCTCCGATGTAGTGTAGGTACCATTTCCCTCCAGGACACGTTCGGTGATACCCAACCGGGGGGTAAATTTGTAGCGAATCGTGGGATAGGCACTGTTGCTGTTCTGTTGCACGAATAGGTAATCGCCGCTACAGTCGCCACCCTGTCGTCCTTCGAAGTATACGCGAGCACCTTCGGTACCACGATCCAGGTTTTCCCCGATTACCGTGGCGCTAAGGTTAAACGCAAAATCTGCCATAGGGGAATGATAGCTTACATCCTCACCGTCCTGCGTGACTACGGCGGCCATCACTACGGGTTGCACTTGATAGGTTGCCCCACCGTTTTCTGCGATCAGCACTGTGAGCTGGTCAGTACCGGCGTTGATCCGATCGATCAGAGCATCAGAAAGTACTGCGGTAGTGCAGCTCAGGTAACTGTCGGGTAGGTCGGAGCGATTGCTACTGCCTTCGCTATCCGTCTCCAGAATGTAGCGGCTACGCCCGTCGGTGAAGACGTAGGCATAGTAATCGGGTGCGGACTGCTGTTCGACGCTACGGCGGTAGCGAATTTGCTGTCCACATTCGTCGGAGAACAATAGATAGACCTGTTCGGCGTGTACGCCCCACCCCGTCAGTAGACTGAGCGTGAACAGTAGTAATTTCATTGACTAAGTGGTTTGGCGAAGTAAGTGGAACGGGGCGACAAGCGGAGAACGGGGCCTATACCGCAAACTTGTCTTAGCACTTTAGTTAACTACTGCCGGTTTCTTAGTCATATACCCGGCTTGCCGACAAGGTAGGAACAAATGTGCAGTCTCGCGAGCGGTATACCAAACAATTAATGGCCCAAACCACCTCTACCCGCAAAGACCGCGCAATGCAATTATTTATTCTGTGTGCCACTACCCTATTCCTGCTCTTTAGCTGCTCCGGACCCGTGGATCGCCAGGAGATCGACCTCAGCGATCAGGTAGTAGCGCAGCCCGTCGACGGGGTCGGTCACTACGTGTACGCGATGAGCATTCCGAAGGAAGTCGCCGTGGGAACAAAATTGGACGCTCAGATGGAATGGCGTACCGTTGGTAGCGTAGACCCCAATGCACGCTATACTATGGATATCCAGTTTAGCGGCCCCGATAATAAAATCTATTCCTACCCCTCCGGTGCCAACACGGTGGGTGAACTGCACCTGGCTAACTGGCTGAGTTACGACTTATTAATTCCACCCGACTTCACCCCAGGTGCGTACACCTTTGGTGTGCGACTCCGTGACAGCAACCGGGACTTCGAGGCAGTACCCCTGGGGTATCGCACCGACCTATTGGGGACGGATGGCTTCTATACGCTCGCGGAATTTGCTGTCACTCCCGCTGAATAGCAATCAGACCTCTACGTAGTAATCGTCCAGCTTGCGCTCCTTCGGTTCGCGCAGCTTACCTACGGATTTGCCTACCAGCATGGCGACGGTAGCGTCACCGGTCACATTGGCTACCGTGCGGCACATGTCCAGCGGCCGGTCTACGGCAAAGATCAGTGCCAGGCCTACCTCAGGGATACCCACCTGCCCCAGTACGATGACCAGCATGACCATCCCCGCACCGGGCACGGCGGCAGACCCGATACTGGCGGCAAGCGCCGTGGTGATGATGGTTAGTTGATCACCAAGATCGAGCTGCATACCGTAAGCCTGAGCAATAAAGACCGCCGCTACGGCCTGGTACAGGCTCGTACCGTCCATATTGATGGTCGCACCGATCGGTAGCACGAAGCTGGTGACCTCCTCATCTACACCCAGGTGTTCCTCCACCCGCTCCATGGTCACCGGCAGGGTGGCGGCACTCGAACTGGTGCTGAATGCCAGCAGCTGAGCGGGACTGATGCCTGACATGAAGGAGCCATAACTACGTCCGGTGAAAACCCGCACCATCATGGGGTAGACGATAAATACCATAATACCCAGGCCACCCAGTACACAAGCACTGTACTTCAGCAGAGCAAAGAACAGGTCCTTACTCGGTGCCTCCACAACCAGTGCGGCCAGCAGGGCAAATACGCCGAAGGGGGCAGCTAGCATGATCAGATCGATCAACTTAAGGACCACCTCATTCACTCCATCGAAGAAGTCCTTGACGGGTTTAGCCTTGACCGGGTCGATCAGGATGAGACCTACGGCGAAGAAGATGACAAAGAAGATCACCTGCAGCATGTTACCGTTGTTGCCGGCGGCAGCTACGATATTTTCGGGCACCAGATCGACCAGAGCCTGTAGGGGGCCGGCCGAAGCCTGAGCACTTGCATCGGTGATCCGCGCACCTGCGTCCGCGGCGAAATCATTCAGGAGGTTGTCGCGGGTGGTCTGATCCAGTCCCCGGCCCGGCCCTACTATGTTGACGATGCCGAGTCCAATGACAATCGCGATAATCGTGGTCAGGATATATAGCCCAATGGTCCGCACGCCCATGTTGCTGAGCTTGGAAATGTCCTGCAGGTCCGTGATGCCTTTGATCAGACTGGCGACGATCAGGGGTACGGCGATCAGCTTGAGGCTATTGATGAAGATGGTGCCGAAGGGCTTGATCCAGTCGCCTACGAAGTCGCCCCACCCCTGGCTGGAGGCCAGCACGCCGAAGCCCACGCCCAGGACCATGCCAAGTAAGATCTGCCAGTGCAGTGCAAGCTTCTTCATGAATTACGGTTGTGAGCCCCCAAAGTAGCTTACGCACGGCGAACGTAATGGACGGCCCGCGCGCAAGCTCCGCGATAGTACAGTATGGCAGCGGCCTAGATCAGGTCGGGGTACTCGTCTTCCGGTGGCTTTGCGATGGGGTCCAGCATCGGCAGGTCCATCACCTTGGCCTCCTTGGGTCCTACGGTAATAAAGCGCAGGAATCCACCGTGGGCTTCGGCGATGTGCCGGGCGAAGGTGCGGAAGTTGTGGTAGTAGAGGTAGCCGTAAGGTTCGCGCAGTTTGGCTAGGATCGCATTGAGCTTGCTCAGTTCGCGCACGATATTCTTTTCGCGCTCGACCACGCCGTTCTGCATGCCGTTGTAGAGCTCCTGGATGCGGTCGGTAAGGCCCTCGTCGATGTGCTCGTAGAAGGCATTGAGCCGGCCGCGGTTGTTGTAGCTGCGGATGTCGGCCAGGCGCTGTGCTTCGCTGAGTTCTACCTCGTCGAGGTGATTGTCCGCCGCAGCCACCAGAATGGTGATCAGGGGGATCGCATCGAACATGAGCTGCTGCTCCTGCTCGGTCAGGGTGTTAAATTCTCTCAGCATTACTTTCTACTTTGGGCCAGCAAACATACAGCCTACACCCAAAGCCCATGCAGCAAACACTCCTTTTTTTGATGGCGGTAGCCGCCGGTGCGATGCTGGCCATCCAGGCGGGGCTCAATAGCGGCCTGGGTAAGGCGGTCAAAAGTCCGGTCTACGGGGCCCTGCTTTCCTTCGTTGCGGGCGGACTGGCCCTGTTCGCTTACTGCCTGGCTACCGGCGTGCCGCTGGGCAATGTCCGCAAGGGATTCGAACTGCCGTGGTACTACTGGATGGGCGGCGTGCTGGGGGGCTTCTATGTATTCGCCATCATCGTGCTGGCACCGCGTCTGGGGGTGGCGCTTACGATCGGGCTTACGGTAGCCGGTCAGATGATCTTCAGCCTCATCATCGACCACTACGGAATGATGGGCATACCTACGCAGCCCGTCAACTGGCTGCGCGTAGCGGGCGTCGTACTCATCATCGGCGGGGTCGTCATGCTACGCACCAACTGACCGGACCAGCGGGCGGACGTTGTACGGGCGCTATGCCCTACGTACCTTTGCCGCCTGCTAACTAACGTATATGGGCTGGTTCAAACGACTCAAGGACGGCATTCAGACCGCCACTCGCAACAAGAAGGAAGCCCCTGAAGGGCTCTGGTACCAGTGCCCGCGCTGCAGCGAAACCTCCACCCGTAAGGAGCTGCGCGAAAATGTGTACAAGTGCCCCAACTGCAACTACCACGATCGGATCGGCAGCCAGGAATACTTCGAGCTCATTTTCGATGGCAGTTTCGAAGAGTACGAGGCCGATATGGAAGCCGTAGATGCCCTACAGTTCAAGGACCTGAAATCGTATAAGGACCGGCTGAAGGCCGCAAAGAAAAAGACCGGCCTGTCGGATGCCATTCGCGTAGCGCGGGGCAAACTCAACCGCCGGCCGCTGCTGATAGCCGCTATGGACTTCAGCTTCATCGGTGGCAGTATGGGTAGCGTAGTGGGTGAGAAGATCGCCTTTGCCATCGATGAGGCCCGCAAGACCCGTACTCCGCTACTCATCGTCTCCAAGTCCGGTGGTGCCCGCATGATGGAAGCGGCCCTCAGCCTTATGCAGATGGCCAAGACCAGCGTAAAGCTCAGCCAGCTGGCCCGTGCCGGCGTACCCTACTTCAGTCTGATGACCGACCCGACCACCGGCGGGGTCACGGCCAGTTATGCCATGCTCGGCGATATCAACCTGGCAGAGCCGGAGGCCCTCATCGCCTTCGCCGGCCCGCGCGTCGTGAAGGAAACGATCAAGAAAGAACTGCCCGAAGGCTTCCAGACCTCGGAATTCCTGTTGGAGCACGGCTTCCTGGACTTCATCATCGACCGGGCCGACCTCAAGGAGCGTCTGGGCGACCTACTCTACCTGTTCGAGTCTACCCAGCGGCCGGCCTGAGGCCACCTCCTGGAGTACCCGCCGCACTTCGCGGGCCAGCAGCACACCGAGTCGTATCCACCTCTGAGGCGCGCTGAGTGTAGCCAGACTTCGGATCAACAATGCCGTCACACGCAGGAAATAAGCCGCCCCGCGCTGCATATCCGATACATACCGCTGGTGCATCCGTATATCCTCCACGCTTGCCGTACGGTCTGTAAAGCACACGGTATCGAAGTCCAGGGCAAACCGCGTGAGCACGACGGGGCGCTCCTCCCCTACCCCGGCACCCAGGGAAATGAAGGGTCGTCCCAGCAGATAGTGGCTGAAATAGCGAAAGCCGGTAAAAAACAAGCTCCCCGCTTCCTGGACCCGTTTGACTACGGCCTTTACAAAGTCGAACACCGCCCCCAGAAGCTGTCGTACCCGATCCCGGATCCAGCTTATTACTACAGTGATGGCCCGCACAGCGCCGCGAATCAATCCCCGCAGCCCGTAGTACACCCGTCGGTGGGGATGATGCTCCAAGTGACCGTACAGTGGCCGCAAACTGGCCTCCCGGTCTAGCAGTTGTTCGTCCAGTGTCTCTGCTACCCCCGCCGCATCGATGGCCTGCCACAGATGGGCTTCTTCCCGCTGCGCTTCGACCTGGGGTGGTGGGGCGTACGCGTCCAGCAGTATACCGACGAGGCGCAGGTCGACCAGCACCTCCTCTCCCACGGAATTTACTACGCGATCGAGCTGACGCGGACCGAGTACCGGACGGACCGCTTCTCGCTCCTGCGCCACCAGGGCAAGCAGGGCGCGGTGGCTCTGCAGGCCGAATACCCCGTCAAGCACGCCGATATAGCATCCCGCGCGCCAGAGCCCTAGCTGCATGAGGCGTATTCCGAGTCGGTTGCCGCCGGTATCGATGTACAGGCGGGCGTTAGTCAGTTTGCGCTTGGTCCGCCGACGCAGGCGCAGTAGACGACGTTGCTCCTCCTTCGCGTCGGGTACCACAAGGTCTTTTACTTCACCCGTTCTGGGTTCCAACTGATATAGCAGGTAGTAGCTACCCCGATCCCTGGCCGTAAAACGGTTTGCACGTCGGTATGTAGCGAAGAGTAGCGTTGCGTCTAACAGCACACGCTGTATGCCTTCGTCGAGCACTGTAGCATCCCGCCCGGGCAATGACGCGGCAAGGGCGCCACCCAGGGAGTTATTGAGGCTGTAGAGTAGCGGTAGCAGCTTGCGATCGAAGTACGCTTTACGGCTATTGGTGTGCCCCCCCTGGTAGTCCCTAAAGTAGACGCGCATTCTGAAGGCGAGCGACCGCCCGAAGGCCGACCGGTCCCCGATGCGGTACTGCACGTCCGGCGATAGGTCTCCGTCGAACGAGGTGTAGCTGCTGGCACGGTACACCAACTCCGTCAGGTGATGCTCTACCCACCGCTGTTGCCGGGCTGCATCCTGGGTGGGCATAGCAGGTACGAGGGAGGTCGTCCAGAAGGGGTCTTCCGTCCAGAAGGCACGTACCGCCTTGACCAGCGAGGCTATCTGCCGTGCCGTAGGCGGCTGGTCGGCGGCTCTGCGCTGGTGCCAACTGGAAAAGAATTTTGGGGTCAGATACGCCAGGTCCTTCAGGTGCTGGACCAGTTCGTGCCACTGCCCTCTGCGGTGCCGGCTCGGTCGGCCACCCCGTCGGAAGGTGGTGGTGACGTCCGGACTGAACGGAATAGCAAAGTGATCCGGCATGGCGACTTCGACCCCTTCCCGTACGGACTGTATGACCTCCGCTGAGCGATCCAGTCGCTGCAATCGCTCACAGCTCGCGATGAACTCAGCCGGTTGCATATCCTCAGCCTTTACTGCCCAGCAAGAGTTTGGTAATGCCATCGGCCATCGCGGCCCTGGCGATACCGGCTGCCTTGACGGTCTCATTGTGAAACTCCAGGTACACGGCTTCCTCCGGCGTCAGGTTTTCCTTGACGAAGGTGACCGTATCCTTGTCCAGCGATACATGGGTCGCGGCCAGGGCGTGGATCTTGGAGTCCTTCTTCATGATGTTTCCCTCTAGCTGCTGCATGATGCGACCGAATTTAAGGGATTCTCCGTCGCCGCCGGCCGCTCGGCCTTCGAGGTCATTGACCTGTACGGTCAGGTTGCCGGTAAGGGTCACAACGTCTAGACTAGTCATGTCGTTGATAAAGTCGCCGAAGCTTTTAGTGGCCATGCTAGAATAGTTTGGGTTTAGATTATAGGTGGGTGGAAGGCTTAGCTCATTCGTGTTGGCGCGCTCCGCAAGCGCTACGTACTCGGTTCACCGGTACGAATGCCATGCGCTCGTCCTTTGCTACTGGTGCGTGAGTTCGGTGGCTAGTGCCGGCCAGCTCATGTTTAGTCCCTCCAGGGCATTCAGTACTACTTCCGTCATCACGTAGTCGCGGTACCACCGCTGGTCGACCGGTACGATGTGCCAGGTTAGTTCGCTGCGGCCAATGACGTCCTCATAGGCAGCGCGGTAGTCGTCCCACCGCTCGCGCTCCGCCCAGTCCCCGTCGTTATGCTTGTAGTGCTTTTCCGGTTCTTCCAGGCGTTCCCGTAGCTCCTCCTCCTGCTGCTCGTAGCTCAGGTGCAGGTAGAACTTGAGGATCAGGGTGTTATTATCCTGCTGCAGCAACTTTTCGAAGGCATTGATGCTAGCGATCCGCTGGTCGACTTGCGCCTCACTGATCCAGCCGTGTACGCGCTGAATGAGCACGTCTTCGTAGTGGCTCCGGTTGAAGATGACCAGCTCCCCCTTCGCCGGCACTTGCTTGTGAATACGCCACAAAAAGTCATGGGCGAACTCTTCCTCCGTAGGTTTCTTCCACCCCACGGCGCGTAGTCCAAAGGGAGAGCAAGCACCGAATACCCGTCGCATGGCCCCGTCCTTGCCACTGGCATCCATCCCCTGCAGAATAACGAGGACGGCATGCTTACGCTCGGCCACCAGCTGAGCATGTAATTCAGCGATGCGCTCGGCGCGTTGCGCGCTTATTTTTCTAGCCTCATCCTTATCCAGATGTTCTGGCGCGCGGGTGGAGATAGTGCTCAGGTCGATGGTTGACATAGTAGTAGCTATTGAATGGTGCGTAAGCCACTACCAGAAGTAGCCCACCAGAATCGCGGTAAGAAGAAGCAGGATGACGGCCTGGTAGCGGTAATTCTGGTACCAGGGCAGCTCGCGGAGCTCTTCAGTTTCTTCTGCGATCAGTCGCTTACTCCAGGTGTAGTTGGCCACCTGCTCGGCCCGCGGCGGGGCGGTCTGGTAACTGACGCCCAGATTGATGAGCGCGCACACGATGAATAGGTACACCGTGCGGTGCAGGAAGTGCATCTCGGTGAACCAGCTGTCCCAGCCGAAGGCATCGGCAAAGAGGTAGATCACTGAGATCGCCGCACCGGCCATCAGGCTCACGAACGCGCCCGTGCCGTTAGCGCGGGTGTTGAACAGCCCTACGATGAAGGCTGCCGCAATCGGCGGAGCGATGAACGACAGTACCAGCTGCAGGTACTCCCACAGCGAGTCATACTTCTCGATCTGTGGAGCCCACAAACACGCTAATACTACCAGCACCAGGGTGGAGATTTGACCGATACGCACCAGCTGCTTGCTGGTCAGGTCGGGCTTGATCTTGATCGCAAAGTCCATCGTAATCAGTGTAGAGGCCGAGTTGAACGTTGCGGATACGGACGACATCATCGCCGCCAGTAGCCCCGCCAGTACCAGTCCCAGGATGCCGGTGGGAAGCATCTCGAAGAGTAGCACGGGATACGTCGCGTTCGGACAGTCCACCAGGTTCTCGCAGATGCCCCCTCCGGGCAGCTGGTAATTGATGGTAGAGATATCGAAGCCTTCCGCCAGCCCGCCCTGCTGCTGGATGTAGACGATAGCCGCCGTACCGGGCAGTACCATGATGAACAGAACGGGTAGCTTTAACAGACCGGCAAACAGGGCACCCCAGCGGCCGTGGTTGATGTCCTTGGCACCGAGTACCCGCTGTACCATGAACTGGTTGTTGGCCCAGAAGTAGAAGCCCAAAATGGGCGCGCCGAGCAGCAGGCCGGTCCAGGGCATAAAGCCGTCCCCACCGGTTCCGAGTAGGAACTCCCGCAGGGTATCGCCGGTAGGACGTACCAGACTCAGTACTTCCTCGGCCGAGCTGGGGGCATAGCCCGCCGAATCATAGACCCGCTCCGCTAGCGGAATGACGGATGTAGCCGTACCCTGCGGATAGCCCGAGGCTACCGCGTCCACCCCGTTCGGATTAGGCAAGGTGCCGGCGGCGCCCATCTCGTTGAGGGTAGCGATCATATTGCTCCACCCCCCGATGGCATCGAAGGTGTAGTAGGTGATCAGGCAACTACCGAATATGAGTAGGATGGCCTGGATCACTTCGGTCTGGATCACGGAATTCAGTCCGCCGGGTACCGTATAGGCCGCTGCAGCGAGCGCCAGGATCGATACGATGGCAAAGGTGCTGAGGTTGGGGAACAGTAGTTTGAGGATGACCGTACCGACGTATAGGCCGGCCGCCGTGTCCAGCATGACGTTGCCCACGATGGTGATGAAGCTGAAGTAATACCGACTGCGTACATCGTACCTGCGTTCCAGAAACTCCGGCATCGTATACACCTTAGACTTGAGGTAAAACGGCAGGAAGAAGACGGCAAAGAATACCAGGATGACCGAGGCCAGCCACTCGTAGTTGAAGACGTTGGTATTGGTCTTGTACGCATCGCCGGCCAGACCGACCAGGGTGGAGCTCGAAATGTTGGCCGCGAAGAGCGAAATACCCACGATGGGCCAGGTCATGTCCCGCCCGGCCAAAAAGTATTCCTCCGAACTTTGCGCCTTGGCGGAGTACAAGCCGTAGCCGATAATGAATACGGCATAGATCGCCATGACCGCCAGGTCAATGGTGGTAAGTTCAAACGAATTCATAGATCGACTTTACTATAGTGTGTGTACTCCTCCGCAAACGGAGCGTAATTATACGCAAATCATCTGCATCGGTGACCCGCCCTCCCCGCTCCTTACTCCTGCACCCGCGCACCGCGCCCCGAGTTTTTACCCTAATTTTGCGGACGTGACTATCCGATTCATTGTCTTTTCGCTGCTCGTCCTGCTGGCGTGTGCTCCCCAGCCCGCCAAACGCGGGGACGCGGACACCGGACTGCGCATCGAATCGATCCTGGCCGAACCCACACAGCAACTCTTCGGCCCTACCCCTCGCATCGAGGTGCTCGTCGATGGCCTGGACTGGTCGGAAGGCCCCCTGGTCTTGCCGGACGGCCGCGTACTCTGCTCGGATGTACCGCGCAATCATATCCTGCAATGGCAGGAGGGTAAAAGCAGCATTTGGCTCGCTAACTCCGGAGACGCCGCCGACGACTACAGCCGCGAACCCGGCAGCAACGGACTCGCGCTGACCACCGCCGGCGACCTGCTACTGTGTCAGCACGGAAGCCGCCGTGTAGCCCAGCTGGATGCCCCACTCGATGCGCCCCTGCCGCGCTACCTCAGCGTGGCGGACCGCTATCGGGGCAAGCGCTTTAATAGTCCTAATGATCTGGTGGTAGCCAGTGACGGGAGTATCCTATTCACCGACCCGCCGTACGGACTACCCCAGGACGCCGAGCGCGATCTGGAATTCTGCGGCGTGTACCGCGTAGACCCCCGGGGCCTGGTGACTCTGCTCACGAAGGCGTATAGCCGGCCAAACGGGATC
This sequence comes from Neolewinella maritima, assembly GCF_923081025.1. Lineage (GTDB taxonomy): Bacteria > Bacteroidota > Bacteroidia > Chitinophagales > Saprospiraceae > Neolewinella > Neolewinella maritima. Next base: position 1,555,757 of record NZ_CAKLPZ010000001.1, on the reverse strand, counting down.
GGCCTGAGTCCGGACGAGAAAACTCTCTACATCGGCAATTCGGACGGAAAGCGCGCCGTAGTGACCGCCACACCGATCGACGCGGAGTTTAAGCTGGGTACCCCCCGTACCCTACTTGACGCGACCGAGCTGGTAGGTCAGGTGCCCGGACTGCCCGACGGACTGGCCGTTTCCCGCACCGGACGCATCTTTGCCACCGCACCCGGGGGGGTCTGGGTCCTGGAAGCCGATGGTACCCTACTGGCCAAAGTGCGCAGCGACGCTCCGGTCTCCAATGTCGCCTTATCGCCGGCGGAGGACTGGCTCTATATGACGAATGACGACCGCCTGGTGCGGGTAAAACTAACCCCCTTATGATACAGTTGAACGAGCACGACCTACAGGAGGCGGCCACAGCAATCCGCCGCGGCATGGACGTATACATCCACAAAGCGCACGGCCGAATGATGATCGCCGACGACCCGGAACGCAACGTGCGCGCCGATCCGGAAGTCTTCGAAGCCATCATGCAGGACGTGAATACCGACCCCGACGCCTACGTCCACGTCGAACGCATGAGCGCGCCGGATGCCATCAAAATTATGGCGGCCTTCACCGACCGCGTGCGCAATCAGGAGCTCTGGCAGGCCCTGACCTACGCCCTCAAGCGCCCGAACCCCTTCCAGAATTTCAAGGCCGAGCTGAGTCGCTTTCCCAAGAATTACGAGAAATGGCGCGGCTTCCGGCAGATACAGTATGCCGACTACGTGCGCAAACAGGTCGCTGACGGCCAGCAGGAAGCCTAGGCGGTAGTGGCCGACGTACGCTACCTACGGCGTAGCGCCATCGATACCGCACGCTGGGATGCAGCCGTACGCAGCGACCCGCGTCCCCTCCCCTACGGACTCAGCTGGTGGCTCGATGCCGTCACCGACGGCCAGTGGGATGGCCTGGTCCTTGACGATTACCGCGCGGTGCTCCCCCTGCCGCGTCAGCGCCGCTACCGGCTGCTCCCCACCTACGGTCGGCCGCCCTTCACGCAGCAGCTGGGTCCATTTGGTGTACTGCAGGCCGGCGATATCGACCTGCTACTCCAGCACTTGCCCCGGAGGTGGCCGGTCAGTCTGCCCCTCCGATATGCCCCGGACCATATTGCTGCCGCACCCTCCCTTACCTGCCGCCGACGCGTCAATTACGTGTTGGACCTGAGTCTATTATATGCCGAGGTCACGGCCGGTTTTCCCAAAAAATTACGGCAGTACAGCCGGCGCTGGGCTACGGATCAGTTGGAAGCTTGTACCCCGAAAGCAGTAGTCACGCTGTATCGCAACGAACTTGGCGAACGGGCCGGCCTCCGGGACCTTCACTTTCGCCGACTTGAAAAACTGATGCACGAGGCTGTTGCACGAAATGCGGGTCACTGCTACCAGCTCCGCGATGGCGGGAACTTGCTAGCTGCAGGCTTTTTTCCCTACCTGACCGGCCGCACCATCAATCTGGCCGCAGCATCTACCGAACTAGGGATGCGGGAACGGGGTATGAGCCGGCTACTCTTCCAGCTATTTCGCCAGCGGGCGGGGCACGCAGGTGCGGTGTTTGACTTCGAGGGTAGTGAATTGCCCGGTGTACGCGAGTACTTCGCTAAGTTCGGCGGCGTCGACGAAGGCTACTACCTGGTCGAGCGGCGACTCTTCGGTTTGCTATAGCGCAGACGGCCATCAACCGTTGGTCTGATTCATCGTTAGGGAGGCAAAACCTGCTATGCCTGAGCTCCCCGAAGTCCACAATTTTAAGCTCTATTTCGATGCCGCCGCGACCGGACAGACCATAGCGGGGGTCACCGTGCACGATGATTTTATCATTCGCAATATGCCCGGGCCGGCCTTTGCCGATGCGCTCACCGGGCGCCGTATCGAGGATAGCCTGCGTCGGGGCAAGTACCTATTTGCCAATCTGGATAATGGACATGCCCTGCTACTTCACTTCGGTATGACGGGGGATCTCAATCTCTATCAGGATGAAGTAGACCGGCATAAGTTCGAACGCTTTGCCCTGCACTTTGCCGACGGTAACACCCTAGGCTTCGACGATCCCCGCAAGTTTGCCCGCATTCTTTACCTGGATGACCGGGATGCCTACATCGCGCAGATCAAGCTAGGCCCTGACGCACTGGATATTACACTAGCTGAGTGGATGGACGCAGTAAAGGGCCGCAAGACCACCATCAAGGGGGTGCTGCTCAATCAAAGCATCCTGGCCGGCGTAGGCAACCTCTACGCAGACGAGATCTGCTACCGTACCCGCATACACCCCGCCGCCCGGGTCAATACGTTAACGGACGAGCAGCTTCAGGCGATCCACGCCGAGACCGTAGCCGTGATGACCTATGGCACCGAGAACGCTCCCTACTACAAGGAGTATCCCGAAAACTGGTTCTGGCACGTCTGGCGCGAGGAGGGAAAGCCCGGTCCGGAAGGCGTCGGCGAGGTCAGGATCACGAAGGTGGCCGGTCGCACGACCTACTACGTACACGGCTGGCAGGAGTAGCTTACATGCGCTCGGGCATCTCGATACCCAGCAGACCCATACCGTGCTTTAGCACATTTCCTACGGCCCGGCAAAGACTCAGTCGGAAGGCGACCGCCGCGGGTGAATCCGCATTGAGAATGCTTACGTCGTGCCAGAACTTGTGTAGCCCCTTGGCCAGTTCGTAGCAGTACATCGCTACCTGGGAGGGGTCGTACTGCGTGGCCGCATCCCGTACCAGCGCGGGATAGGCGTAGAGCTGACTGATCAGCTCGCGCTCCGTGGGTTCCAATTGCTGGTAGTCAGCCGCTGCAGCGAGATCGGTATCGGGGGCCTTGCGCCATACGGCCCGGGTGCGTACGTAGGCGTTCTGTACGTAGGGACCGGTCTGGCCCTGCAGGTCCACACTCTCCTTGGGGTCGAAGGTCATGCGCTTTTGCGGGCCGACCTTGATGATCTGAAACTTCAGCGCGGCCATGCCGATCATACGGATGATTTCGCGCCGCTCGTCTGCGGAAAGCTCGCTGGTGGCGTCGCGCTCCAGGCTGGAGTTGTAGGCCTCCTGGATCACTTCGTCCATCAGATCGTCGGCATCGACTACCGTACCCTCGCGGCTCTTCATCTTGCCCGTGGGCAGATCGACCATGCCGTAGCTCAGGTGATAAAGGCCGGCAGCGTACGGCTCCTCCAGCCGCTTGAGGATTTCGAAGAGAACCTGAAAGTGATAATTCTGCTCGTCGCCGACGGTATAGACCATTCGGGTGGCACCGAAGTCGTCGTAGCGCAGGCGGGCGGTGCCCAGATCCTGGGTGATGTATAGGCTCGTGCCGTCACTACGTAGGATGGCTTTTTCGTCCAGCTTTGCGTCCGTCAGGTCCACGAAGACGGATCCGTCCTCCTTCTGGTAGAACACGCCCTTCTCCAGTCCGGCCTGGGCCATATCCTTGCCCAGCAGATAGGTATCTGACTCGTAGTATAGCTTATCGAAGCTCACGCCCAGGCGGCGGTACGTCTCGGTAAAGCCTTCGTACACCCAGCCATTCATGCGTTTCCACAGTGTGATGGTGTCGGGATCCTTGTCTTCCCAGCGCAGCAGCATGTCCTTCGCCGCGCCACCCAGCGCGCTGTAGGTATTGAAGTAGGTATTCTTGTATGCCTTCCAGAACGCCTCTTCGGGGAGCTGCTTCGGGTTCTTGTCCTGTAGGATGGTCTTGGCGGTTGTCGTTTGCTGCCAGTCCGCATACTCCTCCTGGAAGCGCTGCTCGAACAGTACGTAGAATTGTCCTACGAAGTGATCGGGCTTGACCCCCTTACCGGCCGGCGTAGCTTCCTCTCCATAGCGCTGCCAGGCGAGCATCGACTTACAGATGGCGATACCGCGATCGTTGATGATCTGCACGCGCTTCACGTCGAAGCCGGCCGCCTCGAGCAGTTGACTGGTGGACCAGCCCAGCAGAATGTTGCGGACGTGACCCAGGTGCAGGGGCTTATTGGTATTGGGGCTACTGAACTCGACGACAACCCGCTCGTCGGTCTTCGGTGAGCGGCCGAAATCCGTAGCCTGGGCCTGTTGCAGGAGAAACTCGATCCAGTACCGGTCGGTGATCACCAGGTTTAGAAAGCCCTTGATCACGTTGTAGTCGCTTACCTCCTCGAGCTCGGTCTTGAGGTACTGCCCCAGTTCCGCTCCGATCTGCTCCGGCTTCTTTTTCGCCAGGCGGGTGAGTGGGAAGGTGACGATGGTGAATTCGCCGTCAAACTCCTTGCGGGTCGACTGGAGGGTGATGTCCAGGTTCGGGTCAGTCACCTGGTAGAGGGCCTGGAGTCCGTCGCGTACGCCGGCGGTAAGTAGATCGGGAAGCTGCTGCGTCATAAGGCGGGCGAAGATAGGGCCGGGGCCAGCGTAGCGCGTAGTTGCTCCAGGGCTTCTTTAGCGACCAGGCGAATTTTCTTGGGGGAGTCGGGTGCTACGGCGTAGTGCGCCAGTAGTGGCAGATACTGCGGATCGTTCAGGGTACTGATCAGGCGCAGCGCAGCCACCTTGAGCGCGTTGTCGCGCGCCCGCAGGGTTCTGCGCAGCGATTTAAACTCCTGACGGCGCAGCTCCGGTACATCGGCATCTACCGCTAGGTATCCGGCACCGGCTTCGCTATTCATCCGTTGCCGCCGGTCGAGTAAGGGAATAATGAGTCGCTTCAGCGATAGCTCCAGCAGGTTGTCGAGGAACTCGATACCACTGACCTGGATCGCCACCGTATCACTGCGCAAGGCCAAATGGACGGGAATGATATCGGCCGGCGGGTACCGGAGCCCCAGTAGCCGAAAGAGCCGGTTGAACGTGCCGGTCATACGGCGCTGAAGCAGGGCGGCGTAGGCTTCACGGTAGTCCAGCTCTTCCTGCGACCGTGTGAAGTGGAGTAAAATGTGCTGCACGTTTATGCGCTGCTGCTGAGACTCGTAAAGGCGGGCCTCGGCGACTATGCGTCGGTAGACGAGTTTAGTCGGCACCTTCCGTTGCGGGAAGTCGCGACGCTGGGTGTTCAGCGCATGCAGTACTTCCATGCGTAGGGGAAGGTCATGGGGGAAGTGCCGTTCGATCAGGGATAGTAGCACGTCTACAGACTGCTGCCGGTCGATCTTCTCCAGTACCCGGGGTAGTCTGCGCACTTCGTCGAGCGACAGCTCACCGGACCGGATCAGACCGGGGATGAGACCCAGTAGTCCGGCCTGGTACTGCACTAACGCATTGATGACAAGTGTCCGCACCTTTGGATTCATGATCAGGTGCAACAGGGGCACAATGAGGTCTTCGTGCTGACTCTCCCCAGCGGCCAGCACGGCATGGCGGAGAATTGCCTCGTTCTCCTTGAGCATACAGCGCTGGATGAAGGCCCGACCCGTGGCGGTGTTTGACCGACCGGCGGCCGTAAGCAGGAAGGGATACCAGGCAGCGCGTACGGCGGGACTGTGGGTAGGTAGCTGGCGGATGCGACGGCGCAGTCGTTTGCTGACCTGCCACTGTCGGCGACTAAAGGCATTCGTAGCGGTTTCCGAGGCCAGACTGACCAGCGCCGCACCGGCGACCTCCGGCTCCGCACTGTCCAGTAAGGGCTCTAATACGCTACGCCCTACGGCATCCGGACGCGAGAACAGGTAGTCGAAGGCGGCAGAGCGGACCTGACCGTCGGTGTCCTCCAGCAGGGGGATCACCTCATCGACCAGCTCGGCCCCCGGCTGCAGGTAGAGGCTGCGCAGCGCACGCGAGCGTACGCTGGCCGAGGGGTGTGTAAGCAGCTTGCGCACCGGTTCGCGGAAGGTCTCCCCACCGAGGTCGTCGGTACGCTCCAGTACGTAGAGCAGCTGTTTTTCGTGAGTGCTCATCTGTCCCGTTTCCAGCACCTGCAGGAAGCCGGCCATGACCTTGCGGTGGTGGCTCTTGAGGCGGTTGCGCTGCTTCTTCGGTTTGAGGTGCGAGAGCTGAGCCCGGAAAGCCTCGATGTACTCCTCACGGATCAGCACCACGCTGCCCAACCAGCCCACCACCAGCAGCAGTACGCACCAGCTGATGGACGGCGCGGAAAAACCCAGCACCTGCGTCAGCGCAATAAGCAGAATACCACCCAGGCCACCCGCCAGGCTATCGATGAATACGTCGATGTAGGTCTTGACTTTTTTCTTGGTGTCTTCATCCAGTGGTAGGAAGAGCATCTCCACGCTGGCTCTACTCAGACTCTGCTTCAGACTGCCGTCGACCGAGCGGCTCAGGGTGGCTGCGTTGAGCCCGGGCATGAGTAGCATTACCATGGCTCCTATTCCCAGACCGATGGGGAGGAATAGCAGGGCTCCGCTCACACCAAGTCCCTGCACCACCCGCTGAGTGAACAATAGCTGGATGACCAGGGCAACGATATTGAAGGTGGAATACCAGAAACCGAAGAAGGCGGCCAGGCGGTCCTGATCCCCGTAGCGCTCCGCGGCCAGTACGCTGAACTGGTAGTCGACCAGCTTGGCCGCCGTCACGCTCAGGGCCACGATACCGCAGAGTAACATCAGGTGCTTACTGCCCAGGATGAGCCGGTGGGGAGCCTCGTAGGCGGCATTCACCTTCTTCTTGCGGTCTACCGCACTTTGTTTGCGGGCCACGTACTTACGCCAGATGACCGCGGTAAGGATCAGGCAGGGCACCAGCAGACTGGCCGCCAGCAGCACCAGGTTGCGGGTACCGATCTCACGAGCTAGCAGGGTAGTCAGGTAGCCACCGGCGATACCACCCGCAATGGCTCCGGCTCCGATCAGGCCAAAGAGCCGCTTGGCCTGTCGCACGTCGAACACGAAACTGGCCATCATCCAGAACTGGGAGGCCGCTACGACGCCGAACAGCGCCGTCCACAAATAGAGCGTAGCCGCCACGGCAGGCCGGGCGAGCGGATAGCGGATGAAACTGGCGCATACCAGCAAGACCATCAGGCAAACCACCAGCGATACGGTACTGACCCTGAGCAAACTATACCGCCGCAACGCAGCGGAATAACCCGTACTGACGATGGCCGCCAGTACGGCCGTGGCCAGGAACATATAGGGTAGTCCTACGGCGCCGTATTCCGAGAGGAACATCGCGCTAGCCGTGGGTTTGACGATGAGCAGGGTACAGATGATTAGAAAGACGAGCAGTTGGAGCAGCACAATGGCCCCCCACTCCCCCGGGCGGGCACGAAATAGCTTGCTCAAAACCTGCTGCATACCGATGTGTTACCTCACGTATACCCCTAACGAAGAATCCCCCTGACATGTCTACTTCACCGCGATTTGGCGAAGCGCTCGCCGAGATCAACAACACGCCCCACAAAGAAACCATAATTCTCGGCGGCGGCTGCTTCTGGTGTGTCGAAGCTGTCTTTCAGGACATCCAGGGAGTCGAACGCGTCATCAGCGGGTATTCCGGTGGCACGGCCCAAACGGCCAACTACGATGCGGTGTGCAGCAAGCAGACAGCGCACGTCGAGGTAGTACTGGTAGAATTCGATCCCACCGTTATCTCGCGCGACGAAATGCTCGAGATATTCTTCGCCGCCCACGACCCTACCACGCCCAACCGGCAGGGCAACGACAGCGGACCGCAGTACCGCAGCGCGATATTCTATACTGATGACGCACACAAGGCAGCAGCGGAACATGCCATACGGATGGCAACGAAACTGTACGGCAAGCCAGCCGTCACGGAGCTGCTTCCGTTTCATACCTTCTACCCCGCCGAGGCCTACCACCAGAATTACTACACCAAAGTGGGCGACCGCAACAGCTACTGCAGCTTCGTGATTACCCCTAAGGTGAGTAAGATCCGTAAGAAATACAGCCACCGTCTAAAATCCCGCGCATGAACCCGGTCCTAGCTTCCTGTGTATTCCTCTTTTTTACTTGCCCCGCCCTAGTCGGGGCCCAATCCCCATCCACCCCTATGGATACCACCTCATATAGTCTCGGCATCGTGCTGAGCCAAAACCTGAAAAGTCAGGGTTTCGATGGCATTGACGCCAGCAGTCTGGCCAAAGGCTTCGAAGAAGGCTTCGCCGGCACCGCCAATATCACCACCGAGCAGGCCAACCAATACATCCAGCAACACCTGGCCAGGGCAGCCGAGAGCGCAGGTGCGGAGGCCCGCCAGGAAGGCGAGCAGTTTCTGAGCCAGAATGCCAAGCGTCCCGAGGTGAAGGTCACCGATTCCGGTCTGCAGTACGAAGTGCTACAGGAAGGCAGCGGGGCTAGCCCATCGGCCACCGAGACGGTGCGCGTGCATTACCACGGTACCCTGACGAACGGTAAAGTGTTTGATAGCTCCGTGGAGCGCGGAGAGCCCATCGAGTTCCCCCTCAACCGCGTGATTCCCGGCTGGACTGAGGGACTGCAGCTCATGAAGGAAGGAGCGAAATATCGCTTCTACATTCCCTACGATCTGGCGTATGGTCCCCAGGGATCGCCCCCCACGATTCCGCCCTTCGCCGCCCTGGTGTTCGACGTAGAGCTCTTCGAGGTTAAGTAAGCTTAGGCCACCGGCTGGCTGCTAGTAGTGGTAGCGATGAGCTGCTGCAGCAGTTCTACCAGCTGGTCGGTGGCTCCTACCATGTGGGCGGCTCCGGTGAGGGTAGCAGCGGTGATGAGGAAGGTGATCGTGCGGGCCTGACGGCGACGCTTGCGGTCGTTCTTTAGCGTGATGTAGCTCATAGTGGTATCAGTTTGACGTTATATAAAGGCAACGCCTAATATAGTGGACGGCTTGTGCCGCTCACAAGACGTAACACAAGTTTAAGCCTCTATCAGTCACCGGCTTACGGAACGGTAGGTCACCGGCCGTAAACGGTCGAACCCCGCCCTACCCCATTACCTATCTATATGACCCTCCAAGAAACCTATACCGCCCTCGGCCGGGAGATCGCCGCCGCCGGTGCCCGGCTCATTGCCGTAAGCAAAACGCATCCCGTCGACCGGATCAAAGCGCTGTACGACATGGGGCAGCGCGACTTCGGTGAAAACCGCGCGGAAGAACTGGCGGAAAAAGCCGCTCAGCTACCGGACGATATCCGTTGGCACTTTATCGGGCACCTGCAACGCAATAAGGTCCGCCTGATCACGCCCCACACCCATTTGGTTCATTCCGGCGATAGCCTTCGTCTGCTCCGTGAGCTGGACAAGCGCGCCCAGGACCGACGCATCGATGTGTTGCTCCAGTATCACATTGCCGCCGAAGAGAGCAAGTACGGTCTGACCGAAGCCACCGGGCAGGCACTGCTCGACGAGTTGAACACCACCCCCTTACAGCACGTCCGAATTATCGGCGTTATGGGTATGGCCACCTATACGGATGATACGGAACAGGTGGAAACTGAATTCCGTACACTGCACGAAATTTTTCGTGCAGTGAAGGAAAACTACTTCGTCGACGATCCGGCCTTCACCGAGCTTAGTATGGGCATGTCCGGCGACTACCCCATTGCGCTGCGGCAGGGCAGTACCCTGGTCCGCATAGGCAGTAAGCTATTCGGCGAGCGCGAACATTAGGCGGGCGCGAACGCAGGTGGCGTATAGAGGAGTGGGAAGAACTGCCCGTCCATTTTTGCTCCCTCCGGTACGGCCGGCACCCCCTGTAGCAGTTGCTCATTCACGTTCGATCGGGTACCGTCGGCAAACACGTTCAGTACGAAAGCGCGCCGTGAGTGTTCCGACCGGTTGGCATAGGAGCCGTGGACCAGTAAGGGGTGATGAAAGGTCCCGTAGCCGGCCGGCATTTCGATGGCTACCTTTCGATCGAACGCACGCTGCTGGTCTGCATCCAGGTGTTGATATAGCCCATCCATGTCGCCGGCCAGTGCGGTCTTGTCCAGCAGATTCCAGCGGTGGGAGCCGGGGATGTAGTGTAGGCAGCCGTTGGCTACGGTAGCCTCATCGAGTCCGGTCCAACAGGTAAGGTGTTGGATGGGGCCGGTGCGGGTCCAGTAGCTGTAGTCCTGATGCCAGGCTACTACCCCGCCGTGCCGCGCGGGTTTGGAGAACAATTGGTCGTGCCAGAATCGCACGGCCCGGTTACCGAGCAGCTGGGAGGCGGCCACTACGAAGCGCGGGTTCCAGAGTACGTCGTGAAAGCCCGGGGTGATGCGCCAGTGCCCCAGGCTGTGAAAGAGTACCGCATCGGGATCACCACTTTCGTTGCTGTGGAACTCGTAAAAGAGTGCATTGCCCGGGTGCTGCGGATCGGTAATTGCGGCAAGTTCATCACGTAACTGCTTGACCTGCTCCTGCTCCAGAAGTTTGACGTGACTCAGGTAGCCGTGCTCGTGAAAAAAGGCAAGCTGCTCATCCGACAGGTGGTAACGATCCCACGCTTCTTCCGCGCTCAGGGCGGGGAACATGCGGCTGACCGGAGCGGCGTCGAAGGATAAGTCACGGTATGACATGCTGTGTATGGATTTACCACGATGAATATACTCCCGAACGGGTCAACCGCTTAGAAGCACCACGCCAGTACCCGCATTTGCTTGTTGCCCTGGTCCAGGGCCAGTACCCTGACCTCCCTGGCATCGAGCCGATCCAATTGCTGCCGCGCCGCGGACAGGTAACCTTTTTTACTCACGAGGGTCGTGAACCACCCTACCTGCCGGGCATACGCCTTGCTCTCCTTGATCATATCGTGGAGAAAACGCAGCTCGCCACCGGGTGTGTGCAGTTCTTTGTCGACTCCCCCGAAGGTCAACCCCCGATCCGAGGTACCGAGCTTGCGCCACTTGGCGCGCCCCGCGGCGACTGCTGTAGGGCGATCGGCGTGGAAGGGTGGGTTGCACATCGTGAGATCAAAGAACTCCCCGGCTAAGATCATATTCTGAAAGATGCACTCGCTGCGCGTTTGCTGGCGTACGGTGACGTCCGAAAGACCGGAGTTGAAGCTGACAATCGCCCTGGCGACTTTAACACTCACGGGATTAATATCCGTAGCCACGAAGGACCAGCCGTACTCCCGGCTACCCAGAATGGGATAGATCAGGCTCGCCCCCGTGCCGATGTCAAGTACGCGACTGGCTTGGGGGACCAGGTCGGCCAGGAGATGAATGTAATCCAGCCGTCCGGGAATGGGAGGAGTCAGGTAGCCCTTAGGGAGATCCCAGTGGGCCAGGCGGTAGTCCCGCTTGAGTAGCGTCCGGTTGAGTAGGTAGACGGCCCGTGCGGTACCGAAGTCGAGGGAGGTCCGTCCATCCGGGGTGCGGATCAGGTGTTCCGTGAGCTCGGGTTCCAGTGCGCATAGGGCAGCCAGGTCGTACGGTCCCCGGTAGCGGTTCTTAGGATGCATGGCGCAAATTAAACATATCGCTTGTCCGCACCCCGGATCAATGCAGCGGTTTAGATTCTTACATCCCTAGATCATGAAGCTATTCCACTGCGGTAATTGTAATTACCCGGTTTATTTCGAGAACGTTGTATGCAGCAACTGCCAGCACTGGTTGGGGTACTCCAGCGCGGAAGATCAGATGGTCGCCCTGACGCCTGGCCAGGACAGTTGGCAGCCATACAGTGACAGTAGCACGACCTATGTATACTGCGACAACCACCGCCACCAGGCCTGCAACTGGATCATTCCGGCTGACGATCCTACGGGCCGCTGTATTGCCTGTGACCTCAACCAAACTATCCCGAACCTCAGCGACCCGGAACAACTCAGGGAATGGCAAGAACTGGAAGTCGCCAAGCACCGTCTAGTGTATGCCCTACTCCGCCTCCGCCTACCGGTACAGGATAAAATGACGTACCCCAACCACGGCCTGGCCTTCGACTTTCTGGCCGATCAGGCGGGCGAGGACCGGGTCATGACGGGTCACGACGATGGACTCATCACCCTCAATGTAGAAGAGGCAGACTCGGCCACGCGGGAAGCAAACCGGGTGCAACTCCATGAGAAGTACCGTACCCTCATCGGTCACTTTCGTCATGAGGTGGGTCACTACTACTGGGACGAGCTAGTGGCCGCCGATCCGGCCCTACTGGAGGACTTCCGGCAGCTGTTCGGCGACGAGCGGGCGGATTACGGAGAGGCACTCCAGAAGCACTACCGCGACGGAGCACCGGCCGACTGGGAGAGTCGCTTCATCAGTACGTATGCCACCTCACATCCCTGGGAGGACTGGGCCGAAACCTGGGCCCACTACTTCCACCTGCTGGATCTGCTCGAGACCGCCTATACCTTCGGCATGCAGGTGACCCCGCCGGACGTACCCGAACGCATGATGCAGGCTACGGCCGACTTCGACCCCTACGTCAACCGCGACATGGAGGCCATTCTGCGCACGGCGGTGCCGATCACCTTTGCCGTCAACAGTATCAATCGCGGCATGGGCCGCCCGGATCTCTACCCCTTCGTACTGAACGGACCGGTACGGGCCAAACTGTCCTTCATCGATCGAGTGGTGCGTAAATCGGCCGGGACGACCCTGGCCTAGCGCTTCCCGCCGGGGGCTGTACTTTGCCGGCGATGGAAACCCTCCCCCTCTCCGAACTCGCTGCATTCATCCGTCGCGTGTTCGCGCTCAACCTCCCGGAGGCCGTCTGGGTATCCGCGGAGCTCGGCCAGGTCAATACGTCCCGCGGACATACTTGGCTGACCCTTGTCGAAAAGAGTGAGCAGGACGATTCGATCGTGGCGCAGCTCGATGCCGTGGTCTGGGCCAGCGGCCTTAAGCGCATCCGCAAAACTCACTCACTGAAACTGGTGAATGGCGTATTCCAGGAAGGGATGTCGGTACGCCTGCAGGTCACCGCCTCCTTCCACGAGCGCTTCGGGCTAAAGCTGATCGTAGCGGATATCGACCCTGACTATACGCTGGGTAGCCTGGAAAAGCGCAGACAGGCGACCCTGGAAGCGCTACAGGCCGCTGGCCTCCTCGACCGCAACGCCCAACTCCCCCTACCCGTACTGCCCCAACGCCTGGCGATCATAAGCGCCGATACGGCTGCCGGGCTTGCTGACTTCCAGCGACAGCTTGCGGACAATCCCTACGGCTATATTTTTCATACCGACCTATACCCCGCTGCCATGCAGGGGATGCAGACGGGTGACGAAGTGATGGCTCGCCTGCGACAAATTGCGCGGCGTAGCCACGAGTACGATGCCATCGTGCTGGTGCGCGGCGGAGGAGGCAAGACCGATCTGGCCGCCTTCAATGAATACGCGATCTGTGAGGCGCTGGCTGATGCACCGCTTCCCGTACTGGCTGGTATCGGTCATGAGATCGACGACACGGTAGCAGATCGTGTAGTGCACCGCAGCCTGAAGACCCCAACCGCGGTAGCCGTGTTCCTCATCGAGCAGCTGTCGCAACTCGAGGCGCGGACCCTCCACCTGGGGAGAGCAATCGCTACTACGGCGGAACAGCTGCGAAGTCAGGAAGTACGTACCCAGCTCCAGTACGCCAGTCAACTGCAGCAGACCGCCGCCGCCTCCCTACAGGCATCGCACCTGCGCACCGCCGCCCTCACGGAAGAGGTGCAGCGGGCAGCACGGCTGGCGTTAAAAACCGCAGAGACAAAACTGGACCACCAGAAAGATCTATTGGACGCGCTACGACCCGAAACCACGCTGGCACGTGGGTATGCGCTGGTGAGTCAGAACGGGCGACTGATCACCGCGCCCGGTGAGGTACAGAAGGGAGAAGTATCCGTGCGCCTGCGGGACGGCAGGATACGCCTTCGCCAGGTCTAGGCGCCGAAGCCGATCGACTTCTTGGCCGTCTGACTGCTCCGGTAGAGTTCACCCATCCGAATGGCCGTGACGGCTGCTTCGACACCCTTATTGCCATACTTTCCGCCGGCGCGATCGACGGCCTGCTCGTGCGTATTGGGCGTCAGAACGCCGAAAATGTAGGGCTTTCCGGTAGCAATGCTGAGGTTGACGAGGCCCTGGCTGACGGCGTTGTTGATGTATTCGTCATGCTTGGTTTCGCCTTTGATCACGCAGCCCAGACAGATGACGGCGTCCAGCTTCTCGCGCCCCGCCAGAATACGCGCCGCGGCGGGCAGCTCGAAGGTGCCGGGCACCTGGACGGTATGAATATTGACTTCCGTAGCCCCGTGCTTGAGTAGTGCATCGAAGCAGCCTTCGTAGAGTTTGTGGGTGATATCCCTGTTCCAATCCGCCACTACAATACCGAACCGCAGGGGGCTGGCGTCGGGTACATTGGATTCGTCGTAGGTGCTAAGGTTGCTGCGTGCGGAGGCCATGGATAAGGTTTAGCAGGGATACGCCCGCTGGGGCCGCGTGGTTCTATCCGAAGGGCAAGCGGTCTACATCCACGTTACCGCCCGTGAGAATAATGCCGACATGCTTGTCCCGAAACACTTCCGGATAGCGGAGGATCGCCGCCAGGGGAACCGAACAACTGGGCTCCACGATGATCTTCATACGCTCCCAAATCAGGCGCATGGCCGCCACGGTCTCTTCGTCGCTGACCACGAAAATGTCGGTTACGTATTTGTGGATAATGGGAAAGGTGCGCTCTCCGAGGTGGGTACGCAGTCCGTCAGATACGGTGTGGTTGGTTTCGTTCTGCTCGATCTTTCCGGATTTGAGGCTACGGGCGGCATCGTCTACACCCTCCGGTTCGGCGCCGAAGACCTTAGCGCGAATGCTGAAGTAACGGGCTGCCAGGGCCGTGCCCGATAGAAGTCCGCCGCCCCCGACAGGCGTAATGATATAGTCCAGTACGCGGTCCACATCCTCAATCAATTCCATGGCAGCAGTTGCCTGTCCGGCCACTACCCCATAATCGTCGAAGGGATGGATGAAGGCGGCGCCCGTTCGGGCCACGACCTCCTCCAGGGCAGCCTGCCGTTCGTGGGGGGTGTTGTTGCAGTAGGTGATCTCCGCTCCGTAGCCCTTCACGGCCGCCACCTTCACCCGGGGGGCGTCGTGCGGCATCACGATGTAAGCGGGCACGCCCAGCACCTGCGCGGCGCGGGCGACGGCCTGAGCATGGTTGCCGCTGCTGTGGGTGGCCAGGCCCCGCTCACGTTCTGCTTCCGTGAAGCGCAGAGCAGCCGAGGCCCCACCGCGCATCTTGAAGGCACCGATCCGCTGAAAGTTCTCACACTTAAAGCTGAGACGGGCCCCCGTCAGCTCATCTAAACTAGTGCTGGTAAGGATGGGGGTGCGGTGTACGAAGGGGTGGATGGCCTCGTGGGTGACCAGCAGATCAGCCTGGGTGGGTACGCGGTGGAGGGGGGATAGAGCGATCATCGGGTAACGAATAGTTGGGTGATCCACGCTACGGCCTCCTCGAGCCAGTGGCTCACCGGACCATCCAGCTCACGGGCTGAGGCAAATCCGTGGTCACCGTTGGCGTACAGCCGCAGGTCAGCCGGCACCCCGTGGGCGATCAATCGCTCGTAGTAGCGTAGGCTGTTGCGGGGACGTACCCCGACGTCATCCGATGCGTGAAAGAGGATGGTGGGAGGGGTGAGCGAATCGATCTGATCCGGCAGATTGAAGTAAGCCAGGCGGTCCGGATCAGGCTCCGTACCGAGTAGCGCATGTTGGCTTCCCCGGTGTCCGCTAAAGGCGGTGTCCATCAGAACAACCGGATAGACGAGCAAACTGAAATCGGGTCTAGTCGATAAACCGTCGACCTGCCGGGCGTGCACCGAGAGGGAGCCGGCCAAGTGCCCCCCGGCCGAAAAGCCCATCACCCCTACCCTATCCGCGCGGTAGCCCAGCGAATCGGCCGACTGGCGAATGCGCAGTATCGCGGCCTGCGCATCCTGTAAGGCTACTGTCGATTTACAGTCCGTAGTGATACCGGCCGGCAAGCGGTAGCGCAGCACGAAGGCGTGAACGCCCCGGGCGGAGAAGTAGCGCCCCATATCCGTGCCCTCATGGTCAAAGGCCGCGACCGTATAGCCGCCTCCCGGTATGATCAGCAGCGCCTCCTGCCGACCGGCACGGGGCACGGGAGCGTAATAGTCCATCCCTGGCTCCCGTACTGCGGCGAGCACCTCTCCAATGCCCGCCTCGTAGTAGGACGAATCGGCCGTTACGGCCTCCAAGCAGGGAGCAGTAGTGTCATAGATCGGGATGGTAGGAGCTTGTCCGGACAGTGACAAGGACAGGGCTACGCCCAGCATTCCCAGTATCCGGTGGCAGACCGAAGGCCTCACTCCTTGACGTAGCTATCACCCTCCAACCGCAGGATGTAGGCCCCGCTGTAGCCCGCTGCCAGGGCCCGGTTGCGCGCACCCTCGGCCTGCGAGAGGCTCTGTAATCCGTCGAGATAGAAAACAGTGAGCGCGCCCCGCATCATCTGGCCCAGGCTACCGAGCTGGGAGGCGGTCACCCGATCGAAGTTTTCCGGTTTACTGAACGCGCCGAGCTGCACCCGGTAGGGTGACTGTACCGTAGCCGTTGCAGTAGCAGGCGCGGTAGCGGTCATCGCAGGTGCGGGCGCGGTCGCAGGTGCGGACCCGGTCGAACGAAGCGCATCGGTACCGGGTGCTGGTCCGCTGACGATAAAACTACCGGCATACCCCATGTCTTTGATCTCGCGAGCGGCCACCGCGGCGGCCTCCCGGGTGGAATATTGACCGATACGCACCTTGTAGTTACCCGCGTCCTGGACGGCAAATACCGGTCCGACCGCAGCTAGCTTGCTGTATTCCGCAAGGTCCGGCGCGGAGGCCACGCTGGCGATCTGAACACTGAAGGCCGTCACGGATGGGGCTTCTGTAGTCTGACTATCGGCAGGAGTACGCTTCGGGGGTGAAGCTGCCGTTACGGGTGTACTATAGGTCGTGGGCTCTACGGTAGGTGCCGGTGGACTTACCGTGTCATAGGTGGTCTGTATGGGCAGCAGCAAGATGTTACCGAATGCGTCCGGCCTGGTCGTGGCCTCCGTAGTGACGGGAAAGCTGATCGACTCGTACCCCGCCAGTGCTACGTTGACGTCGTATACCGTGCGGGGTTCTACTTCGACGTAGTAGGCCCCCTCCGTATCCGTGGTGACGGTAGCGGCCTGACCGGAGCTGCGCTTTGTGATGGTCACCGTGGCATCAGCCAGGGGAAGGCTGCTCTGAATACTACTCACGTAACCGCGTACCGTGCCGAAGGGCACGGGTTCTCCAGCACGGACGCCCTGGGGGACGCCGGACTGTGGGCCGGTCGCTATGGCATCCGTATCCGTAGCGTCCGTACCGGAGGTGGCTACGGTAGGAAGTGGATCGCTGAATTTGACCACGTACAGGTCTTCCGCGCCCTGTCCGCCGGAGCGGTTGGAGGTGAGGTAACCCGTACGCTGACCGGCGTCATACACGAAGCCCATATCGTCCCTGGGGCTATTCACCGCGCTGCCCAGGTGGTACAGGGTGGTGGGCCGACCGGCGTCATTCATTTCGGCGCGAAACACGTCGTAGGCACCCAGTCCGGCGTGCCAGTCGCTAGAAAAATACAGGCTGCTGCCATCGTAGTACGGGGTGATTTCGTTGCCCTGAGCGTTTACCGCGGGGCCAAGGTTCTCGGGTACTGCTTCCCAGTTACCATTGATCAGGCGGGCGCGGTACAGATCGTAGCCCCCGAATCCACCGGGGCGGTCGCTAGCGAAGTAGAGCGCGCGGCCTTCGGCGCCGAAGGTGCCGAATCCAGTACTAAAGCCATCGCCGTTGAAGGGGAGTGGGCGCACATTGCTCCACATGCCGGCTTGGTTCACGTCGGCGAGCATCAGACTCATGCGGATACCGGCCTCGGGCACCATACGGGTGCCGGGGGTGAAAGTATTGCGGGTAAATACGACCAGCGTGCCATCGGGGCTGAAGCTGACGGGGCCCGCGTTACCGCCGCGGCTCAGGTAGCCGGTAGACAGGGGCACGGGGGCTTCGAAATTGCCCAGGGTATTGCGCTGGGCTAGGTAAGGCCTGTTCTGCGCTACCCCATCGAAGCCCTCCTGGATACGGGAGGAATTAAAAACCAACTGGTCTGGGCCAGGCATCGCCGGACCGAAGTCCGCCTGAGGGCTGTTGAACGGAAAGGGGCTAACCGTGTAGCCGGCAGATTCCGACTGCTGGGCCAGCGCGAAGTCGATACTACTGACGTACTGCTGGCCGACCGTCTGATCTGCCTCACTGGCGTAAGCGGCAAACAGCGGACGGGCCAGTGCGTATTCTCCGAGCGACTTGAGGGTCTGGGCGTAGCCCAGCAGCGTAGCCGGTTCCACCCGGGTCTCTGCACCCATAGCCCGTGCGTAGTACTGCCGTGCGGTGTCGAGGGCACCCAGCATGCGGTACGATTCTGCGATACGGGCCAGTGCTTCCGGATCGTCGGGCCGCTCGTCCAGAGCCCGCCGGTAGCCCTCGATGGCCAAATTGTATGCACTGAGCTCGAAGGCTTTATCGGCCGCGCGCTTCTCGCTGCGAAACTGAGCGGAAAGCGGAAGGCAGAGCCCTCCGCAGACCAACAATAGAAAGGTGGTACGTATCGTCATGGCTGTTCACTAGGTGG
The DNA here is from genome assembly GCF_923081025.1 of Neolewinella maritima. Classification (GTDB taxonomy): domain Bacteria; phylum Bacteroidota; class Bacteroidia; order Chitinophagales; family Saprospiraceae; genus Neolewinella; species Neolewinella maritima. The sequence goes on along the minus strand of NZ_CAKLPZ010000001.1, from coordinate 1,537,237 downwards.
CTGTAAACATAGCGGTTTTTTGGCAGGGGGCCCGCCGCTCAGCAGGTACGAATACGCCCGAACTAACGGGCCCTGCAATCCGTAGTACAGGAGCATGAACCTGCCCCCGGAAGCCGAACGCCCCCTGATCGTAACCGCCTGGATCGATCCCACGGATCTGCAGCCATTCAACCGTCTGCGCGAGCGCTTCTTCCCCCCGGAGCGGAACTACCTGCAGGCACACGTGACACTTTTTCACCACATTCCGGGCGAACTTATCGATGAACTACTGACCGCAATTCGCGTGCAAAACCTAGGACGCACTGCGGTCAGCGTGCCGGTAGTAGGGGTATTCTCCATGGGGCGCGGGGTGGCTTACCGGCTGGAGGCCGATGCGCTCAACGACATCCGGCAGCCACTGCGGCAACGGTTTGCCGACCGGCTGACGGCGCAGGATCTACGGCCCTGGAAGCGCCCGCACATTACGGTACAGAATAAAGTGCGTAAGGAAGAAGCTGGTCGATTGCTGCGCCATCTGCAGTACCGCTTCGTACCGTGCCATGTGAGGGTGCTGGGGTTATATGTACACCGGTACGACGGGGGGCCGTGGACGAAGCTGGCTGCACTACCATTCGGGGAATAAACACCGCACCGGCGGCCACGCCCCTGAACCCTCCTGCCGTCCCCTTAGTTACTGCCGTATGGCCGAGAACGAGGAAGAAAAGGTAGTGAACCCCATAGACGGGGATAAGGTGGCGCTCAACCCCCACCTGCTGCCCTACGCGCACGAGCGCGGGGGAGCTACCATCAAGCCCATGGACCGCGGCAAGGTGAAGGGTCTGGCGATGAGTGCTATGTACGAGCAGACCGATATGCAGCTCGACCAGATCCGCGCGCAGATCGAACTGCTGGCCCGGCAGGCCAATGAGATACAGCAACGGATGACGGTGAGCGAGCGCATCTACGAAGCCGAGATGAACATCAACCCCATCGTCTCGCGCACCTACTACCTCTACGCCCGTAGCAATGGCAAGAGCGTACTGAGCCTGGTGAGCCCCGCCGAGTGGGGTGCCCGCCCGCCGTACGACTACATCGCGACGGTCAAACTACTGGGAGATCACACCTGGGAGGTCGTGGAACGTCGTGACTAGGATTACCTTCGTCGAAAAGCCCCCCCATGGTAGTAGACGACGCCCTAGTATTGCGCTTAGCCAAACTGGCCAAGCTCGCTCCTGCTCCCGAACGCGTGGATCAGCTGCGCGGCGATCTGGTCCGTATTCTCGCGATGGTGGAGAAGCTCGACGACCTGGACCTTCAGGACGTGAAGCCCCTACGATACGTCACCGAAGTAGAACACGCGCTGCGGCCGGACGAAGTGGGCGACCACATCGACCGCAGCGTGGCCCTGGCCAATGCACCCGACTCCGACGGGGAGTACTTTAAGGTACCCCGCGTCATTTAACACCCCTTACCCCCCCTGACGCCCATGGCCGCCGTAATCGATATCAATGACCTCACCAAAACGTACGATATGGGGCAGACCAAGGTGCACGCGCTGCGTGGCATCGATCTGCAGATACAGACCAATGAGTATGTGGCCCTGATGGGACCTTCGGGATCCGGTAAGTCTACGCTGATGAACTTGCTGGGTTGTCTGGACACCCCTACCTCCGGCCGCTACCTACTCGACGGTAAGGACGTGAGTATGATGGATGATACCGAACTGGCCAACATCCGGAATGAAAAGATCGGCTTCGTCTTTCAGACCTTCAACCTACTGCCGCGGCAAACCACGCTGGAAAACGTAGCACTACCCCTCGTGTACGCCGGACTGGCCAAGCGGGAGCGGCAGCAACGGGCGGCCGAAGTATTGGACAGTGTGGGTCTGGGCGATCGCCTGGACCACCGCCCAAATGAGCTCTCCGGAGGGCAGCGTCAGCGCGTGGCCATTGCGCGGGCGCTCGTGAACCGACCCGCCATTATTCTTGCTGACGAGCCGACGGGAAACCTGGACACCAAGACATCGATCGAGATCATGGAGATCTTCGAAGACATCCAGCGACGGGGCAACACCGTCATCCTGGTGACCCACGAGCCGGACATTGCCGAGCACGCGCACCGGATCGTGCGATTACGCGATGGAGAAACGGAGAGTGATGAGCCAAACGAGCACATCATTCGGGCTAGTGATCCGACCCACCGGTACAATCAGACCTAAGGGCCTATATTTGCCGCCTCACTCAGTGGGTTAGTATATATGAATCAACGTACGATTGCCAGCACCGTCTCCATCAGCGGGGTGGGCTTGCATACGGGTAAGGAAGTCAACCTCCTGTTCAAACCCGCTCCCACCGGCCATGGCGTCAAGTTCAAGCGCACCGATCTGGCCGATCAGCCCCTGATGAACGTAGACGTCAACCGGGTAGTGAGCACCGAACGCTCTACCACTCTGGGGAGTGGAACGACTACGGTATCCACGATTGAGCACCTGCTAAGTGCCCTGTCGGGCCTACAGATCGATAACGTGCTCATCGAGATCGATGGTGGGGAAGTGCCCATACTGGACGGCAGCGCCAGCCCCTACGTCAATCGGCTGCAGGAGGCCGGCGTAGAAGAACAGGATACGGCCCGCGACTACTTTATTGTGGAGGAACCCATCACCTACCGCGACGAGGCCACTGGATCGGAAATCGTGGCCCTACCCTACGATGGCTTTGAGGTGGTGTCCATGATCGACTTCGATAGCCCCGTGCTGGGGCAGCAGTATGCTACCCTACGCGGCTATGAGGACTACGCCGAGGAGATCGCTCCCTGCCGCACCTTCGTCTTCCTGCACGAGCTGGAGGCGTTATTCGAGCACGACCTGATCCAGGGTGGGGATCTGACGAACGCGATCGTTATCGCCGATCGGCACATCCCTCAGGACCGCCTCGACGCCCTGGCCCAGAAGATGGGTAAGGATACCGTAGAGGTGACCGAGCAGGGCATTCTAAATACCCTGGACCTGAAGTTCCACAACGAGCCAGCGCGGCACAAGTTACTGGACGTGATGGGCGATATCAGTCTGCTCGGCGTGCCCATTCGCGGCCGTATCCTGGCGACGAAGCCGGGGCATCGGGTAAACGTAGCCTTCACCAAACTGCTCAAGAAAGCCTACCTGGATCAGCGGCGCCTCAAAGGCCGGCCGCACTACAACCCCAACGACGAACCGGTTTTTAATGTGGAACAGATCCTGGAGATCATGCCCCACCGCTACCCCTTCCTGCTGATCGACAAGATCATCGAGATGGGAGACGACTACATCGTGGGCCTGAAGAACCTGACCTTCAATGAGGCCTTCTTTCAGGGGCACTTCCCCAGCAACCACGTGATGCCCGGCGTCTTGCAGATCGAGGCGATGGCGCAAACGGGCGGACTCCTGGTACTTACCCAGCAGGAAGACCCGGGCAACTGGGATACGTACTTCCTCAAGATCGAGAATGCCAAGTTCAAGAACTTCGTAGTGCCCGGTGATACGGTACTCTTCAAGATGGAACTGATCGCTCCCGTGCGGCGGGGGATCTGCCAGATGCGCGGCACGGCCTACGTAGGTAACAAGCTGGTTTCCGAAGCCGACCTGGTGGCCCAGATCGTACGCCGTAGCTAAGGCCATTGCGGTACTGCCCCGCTTATTCACCCACTCAAACCTGTTCATGTCCATTCATTCACTGAGCGTCGTTCATCCTAATGCAAAAGTTGGAGCCGGTGTCGTCGTAGGCCCGTTCACCACCATCGAGGACGACGTCGTGATCGGACAGGGCAGCACGATCGGACCCAATGTCACGATCTACGCCGGTGCCCGCATCGGGCAGAACGTGCGCATTTTTCCGGGCGCGGTCATCGCAGCTATCCCACAGGATCTGAAGTTTCGCGGTGAATACTCTACGGCGGAGATCGGTGACAACACGACAATCCGTGAGTACGTGACCATCAACCGTGGTACGGCCGCAGCCGGCACGACTAAAGTAGGACGCAACTGCCTACTGATGGCGTACGCGCACGTGGCCCACGACTGTATACTGGGTGACCACATCGTCATCGCAAATAATGTTAACCTGGCCGGCCATGTGGTGCTGGAAGACTACGTCATCATTGAGGGGCAGGTAGGTGTACAGCAGTTCGTGCGCATCGGGCGCCACAGCTTTATCGCCGGGGGCAGCCTGGTGCGTAAAAGCGTTCCTCCCTACATCCGCGCCGCCAGGGAGCCGCTGAGCTACATCGGAGTTAACCGTATCGGTCTTCAGCGACGGGGGTTTACCATCGCGCAGATCAATGCGATCCACGAGATCTACCGGATCCTCTTCGTAAAGGGACTCAACATCACCAATGCCGTGACGGAGATCGAAGCCTCGGTGCCCCTGTCTGACGAGCGCGATGAGGTGGTGAGTTTCATTGGCGCCACGGAGCGGACGGGCATCATCCGCAGTTTCCAGGCGCTGGATAATGGGAGCTGAGGCCGCCAGGATCGACGTACAGCTGGATAACGTATCCAAGCGCTTTGGTCGCGAGTGGGTGATCAAGCAGCTATCCGTACACTACAGTAGCGGTAGTATCTACGGTATACAGGGGCGCAATGGCTCCGGAAAGTCTACCCTGTTGCGCATGCTTGCAGGCCAACTGAGCCCCAGTCGGGGGCAGGTCAGCTACACCGTGGATGGGCAGTCGATCGGAGTACGCGATGTATACCGATTGGTCAGCTGGACGGGTCCGTACCTCGAGATCATAGAGGAGCTAACGGTGGCGGAGTCCCTTGCCTTTCACTTCGGGCTAAAACCGCTACTAGCCGAACTTACCATTGAAGGCGTCCTGGACCGAATCGAACTGCGCGACTACCGGATGCGATCCCTGCAGGACTGCTCGTCGGGTATGCGACAACGGGTTTTACTGGCCACCGCACTGTATGCCGATACGCCCATGCTGCTGCTGGACGAGCCAACCGTGACACTCGACGCGGCGGCAGCCAAATGGTTCGCGGGAGAACTTAAGCGGTACGCTCCGGGTCGCTTGACTGTAGTAGCCAGCAACGATCCGCGCGACTTGGCATCCTGCACTACAGTGCTGACGCTATAATAGCTGGTCGCGATCCACCGCATATTTCGGATATTACCGAAAAGTAAACGCCCCCGCGCGGATGTTCTTCAACTACGCAGAGAAAAATACTCCCTTTACCCTCAGTCCGGAGAGTCTGGACTGGCACCTAGCCAAGGGCTGGTACCGTATGGGGTCTACTATTTTCACTACGCACTTTTTGTTCTTTAAGAACCGCCCCTACTCGGCGATCTGGATTCGGGTGGACCTGCGCGATTTTGCCTTCTCCAAAAGTCAGCGAAAACTACTGCGCAAGAACGCCCAGCTATTTGACGTGACCATTGCGCCCCGGCAGATCGAGGAGGAACACGAAGCACTCTACACGCGGTACGCGGCGGACTTCGACGGTCGGCTCTCGCCCACTATTGCGGATAGCCTGGAGGACTACGATGGGGAGGTCGTATTCAATACCTACGGAATAAACGTACGGGATCGGGTGAGCCAAAAATTGGTGGCCTGTAGCTACGTCGACCTGGGCAACGATTCGGCAGCAAGCATACTGGGTATCTACGACCCACTGCTTAAATCCTTTAGTCTAGGCTACTACACGATGCTGCTAGAGATCCAGTACTGTCTGAACCAGGGATTTAGCTACTATTACCCGGGCTATGTCGTTCCTGACTATCAGCGCTTCGATTACAAACTCCGTCTGGGTAAGTCGGAATACTACGATGTGCGTAGCGATAGCTGGCATTCTTATGACTCCCTGGATCCCGGTCGCGACGGCCCGGTAGAGGCGCAGGTTCACGCCCTGACCACCTTCGTGGATCAGCTAGCGGACCGGGGATACAGCAGCACACTAAAAATCTACCCCCTATTTGAGGCGGGACTCTACGACATCTGGAACGACGACTACTTTCCTTACCCTTATTTGGTGCTACTGTCGGACCTATCCCAAAAGGACATTCATGTGGTAGCCTTTGATCCTAAGGAGCGCAATTACTTCGTGCTGGAGTGCCGGCACATGGCGCAGACTCAGCTTCTTTTTAATGCGGAGTACTTGAGGACCTTTCAGGCCGGAGGATTCGTGACCGATCTTCTGGCAGTACGCCAACTTATCGTAAAAAGCCCGCAGGTGGAGTATATCGTGGAAGTCTGTAGTGCATTGCGCAGTGTGCGCAGGCACTAGACCTTGGGCATCTCCGGAAGTTGACACTCTTCATCGGATTCTTTGCCGCATACATCGCACTTCCCGCCCAGCTTATTTTGAAGCATAGGATTGTTACTGGAGCAAGTACCCCGAAACTCATTACCGGTGACGATGTGACGTACGTTGATGAGTAAGAAGCTCAGGCCGAATACGGCGAAGATGACGGCAAACAGGGTCAGGAAGCTCATACGCGGTGGTTAGTAGGTCGCAAAGATAGAACGATGGAGCAGGTGACAGGGTTGTGTGCAACAAAAGAGGGTTCGGGCCGTAGCCCAAACCCTCCGGAAAAACACCTAAAACCCATATTCATGAGTTGAGAGACACTTCAGTTCTTTGGATAGTTATCCCAGCGTAGCGGGTGCGGGGATACGTTCTTGTGACGGAACAGAACGAATAGGGTCACTTCAACCGATTATTTTCTTTGGTTCAATTATATGTATCTACATACGTAGAGAAACATATTTTGTGTTTGGAAACGAACATTATTTTTTCATTTCGTCGCAACTCCCTCTTTATGAGCGTTAAGATAACGTCTTTAACCCTTTGGACGCAAGCTTGGAGGCTAATTAAAGAGGGCGCAGCCCGAACAGACCACTCCTACAGCCTCGTCGCGATGGCTAATTGCGGTGCGCAGGGCATCCCCCGGCAGCGTACGGTTGTGCTGCGCAACGCAGACGAAGGCAGCGCCACGCTCTATACCTATACCGACCGACGATCAGTCAAAGCGAGCGAACTAAGGCAGCATAATGTACTGAGTTACCTGTTCTGGGACGCGGACAGTCGCATCCAGTTCACCGGTCACGGTCCTACACACTGGCTCCCCGAGGAGGAAGCACGCGCGCTGTTCGACACGCTGCCCAAGCATTCACGAAAGGCCTACGCAACCGTCCAACCACCGGCTACCCCGATCGACCGTCCACAGGATGGCTTGCCCGATGATTGGCCTACCCGAGCAATCACCGATACCGACTATGCCGCGGGACACTTCGGAGTACTAGTGACTGAGCTACAGTATGCCGAAGTACTGAGGCTAGACCGCGAGCACAATCTGCGATTGTCCGGAGTCCGGACTGGAGCTGAGTGGACGCTGACCTGGCTGATACCCTGACCTAATTCTTGGCGACCTGCCGGCACAATTCGAGCCAGTCCTGTCCCTTCAGTTCCGCTACCGGGGGCAACTGTCCTAGTGCCATGAGCTCGTTGATCGCGGCGGTATCGGCATCGCGTTTAACTCCCAGACACGCCTGGACGTGATCGTCCTTCACGTAGAACGCCAGGAACGGACCCTCCCCAGGTACCCCGTCAAAGACGATATCGTTATAGTCCGTGCCGTGTCCTACATAGCGGAAGTTCGTGCCCTGCTGGTTGCTCCAGAAGTAGGGGACCATACGGTATGGCTCGTTTTGCCCCGCCATATTCCGGCCCGCGATCCGCCCCTGCTGGGCGGCTACCTTCCAGTGCTCGATACGCACCATGCCTTCGCGATCCGGGTAGGTGGCGATATCGCCGACGGCGTAGGCCTCATTAGCGTGTACCCGCAGGTGACCGTCTACGGCCAGACTGTGGTCATTTTGGAAAGCGATACCCTGTACGAAGTCCGTGGCGGGGGTGACGCCAATACCTACGATCACCACCTCCGCCGGCAGCGTACTGCCGTCGTCGAGTAGTACACCGGTTACCCGATTTTCTCCGGACAGGGCGGTGGTCTTGCGTCCAAGTTTAAAGGTGACGCCCTCCGCTTCGTGCAGGCGCTGAATGTAGTCTCCTACTTTAGCTCCGAATACACGTTCAAATAGCGTCGTATCCGGTGATACGACCGTGATATCACCGCCGCGCTTGCCGAGACTCATCGCGGATTCCAGGCCGATGAAGCTGCTGCCGATGATGACCACCTTCGTCCCCTGTGAGGTAGCCTCCCGTGCCTGCAGCGCATCTTTAGCCTTACGTACCGTGTGCACACCCCGAAGCTGCATGCCCGGCTGATCGAGTGTACGGGGCGTGCCGCCCGTAGCCAGTAGAACCTTATCGTAGGTCACCGTGCTGCCATCGGGTAGTTGTAGTGACTTAGCATCCAGATCCAGCTGTTGCACCCGCGTTCCCGGCATGAAATGGACGCCTAGTTTGCGATAAAAGTCAGCGTCGCGCAGGGGCAGTTTGTCCTTGGACATATCATCCTGCATGAAGCCCTTGCTGACCTTGGTGCGGTCGTAGGGCGGCAGCATCTCCTTGCTGACCATGAGCAGGCTGCCGGTAGTGTCGTTGCCACGGATGGACTCGACGGCATAGGCAGCAGCGGCACCGCTACCCACCACTACGTAAGTGTAGTGCTGATCGGATGGTATGGGTATATCTAGCGGACTATCGGTAAGGGTGGGTTTGTTGGTGCGGGTGGGTTGCTCGCTGACCATAATATCGTCGTCCTGCACCGCTACGGTGAAAGTGGCTACTCCGTCGATCCCCGGAGCCTCCAGCTGCTCACCAGTGCGCAGATCAAAGGCGGCGTGGTGCCAGGGACAGCGGACGCGGTGCTCGCACATCGCACCCTTCGTCAGGGGTGCACCGTAGTGGCTACACTTATTCTCGATGGCGTATACCTCACCGGCCACGTTGGCGAGCAGGACGTCGTAGTCACCGACGGCTACCTGATGCATGTGGCCGGCGGGAAGCTGGGAGAGGGAGAAAACCTTGATCATGATGGACGTTTGGAGTAGAAGTCCAGGTCCGACCGTTGGTTCACACGATCTGAATGCGGCGACCGGAACCGGCGGCTAGCATCTTACCCAGCGGGCGCACCGGATGGCCCTCCGCCGCGCACCGCGCGGTAAAGTCATCGGCCTGTTCAGGAGCTACCGCAACGAGCAAGCCGCCACTGGTCTGTGGGTCGGCGAGTAGCCACTTCGCCCGATCATCGTCGAGGTGTACATGGTGGCCGTAGCTCGTCCAGTTCCGTTTCGTACCGCCGGGAATACAGCCCTGTCCGAGGTAGTAATCCAACACGGCAGTATCGATCAGTGGTACCTCATCGAGGTAGACTTCCGCACGGGTGTCACTGGCTCCGCACATTTCACTGAGGTGACCCAGTAGGCCAAAGCCCGTGACGTCGGTCATAGCGTGTACGTAAGGCAGTTTAGCCAGCACCAGGCCGATGGTGTTTAGGCGCACCATCTGCTCGGTAGCTAGTAAGGCATCGGCTGGACGCAGTTTTTTCTGCTTCTGCGCGGTACTCAGAATACCCACCCCGATGGGCTTGGTGAGGAACAGCAGATCACCGACCCGTGCGCCACCGTTCTTTTTGAGGTGCTTGATATCGACCCGGCCGCTGACGGCTAGTCCGAAGATCGGCTCCGGACTGTCTATGCTGTGACCGCCGGCTAGCAGAATACCGGCATCGGCGCAGGCTTGCCGACCGCCCTCGACCACCTGTCCGGCTACCTCGGCGGGCAGTTCGTTGACGGGCCAGCCGAGAATAGCGATGGCCAGCAGCGGTGTACCTCCCATGGCATAGACATCACTGATCGCGTTGGTCGCGGCGATGCGCCCGAAGGTCAGTGGGTCGTCCACGATGGGCATAAAGAAGTCCGTGGTGGAAATCATGGCCGTACCATCACCCAGGTCGTAGACGGCCGCATCGTCCCGCTCCGCATTTCCTACCAGCAGCAGGGGGTTGGGTTGGGAGGGCGTAGTCTGGGCCAGAATGGTGTCGAGTACCGCAGGAGCTATTTTACAGCCACATCCTGCGCCGTGGCTAAATTCAGTAAGTCGGATCATTAAAATTGCCGGAGGCTTTGGTCGCGTTCGGGGGCACGTTTGTTCTTGCCCTTGGTCCGCTCTGCGAGCTTGACGGCCGTGTAGGCATTAGCTAGTCCGCCGGTAGCGGAGAGGTCGCTGAATTTGATGGTCTCGCCCTCAGCGCCGGGCTTATTGACGTCCAGATTGACGGGCAGGGCACTTTCTTCGATGATCTCCTTGACCTGCTTGGCCTTGAGATCGGGAAAGTAGCTGCGCAGCATCGCGGCGATGCCGGCCACCATGGGCGCGGCCATCGAGGTACCGTCGAAGGTAGCGTACTTGTCATCGGGGATGGTGGAGTAGATCTGCGCACCGGGTGCGAAGACGTCCACGTACTTCTTGTTGTAGTTGCTGAAGGAGGCAGCTAGTCCGGGACCATAGTCGCTGCTGGCAGCGCCCACCTCGATCCAGGTCTTGCCGGTGCGTTTCTTGCCCTCGTAGGTATCGTTGGGGTAATTATTGGCCAGGGTGAGCAGTTTACCGTCGTTACCGGCGGCGTGTACCATCAGGACATCATTCTTCTCGGCGTACTTCATGGCTGCATCTACGGCCTTCTTATTCGGGCTTTGCCCCTTACCGAAGCTCATATTGATCACCTTGGCACCGTTATCTACGGCGTAGCGGATGGCGTTGGCTACGTCCTTGTCGCGCTCATCGCCATTAGGCACGGTGCGGATGCTCATGATGCGGACGTTGGCACCGCCTACGCCATTTACTCCGAGGTCGTTGTCCCGTATGCCGGCGATAATGCCCGAGACGTGGGTACCGTGGGCGGCATCGGGTCCTTCTACGTCATTGTTACCGTAGTAGCGCTCGTTTACATCATTCGGATTGTCACCTACAATATCGCGGGCGTCGAACTCCGTGTTGTAGTTATACTTCAGTTGACTGTCGAAGTACGTATTGGCCCCTTCCAACTGCTCGTACAGCTCTGCAAAAGTGCCACCACCGGCTGTGGCGCTAGCGACTACATTCTTGACCATCAGGACACTCTGGTCGTCACTCTTGAAGTTGGCGACATCCTCAGCAGTCACTTCCTCAGCGTCCTTTTCCATGGCCGTAAGCATGCCGTCTACGGCGTCCTTGATCGACCGGTACTGTTGAGCGGTGGGGCCGAGTTCTTTTTCCTTTGCCTCGATCTGCTCCTTGTACTCGATGTAGCGATCGTATTCGGCGCGCTCCTTCTTTTTCAGTCCGTCCCGGTTGCGGTTATTGTACTTCGCGTGCAGGCTATTGTACAGGCGTACGACCTCCAGGTTCTCGTAGTTCACGTTGCGGCCGTCGGCGCCGCCAATGAAGTTCCAGCCGTGTACGTCGTCGATGTAGCCGTTCTTATCGTCGTCGATACTGTTGTCGGGGATCTCATCTTCGTTGGTCCACACGGCGGCAGACAGGTCCTCGTGCTCGATGTCCACACCGGAGTCGATCACGGCTACTACCACGGGCTCGGCCTTCTTTCCCTGTAGGTAGGTGAGCGCTTTGCCGGCACTCACTCCGGGGAAGGAGTTGTCGGTGCGGTCCAGATCCCACCAATTGTTGGGTACGTCTGTTTGGGCCGTAAGACTCAGGGTGGCGAATAGACTAAATGCAATAAGTAATCCTTTCATTCGGTAGGGTATTTAACTACTAAGGAGGGCGGCGGCGCGCGGGTGCGCAGGCCAGTCCATACAGCCAAGAGAAACGGACGAGCAGCGGAAACGTTGGTTAGTGAAAACTTAAGTTCTATCCTTCTACCCGAAATCACCGCCTCGAACCAGTGTGCTAGCAGCGATGTGAGCCATTGTTGTTCCCTATTCCTAAACAGCGCTACGGCCCAAACCACACCACTTGTGGAAGCAGGCAACGGCCGGAAAAATTCGTACTGACTTTACCACCTAAATATACCGTACCTTTGCGCGCTCAAACGCGAGCCCTCGCGGAAAACTCTTTGTATGCAATCCATTCGTAACATCGCCATCATCGCCCACGTCGATCACGGCAAGACCACCCTGGTGGACAAAATGCTGCTAGCCGGTCAGCTCTTCGGCGACCACGAGCGGCCCGGCGACCTGATCATGGACAGCAACGACCAGGAGCGCGAACGCGGCATCACCATTCTGGCCAAGAATGTCTCGATCAACTACAAGGGGACCAAGATCAACATCATCGATACCCCCGGTCACGCAGACTTCGGTGGCGAGGTGGAGCGGGTACTCAACATGGCCGACGGCGTACTGCTGCTCGTAGATGCCTTCGAAGGCCCCATGCCGCAGACCCGCTTCGTCATGGACAAGGCCCTGAAGCTCGGCCTGAATCCCCTCGTGGTAGTCAATAAGGTCGATAAGCCTAACTGCACCCCCGAGGAAGTACATGAAATGGTCTTCGACCTGATGTTCAGCCTTGATGCTACGGAGGAGCAGCTCGACTTCCCCACCATCTACGGCTCGGCCAAGAACGGCTGGATGAGCGAAGACTGGCGCAAGGAAACCGATAACATCCTTCCCCTCCTCGATGCCATCCTGGAGCACGTGCACCCACCCGAGATCCCCGAAGGCAACACCCAATTGCTGGTCACCAGCATCGAGTTCAGCAAGTACATCGGCCGCATGGCCATTGGCCGGCTCAGCCGAGGCACCCTCAAAGCCAACCAACAGCTTACCCTCATCGGCCGCGATGGCACCGAAACCAAGGCCCGCGCCCGCAACCTGTATGTTTACGAAGGCTTCGGTCGCGTGGAGGTCGACGAGGTTCAGTCCGGCGATATCTGCGCCGTCTTCGGTGTAGAGGGCTTCGAGATCGGTGACACCATCGCCGACGGTGAGGAGCCGGAAGCGCTGCCCACCATCGACATCGACGAGCCCACGCTGAGTATGGTATTTACCATCAACGATAGCCCCTTCTTCGGTAAGGAGGGTAAGTACGTCACCAGCCGCCACATCAAGGACCGGCTGACCGCCGAGCTGGAGCGCAACCTCGCCCTGCGGGTAGAGGATACCGACAGCGCGGATAAGTTCCGCGTATTCGGACGGGGCGTAATGCACCTCTCGGTACTCATCGAGACCATGCGCCGCGAAGGATACGAACTGCAGATCGGCCAACCCCAGGTCATCGTCAAAGAGATCGACGGCGAAAAGCAGGAGCCCGTGGAGGAACTGACCGTGGACCTACCCGACGAAATGTCCGGTACGGCCATCAATATGATCACCCAGCGCAAGGGCATGATGCTCAGCATGACACCGAAGGGTGAGCGTGTTGTACTGGAATTCGAAATTCCCAGCCGCGGCATCATCGGCCTTCGGTCCAATATGCTGACCGCCACCCAGGGTGAGGCTATCATGACGCACCGCTTCAAGGAGTTCCAACCCCACAAAGGTGAAATTCCCGGTCGTCTGAACGGCTCCCTGATCTCCATGGAGAATGGCAAGGCCATCCCCTACTCGATCAATAACCTGCAGGATCGTGGCCGCTTCTTCGTGGACGCTAACCAGGAGATCTACGAAGGTCAGGTCATCGGCGAGAATAGCCGTGCGGTCGATCTCGTGATCAACATCACCAAGACCAAGAAACTCACCAACATGCGCTCGTCGGGCAACGACGACAAGGCCCGCCTGGTCCCCCCCCGCAAGTTCTCGCTGGAAGAGGCGCTGGAATACATTCAGGCCGACGAGTACGTAGAGGTCACCCCGGAGAGCCTGCGCTTACGCAAGACCCTGTTACGGGAGGCCGAGCGCAAGCGCGGTGAGAAAATCTATAACTAGGTATAGACCTCCGAACGAACCGGCCACTGAAGCACTTCAGTGGCCGGTTTTTTTTTGCTGGTAGCGGACCAAGTCCCGGCGTATTCCAAGCTTCTATCCGGCGGCGGCTTACCTTGAGGAGTCACGCTATGACTTACGTACTTCGTCTACTTTTACTGCTGCTACCCCTTCTGAGCTATGCGCAGGAGCCGCAGTGCACTGGACCGAGCTACGCCCAGTTGCACGCCGATCCAGCGGGTCAGGACGTACGTATGACCTGCCTGATCGACTACCGGCAGGGTTCCGCATCCGGCAGTATGCTAGCCGGTGGTATGATCGGCGGCGACGTGTACCTCTCCCGCCGAGACCCCAGCGGGGCGCGCGTATGGGAAGTATCCTTTCCCACGGGCAGCGAGAGTACCGAACTGTCTACGCTCAATGCACTATTGGTCGATCCGGATGGCATGATCGCGGGTGTAGGAAGTGTATTCCGGTCCGGCGAGCAGTTTGCCTATCTGTTTCGCTACGACCCGCGGGCCGGTCAGCTACTCTATCTGCGCGAAGCCACCTTCTCCAGCGATCCCAATACGCTGCTGCTGGACGCCCGCGGAGACTACCTGGTGACCGGTGCGCGCCTGGGTGAACGGGCACCGGAGTTTTTACGTGGCTACCAACAGCATCTCGACCGGCGGACCGGTGAACCCCTAGGGCCGGCGGCCCTTCTCGATCTTGATGGCGACGAACGGCTGTTCGATGCCGTCCCCCACCCCGGCGGCGGACTGGTCGTGACCGGGCAGGCCGTGCGCGGCGGCGGCGCCGGAAGTGTACGCACCGTAGTCTCCCGGATGGGCGAAGCCGGTGACCTGTCGCAGTCCGTCACGGGCTTTGCGGCGACCGGACGAAATGCACGCGTTTTCGGCTACGATGTGGAGGTGATCGATCAGACCATATACGTACTGCAGTGGGCCGATCTGGATACCCTGACCGGCTCCATCGGCACCGCACCCTTCCTGTCTGCCTTCGATCTGGAGCTCAACGTGCTCTGGACCAAACGACTCGACGTACAGGACTACGATGGTGAAGTAGGTATCGAACTGGAGCCCCACCAGGACGGTCTGCTCATATACGGCTACGCCTTCGGGCGTGCCCGTAACATATTCCTGATTCATACGGACCTACAGGCCAGGGTACGCTGGGCTAAATCCTACCTGTTTCCCGGTCGGGTACTGCTATATCCCCGGGCCAACCAGCAATTGCTGCCCCGCCCTTCCGGTATTGCGGTTGCCGCGACCTACACCTTCAACGGACAGCGCAGCCACGAGGGACTGGTCTTGCAATTGACGCCGGACGGAGCCTCGCTTAGCAAATGCGTCACGGTGGGCGATCTTGACGTGGCCATCAGTGACCCGGTTTCCGTATGGCAACCCGCTATACTTCGCAGATCCTCATTGGCAGTAACTAACATAGGACTACCACTGAGATTATCTTCTTCGTTGGCGCTTGCCGTTACGGATGATTGTGACATTCCCTGCGACAACTGCGAGCGCCAGTCCTTTACTACCCAGTCCATTTGTGCGGGCGACTCCGTTCGGCTATACGGCGTGTGGCGCAGTCGCCCGGGGATCTATCGCGACACACTGGTCTCCGATACCCTGGAATGTGATTCGATCACCGCTACCGAATTACTGCTTCAAAGTGGTCCAGTAGCCAGCTACCGTCAGGTACAGAGTTGCGGATTGCCTACTGCGGAAATCCGCGTTGAAGTGACCGGCGGAGTGCCGCCCTACACCTACGTCTGGTCCGATGCGTCCATTACGGGTAGCGAGCCGGTGCTTTCCCCTGGTTCGTATTCAGTTACCATCACCGATTCGCTAGCCTGCTCGCCGACCGTGCTACCGGTCGTTGTCGATTCCGTCGAGCAGACCTTCTCGCTAGATATTTTACCCCCGTCCTGCTTCGGCACGCGTACGGGGAGCGTACGGCTACTTCCCGCCGGCAGTGGGTCGCTGAAGTTGCTTAGAGATTCGACCTTCACCCCCGACAGCCTCACAAATCTGGCAGCTGGTAATTATGGACTGATCGTACGTACGCTAGCGGGCTGCGAAGTATTCCGCGAGCTCGTCGTGCCCGCTGCCGATACGGTTGACGTACGTATCGTGGGACCGCAGCGGGTCGAAGTCGGCGCAGCTGTGGCCTACACCGCTCAGCCTATCGGTTCTACTCCAGTCGGAAGCTACCTATGGGATCCGGCGGAGCGGCTGAGTTGTACGACCTGCCCCGCACCGGTGGCCAGACTGTTCCGAGATACGGTGATCAGCCTGCAGATCACGAACCTGGATGGCTGCATTGCCACCGATAGTTTAGTGGTGGAGGTGCTACGCGGCGCACCGCGCGTATTTATTCCTACTGCCTTCAGCCCGAACGGCGATGGGCAGAACGATAGCTGGATACCTGGCTTGGGTCCGCAGGTAGCGGGCGTTGACAGCTGGCGGGTTTTTGACCGTTGGGGAAGCGAGTTGTGGGCTTTCGATCCGGCAAACGGACGACCGTGGACGGGCGGGGACGCGCCTGCGGGGGTATACCTATATACGATGACGCTGCGCTTGCTGGACGGGCAGCGTACTACCCGTTCGGGTACGGTAACGCTAGTGCGCTAGCTGACGTACGATCAATTCGCTCAGATCGTACACCATGACCTCTTCCTGCTTCTCCCGGCTAGTGACACCATCGGTCATCATCGTAAGGCAGAAGGGGCAGTTAACGGCGATGACATCGGCGTTCAGGCTCAGTGCCTCATCCGTACGCTCGGTATTGATGCGCTTTTCGCCCGGCTCGTCTTCCTTCCACATCTGTGCTCCACCCGCGCCACAACAGAGTCCGTTCTGCCGGCTGCGCTTCATTTCTACCAGCTGACCGTCGATCGATTCAAGTACCTGACGGGGGGCTTCATATATCCCGTTGGCCCGACCCAGATAGCAACTGTCGTGGTAGGTGATGCGCTTCCCCTTGAAGCTGCCACCCTCGGTCATCTTGATCCGGCCGTCGTCGATGAGTTGCTGCAGCAGTTGGGTATGGTGCACGATATCGTAGTGCCCCCCCAGCGCCGGATACTCGTTCTTGATCGTGTTGAAGCAGTGTGGACAGGCCGTCACCATCTTCTTGACGCCGTACATATTCAGCGTCTCGATGTTCTGTAAGGCCACCATCTGGAACAAGAACTCATTGCCGGCACGTCGGGCGGGGTCGCCGGTGCAGGCCTCCTCATCGCCCAGGATAGCAAACTCGATACCCGCTGCGTTAAGGATCTCGGCAAATGCACGCGTCACCTTCTGCGCACGGTCGTCGAAGGAGCCGGCGCAGCCTACCCAGAAAAGGATCTCGGGGGTCTTGTCTTCGGCGGCAAATTCCGCCATGGTCTTTACGGTCATGGTATTAGTCTTCCGGGTATATCACAATGCACTAAAGCTCCTATTGGGTAGTCTTAACGCACTTACGTGCAGCGTTTAATCTTGCTCGATCCAGGCGGTACGTGAATTCGAGACGCTCCAGGCGCGCTGCTGGTTTTCGATGCTATTGAATAGTGGCATCCAATCGCTTGGCCCCTTGGCTTCGGTGAGGATTTCGTGCCGCCGCAGTTTGTTGATCATTTCCAGGGGATTGATCAGAATGGGGCAGGCTTCCACACAGGCATTGCAAGTCGTACAGGCGTGGATCTCTTCCCGTGTGATATAGTCCCAGAGGTTGCGGCCGTCATCGAAGTTGTCTACGCTGAGTACACCTTCATTATTCGGTGCGTACTCGGTATTGCCGGAGCGGATCTTATTCCCGATCTCTTCGGCCCGATCGCGCACGTTCATGACGATCTTGCGGGGGCTGAGCTTCTTGCCCGTGATATTGGCGGGACATACAGAGGTACACCGCCCACATTCGGTGCAGGAGTAAGCGCCGAGAATGTCGATCCAACTCATCTCCGTCACATCGTCGGCGCCGAACTCAGGCAGCGGTGCGTTCATATCGGGTTCCGGGGCATTGGGGTCACCGAGGCCCATCATGGACTTCACCTCGTTCATTACCTCCGGCATATTAAGCATCTCACCGCGGGGCTTGAGGCGAGCAAAGTAGGTATTGGGGAATGCCAGTAAAATGTGGAGGTGCTTGGATTTGGGCAGGTAGTTTAAAAAGACGAACACCATAGTGATGTGCCCCCACCAGCCTACACGCTCCAGGATATGGAGGGTCGAGGCATCCATGCCGCCGAAAAGCACGGGACCGAGAAAGCCGCTCACCGCGAAGTTCGTAGCGCGGTAGTGATCGGGGTCTAGGTCCTGCAGAACGACATCCGTACCGTTCATCGTAAAGATGCAGGCCAGCAGGATCAGTTCGAATACCAGGATGAGGTTAGCGTCCAGTTTAGGCCAGCCCTGCATTTCCGGCTTATGGAAGCGGGGAATGAACAGCACGTTACGCCGCACCAGGAAGATCACCGTAGCCACGAAGGCTAGTATACTCAGTAACTCGATCGCACTGATGATCCCATTGTACATGCCGCCCAGTGGCCCCAGAAACCAGCGGTGCACCCCGAAGATGCCATCGATGAAGATTTCGATCAACTCGATCTGCGTAAACACGAAGGCCACGTACAGCATCAGGTGCAGCACGGCCGGAATGAGCCGCTTGAACATCTTTTTCTGTCCGAAGGCTACTAGCAACATATTCTTCCAGCGCGCAGTGGCCGGCCCGGTCACGGCCTCGTCCTTACCCAGCAAAATATTGGCGCGCACTTTACTGAACTGGAAGTAGGCGAACCCCAGCGCCAGCAGGGCCACTACCGCAAAAACGATCGACTGTAGCATGCAGTAAAGGTAACGGGGCGGGGTGGCCCCACAAAGGATCGCTAGCGAAATTTCGCAAACTGTCAACTGTCTGCACCCGCGGCCCCGCCCGCTTTATATTTGCGCGCTTATGCAACACGTCAATGTATTCAAATTCGGTGGCGCCTCCCTGAAGGATGCCCCCGCCATCCGCCACGTCGGTAACATCCTGAAGACCTTCGCCCAGCAGCCACTGGTCATCGTCGTCTCCGCCATGGGGAAGACCACCAATGCGCTGGAAGATGTGGCCCACGCTTACTGGCACGGCCGGCCGGAAGAAGCTCGCGGCAAGCTAGACCGCATTCACGGAGAGGCTACCGCAATCATCGACGCGCTGTTTCAGGAGGTGCCGGAGGAGCTTACCGTAGCGGTTAACGACCTGTTCGTGTCCGTCGAGTGGGCCCTCGAAGAAAGCCCCAACGCGGAGTACGACTTCGACTACGATCAGATCGTCTCCCTGGGCGAACTGCTCAGCAGTCACATCGTAGCCAGCTACCTCACCCGCATCGGGCTACCCAGTAGCTGGCTGGATGCCCGCGACGTGATCCAGACCGACAATACCTTCCGCGAGGGCTGGGTCCGCTGGCCCGAGACCACCGAGCGCGCCGAACGCCTCCTTCCCCCCCTGCTGCAGCAGACCAAGTTCGTCGTCACCCAGGGCTTCATCGGCAATACTAGCGAGAACTACACCACCACGCTGGGTCGCGAGGGTTCCGACTACTCGGCCGCCATCTTCAGCTACTGCCTGGATGCTGAAGCCATGAGCATCTGGAAGGATGTACCCGGTGTACTGACGGCCGACCCGCGCATCTTCGAGAACGTCAGCAAGATCGACCGCATGAGCTACCGGGAGGCCATCGAGATGACCTATTACGGGGCTAAAGTGATCCACCCTAAAACCATCAAGCCGCTACAGAATAAGAGCATCCCGCTCTACGTACGCTCCTTCCTGGAGCCGGAACTGGAAGGCACCTTCGTCACCGACGACGCCGGCGATGCCTATCCCCCCATGGTTGCCGTAGAGCGCGAACAGGCCCTCATCAACATCAGTACGCGCGACTTCAGCTTCGTAGCCGAGCACCACATCAAGGAGCTCTTCGAGCACATCACCACGACCCGCCTGCAGGTCAATATGATGCAAAATACCGCCATCAGCTTCAACGTAGTGGTCAACGACATCGACGACCGCGTACAACGCTTCTGTACCCTGGTCGACGATCAGTTCAAAACCACCGTAGACCGTAACCTGGAACTTATCACCGTGCGCCACTACACCCCGGAAGTAGTAGAAAGCATGCGTCGGGGCAAGGTCAATCTCCTGGAAGGACGCCTACCCCTCACCCTCCAAATGGTGGTAAAGGACGTACCGGTGATGCGTCGCAAGGACGGGTAGTTAGTACTACCCCAGGTCACTCGTGATCAGCTTCAAGAATTCATTCCGCGTGCGTTCGGCCTTGAATGCTCCGGTGAAGGCCGAGGTGGTGGTGACGCTGCTCTGCTTCTGCACGCCGCGCATCATCATGCACATATGCTGGGCCTCGATGACTACGGCTACGCCGAGCGGATTGAGGGTGGTGTGGATGGCCTGCAGCACTTGATCGGTGAGCCGTTCCTGCACCTGGAGCCGTCGACTGAATACTTCAATGACCCGGGGGATCTTACTCAGTCCCACGATATAGCCGTCGGGGATATAGGCGACGTGCGCTTTGCCAAAGAAGGGCAGCAAGTGGTGCTCGCAGAGGGAGTACAGCTCGATATTCTTGACGATGACCATTTCGGAGTAGTCCTCGGCAAACATGGCGGAGCGGAGGATATTCTCCGCGTCCAATTCGTAGCCCTGGGTGAGGAACTGCATGGCTTTGGCGGCGCGCACGGGAGTTTTGAGGAGGCCTTCGCGGTGGGGGTCTTCGTTGACTCCGGCGATGATCTGGGCGTAGTGGTCGCTGAGGACCTCGGTGGTGGTCTCGTCGTACGTAACGGCGTTGGTAAAGGGCATAGCTTAGTTTCTTCCCGCCGGTCCGTAGTAGTCGGCGTAGATGTTTTCGGTCTCGTAAAGGCGGACGCGGTAAAGGGTAGAGCCGGCGGCGGCGATCTCCGCCTCCAGGTGCTCCCAGATCTTCAGGGTAAGGTTTTCCGTGGTGGGTTGAATGCCCTTGAACCAGTCAATATCCAGATTGAGGTTTGAGTGGTCCAGCTGGTCCACCACTTGCCGTTTCACGATGGTCGATAGCACCTTGGCGTCCATCACGAAGCCGGTCAGCGGATCGGGGGTACCACTGACGGTGATGCGCAGGTCGTAGTTGTGGCCGTGCCAGTTGTGGTTGGCACACTTGCCAAACACTTCCTTGTTGCGCTCATCCGACCAGTCCGGATTAGCGAGCTTATGGGCAGCATTGAACGTCTCTCGGCGGGTCAGGTAGTGCATCGGGTGGTGGGGTAAGGCGGGCAAATGTAGTTATTCACCGCGCAGGTTCAGGTGGCGCAACTTATCCAACAGCACCGCTACCCGCAGGTTGAGCCGTGCGCCGGCATCGAAGTACTGCCCGTCGACGAGCAAATGGCCGTCTTGCCGTACCACATTTCCCAGGGTCGTGTAGGTCACCGCACCGGCCGGTTGCAGCACGTTTTTCCAGTACAGCGTGCTATCGGTAAGGGCAAATCCTTGTTTCCCATTACCCAGCAAGCTCTGGTCGCAGATAAATAACAATCGTTCATCCCGTCCCGCCCGCAGGTAGGTCTGGGTGGCGTTACGCAGCACCTTCTGCGGGGTGGTCACGAAGTCGGTATACACCGTCTCGGTCTCCTGGTCCATATCGAGGTAGTCGAGTACGAGTTGAAACAGGTCCACCTGCGCCCAGTCCACACTTTGGTAGCGCAGCAGGCGTTGCGGCAGGGCTCCGGAATGCAACGCCGCACTGGTTTCTACGACAAAGTACTCCACCAGTCCGGCCAGCACGCTGTCGCGTCGACGGTTGGCCCTACGCCGCTCCGGTTCCTGCTGCATGTATTGCGTCAGACTGCGCAAACTGACATCACGAATCTGGCGAAATTTTTCATCCCCGCAATACACCGCCAGGTAGTCCCTCAGTTTATCGGCACCGAAGTAGGCCGTCAGGCGATCGCCCAGCAGGTCCTCGAAGGCGGTCCGTACATCGTCCATGGTGAGCTCCGCTTCGGGCGGCGGCGGGGCGGCAGGTGCGGGCTCTTCGATCTCCCGAAGCTCCAGTACCTCATCCTGCTGCAGCGCCGTACCACAGTTGGGGCAAAAGCGGGCGGCCGGTGGCAGGTCCGTCCCACAGTTGAGGCACACCGGCTCCGGCACCGAAGGTTCAGCGGGCGGGGCCGCGGGTGCGGAGGACGGAGCGGCGGCGAAGGCGAAATCAAAGGCAAAGGCAGGTTCCGAATCTTTCGCTTCTTCGGTAGGCGCCCCGTCGGTTACTTCGTCTGCCTGATCACTGCTAGCGTCCACCTCCTGCGGGTTATAGGCTCCTACGACCTCGAAGGGAATATCCGGCTGACGCTCCGACGGCTGATCCGGCTCGGGTTCGGTGGCTGATTCATCGGACGGGGTGGAGAATAGATCAGTCGTCACTAGATTTTTTTTTTGCGCGGTACCGGCGGCAGCCTGTTCCTCTTTCCGGGCCTTCGCTTTGGCGATGAAGTCCTCGAGGGTGGACCGCTGTTCGTCGTCGAGAAAGGAATCGGCGGGATCGAAGGGGGAGTCAGTCTCTACGGTCAGCGAATAGTCGGGGAGTTCGTCGCGGTAGGGGGCATCCGCTTCAGTGGGAAACGTGTAGTCTGACACTACTGGTGATTCGGGGGGTTCCTGATACGTGGAAGTAGCCTCTGCAGCCGCTGGTGTTTCCACTGCTTCACGAATCATGAGGATGCGATCGATGGCGTAGTCACCCGCTGATTCTCCGGTGTCGGTGAAATCATGCTTAGCAAAGAATGCGATGGCCCGTGCATTGTAGGCGCGTACAGCCAGTTGTATGCCCTGGTACGGTCCTACTTCCTGAAGGGCCTCTTTGAGCAGGCCCTCCCCTACCCCCTTGCCCCATTCACTACGGCGTATGATGAGTTGGGTAACGGTAGAGTACTCTCCGGGGTTTCCTTCGAGAATAAGGTAGCCGGCTAATGATCGCCGTCGCTCGTCCCAGGCCGTGAACACGCTGTACTCCGGTTGCTCTAGGGCGGTGAGTACCTGCGTAGTTGCCTGCGCTACCATGGCGTCGTTCTCAGCCTGCTGCTCCTCGGTGAGGCCGGGCACGTCGAAGGCGGGAAAGATGGCCTGCCAGACAAAAGTTTCCAGGTGGGTGAAGTCGCTTTCCCTGCCGGGGCGGAACTGCATAGGCTGAAATTGAGGATAGTGGCTAGAATACCGATACACCCGCCCTCTTGTTTATTCATTGCACTGGCGACCGCGCCCGGTGTGTACCGATACCGTGGCGTGCTTAGAGACGAATGCAATACCTTCGCGGCGTGCCCGATACGCGTACCATACACGATGCCGCACGCTTTGCCCTGACGGTAGAGCGGCTCTGCCGTCACCTTATCGAAGAGCACGGGGATTTCAGTCAGAGCTGCCTCATCGGTATTCAGACCGGCGGGGTGCAACTGGCCCGCCGGCTGCACGATCGTCTGACGGCCCTGGGTATCGTGGATCTGCCCTTTGGCAAGCTCGATATCACCTTCTACCGCGATGACTTTCGGACGAAAGTAGGACCGATGACGGCCCACCCCACCGAGATCGACTTTCTGGTGGAAGACAAGCGGGTCATCCTGGTGGACGACGTCTTGTTCAGCGGGCGCACCGTACTGAGTGCGATGACGGCTCTGAACCACTACGGCCGTCCGGCTGCCGTGGAGCTACTCGTGATGGTCGACCGGCGGTTCCGGCGTACGCTACCCGTGCAGGCCAACTACCGGGGGCTGGTGGTGGATACGCTGACGGATGAATACGTGGATGTGCAGTGGGCTGAGTCCCACGGCAGCGATCAGATCTTACTTACCGGTTCCTAATCACAGCAATGGCGTCCGTTCAGCAACTTTCTACCAAACACGTCCTGGGCATCAAGTACCTGACGGCCGGCGACGTAGAGCTCATTCTGGACACGGCCCGGGAGTTCAAGGAAGTGATCAATCGGCCGATCAAGAAAGTCCCCAGCCTGCGCGATATCACCATCGCAAATCTCTTCTTCGAAAACTCCACCCGCACACGCATCAGCTTCGAGCTGGCCGAAAAACGCCTAAGTGCCGACACCGTCAACTTCAGCGCGTCAAGCTCCTCGGTCAAGAAGGGTGAAACCCTGCTGGATACAGTCAATAATATCCTGGCCATGAAGGTCGATATGGTCGTGATGCGCCACCCGGCTCCGGGAGCCCACCACTTCCTGGCCGGCAAGATCGACGCTAGTATCGTCAATGCCGGCGACGGGACCCACGAGCACCCCACCCAGGCGCTTCTGGACGCCTACTCGATGCGCGATGCGCTGGGCGGCAACCTGATCGGCAAGCGGGTCTGCATTTTTGGCGATATCACCCACTCGCGAGTCGCACTGTCTAATATCTTTTGCCTGCAGAAGCTGGGGGCGAAGGTACGGGTGTGTGGACCGCCGACTCTGATTCCCAAGCCCATTGGTAGTCTGGGCGTAGAAGTGAGTTACGACGTACAGGACAGCCTGCAGTGGTGCGATGTAGCTAACGTGCTGCGTATTCAGCTCGAGCGGCAGGACACTAAGTACATTCCCAGCCTACGGGAATACAATCGCCATTTTGGCATCACTACGGCCCGCATGGACCGGCTCGACAAGGAGATCGTGATCATGCACCCCGGCCCCATCAACCGCGGCGTGGAGATCGACACTGCGGTAGCCGATAGCAAGCACAGCATCATCCTACAGCAGGTCGAAAACGGCGTTGCGGTGCGTATGGCGGTCCTTTACCTGCTCGCGGCGCGGCGCAACGAAGTCTAGCCAGTGATATACCACCTGGTCCGCCCGGTAGCCCGCTACGTGCTGCGCTACTATTACCGTAACATCGACCTGACCGGACTGGAGAATATCCCACAGAACGCCGCCGTAATCCTGGCTGCCAATCACCCTACTGCCTTTATCGAACCCTGTCTGCTGGCCTGCTTTCAGCCGCGGCCGCTGCACTTTCTGGCTCGGGGCGATTTGTACAAGAACCGCGTGGCTAGCTGGCTACTCCGTGCACTCCAAATCTTGCCCGTGTACCGCCTCAAGGATGGGGGCTACCAACAGTTGACCCGTAACTACGCCACCTTCCAGGAATGCTATGACGTGCTGAGTCAGCAGCAAGCGCTGATGATTTTAGCTGAGGGAAGTTGTGTACACGAGAAGCGACTCCGCCCCCTGCGTAAGGGCACGGCGCGTATCGCCCTAGGCGCCCTGGATCGAGACCCTTCGCTGAAGGAAGTTTACATCGTACCCATCGGGGTCAACTTTACCGCGGCCGAGCGGGTGCGCAGTGACGTGATGATTCGCTGCGGCAAAGCGATCCACGCCCGGCAGTTTATGCAAGCCTACTTAGCTAACGAGGCGCGGGGTATTCATGCGCTGACCGAAGCCCTGACATCGGCCCTCAGTGAGCTGGTTATTCAGTTGCCGAACGCGGCTACCGATACCAACTATGAAGCGGCTCTGCAGGCCGTACAGAGTGTAGTACTGGGTCGATCTGCCCGGGGGGTCACGACTTCAGGAGCAGCCCTGGACCTGAGCTTGCGGACGGTAAGGCGGTACGATCCGATGGATCAGCGCATCCCCGATTTTAATGCGCAGCTGCGTAGTGAGGGGCTACATCCGCAGGATGTACTAGCTGCTACTGAGGACACCACCAGTTCGCCCCGTTTGCTGCTGCCGGCGGCACTCCTATTGCTCCCTCAACTCCCCCTGTGGGGCCTAGCAGAACTGATCGCCCGCACAGGTCCGAAGACCATCGAATTCTATAGCCCGGTACGCTTTGCCGTGGTGGCCGTGGGTACGCTGCTGTATGTTCCCCTCGTGCTGCTCCTTCCGTGGTACGCAGCGGTATACCTATTGGCCAGCGCAGCAACGACCACCTGGTGCATCACGCAGGTCGAGGAATGGCTAGCCTGGACCCGTGCGAAGCGTGCCCGACGACTGGGCCGGAAACCGTACGACAAGTTGCGTACGCTGGTCTCTCACCTAATTAAGTAGCATGTTGTCGAACACCTTGACTACATCGAACTTGGCTTCATGGTCCTCGACAAACTTGAGGTGGGTAGGTGAGACCTGGTAAGCATCGTGCCCGGCTACGTCGTCAAACCACAGGACCAGCGAGTAGTCGAAGCTATTGTCGACCACCTCGCGCGAGGGTGTAGCGGCCGGAGCACCGACGAACGCGCGGCGCACGGACGGGGCGGCCTGCAGGCTCTTCATGCCGGCCTCGAAGGATGCTAGTTCCTCGGCGGACAGGCCGTCCTTCAGCCAAAAGTAAACGGTATGTGCCATGCCTGGCGTGGAGGGGGTAGCCATAGGGGAAGTAGATTGGGCGGTATTGACGCTACAGGCGGGCAGTAGCAGGCCGAGAAACAACAGGCAGGTCAACCAAAGGGTACGGTGCATCATTCTTGTAGCTTAGTGACGGGCCAAGATAGTTTCCGTAGCTCAACCTTCGTCTATGACCATCATCATTATCGCCCTGACCGTGTTGATCAGCTGGCAAGCCTTTAATAATCCGGCCCTGAAGGCACAGCTTCTTTTCGTACCTGCGGCGGTGAAGGAGCGCGGGGAATACCATCGGTTCCTGACCCACGGCTTCATTCATGCCGACTTCCAGCATCTGCTCTTCAATATGTACGCCCTATACATTTTCGGGGGCTCCGTCGAGTACGTGTTCTCGGAGTACCTGTTCGGCCCCACGGTGGGCAAGGTGGCCTACTTACTCTTCTACCTCGTAGCCATTGTGGCAGCTAGTGTGCCCGACTTCCTGCGCCACCAGGATAACCGCATGTACGCCAGTCTGGGCGCATCCGGCGGCGTGGCGGCCATCATCTGGCCCTACGTGATGCTCGACCCCTGGAACTGGTTCATCTTCCCTCCGCTGCCGGCCATCCTCTTGGGTGTCGGTTACATCGCCTACTCCAGCTACGCCGATAAGCGGGGCGAGGGCAACATCGGTCACAACGCCCACCTCTGGGGAGCTGTATTCGGACTAGTAGCCTACTCCGTATTGGTGCTCGCCTTCGAACCCGCCCTGATGCAGTACTTCCTGCAGGAGCTCATGACCCCGCGCGGACCTAACTTTTAGCTTACCTTTGCCGCCCTTTAGCAAAACCAGTCTAGCTATGGGATTAAAGTGTGGCATCGTAGGTCTACCCAACGTCGGTAAGTCGACCCTCTTCAACGCGTTGACCTCGGCTAAGGCCCTGGCCGCCAACTACCCCTTTGCTACTAAGGACCCCAATCTGGGTGTCATCACCGTGCCCGACGAGCGGTTGGACAAGCTGGCCGAGCTGGTGAGTCCCCAGCGCATTATGCCCACCACCGTCGACATCGTCGATATTGCCGGACTCATCAAGGGGGCCAGCAAGGGCGAAGGACTGGGTAACCAGTTTCTCGGAAACATCCGGGAGACCGACGCGATCCTGCACGTCGTCCGCTGCTTTGAAGATGACAATGTCGTTCACGTTGACGGCAGCGTGGATCCCGTGCGCGACAAGATGATCATCGATACCGAGCTCATCCTCAAGGACATCGAAACGGTCGAAAAGAAGATCGAGAAGTTCCGCCGTACCGCGAAGAGTGGCGACAAAGAGTCGAAGCGTATCGTCGAAGTCGGCGAAGCTCTACTGGCCCATCTGGAAAGTGAAAAACCCGCCCGCACCTTCGAGGCTGAAGAAGACGATCAGGCGATGGTCCGCGAGCTCATGCTGCTGACCGGCAAGCCCATCCTGTACGTCTGTAATGTAGACATCGACAGCATCGACGACGGCAATGCCCACACCGAAGCCTTCCGTGCCGCCGTGGCTGATGAAGCGGCCGAGGTCATCCTGATCTCCGCAGGCATCGAAGCCGACATAGCCGAACTGGAAACCAAAGAAGAGCGCGCTGAATTCATCGAAGAGATGGGACTCACCGAGCCTGGGGTCAACAAGGTCATCCGTGCCAGCTACTCGCTGCTCGACCTGGTCACCTACTTTACTGCGGGAGAAAAGGAGGTACGCGCCTGGACCATCCGTAAGGGCACTAAGGCGCCCGGAGCGGCGGGGGTTATCCATACCGACTTTGAAAAAGGCTTTATCCGTGCCGAGGTCATTCACTACCCCGATTACGTGGCCTTCGGCTCCGAGTCTGCGGCCCGCGACAACGGCAAATTAAACGTGGAAGGTAAGGAGTACGTCGTAGAGGATGGGGACGTGATGCACTTTCGGTTTAATGTGTAGACGGCCGGAGGCCGGTTAGACCGCTTCGCGGGTAGATCGCCTTCGGCTTGGTAGACCCCTTCGGGGGTAGATGGCTGTGCGGGGGAGTAAACCGGTGGGGATTGGATGGGTTAGGGGGTAAATATCCCTGACCATGTCTGAGCAACTGTACCTGATGGCTCATTTTGAGCTGAACACCCCCGATGAGTTTGCACCCACGTTTGCGGAGCACGCCAAGGCTAGTCGCGCGAAGCCCGGCTGCCTGTTCTTCTACCTGATCCGCGACCGCGACAACAGCGCCAAGTTTGCCACCATGGAGTGCTGGGAAGACTACAGCTACTTCGAGCAGCACGTAGCCGACGACGAGCACACCACCTTCCACGCTAAGATCAAGCAGGTCTGGAAGGGCGAACCCAATGTCATGGAATGTGACCTGGTGATGGGAATGGAGTAGGTAGTTCTGTAGTCTGGTAGTTCGGTATTTCTGTAGTGCCTGTACTACCAGCCTACAGAACTATTAAACTACTCCCTCTCCCCTACCCTCTGTTTACGATAGCGTCCTGGTGGTCGATACTTTCCTGGTGGATGGCGCGGAGGTAGGCGTTCATAAAGTCTTCACTCAGGCCGTGGGCGCTGCCTTTCTTGCTGGCTTCGGTGATGACCTCTTCCCAGCGGTCGGACTGCAGGACGGCGATGTTGCGTTCGGCTTTGAACTCGCCGATCTGGTCGGATAGCTTCATGCGGCGGCCGATCATACCGATGAGGTCGGCGTCGATCTCGTCGATCTGGCGGCGGAGCTCGGTGAGGGGTTCCATTTCTACTTCGTCGACGGTGGGCTTGCGCAGACGGAGGTTCTGGAGGAGCTCGCCGAATACCTGGGGCGTGATCTGCTGGGCGGCATCGGACCAGGCTTCGTCGGGGCGTGGATGTACCTCGGTCATCACGCCATCGTAGTTGAGGTTCAGGGCTTCTTGGGCCACTTCGGCTAGCATGTGGCGGTTGCCGCAGATGTGGCTGTTGTCTACTACCATCTGGAGATCGGGGAAGCGGCGCTTCATCTCGATGGCCATCTGCCAGCGGGGTACGTTGCGGTAGATGGTCTCGCCGTGGTAGCTGAAGCCGCGGTGGATGAGTCCGATGCGGGTGATGCCGGCCTTGTAGATGCGTTCGACGGCACCGATCCAGAGCCCCAGGTCGGGATTGATGGGGTTCTTGATCATGATCGGTACGTCAGCTCCACTCAGTGCGTCGGCTACCTCCTGCACGCTGAAGGGATTTACCGTGGTGCGTGCTCCGAGCCAGAGTACATCGATACCCGCCTTGAGGCAGTCGTAGACGTGGCTGGCCTTAGCTACCTCGGTGGTCGTGCGCAGACCGGTCTCTTCCTTGACCCGCTTGAGCCACGACAGACCTTCCTTGCCCACACCCTCGAAGCTCCCGGGGCGCGTGCGTGGCTTCCAGATGCCGGAGCGGAAGAGATCCACTTGGTTCAGTTTGGCCAGGTCCTTGGCGCACTGCATGACCTGTCCTTCGGTCTCGGCGCTACAGGGTCCGGCAATGACGACACCCCGGCCGGGCGTGGGGGTGATGACCTTCTTGATCTGCATGTCCATGGTGAGTTACTTTAGAATTTTTTCAATTTGATTGGCGCGTTCAATTCGGGCGTGGAAGCCCTCGAAGTCGCGTTTAATGAGTTGAGTCCGGAAGCGGGATAGCTGCTCGATGTGTTCGTCTAGCACGTCTAGCACATGATCACGGTTCTGTCGAAAGATCGGTACCCACATATCGGCCGAGCTTTTCGCCAGGCGTACGGTGGATCCGAAGCCGGAACTGGCCAGCTCGAAGAT
This sequence comes from Neolewinella maritima, assembly GCF_923081025.1. Classification (GTDB taxonomy): domain Bacteria; phylum Bacteroidota; class Bacteroidia; order Chitinophagales; family Saprospiraceae; genus Neolewinella; species Neolewinella maritima. The sequence continues at coordinate 1,507,352 of NZ_CAKLPZ010000001.1, read as the reverse complement.
CCGCTGTTCGTCTTTTTCCTTTTCCAGTACCGTCAGGGCCAGTGCAAAACTTGCGATGTGTGAGATGTGGCTCACGTAGGCGCAGTGCAGGTCATGCGCGCAGCGGTCCAGGTGGGTAAATCGCATGCCCGCGCTACCGAATACGCGTTTAGCCGTATCGACTGCGTCCGGAGCACTGTCCTGGGCATCCACGATCACGCAGGTCTTACCGGTGAATAGATTCGGCACGGCTGCCTCCGGCCCGCTGAACTCCGTGCCTGCCATCGGGTGACAGGCTACGAACCGACCGCGGTTCGGGTGATTCTTCACCAGTTCCAGTAGGGTCTCCTTGGTGGAACCTACGTCAACGAGCGTTTGCTGCGCCCCTACCCGGTCCAGCAGATCAGGCAGTAGGGTGAGCATGGCATCCATGGGCGTAGCCAGTACGATGAGCTCGCAGGCTGACAGCGCTTCACCGAGCGGTAGGTCCTCATCGATGAGGCGGCGGCGCACGGCTTTATCGAGATTAGCCTGACAGGCATCTATACCGATGACATGGCTAGCTAGCCCACTCTCCTTGAGGCTAATGGCGAGCGAGCCGCCGATGAGTCCTATGCCGATGATGCCGACGATCATTGCCCGTTTGCTTTACTGCGCACCTGCGCGCTGCCGCCCAGTCGGTCGAGTGCCTCCTGGAGTACCCCGACCGGACTACACAGGCTAATGCGTACATAGTCTTCTCCCGCCGTACCGAAGATGCCGCCCGGGGTGATGAATACGTCGTGGTCGTAGAGGGCGCGGTCGCAGGTGCGATAGCCATCGGTACCGGCCGGGGTCTTGGCCCAGACGAACAGTCCGACCTGATCGCGCTGGTAGGTACAGCCCAGGGTATCCATGATTTGCAGGGCGACAGTGCGGCGCTGTCGGTAGGTGGTGTTGAGCTGATCGTACCAGTCCTGGCCCAGGTCGAGCGCAACCGTAGCGGCGCGCTGCACGGGCAGGAACATGCCACTATCCATGTTTGATTTGAAGCGGAGTACAGTCTGTAGGTAGGCCGCGGCACCGGCCAGAACGCCAACGCGCCAGCCAGCCATATTCTGCGCCTTGCTGAGGCTAGATAACTCCAGCGCTACCTCGCGTGCACCCGGCACGGCTAGCAAGCTCTGCACGCTATCGGTGAGGATGAAGGCGTAAGGATTGTCGTTGACCAGTAGGATCTGATGCTCGCGGGCAAAGGCGATCAGGCGGGCGAAAAAGTCCGGCGGGGCGGCGGCACCCGTGGGCATGTGGGGATAGTTGATCCACATGATCTTTACGCGGCCGAGTCCCTCGGCGGCCAGCGCGTCCAGATCGGGCAGCCAACCCTGGTCGGCACGCAGGTCGTAGGTCCTAGCCGTACCGCCGGCCAGTTCGGTAGCGGAGCGGTAGGTGGGGTAGCCGGGATTGGGGATGAGAACTTCGTCGCCCGGATTAAGAAACGCCATGCTGATGTGCATGATGCCCTCCTTGCTGCCCATCAGGGGGAGCAGCTCGGTGGCGGGGTCCAGGTCGACATGGAAGAAGTTCTGGTACCAGGTGGCGAACGCCTGCCGTAATTCGGGGCAGCCGGTGTAGGGCTGGTAACCGTGGGTGTCACTCCGGCCGGCTGAGTGCGTAAGTGCGGCAATGACTTCGGGAGCGGGGGGCAGGTCAGGACTCCCTATACCCAAATTGAGTATATCCTTACCCCGGGCGCGTAGCTGCGCGATCTCGCGCAACTTGCTGCTGAAGTAGTATTCCTTGGTGTCGCCCAGGCGGTCGCTGACGGGAAGGATAGGGGTAACGGTGGCCGGTGAGGTCGTCATCATAGCATCAGGGTTTTTGGCCGGCGGTATAGATGCCCAGCACGCGGAGTTCCTGGGTAATGGGACGAATACCAGCCAGCGCCTCGGTCACGGATACCGTACCGTTGAGCATAAAATCCACGTAGAAGCGGTACTGCCAGGGGCGACCGATGATGGGCGTACTCTGGATCTTGGTCAGGTTGATCTTGTAGGCATCCAGGACCATCAGCACCCGCGAGAGGCTACCGGCGGCATGGCTTACACTGAAGCTGAGGCTCACCTTGTCGCCGCTATCCTGATCGGTGTCCCGGCCCTTGCGCAGCACCAGGAAGCGGGTGTGGTTAAGTCGGTTCGTTTCGATGCCTTCGGCCAGGATGTCTAGTTCATACAGCTCGGCCGCCAGGCTGTGGGCCACCGCGCCGCGACTGCGGTCCTCGCTCTGCCGCACGTGCAGTGCGCTCAGGGCGGTATCGGCGGATTCTACCAGTTTGATCTTGGGCCAGGCATGGAAAAATTCACGCACCTGCATGAGCGCAATGGGATGTGAGTACACTTCCCGCAACTCGTCGATCGCCACGCCGGGCAGGGCCATCAGGTTCTGGCGGATGCGTAGGTATACCTCGGCGGTGATGCGCAGATCGGAGCGTTGCAGCAGGTCGTAGTTGGTCATCAGGCTACCGGCCAGGGTGTTCTCGATGGCCATCAGGGCGGTGTCGCTCTCGCCGGACTCCACCTGCTCGATCACTTCGGCGAAGGTGTGGCCGGGTACGGTGATGACCTCGCGATCCTGGAAGTGCGCCCGGGCGGCGGCCTCGTGGAAGGCACCGGCGTAGCCCTGGATACTGACGCGTAGGGGGGGTGAGAGTACTGGCGGCGGGGTCATTGGAAGATGGGGTGAAATAAAAAAAGCGGTGCCCGTAGTATGGGGGACCGCCGTTGTCTGTCATTCTAGTGTACGCAGCTCGGTCCCTACTCGCGCAGGTAGTAAAAGCTAAACCAGAAATAAACTGTGCTTGGGTGCATGGTCCGACAAAGCTAGCGTATGGGATTGGATTCGCAAAATGTTGTCATAGCAAGGGGGGGAGGGGCCTACGGCCTTAGATCGCCTTCGGCTCGGTAGATCGCTTCGCTCGTTAGACCGCCTTCGGCGGGGTAGACCCTTCGGGGTAGACCGCTGCGCGGGTAGATCGTGTGCGGCGGGGGCGTGGTGTATCTTTGCGCGCTAATTGCGAACTATGCGTATAGGAATTTTTATTACCGCGGTGCTGCTCTGTTGGGGCTGTGGGCAGGACGGGGGCACCAGCTTCCGGGCCCTGGATCTTACGGAATACAATATACCGGTCACCATACAGGCGCCGGACAGCGCGCGGGTGGTAGCGGGCAAGCTCAGTGGCATCATCGAGGATGTGACGGTGAAGAGTCCGGCCGACCGCTATGCGGTGCAGATACTGGCCAGTACGGCGGCAACGAACGATATGACGCGGCTGAAGGCGACTGAGCTAGAGGCGGTGCGTGATAATCGCTACTTCGAGCGTATCGTAAGTGAGGATCCCGCAGGTTTCATCTTCGAGAACAAGATCGATACGACCTCCGCCTTTGGGTTCCGGTACATCGTCTACCAGGGCGACCGGGAGATCGTGTTCCAGAACACCTTCGATGGGGTGTATACGCTGGATGAGACCACGGCCATGTACAACAGTGTAAAGCCGACCGAGTAGATGAATATCGCACTGATCCTGAAGGGCATGGCTATGGGTATTGCCGAGGCGATCCCGGGCGTGAGCGGGGGTACCATCGCCTTTATCACGGGCATCTACGAACGCCTGCTTCGGGCCATCGGGGCCATCCTGGGCACTAAGGTGGCCGGCACCTTCCGCAGGGAAGGCTTCAAACCCGCCTGGCGGGAGGCCGACGGAGGCTTTCTGTTGCAACTCGGCGGGGGGATGGTCATCGGTCTAGGTATAGCGGTGGTGGCTATTACGGCCCTGCTGCGCGACTTCCCTACGGTGGTCTGGGGCTTCTTCTTCGGTCTCATTATTAGCTCGGCGATCTACGTAGGCCGGCAGATCAAGGGCTGGGGACCGGCCACGGTCGCCGTCCTCGTAGGGGGAGCAGTTGTCGCTTATATGCTTACTACGATCAATCCCCTCGGGGGCAGTGCATCGCCCCTGCTGGTCTTTTTATCCGGCTCGATTGCTATATCCGCCCTCATCCTGCCGGGTGTGTCCGGTAGCTTCATCCTGGTGTTGCTGGGTATGTATACGGTAGTCTTCGGCGCGGTACGTGGCCTGGCCGAGGGGCAGGATGGCGCACTGTTGATCGTCGCCTGCTTCGCGGCGGGTTGTTTGGTGGGCCTGGCGCTTTTCTCCAAGCTACTTACCTGGACCTTCCGCACCTACCCCAATCGCACCTTCGCCCTGCTGACCGGCTTCATGATCGGCTCGCTCAACAAGCTCTGGCCCTGGCGCAACGCCATCACTACGCGTGTAAACAGCGGCGGCGAGGAAGTACCCGTCCTGGAAGCCAATGTGTTGCCGGCACAGTACCTGGGCGGTGAGCCCTATGTTGTAGCTGTACTAGTAGCTGTAGTAGTCGGTCTGGCCGTAGTATTCATGCTGGAGGCCAGCGCTACCCAAAAGGTACAGGAGGGCGCGGACGCAGGTGCAGGAGACATCACCTGATACGCGCTCCCGTCCGGTAAAGCCCTTCTCCTACCCCCCCCTGCACCGGCGTACGCGCCCCTACCCTTCTATCCATATGCCTACGTATGCCCTGCTCGGCTACCCGCTTACACATTCCTTTAGCCGGACCTACTTCACCAAGAAGTTTGCTTCGCTTGGGCTGGCGGATACGCATCGGTATGTGAATTTTGAACTACAATCAGTGAATCAATTAGAGGAAAAGCTGGATGAGTATAATGATGTAGCGGGGTTCAACGTGACGATCCCCCACAAGCGGGCAATCCTTTCACTGCTCGATGCGATCGACCCCATCGCGGCGTCCATCGGAGCGGTCAATACGGTGATCGTTCACGATGGTAGGCTTACGGGCTACAACACAGACTACCTAGGCTTTCGGGATGATCTGCTGGAGCAGTTGGCAGCACGGGGAAGGAATTTACCCACAGAAAGCAAAGCCCTCATCCTGGGTACCGGGGGTGCATCGCTCGCCGTAGCAGCTGCACTGGATGATCTGGGTATAGAGCATTCGTTTGTTAGTCGCAGTGCAGGTGCAAATCGCCTGACGTATGACGCTCTTAGCGGTGAAGTGCTGCAACAGTGTCGACTACTGGTGAATACCACGCCACTCGGTATGTACCCGAACGTGTCGGCGGCGCCGTACTTGGATTACGGAGCTTTAACCGCTGAGCACTTCTGCTACGACCTTACGTACAATCCGCCGGAAACAGCCTTCATGCGCCGTGCTAGGGCGGCCGGGGCCGGGGCCGCAAACGGGCAGGGCATGCTCGTCAAACAAGCTGAGGCGGCCTGGAAGATTTGGACCGCGGAATAAATGCGATCTTCCCCGATCACTAAAGGGATCGATCGTGCATAAACTACTTCTGCTTAAGTGCCTGTTCCTGGGCGGCATGCTTACGGCACAGGACTTACAGGTATTCGAGGTTTTCACCGACCACGCAGTTCTACAGCGCGATAAGGAGCACCCGATCTGGGGCTGGACTAAGCAAAACCGCCGGGTGAGCGTAAGCTTAGATGGAACGACTGTCCGCACCAAAGCAGACCGCGACGGCCGTTGGGAGACTATGCTACCAGCCACCGAGGCAGGCGGGCCCCATACCATCAGCATAAGCGATGGTAAGCAGACCCTCACACTAGAGGATATCTACTTTGGTGATGTATACCTGCTGTCCGGACAGAGCAATATGGAGTGGCGACTGGCCCAGTCCGATCCGGATAGCACGCGCGCCGGGGCGATAGCCGATCCGCTCATCCGTCAGGTGCTGATCGACAAGACCAGTGCGGATACACCACTCGATCACATCGCGCTCAATGAGCCGTGGAAGCCCGGTACGGTGGACGAGATCGCCGACTTCAGTGGCGTAGGGGCATACTTCGCGCACTACTTGCGGGAGGCGGGTATTACGGTGCCTATCGGTCTGCTGCACTCCAGTTGGGGCGGAAGTCGGATAGAACCCTGGCTCAGCGCCGATATGCTCGATACGGATGCGCTAGCCCAGGTAGACAGCCAACAGGCTGAATCTCTGTCGACGGAAGACAGGGTTCGTGCGCTATACCGGCGGGAGTTTCCCGGACAGGGTGAGCCACCCACGGAAGATCGCGGTGCGGAGCTAGGCTACCTCGATGACGAAGTCGATGTAGCTGATTGGGCCACCGTAGAGCTGCCCGGCGCCTGGGAGTCCCGGGGATATACCAACGTAGATGGGTATTTTTATTACCGGCGGGAGTTTACGCTCACGGAGGCTCAGGCGGGTAGCGGAGCGGTACTCTACCTAGGACCCATTGATGATGGCGATAGAACCTACGTCAACGGCATACAGGTCGGTGATACGCCAAATGCTTACAGTACGAAACGGGAGTATCCCGTGGGGGCTGATGTGCTCCGTGCGGGAAAAAACACCCTCGCTATCCGTGTATTCGACGGGGGCGGTGGGGGCGGATTCATGGGTGCGCCAGAGGGCATGTATCTGCGCACCACTACGGGTGATGTGCCACTGAATGGCCGCTATGCGTACCGGATCGGCGAGTTCCGGATCGGGCAGGGCAGTCCCAACCAGGTCCCTACCCTACTCTATAATGCCATGATCGCACCCCTGAGGGCCTGGCCCCTCACCGGCGTACTCTGGTATCAGGGCGAAAGTAACGCCGGCCCGGGCGACGCAGAGGCCTATGCTGACTATATGCGCACGCTGGTCACCTCCTGGCGGGAACGCTTCGGCCAGGCTGAGCTACCCTTTTACTGGGTGCAGTTGGCTAACTACGAAGCCCCTCCAAGCTCGCCCGACGAGCCGGGCTGGGCGGTGCTACGAGCTAGCCAGACCGCCGCTACCGATCTGCCCCAGACCGGACAGGCCGTGATCACAGACATTGGTGAGGCAGATGATATTCACCCCAAGAATAAGTGGGAGGTGGGTCGGCGGTTAAGTCTGCATGCGCTGCGTGACGTGTATGGACAGGAGGTACAGGCGAGTAGTCCAGTCGCGACCGAGATACAAGTGGAGGGTGATCGCGCGTATGTCATGTTTTCCGAGATCGGTACGGGATTGATGATTCGTGGGCCGCAAGAGGAGCGCTACCCCATAGTTAAGTCGCTGAGCGTGCAGGATACGGAGGGGCAGTGGCACTGGGCCATAGGATTACTCCACACTAGTACAAATCGACTCGAAGTGATTAATCCGGCTGGCACCGGCATCCAGGCGGTACGCTATGCCTGGTTCAGTAATCCTGACGATGCAAACCTTTTCAGTCGGGAGGGGCTGCCGGTTACGCCCTTTGAACTGCGGGCAGACTAGCGAATACCTCGCATCGCCTACCTTCGCGGCCTTGGAACTTACGACCTCATACCGGAGCATCTGGAAAGTTAGCATCCCCATCATTGTCGGCAGTGCAGCCCAGAATGTGGTAGCGATGACCGATTCGGTCTTTCTCTACTACCGCAGCGAGGACGATTTTGCGGCCATCGGCTTCGTAGCCGCCTTTTACATCATCGTGGCGGCCGTGGGCTTTGGCTTCAGTCGCGGCGGACAGATCATGATCGCCCGCTACGTAGGGATGAATAAGCCCGCGGAGGTAGGCCGATCGTTCTATAGTACGGTGTACTTCGAGTTGGCGCTAGCCGTAGCGGTGTTTCTATTTATGACCTACGGGGCGTACTGGCTTTTTGCCTCCCTGGTGGACTCTGATGTCATCTTCTATAAATCCCTGGAGTACCTGGAGACCCGCAAGTGGGGGGTATTCGCCAGCTACCTGGGGGTAGCCTGCATTGCACTGTACACTGGTATCGCTAGACCGGTATTCATCGTGGTGGATACCGTGATACTGGCCATCACGAACATCTTTCTCGACGAAGCCCTGATCTTCGGACGTTATGGCTTTCCGGAGATGGGTATCGCCGGGGCCGGTCTGGCCAGCACGATCGCCGAGTACGTTGCCCTTGCGGTGTTTGTAGCCTACATGATCGGTGATCGAAAGAACCGCATCTACCTACGGGGTAAGTTGCCCAGGTACGATCCGGCGCTGATCAGAGAGATCGTGGGGCTATCTGTGCCTATCGTTACCATGTCCGTAGTGGGGTTGGGTAGTTACTTCTTCTTCACCGGACTGGTCGAAAACTTCGGCCCCCGCGCCCTGGCGGTCAACAACATCATCCGGATCGCCTACCTCATCCTGAGTATACCGGCCTGGGGCTTTTGTACGGGGGTAAACACGCTGGCCAGTTACTTCGTGGGCCGCGACGAGCGCCGCAAGGTGAAGGTTGTACTCTGGCGTACGGTGGCCCTTTGTCTGGGCGTGACCCTGCTCATGGGCTTGCCAATTATTTTATTCCCCCGGCAGGTCCTGTATCCACTCCTGGGAGACGAGCGCGTATACCTCATTCAGGCGGCCTATCCGGTCTTCTGGGTACTGCTGGGCATTTTGGTCACCTTCAGCTTTGCAAGCATCTTTTTCAACGGGCTGATCGGGGCGGGACAGACCAAGAAGGCACTCATTTACCAGACTACCTGTGCCGTAGTATATATGGCCCTGATCTTCGTCGTAGTGCGTAGCGGCTGGGGCAACCTGACGGTAGCCTGGAGCATGGAGATCGTGTACTGGGTACTGATGTTCGGCCTCAGCTTTCGTTACTTCCGACGGCCACGCTGGCGCGCGGCCTAGCAATAGGCCAGCTAGTTACGCAGACTCTAGCGCGGCGGCACCCCCCACGATCTCGAGGATCTCGTTGGTGATCGCTTCCTGGCGTGCCTTATTGTAGCTGATCTTCAGATCACGGAGGAGATCCTGCGCGTTCTCGGTGGCCTTATCCATAGCGGTCATTCGGGCACCGTGCTCGGAGGCATGGGTATCCAGTAGAGCGGCCTGAAATTTAGTCTGCAGAATACTGGGTAACAGGTACGCCAACAGTTCTTCCTTACCGGGCTCGAAGATGTAGTCTGCTTTGTACCGACTGGCAGCCGGAGCAGGCGAATTACCATCACCCTCCACAAGTAGCGTATCCTCTACGGGCAGGAACTGCTCGCTGGTAGCATACTGCACCGCAGCGTTCTTGAAGCGTGCGTAGGCTACATAGACGCGGTCGTAGCGACCGGACCGGAAGCGGGCCATGATCAAATCGGGTACCTCCTTCGTAAAGTCGAAGGCTAGATTATCGAACAGGTTGACAAAGTCAGTAACCACTTTGACATCGTCGCGCTTACCGTAGTGCTTGCGGAAGTACTCCGAACCCTTGCGGCCGATGCAGATGATGTCGAGCGGTCCGCTAAATTTGCCCATCTCCTTGATGGAGGCTTCGGCGGCTTTGATGACGTTGGTGTTGAACGCGCCGGCTAGTCCCCGATTAGATGTAACTACCACCACGCAAGCACCCGTGAGGGGGCGCACCTTATTGAACTCGGTATCGGCATCCCCCTCCAGACCGCTGAGGATGTTGCGCAGCATCTCGTCGAGCTTATCGGCGTAGGGCCGTAGCTCGACAATCGCTTGCTGCGCACGCCGCAACTTGGCCGCGGAGACCATCTTCATCGCGCTGGTGATCTGCTGGGTGTTCTTTACCGAGCGGATGCGTTCACGTACTTCCTTGAGGTTAGCCATATTGCAAGGGGTTATGGAGGAAAGGGGTTAAGGGGTTGTGGGGTGGCAATCATGCTGCCTTAACCCCTTAGCCTCTTAGCCCCCTAACTCCTTACTTCTTAAACTGTGGGGTCAATTCGCTAGCCAGTACTTCGAGCTTCTTGAGGTCTTCGTCCTGGAACTTCTTAGCGCGGAAGTTCTCCAGTACTTCCGGGTTCTTGCGGCCTAGCTCACCGAGGAACAGCTTCTCGAAGTCCTTGATCTGATCGACGGGCACGTCGCGCATCAGGTTCTTGGTACCGAGGTAGATGATGGCGGTTTGCTTCTCTACCGATACGGGGCTGTACTGTGGCTGCTTGAGGATCTCTACGTTGCGCTTACCCTTTTCGAGGATCCGCATGGTGGAGGCATCAAGATCGGAGCCGAACTTAGCGAACGCTTCCAGTTCGCGGTACGACGCCTGGTCGAGCTTCAGCGTACCGGATACTTTCTTCATCGGCTTGATCTGGGCGGAACCACCTACCCGGGAGACGGAAACCCCTACGTTGATGGCCGGACGGATACCGTTATTGAACAGCGTCGATTCGAGGAAGATCTGACCGTCGGTGATCGAGATCACGTTGGTGGGGATATAGGCGGATACGTCACCGGCCTGCGTCTCGATGATGGGCAGGGCGGTCAGTGAACCACCCCCCTTTACGATACCGGCTTCGCTGAGCGAAACGGGCAGGTCGTTCATGCTCTGCGCGATCTTGTCGTTGTTGATCACCTTGGCGGCGCGCTCCAGCAGGCGGCTGTGGAGGTAGAATACGTCACCGGGGTAGGCTTCACGTCCTGGAGGACGACGCAGTAGTAGCGATACCTCGCGGTAGGCTACGGCCTGCTTCGACAGATCATCGTAGATGATCAGTGCGGGACGGCCAGTATCGCGGAAGTATTCCCCGATCGCCGCACCGGCGAAGGGTGCGTAGAACTGCAGCGGCGCGGGCTCAGAGGCCGAGGCAGCTACGATGATGGAATAGTCCATCGCGCCGTTCTCTTCCAGGGTCTTGGCGACCTGGGCTACGGTGGAGGCCTTTTGTCCGCAGGCTACGTAGATGCAGTATACGGGCTCTCCGCGGTCGTAGAATTCCCGCTGGTTGAGGATGGTGTCGATGGCGATGGCTGACTTACCGGTCTGGCGGTCACCGATGATGAGTTCCCGCTGGCCACGGCCGATGGGGATCATAGCGTCGATCGCCTTTACACCGGTCTGCAGGGGTTCGTTTACCGGCTGGCGGTAGATTACACCGGGGGCCTTGCGCTCCAGGGGCATGTTGTAGGTCGTACCGGTGATATCACCTTTACCATCGATGGGCTGACCCAGGGAGTTGACTACGCGGCCCACCATGCCCTCACCTACCTGGATGGAGGCAATACGGCCGGTGCGTGACACGCGGCTACCTTCGTGGATACCGGAGGCACTACCCATGAGTACTACACCCACGTTGTCTTCTTCCAGGTTCAGTACGATGGCTTCGGTGCCGGTCTCGAAGGTGACCAGTTCACCCGCCTGCGCGTTGTTGAGGCCGTAGACACGGGCGATACCGTCACCTACCTGAAGTACGGTACCGTACTCTTCCAGCTCGGTGGCCGTATCGAATCCAGACAACTGGCGCTTGAGGATTGCGGAGATTTCGTCGGGTTGAACGTCTGCCATGGGGTTATTTTTAGTCGATTTGAGTTACGTAGACGTTGGGTTTGCGTAGTTCGGTGCGCATATTACTGAGCTTATGGGCTACGCTGGCATCGTATACCTGGCCGTCAAACTCCAGGATGAAACCGCCGATCAGCTCGGGGTCGATCTGCGTCTCCAGATCGATAGTATCTTCTGTCTTGCCACTGGCTACCAGCTGCCGCTTCACCGCTGCAAGGGTGTCGGCGGTCAGGGGGGCAGCACTGGTCAGGCGCACCGTAGAGATGTGCCGAATGGTCTTGTACTGCGCGTCAAATTCCTTCAGGATGCCGAGCATGTCCACTTCGCGGCCCTTATCGATGAGTAGCTTCACGTACAGCTTGGTGAGCTGGTCCGCGTCGGCCTTTTCGAGCAGTTGGGTAAGAATGGCTTGTTTCTTAGCGGGGTTGACGACCGGACTGCTGAGCAGAAGGGCGAACTCGCGGTTCTTGCCCATGGCCAGCAGGGTGTCTACATCGGCCTTGATGCGTTCGAGCTGTCCGCGCTCCTGCGCCAGTTCGATCAACGACTGGGCGTAGCGGGCTGCTACTCTGGGGTTGGTCATTAGGTGCTTAGTTTAGGTCGCTTACGAGCGCCTTCACGAAGGCTTCCTGGTTGGCGTCGCTCTTGAGGTCCTTCTGCAGGATCTTCTCGGCGATCTCGATCGCCATGGTGCCTACTTCCTTCTTGAGGTCTACCATAGCGGCTTTGCGCATATTGTCGATATCGCGCTTGGCATCGGCGGCTACCTTCTGGGCGGCAGCGCGGGCTTCATCGCGGGCGGCGGCAATCATCTCTTTGCTCTGGCGCTCGGCCTCGGTGATGATACGGGTACGCTCCTCACGGGTCTCGATGAGCAGGCGTTGGTTCTCATCCGACTGCGCCTGCATTTCGGCGCGGGCCTCGGCGGCTTTGTCCAGGCTGGACTGTATCTCGCTGTCCCGTTTTGACAGGGCGCGCTGGATCGGACCCCAGGCCAGCTTGGCCAGGATCGCGTACAGTAGCAGGAAGATGACGAGCGTCCAGAAGATCAGGCCCAGGTCAGGCTTGAGGACGTTGAAATCTACTAAAAACAGGGTGGACATGAGAAGAAGGGTTAGTAAGCTAAAAAACTCGGCAGTCGAGCCCCGGTATACTCCGAAGAGCGTACCGGGGTCGGCTGACAAGATGGTTCGACCGGCGCCGCTGCCAAGCGCAGTTCGGTGCCAGTCGGTGGGGTGGTTCAGCCGGAGCTAAGCCGCTACTAGAGCAGCTTGTCCAACAGACCCACGATGATCGCGAACAGTGCGGCACCCTCGACGAAGGCGGCAGTAAGGATCATGGCACTACGAATATCGGCAGCGGCTTCGGGCTGACGGGCGATGCTTTCGGTGGCTTTGCTACCGATAAGTCCGATTCCGAGTCCAGCGCCGAGGGCGGCGATACCTGCTCCAAGAGCTCCCATATTGAATGGATTTAAAGAATGAAAAAAGCTGTTAATATTCTTAGTTAGCGGGCGTATGCATGCCGGTCACGGCACCTCCCATCGCGCCGCCTTCGGCTACTTTTTCTTCCCCGTGGTGGCCGAGCTCGTCGTGGTGGTGCGCGTCTTCGACGGCCGCCCCGATGTAGCTCGCACTCAGGATCGCAAAGATGAAGGCCTGCACGAAGGCGACCAGCAACTCGATGCAGTTCATGAACATGGTAAAGGCGATACTTACCACCGCACCCGCGCCCGCGCCCACCAGGCTCTCTCCGTTCTGACCGAAGATGAAAATCAGGCTGATGAGGCTGAGGATGATAATGTGGCCCGCCGTGATGTTGGCGAACAGACGCACCATCAGCGAGAAGGGCTTGATCACCAGACCAAGTACTTCGACTACCGTAAGCAACGGCTTGACCGCCGTAGGTACACCGGGCATCCAGAGGGTGTGCTTCCAGAAGTGCGCGTTGCCGTGTACATAGGCTACGACTGCGGAGATGACCGCCAGGGCCATCGTCACACCGATATTGCCCGTCACGTTGGAGCTTCCAGGAAAGATCGGGATAAGGCCGAACAGATTGCAGAACAGCACAAAGAAGAAGATCGTCATGATGAAGGGCTGGAAGCGCTCGTAGTGCTTTTCGCCGATCATGGGAATGGAGATCTCATCGCGCAGAAACACGAAGAAGGGTTCCATCAGGCTCTGAATGCCACTAGGGGCACGACCCTCGTTCTTCTTGTACTTCGCCGCTACGGCTCCCCACAGCAGAATCAGTAAGAAGGCAGAGAGCAGCATCGTGAACACGTTCTTGGTGATACTGAAGTCGTAAAAGCTGGTGATACCGCCACCGAGCAGTCCGCCATCGCCCACAGAGGGTGCATCCAACAGGTACTCCTCGCCGTCGATCCGGGCGGAGTAGATATCGGCAGTCTTTCCTTCCTCCGAGGTGAAGACCTCGTGGCGGATACACTCTACATGGTGGTGACCTTCCAGCAGCTCATCCGGCGCGCCGGAGATGCGGTTGATCCGGCCGTGGTTCATGACGTAGCCGTCTACCGCCTCCTGTCCGTGGTGGAACATGTTGCTGAAGCCAACGGTAAAGCCGTGGTCGGGTGCGTAGAGGATGACGGGTAGGGGAATCGTAAAATCCCCGAAGAGATGAAACTCGTTGGCATCCGCAATGTGGTGCAGGATGACGCCGGCCGGATCGTACTCGGCCGCATGGCCGTCACAGCTCATATGCACCTCGGTCATGTCCCCCTCACCGCCGTAATCTCCGGTCGTGCCGTGATCCTGAGGCTCCTGACCGGCAAGACCGATACTGAGGCAAAACACACAAAGAAACAGGAAGCGGGCGCGGAGCGTCATACGGGGGGAAGATTTACAGTCCCTGAAATGAGCCGCAAAGGTAGCAAACACCAAGCTAAGGTTGGTAAGGGGCGGGTTTGTTTTTTGGAAAGAGGATTGGGGGGAGGTAGTTCTGTGGTTCTATAGTTCCAGCTCAGCGCCCACCTTCTCGTGCCACTCTAGTCCGTGCTTGCCCAGCACCTCCAGGAAAGGGTCGGAGTTGAACTGCTCTACATTGAATACACCGTGGCCTTCCCACTTGCCCTGAATGAGCATCATGGCTCCGGTCATGGCCGGTACACCCGTGGTGTAGCTCACGCCCTGGGCGCGGGTTTCCTTATAGGCCTGCTCGTGCTGGCAGTTGTTCCAGATGTAGTAGGTCTGCTCCTTACCATCCTTGATACCATGGATGCGACAGCCAATGCTGGTCTGACCGCTGTAGCCCTCCCCCAGCCCACCCGGATCGGGCAGTACGGTCTTGAGGAACTCGAGGGGAATGATCTCCACGCCGTGATGCATGACCGGTTCGATACTGGCCATGCCGATGTTCTGGATCACGCGGAGGTGGGTCAGGTACTCCTCCCCAAAGGTCATCCAGAAGCGGGCCCGCTTGAGGGTGGGAAAGTGCTTGACCAGACTCTCCAGTTCCTCGTGGTACAGCACATAGCTTGGCTTGGGTCCGATGTCCGGATAGGTGAGGTCCTTGCGGATACTGAAGGCGGGTATTTCTACCCATTCTCCGTTCTCGTAGTATTTCCCCGGCTGGGTGATCTCGCGGATGTTGATCTCCGGATTGAAGTTGGTCGCAAACGCCTTACCGTGGTCACCGGCGTTGGCATCGACGATGTCCAGGTAGTGCATTTCGTCGAAGAAGTGGCTGGCCGCCCGCGCCGTGAAGATGCTCGTCACGCCGGGGTCGAATCCACAGCCCAGAATAGCGGTCAGCCCCGCTGCCTTGAACTTCTCCTGGTAGGCCCACTGGTGGCTGTACTCAAACTTCGCTTCCTCCTTGGGCTCGTAGTTGGCGGTGTCCAGGTAGTGCACGCCGGCCTCCAGACAGGCATCCATAATGGTGAGGTCCTGGTACGGCAACGCCACATGGATCACCATGAACGGATCGTAATCCCGGATCAACTGCGTCAGGGCGGGCACGTCCTCGGCGTCTACGCTGGCCGTAGTGATCTTGTCGTAGCCCAGGTCGGTTTTGATGTCGGCGGCAATTTCGTTGCACTTGCGCTGCGTGCGACTGGCGATCATAAACTCCGAAAACACCTCCGGGTACTCTGCACACTTATAGGCTACTACCCGTCCGACACCTCCGGCGCCAATGATCATTACTCGCGACATACTTCTTGCTTTTGTCCCCCCCAACACCGGGGCGGGGCCGCAGGTGCGCGGTTTGTGGACAAAGATGCCTTCGGAGTACTCTTAGTGCTGGACCGTCAGACGTGCCGTGCCCCTGCGCTTACCGGCTGTCAGCTCGATGGTGTATGCACCCGGCACCAGGTTGGGTAGTGATAGTTCGATCTGCTGACTACCGGCGGGGTATAGCTGGCTCATGACTTCTCGTCCATCTGCGGCGTACAACACTACACGGAGGCGGTCGGTAAAGTCCGTCGGCACGTCGATCCGCAGGTGTTCGCGTGCCGGGTTTGGGTATACGGCTAGCGTGGTGGTCCGGGCCGGTGCAGTAGTCGGCGTAGTGCCGTCGCCGGTGATCAGGTAGATGGTGCCACTGCGGAAGTGGGCTACGAACAGTTTGCCGTCCCGTCCTTCCCCAAAGGTAGACGTACTCTGCAGGGGCAGGTCGCTGCGTACGGTGAGCCGGTCTTCCTCGGCCAGGTCGGCCCGGTAGAAAAAGAGGCGTGGTGCGGCAAAATCGGCAAAGATGTAGTAGCCCTGTAGGTTAGCAGCCGGACCCCGGTACACGAAGCCACCGGTTATGCTGGCTCCGTTTACTCCATCGTTGCCCCGGTGCGGGTAGTCTAATTCAGGGGCGTTAAACGTCTTCTCAGTATCTCCACAGTAGCGATCGGTGGATCCGCTGTAGGTGCTGAAGCCCTCCCGGCAGTTCCAACCGTAGTTCTGTCCACCCGTGGAGCCGGCCGCCTGGAAGTCTACCTCCTCGCGCTCATTTTGTCCTACGTCGCCGATCCACAGATCGCCGGTCTGCCGGTCGAATGAAATGCGCCAGGGGTTGCGCAGGCCGAGCGACCAGATTTCGGCCAGGGTGTCCTCGGAGCCTACAAAGGGATTGTCCGTTGGCACGGCATACTTGCGCGGCTCCGACGTAGTAGGATCCACACCTTGCTTATCTACGTCGACCCGCAGGATCTTGCCGAGTAGCGAACTGGGATCCTGCCCGTTGTCAAAGGGATCTCCTCCACCGCCACCATCTCCGGTTGGAATATATAGGTAGCCATCCGGCCCGAAGGCCAGATCACCGGCGTTATGGTTGGTAGCGGGCTGCTCAATGGCAAGTAGTATTTGTTGGCTTGCCGGATTTGGGCTGCCATCCACTCCCAGGGAGAAGCGTGCTACAGTAGTAACGAGGTGGCGACTCAGCTGCGATGGCTGGGTGTAGTTGACATACACGTATGCACTATCCGGCTCGGGATGAAAGGCCATACCCAGCAGCCCGCCCTCGCTGCGATCATCTACCGACTCCGAAAGGTCCAGCCAGAGCGTCTTGGTTCCACCGATAGTATCCAGCGCCTGCACCCTACCTTCCTTCTCTACGATGTAGAGCTGTCCATCCGTACGTGGGTCCGCTACGATATCGGTCGGCGCGTTGAACTGTTCAGCCAGGGGCAATAGTCGCACGGTGGGTTGTGCGCTTAGCGTACACGTGAGCAGGCAGAAGACACCTGCCGATAGGTACTGGAGCATAAAGGGTGCTTTACCCCATCAACTTCTTTTGGCCACGCTTAGTTTGCCCGAGGCAGGACCGCGGCTTACTGGATGATCAATCGCCCGGCAGCAACACGTCCCTCGGTAGTCACCTGTAGTGTATACAAGCCAGTCGGAACGTCGGGGAGTGAAAGACGGAGGCTTTGTTGCGACCCGGCCTGCTCGATCCAGCGCGCTAGCTCCCTGCCGGTGCCCGATAGCAGTTGGATCAGCGACGTACCCATTCCACCGGGCGGCAGCTCAAACTGCACCTCGGTGTGAGCCGGATTGGGGAATAGGCTGAGGCGGGCGGGAGCAGATAGGCCCACGCGACCGGTGCTGATACTGTCCTCCACTTCAATGCGGAATATCTTACCGTTGTAGCTGGCTACGAACATCGACCCGTCGTTGCTTTCGCCAAAGCACGAGATGTTACTCACCGGTTCGTCCGGCGTCACGTTCCATACGGGATTGTCCGAGCGTTCCGTATCGTACACGTACAGGCTGCTGCCCAGGAAGTCACCGAAGAAGAAGTAGCCATCGAGTTCCTTGACCGGTCCGCGATAGACGTACCCCCCTACGATGAATGCCCCGTTGACTCCATCATTTCCACTGACCGGATAGGCGAAACGCGGCGGATCGTATGCCCTGGGAATTTCACACGATGCGCGGTCGCGATCGGGGTATAGCTGAAAGCCCTCCGTACAGCTCCAGCCGTAGTTCTGACCGCCCCGGTTGCCCGCGGCCTGGTAGTTCATCTCCTGGTAATTCAGGGCTCCGATGTCACCGATCCATAGATCTTCAGTCTTGCGATCGAAGGATAGTTGCCGGGGATTGCGAAGCCCCATGGACCAAATAGCCTGTAAGGTATCCGTACTACCGTAGTAGGGGTTGTCCGTTGGGATACTGTAGTTGAGGGAATCACCCGGTACGTCTACGTCGATCCGCAGTAGCTTACCCAGCCGCGACATGGGATCTTGCGCCGCTCGGTACTCGTCGTTTTCGAGCGAACCGTCACCGCTGGGAACGTATAGGTAGCCATCCGGTCCGAAGGCCACATCGCCCAGGTTGTGGTACTGCCCGGGCTGGTCGAGCTGCAGAATAGTGTATTCGCTATCTAGATCGGCCACGTCGTTCTCCCCCATCGTAAACCGGCTGATCCGCGAAACGAGGGCAATACCCGGTCGGGTGGGCTCGGCGGTGTAGTTGACGTAGAAGTAGCTGCTATCCGGAAACTGCGGGTGAAAGTCCAGTCCGAGCAGTCCGCCGAGCGTCTTGGATTCCACGATAGAGGTGAGGTCGAGCACTAGTCGAGTTTTTTCATCACCTCGTGAATAGCGGTACACTTTTCCCAATCGCTCGGTGATGTAGATATCGTCCGTTCCGTCCTGTGCCTTGGTCATATCAACCGGCTGGTCGAATTCAGTATCCAACTCTATCAGTTTGAGCTTCGGTTGTGCCCGTACCGAGCAGCTCCAGGATAAGACTAGAAATAGTGCGAGCCTACAAATATTCATAACGAAGAAAGGCAGAGTGGTGGTTAGGGCTTATTCTACGATCAGGCGGGTGGATGCTGCACGGTCCGCAGTGCGTACCACTAGCACGTAGACCCCTGCGGGTAGTGCGGGTAAGGACAGATCAATGGTCGGTGCTGCCGTAAAGGATTCAGCGCTCTGGTACACCCGGCGCCCGTGGAGATCCGTGATCGAAGCGGTGGCCCGACCGGTCATTTCCGCCGGTCGGCTGATGGTCAACCGATCCTGTACGGGGTTGGGATAGGTGGTCAAGGCTAACGGAGCCGCATGCCGTGTACTGGTAGGCTCCTCGACGGTGGCACCAGGCGCGCCGATGCGGTACACGCTACCGGCGTAATCGGTGGCGTACAGCGCGCCCTGATTGTCTATGCCAAACGTGGTCAGATTATAGAACGGCACGTCCAGAATGACCCGCACCGAATCCTCGCCGGTGCTGCTTGGATCGTAAATGAACAGCCGCTGCGAAAAAAAGTCACCGAATATGTACAATCCGTGTAGGGAGGTGTCCGGACCGTAGTAGACCTCACCACCCGTGACGGAGCCGCCCTTTAGGTCTTGGTTACCATCCCGACCGTACACCAACCGGGGTGCATCGTAGGCAGTCAGGTCACTGCCACAGAAGCGCAGGGAGGAAGGGGTCGATTCTTCGAATCCTTCCATACAGTTCCAGCCGTAATTCTGCCCGCCGGTGTTGCCGGCAGCCTGGTAATTGATCTCCTGCCAGTAGGTGTTCGCCTTATCGCCGATCCATAGGTCACCCGTTTTATCGTCGAAGGCGATGTGGAAAGGATTGCGCACCCCGAGGGACCAGATCTCACCGAGCGTATCCGTGCTGCCCGCGAATGGGTTGGTGGTAGGAATGCCGTAGTTGCGCTCATCAGTCGATTCATCGACATCAATGCGGATGATTTTGCCCATCAGCGACTGCGGGTTCTGTGCGTTCTCGAACTGGTCATAACGTCCTCCCCCGTCACCGATACCGACGTACAGGTAGCCGTCCGGGCCAAACGCCATTCCACCACCGCTCTGACTCTGGCCCGGCTTGGGGATCGTCAGTATTAAGCGCTCAGTTGTCGGGTCGGCCAGGCCGTCCTTGTCTAGTGTAAATCGACTCAGTTCAAGGGTACTGGGCTGCAGCGGTCCGCTTCCCGGCACGGTGTACATGATAAAGAAGGTGTTACTGTCCACATTGGGGTGAAACGCGCCACCTACTAAGCCTCCCTCCCCGACCGTAGTGAGACGCTCAGCCAGATTGAGGAAGGCTGTCTTTTCGTGGGTCTCGGTATCGTACCGGTGTATCCCGCCGTCCTTTTCGATTATATAAATATGGTTACTACCATCACCACGAGATACCAACCCGAGAGGTTTAGCGAAGGTGGAATCTAGTGCGGTGAACTGGACCTCCGGCTGAGCCGTGAGGGCTAGAGTACACAGGAGTGCACAAAGCGTCAACGTTGATTGCATGCCACAACAAGATGTGTATCCGCCATTCTGGCGAGATACCGTGATCGAATATGCGGTTCAAAAGAACCTGTATCATACTCGGAAACGCAAGAATTGCCCATGGGGTATGCGGAAACTCAGATATTTCGTACGCTTTTTACTATCTCGGACAAATCATCTACGGACTGATACTCCCGGAACCAGGTCAACTGCCGCTTGGCGTATCGGCGACTATTCCGCTCGATCAACATCTGCACCTCCCCGATAGTCCCTTCACCCACTATATAGGGCCACCATTCCTGGTACCCGACGGTCTGCATCGGACGGAGATCGCGTAGCGGGTACAATTTCCGCGCTTCGGCCTCCAGTCCATTCTCTAGCATCCTGCGCACGCGCCCTTCGATATGACGGTAAAGCAGCGTACGATCTATCCGGGGCATGAAGCAGTGAGATATGAAGGGGCGCTCCACACGCTGACCCAGAAAGCTGCTGTAGGGACGGTCAGCGGAATAACTTACCCGCAACGCACGCTGTAGGCGTCGTCCGTTCTGTCGATCAACGGTAGCATAGTACACCGGATCGACCTGTTCCACGGCGCGCTGTAAGCCCGGCAGGCCCTCGCGTTCTTCCAGCGCCGCTACGGCTAGCGTAGCCTCTGGCGTGACGGGGGGGAACTCATCGAGCCCCTCACACAATGCCCGCAGGTAAAGCCCACTTCCACCTACCGCGATGACCACATCGTGGCGTGCATGCAGATCAGCCAGCCGTACCAGGGCTTCGTCAGCAAACGCGCCGGCCGATAAGGGAGCAGTCACGCTACGGTCCGCAATAAAGTGGTGGGGAGCGGCGTCAAGCTCTTCCTCCGATGGACGAGCATTTCCAATGCACAACTCCCGGTAGAACTGCCGGCTGTCGGCACTGATGATCTCCGTGCCGTAATGCTGGGCCAGCTGAATGGCCAGCGCTGTCTTGCCGCTGGCCGTAGGACCGCCAATGACGATGAGGTGCTTCATCCGATCCGCTCAGGCCGTGACCGGGGCAAGAATTCCGTGCACGAACTCCCGGGTCGCCTCCGCTACCCGCTCGTCCTGCCCGTGGAGTGCGCGGATGAATGCGCTGCCAATGATGGCCCCATTGAAGTACTCACAGGCCGTGCGGAAGGTCCGGGCGTCGCTGATCCCGAAGCCGATAAGTTTTGGGTTATCTAATCCGAGTGCGGCGATGCGGTCGAAGTAGGCCCGCTGCCGGTCACTGATCTGTGCACTGCCCCCGGTGATGCTGCTGCTGGACACCACGTACATGAAGCCGGTGCTAGTCGCCGCGATCTCGCGGATGCGCTCGTCGGTAGTCTGGGGAGTGACCAGGAAGCTGATCTCCAGACCGGCGCGCTCGGCGATGTCGCGGAAATCACGCTGGTACTCATAGGCCGGCAGGTCGGGTAGGATCAGGCCGTCTACGCCTGCCTCGGCGGCCTTGTCTACGAAGCGGTCGGGACCGTACTGCATCAGCTGATTGTAGTAGCCCATCAGTACCAGGGGCACCTCGGTGTGCCGCCGTGCTTCGGCGATCTGCTCGAACAGCAGCTTTAGGGTCATGCCGTTGGAAAGCGCCTGCATGCTGCTCCGCTGGATGGTCTCGCCGTCGGCCATGGGGTCGGAGTAGGGCATACCGATCTCGATCAGGTCGGCTCCGGATTCGGCCAGGGCAGTGATGACCGGCACGGTACTATCCAGGGCGGGATAGCCGGCGGTAAAGTAGACGTTGAGTACGTCGCGGGGCTTATCGGCGAAGAGCTTAGAAAGGCGGTTCATGGCAATGAATTAGGTCGAGGCGTTGTACGCTGAGTGGATGTAGGTTGGGGAATCAGCGTACTGTTCCTGCTTACTTGAGCGGTTCACTATCGAGGTAAGAGGAGAAGGCAGCCAGGTCCTTATCTCCTCTCCCACTCAGACAAACAACGATCACATCATCCGCACTATATTCCATCTGGTCGAGCGCGGCAAAGGCATGGGCGGTTTCCAGGGCAGGGATGATGCCCTCCTGTCGGGCTACGAAGAGGGCGGCGGCCAGGGCATCAGCGTCCGTGACGCTGATGGCTTCGGCACGATTGCTATCGATCAGGAAGGCGTGGAGCGGACCAATACCGGGGTAATCGAGTCCGGCCGAAATGCTGTAAGGCTCTACGATCTGTCCGTCTTCGGTCTGCATGAGCAGGGTGCGGCTACCGTGGATGATGCCTTCGGTACCGAGCTGACTGGTCGCGGCGGACTCCCCGCTATCAACCCCCAGGCCGGCGGCTTCGACGGCTACCAGGCGGACCCGCTCATCGTTCAGGTAGTGGTAGAACGCTCCGGCGGCATTGCTTCCGCCACCCACGCAGGCGACGACCGCATCGGGGTAGTCTCTACCGATCTTTTCCTGTAGCTGCCACTTGGTCTCCTCGCTGATCACTGACTGAAAACGGGCCACCATATCGGGGTATGGGTGCGGTCCTACGACCGAGCCGATGATGTAGTGGGTGTCCTCGGGATTATTGATCCAGTCGCGGATCGCTTCGTTGGTCGCATCCTTAAGCGTACGGCTACCGCTGAGGGCCGGGCGTACCTCGGCACCTAGCATCTTCATGCGGGCTACGTTGGGAGCCTGGCGTGCAATGTCGACCTCACCCATATAGACGATGCACTGCAGGCCCTTGAGGGCACAGACGGTAGCCGTAGCTACGCCGTGCTGACCGGCACCCGTCTCGGCGATGATGCGCTTCTTCCCGAGTCGCTCGGCCAGTAGGATCTGACCGATAGTGTTATTGATCTTGTGCGCCCCGGTGTGGTTGAGGTCTTCGCGCTTCAGGTACACCTGGGTACCGTAGTGCTTGCTGAGCCGCTCGGCGTAGTACAGGGGGCTGGGCCGACCTACGTAATCCTTTAGCAGCAGGTCGAACTCCTCCCGGAACTTGGGGTCGGCGGTCATTTCGCGGTAGCTACGGCGTAGTTGCTCTACGTTACCGTGCAGCATTTCGGGGATGTAGGCTCCTCCGAAGCGACCGTAGTAGCCGCGGGCGTCGATATCGATATGTTTCATGCGGGGGTGGCAGTGCGTGCCTTTACGTAGGTGAGTAGATTATGGATCATGAGCCGGCCGTGCTCGGTCATGATGCTTTCGGGATGAAACTGTACCCCAAAGATCGGGAACTCCCGGTGACGCAGCGCCATGATGCCGCCGGCCTCGTCAGTGGCCGTGACCTCCAGCTCTGCCGGTAGCGTAGCCGGATCGATGACCCAGCTGTGGTAACGACCGGCGCGAAAACTGTCCGGTACGTCTGCAAACAAGACATCGTCCGTTTGGATGCGTTGCATGTCGGTTTCAATGCCGTGGTGCACCTGGTCCAGGTTGTGTAGCTTAGCTCCGAAGGCCTCCCCGATCGCCTGATGCCCCAGGCATACACCAAAGATTACCTTGTCTTCCTTATAGCGCTGGATGAGCCCCGGCATGATACCCGCCTCGGCCGGCAGTCCCGGTCCCGGACTCAAGACAATCAAATCATAGGCCCCCACCTCATCGAGCGAGATTTGGTCATTACGGTATACGTCGACGCGTTCGCCCAGCTCCTCCTCCATATAGTGGACCAGGTTGTAGGTGAACGAATCGTAGTTGTCAAGAATTAGCACTTTCATACGTAGCAATTAAAACCAATAAAATCCGTGCCTTTAAACTGTATTATTCGGGGTTGAACCTAAAAGCTAGCCGCCAGTCCCTCCGCCTTGGTCAGTGCCTTAGTTAGCGCCCCCAGCTTGTGGTACACTTCCTGCAGCTCGCTCTCTTCGTCGCTGGCCGCCACCACACCGGCGCCGGCCTGGTAGTACAGCGTATTGTCCTGACTAAAGAAGGAGCGTATCAGGATCGCCTGGTTCATCCCCCCATCGAAGTCGATAAAGCCGATGGCCCCACCGTAAAATCCTCGCTGCTGATTCTCGTACTTGTCGATGAGTTGGATGGCCCGGTACTTCGGCGCACCGCTCAGTGTACCGGCCGGAAAAGTGTCGCCAAAGATGCGCACGGCTTCATCCTGCCGCTCCAGCTTGCCGTCTACCGTACTCACCAGGTGGATCACGTGGCTGTAGTAGTGCACTTCCCTTAGGCTACGCACGGTTACGTCGCGGGTATGCCGACTCAGGTCGTTGCGGGCCAGGTCCACCAACATGACGTGCTCGGCATTCTCCTTTGGGTCGGCCAGTAGCTGCTCGGTGGCCAGGCGGTCGCGCTCCGCATCGCCACTGCGGCGGTAGGTGCCGGCAATGGGGTTTAGCCGCGCCAGTCCGTCGCGGATCACCATCTGGCTCTCCGGACTGCTACCCATGATCCGGTAGTCGCCGTAGTCGAAGTAGAACAGGTAGGGCGAGGGATTGATACTCCGCAGCGCCCGGTACACCTGAAACTCATCGCCCGTAAAATCCTGCCGAAACTGCCGGCTCAGCACGATCTGAAATACGTCACCCACCTGGCAGTGGTGCTTGCCCTTGCTGACGAGGTCGCGGTATTGCGCATCGGTCAGGTTACTCCGCTCCTCCCCCTCCGTATCGAAGGGATGCACGGTGCCCCCGGCGCGGATCGCTTGCTCTACCTCATCAAGCCGACTCTCCTCCCCCACCGGCAGGTTCTCCAGTAGCAGCAGCTCGTCGCGGTAATGATGGAACACGAGCACGAAGCGGTACAGGTGGTACCTCAGGGCGGGGGACCGCAGGTGCGAAGGATTGGAAAAGCGCAGTGAGTCGAAGTACCCCACCCCCTCGAAGTTGGTGTGGCCGATCAGGCCGTTGAACTGCCGCACGAGCGGGGTGGTCTGCCCGTAGTCGATGTCGAAAGACTGCAGATAGGCCGATAGGTCCTTGCTCACCGTATCGGTGTCCGTGACCGGCAGTGTAGTGGTCTCCTGCCCTATCCTGCCGCGGCTGATGGTCTGTTCATCCACCCGGTAGTAGGCCAGCGTATCCAGGCCGATGATACTGAAGTAGTGTTCGTTGTGCCGCGTCTCGTTAGATTCCAGGAGCACCGGATCGGTAAAGCGGTCGCGCAGGGAGAGGTACAGCGACACGGGGGTGAGCTGATCGGCCGTCAGGCGGCGGGTGACCACCCGTAGGGCGGTAGTCGAAGGAGGAGCAACGGTAGCGGAGGTAGACAAGGGGCTAAAGAGTTTATTCGGTACCCGACGGGACGGAAAAAGGCCCGCCGGAGCATCCGACGGGCCTTTTATATTACGTGCAGGACCTTAGGTGCTCAGGAATGAGTACGTACGGGCCACCAAACAAGCATTTGCTTCTGCATGCCCCAAAGATAGGCACAACATCCGGAGTGCCAAAGTTTTTACACCTTGCGTGCCTCCACCTCCCTCTCCCCCTCACACCAACCACCGCACCCGCGCCCCCGCCCTACGCTTACCACCTCCAACAGTCCGCCTTAACCCCTTCACCCCTTAACTCCTTCTCCCCCTACCTCCCTCTCCCCTTAACCCCCTGCCATGACCGACTTTCTACTCTACGGCGCCTACGGCTATACCGGACGCCTGATCGTACGCATGTGTGCCGACTACGGACTCACCCCCCTGCTGAGCGGTCGCAACGCCGAGAAGCTGGAGCAATTACACCACGAGTTCGGCTACCCCTACCGGGCGGTAGACCTGCGCAATACGACGGAGTTGACCGATCTACTGCAGCATCAGAAGGTGGTACTACACGCCGCCGGCCCCTTCATCGATACCGCCGATGCGATGCAGCAGGTGTGCCTGGCAACGGGCACTCACTATCTGGATATCACGGGGGAGATACCGGTGTTCGCTATGGGCGCCCGACGGGCGAAGGAGGCGGAAGCTGCGGGGGTGATGCTGATGTCGGGCGTAGGCTTCGACGTAGTACCTACGGACTGTATGGCCGCTTACCTCAAAGAGAAACTGCCGCAGGCGACCGAACTGATCTTGGCCTTCGCGTGGAAAGGCGGTATGCTGAGCCACGGCACGGCCAAGACGATGCTGGGCGGATTAGGATCGGGAGGAGCCATCCGGGAGCACGGTAAGATCAAGCCGGTGAAGGCGGCTTACGCTACGCGGAGCTTTCCGTTTACGGAGCAGGCCTCCCTGCAGGCGGTGACCATACCGTGGGGTGATGTGTTTACGGCCTTCTTCACGACCGGTATCCCCAATATCAGTACTTACTTCGCCGTGCCACCGGCGCAGATCAAGACGATGCAGCGCAGCAACTACCTCGGTCCCCTGCTGCGATTGGGCGTAGTCAAAAACTACCTGCGCAAGAAGATTGAGGCCCGGCCGGCCGGTCCGGATGATACCCAGCGCGAAAAGGCCGAGAGCTACGTGTATGGCGAGGTGAAGGATGCCGGGGGCAAGACCGTTGCCGCGCGACTGCGGACGCCGGAGGGCTACACGCTCACCGCCATCACGGCTCTCATCATCGTAAAGCGCGTACTGGCCGGGGAAGTGAAGCCGGGCTACCAGACGCCCGCCGGACTCTACGGCGCCGACCTCATCATGGAAGTAGAGGGCGTCACGCGGGAATACCTCGTCACTTCTTAACGATTCGGTAGTAATCTTCGGCCGTCCATAGGTGTTCTTACACAAATACCTGCCCTTATGCGCCGCATCCTACTGCTATTTATCGCTCTCGCCTGTCTTTCCCTTCCCGCCACGGCCCAACTCGGTAAGCTCGGCAAATTAGCGGATAAGGCTTCCGGTATCCTCAGTGGGGAGAACCCGTTGAGTGATGAGGAGGTCGGCAGCGCCCTCAAAGAAGCACTGGACCAGGGAGTGGGCAAGGCCGTCACTTCGCTATCCGCTCAAGACGGCTACCTGATGAGTCCATACAAGATCCTGCTACCGGAGGAGGCGCAGGCTATCGTGAGCAGGGTCAGTGCCCTGCCCGGTTTCGGCAACGTCGAGCAGGACCTTACCTTCCGCATCAACCGGGCGGCCGAGACGGCGGCTAAGAAGGCTACCCCCATCTTCGTCAGCGCCATCAAGGGGCTCACCTTTAAGGATGCGATGAACCTGCTGATGGGTGAGCAGGATGCAGCGACCCGTTACCTGGAGTCTAACACGTCTTCGGCCCTGACCGGTGAATTCCAACCGGTGATTCGGGCAGCCCTCGACGAGGTGAACGCCAACGAAATATGGGCCAAGGTCGTTGCGGCCTACAACAAGATCCCGTTTGTGCAAAAAACGGAGCCGGAACTGGATACTTACGTGACCCAGCGCGCACTGGAAGGAATGTTCGGCCTGATCGAGGTCAAGGAAACGGAATTGCGTGAACAGCCCGCGCTGCGGAATACGGAGCTGCTGCGCACCGTATTTGCCCGTCAGGACAAGTAAGGACACGGGCGCGTACGCGGGTGCGGGGAGGAAGGACTAGAAAAGGTTAACACTGAGTTAACATGAAGGTGGCCGACACTTCGGACCTTTGCGGCAACTTAGGAGTCACTGCTCCGGAACCTAATCAACTAAATCCTTCCTTGATGCGATTTTTCACTTCATGCTTTACGGTACTGCTGGTACTGCTGCTGCCCCTGGGGCTGGTGGGCCAGGGGGTTACGACCTCTTCGATCTTTGGTCAGATCACTGATGGCACGAACGGCGAACCCCTGATCGGTGCTACCGTCCAGGCGGTGCACACTCCCTCCGGTACAACCTACGGCAACGTTACCGATGAGGACGGCTTTTTCCGTCTTCCGGGTCTGCGCGTAGGCGGTCCCTACACGCTGTCGGTAACCTATATCGGTTTCGACCCCCTCATCGAGGAAGGCAAGCAGCTACAGCTCGGTCAGGCCCTCAACTTCAGCCGTGCACTGGGTGAAAGCTCGGTAAACCTGGGTGAGGTGACCGTGATCGCGAACCGTTCCAGTGTCTTCGACGGTGGACGTACCGGTCAGGAAACTACGATCAGCGAAGAGCAGATCGAGGCCCTGCCTACCGTGAACCGGAATATTGCCGACTTCGCGCGCCTCAACCCCCTGGCGAAGATTACCGAAGGCGACGGCTTTGCCATCTCGATCGCCGGCCAGAACAACCGCTTCAACTCGATCTACATCGACGGCGCGGTAAACAACGATGCGTTCGGACTTTCCGGTTCCGGTACCAACGGTGGCCAGACGGGTGTCTCTCCCATCTCTATCGATGCTGTAGAGCAGTTCACCGTATCGGTTGCTCCCTTCGATGTACGGCAGAGTGGTTTTGCTGGAGGTTCGATCAGCGCTGTGACGCGCTCCGGTACCAACGACTTTGAAGGCAGTGCGTACTATTTCTTGCGTAACGAAAGCCTGACGCGTAACCAAGAATACACAAACAACGATCGGTACGATTTCGATCCTATCTCAGAATTTTCGGCTAAAACGTACGGAGCTCGTCTGGGCGGTCCCCTTATCAAGGACAAAGTATTCTTCTTCGTCAACGCCGAACTTCAACGTGACGAAACCCCACAGCCCTTCAGCTTCGGCAACTACGAGGGTGAATCTACCTCCGCCGACGTAGACCGCCTACGCAATTTCGTGCAGAGCAACTACAATTACGACCTGGGAAGCTTCGACAACAACACGGCCTACCTGAATAGCGACAAGATCCTGGCTAAGCTCGACTTCAACCTGAGCGACGTACACAAGCTCAGCGTACGCCACTCTTACGTAAGTGCGGAGAACCTGGAAGCGCGGGGATCCAACGCGCGCAACCTAGACTTCATCAACGGATCGGAGTTCTTCATCTCCAACACCAACAGCTCGGCACTGGAACTGAACTCGATCTTCAACAACAATACCTCGAACAATCTGACGGTAGGTCTGACCATCGTACGGGACGATCGTGACCCCTTCGGTCCCGACTTTCCCACCGTACGCATCAACGACGGTGACAACGGCGCAGGCTTTGAGTTCGGTGCCGATCGTTTCAGTACGGCCAACCTCCTGAACCAGGACGTTCTCACCGTCAAGAACGACTTCAGCATCTACAAGGGACGTCACAATATCCTGATCGGTGCCAACCTGGAATTCTTCAAGGCCGGCAACCTGTTCGTGCGCGAAAACTTCGGCTCCTACCAGTACAATGGTATCGGCGACACGACCGGTCTGGACCAGTTCCTCCTCGGCCTGCCCTCCAGTCAGTTCGACCGCAGCTTCAGCCAGGTCGACAACGTCACGGGAGATGATAGCGAAGCCATTGCTACCCTCAAGCAGAGTCTACTCGGTTTCTACATTCAGGATGAGTGGCAGGTCACGGATGCGCTGCGGCTTACCGGCGGCATTCGGGCAGACGTCTCGCTGTACCCCAACGATGTACCCATCAATGCACAGTTCAATAACGAGACCATTCCAGCCCTCGAAGCGGCCGGTTATGACCTCGAAGGTGCGCGCACCGGTCAGGGTATCAGCTCCAGCATCCTCTTTAGCCCACGTCTAGGCTTTAACTACGATGTGTTGGGCAACCGTACCCTGCAGCTGCGCGGCGGTATCGGCATCTTCACCAGCCGGGCCCCACTCGTTTGGGTAGGTGGTGCGTACAACAACTACGGATTCAATATCGGTGGTGTACGTCTGCGGGATGAAGTCGTGTTCAACCCTGACATCAACTCCCAGGAGCCTGGTGATATCAACGTAGCCGACCCCGATCCATCCGGACAGATCGACCTGTTTGCGGAGAACTTCAAGCTTCCACAGACGACCAAGATCAACCTTGCGGTAGACTATAAACTGCCCGGTGATATCAACCTGACCCTGGAAGGTCTGTACACGAAGTTCAACAACTACGTACGCTACCAGAGCCTGAACCTCGATCCCAGCAACCAGAAGCGGCTGACCGGCTCGCCAGACGACCGGGTGTACTACACCAATCCCGGCGCGATCGACCGCACCTACACTGGTATCTACCTCGGCAGCAACACGGACAAGGGTTACAGCTGGAACTTCTCCGCCGTACTACAGAAGCCCTTTACCAATGGCTTCATCGGTACCCTGGGCTACTCCTACGGTGATTCCTACAGTCTTTTCGACGGTACCTCCAGTCAGAACTCCTCGCAGTGGCGGGGATACTACAATCCAGAAGGACGAAACAACGAGGGTCCGGTGCAGCGCTCCGCCTTCGCCGCAGGTCACCGGATCTTCAGCTCGGCGTCTTACGCCATCGATACGAAGTATACCAAGACCACCTTCGCTATTTTCATGAATGGCGATCAGGCACAACCCTACACTTACGTGATCGGTGCGCGTAACCGTGATCTGGTTAACGATTTCGGATTCGATTTCAATGAGGTCGTATACATCCCCGCATCGGCAGACGATATTAATCTGGTAGAGAACAGAGACGGAGTTAGCGCCGGACGCCAGTACGATGCACTTAATGAGTTTATTGAGGCCGACAACTACTTGAGCGAGAACCGTGGTGGCTACGCGGAGCGCAACGGCGCCTGGGGTCCCTTCAAGGTGATCTTCGACGCGCGTGTGCTGCAGGACTTCAAGGTCGAGATGGCAAATGGTAAGACCAATATCCTTCAGCTGTCCCTGGACATCTTCAACCTCAATAACCTGCTGAACGCGAACTGGGGTAAGTTGAATAATCTCGGCTTCGGTACCTACTCACTGCTTAACCTGGAGGACGTTAGTGAGGATGGCGTGCCTACCTACACCGTACCCAATGAGATCCTCGAAGGCGGATCGCCCGGCACGATCTTCAACGACAACCTCGATGACAGTGGACTACGGAGCAGCCGCTATACCATGCAGGTAGGTGTGCGCTACATCTTCCGGTAGGTTCCCTATCATACGGTAGGTCCGCCTATTGAGCGCAAAGCCCCCAGTCACACCGAGTGATTGGGGGCTTTTTTGTGCATTTTCCGAACAAAGTATGGGACGCTTGACATACAATAGACGATGGCGGATCACACAAAGCAATTTCCCGAACAAGCGAATAAGACCACAGAAGTCGTGGACGAAAGCACTATATCGGTAATCAAAGAGCAGTTGTCAGTCACCACGCGTGAGGTAGTCACCGGGGAAGTTAATGTGCATAAAACAGTGCAGACCGAAACGGTTGACGTACCCCTTACTACCATTCATACCGCATATCGCGAGACCCGGGTACCCATCAATCAGGTAGTTGACACTATGCCGCAGCCACGCTACGAGGGCAAGAACCTGATTGTACCCGTAGTACGGGAAGAGGAGGTCATCACTAAGCGACTGGTACTTGTAGAAGAGATACACCTCATTCAGGAGACCCGCTCCGAAGAACACACCGAGCGGGTGGAGCTACACACGGAACAAGCCGTAGTAAGCCGCTCCCCCCCCACCACAAACACAACCGCTCCACTACCCGAATAGGTAGTGAGCATATTCTTATCACTTAACCAATAAATTTAGCATTAGTAATGAATAACCAGACAGTTATCGGCGTATTTGACACCATGGCACAAGCCAACAGCGCCAAGGAGGCCCTCACCAAGCAAGGCTTCACCAGCAGTGACATCGACGTTTCCAAGTACGGCAGCCACGGCAACCGCGCAACGGACCGGAAGCACGACGATGACGACAACGCCATCGAGCGGTTCTTCGAAAACATCTTCGGCGACGATGATGACGACTACGAGCGCCGCCGCAAGGTCGGCCGTGAAGTAGCCAGCCGCGGCACGGTAGTCACCGTACACACCAACGGCATGGAAAAAGCCAAAAAGGCAGCCTCTATCCTGGATCGTTTCGGTGCCATCGATATGGACGATCGCTACAAGCAGTACGAAAATAAAAGCTTCAACGCTGACACCAACCGGTCGCGCCTGAACGAACGCTTCGGCAACGTCGATACCGACGGGATGATCGAAGTCGTCAAGGAAGACGTAGCCATCGGCAAGCGTGAAGTACAGACTGGTGGCGTCACCGTGCGCAGCCACATTATCGAGCGTCCGGTAGAAGAAGCTATCCGCCTCCGCACCGAGCACGTAACCGTAACACGTACCCCCGTAGACCGTCCAGCCGACGCAGCAGACTTCCGCGACAAGACGATCTCCATGAAGGAGACCGCCGAGGAAGCCGTTGTATCCAAGACCGCCCGCGTAGTGGAGGAGATCAACATCAAGAAGGATGTAGATACCCGCACCGAGACCGTGCGTGAAACCGCCCGGGAAACCGAGGTAGACATCGTGAAGGATGCCGGCGACAAACTGCGTAATGCAGATGGCACCACCCGCACCAACACCAAGCGTAACGACGACCTAGTCTAAGCTCCTCGTTCGCATCAATCGCCGGCAGCCTGGTCTTAGCGGGCTAGGCTGCCGGCATTTTATATCATATAATCATACACTGTTATGGCACAAATACGCATCGAAGAAAAGAAAGCCAGCGGCGGATCAATCTGGCCCTGGATTATTGGCTTACTCCTACTAGGACTTATCATCTGGGGAGTCGCTGAAGCATTCGAGGAATCGGATGAAGTACTTACCGAAGAGGTAATCGAAGAAGACGACACCGTAGCACCCGTTGCTGCTGAAGTGGACGAAGCGGACTATGCAGAGTTCATGACCGCCAAAGAAGCCTTCATGGCCACCACCGCCAATATGGAAGGTGAGATGGGTCTTGATCATGAGTTCAGCCACCAGGCCATTACTCAACTGGCTAATGCCGCTGCCGCTCTTGCAATTGCGGAAGGAGTAGCCGATGAGGCTAACGTCGACAGCAAAGTCAGCCGCGCAAAGAAACTGGCCGACGAGATCACCCGCGACCCCATGGCCGGCGACCACGCCGACAAGATCAAGATGGCCAGCATGCTCATCGTAGAGATCTTTGAAGATGTCGACCGAGTCAATGGTAACGCTACCAGCGACGCGATCAGCAACCTCCGCTCTGAGGCGCAGGCAATGACCGCCGAGTCACTCACACTCAATCAAAAAGAGAACGTTCGCTCCTTCTTCGGCCAGGCCCGGGAAGTACTGAGCATGATGGGATCATAAGCATCCCCTCCCCTCTTTTTGCAACTAAAAAATTATCCATTATGAGTACTATTATTAATGACACCGAAAACACCCGGCTGAAGTTCCTCGAGGATCTATCCGGCTACAAAGTCCACCACGACGACGTAGACCCACGCGGCTACAGCGTCAAGCTGAGCTCTGATGAGACCATCGGAGAGGTAGAAGGCCTACTCGCTGATACTTCCGCCAATTTGGTCCGCTACGTCGAGGTAGAGATCGACGATGATGTCATCAAGCGGCACACCGGAGACCGCTACACCGAAGAAGACCGTCACGCGCTCATTCCCGTCGGGCTGGTGCACCTGAATGCCTCATCCAACACGGCGACCCTACTGGGGCTGACCTTCGATCACCTGGTCGACTACCCACGCTTCCGTAAGGACAAGGGCTACACCACCCGGTACGAGATCGACACCAACGATTACCTGGCAGACTTCCACGAGTACGGTAGCAGCTACGATCGCAGCCGGTTCTCTACCAATGAGTTCCGCAACGCCAATACCCTGGACGATGACTTCTACACCAGTGGCTTTTATACCACCAAGATGCCCCGGTAAGTTTACCCTCCGGCAATACCTACCCAACCCGATGTATCATCTGCGATACATCGGGTTTTTTTACCTCCCGAACTGTCGCTGCCCGTCGTAGCGATTCTGGTTGACCGGCACCTCGAGGAAGTCGAAAACACCTGGCTTAACGGCGATACTGAACTGATAGGTATTTACCTGGGGAGCCCAGCTAAAGCGCATCTCCCAGCAGTGCAGGTCGCGCGCAAAACTGAGATAGGGATAAGTGATACGTTTACTGGTAAAGTCATAGCCGATCTGACCGATGTTGACGCTCCAGTTCTCCGTCAGGTTCAGCGCACCCCGCAACTCTATACTGTTGGCCGTCGTATTGAACCGCAGGGTATCCCGGGCCCCCGGTACCTCAGAGGTAGCGATCTCCCGGTCGAGCCGGAAGTTGAGGGTGTGCCGGATGCTGAAGTTTTCGAATAGACTTAGAATGTCCGTCTCCTCAAACAGCGTAGCCTCCTCCTCCCGGCGCTTGCGTCGCTCTTCGGCTACATCGGTGACAAATTCTTCCTCCTGCCCCTGGAACAGCTCGCGAAACTTGGCTACCGTAAGGTTTGTCGAGATCGTCCCGTTGAAGCTACTAAGCTGTACGGGCACGCCCCGCTCGCTTAGCGTGGTACGGTCTACCCTACTCACCTGCCGGGTACGCTCGTTGTAGGTACTGATGTAGGGATCGAACTGCGCACGCAGCGACACCTGACTGAGTCCCTTGAAGAAACGCGTACTACCGTTCACGCTGATGGGACTCCACTGTAAGCTATCGGCGCTCAGCTGGTAGCGGCCGCTCACCCCGATATTTTGGAAGAGCTTGACGATTTTATCCGTGCTGTCTTTGCGGCTGTAGACCTTCGCCTCGAAAAGGTTGCTCAGACTGTAGTTGATGCCCAGATTGCCCTCCGTGCGGGTGGGCTGACCAAAGAGCTGTCCGGCAAAGGGAGTCAC
Source organism: Neolewinella maritima (assembly GCF_923081025.1). GTDB lineage: Bacteria > Bacteroidota > Bacteroidia > Chitinophagales > Saprospiraceae > Neolewinella > Neolewinella maritima. Next base: position 1,472,878 of record NZ_CAKLPZ010000001.1, on the reverse strand, counting down.
GAAGCGCTCGGCGTCCCCGCGTTCCGGGTCGATCTGTGCCTGTGAGATGAAGTACGGCAGCCCGCTGATGAAGTCCGTCGCATCGCGGTTGTCCGGTTGGTAGCTAAGCGAGGCAGATGGTTTGAGTACGTGTCGCAGCCCCTTCAGTCCGAAAATTCCGCGGCGGCGCCCGAACAGGATCTTACCGAATAGCTGCGTACTCACGCTCACTGCCGCGCTGAAGTTGCGAAAGCTGGCCAATCCCGGGTTGAGCAATTCTTCAATGGTGGCAAAATCCGTGGTGTCCAGAAACGGATTACCATCCTCATCGAGCGCCTCCGTAGTCCTGATCGTTGTAGTATCGAGGAAATAATCCAGCGTTTTACCGTAGTAGACCTCCGAGTAGTTCATGCTCGGGCTCACGTTGAAGTACTTCAGCACGTTCAAACTGAGGGAAGCACTGGCATCCTGCTGAAAGCCGTAGCGGGCGTTCGTAAGCGTTTGGGCCGTGAAAAAGCTTGTATCGAGGCCCTCAAATTCCGTGCGTAGTTGGTTGCCGTAGCGTACGGCCAGCTTCTTGTACCACTTGCGCTGACTCCCCGGCAGATTTCGGAGGGGGTAGATCGTCTGGGTCTGAAAGCGTGCATCGGGGAAGTTGACGCTGATCTCGCGGGTCTGGTTATTCTGACTGTGATTCAGTCCTGCAGTGAGCGTAGACTTAAGCTTCGGGAAGGTCTTGGTCAGGTTCATCGACGAGCGGATCACGTTCTTACTCGCCGCATCGTAGGTATTGATGAAGCGCTGATCGACCAGGTCGGTCTGGAAATTGATGCTACCACCAAAGGTGAAGGTGGGATGCGCGCGGGGATCTTGTCGGTGCGTCCAGTTGATAGAAATACCCTTACTGATATCTTCCTCCAGGCCTTCGCTGATGGGCGTCTCGTCGCGCAGGCGCCGGTACGAAAAAGATGCGTTACCACTATACTTGTACCGCCGGCGGTAGCTGCTGGCTAAGTTGATGGTATAGGTACCGTTCAGGTAGATGTCTCCCGTAGCCGTGAGGTTGACGTGCTCGCCCAGTGGGAAGAACCAGCCGATCCCCTGAAAGCCGAATCCCCACTGTGGACTGTACTGGTAGTCGCTGGGGAAGAGCAGGCCGCTCGACCGACCGCTCTTCAGCGGAAAGAAGCCGAAGGGCAACCACAGCGGCGTAGGTACGCCCATGATCTCCAGGTTCGACGGACCGATGATGGCCAGTTTATTCGGCACGATCTTGGCCCGCTGCGTCCGTACGCCGAAGTGAGGATGCTCCAGCGAGCAGCTGGTAAAGATGGCTCCTTCGGTATAGATCACGTCCGAGCGGGTACTGTCGTTGCTCTGGATCGCTCCGCTGACGAACTTTGACTTACCGCCACGGATAAATATCTCATCCTGCGTCGTCACGGTCTCCCGCACGATCCCCTTCTTGCTCTTAAAGTTATACTCCAGACTCTTTGCCGTAAATTCCTGACCCCCATCACTGAATAACGGGTCACCTACCAAAACACCTGCGCTATCCGGGTAGGGTTCGGCCCGCACCACGTTGGTGCCGTAGTCCAGGGTGATATAGTCTGCTTCCAGGCTGATCTGCTGGTAGTTCACCCGAGCGGCGCCGTACAGATGTATACGCTGATTGACCAGGTCTACGTCCATACTATCCCGGGCCTGGTAGTCGACTGCCGCGTCCAGACTATCCGGACTGACACGGTAGGCTGCCGTGGAGCCGGTAAAGGCTACAACCGGGGGAATACTATCCACCTGCGCCCCCGCAAAAGAGGACATACAGTGCAGGCAAAACAGGAGGGCGGCGGCGCGCAGGTGCAAGGGAAATACGGTTGAACTACAGGGTCGGTGGATAGACACGGACAACGGTCTGCACGTTAAAGTCGCGCCCCGAATTTTATGCCTTTAACGCTTTCTTAAGGTGAGCCGGCAAAGGTACGATAAAGGGCCGCGCGGGCCCGGGTCAGTCAAATTTGGTATATTTCCCGGTACACTTATTTCTTCTCCCCCCTCATCAACTATCTATGATATGCCCTCCAATTTTGTCTTCGAGCTACTCTGTATCGACCCCGAAGATATCAATGACCAACGCGGATTTATACACGCCATCAGTTACTCCAATGATGTCTGGAACGGCCGCTCCCCCATCATCACCTCCGATAAGAATGGCAACGATTACATCAAGGGAGACGGGCTTGCCGTCACCGTCATCAATGTAGACACCAGTAAAATTCTTACCGACCTTGTTGAAGCAGCCTTCGTACTCCGGGTAGAAAGCCCCATGTTCGAGCCCCTCGAACCCTTCCGGCAGCGGCTGCTGCGCCACCTGAGTGACAAACTGCGCTTCAAGCACCTGCGCGTGCTGCAGGACGATATCAGCTCCGAGATCGCCAACCAACTCTACCCCAAGATCAATGCGGTGGAAAATCTGTTGCGGCGGTACCTGATCAAGTTTTTCTTCCAGCGGGTGGGGATGTCGTGGTGGGAAGTGACGGCCACCCCCAAGATGATCGACAAGGTCAAGGCCCGACAGCGCAACCGCTCTAATCAGTTCAGCTACTTTATCAACTCAGACATCGAATTCGCTGATTTCGATGACCTTGGCCTACTGATATACAAGCAATCTACCGGCTTCAACGAACCGGAAAAGGTGCTGGAACGACTCTCCCACATCGATACCGTCGAGGAGCTACGGGAGCTCAAGAGCAACCTGGAGGGCAACTACACGAAGTACTTCAAGACCTTTTTTCGCGACAAGAACTTCGAGCGGCTCTGGAAGGAGATGTCCAAGATCCGCAACAAGGTCGCTCACCAGGCGACCTTCTTCCACTCCGAACTGCGCAAGGGTATCGAACTGTCGGCCGAGCTGACCAGCATCATCAAGGAAGCGGAAAGCCACATCGACGAGATCGTACTATCGCTGAAGGAGAAGCAGGCCATCCACCAGGCCGCCGCAGAAGTGGTACGCGAGGAGCAGGTGGAGGCTGCCGTCAACCAGGTACTCGATCTGAACGGGCAGCGCACCCAACAGGCCACCAACGAATCGGCTAATCTGCTGAACCCCACCGACGACGAAGCCGACAGTGACCATCGTGTCAAGCTGACCGGACCGAAGGTGATCGGTAAGATCAAACTGGAGCATAAAACCAATAGCTACCGCGATACCGCCCCCCCGGGCTACCGCGTCATCACGGCCGAAGAGATCGTCGAGGAACTACACGACGCACTGCACCTCAACTTCACGACCTACGTGGGCCTGAAGTGGTTCGTCACCCAGTACCTGGCCAACAAGGGCTATGCGATCGGTACGACCTACTCGCTGGTCAATATCCTGATCGAGCAGACGCATATCGAACTGTACGATTACGAGAGCTCGGAAGGCTACATGATCAAGGCCGTGCGCCTACCGTCCACTACTCCAAAATCCGAAACGTAGTCCGCCGGTTGCGCTGATGCTCCTCCTCGGTACAGCGTTCGCAGATGCATTCGGCGACCGGCTGGCTTTCCCCGTATCCGCGGGCGGATAGGCGGCCAGCTTCGATACCCGCCTGCACCAGGTAGTCGACGGCAGCTTGTGCGCGGGCCTGAGAAAGGGTTTCGTTGTAGGCGTCCCGGCCGCGGCAGTCCGTGTGACTTCCCAGTTCGATAGTGATATCGGGGTTCCGGCTTAGCAGCTCGGACAGTTCGTTGAGCGTAGGCTGTGCGTCTTCCCGGATGAAGCTCTCGTCGTAGTCGTAGTAGATGTTCTCCAGAACGATCTCTTCGTTGCGGAAGATCTTTTCGATCTCAAGCTCGAGTTCGTAGCGCTGTTCGGGGGCGTCGGGGTCCCGCGGCAGATTGCGACTACTGAACCGGCCTTCGGCAGCCAGGTAGTCGGGGCGTTCGGCGCGGAACTCGTAGCGCTGATCATCGACCAGCACCAGGCTGAGTTGACCCTCCTCGTCGGTGGTCACCGTCCGGCTCTGATCGCCCACTTGTGCGATGACCGTAGCGTTGGGTACGGGTCGCACGCCGAGCACCCGGCTGGAAGGATTAGTGGGATCTTCGCGAATCTTCTCTACCACCGTGACATCCAGTACGTTGCGGTAGGCAATGGGCGTCGTATCGGGAGGTGGTGGGGGCAGCTGCGTTTTGGTGTACGCGTAGATATCGTCACTACCCGCACCGCCGGGCCGGGAGCTGCTGAAGTAGCCCGTGGTAGTTGACCCTATGCCCGTACCGTCGCGCCGCACGATGGTGTAAGCAAAATCGTCAGCTCCACTGTTGATGGGCAGCCGCAGGTTCTTGGGAGCGTTATACCGTCCATCCTCGAGCGGCCAGGTGCGGAAGATATCCAGTCCTCCGAGCCCTTCCAGCCCGTCGCTGGAGAAGTATAGGGTATCGCCGTCCAGGGTGGGGAACTGTTCGTTACCGGCGGTATTGATGGCGCGGTTCATGAGGTCCGGGGTGCCCCAGGCACCGTCGGCTCCCTTAGTGACCCGGTACAGGTCGTAACCGCCCCACCCTTCCACGAGATTCGCGGAGAAAATGAGCGTACTTCCATCGGGGCTGAGGGCGGGGTGCATGTAGTTGGCGTCGGCCGTGACGAAGGGAAGCTTTTCCGCTTGTCCCCAGCCATCGCCCACGCGCTCGCTCACGTATAGCCCACAGTAGGCATCCGTGCGTTTGGCGGGCGGACTGCAGCGGGTGAAGATCATGGTGTTACCATCGGCGCTGAAGGAGGGGGTGCCTTCGTTGTCCTCCGTATTCAGCGTGGCGGTAAATCCGGTGACGTCGCTAGCCGTAGGGTCTACCGAGAACAGGTCACTGAAGCTGCGTCCGGTCCAGTTGTACGTCTGGTCGCCGGTAGCCGCGCCGCGGTCGCTGGTGAATACTAGGGCGTCGTTAAAGGGTACGGCGGCGTAGTCGGCCTGCGGGCTATTGAAGGCCACGGGGTTCACTTCGTATTCCTGACGGTCCTGTTGGGCCTGCCGCTCCTTGAGCTTCATGGCGAGTTCGGCGCCGGCAATGTCCTTGCGAAACTCATAGCGGCTTCCGATTTCGAAGCCTAGATCGGTATACGTTTGGATAGCGTCTTCGTAGCGCTCCAGCCGCTTCAGTGCGGCAGCTTTCTCGCGCAGGGCATCCGGTCCGACGCCGTTATCGTAAGCGGTCTGGAACCACTCTACGGCCTGCTCATCCCGGCCGGTCTCCCGCAGGCTGATGGCCAGGTTATTGGCGATCTCGCCCTGCTGACCGCGCGACTTGGCGCGCTTGTACTCCCGCTCCAACATGGGAATAGCCACCTCATACTGCTTGCGGTCTACGGCAGTAGCCCCGTCGGTGATCTTGGCGGTATAGGTACAGCCCGCGAGTAACAGAAGGACGAAGACGGCTAGGCAGGCACGCAGCATAAGAGTAGACTTTGCACGAAAACGACTGGGAAGTAGCATTGTTGGCCTGGGTGCGTCGGCTGCCCGTCGCACCCGCGTACGCGCCCAATTTGGATGTAAAACAAAAGTGGTTGAAACTGCCAATCTGTCAGCGCCTCACCCTACCTTTGCGGGCCAAAGGCGCCAATACTATGTATAATGATAATCCGACGATCGAGCGACTCGCCCCCAAGGTAGTTGACGAATCTGCACAGGGAAAGGTGTATGAAGCATTTGACACCCAGTCCGACGCCAGTAAGCGGTTCTATATAGAGAGCTATGGCTGTCAGATGAACTTCAGCGATTCGGAGATCGTGGCGTCTATTCTGGGGGAAGCAGGGTACGGTCCGACGCGCGATCTGGAGGCCGCCGATCTAATCCTGATTAACACTTGCTCGATCCGCGAGAAGGCGGAGGATACCGTACGTAAACGCCTGCGGGTATTCGACAAAGTGAAGCGCCGCCGGCCGGGCACGATGGTGGGCGTACTGGGCTGTATGGCCGAGCGCCTGAAGGCGAAGTTTCTGGAGGAAGAAAAGCTGGTCGATCTGGTGGTCGGGCCCGATGCCTACCGCGACCTACCCAAACTGGTAGCCGGAGCCGAGGAAGGTGATCGGGGGGTGAACGTGTTCCTGAGCCGCGAGGAGACGTACGCCGATATTAACCCCCTCCGCCTGCAGAGCAACGGAGTGACGGCCTTCATTTCCATCATGCGGGGCTGCGATAACATGTGTTCCTTCTGCGTAGTCCCCTACACCCGGGGCCGTGAGCGAAGCCGCAGCGCGTTCAGTATCGTAGCCGAGGCCACGGATCTGTTCGATCGGGGATTCCGCGAGGTGACGCTGCTGGGCCAGAACGTAGACAGCTATAAGTGGGCGCATCCCGAGACGGGACAGGTGGTCACCTTCGCGGAGCTACTGACGCTGACCGCGGCGGTGGACCCCGACCTGCGCGTGCGCTTCAGCACCAGCCACCCTAAAGATATTACCGACGATGTACTGTACGCGATGCGGGATCACCAGAATGTGTGCAAGTACATCCACCTGCCCGTACAATCGGGCAACAGCCGCATCCTGGACCTGATGAACCGCACCTACGACCGGGCTTGGTACCAGCAGAAGATCAATCGCATCTACGAGATCATGCCGGACTGTGCCATCAGCTCGGACGTCATCACGGGCTTCTGCACGGAAACGGAGGAGGAGCACCGCGATACACTGACTATGATCGACTACGCCCGCTACAGTATGTCGTACATGTTCTACTACTCCGAGCGCCCCGGCACGCCGGCGGCCCGCAAGTTCGAGGACGATGTGCCCCTGGCGGTGAAAAAGCGACGCCTGCAGGAGATCATCAATCTGCAGACCGGAATCAGTCACGAACTGAATCAACAGGACATCGGCAAAACGTTCCGGGTGCTCATCGAGGGGGAATCCAAACGGTCGGACGAAGACTGGAAGGGGCGAAACAGCCAGAACAAAATGGTGATCTTCGCAAAGGATGGCACGCACCGTCCGGGTGACTACGTACACGTCCGCGTGACGGCTGCCAGCTCCGCTACCCTACTCGGTCACCATGTACAGTCCTAAGTCATGGCAGCGATAGCAAGTGTAAAGCGACGCTACGGCATCGTGGGGCGTTCGCCCGCCCTGGAAAATGCGCTCAATACCGCCCTGCGGGTAGCCCCCACGGAGTTGAGCATCCTGATCACCGGAGAGAGTGGTGTGGGCAAGGAGGTATTCAGCCGCATCATCCACGATAACTCGCCGCGCAAGCACGAGAAATTTATCGCCATCAACTGCGGTGCGATCCCCGAGGGCACGATCAACAGCGAGCTGTTCGGTCACGTCAAGGGGGCCTTCACCAATGCTACCGGTGACCGCAAGGGCTACTTCGAGACGTACGACGGAGGGACCATCTTCCTGGACGAGATCGGCGAGATGCCTCTGGATACCCAAACTTACCTGCTGCGGGTACTGGAAAGTGGCGAGTTCATACGCGTAGGGTCCAGTACGACCCAGCGTACGGACGTGCGTATCGTAGCGGCCACCAATCGGAAGCTGAGCGAGCGCATCGAGGCGGGTAAATTTCGCGAGGACCTGTTTTACCGGCTGGCCACCGTCAACATCGAACTGCCGAGCCTGCGGGAGCGCCCCCAGGACGTGTACCTGCTGTTTCGCTATTTCGCCAACAATTTCGCCGAGCAGCAGGGATTCGAGCCCATCCAGATCGACGATGAGGCACGGTGGTTGCTCGAGAACTACCAGTGGCCCGGCAACATCCGCGAACTAAAGAACGTAGCCGAGCAACTAAGTATCCTGGCCGAAAAGCGGGAACTGACCAGTGTGGACCTGCTCACTATGATGCCCAAATTGCGGGACCGTAACCTGCCCGCCATTACCCGGCAGAACGGGGGCGGGGGCGACGGGATGCAGGAGCGGGAGATCCTGTATAAGGTACTCTTCGACATGAAGTCTGACCTCAACGACCTCAAGGGGCTGATCTTCGAATTGATCCGCAACAACGATCTGCGGGTGCCGGATATGCAGAAGGTGCGCTCGCTGCAACTGCCGGCGACCTACCCCGCCGCGGCGGAAGAGATCGACCGCCGCGCCGGCGGCGATGCCGGTTACGTGGAGCCGGTCAGCCGCCGCCCGCCCACCGTGGAAGACCCCATCATTGTCGACTCCAGTATGCAGCGCGCCTACGACCGCAGCGAGATCGTGGAGGAAGACCTCAGCCTGGCCAATGCCGAGCGTGAGCTTATCCGCAAGGCGTTAAAGAAGCACAATGGCAGACGCAAGGAAGCGGCCGCCGAGTTGGGAATCAGTGAACGGACGCTCTACCGCAAGATCAAAGAATACGAGATAAACGGTTAGCCGGCTCCCCCGACTGCCGCCCGCCTGCCCCCGTGCAAACCTATGTAAAGACCATAGCGTTACAGTGCCGTAGATAATCAACCCGCGGCGTCCCCCAACGCTTCCCTAGTATCCCCCCTATGCGTAACGAAGTAAAGATTGGAATCCTGGCTGTAGTAGCCATACTACTCGCCTTTTGGGGGTTCAAGTTTATTCAGGGAAGCAACCTTTTCTCCTCCTCCCAAACGTACTACGTAGACTACGCGGATGTAGCCGGACTTACCGTCGGCACACCCGTACAGATATCGGGCGTGAACGTAGGTACCGTCAACGAAATCCAGCTGGATCAGGTCAAGAAGCTCGTCCGGGTCACCCTGGAGATCCGCAAAAACGTCAACGTACCCACCGGCGCCAAGGCGTACATCAGTACCGTCAGTCTGCTGGGTGAGAAGGCCGTCCAGCTAGAGTACACCAAGCCCTGCTTTGGGGACGGAGACTGCGCCGAAGACGGTAGCTACCTGGAGGGCTCTTCCAAGGGCATCCTATCCTCCTTCCTTGGTACGGACCCGGATGCAGACCCGGCCGACGGCATCAAGGCACAGTTAGGGGAGGCGGTAGATAGCCTGCAGTGGACGCTCTTCAGTCCGGAAAGCGATAACCCCATTGCCCGCTCCTCCCGCGATCTGGCCGCTACCATGGAGAACCTCCGCGCCGCCTCCCAACGGTTCGAAACCCTGCTGGATGCCAACAGCCGAAGCATATCTACCACGACGCGTAATTTAGCCAGTCTGACCAATACGCTAGATGCTCAGGGGGAGAGCATCGCGCACATCTTATCGAACACCGATACCCTGACCACCAACCTGAGCCGCCTTCAGCTGGACCAGACCGTCGACGAGGTCAATACCAGCATCGTGCAGCTGCGTGGTACGCTCGACAATGCCGACCGCGCGCTGAACGGCATCACTGACGTATTCAATGATGTGCAAAACGGGAACGGTACGCTGGGCAAACTGCTCACCGACGACGAGATCTACAACCGGCTCAACCGGGCCAGCCTGGCTGCCGATACCCTGCTGACCGACCTGCAGGACCGCCCCTACCGCTACGTACCCTTCAAAAGCCGTAAGCGGGTCATGAAGTTCGACCGTAAGGACGCCGAGCTGCAGGAGGAAAGCAATTAGCATGAAGGTCCTTGCGGCTGAGCAACACCGGGAGCTAGACGCCGCTACGCTGCAGGAGCAAGGCATCAGCAGCAAGCAGTTGATGGAACGGGCCGCAACCGCCTGCTTCGACGCTTTGTGCAGGCACTTTCCAGCTACCTCACGGCCATTTACTGTTGTTGTCGGTAGCGGAAACAACGGAGGTGACGGATTGGCCATCGCCCGGCTGTTGCACGTCGCGGCATATACCGTGCGGGTGGTGCTGGTAGACGTTGCACCTGCGTCCGCGGATAATGAAGCGAATCGACAACGGGCCCGGGAAGTGGGTGTACCCCTCATACCGTGGGCAGCCGGTGAACCGCTTCCTACCATCGAACGAGGCTGCGTACTGATTGACGCGCTGTTTGGCACGGGCCTCAGCCGACTGATCAGCGGACCGCTCGCCGCGCTGATTGACCACCTGAACGCCCAGGATGTCACCCGCGTCGCGATCGATCTACCGAGTGGCTTATATGCCGACCGGCCGGCTGCTGGATCGATCATCCGGGCCGAGCGTACGCTAAGTCTGGGATACCCCAAGGCGGCGCTGTTCGCGGCGGCTAACGCAAGCTACCTGGGCAAGTGGGAACTGATTCCCTTTTCACTGTCAGCGCCTTATGTAGATGCAGCGGAAGTAAATCACCACATGCTTACCGCCGATATGGTAGCGGCTTACCTGCGCAAACGGGAAGGTAGTGACCACAAAGGGACCTTCGGCCACGCGCTACTTGTGGCTGGTGCGTACGGCAAGATGGGGGCCGCCGTCATCAGTGCGCGATCCGTACTACGGGCCGGTGCGGGGCTGGTGACTACCCACGTCCCGAGAGCCGGATACGAGATCATGCAGATCAGCTTTCCGGAGGCTATGTGTAGTGTGGACGTGCACAAGTACCACTTCACTTCAGTGGACGCTCCCTCCCGCTATGATGTAGTAGGTATCGGACCCGGGCTCGGTACGGACGAGGCTACGGCTAAGGGGCTGGACCGCTTGCTGAAGGAGTACGCCCGGCCAATGGTAGTGGATGCCGATGCCCTCAACCTGATCGCCGAGCGCGGATGGATCGATCGCCTTCCGCGGGGAAGCATCCTGACCCCCCACCCGAAGGAGTTCGAGCGCCTGTTTGGTCCTACCGCAGATGACTTCGCGCGCTGGGAGTTACAGCGCGACCGGGCCATGACCCTCGGTGTAATTGTACTCTGCAAGACGAATCATACTAGTATCGCTACGCCGGACGGACGCCTGTACTTCAACACTACCGGCAATCCCGGGATGGGTACCGGCGGCACCGGCGATGCGCTTACCGGAATACTTACCGGCCTGCTGGCGCAGGGATATTCCAGTGAGCAGGCGGCGCAACTTGGTGTATACCTGCACGGGCTGGCTGGTGACCTGGCAGCCGTGGCACTCGAGCAGGAAAGTCTGCTCGCGGAAGACGTGGTACGCTACCTGGGCAAAGCATTCGGCCACCTACATCGGCGCAAAACCTAAGCCCGAACAAATGGGGGCTCGCAGGCTTTGCACCGAACGTAAACACCCCCACTACCATTGGAAGACTTTCCACAAGACGAATTCGAGGAAATGGCTAACGGCGCGATGCAACTCGTCGACCCCAGCCTACCCCAGTTGCTCACCGTACTACCCCTTACCCAGCGGCCGATATTTCCCGGCACCGCCCTGCCGATGACGTTCACCGGTACGGACAAGCTAATGGCCATCCGCATTGCCGTAGAGCAGCACGAGGGCTTTATCGGGGCCGTCCTGGAGCGCGAATCCGATGACGATGACTACCGGGAGTCCACTTACTACGACGTAGGTACCGTATATCAGATCCTCAAGGTCATGCCGATGGGCGACCAGGTGATCCAGGTGCTGGGCCGCACCATGAAGCGCTTCCGGTTACAGCGCGTGGTGCAGACCGAACCCAGCCTGCGGTGGCGCGTGCAGTACGACAATCAGCCCAACGCCAAGCCCGACCCCGAACTGAAAGCCTATATGCTGGCCATCAGCTCCGACATCAAGAGCCTGCTGGCGCTGAACCCCCTGTTTCAGGAGCAGGTCAACATGGTGGTCACCCAACTCAACTACGAGAAGCCGGGGCAAACGATCGACGTGATCTCCAATTTGGTCAGCTCCGAGAGGGATAAGCTGCAGGATCTGCTGGAGACCTGGAATATTGGCGAGCGCGCCAAGAAGCTGCTGGATATAATTAAGGACGAGCTACAGGTGGCAAAGATCCAGTCCCGCATCAACAAGCAGATCGAGGAAGGCGTCAACGCCAAGCAGAAGGAATACTTCCTGCGGGAACAACTCAGTGCCATCCGCCGGGAACTCGGCGAAGAACAGGATGACGGGGATTCCATCGTAGAGCGTATCGAAGCCCTATTAGAAGGCAAGGAGCTACCCACTTCGGTCCGCGAGGTATACGATCGGGAACTACGCAAGCTGACCAGTCTGAACACCCAGAGTCCGGAGTTCAACGTGACCCGTAACTACCTGGAAACACTGGCGGGCCTGCCCTGGGGCACCTACAACCAGGAGACCGACGATATCGCCGAGGCACGGCGCATCCTGGATGAGGACCACTACGGGCTGGAGGATGTAAAGGACAATATCCTGGAATTCCTGGCCACCATCATGAAGCGGGGCTCCGTAGCCGGCGGCGTGATCTGTCTGGTGGGCCCTCCCGGGGTAGGCAAGACGAGCATCGGACAGAGTATCGCCCGCGCACTCGGCCGGCAGTTCTACCGCTTCAGTGTAGGGGGTATGCGCGACGAGGCAGAGATCAAGGGCCACCGGCGCACCTACATCGGTGCACTACCCGGCAAGCTCATTCAGGCGATCGACCGGGCTAAAAGCAGTAATCCGGTCATCCTGATCGACGAGATCGACAAGCTGGGTAGTGGACAGGGGGATCCCGCCTCCGCTTTGCTGGAAGTACTGGACCCGGAGCAGAATGATGCCTTCGTCGATCACTACCTGGACGTGCCGTACGATCTGTCGAACGTCCTCTTCCTCACCACCGCGAATCAACTCGACACCATCCCCGGTCCCCTACTCGACCGCATGGAGGTGATCCGCCTGAGTGGTTACATCAAGGAGGAAAAGATCAAGATTGCCCAGCAGTACCTCATTCCCAAGCAGCTTAAGGACCACGGCTTTGCCACCGACGAAGTGACCTTCACCGATGAGGCGCTAGACTTTCTGGTCGACCGCTACGCTCGGGAAGCCGGAGTGCGCAACCTGGAAAAACAGCTCCGTAAGGTGATCCGCAAGCTTGTGCTCAGGCAGGCAGAATCCGATCAGCACTCCTTCGAAGTAAGCGCCGCGGACGTAGAAGACATGCTGGGCCGGCCCCGTTTCAATACGGAGCAATTGTACGACAAGCCCCTGGCAGGCGTAGTCCTCGGACTGGCCTATACCACACTCGGTGGTGCCACCCTCTATATCGAGGCCCGCGGCGTAGCCGCCAAGACGGGCGGTTTCCGCCTTACCGGACAGCTAGGTGACGTGATGAAGGAAAGCGCGCAGATCGCGCTCAGTCTGGTGAAGTCCATTCTACCTCCCGACCGGATATCCTACTTCGAAGACCATCAGGTACACCTGCACGTCCCCGCCGGTGCCACACCGAAGGATGGGCCCAGTGCAGGTATAACAATGGCCCTGGCGCTTTACACGCTGGCCACCGATCAGGCTCCCATAGATAATCTGGCAATGACCGGTGAACTCACGCTGACCGGCCGGGTACTGCCCATCGGAGGAGTTAAGGAGAAGACCATCGGCGCCCGGCGGGTGGGCATCACTACCCTGGTGTTTCCGGAGGAGAACCGGCAGGACTTCGAAGACCTCGACGACTACATCAAGGAAGGAATTACCGCGCATTTCGCCCGCACCTTCAGTGATGTACTCGCTATTGCGCTCTAGGCTTCGGCCGTGGGCTTGCGCTTGCGGGGAGTCTTGAAGAACTCCTTGAGCTGCTTGTCGGTCATGAAGCCGTAGTCGCTCCAAGTGGCTACCGTGGTCTTCTTGATGTCCCGGTAGTCCTTGCCGCGCTTATTGGTGTGCACCTTGATGAGCCGCTTCGTGTAGCGAATAGCCAGCCGGCGCAGTTCCTGGTTGAACTGCTCGTTGGCAAACACCTTCATGTACACCGGGAAGAGCTTGCCCGTCGTGGCGAACCACTCGTTGTAGTCGTCCGTGCCCAGGCTAGCCGCCAGGTCGCTGACGTACACCAGGATGGTGCGGCGGATATTCTCGTTGAAGTCACTCAGTCCGTCCTGCTTCAGCACCTGCTCCTGGATCGCTTCCTGCACTTCGGGATCGTCGTAGCCCTCGCTGTGGATACGGTCCGTAAGGTTGAAGTAAGCCGTGAGGTCGTCATCGACGCTGCGGTCCACGATCTGACCGAGCTTCGCTTCCTCGTCCTTGCCGAAGGTGACCGCACTGTCATTCTTAAGCCGCAGGATGAAGGTGAGGATCTGATCGGAGACCCGCTTGGGGTCTTCCTTGCGCTCACGGTTGAGCACTTCGGTGAGTGCAGCCTGTGCCCCCTCCTCCACGGGCAGGTAGGCGCTATAGATCACCAGTGGCTCGATGAGCTCCTTGCGTCCCGCAAACTCCTCGTTGGTCACGAAATGGTACAGCGGAGCGGGCAGCGCATCGTTATTCAATTCTTTGTTGGATACCCGGTAGAGCAGGAAGTCGACAAAGTGCTTACTGTGGCTGATCAGTTCCGGCACGCTCTGGGGGGCGGGCGCGTACTGGTAGTTGCGGCTCTTGAACTGCCGCTTGTAACGGTTGAAGATGGCGCTACGGCCCTGCTGGGTACGGGCGTCGTCCGACTTTTGCGTCATCAGGAACTGCCGCACGCGCTTGCTGGGAATCTCGTCGATCAGTCCCGTCACGTAGATATCGCTACTCAGGGCGAAGCCGACCTGCACGGCCTGTCCGATCCGGCTGCTGAGCTGGTCGAAGTTCACGTTACCCGCGATGTAGTTGAGCAGCGTACCGAAGTGGTCGTTCTGCTGGCGGTAGTAGAACAGTTCGTTGATCTCCGGACGCAGCACGCTGTAGCCCAGTACGCGGGGCAGGAACAGGCCCTCGAAGCGGTCGTCCATGAGGTAGCGCTCGAAGGATTCGATCTCGAAGGGCGAATGGTGGTTGATCTGCTCGTGGGCCGCCTCGATCTGGGGTTCGAACTCGGCCTTCAGGGCCTCGTACTGCTCGTCTTCTTCCTCCTCCATATACTGGGCTAAGTGGGGACTGGCCTGGATGGCTTCGGCGATCGCATCGAGGTGCGCTTTGTAGGTATCGTTGAGTTCGTACATGACGTTCAGATTGGCGTAAGTAAAAGAAAACCCGGTAGTGCCATTTAAGGCAGAACCAGGTCTGACGGCTCCCGTGAGCACGTCGTTTCGGCAAATATAGGCATTCGCACGCTACCATCACCAGTGGGCGCGTACGCAGGTGCGGTGCCGGTGAGGGAGTAGCCGCAACCCCCTATCCGTTATGTTGTTATATTACCCTAAATAGTACGTATGGAACTCATAGTTCTTATCCCCCTGATCCTTCTGCTCCTCATCATTACCGGCAGCTTCTTTACCGTCAAGCAGCAAAGCTCGGCAGTACTAGAACGCTTCGGGCGGTTTAGCTCCATCCGCGGACCGGGCTTTCACCTAAAGGCCCCCTTCATCGATAAGGTAGCCGGCAAGGTCAGCCTCAAGGTGCAGCAGCTCGACGTAAACGTGGAGACCAAGACGAAGGATAATGTATTCGTCAAACTGAAGGTAGGCGTGCAGTTCGCCGTGGGACCGGATAGCGTCTACGATGCGTTCTACAAACTCGATAATCCCTACGAGCAGATCAATTCCTACATCTTCGACGTAGTCCGCGCCGAGGTACCGAAGATGAAACTCGACGATGTCTTCGAGCGCAAGGACGATATCGCCAACGCCATCAAGACCGAGCTACAGGAGGCCATGCAGAACTATGGCTTCAACATCGTCAAGGCACTGGTGACCGATATCGATCCCGACGCTACCGTCAAGGTGGCCATGAACCGGATCAATGCCGCCGAACGCGAGAAGCTAGCCGCCGAGTACGAAGGTGAGGCCGACCGGATCCGCATCGTAGCTAAGGCACGTGCTGAAGCCGAATCCAAGCGACTGCAGGGTCAGGGTATTGCGGATCAGCGGCGGGAGATCGCCAAGGGTCTGGAAGAGTCCGTAGACATTCTCAACAGCGTAGGCATCAACAGCCAGGAGGCCTCCGCCCTTATTGTAGTTACCCAGCACTACGATACGCTCCAGAGCATGGGGGAAAACGTGAACTCCAACCTGATCATGTTACCCAACGCTCCTACGGCCGGTTCCGACATGCTGGCTAATATGACCGCTAGTTTTGTAGCCAGTCAGCAGATGGGCGAAGAGATGAAGGCCACCAGCGAGAAGCTCAAGGCCGAAAAGAAGCGGGAGAAGATCAAGCTGGAGCGCTAGTTGACTGTGCGGGTAACCGGACCGGAAAGCTCCGGTAAATCTACCCTTGCGCAGACCCTGGCCTGGTGTCTGGACGGCACCTACGTAGCCGAACAAGCACGTGCCTACCTGCACGCTCTGGCACGACCCTACACTGAGGCAGACCTAGCCCTGATCTGGCAGGCACAGCAACGGGCCGAAACGGCCGCGCGGCAGAGTGGTGCATCTTACGTGATCTGCGATACCGGCCCTGAGGTCCTCCAAATCTGGTCTGAAGTGAAGTATGGACGGTGTGCGGCTACCTTGTCGTCACAGACAGCTACGCGGTCATACGACCTCACCCTGCTCTGCGCACCAGACCTAGCCTGGACATACGACCCCCTGCGCGAGCACCCGAATGAAGCCGATCGCTGGACGCTGCACGCACGCTACCGCAGCCTCCTACCGGGGGCATTAGGCATCACTGGTGCCGATCGTGTTCAGCAGGCCCTGAGCGCTATACAGGACACTTCGCTCCACTAGCCGGCCGCGCCGATCCGTACTACTAAGTCATTGGCTTCGACGAGCGTCTTTTCCTTCAGGGGGAGTAACGTCACCTCACCGGCTAGGGGACTAGTGATAGTCGATTCCATCTTCATGGCCTCGATCACGAATAGTGGATCTCCCGCGGCTACCGTATCACCGACCTTGACCAGGATGCGACTGAGGTTGCCCTGTAGCGGACTACCTACTTCGTTTTCTCCGCCGGCCTTCACGTGGGCCTTCACCTTACTGTCGATCTGCTGATCACGCACGGTTACGCTCCGTGTCTGACCGTTCAGGGTGAAGAAAACCAGCCGGTTGCCGAGCTCATCGGCGTTGGTCATGTTCAGGTACTTGATCGTGATCCGCTTACCGGCACTTATGCGCACCAGGATCTCTTCATTAGGCTTCAGGCCGTAGAAGAAGGCTAGCGTGGGGATGTTAGCTACCTGCCCGTAGTCATTCTGAAAGGCTTTGTAGTCGGCAAATACTTTTGGGTATAGCTGATGACTCAGCAGATCCATGGTGGTAGGCTCCTCGTCGAATTGCTCGCGGTAGGTGACGGCCGCTGCCTCGAAGTCTACCGGATCCAGGTGGGCATTGGGGCGATCGGTGTAGGCCTGTTCGCCCTTCAAGACCATGCGTTGAACCTCCTCGTCGAAGCCCCCTTCGATCTGCCCCAGATCGCCGCGCATGAGACTCTTGACGCTGTCCGGGAAGTCCAGCTTATCGCCGCGTCTGCGGACGTCCTCCGCCGTCAGGTCGTTGCTGGTCATGAACATAGCCATGTCACCTACGACCTTGGAGCTCGGCGTCACCTTGACCAGGTTACCGAACAGCTCGTTGGCGGCAGAGTAGTTCTTGCGGATAGTGGGGAAGCGGTCCTCAAGACCCAGTCCCCGGGCCTGCGGCCGTAGGTTGGAGTACTGCCCACCGGGAATCTCGGTATCGTAGATCGTGGCGGTGCCGGCCCGCAGCTCGGTTTCGAAGGGGTAGTAGTAGTTGCGGACAGTCTCCCAGTAGTCGGCATACTCGTTGAGCAGCGGCAGGTTGACCGGATTTTCCCGCTCGTGGCCCTGCATCATGGCCGCGATACTGTTGTAGCCCGGTTGGGAGGTGAGTCCGCTGAGGCTGTTGATGGCGACATCGACGATGTCTACACCGGCATTGATGGCCTCCAGGTAGGTAGCGCTCTGAATCCCGCTGGTATCGTGGGTATGCAGGTGGATGGGCAGGTCGACGGTCTCGCGCAGGGCGGTAATGAGCTCCCGGGCGGCAATGGGCTTGAGTAGGCCGGCCATGTCCTTGATGGCGAGCAGGTGCGCACCCGCTCCCTCCAGCCGCTTGGCCAGCTCGAGGTAGTATGAGAGGGTGAACTTGGTTTCCTTACTGTTGGTAAAGTCTCCGGAGTAGCATATACAGGCCTCGGCCAGACTATCCGTGTTTTCGCGGACCGTGCGGATACTGACCTCCATGTTTTTGACCCAGTTCAGGGAGTCGAATATGCGGAACAGGTCGATGCCCCCCGCGTAGCCCTCTTCCCGGCCATCCACGTCGTATAGCATGGAACCGCGGGCCGCTTCTTCGATAAACTTGATGATCAGGTTATCGGGATAGGCTTTATAACCCACTGCATTACTCCCGCGCAGGAGCATCTGGAAGATCGTATTCGGGATAGCCGTGCGCAACTTGCGCAGTCGACGCCAGGGGTCTTCCTTCAGAAACCGCAGGGCGACGTCGAAGGTGGCGCCCCCCCAGACCTCCATACTAAACAGATCGGCCGGCTGGTTGGCCGCATAGCTCTGTGACACATTGAGCATGTCTATCATGCGCATCCGGGTAGCCAGCAGGCTCTGGTGGGCGTCGCGGAAGGTGGTATCAGTGTACTGGATCCGCTTTTCCTGCTTGAGCCAGTCGACGAAGCTGTCACGCCCCAGATCCTTGAGCCGGTCGCGGCTTCCCTTGGGCAGCTCGGCATAGACATCGAAGGGGGGCACTACCGGCTTGAGGAAGGTGCGGCTGGTGTCTACGTACTTGACGTCCGGATTGGAATTTACGATCACGTCAGCTACGTAGCGCAGCAGACGAGTACCCCGATCCCGGAAACCCCGCAACTGAAGCAACTCCGGATGGTCGGGGATAAAGCGTACGGTCGCCCTACCCTCCTGGAAATCTTCGTTCTCCAGTAAATTGAGCAGGAAGCCGATGTTGGTCTTTACGCCACGCACCCGGAACTCCCGCAGGGCACGGTGCAGCCGCTCGGCCGCACCCTTGAGCGTGCGGCCCGTACCCGTCACTTTGACCAGCAAGCTGTCGAAGTAGGGCGAGATGGTGGCGCCAGGAAAGGCCGAGCCTGCATCGAGACGGATCCCCATACCACTTGCCGAGCGGTAGGCGATCAGCGTGCCGTAATCCGGCTTGAAGTCGTTGGCGGGATCTTCGGTAGTGACCCGGCACTGAATAGCAAAACCGTTCGCCTGAATATCCTCCTGACTGCGGATGAAGATCGTCTTGTGGTCCAGGGCGTAACCCATGGTGACCAGAAACTGCGTGCGCACCAGGTCGATGCCCGTGATCTCTTCCGTGATGGTATGCTCTACCTGAATGCGGGGATTGACCTCGATGAAGTAGATCGACTCGTCCTGGTCGACTAAAAATTCGACCGTACCGGCACAGTAGTAATTCACCTCCCGGCCCAACTGCAGGGCGTAGTGGTACAGCTTATCCTTGGTTTCCTGAGAGAGGTTGGCTGCCGGTGCCACCTCTACGACCTTCTGGAACCGCCGTTGTACGGAGCAGTCCCGCTCGTAAAGATGGACCAGGTTACCGTGCCGGTCACCCAGTAGCTGCACCTCGATGTGGCGTGGATTTTCGATAAACTTCTCCAGGAAGATCGTGCCGTTGCCGAAGGCCTTCTCGGCTTCGCTACTGGCTTCGATCACTTCGGTGCGCAGCTGCTGTTCATTGCGAACCACCCGCATCCCGCGTCCCCCGCCCCCGGCGGCCGCCTTGATGATGACGGGATAGCCGATCACCGCGGCTTCGGATGCTGCAACGGCCGGGTCGCTGATGTCCTTATCACTGTCCTGAATAAGGGGGACCCCCACCCTACGGGCGAGCTCCTTGGCGGCCACCTTGTCGCCGAGCTGGTCCATACTATCGGGGGAGGGACCGACGAACTCGATGCCGGCGGCCAGACAGCCACGGGCGAATTCTACGTTCTCGGATAGGAAGCCGTAGCCCGGGTGAATGGCGTCTACCTTTTTGTCTAGCGCCAGTTTGATGATCGCCTTGATGTCGATGTAGGGACGGAGGGGCTCATCGTCCGGACCGATCTGGTAGCTCTCGTCCGCCTTGTAGCGGTGTAGGCTGTAGCGGTCTTCGTAGGTGTAGATAGCTACCGTACGCATCTGTAGTTCGCTGGCGGCGCGCAGGATACGGATGGCGATCTCCCCCCGGTTGGCGACGAGGATCTTGTTGAAACGGCGTTTGTCTTGGGCGAGCATAGTGGGGGGGGTTCATGGGGGTGGGCGGAAGATAGGCAGTCAGGCCACTTTGTAGCGCTCAATCTTTTTTCGGAAATCCGACACCAGTGCATCCTTATCTACCGCTGGCAGTTATAGGAGCAACCAAGGGGTAAAACGCTTAATCTTATTTAGACAAGATAAAAATAAGGCCCCTGATGCTTGGTTGGACGCACCTAGGTACGCTACATTTGCGCTTATTAAGACTCAGTATAGATAGTAACCGCTATGATTCGTACGCTTCCCTTCCTCCTGCTTCTCGGTCTATTACTCACCGCCTGCCAGGACGACGACGATCTGCCCGAGCCCGTTCTCGAACTACCCGCTACCTACACCTTCGAGCGGGCGGGAATGTCTACCGTATCCTTTGACGGACAAACCACCCGCATCGCTATGGCCGAAGCACTCGTAGCAGCCCTATTGGACACCACGCGCAGCGAATCCGATCTACTGGCTATGTTCCGCAACGCCGGACCCAACGGAGAAGACGTATCCCCCTTCGTCGATGCCGCGCTGAACGCCTCCGACAAATCACTGCGCAGCAAGGTCGCCGCCAGTGCCGACTACTTCAGCGCCAACGCTACGGATGCAACGGCCATCCGCACAACCTTCGATAGCTACCCCCGCCGGCAGGCAAGCGAAGTATATCCCGCCTGGAACACCGTAGCGCAGGCCGGCCAGGCCGGTCAGGTGGCGGATGGGACCAGCACCCGCTACGTCAATGCCGGCGGGCTAGAATACAACCAGGCCTTCGCCAAGTCGCTGCTCGGTGCTCTGATGCTCGATCAGACGCTGAATAACTACCTCAGCCCCTCCGTACTGGACGAGGCGCGGAACCGGGAGAATCAATCGGCTGGAGTCACGGAAGACGGAGCGGCCTACACTACGATGGAGCATAAGTGGGATGAAGCGTATGGCTATGTGTTCGGTGCTTCCCCCACCCCCGCTACCCCACTCACCAGCTTGGGTGATGACGACAGCTTCCTCAATGAGTACCTGGACCGGGTCGATCAGGACGATGACTTCAGTGGTATCGCCGAAGACGTCTTCCGGGCCTTCCTGCGGGGTCGGGCCGCGATCGTGGCGGACGACTTCACCGAGCGCGACCAACAGGCGAACCGCATTCAGGAGCTGCTCAGCCGCGTTATCGCCGTGCGGGCCACCTTCTACCTGGCCCGGGGATCTACGGCGCTGGAGTCGGCTAACGGCCCTTCAGCGGGCTTCCATGCGCTGAGTGAGGCGTACGGCTTCGTGTACAGTCTGCAGTTCACCCGCGACCCCGCTACGGGAGCCCCCTACTTCTCCCGCGCCGAGGTCGGCACCATGCTCGACAGCCTGTACGGAGACTACCCTACCGGCTTCTGGGCCGTTGAACCGGCTACGGTCCGTGAACTGGGACAGCAGATTGCCGACCGCTTCGCCTTTTCCTACACCGCCGCCGCTAATTGATCAGTTATGTACCGATTACTCTACCTGCTCCCGCTGCTTCTACTGGCCTGTGAGCCCGAGCCTGCCGAAGTAGACACTGCATCCTTCGATCGCGGTAAGATGCTCACCTTCTGGGCCGATCAGATCATCGTACCTGCCTACCAGGACTTTACTGCTGCCGCCCGTACGCTGGATGCGTCGGTCAATGCATACGCTACGGCACCCGAGCCTACCGCACTGGCTACCGTGCGGACAGACTTCGCTACGGCCTATCTGAGCTGGCAGCGGCTGAGTCCCTTTATGGTTGGTCCGGGACAGCAGCTGCGGCTGCGGGAACAGCTTAACGTATACCCCACCGACAGCAGTCGGCTGTTCGCTCAATCGGATGCCGACCTCACGCTGCCGTCTAATACCGACATTCAGGGCTTCCCCGCCCTCGACCTGCTTCTCTTCGGCACCGGCGACCCCGCCCAACACGTCGAGCAGTTGCAGCGGCTGACTGATCGCATACTGTATCTGGCTACCGAGGCAGAGGATGCGTGGACCACGACCTACCGGGCGACCTACGTGGCCAATTCCGGAAATAGTGCTACGGCGTCCGTGGATCGTACGGTCAACAGCTTCGTGCAGTGGTACGAGCGCAATCTTCGCGCCGGCAAGGTGGGCATTCCCGCGGGCGTGTTCGGCAACGGACCGCTGCCCGATCGCGCGGAGGCGCTCTATAGTGGCGACCTCAGTCGGGCGCTATTTTTGGAAGGTCTGGATGCTGCCAGTAACTTCTTCGACGCTGAACTGGGCCTGGCTACTTACCTGGATGCCCTTGGCGTGCGGCGTGATGGCGACCTACTCAGCACGCGGATCCGGGCACAGTTCCGGGAGGCGCGTACCCAGGCCGCTTCGCTCGACCGGGACTTTGCCACCCAGGTTACGACCGATAACGGTGGTATGCTGCAGCTCTACGATGCCCTACAGCGCAATGTTATCCTGCTCAAGGTGGACATGCTGCAGGCCCTGAGCATCAACGTCGACTTCGTGGATGCGGACGGAGATTAGTGCTAGCCCCTTAGTGGTTTTTCGTACCGGCTTCGGACTGATGATGCTGCTCAGCATCATCCGCTTCTGGGCGTACGGCTGGATCGATAAACTGTACCTCCAACCCGACTTTCACTTTTCCTACCGCTACTTCGAGTGGGTGCAGCCCCTGGGCGTGTACACCTACGGCCTTTTCGCGGTGGCAGCCGTGGCCGCCTGCTGCATCACCGTAGGCTACCGCTACCGACTGGCGATGGTGGTCTTTTTCCTCAGTTTCACCTACATCGAACTGATGGACAAGACCACCTACCTCAATCATTACTACTTCATTAGCTCCCTTTCTCTGCTGCTTTGCTTCATCCCCATTCCGGCGGGTTGGGCGGCGGCACGCGGGTGCAAGATCGATCCCCTGTACGGCAATGTGCTACGCCTCTTCGTGGCCGTGGTCTACTTCTACGCCGGACTGGCAAAGCTCAATTCAGACTGGTTGCTGCAGGCGCAGCCACTGGCCATCTGGCTACCGGCGAAGTACAGCATCCCACTGCTCGGTGACCTATTGCAGCAGCGGTGGGTCCATTACGGCTTCGCCTGGGGCGGGGCGGCGTATGACCTGGCGATTCCTTTTCTCCTATACTGGCGGCGTACCCGCACGATGGCTTTCGCACTGGTGGTGGTATTTCACGTGCTCACCCGCGTGCTGTTCCCGATCGGGATGTTCCCCTACATCATGATCGTGAGTGCGCTGATCTTTTTCGGTCCGGAGATGCATGACCGCATTTTGGCAGTGCTGTCGCGAATCCGCCTGCCGTCTATGCCATCCATCACGTCCATCTCCGGCAGGGATACCAGGTGGCGGCATGTAGCAATTACCATTCTTCTACTGGTCCATCTACTCCTCCCCCTACGGTACCTGCTCTACGACCAAGAGCTATTCTGGACGGAAACCGGCTACCGCTTTTCGTGGCGGGTGATGCTGATGGAAAAGGCCGGGCTGGCCACCTTCACGGTGCGGGACGCACAGAGCGATCGCCGCGCGGTAGTAGATAATCGGCAGTACCTCACCGCCTTCCAGGAAAAGCAGATGGCTACGCAGCCTGACTTCGTACTGCAGTACGCCCACTTTCTTGCCGAGCGGTACCGGGCGGAAGGCTTCCTGGAACCCGCCGTGTACGTCGATAGCTATGTGGCGCTGAATGGGCGGCTGAGCCAGCGGTACGTCAATCCCGAGGTGGACCTGGCGGCTATCGATATCGACGAGCCGGTGGAACGCTGGCTCATGCCCTTCAACGACACGATCTATGGATTTTAAAGCAGTACCACTACCTGTTCCAGCGGAATGCCAAGGGCGAGGCATTGCACGCCGAGTCTACGCTATCCGTAGATTCATTCGGATAGGGGACCGATCGTGCTGGCCTGGCGTGAATCGGCTCGGACTTCTGGTGGCCTGCTTGCTTACATCCTGCTTGCTTCTCAGCCAGTCCATCAGCTTGGTCACTGTAGTGGACAGTGGTGGGATTAGTATTCCTGCAGCCGAACTCTACGTAGCGGAAACCACAACGCTCGTATCGACCGGGGCCGATGGTAGCGCAGCGGTTAATTTTCCGACCGGTATAGACACCCTGACCCTTACTGTTTTCGCTACTGGCTTCACGAGCCGACAACTTCAACTGAGCAGCGGCACAACCGCGCTGCGGATAACTCTACGCCCGCTCAGTCAAACGTTGAGTTCCGTACTGGTAACCGCTGAGGCCGAACGTAGGGCTGCCCTTACCAGGCTCCGGGCTGTCGAGGGGACAGCCATCTATGCCGGTCGGAAAACGGAGGTAGTCAGTCTCGACGCACTGACCGTAAACCTGGCGACGAACCAGGCGCGACAGATCTACGGGGAAGTGTCCGGATTGAATATCTACGAAAACGATGATGCCGGATTACAGCTTAACGTCGGTGGCCGCGGCCTTGATCCCAATCGCTCGGCTAGCTTCAATACCCGGCAGAACGGCTACGATATTAGCGCTGATGTGCTGGGGTATCCAGAGAGCTACTACACCCCACCGGCAGAGGCCCTGGCCCGGGTGGAGGTGATTCGCGGTGCCGCTAGTTTACAGTACGGCACCCAGTTCGGCGGACTGGTCAATTTCATTCTCCGCGAGCCCAATCGGGCCAAAAAGATCGAGCTGATTAGCCGGCAGACCGGCGGCTCGAACGGGCTATTTACGTCCTTCAATAGCCTGAGCGGACAGCTGGGTCCAGTCGGTTACTACGGCTTCTATAACTACAAGCGTGGGGACGGCTTTCGCTCCAATAGCGGGTTCTCCGCCCATACCGCCTTCCTGCACCTCGACTTCGCACCTGCGTTCTCGCCCAATACGACGGTCAGTCTGGAGTATACCTACCAGGACTACCTGGCACAGCAGGCCGGGGGACTCACCGACGCGCAGTTCTATAGTGCCCCCTACAGCAGCAACCGGGCGCGCAACTGGTTTGCGGTGAACTGGAACCTGTTCAGCTTAAGGGTCGATCACAAATTTACCGATCGGCTCACCTTCAGTCTGCAGGCCTTCGGACTGGATGCGTCGCGTGACGCGGTGGGCTTCCGGACTAACCGGGTAAGCCAGATCGATGACCCTACGGCTCCGCGCGATCTGCTACTGGGTACATTCCAGAATTACGGCGTGGAGGCCCGCCTGCTCCACCGCTACCGCCTGGCGAGCCGCGACGCCATCGCCCTGATCGGCGTGAAAGTGTACCGGGCGGAGAATACCGCCGTGCAGGGGCCCGGCACGGCGGAGGCAGAAGCGAACTTCCGTCTGGCCGCGGACCGCTACCCTAGCTACCCCAATCAGTCTCAATTCAGTTTTCCGAACCGCAACGTAGCCGTATTCGGGGAGCACATCTTCTACCTCTCCGACCGGCTCAGCGTGACGCCCGGTGCCCGCTACGAATATATCCGCACGGCCTCAGATGGTAGCTACCGGCAGATCGACTTCGACCTGGCGGGCAATCCGATCCGCGACGAGCGGTTTTCTGACGATCGAGTGTTCGAACGTAACCTGCTGCTGCTGGGAGTAGGCCTGGGCTACCAAGCTAGCGAGCGCCTGGAGCTATTCGCCAACGTGAGCGAGAACTATCGCTCGGTCACCTTCAGTGACATCCGCATCGTGAATCCGAGTTTTCAGGTCGATCCTAATATCCGTGACGAACGGGGCTTTACGGCTGATATCGGACTACGCGGCCGCTCCGAACGCTGGACCTATTCCGCCAATGCCTTTACGATCCGCTACGGAAATCGATTGGGGGAAGTACTAACACCGGAAGTACGGCAGAATGCGGACGGCGAAGCGGTCGAAACCGGCCGCATCGTACGGCTACGGGGCAACATCGGGGCCGCCACGCTCTTCGGCCTGGAAAGCCTCGTCGAACTTAATGTACTCACCGGTGCTACCGGTCAGGAAGTCCCCTACACCCTCACCACCTTTGCGAACACCAGCGTGACCAGCTCCCGGTACACCAGTTCGGCCACGGCCGGCGTGGTAGGTAACGAGGTCGAGTTCATCCCCCGTCTGAATGTAAAGACCGGACTGCGCTTTGGCTACGGAGACTTGCTGGGATCCCTGCAGTACAGCTACCTCACCCGTCAGTATACCGATGCCAGTAATGCCCTCCAGGACCGCGCAGACAACCAGAGTGGCATTGTAGGTACTATCCCAGCCTACGGCGTAGCGGACCTCAGCCTCAGCTACCGCTGGCGGCGTCTGACCATTGAAAGCGGCATCAACAACCTCTTTGACGAAACCTACTTTACCCGACGCGCCACCGGCTACCCCGGACCGGGCATCATACCTAGCGCACCCCGCTCCTTTTACCTTACGGTGGGCGTACGCCTGTAACTTCGGTCGGGTCTTCCTACTCCAGCACTGCCACATCCTCCTGTCCGAACTCCACCAGGATATTATCTCCCAGGGTAGTAGAAAGGACCATGCCACTATAGGTGACGTAGATGGGCCATGCTTTGTGCCGGCGATCGACCAGTACGGCTACTTCGATCTTCTTGGGCAGCACCTGCTGCAGAGGAGCCAGCGCGTAGAAGAGCGTACGGCCCGTATTGGCTACGTCGTCTACTAAGAGCACGGGTTTGCCGTCCAGTTCCTTGACGTCATGATCCAGCACCGCACCGCCCCCCAGGGGATCGCGGGGATCGATGCGCACGTTCCATAAATGAAATGGCGCATCGGATAGTCGGCTCAGATCCTGGGTCAGCCGGCGGGCGAGCTCCATACCCCGGCGGTTGATGCCGAGGATGTAGAGCTCGCTTTCCTCCGTATTATGCTCGAGGATCTCCATGGCCAGGCGGGTCACCTTGGCGTTGATCTGCGTGTGGGTCAGTAACTGCATAGTCCGGGCTTATTCCTGAATCATTTGCAGCAATTTACGGACCTGGTCTACGATGGTGACCTTGCGCTTGCCTTCGGCCGTGCGGTTGGCACTGCGTAGCTTGAGACGGAAGAGGTACATGCTGCGAGAGCCTAGGAGAAACTTCTCATCGGCCAGGTACAGCTGTTCTACCGGCACTTCACTGGAGTGCGTGTCTAGGAGCAACTCCCAGCGGGTGAATTCCTTAACGCCCGGCAGGGTGAACTCGACGCCTTCCCAGTAACCGTTAAGGATCATTAGGAAAATATCATCCTTGATGCGCCTCCCTCGCTCGTCGTACTCGTCCATGCCCTCTCCGTTGAGGATCATACCGAGACTGCGCTGATTGGTGTCGGACCAGTTTTCATCCGTCATCTCGTGGCCCGTGGGGTTGAGCCACAGGATATCACCCAGGCTCTTCTCTTCCACTTTGCGGCCGTTAAAGAAGCGGCGGCGGTGGAATACGAAGTTATCCCGGCGCAGTTCGATCAGGGTACGGGTGAAGTTATGCATGGCCTTCTGCTCGTCGGTCCAGTCCCAGTTGAACCAGCTGATCTCGTTATCCTGGCAGTAGGCATTGTTGTTCCCGTTCTGGGTACGACCGTACTCATCGCCCATGGATAGCATCGGGACGCCCTGACTCAGGAACAGGGTTGCCAGTTGGTTTCGCTGCATCCGCAGGCGCAGTTGTTGGATCTCGGGATTATCGGTAGGTCCTTCTACCCCGCAGTTCCAGCTGTGGTTGTGCGACTCCCCGTCGCGGTTCTCTTCCCCATTCGCTTCGTTGTGCTTCTCGTTGTAGCTGTATAGGTCCTTGAGGGTGAACCCGTCGTGGGCCGTAACGAAGTTGATGCTGGCCATCGGCCGCCGGCCGCTCAGTTCGTACAGGTCGCTGCTTCCGGTGAGTCGGTACGCGAGGTCGGCAACGCCCTTGGCGTCTCCCTTCCAGAATTCGCGTACACTATCGCGGTACTTGCCGTTCCATTCGCTCCACAGCACGGGAAAGCCGCCGACCTGATAGCCACCAGGGCCTACATCCCAGGGTTCGGCGATCAACTTGACCTGACTGATGATCGGGTCCTGGTGAATGGTATCCAGGAAGGTGCTCAGCTTGCCAACTTCATACAGTCCGCGCGCCAGGGCACTGGCCAGATCAAAGCGGAAGCCGTCGACGTGCATCTCGGTGACCCAGTAGCGTAAGCTATCCATCACTAACTGAAGCGGACGGATATGGACCATGTTAACGGTATTACCCGTACCGGTATAGTCCATATAGAACTCCTTATTGTCCTCGACCAGTCGGTAGTACGCCTGATTATCCAGGCCTTTCATGCCGATCATCGGTCCAAAGTGATTGCCCTCGGCGGTATGGTTGTACACAACATCCAGGATGACCTCCAGACCAGCCTTGTGCAGGGCCTTTACCATATCCTTGAATTCGTTCACCTGCTCACCGGCCTTGCCCGCTGCCGCATAGTCGGCGTGTGGGGCTAGAAAGCTCTGGGAGTTATAGCCCCAGTAGTTGCGCAGCCCCTTTTCTACCAGGTGACTGTCCTGCACGAAGTGGTGTACCGGCATCAGCTCTACCGCCGTGACGCCGAGGTCCTTCAGGTAGTCGATGATGACCGGATGGGCCAGGCCCGCGTAGGTGCCGCGAAGCTCTTCGGGTACATCGGGGTGCTGCTGCGTCAAGCCCTTTACGTGCATCTCGTAAATGACCGTAGCGTGCATGGGGGTTTCCAGTAGGGTATCTCCTTCCCAGTCGTAGGTGGTATCGATTACCACGCCCTTGGTCAGAAACGGACCGCTATCGGACGTATCCATCTGCAGGTACCGCTTAGGATCGCTATCGTGAATGGGGTACGGAAAGACGGCGGGGTTCCACTCGATCGTCCCGTCAATAGCCTTTGTGTATGGATCGATCAGCAGCTTATTCGGGTTGAACAGGTTTCCTACCTGGGGATTCCATTCGCCGTGTGCCCGGTAGCCGTAGCGCCAGCCGGTCTCTAAATGTGGAATGAAACAGTGCCAGACCTGATCGGTCTGCTCCATGAGTTGGATGCGGTAGGCTTCTACGTTGGGGCTCTCGCGCCGGTACAAACACAAGTCGATCTGGGTAGCGTGCTCGCTGAAGATCGCAAAGTTCACCCCGGCGGGCGACCAGGTCGCTCCGAGGGGATAGGGGCGGCCGGGCCATACTTCAATATCCTTGAACTTACCGTAGGACTTTTTCTCTTGTAGTTGGGCGATGGGGTGATCTTGCGTCATAATTACGTTTTCCCCGGCGCGCTGGCGGCCGGTGGTCTATGCTAACGAAGCAAATCGAATGCCGTTCAGTAAAGCTTGTTAATATGTCCCGCCGGCGAGCATCACTAGTGTGCAGCCGGCAACTACCTCGATGTCGTTCTCCCGGGCCAATTTCATCAGCTCGGCATTCTCCGTGCCGGGGTTGAAAATGATCCGCCGGGGTGCTACGCGGAGCAGCCAGTCGTAATACTGTGGCTGGTGGACGGGGCCTACGTAAAGCGTCACGGTATCTACCTCGGGTACGTCCGGCAGGCCATTCAAAATTTCCGCTCCCTGTACCTTGCCCTGCTTGATCCCTACGGGAATGATTCGATGTCCCCGCGATACGAGTCGCTCCGCGGCAAGGGAAGCATAGCGCGTGGGGTTCGTAGTAGCACCGAGAATTAGGGTAGTCATGTGGATCAGGGGTTTAACGTACCGACACAAGAACGCTATTTCCGCATCATTTCTACCTGCGGCCAGATGTCACCGATCAGGCTGACCAGACCGTAGATCAGCAACTGTATACCAATGGCCATGACCAGGAAGCCCATAATGCGACTCAGCGCCGATAAGCCCACCCGCCCCAACAATCGGAATAACACGGGGGCGAAGTAGAGCGTAAAGAAGATCAGCAGGGCCATCACGGCGACTACCCCCACGATCAGCACACTGTTCTGCCAGTCCAGATCCGCTGCCGACAGACCAATAAGTAGCGAAATACTACCGGGACCGGAGAGCATGGGCATGGCCATGGGCGTGAAGCTGATGTCGTCTTTTTGCTGCGCTTCCTCCTCCATCCGGCTGCTCATACGGCGGCGCTCGGATTTGGAGTTCAGCAGGCCGTAGCCGCTGTTTACGATGATGAGTCCGCCCGCTATACGCAGCGCATTAAGCGAGATTCCGAAGAAGTTCAGGATCACCGTACCGGCGAAGAAGAAAGTCACCAGGATCATCATGAAGTACAGCGCCGTGCGGCGGGCCGTAGCGGCGCGCTCGTGGGGGGTATAATCGTTCGTCAGCGTAAGGTACATGGGTACCGCACCCAGGGGGTTGACGACCGAGAATAAGGAACCCAGCGTGGCAAAGAAGAGACTAAGCATACGGCGGGTAACGCCGGTGCAGGGGCTAAGTTCTGGGGGACTTCCCCCGCCACTCCAGGCTACGCATGTTCATCATTTCGCAAGCGCTACGATCTGCGACAACTTCATTGCCCAACTCGATCGCTCGGCGCAATTGCGTTTCGCTCAGTTGGTGGATGGCGGGCTTTTTGGGGTCGAGTACCTCCTGCCACTTTCGCTGAAATAAATTGTCATACACCACGCGCAGGAAGCAGTGGTTCATCACGATAGGATAGCCATCGCGACGGGCCACGGTGGGGAAGGTTTGGTTCGCCTGGGCGCGCAACTGCTCCTTAAGTGCCTCAATACCTTCACCCACTGTGCTCCATCTTTAGACGATTCGACTGTTTCCTAAGATACTACAGGCGTTCATAGATGCCCGCAATACCCTGACCGCCGCCTACGCAGGCCGTGACCATACCGTACTTGAGATCGCGACGCTTCATCTCGTTGAGCAGTTGGATAGACAGTTTGGCGCCCGTACAACCCAGGGGATGGCCCAGTGCAATCGCCCCGCCGTTGACGTTTACGATGCTGTCGTCGAGCCCGACCTCCTTGATCACGGCCAGCGACTGAGTAGCAAATGCTTCGTTGAGTTCTACCAGCTGGATATCACTCAACTGTAGTCCGGCCTGCTTTAATGCCTTAGGGATAGCTACGCAGGGACCGATACCCATGTACAGCGGATCGACACCGCCTACCGCGCAGCTGACCAGACGCGCTACGGGCTCGAGACCTAGTTGCTTGACCATCTCTCCACTCATCACAATGACGAAGGCCACTCCATCACTGGTCTGGCTGGAGTTACCGGCCGTCACTACGCCGTTGGTCTGAAAGACCGGACGCAGTCGACCGAGACCTTCCATGCTAGTGCCCCGACGTAGTCCTTCATCTACGGCTACGGTATGCGTACTGGTCTGACGCTTCCCGTCCTTTACGAATACTTCCTCTACCTCTACGGGTACGATCTCATCCTCGAAGCGTCCGGCATCGATGGCTGCGGCGGCGCGTTCATGGCTTCGCACGGCAAAGGCATCGGCCTCTTCGCGGGTGACGTTATACTTCTTAGCTACTGCCTCGGCCGTGATGCCCATACCTACTACGTAGTCGGGAGTCGTGCTGGCTACCTCATAGCTAGGGGCTAGTTTATAGCCCGTCATGGGGATGTTGCTCATGCTCTCGGCACCGCCGGCTACGTAGCACTCCCCCATTCCTGCCTTCACCTTGGCTACCGCCATGGAGATGGTCTCGAGTCCGCTGGCGCAGTAGCGGTTGACCGTCACACCGGGTACGGACTTACCGAGTGCGCGCAGGCTGATCTGGCGACCTACCTGCAGGCCCTGCTCCCCTTCGGGATTGGCACAGCCTACTAGAACATCGTCTACGATCGCCGGATCGATATCGGGCTGGGCGTCGAACATGGCCTTGATAACGCGTACGGCGAGATCGTCCGAACGAAAATTCTTGAATCCGCCGCGACCGGCTTTACCTACGGCCGACCGGAGTCCGCTGACTATATATGCTTCTTTCATGATATGCTTAGCTTTTGATTAATTGCGCAGGGGCTTGTTGGTCTGCAGCATGTGCTGGATACGTTCCAGTGTCTTCTGCTCTCCGCAGAGGCTGAGGAACGCCTCCCGCTCGATGTCCAGCAGGTACTGCTCGCTCACTTTCTGCGTACCCGTAAGGTCTCCCCCACACAGCACCCAGGCCACTTTATGCGCGATCTTGATGTCGTGCGCGCTGGCGTAGTGTCCACGCTTGAGCTCGTTAGCTGCCGCATAGAGGGCGGCCAGTCCACCGCGACCGAGTACGGTCACGTCCTGCCGGCGGCGGGGCATGGTGTAGCCATCGTCAGCTAGGTCTAGGGCCATGCGCTTGGCTTCGGCGATGTTACGATCCTTATTGACCACCACCTTGTCGCGGCCCTCGATCAGGTAGCCGTAATCGTATGCCTCATGCGCACTGGTAGATACGCCCGCCATCGCGATCGCCTTAAAGCGCTCGATCAGCGTAGGGATCATTACATCTCCCTCGAAGAAGCTGTCACTGGCCCGCACGGCAAATTCTTTCGTGCCTGCACCGGCTGGGATCAATCCGATGCCTGCTTCTACGAGTCCGATGTAGCTCTCCGCGGCTACCGCGGCACCGTCGCAGTGCATCAGGCTTTCGCAGCCTCCACCAAATACATAGCCCTGGGTAGCGGCAATGACGGGAATGGCGGAGTACCGCAGCCGCATCACGCTCTGCTGGAACAGGTTGACGGCCATATTGAGCTCCTCGAATTCCTGCTGGTAGGCAAGCTGGGCGATCATCATCAGATTAGCGCCCACGCTGAAGTTCTCGGCGTTGTTACCGAGCACCATGCCACGCCAGCCTTCTTCTTCAAGTTTGCTAATGGCCTCTTCGTAGCCCCGCAGTACCCCTTCGCCAATGCTGTTGTAGGCGCTGGTGAATTCGAGACAGGCAATGCCGTCGCCGATGTCGTGCAGCGTCACCTCACTATTCTGGTACACGGGCTTGTTGTCCCGCAGGTTATCCAGGATGACGAACTGCTCCGTTCCCGGCTTGACCTTATAGGACTTGGACTCGATGTCGTAGTACTTCAGCTTACCGTCTTCGCGCTTGTAGAACGTTGCGTGACCGGCAGACTGCATGTCCTTCACCCACTGGGCGATGGTGTTGCCATCAGCTTCGGCGGCTTCGATGCCAGCGGAGAGACCGACCGCGTCCCAGTACTCGAACGGCCCCATCTTCCAGGCATAGCCGGCCCGCATCGCATCATCGATGCTGTAGATGTTATCGCTGATCTCGGGAATCCGGTTAGCGGAGTAGGCGAAGAGTCCGGCCAGACTCCGGCGGACTAGCTGCCCCCCGGCATCCTCTTCGTTGAATAGGGTCTGCACCCGGCGCTTAGGATCGTCGACCTGTTTGGCCGTCTTCAGGCTCTTCAGGTCACTCCGCTGGCTGGGCTCGTACTCCAGTGTTTTCAGGTTCAGTCCGAGGATCTGGCGATTGCCCTCCTCGTCGAGTACCTTTTTGTAGAAGCCCTGACCGGACTTATTACCCAGGAAGTTCTTGTCGATCAGGAACTGGTAGTACGACGGAATTTCCATTACGGCAGCTGCCTCATCGCCCGGAGCGTTCTCCCGAATGCCGGTCATGACGTGAGCGGCCGTATCGTGGCCGACCAGATCTCCCAGACGGAAGGTTCCGGTCTTGGGCCGCCCGAGGGTAGGTCCGGTCAGACGATCCACGGTGTCGATAGACAGATCCAACTCGTCCGTCAGGCTATAGATTTTAGCCATACTGTACACACCGATCCGGTTGCCAATGAAGGCCGGAGTATCCTTGGCCAGTACGGTGGTCTTGCCGAGGTACAGATCGCCGTAGCGCATAAAGAAGTCGATTACTTCCTTCTTCGTGTCGGGTCCCGGAATAATCTCAAACAGGCGCAGGTAGCGTGCCGGGTTGAAGAAGTGCGTACCGCAAAAGTGCTGCCGGAAGTCCTCACTCATCCCCTCCTGGATCATCCGGATCGGTATACCGGAGGTATTGGTGGTGATCAGACTTCCCTTTCGCCGCACACGGTCTACCTGACTCAGCACTTTTTGCTTGATGTCGAGCCGTTCCACTACTACCTCGATGATCCAGTCATAGTCACCGAGCTTCTCCATATCGTCGGTGAAGTTGCCTACCGTGATGCGCTGCGCGAAGTCCTTACTGTACAGCGGCGCGGGCTTAGACTTGATGGCGGTAGTCAGTGCTTTGGTAGCGACCGAGTTGCGCACGGCTGGCTTAGTCTCCGTAGCGTCCATATCCCGGGGGAGGATGTCCAGCATGAGGACGTCCAGTCCAACGTTAGCGAAGTGGCAGGCAATGCCGGAGCCCATCACCCCGGAGCCCAGAACGGCAACGCGGCGAATGTGGCGGGAGGTAGCAGTCATATCATGATCGTTTAGCGAAAATTCGCTGGCCAAGGTAACCAAAAGCCGGAGATCACGCAATGCTTACTCCCGCCGTACCAGCTTTTCGTGGATAATGTAGCCCTTTTCCGCCTTCTCATCCCACGAGAGATCTACGCAGGTCGCGGTATTCTGGTTACAGCACACGCGGCACTGCGTATGGCGAGCATCGACGAAGCGTTCGATCAATCCCAGACCGGCGGCGTAGCGTTCGTAAGCGCGCCGCAGGTCGATCTGGTTGTCCAGCACCTCGGCCTGGGTGACGGTGAGTACGCTATCCACCTGCAAACCGGAGGCCAGTGTAGCAGTATCACCAAGTGCAGAATAGCGGTAGTCCCAACCGAAATACACATCCAGAAACTCACCCCCCACACTCACCGAGCGCCGCTCGTCGAAGGCCGCGTTACCATCCCAGCTGCTGCCCTCGCGAAGCGGCAGGGTGAGCTTGGTAAACGTCAGATTATCCTCGCTGCGCTCCACGGTACGCGGTGTGCGACTGACCGTGAAGGTGCGCTCAAAGCGAAAAGCCTGGGTATCGTTTCTCCGCACCCAGCGTTCCCCGCGATAAACGGTCTGACCGTCCGCGGCAACGAACGACTCCACCAGCGTCTCGCGCGCCTCGCTCCGGCTACTGTCGTACCGGGTCCCCCCCACGACGCCCCGCAGTACAATACTGTCTACGGTATAGAATGCGGGGCGGTTAAGCTCCAGCGGATAGTACGTTTCCAGCTCATCCATGGACGATGGGACAAAGTCCTCATCATCGCAGCCTAGCAAGCCGCCGATCAGCAGTACACAAGCAAGTAAGTAAGGGAGGGTACGGGTCAGGATCATGCAGTAGCGTTGAGGGGCGTGGCACCTGCGGCCCCTCCCCTGTTACGGAGCAGTGGGTACACGATAGCGGCGACGACGCCCAGTAGAATCAGAACGCTGCAAATGAGCGAAATGGTGCGCCCCAGGGCATAGCTGCGTGGTGCAAAGGTCATACGAATGGTGTGCTCGCCCGCCGGCACACGCAGGGCACGGAGTGCGTAGTTGGCCCGCAGTAGCTCGGCGGGCTCGCCATCTATGGTCGCTTCCCAGCCCAGGTCCGGTCCGTACCAAATCTCTGAGAATACCACCAGCTGCTCAGACGGCGAACTGAAGCGGTAGCTCAGGTCGTTGGGCTCATACGCGGTCAGTTCCACGCTACCTTGTCCACTGGGATCGAGGGCGGAGACCGCAGGTGCGAAGTCCGGTCCAATAATGGCGGTGCGCTTTAAGTCGGCAGTAGTACCCAGGGCGGCAAACTCCGCATCCGGTCCATCCACCAGCGTGATTTCATCTACCAGCCAGGCATTACCGAAGGCCTGTGGGTTGGCCTGAGCGGTTAAGGTGCCGTCTTCACCCGGGATCAGGAAGTACTTGGTATTCAGCATATTGATCACTCCGGGATCACGTTTGCTTAGGTAGCCATCGATCAGGTCCTGGTAGCGGCGCAATTTGACGGCCGAGTAGCCGCCGATACTCTTGTGGAAGTAGCTGGTCAGGGCGTCCTGGTCGAGGGCCCGGGATAGGTTTAGCACCCGATAGTTAGGGTCGGGATCCTGCAGGATCTGTTGATCGGCGGGACTTGCCTGCACCACGTTATTGACTACTCGATTGGGCTTAAAATCATCGTGCGTGAGGTAGCGGCCGTTGACGCCTACGAAGTCTGCCAGTCCGAGTACCGCAAGAAGTGCCGCGGCGGGCAAGATGGATAGCGATCCCTTCCACCAAAAGTACAGTACTGCATACACCAGACCGACGAAGAGCAGGCTACGTAGCGCATCGCTGGTGTAAACGTCCATGCGGGTAGCTACCAGCGGGCTGACTAGCACGGCCGCATCGATCTGCCCACCAGTAAAGCGACCTAGTTGAGCGAGGTCCTGTGGACTGTTGAAGTCGAGGGCAAAGCCTAGTAGTACGACCAGAATGCCCAGTGCGGCACTGGTGAGTCCCGCCTGCCGCAGTTGCTTGCCGGCGCGCAACGGATCGACGGCCCGTAGCGTAAGCCAACGGTTGATACCCAATAGACCCAACGCGCCCATCAAAAAGGTAGCAATACTCAGGGCGGAGTTGGGCGTGCGAAAGTTATCGAGCAGCGGCAGCAGGTCGAAGAGCGGACGGTTGATGAACTCGGCGTTCTTGCCCAGGCTCAGAATGATAACGATTAGTGTACCTCCCCCGAGCCAGACCCGGGTGGGCGTAGATGCGGTAAACAATCCGAATACGAAGAGCGCGAAGATCACGGCACCGAGGTAAATGGGCCCCTCCGTAAAGGGCAGACTACCGTGGTACAGGGGCGCGGGGATGGTGGCCAGCACGCGGAAACCGGCACGGCTCATCGCCTGTCCAAAGTCGGTCTGCTTGCTTACCTGCTGTCCACTTCCCCCGCCGGCGGCCAGGGGGGCGTAGGTGGCCAGGAGATCCTTGAAGCCGTTACTCCACTGCATGGCGTAGTCCCAGTCCAGACCGCCGGATTTGGCACTTTCGTCGGATATCTCTCCGGCGGCCGCGCCGGTCAGTACTGCCCCACCCCGGATGGATTGTGGCAGGTATTCCGTGGTGGTCAGCAGATTACTGGCTCCCGCACCGAGTGCCAGTCCGAGTCCCACCAGTAGTGCGCCCATCGCCTTGGCGAATACGGGCAGGGTCTTCTGCCGGAGATGCCGCACAAATTCCGCGATACCGAGCAGGGGCAGGGTGAGGCCGAAGTAGTACAGCATTTGGGGGTGGTTGGTCAGGATAGCCAGTCCCATGCCTAGGGCGAATACCGCACCGCCCACCAGGTACCGCTGCCGGAAGGCAAGGAGTACGCCGGCAGCTACCAGGGGCAGGAAGGTGATGACGCCTAATTTACTGACGTGACCGGCCCCATAAAGCACGATATTATTCGTGGCCAGCCCTACCGTGACCGCACCGGCTATGGCGAGCCAGGGGTTCACGCCCACAAAGCACATCATCAGGTAAAAGCAAAGCATGCCGCTGAATACGTAGCCGGCCGGCCCGGTCAGAAAGCCGAAAAACGCTCGTTTGGCTACGGTCAGGACGTTACCATCGGCGACCGTAGATATTTGGTAGGTAGGCATACCGCCAAACATGCCGTTGGTCCAGTTGGTCCGCTCGCCCGTGCGGTCGGCGTAGTTGCGGAGCTCGCTGCTAGCGCCACGGTACTGTACGATGTCGCCCTGTTGGAGACTTTTACCCTGAAACTGTGGTAGAAACACGACGATGACCGTGACCAGGAACAGGCCCAGCGCTAATAGGTGTGGGAGTAGGGACTTCAGGTTCATACGGTAAGCTTAGAGGAAATCAACGTCAACGTCGTACGGGTAGGTGATCAGGTAGTTCATGGCTTCGGTTACCGGGTACTGCTCGAAAACGATCTGGTAGAGCATCTCGGTGATGGGCACCCGCAGTCGCATGCTCCGTGCCAGGTGGCGGGTGATCATCAGGGTACGTACCCCCTCGGCTAATTCCTGGCTGGTGGCGGTCACCTCTGCCAGGCTTTCACCGGAGCCGATGCGGTAGCCAAACATATAGTTACGGCTTTTCTTAGAGGTCGCCGTAGCGATCAAATCCCCGATGCCGGCCGTACCGAAGAAGGCGCGCTTATCACTGCCCAGCGCCTGACCGAAGTGCACCATTTCCACCAGTCCGCGGGTAACGAGCATGGCCTGAATATTCTTGCCCAGCCCGACTCCCTTGAGGATGCCAGAGCCTAATGCGATCACGTTCTTGAGCACCCCGGCCAGCTCAGCACCCAGCATATCGTGGGTACCGAATACGTGCAGCTGGCTGGATTTAAGGACCAGCTTGGCCCGGTCGATCACCTCGTCGAACTTGCTGGCGATAACCGAAGCGGACGGCTGTCCGTCGAGCAGTTCACGCGCCAGATTCGGACCGGTCAACGCACCTACGCGCACCACCACGCTCTCCTGGCGGATGACGTCCGTCATGGTGTGCACATTCCTGCGCTCTATGCCCTTCTTGGGGATATCCAGCTCGTCCATACCGGTAATATCCAAGCCCTTAGTACCGTGGATTAGCAGGTGACTTGGCCGCAGGTGGTCGGTGATGCTACGCATCATCTCCCGGAAATTGTTGGACGGCACAATGGGAAAGAGCAGTTGGCAGCGCTCGGCGATGAGGCTAAAATCATTTACTACCGTGACCCGCTCGTGCAGCGGTACGCCGAAGCGAAAGCGTTCGCGGTTGAGGCGTTCGGTAAGCTCCGCACTGCGGCTGTACATGAGTACGTCCGTGTTGTATGCCAGTAGATTGGCCATGGCGGTGCCGAACGTGCCCGCTCCGATTACACCTACGGGTTCTGCGCTTGCCAAGAGTGGATGGGATTGAATGGGCTAAGGTAGTGGGATAGTTCTGTAGTATGGTAGTACGGTGACCTGGTAGTCCTATGTTGATAGCTGCGATAGGCAATGCAAGACTGCATCAACAGCACCCAACCACCTCTAAGTATGCCGAGCTATCCAGCACTTCTCACCGAACCAGGTAACCGCGGAACTAAAGCACTACCCCACCCCTACCCTTCGTCACCAAAAACATCTTCCTTGAATCCCTCCAGATCGCGGCGCTCCCGCTTTGTGGGTCGGCCGAGTCCTTTCTCCCGGTGTTCTCCCTTGGATTTTCCGACGAACCAGTCCTTGTACTTGTTCATCTCATCGTCCGTAGTATGATTGAGGTAGGCCGTTATGGCAAGGGGAGCGCCCACCCTTTTGTTGAGCAGCTTGACGACCTCGAGGTCCAGGTTGAAGCCTTCCTTGACCACCGTAAGCCGGTCACCGACCGTGACGTTACTGCTCGGTTTGACGGGGTCTCCGTTGAGCCGGACCTTGCCTTTCTTAACCACATCGGTGGCTAGCGTGCGGCTCTTGAAGATGCGCACGGCCCAGAGCCATTTATCTATTCGGACCTTGTCCATTACTCGACCAGCTCGTAATCGATGTCAAGCTTACGCAGCGCCCGGTAGGCGGAACTCTCGTTGAAGGAGACTTCGATATCGACGGGAGAACCCGCTAGCAGAATGTCAGTGAACTCAGCGGCCAGGTTGCTGTCCACATCGTCAGCAATGTCCTCGATGGTGCGGGAAATGGCGCGACGGTCCGGACGGATCGCATCGCAGCTCAGTAGTTTGATCGTCATAATGGGCGCAAGGTACAGGAAGGATAAAATATATACAAATTGTTTGAATAAATTTTTTAATTCGCTTTCTGCGTACGTCGTGCTTCCCATTCAGGCCGTAGAATGCGGTAGGACCGCACGGTCTGCGGTATACCGTTTTTGACCATGTAGTCGTCCAGTGTAGCCTCCAGCGTCATGCGGTTGTGCAGCAATACTCCCCCGGATGCAGCATTATCAATGCGGTGAATGGCATGGATGCGTTGCAGCTCCGTGTACCCGAAGCCGGCGTCGATCACCGCGCCTACGGCCTCCGCCACGTATCCCTGTCCGCGATGGGGTGCGCCAATCCAATAGCCTATTTCAGCGTGGCCGTACTTTTTATGCAAATGCAGCCCCACCGCCCCCATAAAGGACCGCTGTTCCGGGGAGCGGATGGCGTAAATGAAGCCTGTCTCCGTCTTCCTGGCTGTATTTACCAGGTGTAGAAATTGTACGGCGTCCGCTTCCCCGTACGGCGAGGGGATCGCCAGGGTCATTTCCGCGATCAGGGGATCGTTAGCCAGCGCGATGATGGCCGATGCGTCCGCCAGTGCGGGTGGACTGAGGAGTAAGCGATCGGTAATGAGCTGCTCGGGTAGCATGGTGCAAAGGTGTGGGGAATTAACGTAGGGGGTGACCTTAAAATGCTGTCAAGCTACTCGCTAGTTGCGGCCACCTTGCACGATCGCACAGTATCGAACCTTTATTCCTCTGTTCGGTCTGAATAGTATGGCTACTAACTGCATCTACTGGCTCAAGCGCGACTTCCGACTCTACGATAACCCTGCCCTCACCGCGGCGCTGCGCGACCACAGCAGTGTCATGCCGGTCTTCATTCTTGAGCCTTCCGCGCTAGATGCGCCGGAAACCAGTGCCTTTCACGTACACGCCCAGTGTGACGCCTTCAACGGCTTGCATAAGAACATCACGTCGGCAGGCGGTACCCTAGCGTTCGCACACGCTGAAGTGGTGGACTATCTGGACCAGCTCCATCGGCTGCGTCCAATTACTCATCTGGTGAGTCATATGGAGACCGGGGGTGCCCGTACCTACAGCCGGGATCGGGCGGTGGCTAGCTGGTGCCAGACACATGGGGTGGAGTGGACCGAGTACCAGCAGTTTGCGGTCTTTCGCGGCAAGGTGGATCGGAATGAACGCCACAAGGCTTGGGAAGCCTTTACGCGGGCGGATCTGCTGGCGGTACCCCCGGGAATCGACCGACTACGGGTACCCGATGTGTACCGTACTATCGTGCAGCTTCAGGGTATAGATTCCGTTCGTTCTCCTGACAATAGTAGTCCCCCTGCACCGGCGGCCCCGCCCCCGACCGCAACGCTGACTCCGGACAAGTGGATGCATAAACCCGAGTGGCTCGGTGTCCTGGCCGAAGGACCAATGAAAATGATGCATTTTAAGAAAACACTGAATGAGGAACAACAGTCATATATCCAACCAGTAAACGAAGATGCCGCTGCACTGACGCTACATACCTTCCTGGAAGCGCGCGGGATCAACTACAGCAAGGGAATGAGTTCTCCCAACTCCGCATTTTATAACTGTAGTAGGCTGAGTGTCCACTTCGCCTGGGGTACGATCAGCGTGCGAACGGTATATCAACGCGTGAGTAAACGGGTCGAGGAGTTGAAGGCTGCGGGTGACCCCTGGAGTAAGGCCATGGCGCGCAACCTGCGTAGCTTTTTGAGCCGGCTGCACTGGCACGATCATTTTACTCAGCGGTTGGAGACCGAAGTGGAAATGGAGGACCGTCCACTGAATCCAAACTTTTGGGAGTTAAAGTTAGAAAACAAGCCGGAGCACCTTACTGCCTGGCTCAGTGGGCGTACGGGCTGGCCGATGGTAGATGCCTGCATGCGCTGTATGGCTACCACTGGCTTTATGAACTTCCGGATGCGGGCGATGATCACGAGCGCCGCCACGCACCTGTTGCACCTGGACTTTCGCAGTATCGATAAGGGAATGGCGCGCCTGTACACGGACTACGAACCCGGTATCCACCTCTCGCAACTGCAGATGCAAGCGGGTATGGTGGGGATCAATACGCTACGGACCTATAGTCCGGAAAAGCAACTCCTGGACCACGATAAGGAAGGTACGTTCGTACATCGCTGGGTGCCTGAACTTCGGGAGTTTACCGTGAAGGAGATCGTACAGCGCGATCCCGAGCGGGGATTGGGCAGCTACCCCCCCGTGCGGGTAGAGCGAAAATCACGGGCCGTAGCCTACAAAAAACTACTCAACGATCTAAAGTACCGTCCGGGCGGCGAGGAGATTAATCAGCGGGTGTTTGCAAAACACGGTAGTCGCAAGGGACCAAGAAAACGTCCGGCGGCACGCAGAAGCTAGTAGCGGATGCCTATATTGCCGTCCAGATGACTACTCCCACTACGAATCCGCTGGTTGCCCCTGATTTTCTGTTGGAATCCGCGGCGGCCCGTGAGCTGTACCATGACTACGCTGCAGGTATGCCCATTATGGACTACCACTGCCACCTTTCTCCTGAGCAGATCGCTACGAACCATCAGTTTACCAGCCTGACGGACGTCTGGCTGCGGGGCGATCACTACAAGTGGCGGGCGATGCGCGCTAACGGTATTCCGGAATCCGGTATCACGGGCTCGGCTACCGACCGGCAGAAGCACGCCAACTGGGCTGCTACCCTACCCTACACCATGCGCAACCCCCTGTACCACTGGTCGCACCTGGAGCTGGACCGGTATTTTGGGATCAGCGATCTGCTGGGTCCGGACAACGCCGACACTATTTACGACCACGTTGGCAATCGGTTGCATGAACCTAAATTCAGGGTTCGTGGACTATTGGAGCAGATGGATGTGCGCATCGTTTGCACTACGGACGATCCCACCGACAGCCTGGAGCACCACCGTGCGCTGCGTGAAGAGGGGTACGGAATACGGGTTTATCCGGGCTTTCGCCCCGATAAGGCGCTGGCGATCGACGGAGCGGGCTACAACGATTACATTGACCGACTGGCCGACGTGGCGGATCGGGATATCGATAGTTATACCGATCTGCTGGAGGTCTTGATCCAGCGTATCGACTACTTCCATGCGCTAGACGGGCGGGTAGCCGATCACGGACTGACCCGGCTGTACGACGTGGACTACACGGAAGGTGAGCTGACGCAGGTGTTTGCCCGACGGCGTAGCGGGAAGAACGTCACCCCCCACGAAGCGCAGGTGTTCCAGACCGC
This sequence comes from Neolewinella maritima, assembly GCF_923081025.1. Lineage (GTDB taxonomy): Bacteria > Bacteroidota > Bacteroidia > Chitinophagales > Saprospiraceae > Neolewinella > Neolewinella maritima. The sequence goes on along the minus strand of NZ_CAKLPZ010000001.1, from coordinate 1,430,193 downwards.
CGTGCTCATCGAACTGGGCAAGGCCTACCACCAACGGGGCTGGGTACAGCAGTTCCACCTCGGCGCGATGCGCAATAACAACAGCCGCATCCTCGACACCCTGGGCGCGGACGCAGGTGTGGATAGTATTGGAGATTACCGTCAGGCTCCTGGACTACAGCGTCTGCTCAACACCCTGGACACCACCGACCAGCTCGCCAAGACGATCGTCTACAACCTCAATCCGGCCGACAATGCCGTGCTGGCTACCATGGTTGCCAACTTCAACGACGGCAGCGTAGCGGGTAAGATGCAGTACGGGGCCGCCTGGTGGTTCCTGGACCAGCTAGATGGTATGGAAGACCAGCTCAATGTGCTGTCCAATATGGGCCTACTGAGTCGCTTCGTGGGCATGCTCACCGATAGCCGGTCTTTCCTATCCTTCCCCCGTCACGAATACTTCCGCCGGCTGCTATGCAACATGATCGGTAACGACATCGGGCGCGGAATGCTGCCGGACGACCGGCCCTTCATCGGCAAGATGATCCAAGATATTTGCTATACCAACGCACTCAACTACTTCAATTTTCCTAAATGAAAGTCGTCACCTTCGGAGAGATTATGCTCCGCCTTACTCCCCCCGGTCACCTACGTTTTTCCCAGGCACAGCAGTTCGATGTCATCTATGGCGGCGGCGAAAGCAACGTAGCCGTAGCGCTGGCCAATTTTGGCCTGGACGCCCACTTCGTAACCCGGCTGCCCGACAACGACATCGGCAACTGTGCGCTCATGGAACTGCGTAAGCGCAACGTGCAGACCCAGCACATCATCCGGGGTGGCGAGCGCCTGGGGATCTACTTCCTGGAGATGGGTGCCGTGCAGCGGGGCAGTAAGGTTGTATACGACCGTGCGTACTCCGGAATGGCTACCATCGAAAAAGGTATGGTAGACTGGGACGAAGTATTCAAGGATGCCGACTGGTTTCACTGGACCGGCATCACCCCCGCTCTAAGCCAGGGTGCGGCCGATGCCTGTCTGGAAGCCATACAGGCCGCCAACCGGTTAGGGGTGCCCGTATCCACCGACCTCAACTACCGCAAGAAGCTCTGGAACTACGGCAAAGACCCACAGGAAGTTATGCCCGCCCTCGTAGAGGGTTGCGATGTCATTCTGGGCAACGAAGAAGATGCTGAAAAGCACTTTGGCCTACACCCCGAAGAGGTAGACGTAACGGCTGGTGGAGCGGTGGACGGTACCAAGTACCTTCCTGTACTGAAGGAACTGATGAAGCGCTTCCCCCGCTGCAAGATGACCATTACTACCCTACGGGGTTCGATCAGTGCCAGCCACAACAGCTGGGCGGGTGTGCTCTACGACGGGGAGACACTATTCGAAACGGAGACCTACCAGATCACGGATATCGTGGACCGGGTCGGGGGTGGCGATAGCTTCATGTCAGCACTCATCTACGGTCTGCTCACCTACAAAGACGACAAGCAGCGTGCCCTGGACTTCGCTGTAGGAGCTTCCTGCCTGAAGCACACTATTTACGGAGATGCTAACCTGGTCACCGTAGACGAAGTGCTCAAACTGGTCGATGGTGACGGCAGCGGCCGCGTCAGCCGCTAGGCTAGATTACCCTATTACGCTCATCACTTAAATACGCTCTACTTGTCCCTTCACACCCGCCTCGAAACACTCACAACGATCCACGCGCAGGGCATCATGCCACTGTTCTACCACGCCGACGCCGACCTGGGCAAACAAATTCTGTCCGCCTGCCACGCCGCGGGCGGTCATATCATGGAATTTACTAATCGTGGCGACTTTGCGCACGAGACGTTCCGGGAGCTTAGCCTGTACGTCCGCCAGGAGCTGCCCGAAATGGTGCTCGGCGTAGGCTCGATTAACGATGCCGCAACGGCCGCCCTGTTCATGCAGTTGGGGGCCGACTTCATCGTTTCTGCCTCCTTACGGGAGGATGTAGCGTTGACGTGCAACCGCCGCAAGGTGCCCTACCTGCCTGGCTGTGCTACACTGTCTGAGATCGGCCGCGCGGAGGAGCTGGGCTGCGAAATTGTAAAGCTCTTTCCCGGAAGCGTGTACGGACCGGAGTTTATCAAGGCGATCCGCGGGCCGCAGCCCTGGACCAGCATCATGCCCACCGGCGGGGTCACCACCGAGCTGGACAATCTTACGGGCTGGTTCAAAGCCGGTGCGGTCTGCGTTGGTTTGGGATCTCAACTGATCGGAAGCTCGGTGTTCAAGGATCGGGATATGGACGGACTCACCGAAAACGTGCGCAACGCGCTAGCTACGGCCAAAACCCTGCGCTCGTGAGATTGGGCGTCGCTATACTCCTCCTACTGACTGTTCTGGGCTGCGCGGACAAGAACGCAGGAACCGTACTTCACCTGGGGCACGGTCTGGACACCGGTCATCCGGTACACCTCGGCATGGAATTTATGGCCGAGGCGCTGGCGGAGAAGTCCGGTGGCACAGTCACCCTGTCTATTTACCCCAATCAGCAGCTGGGTAGCGAACGACAGTGTCTGGAACTGGTGCAGATTGGTAGCATGGCGATGACCAAAGTATCGGCGGCCGTACTGGAAAACTTTGCTCCCGCTACGGCGGTGCTGTCCCTGCCCTACCTATTTACGGGCCGCGAGCACGTATACAAGTTTCAGGATAGCCCCCTCGGCCGTGAGCTGCTTACGGAGAGTGAACAGTTCAGACTGCGCGGACTGGCCTACTTCGATGCCGGCCAGCGTTCGTTTTACACCAAGGACCGGCCCGTACGTACACCGACCGATCTGGAGGGGCAGAAAATCCGTGTGCAACTTAGCAATACCGCCATCACGATGGTTAAAGCGCTGGGCGGCTCCCCTACGCCTATTTCATACGGCGAGCTCTACACGGCCCTGCAGCAGGGTGTCGTCGATGGGGCGGAGAACAATCCACCGAGCTTCTACACCAGCCGTCACTACGAAGTGTGCAAGTACTATACGCTGGATGAGCATACTGCCACCCCGGATATACTCATCATCGGTACCGAAGCCTGGCAGCGCCTGAGCGCCCAGGAGCAGACCTGGGTTCAGGAGGCTGCAGATGAGGCCGTCGTCTTTCAGCGCAAACTGTGGCAAGAAGCCGAGCAGGAAGCACTGGAGGCCGTTATCGCTAATGGCGTGGAGATCATCCGCCCGGACAAGGCACCCTTCATGGAGCAGACCGCTGCCATTCTGGAAAGCTACCGGGATGATCCGGTGATCTATCCCCTGATTCAACAGATACAAACTATGGCAGCACGTGAAAACTAAGGTAGATCGACTCCTCGGTGGAGTCCTTGTCGTTATGCTTGCCGTAATGACGCTGGATGTCCTCTGGGGGGTTTTCACGCGCTATGTGATGGCTGACCAGGCTAGCTGGTCCGAAGAGCTCGCCCGTTTCCTGCTTATCTGGATTGGGATCCTGGGGGCGGCCTACGCCAGTGGACAGCGGATGCACCTTTCCATCGATCTGCTAGCGAATAAGCCGGTCCGCTTGATTGCCGCCCTGATTATCCTGTTCGCCCTTGCGGTACTCGTAGTGGGTGGCACCCGCCTGGTATTACTTACTGCTGCGCTTGGGCAGACTTCTCCAGCTCTGGGCCTCCCCATGTCGGTAGTGTACGCCGTCGTACCCCTGAGTGGTCTGCTCATTATTTTTTACCGCCTCCCCGACCTAATTACTCCCCGCTAATGGAAGTCGCTATTCTCGTACTTTCCTTCGTCGTCCTGATCGGTCTGGGTATGCCCATTGCCTGGTGCATCGGCATCAGTGCTACCATAACCATGCTGGTCAGTATTCCAGCACTACCGGCACTGACAACCGTAGCGCAACAGACCGCCACGGGTCTCGACAGCTTCGGACTCCTGGCCATACCCTTTTTTATCCTGGCTGGTGAGATCATGAACCGCGGGGGCATTGCCCGGCGGCTCATTGCGTTCGCCCGCTCGCTGGTGGGCAGTCTTCCCGGCGGACTGGCCCACGTCAACATAATCGCCGCGATGCTTTTTGGCGCCATTGCGGGCTCGGCGGCCGCGGCCGCATCGGCGGTGGGTGGCACGGTGGGCAAGGCGATGGAAAAGGAAGGGTACAGCAAGGAATTCTCCGCTGCGGTAAACATCACCTCCTCGACTACTGGATTGATCATACCGCCCAGTAACATCCTAATCGTCTATAGTCTGGCCAGTGGCGGTGTATCGATTGCTGCCCTCTTTTTGGCGGGCTATGTACCGGGCCTACTGGTTGGCTTCCTGCTGATGGCCGTAGCGGCTATCATCGCCAAGCGCAAGGGCTATACCACTAGTGGTAGTTTCTCTATCCGAGAGGTGGGCCGTTCGTTCGTACAAGCGCTACCCAGTCTGGCGCTGCTGTTCATCGTCATCGGAGGTATCGTCGTTGGAATCTTTACGGCTACGGAGGCATCCGCTGCTGCCGTCCTGTACTGTTTGCTGCTATCTTATTTCTACGGTGAGGTCACGCTAACCCAGCTACCCCGTGTATTTCTCAACGCGGTAGGTACGACCAGCATAGTGATGATCCTGATCGCTACATCCATTTCGATGTCCTGGATCATGGCCTTCGAAAACATCCCGCAGGATATCACCTCCTTCTTGCTCGCAACCAGCGATAATCCGGTGGTCATCATGATCATCATCAACCTGATCCTGCTCTTCGTAGGGGTGTTCATGGACATGACGCCGGCGGTACTGATCTTTACACCGATCTTTCTACCCGTTGCCGTTCAGATCGGTATTGACCCGGTGCACTTCGGCATCATCATGATTCTCAACCTGTGTATCGGTCTGTGTACTCCGCCGGTGGGCTCCATTCTCTTCATTGGGGTCGGTGTGGCGGGCACGACCATCCGCAAGGTGGTACGCCCCCTCCTCCCCTTCTTCGTTGCCATGTTACTGGCCCTACTGATCGTCACCCTGGTCCCCGGCCTGAGTACGTGGCTTCCCGCTCAGTTTGGTTTCTAGGCAAGCAAGGTGTTTGTTTTACGATCGAAGCAACTGGGCTGAACTTACTATCCCGTAGCAGGATTAAGTAGTTCTAACTCCATTTGCACGATGAGCGGCAATACGCTTTCCTGGATCATCCGCGGGTGCAGTCTGCTCCTGCTCATTGTGTTGCAGTACAGCGCAGCGCGTACTGATCTGTCGGCGAGCTCGGTAGCAGTGTTGCTTATCGTACTGGGTATTCCGCATGGAGCAGCGGATCACCTCATCTTCCAGGCCCGGTATCCGGGGCAGTCGTGGCGGGTGCAGCGGTGGAAGTTCTTTGCCTTTTACCTCGTATTGATGCTGTTGTACGGCGGACTGTGGCTGCTACTCCCCCTGCTGGCCCTGCTGCTCTTTCTGGGAGTCAGCGTGTACCATTTCGGGCAATCCTACGGAATAGGCAGTCTAGCCTCCCGCATGGCCTGGGGACTCTTCGTCCTCTCCTTTCCCGTACTACTTCACTGGCCGGAAGCACGGCCGATCATTGAACGGATGGTAGGAAGTTCTCTGCCACCCGATGGTACACTAACCATCGTACTATGCGGCGCGCTGGTGGCTGCTAATCTGCTGCTTCCCCTACTCGATCTGCACGCTGACCGGACCAATCGCCGCGCCACGCTACGTCGATTGCTTGACGTCATCCTCCTGACTGTTGTATTCATGTCGACCGATCTACTACTTGGCTTTGCTGTATTTTTTCTACTGTGGCACTCCCTGCCTGCGGCGGTCGAGCAGTGGGGCTATCTACACCGGCATAGGCTATCGGCAGACGTATGGGCGTATGGCCGACAGCTACTTCCCCTGAGTTTGGGTGCACTGATCAGCCTGGGTGCAGTCTATGGTTGGCTGGCGCAGGGCACAGTAGAAGGAATAGACCTGGGGATAGTATTTATGCTCGTGTCGCTAATTACCCTCCCCCACGCCTTCCTGGTAGACCGGGTATATCGCTAGCTATTCCGCTACCAGGGCATCGGCTCGCCGTCGCGATAGAAGCCGCCCGTGGGTCCGTCATTGTCTAGCAGCGCCGCCCATACAATACTCTTCGCACCCTCTTCTACGCTACGCGTGGCGTCTTCCCCGCCCATCCGGGTACGGACCCAGCCCGGACATACTGCATTGACCAAAATATTAGCATCGGCTAGATCATGTGACATCTTGACGGTAAGCATGTTTAGCGCAGCCTTAGAAACGGCGTAGGCTGGAGTACCCGCCCAGGAATCCACAAAGGAACCGCTAGCACTGGAAACATTAACTACCCTTCCCCCTCCACCCTTACGCAGGTGGGGATAGAGGGCTTTGGTTAGTCGCCACGGTCCCAGCGTGTTGACCTGCCAGGCCTCCTCTACGATGGCGAAGTCAGCGGTAAGGGTATTCTGATAGGTGTCGTAGTGGATTCCCGCATTGTTAACTAGCACATCGACGGTGCCGATCTCGGCGGCTACATAGGCTATCAGCTCATGAATACTGCTTACATCCGTGACGTCGAGTTGGTGATATAGCACCGCACCCTGTATACCCTGCACAGCACTTGCCCCATCGCCGGACCGGCTGGTAAGAATGACGCGCATGCCAGCGGCAGCGAGTTGCCGTACTACTTCATTACCCAGGCCGCGGTTGGCTCCCGTTACGATAGCTGTCTTCATGGGGGGAAAGGTAGACAGGTGCGAACAAAAGCACCGGCGATCCAGTAAGCAAAAGAAAAAACCAAGCTAAATGAAACGTACTGCATCTGCACACTGGACCGGCTCACTTGAGGATGGCAAGGGTAACCTGACCACCAAGAGTAGCGTCCTGGACAAAACCAATTATTCCTTCAAGAGCCGCTTCGAGGACGGCAAGGGAACGAACCCCGAAGAGCTGATCGCCGCGGCCCACGCCGGCTGCTTCACCATGGCGGTAAGTCACGCTCTCGGCGAGGCCGGCTACGAAGCTACCGCACTCGATACCGATTGCGCCATCGATTTTCAGGACAAGACCATCAAGGAGAGTCACCTCAACCTTAAGGCGAAGGTGAAGAATATCGAAAAGGATGCCTTCGACAAGATCGTCAACGGCGCCAAGGAGAACTGTCCGGTGAGTCGCGCCCTCAATGCGGACATCACCCTCGAGTACACGCTCAACGCGTAAGTCCTGATCTACCATGAGCCCCCCATCGATCCCGGTCGATGGGGGGCTTTTTTATTGATCTAGATCGTCCGGATTCACTGCCTGTGCGAAGATTCTCGCAAGATCAACTCACCGTCGATCACTACCCGCTCCGGAGCAAGGGGTTCGCTGTTACTGATCTGTCGAAACAGTAGCTCCGCGGCAGCAGCACCCATTCGTTCACTAAACTGCTCAATGCTACTAATAGCCGGCACGATGATGCTAGTGAACGGCTCATTGGCGAAGGACATGAAGGCCAGATCGGTCGGAACCGCAATCCCGTGATCTTTGCAATATTTGGCGATCCCGAGCGCCGTCCAGTCCGATGCCGAAAAAATTGCCTCGGGCGGGTCCGGTAGTTGCAGCAGCTTTTCAGTAGCCGGATACCCCTGCTGCTCGGTGAGGCAGTTGCGGTCGATATACTCCGGGCGTAGCGGCAAGTTGTTTTCCCGTAGGGCACGCACATATCCTTTGTACCGGTTGGCGTAAATATTTACACTATCCGGTCCGCCAAGGTGGGCGATCTTGCGCGCTCCCTGCTCCAGCAGGTGCTGCACCGCACGGTATGCGAGTCCCTCATCGTCCACTACTACCCGGTGACCGATGAAGTGGTCGGGTACTCGGTCAAAGAAGACAAGCGGAAAATGACGCTTTTGCAGGACGGTGAAGTGGTCCATCGTATCCGTTTCCAGGGAACAACTGGCCAGAATACCGTCGACCCGGGCGGCCGTCAGCGCCATGACGTTCTCCCGTTCGGCAGCTAGCCGTTCGTTGCTTTGGGTGATGATGAGTTGAAATCCATGCCGGCGGGCCACTTGCTCAATCCCACTGATCGCATTGGCAAAAAAGTCGCGGTTAATACGCGGTACAATAAGGCCGATCGTTTTGGTCGATCCGCCCCGTAGGCCGGCAGCCACACGGTTGGGTTGATAATTAAGCTGGGCGGCAGTATCGGCGATCAACCTCTTGGTATTGGTATTGATCCGGGCATCGTTGCGTAGGCCACGGGACACGGTAGATGGGCTCAGCCGGAGGCGCTGAGCTATATCATATATGGTGACGGCCTTTTTCTTCATTGTCTGGAGCGCACCTGCAGGTGCTTTAAGATAGCGCTATCTGCCTAATGCGATTTCTGTCAACTGCGCCAGGGCATCCCGTATGGTCGCTGATTCGGGAATATCGCGGTCCACACCGTGGCGCTCAGCCAGGTAGAAGGGATCATTATATGCTACGGTCACGTCTCGGTCGCCTGACGCATAGACCAGCATTTTCTGAGGCAGATCAATGCCAATAATTTGCTCATCCTGCAGCAGTGGCGTGCCAAGGGCTGGATTCCCGAATACGATGAGCCGGATGGGAGGCAGGTCGAGACCTACCGACGCGGCATTGGCCTGATGGTCCAGTTCCGCTACGATTGTAATATCCGGATTATTAAATAGCGCGGCGCGTAGGCGCATGTAGACTGAGTCTACCGTGCCTTTATCAGTCTGACCTATTACCCCCTCATTGAGGGCTACATCATTGTCCTCAGCGTCCTCAACATCACCCATACCCGTTGTACCCGCCAGATTTCTGAGTGCATCCTCAATGGTCTGTAGCGTAGCGGCACTTCCCACACCGTGCCGGTTAGCGAGGTACGTAGGCGTATTGTATGCCACGATCACCTCATCGTCCCCCGGACGGTAGACCAGCATCTTCTGAGGCAGGTCCAATCCGGCCTGTGGGTTGATCTGCATAAGTGGGGTACCGAGGCGCGGATTACCAAAGAGTACCACCCGGGTTGAGTCAAGTTGCTCGTTGATAGCTTGCGCATTCGCCTGATGGTCTATCTCCGCGACGATACTAATGTTAGCATTGGCACGAAGCGCGGAAGTAAGCGCTGAATAGATGGTAGCCAGACCCCGATCTTCGGGTGCCTGCACGTAGCTCAGGCCCACCACATCGTCGGGTTCGTTGCGATCAAGCGGTTGAAACGTGCCATCATCATCGTTGCAACCAACTGCTAGAATAGATGCAATGAGCAAGAGTAGGGAGCGGAAGGTCATGCGGTAGAGGTAACTGTCTACTAAGGACACGGACTACCCCACCCAAGTTCATGACAACAAAAAGCGGGCAGCAGGATTGACCCCCCGCTACCCGCGTCCAAAGCTAAACTGGTGTGATTGCTAAGGCTGATATCCCGGGAGATACCAGCATTAACTTGGATATAATAAACTAAACTTCTTGGGGTCGACTAGTCGACGTTGTCGTGCAGGAAGGAGTTATTGCGCCGTAAGGGCCGCTCCTCATCATCGTTTATCGTCCAGCGACTCATCTCCTGCTGGTTGCTCGGGGCGGTGTTATCGAGTTGAATATTCCGCCGAAGGTAGGCGGGTTGATTTTCCAGTTCGTTGACCACCTTGGGGTTACTGAGTTTAGGCAGTTCGCTGCGTTGACGCAGGGCCTCACGGCGCTGCTGGTCGCGCAGTTCCTGCTCGCGGCGTTCGGCGGCCCGACGGGCTTCTTCCTCCTCCTGAATGAAGCTTTGGGTAAAGCTGCCACTCGTCCGACGACGGGCCTGGAGTCGCGCTTTTGCCTCCTCCATATCCTCGAATTCGAAGGTGGTGGTCTTGCTGTTGCCGTAACCTACGGGATCCTCCTCTCCGGTGATCTCGTTGAGCTTGGTGCGGCGGGGGGTGGTCTCCTCCTGCTCTTCCTCCAGGTGCACGGTCTGCCGTTCCGGTGCTACACTACGGTTGGCGGCCTTGCGGTCACCGAAGCCGGTAGCGATTACCGTCACACTGATCTTATCCCCCAGCGCTTCGTCAAAACAGTTACCCCAGATGAGGTCCGTGCCGTAGCCCGCCTCTTCCTGTACGAACTCCGTGATCTCGAAGATCTCGTCCATCGTCACCTCCCGGGTGCCGCTGGTAATGTTCAGCAGGATGTGGTTGGCCCCACGGATATCATTGTCTTCCAGTAGTGGAGAATGGAGTGCCTGGTCTACCGCTACGCGGGCACGGTCATCACCCTCGGCATTGGCCGTACCCATGATGGCTACACCACTGTCCCGCATGACGGTGTTCACGTCCTCAAAGTCAACGTTCACGTAACCGGCGACGGTGATGATCTCGGCGATGCCCTTGGCGGCCGTCGTCAGAATGTTATCCGCCTTAGAGAAGGCGTCGCTTAGGTTAAGATTACCGTGGATCTGCCGCAACTTATCGTTGGAGATCACGATGAGGGTATCGACATTGTCCTTGAGTTCCTGCAGACCTTCCATTCCGTTGGTAGCCCGTCGGCGCCCCTCGAAGGTGAAGGGCAGGGTGACAATACCTACCGTGAGAATATTCATTTCCCGGGCGGTCCGCGCAATGATGGGGGCCGCTCCGGTACCCGTACCACCGCCCATTCCGGCGGTGATAAATACCATGCGGCAGTTGTTGTCGAGGTATTTGCGGATCTCCTCGATACTTTCTTCGCAGGCCAGTTTACCTACGTTAGGCTTCGAGCCGGCTCCACGGCCTTCGGTCAGGTGGGGACCCAACTGCACCTTGGTCGGTACGGGGCTTAGCTCCATGGCCTGATGGTCGGTATTGCAAATAGCAAAGTCCACGCCGATGATGCCTTGCTCGTACATGTGATTTACGGCATTGCTTCCGCCGCCGCCTACGCCAATCACTTTGATAATGGGAGATTCTCCCTGTGGGAAGTCGATGATCATGTCTATTTATTACACTCGTCGGTTCTACATTTTCTTCAGCTTGGCTTACTGAAAATGGACCGTCGGGTTAGGTACTCTAATTTAATTGAATTCGCTGACATTTCAGCGTTTAAGGTACACCCGGGCGGGGGGCCGCGGGTGCGGTGCGGGTATCAGAACCCCCGTGCACGATTAGAAATCGCGATCGGGTTCCGCCTCGAACCATTCCTTGGTGCGCTTGAAGACGTTATCGAACCAATTCGGCGCGTTGGCATCCTCCTTGATTTGCTCTTCCAGCTCCAGCTCAGTGGTGGGCTCTTCCTTTTTGGGCGGAGCGATCTTCACCCGACCGGCGTCTATGTCAGCAAAGCCCTGCAGGAGTAGTCCTACTCCCGTAGCGTATATGGGGCTGGTCAGCTTTTCGGTATAGCCGTGAGCCAAGTGCTCCACGGGGGATCCTACGCGGCAACTCATGCCGGTATGCAGCATCGTCAGTTTGTCGAAGTCCTTGAGTAGGGCACCACCACCGGTCAGTACGATACCGCCGATGAGCTGACTGCCATCGAAGCCGGAGCGACGGATCTCCCAGAGCACGTGATCGAGGATCTCCTCGGCGCGGGCCTGAATGATGAGACTCAGATTCTTCTCGCTGATCTCTTTGGGTTCGCGTCCGCGCAGGCCCGGGATCACGATCATACGGTTCTCGTAGACTTCGCTGGCCAGGGCACTGCCGTAATTGACCTTGAGCTTTTCGGCGTGCGCTTCCATCACGGTACAACCCGCTTTGATGTCCTTGGTGATCACGTGGCCACCGAAGGGTATGACGGCAGTGTGCCGAATGATTCCTTCCTGGAAGATGGTGATATCCGTGGTACCGCCGCCGATATCGACCAGGGCTACACCGGCAAACTTCTCATCGTCGTACAGTACGGAGGCCGAACTAGCAATCGGCTCCAGGGTGACGTTAGCCATCCGCATACCGGCACGCTCCACGCAGCGGTTGATGTTGTTGCTCGCGGTAATCTGACCAGTGATAATATGGAAGTTCGCTTCGAGCCGCGAGCCGGACATTCCAATGGGATCTACAATACCCTGCTCGTTGTCCACGGTATACTCCTGTGGAATTACGTGTAAAATCTTGTCGCCGGGGGGCAGCACTAGTTTGTGCATATCACCGATCAGGCGATCGATGTCGCGCTGTCCGATCTCCGAATGTGGGTTATCCCGCATTAGCATACCGCGGTGTTGCAGGCTCTTGATATGCTGGCCCGCAATGCCTACATGGACGGTCTCGAAGGTCTGTCCGCTAGCTTGCTCGGCCAAGCGACGGGCTTCGGTGATTGCGCGTACGGTCTTCTCGATATTGGAGACTACGCCGCGCATGACGCCCTCCGATTCGACCTTTCCGGTGCCGAGTATTTCCACCCGTCCGTTGGCGTCGCGTCGACCGACGAGCGCGCAGACTTTGGTGGTGCCGATATCGAGTGCGGCGATTGTGTTCAAATGTGTGGTATCAGTCATTATATCCCAAGGTTTGAAAAGAGTGTATGAAGGCAAAATGGGGTCATCATCGTGCCGTCAGAGAATGTGTGCGTTAAACTTTCTTTGCTACCACCTGATCGGCGTAGCGTAGGTCAAAGCTCCGGTACTTCCTCCAACCCTCGTACGGAAGTCCTTCGCGGTAAAATATCTTAAGGCGCTCGAGGCGCTTAGGGGTTTCTCGTTTGTCGTAGCGGCCCAGGTAGATCAGCTGATCGCCGAGTTTAGGGGCCAGCACCAGTTCACCACTTGCCGTCAGGTCGATCTGCTCGATCAGGGCATTCAGGAAGGCGTCCTTGCGTAGGTAATGACCTAGTTCCATCAGTTGGTTCAATTGGTGGGCGGATTGATCCAGATAGTCGTTCGACCAGGCTACGACCTTGCCGGTCACCACGGGTACGCGCACCGTATAGTTAGGGCTGAGGGGCAGGCGCACGCCATCGAGATCAAGGTAATAGTTTTGTCCGTTATCGGCGATGACTCGCAGTAGGGGGATCCGTTGCTCGGCGGTAATGTGCAGCACCAGGTCGGCATCCACGTAGGCCTCAGCATCACCCACGAAGGCCTGAGCTTCCAGTACTTCCTCAACCCGTTCGATGTCTACGTCGGATAGCATCAGCTCGTCCAGTGGTTTAGTAAAACTGGACTGAAGCAGAGCAAGCAACTCTTCCGGTTCCACGAGATTGGCATTCTCCGGCAGGGGTTCCACTACAGCCTGCACAGCGCTGATGTGGGCCGCCTCGCGCTCGGTGATAGCCGATATGGCCAGCACTGCGACGAATAACAGCACGAAGATCCAGCCGTACTGCCGTACCGCGATGAATACACTGGCTAATGCCTGTCCGAGTGCAGTCGTTACTTTATTCGCCATGATGTACCGTTTTAGTGTGCTGGGCTACAATGCGCTGTACCAAGGCATCGATATTACCCGCGCCGAGCAACAGAAGTACCCCATCCGTAAGTTGCGCCGTCACTTCCAACATTTGCACGTCCGTCAGCAAACGCCGCTTCTCGTTCTTCATCATACCGTAGACCAGCTGGCTGGTCACCCCGGCGATGGGAGCCTCCCGCGCGGGATAGATCGGTATGATGATCGCCTCGTCCAGTCGATCCAATGCGCGGGCGAATCCCGGCGCGAAGTCTTGTGTACGGCTATACAGGTGGGGCTGAAACACGCCGCGGATAGTCCGGTCAGGGTACAGCTCGCGCGCCGCACGGATGGTGGCGTCCAGTTCCGTCGGATGGTGGGCATAATCATCGATAATCACCAGTTCATCAGTCCGGTAGACGGTCTCGAAGCGCCGCGCGATACCGTGAAAGTTGGCCAGCCCCTCCCGTAGATGCACCTCGTCACCGCCCGCGAGCCTCGTCACCGCACAGGCAGCCACCGCGTTCTCGACATTATGCCGGCCGGGTAGCGCCGTACGGAGGTTCTGGATCAGGTGGCCATCCGGTTCCCGTAGGTCAAACTCGAAGGCTCCGTCCACCACGCGGATATTGTGGGCGCAGAAGTCGCCCCGACCGATACCGAAGGTCGATACGAGCACGCTGTCCAGATCAGTAAACTGATCGGCAATATCGTAGCGCACGATCAGTTGCCCGCCCGCCTTGATCTGCCGGGCGTAGGCCCGGTAGCCGGTCTCGATCATCTTCTCGTGGTCACCGTAAATATCCAGATGGTCAGGGTCGGTAGATAAGATTACCGCGATCTCCGGATGCAGCGTAAGGAAGCTACGGTCGTACTCGTCCGCCTCTACTACCACCCAGTCACTGTCACCGTGCACATAGTTTCCGTCGAAGTCGCGCGCGATTCCCCCCAGAAATGCCGAAGGATCCAGCCCCGCGGTCATCATCAGGTAGGTAGTGATCGTGGTCGTAGTCGTTTTCCCGTGGGTACCCGCGATACCTACGCACTGCATGGCTTCACTGATCAGGCCCAGCACCTGTGACCGCTTCATCAGGGTATGCCCACCCGCCCTGGCACGCTGCAATTCCGCAAAGTCAGTGGGAATAGCGGGTGTGTAGACGACCAGCAGGTCCGCTGCCGGTGCAGGCAGGAGTTCGGGTCGAGCAGTGTAGTGGATTTGCATCCCCTCTGCCTCCAGTGTCCTGGTCAGGGTGGTAGCCGTCTTGTCGTAGCCCATGACTTCGAACCCACGGCTACGGAAGTAGCGTGCTACGGCCGACATACCGATGCCGCCGATGCCAATAAAGTATACGCGTCGGACGTCAGACAACTGCATGCACATCGGTTTGTGAGGTAGGTGTGGGGATTAGTTGCAGCACTTCTTCGGCAATGCGGGTAACTGCACCCGGGTGAGCCAGAGCACGTGCGTTGCGGCTGAGTCTGTCCCGCTCCTGCGGATCGTCGAGCAGCTGCAGTACCCGGGGCACAAGGTCGTCCTTTACCCGCTGATCCGGCACTAAAATGGCAGCCTTTTCTTTGGTTAATGCCTCGGCATTTTTAGTCTGATGGTCTTCAGCTACCCAGGGGCTGGGTACGAGGATGGTGGGCTTGCCCAGGTATTCAATTTCCGCGATGGTGGTGCTTCCCGCCCTGGCGATCACCACGGTGGCACTAGCATAGGCTTCGTCCATCTTATCGAGGAAGGCCGACAGGTGCACATTCTCCAGCGCTGCCGTGGTGCTACCCGCGTAGGTCGTCAGGTAGGAAGCACCACACTGCCAGATCCACTGCACCTGCGGCCGCGCCCGTATGAGCTCGGTGCTGGCTGCCATGGCTTCGTTGAGAGAACGGGCGCCGCCCGATCCGCCCATGAGGAGAACGGTGAGCTCCCGTTCGGGCTGTCGTGCTTCGAGCTGCTTGACCCGGTCGAGCAACTGCTCGCGTACCGGATTACCCGTAATGATGAGTTTATGGGCGGGGAAGAACTTAGCCATCCCGGCAAACGCAACGCATACTTTATCTACCCGGCGGCCGAGCCACTTGTTGGCCAGACCGGCAAAGGCATTGGGCTCCTGGATCAGGGTAGGAATACCCATGCGCGCGGCGGCATACAGGATGGGCGCCCCGGCGTAGCCACCCGTACCTACTACTACGTCCGGACGGAACTGCCGTAAAATGGTGCGGCAGCGGAATAGACTGGTCAGCACCTTCACCGGTACGCTTAGGTTGTCCAGACTGAAGGCCCGCTTGAGTCCGCTGATCCACAGTCCTTCGATGCGGTAGCCGGCGGCGGGTACCTTGGTCATTTCCATACGCCCCTTGGCGCCGACGAAGAGAAACTCCGCGTCGGGGTGCAGCCGCCTGAGCTCGTCGGCAATGGCAATGGCCGGGAAGATGTGTCCCCCGGTGCCGCCGCCGCTAATGATGAATCGGGGAGGTCTAGGTAGCATCGGCGGTCACGGCTTCTATGTACTTCGATACCGACATCAGGATGCCCAGCGAAATACAGGTAAATAATGTGCTCGTGCCCCCCATACTCACCAGCGGCAAGGTCAGTCCGGTGACGGGCAGCAGGTCGAGGTTGACCGCTATATTGAGGAAGGCCTGGAGGAGGAGCGATAGCCCGATCCCGAAGGCCACCATGGCCCCGAATGCTTTACTACTCCTGGTCACCAGGCGGATCACCCGGACAAATAGGAGTAGATAGATACCGATCAGGGCGATCCCACCGACCGCGCCATATTCTTCGACGATGATGCTGTAAATGAAGTCCGACTGGGCGCTGTACAGCGTGTGCCGCTGGGTAGAGTTGCCAGGGCCTACGCCGATCACGCCCCCGTTGGCAATGGCGATCATGGCCCCGGTGATCTGCCGGCGGTCGTCCACCTGCGCAGCGGCGGGGTTGAAGTAGGTTTCGATCCGTTTTTCCCAGGTAGCGGCGCGCGGCACCAAATTCGGATACTTAGATCCCACCATGACCAGAATGCTGAACACGCTGATGCCCAGCAGGATAAGCATGACGATATACTGGATCGCTACCCGCCCTACGATCATCATCAGGATACAGATCAGAAAAAGCATAATGGCAGACGATAGATCCGCCAGCGCGATCAGCAGACACACCGCCAGCACCGGCAGGATGATCGGCACGAAGGCTTCCTTAAAGTCCTTGATCACATCCTGCTTTGAGCCGATGGCCCGGGCCACGAACAGGATCAGCGACAGTTTCGCAAAGTCGGAGGTCTGGAACGTCTGGTTGATGAACGGAATAGTCAGCCACCTCCGCGCGCCGTTGATGTCCGTACCCGCTACCTGTGTCAGCAGCAGTAATACGATCGATATGATGAGCATCGTCGGGGCCCAGCGGGAGTACTTGGTGTACGCCAGCAGGTGGCCCACGTAGATCACCACCAGACCGAAGCCCAGTATGATACCGTGCTTCAGGATGTAGCCGTTGACCGCCCCACCGGAATTGCGGTAGGCCAGGTTAGCCACCGCGCTGTACACGGCGACCATAGAGATGAGGGCGAGCAGGACGATAATGGCCCACATCACACGGTCACCCCGCAGTTCGGTCGCTATGCGCGTCGATAGGTTCATCCGGCAGTTTGTTGCACGCTGGCCCGGAACTGGTCGCCCCGGTCTACGTAGTTCTTAAATAGGTCGAAACTGGCGCAGGCCGGGCTTAGTAGCACCGTGTCCCCCACCCCGGCATAGCGATCAGCGAGCTGTACGGCATCAGCGGCGCTTTGGCATTCTTCTATGCGTGATACCCACTCGAAGGTCTCCTTCAGTTTCTCGTTGTCGAGGCCTAAGCAGATGAGGGTGTGGACCTTATCGCCCATCACTTTGTGTAGCGGACTGTAGTCATTACCCTTATCCGTCCCGCCGGCGATCCAGACGGTAGGTCCCGTCATCGCTTCCAGGGCGAAGTAGGTGCTGTCCACATTGGTGGCTTTGCTGTCATTGATCCAGGTACGGCCGTCTGAGGTAGCGATAAGTTCCATACGGTGCGGTGCCGGGCGGAAGCTGTCCAGGGCCAGTTGAATTTCCTCGGCACTTACGCCAAGTTGTAGGGCGATCTGCACGGCAAACAGGGCGTTCATGGCATTGTGCCGTCCCCGCAGCTGTCCGGTGCCTAGCGCAAAGGTCTGCGCTCCTACCTGGATAGTACTTCCCTGAATGGCCGTTGCTGGCGTTATTTCTGTAACCGCGGCGCGTGTCGGGTTGCGGCGGCGCGCGGGTGCGATGGTCTTGGCATCCTGCAGTACGATCAGGTGATCCCCCGGATGCTGATTGTGGGCGATCCGCAGTTTGCTATCTGCGTAGGCGTCCAGACTGTAGTTGTAGCGGTCCAGGTGATCGGGCGTGATGTTGAGCACGGCAGCGATCTGCGGCCGAAAGCGCACGATCCCATCTAGCTGAAAGCTACTCAGTTCGAGCACGTAGATATCCTGCGGGGCGTGGTCCAGCAGGAGGCGCGCAAAACTGTCGCCCAGATTTCCACCGGCTACCACCCGCTCACCGGCCATGTGCAGTAGGTGGTGGGTAAGCAGTGTAGTGGTGGTCTTCCCGTTGCTTCCGGTAATACCCACCACGGTAGCATCCGGATGAACGAAGCGGGCGGCAAATTCGATCTCGGAAATCACGGGAATGCCGGCCTCCCGCAGCGCGACCACTGGTGGTGCGGTTTCCGGTATGCCAGGACTCTTGACGGCCACATCAGCTCGGAGCAGCTCGGCTTCGGTGTGCCCACCGATCTCGACGGCTATTCCAGCGGTGGCGAGCTCCTGGAGGTACTGTTCGCTGCCCCTGCCCGCGTCGCTGACAAACACGGTATAGCCCTCACGCTGCCCCAGGCGGGCGGCGCTTGCTCCGGACTCTCCGGCTCCCAGTACGACGAGGTGCTGTGCCATCTTAGCGGATTTTGAGGGTTAGGATGGTGGCTACGGCGAGCAGGATGCCCACGATCCAGAAGCGGATCACGATCTTCACCTCCGACATACCCGCCTTCTGGTAGTGGTGGTGGAGGGGCGACATGCGCAGGATGCGGCGTCCTTCCCCGTACTTGCGTTTGGTGTACTTGAAGTAACTCACCTGCGCCATCACCGAAAGATTCTCAATGACGAAGATGCCGCAGAGGATCGGGATCAGGAGTTCTTTGCGCAACAGAATAGCCAGTGCCGCAATCACCCCACCCAGAGCGAGCGATCCGGTATCGCCCATAAAGACGGCGGCCGGGTAGCTGTTGTGCCACAGGAAGCCCAGGCAGGCACCCAGCAGGCATCCACTGTAGATCACCAGCTCCTCCGTACCCGGCAGGTATAGGATACCCAGGTAGTTGGCTGCGATGGCGTTACTACCCACGTAGGCGAACACGGCCAGGGTGCCGGCGATGATGGCCGAGGTACCCGTAGCCAGGCCATCGAGTCCATCGGTCAGGTTAGCGGCGTTAGAGACGGCCGTCACGATGAAGACGATCAGGGGTACGAAGATGATCCAGGCCAGTTGCCGACCGATGCCGAATACGTTGGCGTAAGTGAGTACGCTATTCTTCAGGAAGGGTACGTTGGTGAGGGTGGTCCGGTAGTCAGCCCGGTCGACGGTAGTACCGTTATCGAGTTGTACGTGGCGTACTTCCCCCACCCGTTGGATGTCGGTGATCCCATCGGCCTCCGCTGCGCTGACGTTCATACGCACCACCACCTGCTCACTTAGGAGCATGATCGAGGCGATGAGTAATCCAAGGCCGACCTGACCGGCTACCTTGAATTTACCGGCCAGACCGTCCTTGTTCTTATGCTTGATCTTCAGGTAGTCATCGATAAAGCCGATGGCCCCCATCCAGACCGTGGCGACCAGCATCGTAATCAGGTATACATTGTCCAGCTTAGCGAACAACAACGATGGAAGCAGGACAGCCAGGAGAATGATCAGACCGCCCATGGTCGGGGTACCCTTCTTCTCTAATTGTCCCTCCAGCCCAAGGTCGCGCACGCTTTCCCCGATCTGTTGCCGGCGGAGGTAGCGGATAATGCGGCCACCCGTCACGATACTTAATAGCAGGGACACGATGATGGCCACGCCGGCCCGCACGCTGAGAAAGCTCAGCAGGTTCGCACCCGGAAAATCGCCGAAGGTGGCACGCAGCCAATCGAATAGCTCAATTAACACGGGCCACAGTATTTAGAGCGTGAGCTAATTCCTCCCGGTCGTCGAAGGGGGTACGTACTCCCGCCACTTCCTGGTAGGTTTCGTGCCCCTTGCCGGCCACCAACAGTACCTCCGGCCTGAGGCGTACAGCCGTGCGGATGGCCTGACGGCGGTCCGTAATGCGCAGCACCTTATGCGCGAGGTGTGCCGGTACACCGGCCTCCATCTCATCCAGGATGGCTTCGGGAGACTCTGAGCGGGGGTTGTCGCTCGTTAGGATCGTCTGATCAGCGAGTTCTGCGCTGATGCGGGCCATATCCGGTCGTTTGCTGCGATCCCGGTCACCGCCAGCTCCCACCACACAGCTAAGTTGGTGTCCGCTGGGTAGCAGGCTGCGCAGTGTTTGCAGGACATTTTCGAGCGCATCGGGCGTATGGGCGTAATCCACCAGCGCGGTGGTGCGACCGCTGGGATCGGTCACGTGCTGCATGCGCCCCTCGGCACCCTGTAGCGCGCTGAGTGCCACGAGCGCCTCCTGCGGATCTTGGTCCAGCAGTACCGCTACTCCGTAGGCGGCCAGGAGATTGTAGGCGTTGAAGCGACCCAGTAATTTGAAGAAGACTTCGGTGCCGGCGATGTCTAGTTGCAGGCCCTGTGATGTATTGGCCAGCAGCCGGGCGTGGAAGTCGACCAGTGTGCGCAGACTATAACGGTGTACGGTAGCTGCGGTGTTTTGTACCATGACCCCACCCCGCTTGTCATCTGCGTTGATCAGCGCAAAGGAGCCGGTGGGTAATTGGTCGAAAAAGGACTTTTTAGCTGCCAGGTAAGCGGCAAAGGTGCCGTGGTAGTCGAGGTGATCGTGACTCAGGTTGGTAAACACCCCACCGGCGAAATGCAGACCATGCGTACGCTGCTGGTGAACGGCGTGACTGCTGACCTCCATAAACACATAATCGACCCGCTCATCGCGCATTTCCGACAAACTGGCCTGGATCGCCAGGGCATCCGGGGTAGTGTGGGTAGCACTGCGCCGCGCCTTGCCTATGCGGATCTCTACCGTAGATAGTAGTCCGGCCCGGTACCCCAGCTGGGTAAAAAGATCGTGTAGCAGGGTGGTTACCGTAGTCTTACCGTTCGTACCGGTGACACCGACTAGCTGGAGCTCCTGGCTAGGCGATCCGTACCAGCAATCGGCGAGTTGCGCCAGGGCTTTTGCGCTATCTGGCACCAGGATTACGGGCACGGGGGTGGCATCGGCGGTGTAGCGACCTTGCTCGGCGACCACGGCCACCGCACCTGCGTCCACCGCCCGCTGGATGTAGGCATGCCCGTCTACCTGCGTACCGTGAATGGCGACGAACAGGTAGCCTGCCTGCACCTTGCGGCTATCGAAGGCGATCCCGTTGATCTGGGTATCCGTGAAGTCCGGCGAAGAACGCTGTGATAAGGAGTGGATGAGGTGTTGGAGCTGCATGGACTTAGCGGAGGATTAATTCGACGTCCTGTCCGCGCTTACCGCGTCCGTCACTCTGCCAGCGCATATTGACCACCCGGCCGACGCCGCGGGGGTGTACGACGTAGCCTTCATTCTCTAGTACGTAGACCGCGTCGCGCAGTCGCATACCGCGCACGTTAGGAAACTGCTGCCCCCCCGGTGAGATGGCGGCGAGTTCTACATGCTCCTCGGCGCCGTTGACCGTTACCAGTTCAGACTGGGGCAGCGAATCCACGGTCACATTAACAAAATCGAGCACCTCGACGAGCTCACTGGAGAAGCCGGCGTCGCGGCTGGGCAGTTCACTGGCATAGAGCACGGGCCGTGGACCCTGATTGATGGGCTCGTGCACCTCGATCATGCTGTTGTAGATATTGTCGGCGATCTCGCGGAAGATGGGTCCGGCCACCTCGCCCCCGTAGTAGGCGCCCTGGGTAGGATCCTTGACTACCACGATGATGGTGTACGTCGGGTTCTCCGCCGGGAAGTAGCCGGCAAAGCTGGCCTGATACTTCTTCTTACGGTTCTTCTGGCTGTAGTTCTGCTGGCTGGTACCGGTCTTGGCGGCAAAGCGGTACTGATCGGTTTTGAGACGCTTGGCGGTGCCGCGATCGACTACACCTTCGAGGAGCGATTGCAGTTGCTCGATGGTCTTTGCGCTGGCGATCTTCTTATCGATCACCGTTGGTTTGTACTCCTCTACTACGCGGCCGTTGCGTTTAATATCCGTAACGAGGTAGGGCTTCATCATGCGTCCTCCGTTGGCTACCGCATTGTAGAAGGTGAGCATCTGGAGCGGGGTGAGGCGACTTTCGTAGCCAATGGCCATCCAGGCCCGCGATATACCCGAGAAACCCGCCCGACTGGTGTCGTTAATGAAGGGTGCGCGTTCGCCCTCCAACTCGATGCCGCTCTCGGAGCCCAGGTGAAAGTCCTTGAGGCGCTGACTGAACTCATTGTCCTTATAGAGGCTGTCGACCAGCTTGGCCATGCCAACATTGGAGGACTGCTCGAAGGCATCGCGTACGGAGATGGTACGCCACCCCTTGCTGAGCGGGTTGGAGTCTTCCATGGTGAGGTCATAGAAGGTCTTGGTACCGTTTTCGATATCTACCTCACTATCCAGATCGATGTGACCATCTTCGAGCAGGGCCATCATAGTGGCCAGCTTAAAGGTAGACCCCGGCTCGTTGGAGCGGGAGATGGCGTAGTTGTACTGTTCGGCGTAGCGGTCACGGGCCTTGTTGACCGCCCCCAGGTTGGCCATGGCGCGAATGGCACCGGTCTTTACGTCCATCACGATGGCCGAACCCCACTCCGCCCGGTGCTGGCGGACGGCGCGCTCCAGGGCGTTCTCGGCGATGTCCTGCATATTGACGTCCAGGGTAGTATAGACGTTGTCGCCGGCCGTGGGCTCTACGATGGTCAGGTTGTCGGTCGGCAGCCAGACGCCGTTGCCCATATTGAACATCTCCTGCTTACCGCTACTGCCCGCTAGCTGGGTATCGAAGGCCCCTTCTAGACCGACCTTGGCCCCGCCCGGATGGCTATATCCGATGGTGCGGCGCGCCAGCCAACCGAAGGGGCGCTTGCGGGCCGCACGCTTTTCTACGATGAGTCCACCGCCCATTCGCCCCTGATTGAAGATGGGAAACTTACGGATGCGGGACAGCTGGCTGTAGCTGACGCTTTCGGCGAGTCTGAAGTAATGGTTGGCCGGTCCGGTGACGCTATCGCGCATCATCAGCAGGCTGTCGCGCCAGGCACCGGGGGTGTGATCGGAGTCGATGTGGCGGCTCAGTAGCAGGGCCAGACTATCGATGTGATCGTAGTAGTCGCGGGGGCTGGCGACGTAGGGATCGAAGTGCAGACTGAAGTAGGGTACCGAGGTGGCCAGCAGATTATCGTTGGCGCTGTAGATGTTGCCACGCTCGGCCTGTACGGTGACGATACGGAATCGGTCGCGGCCCAGCTCCTGGAACTCGGCCTGGCGTACGACCGCAATATCGACCGTGCGGTACACCAGCAGGCCGGCAACGGGCACGATGATGACCGCCAGGATGGCGAAAATGCGTACGAGTACTTCGTCTTTAAAATTTACCGCCATGGCCTACTTCGCTACGGGAGCGTAAATTTTTTTGGGTTTACCCCGGTGGAGGCGGAGGCCATTGGGCCGTACCTGATCGACAATTTCGGAGCGCAGCCCATTGTACATATTCTCGCTCTGCAGCGACATGTAAAGCCAGCGTTTTTCCTTGATGTCCGATTCGAGTTCCTGTATACGGCGGACGTTGTACTCGGCGTAGTGGGCGTTGCCGATGTAGATTAGGGCCAACACGCCCACAAAGGCGAGAAAGCCAAGATTATCCAGGATGAGCGCGGGCACAGAAATAGTGGTGGCGCGCTTACGTTTTGCTGCCATTTTGAATCACACCTAGTCTATAATACTAACGGCGCCGGTACCCAACGATCGGCAGTCGAACGTTCCGGGGTGCTCTGGTGGGCACCCCGGAACGGATTCGGCTGACGACGGCTCAGCATTAGCGCCGCGTCCCGGCACGCAGTTTAGCACTACGGGCACGGGGATTTTGCTGAATCTCTTCAGCGGACGGCAAAACGGGTTTCTTCGTCAGAATCTTGTACGGGCGGTCAATATTCCCGTAGAAGTCCTTAACGACGGATCCATCCGCGTTGCCGGTTTTGAGGAAGTTTTTAGTGATGCGATCCTCCAGTGAATGGTAGCTGATCACGCTGAGACGGCCGTGTGTAGGTATCAGTAAGTCGGTGGCCTGAGCCAATAAATCAGTTAAAGCGCCAATCTCATCGTTGACCTCAATGCGTAGTGCCTGGAACACCTGCGCCAGGTAGCGCGGGCGACTTCCCCGGACCCATGGGTTGACCACCTGCAGGAAGTCCTGAATGGTAGCCATGGGTGCTTGCTCCCGGGCCTCCGCGATGGCGAGGGCCAGGGAGCGGGCGTTGCGCACTTCGCCGTATTCGCCCAACACCTTCTGTAGATCCTCCGGGCTGTAGTGATTCACTACATCGGCGGCCGTACGGTCGGTGGTCTTCGTTCCCATGCGCATGTCCAGCGGTGCTTCAAAGCGGTAGCTGAACCCACGCTCGGCCTCATCAAACTGATGACTGGAAACACCCAGATCAGCGAGTAGACCGTCAATTCGCGTGACGCCATGTAGGCGCAGGAAATTGCTTAGGTGACGGAAGTTGGCGGTTACGAAGGTAAATCTGCTATCATTCAGGGCATTGGCCTGGGCAGCCTCATCCTGGTCAAAACCGAACAGGCGCAGGTCTTTCGATCCGGCCTGCTCGAGGATAAAGCGGCTATGGCCACCGCCCCCGAACGTAGCATCAACGTAAACTCCTCCAGAGCGGAGGTCCAGAAGACCGACGCTTTCGCCGGCCAGAACGGGAACGTGGTAGGCCACCTAAGCGACCTCCTCTATTCCCGTGCTCGAACCACCGAGTACGTCCTCTGCCAGCGCGGCGTAGTCTTCCAACTCGCCATTCAGCAGTGCTTCGTATTCGGTTTCCGCCCAAATTTCAATGCGATCGTTCAGGGCATTAAGCACGAGGTTCTTCTCGACGCGGGCCCAGGCCAGCAGCTGTTTGGGCAGCAGCAGGCGGTCGGCCGAATCAGGAACAAGCTCGCTGGCGCCGCGGTAGAAGAGCCGCGTAAACTGCAGGTTCTTCCGGTTGAATTTATTGAGTGCGTCCACCTCGGCCTTGATGTCGTCCCACACTGGTTTTGGATATAGTGTGAGGCAGTGATCAAAGCCCCGATTGACGACAAACTTTAAGGTGTCGCGGTCACCGAGCCCCTTCAGTAATCCACTGGGTAAACGAAAACGACCCTTGGCATCGAGTGCCACGTAGAATTCGCCCAGCAAGTCATACTGATGTGCCATAAAACAATCATGGGCGGGTACGCTTACCCACCGCTAACGCTAAGGTAACACCTTGTCCCACAACTTACCACTTTGCGACACTTTTTTTCCCCCCACAAAAGAAGAAATTTGCCACTACATGTTCAAACCACTTGAGGTGACGGCGATCTGCTGTCAGATGCAAGATAATACGCCTTTCGCGTACGGTTTGGAGCGAGAACTGCGCACCGGCGGCCGCGGCCGGAATATTTTTGCGTACTGAACGGCTGCCTTAGTAGGTGGTAAATTGTGGGAGGGCCGAACCGCTGCCGCGCATAAACCAATCCCCTACCCCGGCGTTTTGATGACCTATGGACGTGCTACTTTATACCTCGATCACCTTGTTTACCGTGGCCGGTATGGAATTCGTAGCCTGGGCGGCCCATAAGTACCTGATGCACGGTCTGCTATGGGTGTGGCACGAGGATCACCACCGCCCGCATCATGACAAGGAGGGCTTCTTTGAAAAGAACGACCTGTTCTTCCTGGTCTTCGCCATTCCTAGTGCAGCGGCCTATATAATAGGACTGAATGTTTCCGGCTGGTTCTGGCTCACCTTTGTAGGTATCGGGATCAGTATTTACGGGGCGATCTACTTTTTGATCCACGACGTATACATCCACCGGCGCTTTTCCTGGTTCAAGCAGCTGGACGGATCGTACAGTCGGGGCATCCTCCGGGCGCACGGACACCACCACGCCGTCACCGAAAAAGATGGTGCCGAAAGCTTCGGTCTGCTGGTCGTAGCCAAGAAATACTTCGGCAAGCGCAGTGATTGGAGCAATAGCCCAACGACAAAGACGTAATTTAGCCGCCGGATGGAAGACCGGTTACTGGATAAAATTGCGGAGCCCTTTAACCTGCAGCTGCCGGAATACGCCACGCTCGAGGCGATGATCGATGGCGTGCTCCCCGCTGTCGCTACCTTCAGTGAGCGCAACCTGCTCGAAGAGGGTGCACCCCTGTATACGACGAACTGGGTCAAGATGACGGACCGCCCCGGAGCCACTGCCGTAGAGCTCTACCGTTTTCAGGGCTTCGAACGTGGCGAGATCCGGGTGGTGACCGATGGCGTCGTCTCGGCCCAAGCCTATGAAGTAGAAGAGAGTGGCGACCGCATCATTATCGGCCAGAGCATCATGCGGGACAGCTTTCTCTACGAACTGGCCTTTATGGATGCCGACTTTCTGATCTTTCAGCGCCACGGTAACAAGGCTAACATCACCCACCGCTACCTGTTCTTCTGCCGCGAGGCCATCGGTACCCGGCTCACGTGGAACGAAGCGCTGGAGCGACTGGTCGACAAGTACCGCAACAGCCAGTTTCCGCTGCTCGCCGTCGGACTCATCGTAGCCGCACTGATTGCCGTCATGCTATACCTGCGCTAGTCAGGTCGGGGCGTACAACACCTACACTTAAGCAAACAGGCTTGCAGCCACGCGGTACGTATTGGCGTGCGCCTCAATGATAGTAGCCAGTCGTTCGCTGTAGCCCCCACCCATAGCTACGGCTACGGGTATCTGTCTGTCCTGGCAGCTTTGCAGTACGAAATGGTCCCGCTCTTTACAGCCCCTTAGGGTCATTGCTAAGCGGCCGAGTTTGTCGGTAGCCAGCACGTCCACTCCACTGAGGTAGAAGACCAAGTCAGGTTGAACACCGTCCAGCAGTTTTGGCAGGTGATGGTAAAGGGTGTCGAGATACACCGCATCACCCGTACCATCCGGCAGACCGATATCAAGATCGGATTTTTCCTTGCGCGTCGGGTAGTTGCGCGCACCGTGCATACTGAAGGTGAACACCTTGGGCTCCTGTGCGAACAGCCGGGCCGTACCGTTGCCCTGGTGTACGTCGAGGTCTACGATAAGAATCTTTTCCACCTCTCCCATGCGAAGCAACTCATTAGCCGCTACAGCGATGTCGTTGAATACGCAAAATCCTTCACCATGATCGGCAAACGAATGGTGGGTGCCCCCGGCAACGTTTAGCGCCACCCCGTCGCGGAAGGCGTAGCGCGCACAGTCTAGCGTACCCTGCGCGATCACCCTACCGCGCTCGATCAGATCCGGCCGCATGGGGAAGCCGATGGCACGAACTTCCTTCACACTCAGGGTATTCGTGCTTAGTTTAGTCCAGTACTCGGCGGTGTGGGTGCGCAGGATTGCAGCTTCCGACAGGGGGCTGGCGGTGAAGAATTGGTCTTCGGTAATGGTGCCCTCGTACAGTAGCTGCTCCGGTAGCAAGCTGTACTTGTCCATCGGAAACCGGTGTTTAGCCGGTAGCTGGTACCGGTATACTGGGCTGAAGGCTACCCGCACGGTCGTACTAGTTGACCCGCCGGTAGGCGTAGTCGCTATACCGCAGGATGTTGACGAACTTATTTTCGAAGCGGTCGATGACCGCTTCCTCCAGGTCCGTAGCCGAGGCGGGTACTACTGCCACCGGTGCAAAGCGGAAGCTCGTGTGCAGCAGATCCTCCGGGTTGCGCTCCAGCTCGAACTGGAAGCGGGTGCCGTAACGGGCAGCCATTTTGAGGAAGTAGCGGGTGATGTCGTAGCCGATATAGGCCTCGTCCCGGGGCAGGGTGGCGAAGCGGTCATAAAATTCCCGGCGGAACTGCCGCACCCCGGGATCCAATGGATCCAGAAAGACGCTGCTACTGATGTGCACGTTGGTCCCCTCGATGAAGTCTCCGTTCAACCGCTCGAAGCCCGCCCACTGGGGTAGTCCGTAAATGGCTACATTATCTCCCCGCTCACTAACGGTATTCTGGTACGCCTGCCGCAGAAAGTTAGATACGAAGGCCTCGTCCGCATACACGGGTACCATAAACACGGTACGACGACCGCGCAGGTACTGTGATAGATCGGGCACCGCCCCACTAATAATTAGTTCTTCCAGGGGCTCTACCTGATCGTCGCCCGTCAATAGCTTATACTCGTCCTGAAAGTAGGCTAGGCGCTGACGCTCACCAGCCGGCGCCACCAGCACGATACGGTCTGCTCCCTGGGTCCGAAAGGCGTGTCCGAGAAGGCTTCGCAAGTGCGTTTCCAGCGTAGGATTGACCTGGATGTAGTTCGTGTTGGATTCCGTGATACCGGTAGCTGCACTGTAGGGAGAGATGAGCACCTTCTCCAGTCCGCGCACGGCCTCGGCTACCTGAGTGACCTGCTCCTTTACGTAGGGACCGATAATGAGCTGCGAGCGCTGGAAAGCATCCGATCCAATTACTGCATCCAATTTGGATACACTGGCCCGGGAGTCCTGCACGCGCACATCGAAAGAGATGCTCTCCGTCCGTAGCTCGTCCAGGGCCATTTCCGCTCCACTGTAGAAGTGGAGTGCCCAAAGGCTATTGGGGTCGATCTGCTCCTGCTCACCACGGTTGCGATCGGTGAGGAAGGGCAATACAAAGTCAACCCCATAGCCCGTCAGCAGGCGCGATCCATTCCGACCGGTTCCAGTCTGCCGCACCGGCGGCAGGCCGGGGGCCGCAGGGATTGGTGCTACGTATACAAAGGAGGTATCGGCGGTGATGGGACCATTCTCCCCGGTGGTCACCTCCGTCCACTGTACGGTATCCATGGGAATGGTGGGTGCATTCACCGTCACGTACGTACCCGTCTCGGGATCGAATACGCGGCGGCTCTGCACGGGGTCCAGGTCCTCCTTTTCCCGGTCGGTACGATCGGTGGTCGACGGCCGGGTAGAGTCCACGGGCCGAAACAGCTCACAGGACGACACGCTCAACAGCGTCAGCAATACGGCCAGTAGACCTAGGGGAAAGGCCGGCGGATTACTCCCACTCGATGGTAGCCGGCGGCTTGGTACTGATGTCATATACGACGCGATTAATTCCTTTTACATTATTGATGATCGAGCTCGACACGGCGGCCAGAAACTCGTACGGCAGGTGACTCCATTCGGCCGTCATGCCATCGGTACTGCTCACAGCCCGTAACGCAACGGCCTGCTCGTAGGTGCGCTCGTCTCCCATCACACCGACCGACTGAACGGGCAACAGGATCGTACCCGCCTGCCAGACCTGATCGTACAGCCCGTACTCCCGCATTTTGTCGATGTATATCGCATCAGCCTCCTGCAGCAGATGCACCTTGGCCGGAGTGATATCGCCGAGGATACGGATGGCCAGCCCCGGACCCGGGAAGGGGTGCCGGCCGATCAGGTGGGCCGGCATGCCGAGTTGGGTACCTACACGACGCACCTCGTCCTTAAACAAGTTGCGTAGCGGCTCCACGATCTTCAGTCCCATCTTTTCCGGTAGTCCGCCCACGTTGTGGTGGCTCTTGATGGTGACCGACGGTCCATGGACGCTTACGCTCTCGATCACGTCGGGATAGATCGTACCCTGGGCGAGGTACTTAATGTTGGTCAGCGTCTTAGCTTCCCGCTCGAAGACCTCGATGAATACCCGTCCGATGGCCTTGCGTTTCTTTTCCGGATCGGACTCACCGGCCAGCGCGTCGTAGAACTCCTGCTTGGCGTCGATGGCCGATACATTCAGTCCCATGCCTTCGTAGCTCTGCTCCACCTCCTCGAACTCCCCCTTGCGGAGCAGGCCGTTATCGATGAAGAAGCAGAATAATCGGTCGCCAATGGCCCGGTGCAGCAGCATGGCGGCTACGGAACTGTCAACCCCGCCACTCAGGCCCAGTAGCACGCGGTCTTCGCCGATCTTCTGGCGAAGTTCTTCGACGGTCTGGTCGATGAAGTGAGCCGGAGTCCAGTCGCCCGTGCAGCCCGCAATGTCGATCACGAAGTTGTGCAGCAATTGCTTGCCGTCCAGGCTGTGGTACACCTCGGGGTGAAACTGGATACAGAATACCGGGTGGTCGAAGCGTCCGTCCGTGCTGCCGAAGGCAGCGACTTCTACGTCGACGGAACTGGCCAACAGCTCGAAACCCTCCGGGAGGTGCTCGATGGTATCGCCATGCGACATCCAGACCTGTGAGCCGGTTTCAATACCGTTGAACAGACTATCGCTCCTGCGTACGCGCCCTAGATTGGCTTTCCCGTACTCGCGCTTGAGGCTGCGGCTGACCGTGCCACCGTAGTAGTCTGCGATATACTGTGCACCGTAGCAAATGCCGAGAACCGGCCGGCTACCAATGAACTGATCCAGATCAGGACGTAGCGCGCGTTCTTCGCGGACGCTGAATGGGCTGCCGCTTAGAATGACGGCCTTGTAGGTGTCGTCGAGTTCGGGCACCTTGTTGTAGGGTACGATCTCGGAGTACACGTTGAGCTCCCGGATTCGGCGGGCGATGAGTTGGGTGTACTGGCTACCGAAGTCGAGAATAAGGACCTTTTCCGTCATGGCCGCAAATATAGGCTAGCCGAACTTGGGCGGCGGGTAGGCTAGCGGCCCGTAAGCACGCATACTTACATATTGCACTGGCAGTTTTCCAGGCACTCGATGATGAGGCTGACGTCGCGTTCCTTGAGACTATACATGACGGAGCGACCGTCGCGCTTAGCACTCAGGATACCCTTCAGCTTCATGGTCTGCAGGTGATGACTGACCAGCGATTGTTCGGATTCGAGCGCTTCGGTGATGCTGCTCACGCTGAGGCGGGGATGCTGCTCCAGCAGGTGTACGATACCGAGCCGCAGGGGGTGGGCCACCGTCTTGAGTATAAAGGCGATCCGCTCGAGTTTCTCGGCTTCCTGCGGATTCAGAACGGTAGGCTTGACGGGCGGCATGGATGGACGGTTGAGCAACGGTAGGTCCAAAGTACGTGTGGGAAGGGGTTAAGGTTGTAAGGGGTTAAGGGGTTAAGGGCCGGGATGCTCGCTTCGCTCGTCCCACTGTGCGTGCCGTAGGCACCCTCCATGTCCTTAACCCCTTTATTCCATAACCCCTTAACCCCTTCACTCCTTCTACTAAATATCCATACCCTCGAACACCTCCATGACCTCGCGTACGTGGTCGGCGCTGGTGTTGAGCAGGCCCATCTCTTCGTCGTTGAGTTTGAGCTCGATGACCTCGGCGATGCCTTCCTTACCTAGTTTGACGGGTACGCCGAGGAACAGGTCGGACATGCCGTACTCACCCTGTAGTTGGGCGCAGCAGGGGAAGATGCGGTTTTCGTCGCGGACGATACTGGCCACCATCTGGGCGGCGGCGGCGCCGGGGGCGTACCAGGCGGAGGTACCCATCAGTTTGACGAGCTCTCCCCCACCCTTCTTGGTGCGGTCGACGATGGCTTCGAGGTCTTCGTCGGAGATCATCTCCGTGACCGGGATACCACTGACGGTTGTGTAGCGGGGCAGGGGCACCATGGTGTCACCGTGACCGCCGAGTAGCATGGCCTGGATGTCCTTGGGGCTGACGTCGAGGGCGGTGGCCAGGAAGGCGCGGTAGCGTGCCGTATCCAGGATACCCGCCATACCGAATACCCGGTTGCGGGGCAGGCCGCTGGCTACGTGGGCGGCGTGGGTCATCACGTCCAACGGATTGGAGACTACGATGATGATGGGATTAGAGGAGTGCTCCATGATGGACTTGGTGACCATCGTGACGATCTTCGCGTTGGTGCTGATCAGGTCGTCGCGGCTCATACCGGGCTTGCGGGGGATACCGGCGGTGATAACGACGATATCACTATCGGCCGTATCGGCGTAGTTTTCCGTGCCGGTCAGGCGGGTGCTGTAGCTATCGATGCTGGCCTGCTGCCAGGAGTCGAGCGCCTTGCCACGGGCCATGTCGCCCTTAATGTCAAGCACTACTACTTCGCGGACCAGGTCCTTGTGGGCTAGTACGTTGGCTACGGTGGCTCCGACATTTCCGGCGCCTACGACGGTTACTTTACTCATAGGGGGGGTGCTGATTAGTTTAGCGTATACCCATTAGGTAGTTGATCTACCCGCGGTATGTTTTATGTGGTGGCGAATGTAGCCAAATTTGCCCGATCCAAGGTCTTGCGGTGAGCCGCCGTATCACCATCCCGAGTTGGGGACTAACGTATATTTAGCGCATGCGAAATTTGCTTCTTCTACTTTTTCTGTGTTCCCTATTTTCCGTAGCGGCTCAACAACAGTTTGTCCAAAACCCCCTGACCTTTGCCGTCAACCGGCTACCCGCCCACGCTACCTTGTACCGGTATGCGGACACTATGACCGCCCGGACTGGAGGGCCCCTGGCTGGTCGCACCAGCCTGGATGGCAGCTGGAACTTCGAGTACATCCCGCACGGAAAGAACACGGCTCCGGCTGCTACCATAACGGCAGATCGCTACCCCAGCGGTAAGATCGAGGTGCCCGGCAACTGGGAAACCCAGGGATACGGAGCACCCATCTATACCAATATCGAATACCCCTTCCGGCCCGTCATCCCCCCCTTCGTACCCGCCCAGGCCGGTAATACGGAACACGACCGCAACGCTATGGGTATCTATCACCGGGCGTTCGACCTGCCGGATTATGTAAGTACCGACCGCCAGGTGCTGCACTTCGGAGGGGTCAGTTCAGCCTTCCATGTGTGGGTCAACGGCAGCTACGTCGGCTATTCGACCGGAAGTCGCACACCGGCGGAATTCGATATCACTCACCTCGCCCGGTCTACGGACAATCAAGTGTACTGCGAGGTGTACCGCTACAGTGCCGGCTCCTACCTGGAAGACCAGGACCACTGGCGAATGTCCGGCCTGCACCGCTCGGTGTACGTACAGAGCACCCCGGCTACCTACGTGTACGATCTATTCCTGAAGGCCTCCCTGACCGAGTCCCTGGACAGTGGCCTGCTCCGGATCGAACCCCAGTTTCACTACCGGGATCCGGCGGAACTGGTGGACAAGAAGCTCACCGCACAACTCTACACCCCGGGCGGTCAGCCAGTACTCGCTCAGCCCGATACGCTCGACCTGCAACCCATCCTGAAGTTCCTACAGTACGGGACCAACAACGGCGCTTACCAGGTGCACCGCTTCCACGGCCTGGACCTGACCATACCCGACGCCCTACCCTGGACGGCAGAAACCCCCAACCTCTACCGACTCGTAGTCACCCTACTTGACGAAAGCGGTGCAGCAACGGACGTGATCGGCGAGAACGTCGGCTTCCGCAACCTAAGCTGGGGAGCGGAGGGCTTCTTGGTTAATGACAAGGAAGTGATCCTGTATGGTGTCAACCGCCACGATCACTCGGCCACGGGCGGCAAGGCGGTGACCCGCGCCGAGATGTATGAGGATCTGCGCCTCATGAAGGCCTTCAACATCAACGCCATCCGCACCAGCCACTACCCTAACGACCCCTACCTCTACGCACTGGCCGACAGCGTAGGGCTCTACGTACTGGACGAGACCAACATCGAGACCCATAAAGTAGGTAGCCAGATCAGCAGCCTGCCCATGTTCGCCCCCGCCATGCTGGACCGTGCCATCCGTATGGTGGAACGCGACAAGAACCGCCCCTCCATCGTCGGTTGGAGTCTGGGGAATGAATCGGGCACCGGCCCCAACCACGCCGCCATGGCCGCCTGGATCAAGGACCGTGACCCCAGCCGCTGGCTGCACAATGAGGGGGCTGCCGGACTAGACTTTGCTACCCCCCGCGTACCGGATGCCGCCTACGTCGACATCCGCAGCCGCATGTACACCGACCGCACCAAGATGCGCGAGCTGCTCACCGACCACCCCGACTGGCCGTTGATGTACTGCGAGTACGCACACTCCATGGGCAACTCGACCGGCCACCTCGATACCTTCGTCAATCTCTTCCGCACCTACCCCAATATGGTCGGCGGCTTCATCTGGGACTGGATGGACCAGGGCCTCTATAAGACCCGCGAGGACGGCACCCGCTTTCTGGCCTACGGCGGAGACTTTGGCGAGGAAATCCACTCCGGCAACTTCCTGGCCAATGGTTTGGTATTCTCTGACCAAACGCCACAGCCCGCCCTCTACGAGGTGAAGCATAGCTATCAGCCGCTGGACGTACAGCGGGAAGAGTCGGTTCTGTTACTCCGGTCGTGGCTCACCCACACCAATGCCGATCAGTACGATATGGTAGTCCGGCACGTGCGCACCTCCGGTACTACGGAAGTCCTTCGCACCCGCGCGCCCGCCCTACTGCCGGGTGAACGGGTGCAACTGCCCGATCTGCTGGCGGAGGTACCTGACGATGTACGCGCTATCGAGATCGCCTTCTTGCAGCGTACGCCAATTGTGGGTCGCCCCGCCGGACACGAGGTGGCATTCGAGCAGATCGTACTGCAGGATATAACTAGTCTTCCGGACTACCCGGAGGCAGCTAGGGCACAGTACCAGGAATCACCCGCCGGTCTGCTACTGTCGAGTGGGGATACGGAAGTGACGATCGATCGCACGACCGGCGTAGTACAACAGCTTACGGTAGCCGGGCAAGAATTACTCGACGGGCCACTGGAACCTGATTTCTGGCGCGCAGCCACCGATAACGACCGTGCCGCCAGGCTGCCGCAGCGCTACGCGGCCTGGAAAGATGCCCAGCCTACACTGGTAGACGCCACCTTCGCCGGCAATACCCTGAAACTTACCCGTACCTATCTGGAGGGCAAAGTCACGGAATCCGTACGCCTGCGCATCGACGCAGCCGGGGCACTAGCCGTAGAACAGACCTTGCGGCGGAGCGCGGGTGCGGAGGACGTATCGGGTGTGTTTCGCTACGGCGTGCGCACTCGTATCGACCCAGCTTACGCGGAGGTCAGCTGGTTCGGGCGCGGACCGTTCGAAAGTTACGTGGACCGTAAAGAAGCCGCCAGACTGGGTAGCTTCACCCTGGCGACCGATGCGCTGAACAGCGACTACATCCGTCCGGTAGAAAATGGTAATCGCAGCGAGGTGACCGAACTGACCCTCACGGGCCCCGCACTGACACCCATTCGAGTTCAGGGTAAGTTCGACTTCAGCCTTAACCCGAATCGGGACGACGAACTAGAGGAGGCGATGCACGGCGTAGACCTGCCTGATACCGACACGCAGTACCTACACATCGACTACGGGCAGATCGGTCTTGGCGGAGACGATACCTGGACCCCACAGGCAGCCCCCTACCCCGAGCACCTACTGCCGCTGAATAAGTCCTATACCTACCGCTTCACCATCGGTACTGTGGCGACGCGTTAGCGCGAGCTGTTGACCAGAGTCATCTCCTGCACCAGGTGGGGCGCGCCGCCGAGTTTGTCGATCAGGAAGAGTACGTAGCGGATGTCGACCATGATGTTGCGGCAGATGCTGGGGTCGTAGTACACGTCGGACGTCGTGCTCTGCCACGTGCGGTCGAAGTTGAGGCCTACCAACTGTCCTTTTCCGTTGAGGGCGGGGCTGCCGCTGTTCCCGCCGGTGGTATGGTTGGACCCCAGTACGCAAACGGGCAGCTTGCCGGAAGCGGTGGCGTAGGGGCCGTAGTCCTTGTCAGCGTGGAGTTGACGCAGCTTCTCCGGCACGTCGAATTCGTAGTCGCCGGGCACGTACTTTTCCATTACACCGTCCAGGTAGGTCATGTAGTCATTGGTCGTGCCGTCCAGTCCCGTAAAGCCTTCGAATTTCCCGTAGCTGACCCGTAGGGTGCTATTCGCGTCGGGGTACAGATTGCGCTCGGGGAAGAAGGCCAGGAGGCCCTGCATATACTGGCGTTGCAATGCATTGATCCGCTCGGCGTAGGCATTGTAGACATCCACGACCTCTCGCTCATTATAGCGGTTGAGCTGGCGGGCGTACTGGAAGGCGCGATCGGCGCGCAGCCGTTCGATAAAGTCAGCCGGGTTCTCGCGCAATAGTTCGGTAAGGCGCTCCCCCCGGGAGAGGTAGCTGCCACTGTACAAACCATCGATCAGGGCATCGTAGCTGTCGGCGAACGCTAGTTGATCCATCACGTAGGCATCGCGGTACTGCTCCGGAACCTCCTCATAGTAGGCGGACAGTAGCGCACGGGCTACCTCCCGGTCTACGGCAGCACTGTAGCCCGCGTAGAATTTTTCCAGGTAGCTGAGGATGCCCGGCACCCGCTGCCGAAAAGCCTCTAGTCCGTTGTTATCCGCTACCTTGAACTGAGCGTCGAGGTAGTTGGCCATGCGGAAGAGGTCTATATTGTAGTTGATCTCTCCGGTATACGCTCGGGTCTGCTCCAGCTGCTCGCGCTCGGCGTATAGGCGATCTAGTTGGGGCAGGAGGTCACCGTACCGCGCCTTGGCCGATGGCTTGGCCTCCAGCCGCTGCATGAATTCTTGCTCGAAGGTCCGACGCTTGTCCAGTGCATCCACGGCGGCGACCCCCTGGCTTTCCCCCCGCCACTTCTTCCAGGCATTGGCAATGCGGGCCTGCTTTGAGGCGTAGTCGATTTTGATCTGCGGATCGGCCCGCATGGCGCTGTCGATGACGGCCAGACTCCGGTCGCGCATCCCCACCCGAATGGGATTGATCACCTCGGTCCGCTGCTGCATGGCCGATGCAGGCAGGTACTGATCGGTCGTACCGGGAAAGCCGAAGATCATGGAAAAGTCCCCCGGCACCACGCCGGCCATACTCACCTCCAGGTGCCGCTTGGGCACCATCGGTACGTTGGTTTCGGCGTATTCAGCGGGGCTGCCATCGGGTGCGGTGTAGATGCGGAACAGACTGAAGTCTCCCGTATGGCGGGGCCACTCCCAGTTGTCTGTATCGGCGCCGAACTTACCCACCGACGAGGGGGGTGCACCCACCAGCCGCACGTCATTATAGGTCTTGGTGACGAAGGCGTAGTAGGTGTTGCCCTCGTAGAAGGGTTTGACCAGCACATCCTCGAAGGCTTCCAGGGTGTAGCCAGACTTTAGCCGGGCGGTGTTCTGCTGGATCATTTGGCTGCGATCCTTGACACTGAGGCTATCGCTTACGCCTGCCAGGACCTGATCGGTCACTTCCTCCATGCGTTCGATGAAGGTGACGTACAGGCCGGGATTAGGTAGTTCTTCTGCACCGTTCATCGCCCAGAAGCCGTCCTGCAGGTAGTTATTCTCCAGGGTGCTGTGGTCCTGTATGGCCGAAAAGCCGCAGTGGTGGTTGGTGAGCACCAGTCCCTGCGCGCTGATCACTTCGCCGGTGCAGAAGCCACCGAAGTGTACGATAGCATCCTTAAGGCTGCCAAAATTGATGCTGTAGATATCCTCCGCCGTGATCTCCATGCCTATGGCGCGCATTTCCTCCTCGTTGAGGTTCTCCAGGAGGAGGGGCAGCCACATACCTCCGCCGGCGCGTAGGGTAGGAAGTAATACTAGAGTCAGGGAGAGGAGTAGTACGCTACGCATGGTTGGTGGTGGTTTGGGCAAAGGCTTCGGTGATCTTCCGGTACAGGGTGCGGGCGTGGCCTTCTTCGGCCTCCACACTCCAGCCCGCGATGTGGGGAGTGAGCACGGTACGGTCGCTGCGCCGCAGGTACTGGTAGGGTTCGGGCAATTCGTCGGGGTTCAGCTTTACAAAGCTTTGCTCCTCGTATTCGTTCACATCCAAGGCAGCCCCCAATACCTTATTCGCTTTTATGCCCGCCACCAGATCAGCGGTATGCACTACCTGACCACGGGCCGTGTTGATCAGATAAAATGGTTTGGCAAATGAGTTTATCCATCTGGCGTTGACATAGTTGTGGTTGCCCTCCAAGAATATATGTAGGCTCACTACGTCCGCCGCTTGTTGCAGTTGTTCCAGGCTCACTGCTTCGGCGTAGTCATCCCCGTAATCCGTTCGGAAGCGGTCATGCGCGATGACCTTACAGCCAAACCCCGCTAGCCGGCGGGCGGTCATCTGCCCCATATTGCCGTAACCGATGATGCCCACGGTGAGGTACTGCAGCTCAGTTCCCGTGTTCTCACGTCTCACCCATTTGCCCTGCCGCACCTGTCGGTCGGCGCGGCCCAGGTGGTTGAGTAGCATCAGCAGCATACCTACCGTGTGCTCGGCTACCGTATGCTTGCTCCCCTCCGGACTGTTAAATACGCGTATCCCCCGCTTGCGGGCGTAGTCCAGATCAATATGGTCCGTCCCGACGCCCCAACGGGCTACGAATTTTAGTCGCCGAGCCGCGTCGAGCAGTTCGCGGTCCACGTCGAAACGCGAACGGATCATCAGTCCATCGTACTGCGGCAACAGTTCCAGTATTCGAGCGCGGTCGCAGGTGCAGTGCAGGTCTACGGTGTGCCCGTCTTGTTCCAGCGCCTGCCGCAGAAAGGGGTGCGCATCCTTGTCTAAAAAGATCACCTTCATAGGCTGTAAGGTACTAGCTACTTATTCTCCGACGTAGATGCGGTGCACGCGGGAGCCGATGCCGGTCAGGATCTCGTAGGGAATGGTACCCACCGCATCTGCAAGTAATTCCACTGGATGCGCGGCGCTGAAAATGGTTACCTCCTCCCCCACCCGAGCGTCCGGCACCCCGCTTACATCGACCATACACATATCCATACAGATGGTGCCAACGGTTGGAGCTAGATGCCCCCTTATCCACGCCGCAAAGCGGCCCTCCCCCGACGCCCTGGGTAAGCCGTCGGCGTAGCCTATGCTCAGCACCGCAATGCGGGCTCCGGCCGCCGGGATGTGTCCGCGACGTCCGTAGCCGATGGACATGCCCCCGTCCCGCTCACTAATGGAGCTGATCGTGGCGGTCAGTTCGAGCGCTGGTTGCAACTGCCTGGCCTGTCCGGCGTCACCGATACCGTATAGTCCGATCCCGAGACGCACCATCTCGTAGGTCGCCTGGGGGAATCGACCAATGCCATTGCTGTTCAGCACGTGGCGTTGAACTTTTCCGCTTGTCTGCGGGTCACTCCCCGCCAGGTAGGCCCGATACGCCTCGTCAAAGGCAGCGAGTTGCTGAAGAGTAAACGCATCGTGGCGGTCATCCTCGCTGGCGGCCAAGTGAGTGAATAGGGATGCGACGAGGGGAGACTGCAATCGCGGTACAAGATCCACCAACTGCTTCGGTGTAAATCCAAGGCGGCCCATTCCAGTATCCAGTTCCAGGTGCATCCGTAGTCCCAGCCGGCTAGCCTGTTCGAACTGCGGCAGGTTATGGATTACAGGCTCCAGCCGATCGGCTACCATGCCCGCCAGACTGTAGGCTGCAGCGTTGAGGACCAGAATAGGAAGCTGTATCCCCCCACGCCGCAGCGCATGTCCCTCCTCCGGGTAGGCGACAGCCAAGTAGTCTACTCCTGCGTCCTGTAGCACCTGAGCGACCGGCAGCGCTCCGCTACCGTAGGCGGAGGCCTTGGCCATGACCAGCAGCTTACACTGCGCCGGCAGGAGCGACCGGTATAGCCGTAGGTTGTGACGCAGGGCAGATAGATCGATCCGAAGCTGCGTACGGTGCAGTTGCCGGCTCAACGCATCGGCGATACGGTCAAACCGCTCGTAGCTAGCCCCCTTGACCAGCACGGTCTGCTGAGAAAAGTCGCATGTTGGTAGCTCCCTTAGAAGCTCATCCAGGCTACCGTATAGTATGGCATCTGGCATACGCTCGGCCAGCTTAGCATGCGCTGCGCCGACCAGGACCAGGCGATCTACCCGCCCGTTGAGTAAAGTCTCCAGGCGATGCTCCAATCCTGGCAGCGGCTGGACTGTACCAAGGATGAGGGTGAGCCTGTCGTACGGGTTCTGCGTCTCGGCAAACTGCAGGGCGGCAGCCAGGGCACTGAAGTCGTTGCTGTAGCTATCGTTGATGACTGGCCCCCCGTCGCGACCCTCCCGCTGTTCGAGCCGGCCGGTGAGTGGCCGCAGGAGTGGTACACCGCTTGTAATTTCGATTTCGGGCAGACCAAGCGCACGGGCGGCAGCGATGACTAGCCCAGCGTTCTTTCGGTAGACGCCGTCGAGAGTAGCAGATGACGGTAAGACCTGCTGCACCGTAGACTCTGCATCGATGGGACAAACATCCACCGAGGAGTATAGCTCGCGTGTACGGGCTAATGCGTTAACCTCATCGGTAGGTAGTATAAGCCACTCCACTTCAGCAAACAGGCTGAGTTTTTCACCTAAGTGCCGCGCCGGGCCGGCGAAGTTTTGCAGGTGGGCCGTACCGATATTGGTAAGCAGTCCGCAGGTAGGCTGAATGATCATGCGAAGCTGATCCATCTCTCCGGCCTCACTGATCCCCGCTTCGAAAATTCCGATCTCATGGGCGGCGGTAAGCTGCCAGACGCTAAGGGCCACCCCGATCTGTGAATTATAGGAACGCGGGGAAGCACACACCCGGAAAGTAGCCGCGAGCAACTGACTGAGCCAGTCTTTTACGATCGTCTTCCCATTGCTACCGGTAATGGCAAGTACTGGCAGAGCGGGAAACTGCCGACGGTGGAAAGCAGCCAGTGCCTGCAGTGTGTGTAGTGGATCGTCGACCACGGTAAAACTAGCCTCGGCATTCAGCTGCTGTGCCGGCGGAGTGCGCACCACGAAGTGCCGTACACCCTGTGCATAAAGCTCTGGTATGAAGTGGTGGCCATCCGTGCGCTCCCCCGTCAGAGCGATGAACAAGGTCTGTGAAGGGCGGCTGACCTGCCGGCTATCTACCACCAGATCATAGCTCTGATAGTGGCGGTAGAGCTCCTCGATCGCCGGCTCCGTATGGTGTACCGCTTCCCTCACCCCGCAAAGATCGTACTTTCGCGCCCATGCAAGTGCCCAAGATTCGCCAGTACGTGGCGGGCTTTACCCCCTGGATGCTCACCGAAGAGGCCCGCGAGTACCTCCCCCTCTGGGAAACCCAGCAAAACTGGCAGACCCACTTCAACGTAGAGGCCAAGGATCTGGCCGGTAGCTACGACGCTGCCCTGGATAGTAAGACCAATCGACGCCACTACCGGCGTGGTGGGTACGACCCCAAGCGCTCCATGCTAGCGATCATGGAATGGGAACCCGATTTTGTGCGGGATGCCTTTCGGGATTTGTACAGTCAGGATCGCGACCTGGAGGGGCGCATTCAACGCTTCGTTTTCTACGTCAACGAGCTCTTCAACCGCTACCGGGACGCCAAACCAAAGGCGCGCGTCCCAACGCACTACCACGACGATGACTACAATATGGTCTCGATCTACCTGATGGGACAATACCCCGCGCAGTATGCACCGTACTCCACGGAACTGTTACAACTGATATGTACCAAATTAGGCGCGAAGGATGTACCCGTAGCGGCAGACTTCCCGCGCTATACGAAACTACTGCAAACCCTGCGCAGCTTTCTAGCGGATGAGACTATTCAATCCAACTACCGCGAGACGCTACGGGACATTGATTATCAGGGGAATAGTGCGCTCCTTGTGTACTGGTTCTTCAAGTACATCGAGTCCGTCGAGCAGGCAGTAGCCGTTTAACTTCAGGCTGCCACGCGCTGCAACTGCCGTACCAGTTCAAGGTCGGCGGGGGCAGTGAATAAGCCCTCCCCCTGCCGGTCGTCCGTCACCTCCAGGTGCATCGTATCGGCGAGTTCCCGCGCTAGCTTGCCGAGCTGGGATGCATAGGCGATGCTATAGCCCTGTGCAGCGTAGTGATCTACGATACCTACCCGAATACACTCCAGAGGATCGTGGCGGAACAGCAACTCGCGCACCCGGTGGCTGCGGGTGAAGGGAACTTTACGCTCCGTCAGTTGCTCCCGCAATTCATCCATAGTCGTCTTGACCACATTGCTTACGCGGTACTTATTCCAGTAGTCGCCCGATCCGGTGCGGCGGACGTATGCATTCAGGTGACGCTCCTCGGCAGCGATCTGGCAGCTGAAGCGGGTCATTGCTTTGGTCTGCTCCAGCAGCTCAAGCGTCTGCTCAGCGGTAAGCTGTACGGTCTCGGGATACACCGCTTCTTCCTTGGCCAGCTTCGTAGCAATAGCCTGCTTCACCCGTGACTTGGTTGAAAGGGCGACCAGACGGGCAAACTCCAGATTGAAGTAGTACTCGTGCACCACATCCGTCTTGGTGTGGGGCGATCTGGCGTAATCCTGCATGCCGGCGGGTTTGCGAATGCCGTCAGCAAACTGGTACACATCCTTGATCCAGCTGCGCACATTTCCCTGGTAATGGTGATCGGCCAGCCCGAGTGCACGATGCAACTCGGACGCCTTGACGACCCGTGTACCCTTTTTGCTTACTCTGATTGTTAATTCCATCATAGGACAACTAAATGATGTACCAAAGTTACTCCTTGTTGGAACGATAAGCAAGTTTAAAACAAAATATTTGTAATTATTATGCTAAGTTTCTCACCCGCTCTACTATCCATCAGACAGTTGTAGGTATTGTGACCCTATTTTGCGTATATTCTACCAAATAAGGATGTTATCACAGTCCCACGCCGTGTTGGAACGCGGCGCGTCGCGACGGTACCCCAATACACGCGGCCTATCTTTGGGCCAAAGTCAGTGCATATGATCCGTACACTCGTCAAACTAGGGCTGTTGGTAGTCGTCACCTTACTAGCCTACAACTACTTCCTCGGCACGCCGGAGGAAAAGGCCAGCAGCCGGGAGATCGTGGGCAAGGTTCGGGAACTAGGTAGTGATGCCTGGCAGTTGCTGCGCAGTGAGCGGACCAAGCTTAAGGAGGGCAAGTACGATGACGCACTCGACCGGCTGGAATCGCTCTACGCCAATCTAAAGGAGGTCGCCGTCACTACCCGCGACTCCGAAACCCTCCAGCGATTAGAGGAGTTAGGGCAGCGTCGGGAAGCGATCGAAGACCGCCTACGCGGCTCCGAAGACCTGGACGCCAAAGAGCAGCAACAACTCGATGAGCTTACATCCGACACGGAGGACCTGATGCATGAAATGGAAGCGAAAGGCCAATCGCCGGCCCCTTACTGAGACGCGCAAGATCATCCATATCGATATGGATGCCTTCTTCGCCAGCGTAGAGCAGCGGGACAATCCCGAACTGCGGGGCAAGCCCATAGCAGTAGGTGGAAGTAAAATGCGCGGCGTGGTCGCCGCAGCGAGCTACGAAGCGCGCGTCTTCGGCGTACGAAGTGCGATGCCCAGCGTAACGGCCCGGCGCCTGTGTCCAGAGTTGATCTTCGTAAAATCCAGCTTCGATAAGTACCGGGCCGTGTCGGACCAGATCCGCGAGATCTTTTACTCCTACACCGACCTGGTCGAGCCCCTGAGTCTGGACGAAGCGTACCTGGACGTCACCGAAACCTTGCGCGGACCAGCCTCAGCCACACTGATCGCCCAGGCCATCCGGCAAGAGATCTTCGAGGTCACCCAGCTCACCGCCTCGGCCGGCGTTAGCTTTAACAAGTTTCTGGCTAAAGTCGCTAGCGACATCAATAAGCCGAATGGCATGAAGGTCATCATGCCCGCCGAAGCTCCGGCTTTCCTCGCCGCCCTTTCGGTAGAAGACTTCCACGGTATCGGCAAGGTCACGGCGGCCCGGATGCACAAGATGGGCTTTCGCACAGGTGCGGACCTGCTCAAGCTATCGGAAGTAGAGATGGCTCAGCGTTTCGGCAAGGTCGGTCGGCATTATTATCGCATCGTCCGGGCCCTGGACGACCGCCCCGTCAACCCAAACCGCAATCGGAAGAGCGTTGGCGCCGAACGCACGTACAGCGACGAC
Source organism: Neolewinella maritima (assembly GCF_923081025.1). Classification (GTDB taxonomy): domain Bacteria; phylum Bacteroidota; class Bacteroidia; order Chitinophagales; family Saprospiraceae; genus Neolewinella; species Neolewinella maritima. The sequence goes on along the minus strand of NZ_CAKLPZ010000001.1, from coordinate 1,386,733 downwards.
ATCGGTACCCTATCCGAAATGATGGAAAAAACGGACTGGCTAGCAGAAAAGATCCACCAGTACCTGGTCGAGCGCGACAACTTCGGGCGTACCGTCACCCTGAAGATGAAGTCGCCAGAGTTCGTCATCCACACCCGCAGCCGTAGCTTCAGCGGAGAGGTGAGAAAACTGGATGATCTGAAGGAAACCGCCTACCAGCTCCTCCGCGAAAATATCGATGAGGTACCTATAGTGCGCTTGCTTGGACTCAGCGTGAGTAACCTGGAACGCGAGGGCGGTGAAGGCGTACAGCTACTTCTGCCCTTCGAAGAGGAGTAGGTTTTAGTGGGGTAGTTCTGTAGTGCCATACAGAACTACAATACTACAGAGCTACCCTACTACCTACCCATTCATCTTCTGGAACATGAGAATCCCCCAGTCCAGACAGCCGTCTTCGGCTAGCTTGATGAAGTTCTTGTAGGTCTTGATGCGGTCCTGCACGAAGCGTTCGCTGCTTTGCTCGACCAGGGCTTCCTTATTCGCCTGCAGGGTGTAGAGTACCTTGGTGTAGTGGTGGACCAGCTGATCCGATAGCTCGATGCTGTAGATCTGTTGGAGGAAGCCGCGCTGGGCATCCTTACCGTATTGCTCCTCGGTGATGAGCTCTTCCAGGGGTAGCTTCTTGATCAGCTTTTCTGATTCCGGGTTATCGCAGGTTTCACTACGCATTAGCGCACTGATGATCAGTCGTCCCTCTGGCTTGAGTACGCGATGGATGGCGCGGAAGGTCTCGCGCTTCTTACCCGTCAGGCTAAAGGCATCCTGTCCGATCACGAAGTCGAAGTAGTCGGGCTCGTAGGGCATATACTCTACGAAGCCTTTGGCCACCTTCATTTTCTTGGTCAGCTCGAGCTCCTCGATCTTGCGTTCGTTGTACTCGTTTTGCTTCTCATCGTCGTTCAGGCACCAGACCTTGCACTTGTACTCCTCGGCGATATAGCGGGCGGCTCCCCCGAAGCCACTCTGGATGACCAGTACCCGGGAGGCACGCTTGATCTTCGGCAGCAACTTAATCATGCGCTCCGTCGTCTTGCGATTGGCCTCGTACAGGCTCAGGTCCTTCGGCCGGTAAATACCGATGTGCAGATCGTCGCCCCCCCAGACATTATGGTAGATATGCTGTCCTTTTTTCTCTTCTACAAACAGTTGGTTGGGGTTGGTCGACATAAATTGGCTTTAGTCAGATAAACCCTTAATTCCTGCTTTTGTTCGCAAATTGCGTACAAACTAGTCACGCTTCGTTAGCTCCTGCTGCCAGGTCCGCACCTCTCCCAGACGGAAGCGAACGGGAAAACGGGTAGCATCTTCGATGTCCAGTTCCAGTCGGCAGAAGAAGGCCAGATGTGGCTTGGTCCGGGAAAAATCAAAGGCTTCCGGCTCCACCACCGGTAGATCGTCATAGGCAACCGGTCGGGCGGGTACGCGGGTATGCAATGCCTCGAGAGGGGCAACGCGGAGCGCTAACGGTTCGGCACCCGCGCCCCCGCCCGGTGTGAGTTGCGCCTGCACGGACGAAGCACCTAGCAGAAGTAAGGCAGGAAGTAGGTAGCGCGTCACTTCTTCTTATTGTTCTTGTAGTCGCGGAAGACGAAATCGCCAAGTCCCTGCAGACCACTGTAGTACGCCTTACCTCCATTCGTCTCGGTGAAGCTCTGTACGAACTGTACGAGGTAGGGATCGCGGGCGATCATGAAGGTGGTGACCGGTACGCTGATCTTACGCAGGCGGGCGGCCAGATTGAGCGTGCGATTGACGATGGTCCGGTCCAGGCCCATGCTATTCTTGATGTAGCGCTTGCCCCGCTTGATGCAGGTGGGCTTCCCGTCGGTGATCATAAAGATCTGCTTGTTGGGGTTACGGCGCCGGCGTAGGATGTCCATAGCCAGCTCAAGTCCGGCCACCGTATTGGTATGGTACGGACCGACCTGTAGGTAGGGCAGATCCTTGATCTCAACCGGCCAGGCGTCATTTCCGAATACGATGATGTCTAGGGTATCCTTGGGAAAACGGGTGGTGATGTACTCGCTCAGGGCCATGGCGACCTTCTTAGCCGGCGTGATGCGGTCCTCTCCGTAGAGGATCATGGAGTGACTGATGTCGATCATCAGCACGGTAGACATCTGCGCCTGATAGTGGGTCTCGTAGACTTCGAGATCGTCCGTCGTGAGCTTGAACTCATCGATGCCATTGTTGATCTGCGCGTTGCGCAGGCTCTCGCTGACGGCCATCTTATCCAGGGCGTCGCCGAATTCGAACGGCCGGCGCTCGCTGGTGGTCTCGTCGCCGCGGCCGCTGTACCGGGTCGAGTGATTGCCGCGCTTGGTTTTCTTAATGTCGCCGAAGATATCCTTGAGGGCCTTCTGGCGCAGCTCGCCTTCCATCTTGGCGGTGGGCACGTAGCCGGGGCTGCCGGGTCCGTCACCGGGCTCGATGTAGTTCTTATCGATCAGCTCCTGAATAAAGTCGCCGATACCGTACTGATCGTCCGTAAGTTCGTACTGCCGGTCCAGATTAGTGAGCCACTGTAGGGCCTCTCCTACATTACCGGAAGTGTGCGTGAGCAGCTCCTGAAAGAGTTTCAGTAGCTTTTCGAAGGGAGTCTCATCGTCCTCCCCTGCGATATAGTTTGAGAATTTCCATCCGATCATACTGGGGAAACGGGTGGATAGTGGGATGGTTGTGGGGCAGGCAACGACTACACAACATGCCTTAGCATCTTCACCAATTCCTCATCGGTAGGCAGTACCGGCCAGCTACACGGCACACCCCGTCGCACGAGTTCGCTTCCCGTGCTGGGTCCCAACGCCATGACCCGCGCCCCAGCGGGCAACTCCCAGTGATCAAGATAGGCGGCGACGTTGAGCGGACTAGTAAAAATATAGGTGTCGGCTACGATCGCTGCCGTAGGGGGAACGGGCTGATTGTCGTAGCAGATGGCATCGAGCACCGTCACACGGTCCGCCAGCAACATTTGTACGCTACGCCTACTCTGCCGGGCACGGGGAAAGAAGACACGCTGCCCCTCGGCGACAGCCAGAAATTCTTCAGCTACGGCGCGGGGTTCGCCCGTGCCGCAGAAGTCTACCCGGCCGGCGTGCCGGTAGAGACTGGCTGCGGTAGTGCCCCCGATCGCCGCAGTTCGTACGGTCGGTGGAATGGCACCTGCATACTGCACGGCACGGGGGCTGTAGAAGAACCACCAGTGGGCATCACCGGGGGGGGTAAAGGCTACCGGGGCGAAGGTGAGCAGCGATCGGTCGTCGATGGTGTCGCCCTGGCTGGCGACCCACGCACGTAGCGGACTGGAGTCAGAAAGGTGGCGGCTGATGAAGATCACGCCGCAAGTTAGCCGGCATGACTACAAATGCAAAGGTCCCACTCACGCAAGCGCAAATGGGACCTAAAACGTGAGCCCCCAGGGGCTCGAACCCTGGACCCCCTCATTAAAAGTGAGGTGCTCTAGCCAGCTGAGCTAGGGGCTCTGGAGGATGCCTTGCTGTAAGGCGTCGCAAAGGTAAGTCCGGCCGCTTTACTTGTGCAAGCGACCGGACTAGAATCTTTGTGATTACTTGCGGATGCCTAGCTTGGCAATCAGTGCGCGATACCCCTCGAGGTCGCGGCGCTTGAGGTAGTTGAGCATCTTGCCGCGGCTACCGACCAGACTCAGCAGGGCCTTACGGCTGCTGTGATCCTTGGGATGCGCACGGAGGTGATCGCTGAGCGACTTGACGCGGTAGGTGAACAGAGCGATCTGTCCTTCGGTGCTGCCGGTGTTCTGGGCAGAGCCACCGTATTCGGTGAAGATTTCATCCATCTTCTCCTGTGGGAGGTAAATTGGCATAGAATAAGGGCCTTTAGTAAACAGTCCCCACCGGGCACTGATCAGTTGAAGCGATAATTTCGGGCTGCAAAGGTAAGGAGAATCTACATACTACACTAGCCCGCCGAACGCAGTACCCTCTTTTTATCTTATAGCACGTAAATTCACGGCAATGAAGCACCTCTCTACCCTACTAGTTCTCCTCTTTGTCTGCACCTGCGTACGCGCCCAGACGGCACTGAGTGTAACGCAGCAGAACACCGATCTAGCCATCAACCTGGCCTTTGTGGTGCCGGGTGCCGAGTACGACGTGGTCAACTATAAGGTGGTATATACGACCATCGACGCCCGTGGCCAACCCGATACGGCCAGTGGCCTACTGGCTATCCCGCTCAACCGCGATCTACAGTTTCCGCTCGCTGCCTACATGCACGGTACGGTCAGTAACCGGGAAGCCGTACCGAGCCGGGAGGGCGTACTAGAACGCCGGCTAATCGCTGCCTTCGCTACTAATGGCTACATCGTAGCCGCACCCGATTATATCGGACTGGGCGACAGCGAAGGCTTTCATCCCTATGTGCATGCCGATAGCGAAGCAAGTTCCGGACGTGATCTGCTCCTTGCGGCCAAAGGCTGGATGGATGAGCAGGGCATCGCGTACAACGATCAACTATTCATCACCGGCTACAGCCAGGGGGGCCACGCCGCCCAGGCCCTGCACCGGGATATTCAGGAAAATCCCAGTTCGGACTCACTCTCGGTCACCGCCGGAGCGCACCTCTCGGGCCCCTATAGTATCAGTGACGTGATGCGGCGCGCCAGTCTGTCCGAGACCCGGGCTACACTACCGGGCTATATCGTCTACACTTATATCAGCTACGATACGGTCTATAATCTATACGATAGCCTGGAGCAGGTCTTCGTACCCGCTTACACCGATCTGATCGATTCATTCGAGCGCCAGGTTATCAACCTGGGTGACTTCAACGTACGACTAGACACCTTATTACAGCGGCGGGGCGAGGTCGTGGCCGATATTTTTCAGGATTCGATCCGCCAACAACTGGAAACTAACGATACGAGCAGTCAGGTGATTCAGGCACTACGCCGCAACGATACCTACCGCTGGGCCCCTGATGCTCCTACCCTACTATTTTACTGTACGATGGACGAACAGGTACCGTTCGAAAACGCGCTGCTGGCCGATAGCGTCATGACCCGCCTGGGAAGTACTACGGTACAAACCATGACCGGTGGCGCGCTGACCCACGGGGAGTGTGTCGTCCCCGCGGTACAGGCTACCCTGGGCTTTTTTGACCAATTTGCTGTAACTCAACCCACCACGGCCACCCGGGGGGTACCGATCACTGTGTCTGATCTGAGTGTCAGCCCCAATCCAGTATCCGCCGGTGGCGAGCTCTTGGTGACCGGTTTGACGCCCGGAATGAATTACCGATTTGCCGTGACTGACCTGAACGGTCGGCTCGTACAGCAGGGTCAACTGAGCGGCCAGCAATCCCGTGTGCGGCTCTCCGACGGTCTCAGCCGTGGGCTGCACCTACTGCGCATCGTGCACAGCAACGGTGATTTTACCGTTAGTAAGTTGGTCGTCCAGTAAACTGCCTAGCTGTTACGCTGGAGCAGGTTCTCGGTGAGCTCGCGCAGGACCTGTTTGTACCGTGGGTTACCCTTCACCTCGTCCAAATGAGCGTAGGCCTCGGCCTGGAACTCATCGCGAAGCTGGGCGACGAGCTGCGGCACATCTCCTTGTTGCATCAGGGCAGTCACACGGGCTACTTTAGTGGCGGGGTCGGCGGGTGAATGACTGAACCAGTGGATCAGCTCCTGTTTATCCGTATGGTTGAGTCCCTCCAGCGTCTTGAGGTACAGGAAGGTCTTCTTGTTCCGAATGATGTCATTGCCGGTCAGCTTACCGGTTTCTACCCCATCGCCGAAGGTGTCCAGCAGATCGTCGTGGAGCTGAAAGGCCAGGCCAGTCAGGCGACCAAACGCGTATAGGTGACTTGCCGTCTCCGCGGAGGCACCCGCTGCCAGTGCCCCGAGTTCGAGTGCTCCGCCCAGTAGCACGGCGGTCTTGAGCTCGATCATGTGCAGGTAATCCTCGATGCTTACATCGTGGCGAACTTCGAAGTCGACGTCGAATTGCTGTCCCTCACAGACCCCCGTGGCCACCCGGTTGAAGGTGCAGAGTAGGTCGGCAATGCGGCCCCTGACCGGCACCGCACACAGGTGCTCGTAGGCCTGGATAAGCATCAGATCACCGCTCAGAATGGCGGTATTGACGTCCCATCGCTCGTGTACGGTAGGCTGGCCCCGACGCAGTGGACTATCGTCCATGATGTCGTCATGCAGCAAGGTGAAGTTGTGGAACGTTTCTACAGCCAGGGCTACGGGCATACCGGCGCGCAGTTCTTCGTCGTCCCCACAGATGCGCGCGGCGAGCAGGGCCAACAGGGGGCGGACGCGTTTGCCACCAATACGGAGGATGTATTCAATGGGTTCGTACAGCCCCCTGGGTTGGCGGTCCGCGGCTACGTCGGCGAGCTGCTCGACGAAGCGTTCACGGAGGTCGGAAAGGGTGCGTACGGTGGACGGCTGCATGGGGGCTAAGCTAGGGTGGGGCAAACATACGAAGTCAGGCTCCACGACGGGGCGACGGGGACAACCACTCGCACCGGCCCGCGTTAGTTTGCCTATGTACGATCTGATCATCATCGGCGGTGGCCCCTCCGGCATTAATGCCGCCATCAGCGCGAAGCGGGCCGGGCTGCGGTACCTTATTCTGGAGAAGGGCGTAATCGCCAACAGCCTGTTCAACTTCCCGGTCAACATGACCTTCTTCAGTACCTCCCTGAAGCTGGAGATCCAGGATACCCCCTTCATCAGTCATATGGATAAGCCGACGCGGACCGAGGCGCTGGAGTACTACCGCCGCCTGATCCAGCACTTCGACCTGGACATCAAGCTGTACGAAGGTGTCGAGCGCATGCGGGCCATTGAGGGAGGCTATGCTGTAGAAACCCGCAAGGCTACCTACCCTAGCCGTAACGTAGTGGTAGCAACAGGTTTTTACGACACACCCCGCAAGCTGAACATTCCCGGGGAAGACCTCCCCAAAGTCCGCCACTATTACAACGACCCTCACGCCTACATCGGTCAGGACGTGCTCGTCATCGGTGCAGCCAACTCCGCCTGCGATGCGGCCCTTGAGTGCTGGCGCAAAGGGGCCCAGGTGACTATGGCGGTGCGCGGTGGGGAGATCAGCGACCGGGTCAAGTACTGGATCAAACCCGACATTGAGAATCGCATCAAGGAGGGAAGCATCACCGCTTACTTTAATACGACTACGGACGAGATCCAAACGGATACCGTAGTACTCGGCACCCCGGATGGCCAGGTGAGGCTGCCAAACGATTTCGTACTGGCCATGACCGGCTACCAGCCCAATTTTGCCCTGTTTGAGCGATTGGGACTTCCGGTGGAAGATGCGGATGTATGCAAGCCCATCTTTAACCCCGACACCCTGGAAACCCTGCTGCCGGGTGTATATATGGCCGGCGTAGCCTGTGGCGGCAAGCAGACCAGTAAACTGTTCATCGAAAATACGCGCGACCACGGCGACATCATCGTCGAAGCGATTCAGGGGCAATCCGTACTGAGCTGACAACATTTGGGGGTGCCACCCGCTTACACCCTTTGAGTGTTAAGAAACTATCCGTATGTCAGTAAAGGAATTTGATGTGTTGGTCGTAGGGGCCGGCGCAGCCGGTGAATCCGTGGCCATCGCCGCCGCAAAAGCCGGCAAAACCGTTGCCATCACCGAAGGACGTGCGTACGGAGGCACCTGTCCGCTACGGGGCTGCGACCCAAAATTGGTCCTTCACGCCGCCGCCGAGGCAATGTTTCACGTAGACCGGCTACGGGGTAAGGGCTTCACCTCCGCCCCCGGTTTTAGTTGGCCCGATCTGATGGCCTGGAAGCGGACCTTTACCGAGCCGGTTCCCGAGGGCGCGCGCAAGAAGATGAAGGAACACGGTATCGAAGTATACCGTGAATATGCCGCCTTCGTAGATCCCCACGTCATGCAGGTCGGCGATGAGCAGCTCAAGGCAGAAACTATCGTGCTGGCCACAGGCATGAAGCCCGCCCCCCTGGATATACCCGGCAATGAATTCCTCTACACCAGCGATGACTTCCTGGAGATGGACGACTTACCCGCCGAGATGATCATCATCGGAGGGGGCTACATCGGCACGGAATCCGCTCACGTCGCCGGCGCGCTGGGTTGCCGCGTGACCCTGATCGTCTCCGAGTCCGTACCGCTGGATAAATTCGACAACGACCTGTCCCGCCTCTTACTCGAGTCCGACCAGCGGCGGGGCATGAAGTTCCAGCTCAACAGTAAGGCGACGGCCGTTCGCGAAAAAGGTGACCGCTTCGAGGTAGATGTAGAGGATGAAGATGGTAAGCTGACCACACTGACCACCGACCGCGTACTCCACTGCGCCGGTCGCGTCCCCAATACTAAAAAGCTACAGCTCGACGCCGCCGGCATCGGCTACACGGACTCGAAGAAGATCAAGGTCGACACGAAGCTGCGGACCAATTTGGCGCACGTTTACGCCATTGGCGACTGCAGCGACAGCGGCCTGCCGCTCACTCCGGTAGGCGGCTACGAGGCATCCATCGTCAACGCAAACCTGTTCGAGGGCGGGGATGAGTCAGCTGACTATTACCCGATCCCCACCGTGGCCTTCTGCCTACCGGGCATGGCCTCCGTAGGGATGACCGCCAAGGAATATGAGAAGCTGCCGGCCGGCCATACCGTCGAAGTATTCCACAAGGACATCACCGACTCCTACCACGCCCGACACCTTAACAGTCCGGTATACGCCTATAAACTGTTCGTCGATACAGAGCGGGATATTCTGTTGGGCGCCCACCTGTTGGGTCCCGGCGCACCCGAGATGATCAATATGCTGTACCTGGCGATCAAAGAGAAAACCCGGGTATCCAGACTACGCAAACTGCTGTACACCTACCCCACCGCCTGTTCGACGGTCAAGTCCATGCTGGGCTAAGTTACCTTTGGCCCATGACCAACCCGGAGATCGCCCGCCACTTCCGCGAGCTAGCCAAGCTCATGGAGCTATACGGCGATAACCCCTTCAAGATCCGCAGCTACACCAACGCGTACAACAAGCTGCGCAAGGACGAGCGTGACCTGTCCGGTATGTCAGAAGCACAGCTGCAACAACTGGAAGGAGTAGGCAAAGCCATCGCCGGCAAGATCCACGAACTAGCCACCACCGGTCGCATGGAAACCCTCGAAACGTGGCGCGCCCAGACGCCGGAGGGCATCCGCGAAATGCTGCACATCAGCGGCTTCGGCCCCAAAAAGGTCAAAGCCGTATGGGACGGACTCGGGGTCACTACCGTAGGACAACTCCTCTACGCCATCAACGAAAACCGGCTGGTGGAGCTCAAGGGGTTCGGCCTGAAGACGCAGGAGAGCCTACGCCAGAAACTGGAGTTTTTGCAACGCAGCCGTGGCCAGTTCCACTACCGTACACTCGAACGGGTAGCGGACGCTCTGCTGCTGCAGCTGCGCACGGCCTTTCCCGACGAGCACTTCGAGACCACGGGGGCGTACCGCCGTGCCTGCCCTACCCTGTCTACGGTCTCCGTTCTCACTACCCTGGCACCCGCGCTCGCGCCCCGTATAGCGGGTCTGGAGATACGGGAGCAAACGGACGAGAAAACGATGGGCTCGGTAGACGACTACCCCGTCACGCTCCACCACTGCACGGCCGAAAACTTTGGCAGCAAGCAATTCAGGCATACAGGCAGCCCCGAGTTTCTGCGCGCCTTCATCGATCGCTTTCCAAACCGCGACTTCACCGATCTGCCCGATGAACATGAGGTGTGGGCGCGTGCGCAGGTGCCAAGTATTCCCCCTGAGCTGCGCGAGTCCGACTGGGTGCTGGAGCTGGCGCTTACGGGTGAGCTACCACAACTGATCGAGGAGTCGGACATCCGGGGGGTGATCCATACCCACTCTACCTACAGTGATGGCATCCACTCGGTACGGGATATGGCGCTGGCCGCCCGGGAGCGCGACTACGAATACCTGGTGATGAGCGATCACAGTCGCGCGGCCTTCTACGCCAACGGGCTGGACGAGGCACGGGTACGCGAGCAGTGGGCGGAAATCGATGCGCTGAACGCCGAGCTGGCCCCCTTCCGCATCTTTAAAAGTATCGAGTGCGACATACTGAGCGATGGTAGGCTGGACTACACGGATGAGCTACTGGCGGGCTTCGATCTGGTGATTGCCTCCGTGCACAGCACGCTTAGTATGGACGAAGCGCGGGCTACGGAACGCTTACTGAATGCGATCAGTAATCCCTTCACGACCATCTTAGGTCACCCGACGGGGCGGCTCTTACTGAGCCGGGAGGGGTACCCCATCGACCACCGCCGCGTCATTGACGCCTGTGCCGAGCACGGTGTAGCTATTGAGTTGAACGCCAACCCGTACCGGCTGGACCTCGACTGGACCTGGATTCCCTACGCCCGGGAGCGCGGTGTGCTGGTGGCCATCGATCCGGATGCGCACAGTACGGCCGGGATCGATGATATCCGCTACGGAGTGCTTGCCGCGCGCAAGGGCGGGTTGACTGCGGCAGACTGCTTAAGTGCTCGTTCGCTAACAGAATTTTCGAAGCACCTGAATGGGTAGTAAGTGAGTCACTGGATATTCGCAGATCGGCTGATCTTGCTCATCAACCGTACTATTGGTTTAAACACCAAAATTTTATTTGGCACCTTCTGAGATAGCTAGGTAAAAAGCAGCGGAATTTAGCCGTAGGCAGCGAACGTAGGTCGCATACCGTTAGAGTTTTGTTACTTTTGCACCATCCGGCACTCCTCTGTCCGGTGGCCCTTAATCAACTTCCTCTCCCCAGTATACCGCGCCGTCGTCGCAAACCGTATCCCACATTGTTGTAACAATCAATGCACCAACAGTCTTACGGGGCTGGTGAACGGCTGCCCGTATGCTGAGACGAAGTCATCGAATTACTCGCTAACAATTTCAAATTATGGATCGATTTAGACTTTTACTTGTGGTCTTGCTGCTCGGCGGTCTGACCGCCCTGCAGGCGCAGGGCATCACCGGTACCATCTCCGATGGAGATGGTGTACCCCTCATCGGCGCCTCCATTTTGGTCGACGGTACCACCTCTGGAACCGTTACCGACATCGACGGCAACTTTACGCTTGAGGTGCCCGCCAACACCGAAACGATGACGATCAGCTACACGGGTTTTGAGACCATGTCCGTGCCGGTCATCGTCGGTCAGAAAGTGTACGACATCACCATGCTCGAAGGCTCTACCAGCCTTGACGAAGTGGTAGTTACCGCACAGGGTATCGAGCGGCAAAAACGCGAGCTAGGCTACTCGGTAGCCACCATCTCGGGTGACGAAGTAGGTACCGTACGGGAAACCAACGTAGTGAACTCACTGCAGGGTAAGGTTTCCGGTGTACAGATTTCGCAGCAGAGTGGTAATCTGGGTGGATCGACTAAGATCCTGATCCGCGGTGTAAACTCGCTGTCCGGCAACAACAACCCCCTGTGGGTAGTAGACGGTGTACCCATCTTCGATAACAACGTTACTACGGGTAGCCAGATCACTGGTGGTTTTGACACCGGTAACCGGGCGCAGGACATCAACCCCGATGACATCGAAAGTATCAGCGTCCTGAAGGGTGCTAATGCAGCTGCCCTCTACGGTAGCCGTGCAGCCAATGGTGCTATCATCGTCACTACTAAGAAAGGTGGCAAGGGTAACCGGGCAAACATCACCTTCAACTCTACTTACCGTGCCGACACCCCGCTGCGTCTTCCTGACTTCCAGAACGAGTACGCGCAGGGAACGAATGGCCGCTACGACCTGGATAACCTAAACGGTTGGGGTCCACGTATTGAAGGACAGCAGGTAGAAAACCTGGGTGGTGAAACGGTGGCCCTACAGGCTTACCCCGACAACGTCAAGGACTTCTACGAGACGGGTAGCACCCTGATCAACAACCTCGCCATCGGCGGAGGTAGCGAGAAGAGCAACTACCGCTTCAGTGCTACGGCCCTGAACCAGGAAGGTATCTTCCCGGGCTCGGAGCTTGACCGGATTACACTTGGCCTGAATGCCGGGCAGAAGTTTGACCAGAAGATCAGTTCTAGCTTCGGTATCAACCTCGTACGTACTACTTCAGGTGGTCGCGTAGCACAGGGTGGTAACGACCCTAACGTACTGGTGCCCATCATCAACGGTTTCCCGCGCAACCTCGACCTGAACCAGATTCGCAATTACATTGACGAATCTTCGGGTGTGGGTGAGCAGCTGAACTCCCTATCGGAAACAACCAACAACCCCTACTGGGTCGCACTGGAGAACCAATTCAATACCGAAGTAGACCGTGTATTCGGAAACTTCGCCCTGACGTACGAACCGCTGTTCTGGCTATCCTTCACGGGCCGCCTGGGTGTGGACTTTATCGCGGACAATCGTTTTCGCTCCAACCGCAAGGGTACCCTCGGTCGGGTACAGGGTGACTTCACCGATGACCGCATCGAGCAGCGTCAGTTGGACTACAACTTCCTGGCTACTGCCGGCAATAACCTGACGGACGACATCTTCGTCAAGGCCATCGTAGGTTTCAACTACAACACGCGGGTCTTCGAGCGGCTGCAGAACCAGGCAGTCAACCTGACCGTCGATCAGCTCTTCAGCACGGGTAACGCAGAGGTCAATAACGTATCCAATAGTTTCAGCGAGCGTCGTCTGTTTGGTGTGTACGGTGATATCACCTTCACCTTCCGTGACTACTTGTCGCTTAACCTGACGGGCCGGAATGACTTTTCTTCTACCCTGCCCCTGGACAACAACAGCTACTTCTACCCCTCCGCCGGTTTGAGCTTCATCTTCACCGATGCGCTCAAAATCGACGATGGTATTCTGAGTTTTGGTAAGATCCGGACTAGCTATGCAGAAGTAGGTGGCGACACCAATCCGTACCAACTGGCCTTCAATTACTTCCCTCAGACCACGGCCTTCGGCCAATTCGGTACGGGTACGAGTTTCCCATTCGACGGTCGCCTGGCTTTCTCCGGCCCCGGTACGATTCCCCCCGAGGCGCTTCGTCCCGAGAGTGTCCAGAGCTTCGAGATCGGTACTGAACTACAGTTCTTTAACGGTCGCTTCGGACTAGACTTTACGTACTATAACGTCACTACTGAGGATCAGATCCTTGCCGTGCCGATTCCTGAATCCACTGGATTCTCGTTCCAGCGCCTCAACGTTGGTGAGACCAGCAACAAGGGCTTCGAAATTACGCTGAATCTCACGCCGATCAAGACAGAGGCTTTCACGTACAACTCCCTGATCACCTTCACCCGCAACCGCTTTGTGGTAGAGGCGCTGAGCCCCGGTACCGATCGCTTGGTCATCAACTCCGGCTTTAACAGCCTGCAGATTGTGGCGGAGCCCGGCGAGAGCTTCGGCCTGTACGCCAACACATTCCAACGGGTAGAGGCCGACAGCAGCCTGGCCCTAGCCGATCAGCGCGTACTGGTAAGCTCCGAGACGGGCCTGCGCAGTGCTGGTGACAATGAGCGCATCGGTGATGTATTCCCCGACTTCATTGCGGGCTGGACCAACAACATGACATTCAAGGGCGTAAACCTCCGGTTCACGTTTGACTACCGCCAGGGTGGTTTACTGTTCTCCAACACCGTGGCCGATCTTCGGTCCAGCGGTCTGGCCGCAGAAACCGCAATTGGTCGCGACGGATCATTTATCGATCGGGGCGCATTTATCGAGGAAGCTGACGGAACGGTACGTCCTAACGACATTCCCGTGACGGCCCAGGCTTTCTGGCAGAATTACTCCGATGGTGGCATCACTGAGTACAGCATCTTCGACGCCAGCTTCATCAAGCTGCGTGAGATCGCGCTGAATTACACGATTCCCTCTTCGGTCCTCTCTAAGGTGCCGTTCCAGACGATTACCCTGGGTGTAGAGGCGCGTAACCTAGCGATTCTGTACAGTGAAATTCCCCACATCGATCCTGAAACCAACCTCTTCGGTTCGGCTAGTGATGGAGCTGGTATTGAATTCAATAGCCCTCCCACCACGCGTACGTTTGGTGTGAACCTGCGTCTTGGCTTCTAGCCGACTACAGAAACAGGCCAAGCTTAAACCTAACACTAGCGGGAGGACGTATCTACATACCTCCTCCCGCTAAATCAAACTAACTAATGAAAAAGTATTTACACCTTCCTCTGGTAGCAGTGCTGTTCCTATTCGGAACATCCTGTGACGACCAGCTGGATATCAACGAAAATCCCCTGGCGGCTACCCAGGTGGATGCCAACTTGCTCTTCCCCGAGATTCTGGTGAATTTCTCCAATATCCGTGAGTCAGAACTAGACGCACGTATTGGAACTATTCCCCAGTACTATGAGCCCGCTTTCGGCGTCATTGGCGATTACGCCCTTGGCCTACGTAGCAACACCTTCCTGATGGGTAACGTGTGGAGTAACATCTACACTAACGTCCTAAAAAACAGTGGCTTGTTGGAACGTACCGCTCTGGAAGCGGAACCCGGTACGCGAAACAATATCATCGCTCAGGCCAAGATCATCAACGGACTTGCCTACTGGCAGGCTACGATGCTCTGGGAAGATGTACCCTACACCGAAGCGGTCGACTTTGTGACTCAACTTCCTAAGTTCGATTCGCAGGAAAGTATCCTTCGCAACATCGCGGCCGATCTTGCTACCGCGGTATCGCTCATCGACGAGGGTTCCGCGAAGATCGAATCCGGTGACCTGGTCTACGATGGTGATATGGACCTTTGGCGTCGTGCTGGCAACAGCCTGCGCATGAAGATTCTCATGTACATCGCCAATAAGGATGAAGGTAGTGTAAGCGGTGATATCGCTGCACTAGCTGCCGGTCCCCTACTGGAGACAGCCGATCAAAACGCCCAGCTTTCGTACCTGGATGCGCCGGGTAACTACAATCCGTACTGGAACATTCTGAACAACTTTGCAAACGGCGTTAACCCTACCTGGTACATCGCCAGTGAAGCGTCCTTTAACCTGATCTCTAGCCTGGATGACCCCCGGCTGAGCGTCTACTACGACGAATCAGAAGACGCTGCCACGGTTGGTACCGGTGATTTCGGGCCGGTATCATCCCCCGGAACCTTCAATGGTTTCGGCCGTACTGCCGCCATCCTGAGCTCGACACTGATTCGCCCCGACCGTCCTGATACATATATCGTAGCGAGTGAGACGCAGTTGTTGAAGGCCGAAGCTATCCTGCGCGGACTAGCGAGTGGAGACGCACAAGCCGCCTTTGAGGCCGGTATTCGTGCCAGCATCAATGAGTACGACGGAACGGATCGTGAGGTCGCAGATTCCGAAGTCTCTGCTTACATAGAAAGCTTAGGTTCCCTAGACAGCAAGAGCGACAATGCCGCCCTACTGGCCGTGCGCCAGCAGCTTTACATTGCCAACTTCGAGCGTCTGCCCGACGGATGGTCCGAATGGCGTCGTACGAAGGTTCCTACCCTACAGGCACCCTCGGGTAGCCAGGTAAGTGGAGTGGTCCGCCGCTTCTTCTACCCACCGGATGAGGTAGGTGCTAACACCAACGCTCCCAGTCCAAAAGCTCTCGATGCCCCGATGTGGTACGAGAACTAATCACACACTTCCTAAATAGATAATATGAAACGCTTTAATATAATCCTCCTGGCAGTGTGTGCCCTGTTCGTAGCAAGCTGCGACTACGACACCTACGAGGATGAGAATGCGGTGACCCAGCTGGAGAACGGTGAGAAGTTCGTTCGCATCCTCACCGGAGGAGCGGACGGCGAGCAAACCGTAACCGTAAGTGAAACCACCCCGGGTCTAATCCCAGTTGAGGTAGAGAATCTCTTTGCCTTCGGTGAGGATGTAACCGTAGAGTACGGTCTGGGTGGCAGTGCCGCCTTTGGAGCAGACTACACCGTTGAAGGTGCCAGTGCTTCCGGCGGTACCGTAGTAGTCAATGCTGAAAATGATGACGCTGAGGATAACTCTCCCTCAACCGGCGTCATCGAAATCGAACTGTTTGTTGACACCCTTGTCAATGGACCGGAGACCATCATCGTGGAACTACTCTCCGCAGCAACGCCAAGTAACACCACCATAAATGTGGGACAGGGTTCGCTACGCAAGACGCTTACGATCAACTTAGTGAACGACTAGTATCGATCATATTCCCCGTAACTAACGCCCCGCTTCCCAACCGAAGCGGGGCGTTTTGCATTTCCCCCGCACCCGCGGCCCCGCAATCCTGCCGTAAGTTTGCGGCCCTTAAGCCCCCCACCCTATGATCACCGTCATTTCCGGTACGAATCGGCCCGATAGCCGGACCCTCGTGTTCGCCCGCCATTACGTTCGGCAACTGGAATTACTGGGCGAGGAAGTCGAGTTACTGGACATGGCTGACCTGCACCATGGCTACTTCGCCGGAAAGATGTACGATCCACTGGGAAGCGACGGGCAGCTACTTAAGTGGCAGCAGCAGTACATCAGCGCCGCCGATAAGCTAGCCGTCTTCGTGCCGGAGTACAACGGGAGCTATCCAGGAGTACTAAAGCTGTTCATCGACGGGATCTCCGTAATCGACTATACAGGAAACTTTGCTGGTAAGCACGTGGCCCTGGTCGGCGTAAGCTCGGGCCGGGCGGGTAATCTGCGCGGTATCGATCACCTGGCGGATGTCTTTGCGCATATGGGTGCGTGGGTACTTCCGAACCGGCTGCCATTATCGAGTGTAGAAGGGCTGCTGACGGACGATGAGATCAGCGATGCAGAGACTAAAAAAAGCCTTAAACAGCAGGCAGAACAACTAATTGCGGCGTAGAACCGTACACCAAGAGCAAGGAAACTGTGTATGTCGAAGAATTTATTGATCGTTGAGTCCCCCGCCAAAGCGAAAACCATTGAGAAGATCCTGGGGAAAGATTATACCGTTAAATCGTCCTTCGGGCATATCCGCGACCTCGACAAGGGAGACGGTGCGGTCGACGTAGAGCGGGACTTCGCCACCCGCTACGTCGTCTCCCCCGAGAAGCGCAAGGTGGTCAAAGAGCTCAAGGCCGCCGTCAGCAAGGTCGATACCGTATGGCTTGCGACGGACGAAGACCGCGAGGGGGAAGCCATCAGCTGGCACCTGTGCGAAGTGCTGAAGCTACCCGTCGATACGACCAAGCGAATCGTATTCCGGGAGATCACACCACCCGCAATTAAAGCTGCGATCAATAATCCGCGGACGGTAGATGTCAATCTGGTCAACGCCCAGCAGGCCCGCCGGGTGCTGGACCGATTGGTAGGTTATGAACTCTCTGGCGTACTCTGGAAAAAAGTGAAGTTCGGCCTCAGTGCCGGGCGCGTACAGTCGGTGACCGTCAAGCTCGTCGTCGAGCGGGAGCGGGAGATCATGGGCTTCGAAGCCAAACCCTTTTTCCGGGTCAATGCGATCTTCGGTGTACGCAACGAGCAGGGAAAGGAAGTGGAGCTGAAGGCCGAAAGCCCCGGCCGCTTCGATACGCAGGGCGATGCGGAGGCTTTCCTCAAAAAGTGTATCGGTGCCGAGTTTAGCATCAGCGACATCGACGTCAAGCCCACCAAGCGTAAGCCTGCGCCGCCCTTCACCACCTCTACCCTACAACAGGAGGCCAGCCGTAAGCTGTACATGAACGTAGAGCGGACCATGCGCGTCGCTCAGCGCCTGTACGAGGCCGGTCTGATCACTTACATGCGTACCGATAGCATTAGCCTGTCGGAAACCGCCCTGCAGACCATCGAAGCGGAGGTAACCAAGGAGTATGGCCAGCGCTACAGCAAAATGCGCCGCTTCAAAAGTAAGAAGAAGGACGCCCAGGAGGCGCACGAAGCGATCCGGCCCAGCTACGTCGATCGCCACACCATCAAGCAGGGAGATCGCGACGAGCAGCGACTGTACGAGCTGATCTGGAAGCGTACCGTAGCCAGCCAGATGGCTGATGCCGAACTGGAAAAGACTACGGTGAATATTGCCATCGATAAGGCACCGGATGAGCGACTGCGTGCCCAGGGTGAAGTTCTTAAATTCGATGGCTTCCTGAAGCTCTACATCGAGAGCAACGACGACGATGAGGAGGACGAGACCACCGAGGGCATTCTGCCCCCGCTGCAGCAGGGTCAGATCCTGCCCCTGAGCGAGATGACCGCTACCCAGCGGTTCACCCGTCCGCCCGTTCGCTATACGGAGGCATCTTTGGTAAAGAAGTTGGAGGAGCTCGGTATCGGCCGCCCGTCCACCTACGCGCCGACCGTGTCAAAAATTATGGACCCCAAGCGGGGCTACGTCACCCGGGAAAACCGGGATGGAGATGAACGCGCTTACGCCGTGCTTACGCTGAAGGACGGGTCGATCACTACGGAAGAGAAGACGGAAATCACCGGCACGGTCAAGAACCGCCTGTTCGCCAGTGATATCGGCATGGCGGTAAGTGACTTTCTCGACGAGCACTTCGTGGATGTGATGACCTACCAGTTCACGGCCGACATTGAAGACAAGTTTGACGAGATTGCCGACGGTCATGTGACCTGGACGCAAATGCTGGAAGACTTCTATACGCCCTTTCACGAAACGGTAGAAGAAACCACGGAGAGCGCCGAACGCGTCACTGGCGAACGCATACTCGGTAACGATCCCGTATCCGGGAAGACCATCCTGGTCCGCTTGAGCCGCAACGGTCCGGTGATCCAGTTGGGTGCGCCGGACGAGCTCGTACCGGACGAAAAGCCGCGCTACGCCAACTTGCCCGCCGGGCTAAACATGGACGAGGTCGATCTAGAGACCGCCCTACCCCTCTTCGACCTGCCTAAAGTACTGGGCGAGATCGACGGGCAGGAAACCGCGGTGGGAATTGGTCGCTTCGGCCCCTACATCCGCTGGGGGGAGAGCTTTGTCAGTCTGCCCAAAGGAGCTGACCCACATTCGGTCACCTTTGCGGATGCGAAGGAATTGGTTGCCGCGAAGAAGAAGGCGGACGCCCCCGTAATGTCGTACAAGGAATTGCCCGTCACGAAGGGTGCCGGACGCTTTGGTCCCTTTCTGAAGTGGAATGGCATGTTCATCAACATTCCCAAGCGGTACGAGCCCGATAACCTGAGTAAGGACGACATGATCGAGCTTATCCAGGCTAAGGAAGAGAAGGAAGCGCTGCGCTATATCCAGCGATTCGAAGCTGAGAAGATCGACGTGGAGCAGGGCCGCTGGGGTCCATTCATTCGGTTCAAGAAGAAATCACTGAAGCTGCCCACCGTAGACGGCAACAAAATGAGCCGCGAGCAGGCCGGTGAGCTTTCTTTGGAGGAGGTAAAGGCCATCATCGAAGATCACATGCCCGGCGCATTTAAAGCCAAAGCGAAAAAGGCAGCGGCAAAGAAGAAACCAGCGGCAAAGAAGAAGGCTACCGCCAAACGAAAGGCACCGGCTAAGAAAAAACCCGCCACAAAGAAGTAATATGGCAGACGACAAAAATAAAGCCGCGCAGAACCAGCTCAGTATCGACCTTCCAGAAGATATTGCTGAGGGGGTCTACTCTAACCTGGCCATCATTACCCACTCTAGTTCGGAGTTCGTGATCGACTTTGTACGCATCGTACCGAATGCGCCGAAGGCAAAGGTGAAAAGTCGCGTGATCCTTACCCCCGAACACGCCAAACGCCTGCTCTCGGCCTTGGCCGATAACGTACAGAAGTACGAGCGGCAGTTCGGTGCGATCAGTCAGCACGGTGGGAGCAACAACGGACCAAACTTCCCTCCGACCACTTTTACGCCTACGGCGCAAGCTTAGGATGAAATAGTTGGGTGGAACTTTTGCACTCTGCCGGGGTGGTGTATATTTGCAGCCGCTTACGTCATTACCGACGGTCGATTAGCTCAGTTGGTTTAGAGCGTTGCATTGACATTGCAGAGGTCACTGGTTCGAATCCAGTATCGACCACGTATAAAAGCGGGATGTGGCGCAGCCCGGTAGCGCACACGCCTGGGGGGCGTGGGGCCGCTGGTTCGAATCCAGTCATCCCGACCACAACGGAAAGGTCAGCTTGCTTGCAAGCTGGCCTTTCGTGGTTATAGCGATATATGCTTCAGTAATCCTTTGGTGGCCAGACTTGAGACACTACCTTGAGCCTGGTCTCGGATTAGTGAATCCAGTATGTGTTTGTACGACTATGGGCGATTATCTTATTGTATTCAACGCCTTTATTTCGTACACCTATAAACACATAGTTCCCATGCTCGAGGATGAATTGTGCTAAGGCACAACCCACTCCACGGACATTACATTTAATCCACACTGACCAGACCAGTCATGGGCGGAGCGATCCAGTATCGCTTCGCCCTTTCTGTTCCTTCCGGTCACCCGCCACTAGAAGTTGCCACAAATTGTGTCCTATCTTTGCGGGCCATGAACCAGCACCTAGATCCCTCCCCCAATCAGCTCACGCCCGAAGACGGTGCTATGGAGCGGGCGCTACGTCCCGATAGCCTTAGTGAGTTTAGCGGTCAGCCCAAGATCGTGGCCAACCTCAAGGTATTTATCCAAGCAGCCGTGCAGCGGGGCGACACCCTGGATCACGTACTTCTACACGGCCCCCCGGGTCTGGGTAAGACCACGCTAAGCCACATCATCGCCAACGAACTGGGATCGGAGCTGAAGCTGACGAGCGGTCCGGTCTTGGAAAAACCCGGTGACCTGGCCGGCTTACTGACCAATCTCAACGAAGGTGACGTGCTGTTCATCGATGAGATTCACCGGCTCAACAACGTAGTAGAGGAATACCTGTACTCGGCTATGGAGGACTACCGCATCGATATTATGATCGATAGCGGCCCCAACGCCCGCTCGGTACAGATTAACCTCAATCCCTTTACGCTGGTCGGTGCGACCACTAGGATGGGACTGCTGACCGCACCGATGCGCGCCCGCTTCGGGATCAACTGCCTGCTCGACTACTACGACGTCGATACACTGATCAAGATCATTACGCGATCGTGCGAGATCATGAGTGTACCTATCACCGCCCAGGGTGCGGTAGAGATCGCCCGGCGTAGTCGGGGTACGCCCCGGATCGCAAACGCCCTCCTCCGCCGGATCCGCGACTTCGCCCAGGTGAAGGGGACGGGAACGATCGATCAGGAGATCGCCAACTATGGACTAGCGGCGCTCAATGTAGACGAAGGTGGCCTGGATGAGATGGACAACAAGATACTAGACGCCATCATACATAAATTCAAGGGCGGTCCGGTGGGTGTATCCACCATTGCCACCGCAGTGGGTGAGGAGACCGGTACCATCGAGGAAGTGCACGAGCCCTTTTTGATCATGGAAGGCTACCTGATGCGGACACCACGCGGGCGGCAGGCCACAGAAAAGGCGTACCACCACATTGGTGCTACGCCTCCCGGTACGGTCAATACGCTGTTCGAATTCTAGCTACTCTTCCTCAGAGATCACCCGGGCGGTAGCCTTTACGGTATCTACTACGGACTGCACTTCGTGCTGTGCCTTTTCGATCACCTCGTCTACTACTTCGGTAGCCTGTTGGAGCAGCGAGGGTGCCGCAGTACGTTGCTTTCCTTTCACTTTACGGGGAGGATCCACTTCGCCGGCCAGTACCTGAGAGAAGGCGGCAAAATTCGCGGCTACGTCCCCCGGGGCAGCCTGACGTAGTTCTTTACGGTCTGCTTTTCCCTTGCGCTTCCCCTCTTTGATCAGCGCAGCGGCAGCGGCCAGCTTGGCTTGCTCTTCCGGGCTAACCGTGCGGCTACCCATCTCGGCGGCGATCTTGGCGCGTGCGGCATCTTTGGCAGCCCGCTCGGCTGCCTTGCGGGCCTGCTTTTCCGCGCGCTGCTTGTCTTTTTCGATACGCCCCTCCAGCATGGCCTTGGTCTTGACCATATCGGCAAGCTTCTCGTTCTTGCTGGCTACGCGACTCTCGATCATCACGATCTTGGCCTGACGGATCTGTGCTTCGAGCTGGCCGTCCGTACGCTCAATGCGGCGACGCTCGAATTTGAGGTCTTCCTCGTCGCGGCCGATGCTTTTTTGCATCCGTTCCATGGCTTTGAGCAGGCCCTGGTAGCGCGATTCATTACGGCCCAGAGCGGCAGTAGCTGCGCTGCCCCCGTCACTGCCCTTGCCACCGCCGCGTTTTTCCTTTACTGCTTTAAAGGCTGCATCAATACGGCCGTATACGTGGTCGCGGTCGGTCTTGGTAAACTTCACACCGTGGAACTTGCGCTGCAATTCCCGCAGTTCCTGGAATACCTTATTCAGGTGAGTACCCTCCACGATGCGCTTCTCCACATCATCCAGCAGCGTGGCGAACTTTGCTTTCTGCTTGCCGGATTCTTCTTCGTACTGGGCGTTGACCGCTTCACGCAACTCCTTCAACTTGGCAAACACCGCATCCGACCGCTTACGCAGTTCGTTGCCCTGCTCGCGCATCAGCGTCTTGTCCTGTAGCTGCCCCTGCACCTTTTGCCAGAACGCCTTGGCCTGATTCCACAGATCGCTGCTGTAGGCTCCGGCCCGTTCGATACGGTCTTCGATCTCGGCGAGCTCGCTGCGGTAGTTCTGGGCAAGCTTTTCGCTCAGTACGTTGAAGTGCCATTCCGTTTGTGCACGGACAATCATGTCAGTCTGCTCGGCCTTGAGGTCTTCGGGCAGCAGGCCGTCCGTGACACTGAGCTCACGGGCGATCACGCGGTCGGGTTCGGGTAGCTCCGCGTCCTGGCCTTTACGCCACTTATCCATGAATGCGGTGTACACTTCATCCGTGACCACCTTTTCGGGAAAGGTCTGAATACGGACGATATTATCGGTGACTTGTAGCTCAATGGTCATGAGCACACGTTTTTCCTGGGCATCACGCCCCCAGACGGCAATTCGGTTTCGCATAGCGATGGTCTCACCCTGCCGGCTCAGTAGCGTACGGTGTACGCTTCGTCCAACAAGTGTTGGTTAGGTTCGGTAAATGAACGGTCAATACAGCACGAAGTTCCCACCCTATGCGGTCACGGCCGTTCCGATCAGTCCGTGTTGAAGTAAATATTCCGCGATTTGTACCGCATTGGTGGCAGCTCCCTTGCGGAGATTGTCCGATACGACCCACATATTCAGTCCGTTGTCGATACTCTCATCCCGACGCAGGCGCCCCACGAACACTTCATCACGGTGCTTGGCCATCAGGGGCATGGGGTATATGTTCTGTTTAGGATCGTCCTGTACGACGAGTCCCGGTACTGCCTCCAGCAGCTCCCGCACTGCCTCAATTGTAAAGGGGCGCTCGAACTCAATATTCACGCTCTCGCTGTGACCACCATCTACCGGCACCCGCACTGCAGTAGCTGTAATGGCGATGGAGGGATCATTAAGGATCTTGCGGGTCTCGTGCACCAGCTTCATCTCCTCCTTGGTGTAGTCATTTTCCAGAAACACGTCACAGTGGGGAATGCAATTGGCGAAAATGGGATAGTGGTAGGCCGGATCCTCGCTTGTCCCGCCCCCACGCTCGGTCTCGTACTGGCGAACGGCCTTCACGCCCGTACCCGTAAAGGACTGGTACGTAGAAATCACCAGACGCTTGATCTTAAATGCCTCGTGCAGCGGGGCCAGTGCTACCACTAGCTGGATCGTACTACAGTTGGGGTTGGCGATGATGCGATCCGTAGCGGTGAGCGCTGCGGCATTTACCTCGGGAACGACCAGCTTCTTGTCCGGGTCCATGCGCCAGGCGCTGCTATTGTCGATCACCGTAGTACCTACGGCGGCGAACTTCGGGGCCCACTCCAGGCTCGTCGAGCCGCCGGCGGAGAAGATAGCCACGTCGCAGCGGGCGTCGACGGCAGCTTGCATAGACACTACGGTATAGGACTTACCCCGGTAGTCGAGCTGTTTTCCCACCGAGCGCTCCGACGCTACGGGGAGCAATTCCGTGATGGGAAAGTCATGCTCCCGGAGCACTTCGAACATTACGCCTCCGACCAGGCCCGTGGCTCCGACTACCGCTACTTTCATAATCCAGTTGTTTGGGGTAGGCGAAGATAGCCCCTCCACCTAAAACGGCTCCACACCAATGGGTGCGGAGCCGTACATACGAGACACTATAGTAGGTCGTCGGGAGGGCCAGCTTACTCGCCGAGTAAGGCCTCCACGTCAAAGCCCTCGGGGATCAGTACCTGGTCAATGAGGTACACCACGCCGTTCGAAGCGGTCAGATTTTCACCCACGTTCACTTGTCCTTCCTCGAGTACGCGCGACATGGTGTCGCTAGACTCCGGGTCGGCACTATTGATGAAGTGGTACGAGAGCAGTGCGGTGAGCGACTCGCTATTTTCGGGCAGTAGCAGCGCATCTACCAGTCCGTCGGGCAGCGCGGCGAAGGCCGCATCGGTGGGGGCCAGTAGGATGAAGCTCCCGTCAGCGTCCAGGTCGGCGGTCATCCCCGCACTGTTGAGCGCGGTGCTGAGGGTGGTCGTTTGGGCATTTTGTCCCACGGTCTGCCCGATCGTCTGTTCGGCCTCAGCATACGCTTCTTCCTGCGGTTCTACGTCGGTGGGGGTGGGTACTTCCTCCTGGGCGTGCAAACCGGTGGAGAAGATGGTAGCTGCGAGCAGCAGCAGAAAACTGAATAAGGATTTCATATCGGTTGGTTTAAATGAAGCAAACGCAACCGGGGTGTAATAC
Organism: Neolewinella maritima; assembly: GCF_923081025.1. Lineage (GTDB taxonomy): Bacteria > Bacteroidota > Bacteroidia > Chitinophagales > Saprospiraceae > Neolewinella > Neolewinella maritima. The sequence continues at coordinate 1,361,991 of NZ_CAKLPZ010000001.1, read as the reverse complement.
GTAGTTCGGCAGGTAAACGGCATAGTACTGGTGGTAGTTGCCTATATTTTGGTGACCAAATGTTAAAGTTTGCGTGATGGCGCGTCCGCGGGTGCGGTGCCGGTGGGGTCTATACCCGGTTACCTTCACCGGGGAAGGCCACCCTGGGCTCGAAGGCGAGCGCTTCCTCCGTGGTCATGTATCCGTAGGCAATGATGATGACCACATCACCTACCTGGCACCTGCGCGCCGCCGCCCCGTTCAGACAGATGATACCAGAACCTTCTTCCCCACGGATCGTGTAGGTCTCGATGCGCTCACCATTATTGTTATTCACGATCTGCACCTTTTCGCCTTCGATAATGCCGGCGGCATCGAGCAAGAGCCCGTCTATGGTGATGCTACCTACGTAATTGAGGTTGGCCTCGGTGACGGTAGCGCGGTGAATTTTTCCTTTAAAGCGTTGGATGAGCATAATCGGTGGTGGTGGTGGTGGGGCAAAACTTAAGTGCCGGGCATCAAACGTCCCGCTTGATCGTAGGGTTGGCCGTACCGGCAATACGGTTATCGATGAGACGGACCTGCCCGACGCGGACGGCGGCCGCGACTACGAGCTCTTCGACCGGCTGGCCGTCCTGGTAGGGTTGCAATCTACGACCGTCTACTACCATGACGTATTCGGGCTCCAGCAGGGGCACCTGCGAGAGGTGATTCATGGCGAGTTGCTCCAACTCCCGGGCAGGTCGGGCCGATCGGAGTCCGGCGGTAACGGCGGCGAGTTCACGGTTGATTTCCGCCGCCGCACGACGCTCCTCGGTAGTCAACAATCGGTTGCGACTGCTCAGGGCTAGTCCGTCATCTTCGCGCACGGTGGTGACGGTGTGAACCTGCACGGGTAGGTTGAGCCGTTCGATCATATAGCGCACTATGGCGACCTGCTGGTAGTCCTTTTGCCCCAGGTAGAGGGTGGTAGGCTGCACGATGTCGAGCAAGCGGCGGACTACCTGCACCACGCCGGCGAAGTGTCCGGGTCGCTGCCGGCCTTCCATATGCTCGACGAGGTCACCCAGATCCAAAGCGGTCTCCGTGGTAGCTGCCGCACCCTGCGGATAGACGTCGGCTTCGCCCGGGAGGTAAAGAAAATGGCATCCGTGTTCGGCCAGTAGCTGCTGATCGGCTAGCGGCGTGCGGGGGTAGGCGGACAGATCGGCCGACTCGTTGAACTGCGTAGGGTTGACAAAAATGCTGGCAACAGTGATATCGTCCCGCAGTACACTGCTATCGATGAGTGCGGCGTGCCCCTGGTGTAAGGCACCCATGGTGGGTACGAAGCCGATGGTCTTACCCTGGGCCCGGGCGGGTTGCAGGGCATCGGCAAGGGCGGCGGCGGTGGTCAGGGTAAGCAATGCGGGGAATCTACGGGCGGCGAAGATAGGCGTGTCGGCAATATTTCATACCTTTGCCGGCCCGAAGGGGGAACTAATAAAGCGATCCAACGATATGAGTAAGACCAAGGTACTGATTGTAACCCAGGAGATGGATCCGTACACGGAGCTGACCGATATCGCTACTACCGTACGGGCACTGGCTCCTTACCTTCAGAAAAACCAGATGGAAATTCGGGTGCTGATGCCCCGTTATGGTACCATCAACGAACGCCGGCACCGGCTACACGAAGTCGTACGCCTTTCGGGTATGAACATCATCGTGGACGACGACGACTACCCGCTGATCATCAAGGTCGCTTCGCTACCCGACAAGGGCGTACGGATGCAGGTATACTTCCTGGACAACGAAGATTTCTTCAAGCGCAAGTTTGTACATGTCGACAAGGCGGGTAAGCCGTTTGACGATAATGCCGATCGCGCCGTGTTCTTCTCCAAGGGTGTCATCGAGACCGTACGCAAGTTCGGCTGGCCACCCGACATCATTCACGTACACGGCTGGATGACCAGCTTGATTCCCTTCTACCTGCGCACCGCGTACAAGAACGAGCCGCTGTTTAAGAACAGTAAGATCGTCTACAGCCTGTACCAGAGCGGACCGGAGGATCATATCGCGGATGACTTCGCCATGAAGGCAAGCATCAACGCGCTGAGTGAAGATGACCTGGCTCCTTACCTGGAAGATGGAAAGCCAGCGCTACACCGCGGTGCCATCAAGTATAGCGATGCGGTCATCCGAGGCAACGCGGAGCTATCCGAGAAGCTAGAGACTGCCCTCACGGAGGCCGGTATCCCTACCCTCGATGTGCAGGGCGAAGAGGCTCCCAAGGCCAGCGTCGAATTCTACCGCGAGCTGCTGACGGCCGAGGTTGAGAAGTAACCAACCCGGCGTAGCTCACCGTACTCTATCCCATATGAAGAATGTGCTTTTTGCTACTACCCTGCTACTTGTGCTGGGTAGTTGTACGGACCCTATTACGGTAGGGTCGGAACTCCTCCAGGCCGATCGCGCCACGGTCGGTGAGATGGATATCCCTTTCACCACCCGGGTAGTGGAGGATGACAGTACGCTCACGTTACAGGGGCTCTCTCCCGTCGGAGCCTCGGGCTATTCGTTCGGCCAGTTGGACGATCCCACCTTCGGTACCACGACCCACAGCCTTTACCTCAGCCTACAGCCGCCCCGCTCCGTCACCGGACTGACGATATTGCCGCCCTTCGTACGGTTTTCGAGTGTGAAGGTGGACTCGGTCATTATGATCCTGCCCATCGATACGCTTAAGGCCTTCTACGGACCCGGGCGGGACTTCCCGTTCCAGGTGGTGGAATTGGCCGAACCGGTCAGTGCATCGGCGGAATTCTATTCCGATGCGGAACTGCCCACGCGGGGAGGGAATTTAGCCGCGAATACTTCCTTTACCGCAACGGCTACGCCCACACTAGTGCGCGATACGGCGATCACGAGCCCCGCCCTGCTACGGGCTCACGTACGGGTCCGGATGTCGGACGCCTTCGCAGATCGGATCGACAACCTACCGGCAAGTGCCTTCGATACCGATTCTATCTTCAGGAATAACCTTCCCGGCGTGTTGATCGAACCCGATGGTTCGTCGGATGCGCTGGTCTACCTGCTCCCACCACAGCGCAGCAGCGATACACTATACCGTGGAATTAACGTGCACTTTCGCGATACGAGCGGCACGCAGAGTATCTACCGTATCGACTACCGACAGGTCATTCCGAACTACAGTTATGACTATTCGGGCTCGCTGATAGAGACCCTTTTGGCGCAGGATACCGCACAGGATCTAGTGGCACTACAGGGACAAAGCGGAGTAATTACCGAGCTTACCCTCACTGACCTGGCATCCCTGACGGGGCGGGTCGTGAACCGTGCCGTGCTACAGCTACCCGTTGCTAGTGTAGCCGGAGTTAGCTACAGCGACTATTCACTCCCGAGTCGCGTAGAGCTCTTTTACCGTACCGGCGACGGTACCCTGACCGTGATCACGGACCGCCTCGAGCTCATACGCTCGCAGGCCGGTACCGATGCGATCGACTTTTTGATCGGCGGCCGACTGGAGGAGGAGAATGGTGTTCAGCTGTACGATCCGGCCTTCTCCGTCCATCTCCAACGTATGATCGATGCAGAGGTACCCCCCAGGATATACCTGCGGGTCACGCCGCTGCTTAACAACGAGATACGCGCGTCCCGGGTGTTGCTGAATGGCCCCGGAGCGGCAGAGCGGCCGGCCAAAATTCGGGTGACGTTTACGAACATCGATTAGGCGGGGCAACTAATAGAGTGCTACCTCGTTTGAGTTCGAGGTTTGTGCCTCCCCGGGCGTATATTAGTACAGCACAGTCTACATCACGCCCTTTCTTTCATCCTAATAGCTAATTACGCATGTGTGGAATCGTCGGATATATTGGTCACCGTCAGGCTGACGCGCTCATCATCAAAGGATTAGAGCGTCTGGAGTACCGGGGCTACGATAGCGCAGGTATCGCCGTTCTTAGCGATACGCTGTCCATCTGGAAAAAGAAGGGTAAAGTAGCCGCTCTGCGCAAAGAGATCAAAAAGAGCGATACGACCGGTACGGTAGGTATCGGACATACCCGCTGGGCTACCCACGGTGAGCCCAACGACGTCAACGCACATCCCCATACGGGAGGAGCCGGCCGTCTGGCTCTGGTACACAATGGTATCATCGAAAATTACGCCGTACTCAAGAATGCCCTTATCGCCGAAGGACACGTGTTCGAAAGCGAAACGGATACGGAAGTACTGGTGCACCTGATCGAAGAAATTCAGGACGAAGGAAACCTCCCCCTGCAGGAAGCCGTACGCCTCGCGCTCGGTCGGGTAGAAGGCGCCTACGCCATCGCCGTAGTGGACAGCCGAGATCCCGGCGTACTGGTGGGAGCCCGCAAGGCTAGTCCCCTGGTAGTCGGTATCGGTGAGGGTGAATACTTCATCGGATCGGATGCCTCACCCTTCCTGGACAGTACGCGCCGCGTAGTGTATCTCGACGACAACCAGATCGCCACCATCACGCTCGCCGATGGACTCAAGATCAAGAATACCGACAACGAGTCGCAGCCGCCCTTTATTCAGGAATTGGATATGCAGATCGAGGCGCTCGAAAAGAATGGCTACGATCACTTCATGCTCAAGGAGATCTACGAGCAGCCCACGACCATCTTCGATGCGATGCGGGGTCGTATCAGCAGCAAAGAGAATCGCGTCACGCTTCGCGGGATGGAAGAGTACGCCAACCGCTTCGTACGCGCCAACCGGATCATCATCGTCGCCTGTGGTACCAGTTACCACTCCGGATTGATCGGTGAGTACCTAATCGAGGATCTCGCCCGCATCCCCGTCGAGGTGGAATACGCCAGCGAGTTTCGCTACCGCAATCCGATCCTGAACGAACGCGACATCGTGATCGCACTCAGTCAGAGTGGAGAGACCGCCGATACCTTGGCTGCTCTCGAACTGGCTAAGAGCAAGGGAGCAATGATCTACGGTATCGTCAATGCGGTAGGTAGCAGCATTGCCCGTCTAACGGACGCCGGCAGTTACATTCACGCCGGACCGGAGATCGGCGTAGCCAGTACCAAGGCCTTTACCGGGCAGGTCACCGTGCTCGCGCTCCTGGCCCTGAGTTTGGCACAGAAGCTGAGTACCATCAGCAACACCAAATTCCAGAAGCTGGTCACCGAGTTGGAAACCATCCCGGCGAAGGTGGAGGAGTGCCTGAAAGAAAATGATCACATCCGCTACATCGCCAAGGAGATCAAGCACCACCACAATGCCCTCTACCTGGGCCGTGGCTACAATTTCCCCGTAGCCCTGGAAGGCGCCCTCAAGCTCAAAGAGATCAGCTACGTCCACGCGGAAGGATACCCCGCCGCGGAAATGAAGCACGGCCCCATTGCGCTCATCGACGAGACTATGCCGGTCATCGTGACGGCGACCAATCGGTCTGCCTACGAAAAGATCGTGAGCAATGTACAGGAGGTCCTGGCCCGCAAGGGTTTTGTGATCGCCATTGTGAACCACGGTGAAACAGCCATTAGTGAGATCGCCAACCATGTGATCCACGTACCCGATACCGAAGAACAGCTCAGCCCACTCCTCTCGGTAATTCCCCTACAACTCCTTAGCTACCACATCGCCGTCGAACTCGGCCGCAATGTCGACCAGCCACGCAACCTGGCCAAGTCGGTCACCGTGGAATAGCCGGAGTTTCATTTTACAAAATTACCGACCCCATGGAATGGGACATAGACTATAATACCAGCAACGCCGAACTCATCTACAGTGAGTATGGCCGAGCGGTGCAGGACCTCCTGCTCAAAGCCAACGAGATCGACGCCGACGAAGAGCGGCAGGCCTACGTGGAACGCGTCATCAAGCTGATGCTCCAGATGCAGCCCAGTGTCAAGCAGCAGGAGAATTACGAAGAGCGCCTCTGGAAGCACGCCTTTCGCATAGCCGGCGGCGAGCTCAACGTCACCGTGCCCGAAGGCATCAACGCTGCCCCCGACCCCGAGGGCGTACAGCCAGAGCCGCTACCCTACCCCGACACCAGCAAGCGCATGCTCCATTACGGTAAGAACGTACTGGCGCTGATCGACGAGGGTAAGAAGATGGAGGACGGTCCCGAACGTGACCTGGTCACCTATACGGCTGCCTACTACATGAAGGTCGCTCTGAGCGACTGGCGCGACGGCAAGTTCTACAATGAGGAGATGATCCGTAAGGACCTGTACGAACTCAGTGATAAAGTCCTCGTACTACCCCCCAATGCCAAGATCGGTGAGCCTACCGGCAGCCAGCCTTCGCAGGACGATGGGAGCCGCCGTAAGAAGAAAAAGAAGAAGGGCGGTGGTAACAACAATCACAACCGCAGCAACCGTAGTAACAATAACAATCGCAGCAGCCGCAATCGCCGCCGGAGATAGTTGATGCTACCTACCTACAAAAAAAGCCCCGTCGCAGTACTGCGACGGGGCTTTTTAATGGGTACTGGACCCGGAGTACCTTAGGCTAGTCCGTTGACGTGCTGCGCCAGACCAGACTTCAGGTTGGACGCTTTGTTGGGGTGCCATAGATTGCGCTTCGCTAGCCGGTCGATCATGCTGAACAAGCGGGGCAGCTGCCGCTCGGCCTCTGTACGATCTTCGAGATCGCGAAGCTTACGGATCGCCGTACGGGTTGATTTCTTGTAGTAGCGGTTGTGAAGACGCTTCTTCTCATCCTGACGAATCCGCTTCTTTGCTGACTTATGGTGTGCCATCTAATTCTAGTTGTAATGATTGCTTACGTGTTCTCCTAGTGACAGCACGTAATTAGTCCGCAAAAGTACGGGTATTTTCGTAACTCACCAAGCATAGCTCGCGCGAATATTCAGGCTCCGCCCCGGTGCATCGGCAAAGTAGCGTTGGCGGTCCAGGTAGTCCCGGTAGGAAGTATCGAGAATATTCTCTGCCTCCAGCGTAAGCAGTAGCGACCGCCGGCCGATCCCGATCGATCGCGAAGCCTGAACATCTACCAGTGTATAGCCGGGCGGCGGGGGCAGAAAGTCCTGTTGCTCGCGAAGATTTCCCTGTCGGGTTACCAGTAAGGTCGTGGCGGTCATCCGCCATTCACCTACCGGCACACCTACCGTAGTGCGCCAGTTAAGGGGTGGCAGGTAGATAAGGGGTAGCTCGTCCGTACGGTTACGTCCGCGTACGTAAGCCAGTTGGGTACTGAGGTCTACCCTACCCCACTGCGTCAGCATATTGACTTTCCCCCCCCAGAGCGTAGCATCTACACCGCGGTACTGGAACAGGGGGAACGCTCCGCGGAGCGTCAATCTGAACTCCGCCTGCGGCTCAAGATTGATGAAGTTAGCTACCCGTTGTACGAACCCGCTTCCGGATACTGTCCATTTCCCATTCGCGCTGCCGTAGTGTAGCCCAGCGTTCAGCTTCAGGGAGGCTTCCGGCACCAGGGTGCTATCGCCCTCCTCTATGCCACTCACCCCCTGGTGAAGCCCCTGGCTGTACAGTTCGTTGATCTGAGGGGCGCGCTGGCGGTAGGTGAGTTCCACGTCCGTACTCAGACGTGCATTCACTTTTAGTCCCGCACCGGCGGCCCCGCCCAGGGCATCGTAGGTGTGCTGACTTCGCACGATACGCCGCGGAAGATCGCGACTGATGCGGACTGCCCGGTAGGACTGCCGGTCGTAGCGGGCCCCGAAGTGATAGCGCAATGTGGCGACCTCCCGGTGGTAGGTGGCGTATGCCGATCCCCGCTGCCCCGAGTAGTCGGGAATCAAGGGCAGAATGCCGGTACCCGGTTGGTTCTCATTGCTGACGTGTTCGTACTGCAATCCACCCTCCAGGTGCTGCTGGTCGCCGAAGTCAAGGTGATAATTTGCTTCCAAGAAGTGCGTGAGCTGCAGCAACTGCAGGGCGGCGCGATCATCGTCTCCGCGGCGTACGTCGTACTCCTTACGGTCATCCAGCTGGCCGCCATAGCGCAGTAGCAGACGCTGCCCCTCCGTGGGGGTATACTTCAGTTCTCCCTTGATCAGGTGATGACTCACGGTCTGACGGGGTGAGGCGATACCGTAACTGAAGGAAGAATCGGTGAAGTAAGGTTGCGCACGTCCGATCGCATCCTGTAGGTCGCTGAGGTTACCGATATGAGATCCCCGCAGCACACCGACCTCCGCGTTAAACAAGCTATAGTAGGCGTTGGCCGTCCACTGGGGAGAGAAAAACTTGGCTACCTGCAGCGCTACGTTACCTTCTCGCCGGCCCGTATTGGTCAGGAAATAATCGGGCGCGCGCTGGTCGCCGGCAGCCTTGAGGGTAGCACTGAGCCGATAGGTGACGAAGGTAGAATCCGTGATACGGGCGTTCAGGGTGTGGGCCAGTCCGTTCGACCGCAAGCCGTAGGCGACCTTGCCTTCGGGGCCGGTGCGGGACGTCAGGTCCGCCGGCTCGATCAGTACGGTGGGCCCCAGCGTACTGCCGCCGTAGCGCAGCGCGTCTACTCCTTCCACCACCCGCACGTAGGCAGCTACCCAGGGGTCGATCTCCGGAGCGTGGTCGTTACCCCACTGCTGACCTGACTGTGCGACGCCGTTATTCTGAATGCTGAGCCGGTTGCCAAACAGCCCGTCGTACACCGGCTTGGCCGCAGCCGTGCCCGTCCGGAGGGTACTGACCCCCGTGATACCTGCCAGCACCTCGCTGAGCTGCTGATCGGACTGGGCATCCAGTCGTTCTTCGTAGCTGGCCTGGGCGGCGGTACTCGTCACCGTCACCGTCTGGGTATAATTGTCGTGGTGGTGGAGGTAGACCACCAAACTAGTATCTCCACGAAAGTCCAGACGCACCTCCTCCGGGTCACACCCGATATGGCTGACGCGCAGCGTCAACTCCCCCGGGCACACACCCTCGATACGAAACGCCCCGCTTTGATCCGCCTCGATACCTCGCTCGCTCTCCAACATATAGATAGCGGCAAAGGACATGTCTTCGGCGTCGTGGGCATCCATCACCCGGCCCGTGATGGTACCCGTACACGAGGCCGCCCCCTGTGCCATCAGGGCGGGGCCGCAGGTGCAAAGGATCAGTAGCAGCAGAATGAGCCGAAGCACTGCCACTACGCGCTGAGGATGATCAGAAAGAGCGGAGAACGCGAGGCTAGGGTCATTTGTGAAGGTTTCCGGGGGTGGACGCAAAGGTACACCGTGCAGTAAAAAGTCCCTCTCACGCAAGGTAAGAGGGACTGTAACGGTCACGTGTTATGCCCGGCGGCTGCTCTTGGCAACTGCCCGGGGAAAGATTACTTAGCCGATTGACGCGCGAGCCGGTCCATAACGGCACCGAGGTCGCGAATGATTTGCTCGCCGCCGGCATCTTCGACCAGGGCGGTCATGATGTAATTGCGGTCGGGGCCCTGTACCATCGCGCAGTCGGCGTGGTAGACACTCCACGAGCCTGACTTGCGGTAGACCTTGGCGTTAGGTGCTACCCGGTCCAGAGTGTTGACGAATTTATGGTGCAGCTGGGGGTCGACGAGGTAGCTCATCATCTTGGCACTGCTGCTTTCGCTGACCAATTTGCCGTTGGCGAGCAGGTAGAAGTAGCGGCAGACCTGCTCCGTAGTGGCGGCATGGCTGATGCCCTTCATGGGGTCGGGGTAGCGACGGCCGCCGGCAGCATAGCGCTTGCCTACCCACAGTCCTCCGCCGTTTGCGGGATCGTACAGCTTATGGCGGGGGTCGCGCATGGTGCGCTCGATGTGCTCGAAGCCTACCCGGTCGATCATGCGGGTGGTGGCAGCATTATTGGATTTGGCGATCATGAGGCGCATGTCGTGCTTCACCTCGGCAGACTCCTTGAGCTCACCGCGCTCGATGGCGTCGTGGGCTGCTGCGAGCACGGCGATCTTTGGCAGGCTGGCAGCGTACATCATGTGCTTGCCGTTGAGGGTGGCGAAGCGGGGCTGAGCCTCGTTGCTCATATCTACCAGACCGACGGATAGACGCTTCGATTTGTAGAGCTTCGCCCAGATAGGATTGGCGAGGATGGCGGCTTTAAGCTCGGCCTTGAACGCCCGGTCTTCGTGGTTTCGGAGCTTGTAGTCAGGCGTCTCGGTAGCTACGGGGAATTCCGCGACTACATCGGTGACGCGGGTGGGTAGCTTCTTAGGGCCCGTCTCCAGGCTGACCGGCACATAGAAGGCGGAAGCGGTGGAGTACTGGTCGCCTACATAGCGGGTGATGTCAAACTCGGCACTGCTCATTAGCAGAATGGTACCGAAGGACAGGAGCAGAAGAAACGACGATTTTAGCATAGGTAGAAAGCGTAGATGATAAAGTCGACCCCGGGCGAAGAATCGGATAAAATGCTAAGTCGTGTCTGATTGCTGGAAAGGAGCGCGAATACGAACCCACTGAAGGGTAGCAAAGGCAACGGATGTGGGCGCTTGACTGGATACAATACGAATATACGTTAGGTTGAGCTTCCACCCCATACATATGGGGTATCCTCACATTCTTAACAGCACCTTAACGCAGTGTAGTGTAGCGACAGTACGCGAACTTCGTGTTATAACTCCGAGGTGGAGTGGAAGACGATCTCCGGGTGGTTGTCTCTGGCCATCTGCAGGGTCCAAGCGCTGTCGGCCAGGTAGACCAGGCGGTCCTCCTTGTCGGTAGCGATCTGCTGCCGGCGGCGGTCCCGAAAGGCCTGTAGCGCAGCTTCATCCTCGCAGGTCACCCAAAGGGCTTTGAACAGATTAATGGGTTCGTAGAGTACCGTGGCTCCGTATTCATGCTCCAGGCGGTACTGGATCACGTCGAACTGCAGGGCACCTACCGTACCGATGATCTGCGCGTTGTCTACCCCGCGGGTGAAGAGCTGGGCTACGCCTTCGTCCATCAGCTGATCGATCCCCTTGGCTAGCTGCTTGGATTTCAGGGGGTCGCCGTTGAGCACCCGCCGAAATTGCTCGGGACTAAAGCTCGGGATGCCCTTGAAGTGCAGTTCCTCCCCTTCGGTAAGGGTGTCACCGATCTTGAAATTACCGGAGTCGTACAGACCGACTACATCGCCGGCGTAGGCCTCGTCGATCACCTCCTTGCGGTCGGCCATGAAGCTCGTCGGATTAGCAAATTTGAGTTTGCGCCCCTGCCGGACGTGCAGGTAATTGGTGTTCCGCTCGAACGTTCCCGAACAGATACGCAGAAAGGCGATCCGGTCGCGGTGCCGGGGATCCATATTCGCGTGGATCTTAAAGACGAAGCCGGCAAACTGATCCTCCCCGGGTAGCACCTGCCGTTCCTCCGTCGGGCGTGGCATGGGTGGCGGGGCGATACGTACGAAGCAGTCGAGTAGCTCTTTGACCCCGAAGTTATTGACCGCGGAACCGAAGAACACTGGACTGACGTTGCCAGCCAGGTAGGTCTCATGGTGAAACTTGGGATAGACCGCGCGGATCATCTCTACTTCCTCGCGCAGTTCATCAGCGGCGTCCTGACCGATCAGCTCGTCCAGTTCCGGATCGTCCAGCTTATCGAATTCAATCGTCTCTTCGGGCCGTCCCTGCTTGTTATCGGGCCGGAAGAGTACGATGCGCTCCTCGAATAAGTTATACACGCCCTTGAAGCGATCGCCCATACCGATGGGCCAGCTCAGGGGTACCACCTTGAGCAGTAGCTTTTGCTCTACCTCGTCCAGCAGATCGAAGGCCTCCTTACCCGGCCGGTCCATCTTATTGATGAACACGATGACGGGCGTTTTGCGCATTCGGCAGACCTCGACGAGTTTTTCGGTCTGTTCCTCCACACCCTTGGCCACATCGATCACCACGATCACGCTGTCAACGGCGGTGAGGGTGCGGTAGGTGTCTTCGGCGAAGTCCTTGTGCCCGGGGGTATCCAGGATGTTGATCTTCTTATCGGCGTAGTCGAAGGCCATTACCGAGGTGGCGACCGAAATACCGCGCTGCCGCTCGATCTCCATGAAGTCGGAGGTCGTGCTTTTCTTGATCTTATTGCTCTTCACCGCACCGGCTTCCTGGATCGCTCCGCCGAAGAGCAGCAGCTTCTCGGTTAGCGTGGTTTTGCCGGCGTCCGGGTGGGCAACAATGCCGAAGGTGCGGCGGCGGGCAATTTCTACGCTTTGCTTGGTCATAATCGGCGGCAAAGATATATCTTTGCCGGCCAATAGCCATCCTAGCTCAGTTGGTAGAGCAATTCATTCGTAATGAATAGGTCGTCGGTTCGAGTCCGATGGATGGCTCTTCGGTAGCCTCACGGCTACTTCCGCACACACGAAAGGCCCTTCGCTTGCGCGAAGGGCCTTTCGTGCTTGGTAGCCGCTGGCTGGCTACTGCTTGCGCTTCTGCTCATCACCGGGCGTGATCCCGCCCTCTACCTGATTGGCGGGATTAGTGGTCGAGGTGGAGTAAGCCGCTTCGTACTCATCGTCGGTGTAGGTCGGTGTGACCAGGGTATCCCGCACCGTACGGATCGAGTCGGCACGCTGGGCATAGTTGGTCGTATTGGTCGTCGATACGCCGCGGGCGGATTGCTCTTCGTACGTGACCTCGCCGTCGTCATTAGCGTCGGAGTCATTGTGCTCGGAGGCGTTCTCACTGTCGATACTCTGCTGACTCTCCTCAATGCTTTCATCGCCACAGGCAGTGATGGCCAGGGCTAAGCAGAGGAGCAGGCTATAGGTGAATAGCTTATTCATTAGTTGATGCATTTTAAATTAGAGGTTGGTCGTGTCGGCCTCTACGGCGTAGCGGTATATCGCACAGGCGTCGCTGCTGGCTACGGGTAGATCCGTGGCGGCTACGTTGTATACCCGTGCACCCGACTGTACGGCCCGCACGGCAGCCAGATTAAGCAGCTCGGTCGCGTTCTTATCCTCATCGGTCATGATCTCGACCCCGTTATTCTCGGCGTGGTACTCACCGTATACGTAGGTATCCTTGTTGAGCCAGAGAGCGGCTACCCGGCCGTTCACTGCCGCGGGTACGACGGTGGTTACATCACTACCTGCTTCGTTCTGAGCTGCGTTGTCGCCGTATAGCTGACGGTCGCGGTGCCGCTGATCTTCAAAATGCGTACCGATCACCGCCCAGGCCTTTTCGTGCAGCATGGCGGGGGCGTCCTCTTCCAGGTTACCCTTTACGTGGTTCTGGGTGTAGAGGTGGTCATAGCCGTTTGCCTCCTCGTAGATCGGGATCAATTGTTCTACGCCACCGAGGACGAGGGGGGCGTTATCGTCGCACAGGTAATCGCTGATTCCGGCGTCTACCCGATCGAAGTAGGCCTTCAGGTCCTCCACCTCATCGCCGGTCTTTCCTCCGCGGCTAAAGAACACACCATTGTTGCTTCCCCGCTGGCCTTCGGCACCGCCGGCGCGCCCCAGGGTGTTGTCGGGGGTGTCCTGCATGAGCGCATCGTCCATATTGGTAGGTACCAACCCCTGCAGGTTTACCTCGGCGATGCTGTACTCGCTGCCGGTATATAGCTTGATCGCTCCACGGCTGAGGGCCAGGAAGTGAAACTTACTCTCCTCACCGAGCAGCGGCACCAGGGGGCGTAGGTAGAATTCCGGCGCTACGTAGATCATAGTTTCGAAGTCGATCGGACAGGCATAGTGTTCCATGCGATCCGGACCGATGAACACGGCAAGGCCGTCGCTCTGGTTCTTCCAGAATTCCTGATTGTCCTCCAGAGCGGAAGCCTCTGCGAGAAAATCGGTGGCCTCCTGTTCGGATAAGTCGTAGCGCTCGATCAGTTTTTCGTGGGCTTTTTTCAGGGCATTCTTAAAGCGAATCTGATCCTCCTGTTGGTTACCGACCCGGTAGGTAGGAATGAAAATACTGACGGAGTAGTCATTGGCTTGAGCGGCGAGCAGGTCGAAGTTGGTTCGGGTAAACATAGTAGAAATTGAAGGAGGAATAATAAAGGATGCCGGTGCTTAGGCGCGCTTGCGGCCCCGTAGTAGTACGAAGATCAGTAAGCCAAAAAAGATCACGGCGCAGAAGATTACTACACCATTCGTAGCCCAGAAGTCGCCGGGGGGATCCTCCAGGGTGGAAGAACTATAGGGGCTCTCGTCGGACGCCTGAGCGAGCAGGGAGCTAGCGGAAAGCATCACTAGCGCAAGGGAGGAATAGATACGCGACATAACTGGATTTTTTGGGATGGGAAAGGCCGCGAACGGGTCGATCCCGGACGCGGCCTTTCGTATGCGAAGCTTATGTGCTTAGGCCCGGTTGAACAGGCGGGAGATCAGACTGATCACCAGTAGCACTAAGAAAATGTAAAAGAGTATCTGGGCGATACCGGCGGCAGCGCCGGCAAATCCGCCGAACCCGAGAATACCGGCTACAATGGCGATTACAAAGAAGATAAGTGCATAGCGTAACATGGTGTAGGTATTTGGTTAGAGTGAATGAAAGTCATGTATCCGACACACTTGTCATCACCTGCTTTCTGTGTTTATAACTCTGCGTCGTTATTGGATGTTCGTTGGCCGTAAAATTTGCGGAGCCCAACTTAGGGGGTGAATTCGGGTTGACTCGGTATGCCGCAGCCCCGCCACACCATCGTCTACCAACACGTCAGCAGCCCCCACCTACGCGAGTGGTTTGCCGAGACCCTGGCTGCCTATCCCGAGCTCCTCCCCCACCCCATCTACCTGCGCAAACTACCTACTAAGTACAGCACCATGCGGGCCCAGCCCGTATTCAACCTCCAGTTCTGGCGCCGGGCTACCCGCCACTACCGCGTTGATTTCAGCAGCCACCTGGAGGTCACCGAGCACGTGCGGGTGCGGGAGCTGCCCAAGGAGGTGGTCGTCGGTTGGTTCGCCCACGAGCTGGGTCACATTGTCGACTACCTGCACCGGCCCTGGCGTGGCATGATCGCCTTCGGCCTGGGTTACGCGCTCTGGTCGCGCTACATGCGGGAGGCCGAACGACGCGCCGATACCATTGCGGTAGACCACGGCTTCGGCAGCGAGGTCATCGCCACCAAACAGTACCTCATGGAGCACGCTACCCTGCCCGACCACTACAAGAAACGCCTGCGTAAGTATTACCTTTCGGCGGACGAGATCGAAGCCCTAGTAACTGCCTACGAAGCGCACGGCGAAATGCCCGATATCGTTGAAATTTAAGCCCCCCCGTAGTATGCCTAATGCCTACGACCGCCACCAACAGTACCGCAGCTGGATCACCAAAGCCCCCCTCGGCCTGGTCCTGACCGGCTTCGGTGCCAGTCTGATCAGCGCCTCCGCAGTCCAGAAACAGTCCGGTGCCCCGCCCCTGCAGTGGATCGTCGGAGGTACGATCGCCCTGGCCGTGTTCAATAGCGGACTCAGCATCCTGGCCGACGCCAGCAAGCACCGCGCCCACTACGAACGTCTCCGCGACGCCCCAAATCCCCCCTCCCCTGTACCTGCTTAAACTGCTGGGCAAGGCCCTATTGCTACTCGTAGGACTGCTCGGCTGCTACCTTGCCATCGCCGTGCTGCTCTCGCTGATTCCCACGCGGCCGGACCCGGTGACCGACCCGCAGGATCTTCCCGTGTATATATCCAGCAACGGGGTGCACACCGATTTTATCCTGCCTACCCACCTGGTCCCCGAAGACATCCGCACCCAACTGGGGTATCTGGCAGACTATCCCTACCTGGCCTTCGGTTGGGGAGACAAAGGCTTTTACCTCGACACCGAGACCTGGGCCGATCTGCGCCCCAGTGTTGCCATTCGCGCCATGCTACTGCCGAGCCCCACCGCCGTGCACGTGACCGGCTACACTACCGTAGGTACCGACTGGGCCACCCTACAGCTGGCGCGGTCGCAGGTGCAGGAGCTGAACGAATACATATACGCCACCTTCCGTACGGACCCCCAGGGCCTGATCCATATCAACGACTCAGGCTACGGCAGTAACGATGAGTTCTACGAAGCCCTGGGCAGCTACAATGCCGTGTACACCTGCAACAACTGGGTCAATCAGGGCCTGAAGAAGATCAACGTACGCACCGCGATGTGGTCCCCCTCCGAATGGGGGATCATGCGTTGGCTGGATTAGACGGCCAAGCGATCGCCCCGTATCTTGTACCACCAATCCGTCATACTATGCGCACCACGATCATTACCCTTACTCTTCTTGTCTTCAGCACCTGCGTACGCGCCCAGGAGAACGTAACGTACCAGCTACCGCCTGAGGAAATACTGGAGCTAGTGGACGTGCCGCTGGCCCCACGGGTGCTCATGAACCACGATCGCACGCACATGGTCATGCTCTACCGCGACGCGTACAAGACCATCGCCGAGCTATCGGAGACGGAGCTGCGGCTCGGTGGCTTGCGGATCGATCCGGTCACCAATATTGGCAGTCGCACTACCTACTACAACGACGTAAAGGTCAGGGCAGTAGATGCGGAAATGGGTACGGAGCAGTCCCTCAGCGGTCTACCGGAGAATGCCCGCCTGGCCAACATTAGCTGGTCGCCGGACCAGCGGATGGTAGCCCTGACCAATACCACGCCGGAGGGAGTAGAAGTCTGGGTAGCCGACCTGGCCGAGGCCAGCGCACGCCGTCTCACCGACGCGCGCGTCAATGCAAACCTGGGCGACGTGATCAGCTGGGCGGAGGACGGGCAGTCGCTCCTCGTCAAGATGCTTCCGGACGACCGCAAACCGCTCATAGATGTAGCAAATGCGGTACCTACCGGCCCGACGATCTCGACCGCTAATGGCGAAAAGGCGCAGAACCGGACGTACCAGGACCTGCTCAGTAACCCGAATGACGAATACAACTTCGAGCAGCTGGCCCGCTCGGTAATTTACCGCGTGCCGTTGGAGGGGGATACCGTTGCCTTCCTGCCTACGGGGATGTACGATGAACTGCGCTTCAGTCCGGACGGCAGCCATCTGCTGGTCACCACGATCGAACGGCCGTTCTCCTACATCGTGCCCTACTACCGCTTCCCGACCACCACCACGGTCTATACCAGTAGTGGCGACAGCGTACAGACCGTAGCCCGCCTGCCCCTCATCGAGGTGCTCCCCCAGGGTTTCATGGCCACCACGACCGAGCGGCGCAGTATACAGTGGCGCGACGATCTGCCCGCCAGCCTGGTGTACGTTCAGGCGCTCGACGGCGGCGACCCCGAGCAGGATGCCGAGTACCGCGATGAGCTGTACCAGTTGGATCCTCCCTTCGCCGGAGCAGGTACGCCCCTACTCAAACTGCACAACCGCTATGCCGGTGTACAGTGGGGAGATGCGCACACAGCCATTGCCTACGACCGCTGGTTCGATACGCGCAACCTCAAAGTGTACACCTTCGATCCGGCTGGCGAGGACGCGCCGACGGTACTCTTCGATCGCAACTACCAGGACCGCTACAGCGACCCCGGAAGCTTCGTGACTACCCGCAATGCATACGGCAGCGAGGTACTCGCGCTGGAGGACGAACGGGCCTACCTGATCGGTGATGGATTTACCGAAAGCGGACAGTTTCCCTTCCTGCGGTCCATCGATCTAGCGAGCGGTGCTAGCGAGGAACTCTACACCTCTACCTACCGCGACCGTCTGGAAGAACTACTCGATTACGACCCCGCCACCGAGGAGCTGCTGGTGCGTGAAGAATCCGCGATCGATTATCCCAACTACTACATTCGCGATCTAGGCACCCAGGAGACCCGCCAGCTCACGGACTTCGCCAATCCCTTCCAGAGCCTGCAGGATGTACATAAGGAAGTCATCACCTACCAGCGTGCTGACGGACTAGAGCTATCCGGTACGCTCTACCTGCCGGTGGGCTACGATACCGTGGCGCGCGAGAAAGTGCCCCTGATCCTGTGGGCCTATCCCCGGGAATTCAAGGATAAGGCCAGTGCCGCCCAGAATACGTCCAACCCCAATCAGTTTACCTACCCCTATTACGGTTCGCCGGTGTACTGGGTGACCCAGGGCTACGCCGTGCTGGACGATGCAGCCTTTCCCATCATCGGCGAGGGCGAGGAGGAACCTAACGACTCGTTCCGCAAGCAACTGGTCGATAACGCCCGTGCCGCCATCGATGCGGTAGACGAACTCGGCTACATCGACCGGCAGCGTGTCGCGGTGGGTGGCCACAGCTACGGCGCCTTTATGGTCGCTAACCTCCTATCGCACTCCGACCTCTTCGCAGCTGGTATTGCCCGCAGTGGAGCCTACAACCGTACGCTGACGCCCTTCGGCTTCCAGGCCGAGCAGCGCAATTACTGGGAGGCACCGGAGGTGTACTACAATATGTCGCCCTTTATGCACGCCGACAAGATGAAGTCGCCCCTCCTGCTGATCCACGGGGAGGCAGACAACAACTCCGGCACCTACCCCCTGCAGAGCGAGCGGTACTTCAACGCCCTGAAGGGTCTCGGTGCTACCGTTCGGCTCGTAATGCTTCCTAAAGAAAGCCACGGCTACCGGGCCAAGGAAAGTATCCTGCACCTGCTTTGGGAGCAGGACCAATGGCTGGATGAGCACGTCAAGAACCGGGACGTCAGTCGCTAGGATGTAGCTGTCGCGCTACTGGCCCAGCCAGTCCCGCCGCCGGCTGAGTTGCGCTGCATTCGCGCCCTCTTCTAGTTTACCTATATAGCTGGGGTCGGCAGTGGCCGTAAACTTCCCCGATTTCTCCCGTCCTAGTTGCCGGAAGGTGATGGGGTAAGCTGATCCGATCTTCAACCTACGGACCACTGTATCCCAGTCCGCCTTCGTGCTGACTGCTATGCCGTCTACCGCAGTGATGATGCTAGCCCGATCCACTCCCGCCGCGTAGAGGGGGTTGTTCTCATACACCGTGCCGGCTACCTCCAGTCCTGCTTCAGTATCGCGCAGGCGCAGTCCGTAGAAGCCTACGCTATCCGGCTGCCGCTGCATAAGTTCAAGCCCGTAGGGCTGGAGCAGCGGCGTGAAGTCGGGCAGCGCGCTGCCGTAGATATGCTCCGCGAACCACTGCCGCGCCCAGGCGGAGTCCTGCACCACCGTGCCGAGGGCCAGTTGGATGTCGCGGATGTGGTAGGGGATCTCCGGTTTACCGTACTGCTGCCACATGAGGCGCATAAGCTCGTCCAGGGTATGTCCACGTTCCCGGAGTTGAAGATCCAGAGCCAGTGCGATGGTAGCTCCGTAGGAATAGTAACTCACGAAGGTATTATCGAAGTTAGTCGGATCGTTGGCCGTAGCTGCGTCGACGAAAGGAGCCTGCTGACTCATGGCAATGGGTCCGCGGTGCTGCCGGCCGGGCCGGTGGACGACGTAGTTCAGCTGATTGGCCAGGCTACTGGCGTAGTCCGCCGGTGTCAGTATGCCAGCCCGCAGCAGGGCCAGGTCATCATAGTAGCTGGTAAAGCCCTCGGCGAACCAGAGTTCGCCGCTCATATTGACGTGATCGAAGGCGAAGGGCTCCAGGCTGGCCGGGCGGATGCGCTCTACGTTCCAGCAGTGGAAGAACTCGTGACTCACGGTACCGATCAGCGACTGTTCGTTACCCGCCAGCTCTACCGGGGCGGAGCAGATGGTGGAGTTGCGGTGCTCCATGCCGTCGCCACCGATGTATGCATTGTAGGCGCACAGGAAGGTATAGCGACCATAGTCGAAGGCCGGCAGCTCACCGTAGATATGTTGCTGTGCCCGCACTACGCTATCCACCATGACGACGTAGGCCTCAAAGTCCTCCTGACTGCCGTCGTGCATCATCGCTACCTCGATCGTATCGGTACGTGAGCCGCTGGCTACGGTGAACTCCTGGCGCATCATGGAGCCCACCATCGTCGGAGAATCGTAGAAGTAGTAGTAATCCGGGGCGGCAAAGCGGCGTCCGCCCAGATCGACCAGCTGCGTGGCCACCTCCCAGTCCGGCCGCTGGCCTTCCGCAAACAGTAGCAGCACCGGCCGGTCGTTCAGCTGCTCGCCGTAGGCGAAGGTGGCGGGCATATTGAGGTGCAACTTGCGGTCATCCACCCCAGAATAGGTACCGTCGCCCCCATTGGTAAACAGGGTGTAAGAGAAGGTGACCTGGCCGGCGTGGCCCGTCACGGCCCAGGTGGTGGGGTCTACCCGGTTCACCAGTACTGCACCCGCGTTCGCGCCCGTTACCGCCACGTCGTATACGTTCTTCGCAAAATTATGCTGGGCGTAGCGGCCGGGGCTAGACTGGGGCATTTTGACGTAGAACACACCCGGTGGCACGGCCGGAAAGTCAATGTGTATCCGCAACTCGTGCTGCTGTACCCGATCTAGCTCGAGGGTATAGGTGATGGTGCCCGGATGGTCGGCTACCCACCCTAGTTGGGCAGATAGCAGTGTCGTACAAAGGAAAAATAGTGAGGTGATGAGGTAGCGCATATGAGTGGCGTAGGTGCGCCCAAATATACTGCCTCAGGCTACCGTAGCCAGCTCCCGTACGAAGCCCGGGTAGCCCGCGGCACGTACCCGTGGGAGTTGCGCGCGTGCCTCATCCGCCGTATCGAACTGCCCCAGAATAAGCTTATAGAGGGTGCTCCCCGCGCCTTGTTCTTCGCTGATCAGCACCGGCAGGTCGAGGGTTTGCCGTAGCTGTTTACTGAGCTGCACCACTCCGTCCTGATTGCGGTAAGCGCCGATCTGTAGGCCGTACCCACTGCGCGCGCGGTCCGCCACCCGCAGCTCTACCAGAGGGGGCGGGGCCGCAGGTGCGGTGTCAAGTCCACGCAAACGCAGTGCTTCGACGACGGCGCGCTCGGCATTGACGCGTCCGTAGCCGAACTGCTCGCTGTACCCGCTAGCGTCGTAGGAGGCTGGGCTACCGATCTTGTCGGCGGTACGTTCCAGCACGGCCTTCACCTCGGCAGCAGTCAGTTCTGAGTTGGCCGATAGCATCAACGCACAGATACCGGCTACGAGGGGGGTGGCGCTGGAAGTGCCTCCGAAATGCTTGTGGTGGGGCCCTCGGTCGCGGCCGTCGACGTAGTATTTTTTAGCACCATCCGCTCCACTGATCCCGGTGTCCCAACTGGCGCGGGCGGCGAGTACCGGCCAGCCGCCGTCGCTGGGGGCTACCACACTCAGGCCGCGTCCGCGGTTGGAATAGGCCGGATGGGTATCGTTGCTGGTACTGGCGCCGACGGCGATCACCCCGGGTAGTTGGCAGTAGTAATTTAGGTAATCGCGGCCCTCGTTGCCGGCGGCGAAGAGTACGATACAGCCCTTACCACCACGCCCTTCCGTGGTAGCCTTCCGGACGGCAAGCTCGTGGTAGCGGCCCGGCCGGTAGCGGCTGTCGATGGTGCCCCAGGAACAGGAAATGATATTGGCACCCCGGCTTACGCAGTGGCTGAACATGCGCTCGGTGAGGTAGCTCGAGTAGGTCAGTCCGTGCAGGGGCATGAGCCGGGCGTTCGGCGCGGCCCCCACGATACCCAGGCTATTGGCGGGAGCAAGGGCAATGCTGGCGCAGGGAGTACCGTGATCGCCGTAGGCACTCCCCCGGGGCACGGTGGCCTGATTGGAGTGCACCGTAAGGGCGTGGCTAGCCTTGCCCCGCAGGTCGGGATGCTCTAGGTCGAAGCCGTTATCGATGACCGCGATGGTGATCCGGTCGGATCCCAGGCTACCCAGTCGGGACCACGCCGCGCGAATACGGGCATCCGCGCCGGGTTTGAGGGGGAAGTGGGGTACGTTAGGCACGCTGCCGCTATTGTCCAGGTACCACTGCTCGGCAAACAGACCGTCGCGGGGGGCAGTATAGTACTGATCTAGCGGTACGTCGATGTCCGGCGTAGTGGTCTGGACCATCGCCAGTTGCTCCAGCGCGCTGGCTACGTGTAGCGGATTGCGGCTACGGGAAGTGACGGAGAGCACGACTGTTCCATCCGCCCGACGCTCCAGGGTGTCGAGGTGGAGCGATTCGAATACGCGCTGGCTTTCGGCTTCTCCTACGCCCGGGGCGAGTTGGCAGTAGATCAGTCCCGTAGGTACAACCGGACGGTCGTCGGAGCCGGCGGTGTATACGTGGGTACCGACCCGCACGGTGTCGCGTTCGCGTATATCGTCCAGCGCTCGATCGATATCTACCGCCTCCGGCAGTCGCACCAATTCAAAGCCCCCAAGCTCGGAAAGCACTGCATCACTGGCGGTAGCGCTCTCCTGGCTACCGTCCCGTTTGAGCCCCACCAGGGAAGCGCTCTTGTGTAGGTGCAGCCGGCCGGCCGGGGAAGAAATGGTCCATTCTTTCATAGGTAGCGGAAGGTAAGGTGGTAAATGTGTGCCAAGTGGCATTTAAATTGCGCGTTTGGCAGCGTATCTTGTCCTGCAGCCGTTTATCTTACGGTATTCTCCGCTGAGGATACGGTAGTTCCTTCGGATCTACCGGTTTGCAGGCGGTTTACCCGACGCTTTTTTATGGACTATACGATCTGCCTGGCGCATGATGAGGAACAATTCGTAGCCGCCCTTTGCCGGGGCGACCGCGAGGCGCAGCGTGTCCTGTACGAAACCCACTACAGCCCCCTGATGGCCATTTGCCAACGGTATGCAGGTAGTGAGGATGAGGCCATGGACTTGCTGCACGAGAGCTTCATCAAGATATTCGGAAAGATCGGTCGGTACGAATCCGGCACGGCCCTACTGGCCTGGATGCGGCGCATCACGGTCAATACGGCCATCGATCACTACCGGCGCTCGGTGCGCCGGCGCACCGAGGACATCGAGCGGGCCTACCAGCTCAGCAGTGATGCCCCGGACGTGATCGCGCAGTGCTCGGCCGATGAAATCCTGGCCGCCGTGCAGCAGTTGCCGCCGACCTACCGCACCATTTTCAACCTCTACGTGATAGAGGGCTATAGCCATAAAGAAATCGCCGTTCAGCTTTCGATTACTGATTCCACCTCACGTTCCAATCTCGTCAAAGCACGCGCCAAGCTGCAAAAGACGTTGACCGCCCCCGGGCGCTAGTAGTATGACACCGCACGCAATAGATGACCTGATCCGCCAACGGATCGCCGAATTGCCCCCGCAGGCTCCGCGAGGCTGGGAAGCGCTCGAGCAACAGCTCGATGTCACCACTCCCGTCCCCGAGGCATCTATGGATGATATGGTGGCTGACAAGCTCGGTACGCTGGCACCCGCCCCCACTATGGGCAGTTGGCAGGCCTTCGAGCAGAAACTGCGCGCCGCCGAGGTCGGCACGTCCAGCAGCGTAGATACAGCCGTTACCGAAGGGCTGGAACGCTCGGCCCCCGCGCGCGTTTCCGGCTGGGCCCAGTTGGCCGCCCGTCTCGACACCATCGGCAAACGCCGGGAAATGGTGGGCTGTATGAAAGTGACCGAAACGGCCTTCCTGCTGAGTATGCTCGTGCTGTTCGTACAGTTCACCGAGCTGGATATCGCTTCGTCCGCGCATATTGCCTCCGTTACTACCGAAGCTACCCCTCTGGAGAAGGGTGATTTTGACACACGCTCCGTAGCGGCGCACCCGGCGGTCAGCAGTACGGCAACCAGCGGTACGGAGGTTTCGCTGCGCTCCCCCCTGACGACTCAGGCAGATAGTCCGCGGAATACGCAGCCAGCCCAGACTATACCGACTTCCCCTCCATCCCGGATAACCGATAGTTCAGATGCAGCCGTCACGTCCGGTCCTGCGAACGACATAGAGTCTACGGTCGATATGCCTACCCTGGCGCAATTGCGCTATGGCGTGGAGCGCGATACTCCAGATCTGCATCCTGAGCTACAGCTAGGTCTGTTGGATGATACCCGTCCGATCCGGTACTACGTTAATGTATTCGCTTCGCCAATGGACCTGAATCAGGTCAAGACGCGCAGAAACGAGAATTTCGGCATTCCGGAGCGCACCCTGCTGTCGAAGGACTGGAGTGTAGGTGCTCTGCTTGACATCTCACAGGGGAAGAACAGTATCCAGACCGGCATCATCTACGCCAACCGCTCGTACGTGCCGGCCGAAGTACTCGTACTGGAAAATCAGTTTCGCCGTAGGAACGAGAACAACCGCATCCGCTTCGGCCGCCTGCGCTACAATACCGTAAGCATCCCGTTGAACTACCAGCGGGTAGTGCGGCGGACCAACGACTGGCAGTTCAGTGCCGGACTGGGCGTGGCCGCCAACGTGATCCTCGCTTCTGAATTCAAACTGGCAAACAACGTAACCCGCGAAGAACTGGAGCATCAGATCGAAGTGTTCCGTGCGGAATCGGCCCAGACCGCTACCGGTAAGAACCAGTCCCTGTTTCTGAAGGGTAAGAGCAACTTCGTAGATCCCTCCCAGGGCTACCTGCAGGGCGGATCACTCATCGACAACACCAGCCTGTACATCAGCGGAAACATCCGCGTGGAGCGGCTGCTGGACGATCGCTGGAGTCTATACTTTTCGCCCACGGTATCCCGGCTATTCACCCTGCGGGAGGAGGATGGCGGCAAGGGACCCCTTCAGGACCGCATCCACAATACGATGCTCCGGCTGGGCACGCGGTACCGGCTTACCAACAAATAGACCGGGGATTTCGCCGGCCTGCATCCATCTACCCGCTCTTCGCGTTTAGCCGCTATGATGATTCGTATTTGCCTGTCGCTGACCGCCCTCGTCTGCGCCACTACCCTATTGACCGCCCAGCGCGCAGCTCTACCCACCACGGATGCCGAAGCACGTGTGCTCGCCGCGACTATCAATGTAGAAGACCTTCGCAAGCACCTCACTACACTGGCTGATGATGCGATGGAGGGGCGAGAGACCGGTCAGCCCGGTCAAAAGCGCGCCGCAAACTACCTACGCGCACAGCTCGAGGACCTTAGCCTGCCCGCTATAGGCCCAGATAGCAGCTACTTCCAGTCCATCAAGTTTAGCCGTCAGGCCTGGGAAGCTATCCGACTAGTTCACAATGGCACCGAACTGCGACACCTCTGGGACTATTATGCGTCTCCCGGCACCAACACCAGCCGCGACGCGATCGATATTGAAGAGATCACCTTCCTAGGGTACGGGATCGATACGGATACCTACAGTGACTACCGCGACCACGACGTAGCCGGTAAGACGATCCTTATTTTGGCCGGCGAGCCGCGCACCCGTAAGGGGAACTTTCTGCTTACCGGTACGAAGGACCCCAGCGACTGGAGCCTCAACGACGGGCGCAAACTCGAACTGGCCAAAGCCCAGGGCGTAGAGACTGTGCTGATCATCGACCCTGCCTTCCGCAGAAATGTACAGGACATCCGCAAGGAAGTACTGGATGGCCGCTTGCGCATGGTAGAGCAGACCGAAGCCGAGCGCAGTTTCGCCAATGCGGTATACATCACGCCGGACCTGGCACGCACCCTGGTCGGCAAGAAAAACAAGAAGGTAGTAAAGGCCCGCCGGCGCATCGAGAAGTCCGGCAAGCTGCGCCCCGTCACCGTAGCCACTGATCTACAGCTCACGCAACGCAAGGCGGTCTCCGAACTGATCGGCGAGAACGTGCTGGGCTACCTGGAGGGGACGGACTCTTTGCTAAAGGAGGAAGTTCTGGTAGTGAGTGCACACTACGATCATCTGGGTAAGCGCGGGGAGGCGATCTTCAACGGGGCGGACGACAACGGATCCGGCACTAGTACCGTACTGGAGGTGGCGCAGGCGTTCGTGCTGGCCAAGGATCAGGGACTGGGGCCCCGTCGCAGTGTGCTCTTCCTCTGGGTGAGCGGCGAAGAAAAGGGGCTTCTGGGATCTGAGTACTATGCGACCCATCCGGTGTTCCCGCTGGAACAGACCATCGCCGACATCAACGTTGATATGGTCGGCCGGGTAGATGAGAAGCACGCCGGTGACCCCTACTACATCTACGTCATCGGTAGCGACCGGCTGAGTAGCGAGCTTCACCAGATCAACGAGACGGTCAATCGCGATTTTACCCAGCTCGAACTCGACTACACCTACAATATGGAGAGCGATCCGAATCGCTATTACTACCGTTCCGACCACTACAATTTCGCGCGCAACGGTATTCCAAGCATCTTTTTCTTCAACGGCAGTCACGCGGATTACCACCGGGACACCGACACGGTCGACAAGATCAACTTCGAAAAGATGGTCCGTATCGGTCAGCTGGTATTCTACAACGCCTGGCAACTTGCTAACCAGGACAAGCGTATCGAGGTGGACGTACGTCCCTAGAGGCCGAAGAGTGAACTACCGGCCGGCACAGTGTCGGTAGCCTGCATATTGTAGTAAACGGCCGCGCCGATGAATGCCAGTACCGCCGTGATAAAGCCGTACAGAAATACGCTGTAGCAGACACGCAGGTAGGCATACTTCTTGGCCAGCACCACCCCCAGGTAGTATAGGTCGCGGGACATGGTCGCGTACAGAAAGTCTTCGTCCTGCAGCATTTCCGACATGCCGTACTCGTACTCCTCCAGCGTCATATTGTAGAAGTTGCCGAAGAAGAGTAGGTTGCTTCGTTTGGCCTTGATATCTTCCATACTACTCTTGCCCTCCGTGACCTTGGGCCGCGTGGCCTGGATGGCGAAGAATAGCGACGACAGGCACACCCCCATCAGGATGATGGTAGGGACCGTCAAATGCGGGTTGGTATCCAGTTTAGGAAATAGGTTAGCTGCCGAGATACTCAGGATGATGGCATTGACCGAGAGCATGATATTGGCCTTGCTATCGGCCATGCTACTGAGATTGACCTGTGACCTGTAGGTAGCGCGGTACATGGTCTCCACGCCGCGGCCCGGCTTGTTCGGCTCGGTCTTGCTGCGCTTTTTAGTGACCTTACGGTGGGGCTGACCGCGCTCGAGTTCCGCTAGGTTCGTCGGGGTGGGATCGGGGTAGAGGGCTTTCTTACGTCGGTACAATTCCTTGACGTGCCGCTCCTTTTGCTTGCTGTAGAGCTCACGCGCCGCTTCGGTATGGTACTCGTGATCCAGGAGGAAGGCCAGCTCGAAGTCGACCCACTGCTGGTCAGACATCACGATCTGACGGGTCAGCGCAAACTCCTGCCGCACGCGGCCGCAGCGGTCCCAGTAGCTCCATTCGCCCAGGTGGCTCAGGTCGGCATCCGCTAGGATCTCCTGCACCAGCGTCCGCGGCTCCTGGGGTACGCGGGTAGCAAGGATAGCTGCCCGAACGGCCTGCACCAGGGTCTGGCTTTGCCGGCCCTGCTCGCGCAGGAACGCCTCGGCGTAATCGGCGCTGCGCTCCTCGTGGTCCTGCCAGCCCTCGGTGTAGCCCGTATCGTGAAACCAGGCGGCAAAGCGAAGCGTGAGTAGTTCCTGTTCGGTAAGCTCGTAGTGACTGGCCAGTTCGTTGGCGGCTTCGACTACGGCTAGGGTATGCTGAAAATTGTGGTAGACGTAGTCCGGGCCGATGGTGCGGCGGATATGGTCTTCCACGTACGATTCTACGTCTTTCAAAAGGTCGACCGGTCGGTGTAGGGTGTTTACTTCCATGGGATTATCGTGGCCTGACGGTCAGGGGCGGGGCTAGTACGCATGCTGTCCGTCTGGCACGTTCGTAGAGTAAACTTAACCAAGTCTGCTTTTGGTGCGTTTTGGTGAGTAATATAACGATCGTCCTCCCGTGCGCTATCCTAAATTACTACGTCGTCTCGCCAAACTGGCCAAAGCCATCGGAAGCCGTACCGCCTATACGGCCCTGCTACTCTACTACGCCTACCAGCGCAAGGATACCCCCGCCTGGGCCAAGCGGACCATCCTCGGCGCGCTGGGCTACCTCCTGATGCCGCTCGATGCACTACCCGATCTGACGCCCGTGCTTGGGTATACGGACGACATCGCCGTGCTGGGTACGAGTCTGGCTATAGTAGCGGCCTACATCAACGGAGACGTACGGCAGCAGGCGCGTACCCGACTTGCCGCCTGGTTCCCCGAGGGTGAGGCGATGGGCGTGGCCGATACGGTAGATGAAGAGCTTAGCTAGGTGGCTCCCCCAACCACGCACCCCTTACCTTTGTCTTCCATAAAATACCCCCGATGTCCGGCACCAACAACCGCTTTGCCACCGCCCTCATGAAAGCCCTCGAGAAGAAAAACCTCGATGGGTTTGATTACCTGGAGTGGAAACAGTCGGTCGGTCGGCTTACGGAGATCGGAATGGATCAGGATACGGCCATCAACTCGGCCTACATCACCGGTTCCTCCGTGGGACTGACCAAGGAGAAGCTCATCAAGACCGCCAACTACTATACGGAGGTGCTGCAGGACGAGCAGGCGCAGTTCATGCGGAGTCTCGAAAAGCACTTGGTCGACAACGTAGAAGGTAAGGCCAAACAGACCAGCGAGCTCAAGAAGAAGATCGCGAATTGGGAAACCAAAATCGAGCAATTGCAGGAGCAGATCCGTGTAGCCACCGAACAGATCGAATCGGCCGATTCTCAGATCGCCTCCGCCCGCTCCAAGGCCGAGGAAAACCAGCAGGGCTTCGAAGCAGCACTGGAGGTTATTACCAATACCATCAATCAAGACATAGCTGATATCCAGCGTGTCTTGTCTTAACGCCCTATACCTCCAATGATGCCACCGGCCTCCCCGACAAAGTCATTCTGGCAACGCCCCGAGGGGGTCACGGGACTGATCTTCCTGGTGGCCATTCTGGCCGGGCTCGGATTTCTGTTCACCACCTTCGCCGGCTTCATCCTGCCCTTCCTGTCTACCACCCTCGGACTGGTGGTAGCTGCCGTTGCGCTGCTGACCGTACTGTTCGCCATCGTGGATCCGCGCACCCGTACGCTACTGAGCTATATGTATAAGTCCGGGATGCGTAAGGTCACCGGCTTGTTCGTCAATATCGACCCCATCGGTATCCTGAAGTCCTACGTGGAAGAACTGGAAGGCAACCTGCAGGAAATGCGCAAGCAGATCGGTAAGATCCGTGGACAGATGCGCCACCTGTCTACCCTAATGGAAACCAACGAAACGGAGGTCAAAAAGCAGCTCAAGCTTGCCGCCCTGGCCAAGGAAAAGGGTAAGAACCAGCAGATGATCCTGAGCAGCCGCCGCGCTGCCCGCCTACGGGAGAGCAATCAGAAGTACCAGGTGCTACTCACTAAAATGGAGGTACTCAACCGCGTGCTAAACCGGATGCACCAGAACAGCGAGGTGCTGCTGGAAGATAC
The DNA here is from genome assembly GCF_923081025.1 of Neolewinella maritima. Lineage (GTDB taxonomy): Bacteria > Bacteroidota > Bacteroidia > Chitinophagales > Saprospiraceae > Neolewinella > Neolewinella maritima. Next base: position 1,332,865 of record NZ_CAKLPZ010000001.1, on the reverse strand, counting down.
CCGAGATCAGGTCGACCTACGCATTCAGGAGCGCAAGGCCATCCGCGCCAGCCACGGTGCGATGAAATCTGCCATGAGCGTGATCAATGGTGACCCCGACCAGCGTGCCCTCTTCGATCAGGCCATGGAGGCCATCGCCGAAGACGTGGCCACCAAGGTGGGAGAAATGGAGCGGATGATGGAGCTGAGCAGCGATTTTCTGGCTAGTGTAGACCTGCAGAACGGCGTATTTGCCGACGAAGGGCTCCGTATGCTGGAGGAGTGGGAGAAAAAAAGCGAGCTGCTCCTGAGCGAAGGACATATCGAGTTCGATCTGGACGATCGGAAGGCAAGCCAGGAATCCACCCTCGACCTAGACGAAATCCCCCGTCCGGAGGCTAAACCGCAGGGCCGCTCCGATAGTGGCAGCTACGACCAATTCTTCCAGTAGGCTAGCGCCAGAGCGCTCCGTACGTTTCTACTAGTACGTCATCGTACGCATCGGCCTGTTCGAACAGCTCCTCGAAGCGGGGAAGCGCGGTAGCCAGCGAAAGGTAGCGATCGTAGATGAGCAGGGACAGAATGATGTCCCTACCGTAGGTCGAGAAGGTAAGCTGCCGCAGCCGGTCGTTCTCCCGCAACAGGAAGGCGAACAGGTCCGGACTGGGTAGCTCGGGGAGCCGACAGAGGTAAGCATCGCCGGTGATGAGCCCGCTGTCTTCGTGGTAGGTCACCTGGATGGTGGCACTGCCCTGGCGGATCCGCCAGAGGTTCGGTCCCCTACGGGCCAGCCGGGGATCATGTCCTGCAGCAACTAGAATTTCCTCTACCGTAGCCTCTACACCGATAGGCGTAACTTCTTCAATCAGGGAGGGAAGCACGAGTGGTTGTCCGCAATTCGGGCAGAAGCCCTTGGGGTTAGCGGCTAGCTCGAAGGTGATCTCCCGACAGTGAAAACACCGCGCGGCAGGCTTGCCTTCTCCACGGCCGAATGCAGCGAGGATTTGCTCAAGCGTTTGTGTAGGCAGGGCCAGTGATTCGGTGCTGGAGCCACGTACATTCATCATATTGATACCCGCCAGCGCTCCCTCCGCGTCAAGGAGCGCCCCGCCAACTACCGTATCCCCCTCCCGGGCCGTGTGGAGCAGGTACTGGATCCCGTGGTGCATCAGCTTATCGTCCAGCAGCTCCCCCGATAGTTCTCGCAGGGGCTCCCCCATATACTGAGCCAGTGAAGTGACCGCATCCCCAATCTGCGGGGGCGTGCTGGTCCAGGCTAGCGATGTGACCTCCAGCGCTACGCGTGGCCGCAGAAAAGCCAGATCGTAATAGGCATCCAGGTAGACCACTTCGGCAAGTTGCTCGGAATAGGCATCCACTTCTACCACTACGGTACTATTACTGCGCACGACGTGCTCGTTGGTGATCACCAGCTGGTGGTCTGCCAGATACAGACCGGTACCGGTACTGAATGGGGTAGCAAGCTGGACAAGTGGGGTCAACAAGGGTGGCTTTAGCGGATAGAGGGTCCAAAGTACAACGCGCCCTCCTTTACCGGCTTCTTCGCATCTTTGCTATGTGTCCGCCGCCCGAACTTACTACACCGAGCTATCCGTAGCCGCCGCCCGCCGTGCCGCTACCCTGCAGCAGCGGTACGACCGGCTGGCCATCGCCCGCCTGATCGGCTTCTTCGTGTTTATCGGAGCGCTGATCCTTAGCTTTTCTACGGCCCTCTATATCGGCGTACTGGCGCTGGTGGTGGGATTACCCCTACTGAGTCTGTCCGTTCGCTGGCACCTGCGCATCGGAGGGCAGGCAGCCCACGCACGCGTGCGGCATGAACTGGCCGAAGGGGAATTGCTGGCGCTCGACCACCGCTTTGCCCACTTTGCCGACGGGCGGGCGTACCGCAGTGCCGATCATCCCTACGCTGTGGACCTAGACCTGTTCGGTCCGCACTCCCTCTATCAGTTTATCAACCGTACCGTAACGGCCATCGGGGCGGAGCGGCTTGCCGGTGAGTTGCTGCATCCGGCCCCGGTAGCGGTAGCGCGGCAGCGGCGGCAGGCCGGTCAGACCCTGGCCACCCGTATGGACTGGTGCGTCGAGTTTCGCGCGCTGGGAGCCCCGCTTCAGGATGACATCCATACTTCGCGACGCTTACTGGAGTGGGTGGAGCGTCCACCCGTCATCGTAGGCGCTTTCCCGCTTGCGATGCGGTGGCTCGCTCCCGTGCTAGCTGTGCTCGGGCTCTGGTGGTGCTTCACACAACAACCCTGGCAACTTGGCCTGCTCTGCTTCGTTCCGGCCTTCATTCTTCTGCGGCGCTTCGGCGAGGCCGCTGCCGTGGAGCACGGATACACCCAGCAGGCCGGTGCCATGCTGGCCAGGTACCAGCAACTGTTCTTACACATCGAGGGGCAGCCCGACCGTAGCCTCGATGCGGCCGGACCGATCGGTAAACTATCCTACGCCATCACCCAACTGGACGTTCGCAACAATCCATTTGTCTTCATCCTGGAGATCACCGGTCTGTGGAGCATTCAGTGGTTGGCACGGCTAGACCGCTGGCGTAGCGCGCACCGCGACCAGTTGGCCCAGTGGTTGGAAGAGCTCGCCGAGGTCGACGCCCGCGTATCCTGGGCTACCCTGCGGTACAACCACCCGGACTGGACGGAGGCAGAGCTCACGGACGAGCGCGTGCTAGACGGACGGGGACTGGGTCACCCCCTACTCTCCCCCGAGGGCCGGGTAACTAACGACCTGCACATGTCTACCGACGGGCACATCCACCTGGTCACCGGTAGCAACATGGCCGGTAAATCTACCTGGCTGCGCACGGTGGGCATTAACCTGGTACTGACCCGTGCGGGTGGACCGGTCTGTGCACTGCACCTGCGCACCGCCGCCCTACAGGTGTGGACCTCCATGCGAACGCAGGACGATCTGAGCGAGAACACCTCTAGTTTCTTCGCCGAACTGAAGCGGCTGAAGGCCGTGATTGAAGCGGTACAGGATCCTGATCAGGAAGTGTTTTTTCTCCTCGACGAGATCCTGAAGGGTACTAACAGCCGCGACCGGCATACCGGGGCCCGGGCCCTGATCCGCCAGCTCATCCGCGAACGGGGGGCCGGCATCATCGCTACGCACGACCTGGAGCTTGCCGCGCTGGAGGACGAGCCCCACAGTAGAGTGGAAAACTACGCGATGGAAGTACAGACCAATGACGGCCAATTAGTGTTCGACTACAAACTCCACCGGGGCGTGAGCCAGAGCTTCAACGCCACGGCACTGATGGCCCGGATGGGCATCGAGATAGACCCCGCCGACATTTCACTCACCCACGATTAATACCCTACTATGGCTAACGGAAAAATACTAGTGACTGGCGGAACCGGCTACATCGGCAGCCATACCGTCGTGGACCTCATCGAGAACGGCTTCGAAGTGGTGAGTGCCGACAACTACCAGAACAGCAAGGCTAGCGTACTAGACGGCATCGAGGCGATCACCGGCGTACGGGTCGTGAACCACACGATCGATCTAGCCGATCCCGTAGCTACCGCCAGACTATTCGAAGACACGGCCTTCGACGGTGCCATTCACTTTGCAGCCCATAAGTCCGTCGGCGAGAGTGTAAAGCAGCCACTAGCCTACTTCCGCAATAACCTGAACAGCCTGCTCAACGTTATCGACGGTCTCCAGTCGCAGGGAAGCAGCAACCTGGTCTTTTCCTCCAGCTGCTCGGTATACGGCAATGCCGACGAGCTGCCCGTCACTGAACAAACGCCGCGCAAGGAAGCCGAAAGCCCCTACGCCCGCACCAAGCAGATGGGTGAGGATATGCTGTACGACTACTGTGCGGCGCATCCTGACTTCGCCGCTATCCTACTCCGCTACTTCAACCCCGCCGGTGCCCATCCCAGTGGCAAGATCGGCGAAGATGCCTCCAACGCAGCCAGTAATCTAGTGCCCGTAATTACCGAGGTCGGTGCCGGTAAGCGCGAACGCATGACCGTATTCGGCACCGACTACCCTACCCGCGACGGTAGTTGCGTACGCGATTACATCCACGTGGCGGACCTGGCCCACGCGCACACCCTGGCCCTGCAGTACCTGATCGAAGGCAAGGCCTCGGAAAACCCTGCGCTGTTCAACCTCGGTATCGGCGAGGGGCTCACCGTACTGGAGGCGATCGAAGCCTTCGAGCGCGTAGCCGGTCAGTCGCTGAACTACGAGCGGGGCCCCCGCCGGCCCGGCGACGTGGTCGCCGTATACGCCGACCGTAGCAAGGCCAGTCGCGAGCTCGGCTGGCAACCCCAGTACGGGGTAGACGACATCATGCGCACCGCCTGGGCCTGGGAACAAAAACGGTAGTGCCTCAACTCGAACTCACCGGTACGGCTACCTCCCAGGGGGTACCCGTCATTGGCTGTACCTGCGCGGCCTGCACCTCCACCGATCCACGCGACCGCCGGTTCCGCAACAGCGCAGTGCTACGGGTGGGCGAAGCGCGGCTGGCCATCGATGCCGGTCCGGACTTCCGCAGCCAGATGTTGCGGGCCCGCGTGACGCGGCTGGACGGTGTCCTGCTTACCCACGAGCACAACGATCATACGGCGGGCATCGATGATGTGCGTCCGTACTGCTTCATGCAGGGGGTGGATATGCCCGTCTACTGCCTGCCCCGTGTGGCCGCCGAGCTCAAGGAGCGATTCGCGTACACCTTCACGGACTACCCCGGGGTGCCGCGGCTGGACGTACGGGAGCGGACCTTCGGCGACTACATTTCGTTCGCGGGTCAGGACATCCGCCTGCTGCGTGTCGATCACGGCAAGCTGCCTATTCTAGGCTTGCGGATAGGTGGCTTGGCCTACCTCACGGATGCCAAGCGACTGAACGAGACTACCCTGTCTGCCCTGCGGGGCCTGGATACCCTGGTACTGTCCTGTCTGAACCAGCGCGGCACCCATAGCCACCTTTCCGTAGCCGAGGCGTTAGCGTACGTAGATCTGCTCCAGCCCCGTCAGACCGTGTTGTTTCACCTGAGTCACCGCCTGGGTCCTCACGCACAGTTTCAGGCCAGTTTACCGCCGGGTGTGCGGGTGGGCTACGACGGTATGCTGCTCGATCTTTAAGGCAACGTTAAAAGCAACGTCTCCGGGGGGCGGGGCCGCCGGTGCAATCGTTTAATCCTCTGACATGCGCTACCTCGTTTTCTTTCTCCTCTTGTTAGTTTCTGGTTCTGGGTGGGCGCAGGCCGACACGGCTAGGTCGGAGACGATAGGGATCGATCACGCCGACGAGCTACGCATGCTCGACAAGGGGCGGCGGCAGCGATTGATCGGGGCGGTGGAATTAAGCCAGGACAGTATTTTCATGTACTGCGATAGCGCCGAACTGGTCAGTGAAGTGCAGGTGTTCGCCTACGATAACGTGATCATCCAGCAGGGGGACAGTATCGCTGCCTTTTCCGACTACCTCGACTATAATGCGGGGACCCTGCTAGCCAAACTTCGTGAAGATGTCGTGCTCAAACGGGGTACAACGGAGCTATTCACCGATCAACTAGACTACGATCTGGCTACCAAATTAGCTACCTACCATATGGGGGGGCGGGTCACGAACGGCACCACGGAACTCAGCAGTACCCACGGCTACTACTACGCCGACAGCCGCAACGTCTACTTCCGCGACAGCGTGGTGGTGGTAGACGAACGCTTTGAGATGCGGGCCGACACGCTCCGCTACGATCTGGCCAACGAGCGGGTCTATTTCCTCGGCCCCACCGTGATCCGCGGCGACACGCACACGATCTACTGCGAGAGCGGCTACTACGACGTGGCGCTCGATGAAGCGGTGTTCAGAAACAATGCGCAGTACCGCAGCGGCGACCGGCTGGCGGCGGCCGACTCCATCCGGTACTTCGGCCGGGATGAATTGTACGTACTAGCTGGGGACGCCTACGTAGCCGACGGCGCATTCCAGCGCGCGACCGCCGATCGCATCAATTACTTCCGCGCCCGCGACCGCTACCAGTTGGCCGGCAATGCCCGCGTGGTCGACTCCCTGCAAGTAGTCACGGGTGACAGCATCGACTACAACGCCGCCACCGCCAGCTACAGCGTAGCCGGGGGCAGACCACGGGTGTCCAATCCCCCCATGCTGATGGAAGCCGACCGCATGTACTCCGACGAAGCGACGGGACTGGGGCGGGCCTCTGGTAATATCGTCTGGCAGGATACCAGTGCCAAGCTAACTATCGAGGCGGAGCGTGCGGACTACAGTCAGTACACCGGCTACCTGAAGGCTTACGGGGGGCGCCAGGATCGCGCGCTACTCACTACCCTACTCGATCAGGACACGATGTACCTGGCGGCCGATACGCTACTAAGCTACCAGACGGATGAGGTAAACGATCTGGGTGACACCATCCGCCAACTAGCAGCCTACACCGACGTGCGCATCTTTAAGCGTGATTTGCAGGCGGTCGCCGACTCCCTTTCGTTCAACACCGTGGACTCGGTACTGACCTTATACGACGACCCCATCCTGTGGCAGGATACTAGTCAACTGACCGCTGACACCATCGAACTATACCTGAAAGACGAAGCCCCCGACCGGGTGGTACTGCAGGAGAATGGCATGGTCGTCACCTCCCCCGACCTGATATTCTTTAACCAGGTCAAGGGTAAGGAGATCATCGCTTACTTCGATAGTAGCCAGCTGCAGCGCACGGAGGTAGCCGGGAATGCGGAGGCGATCTACTATGCGCAGGATGAAGCCGGAGCCTACATCGGCGTGAATAAGACGGCCTGCAGTAAGATGGTGCTGTACTTCGAATCAGGCGGAGTGGATCGCATCAAGTTTCTGAGCGCCCCCTCCGGCCGGCTCGACCCCATGAGCGCCATCGACCACGCTACACGGCGCCTGGAGGGGTTTCGCTGGGAGCCGGAGCGTCAGCCCCGTAAGCTGTCCGATCTGTTCGGGCCCCGTAAGCAGCCTCCCGCACCGTCACTGGCACCTCCTCCCCCGGTCTTTGAAGACGCATCCCTGCCGAGTGGGGAGTGACTACTTTTGCCCTATGTCGCGCTGTATTTACTGTGTTCTACTGCTGTGTTATAGTCTATCCTTAACCGCTCAGGACAGTTCCGGCTATACTATTGCTGAAGCCAGTCGCGAACTCGCGGCCGGCGATTACGCGCACGCCAGCGAGATACTGGACAGCCTGGAGCGTAAGGATGGGCTATCGGCCACAGCCTACCTAGGACTGGGAAATGCGTATTTCGAAGTAGGCAAAACAGGACGCGCGATTCTTGCCTACGAGCGTGGACTGCGGCTGCGGCCCGGCCACCGGGCCTTGCGTAACAACCTGAAGTACGTGCGGGAGGAAGCCGGTCTGACTACACCGGTCCTACCCGAATTCTTTCTACTGCGGTGGTGGCGTGCGGTAGGTGCATTCCTCGGTAGCACCGTCGCCTACATTGTGGCGGCCTGTTGCTGGTGGATCGCTGTAGTAGGCGGCGTATACTGGTACCTTCGCCGGCGGACCATGGCGGAAAAGCGTCGCTTCGTTCTCCTTCCCCTCGCCGTTACCTTCCTGGTACTTGCTGTCGTCCTGTACGCGCTGGGCCAATCCCGTTACGAATACTTGAATAGTACGGATGAAGCGGTGTTGCTCACAGCCGGAGCCGCACTGCGGGTAAGTCCCACCGAAGCGGCGTCCGTAGAGGATGAGCTACCCGCGGGCAGCCACCTGAGCATTACCGACCGGGTAGGCAAGTACGTAAAGGTCACGCTCGCGGACGGTCGGCAGGGCTACTTACTCCAGGACGAGCTGGCGATCATTTAGAGTAGATCCTTGACACTTACGTAGAGTCCACCGACCACCCCGATCAGACTCATCACGATCGTCAGCCAGGGATTAGTCCCCAGTTGGGCGTCCGCATACAGACCAGTGCCGATGCAAATCCCGATCATGCCGATCAGTTGTGCTCCGATACCCATGTACTTGGTCCAGGCGCGACTGTCTTCGGCACTACGCTTTGGCGGGGGCGGGGGTGCCATTGGCAGGAGTATTTTTAGTAGACGTACGGTCTGTATCGGCCGTATTCGTGGTGGCTGACTGTTCCGTCACGGTGACCTGGCCTTCTAGCGTACATCCGGCTTCCATAGCAAGCCTACGGGCCCGAAGGGTACCCATGACTGCGCTACTTTCCCGAAGAGTGAGGAGCTCCTGAGCCACGATCTTGCCGCGGTAAGTGCCTTCGATCAATCCATCGATGCAATCCACGTCCCCTTCAATCAGACCGGTAGTGCCTATGATCACCCGTCCCTGACACCGTAGGTTGCCAATCAGCTTGCCGTCGATGCGGATGTCGCCACCCGCTTCTAGATCGCCCGTGATGGTAGTGTGGGTGTCGATGGTGTTGACTCCGCCGGCACTGGTGACGGTTTGTCCCCGGCTACCGGCCGTAGAGGGGCGTTCACGCTTCGGTGATTTCTTCTCCTTACTCCCTCCGAACATCTAGTGGCGCTTATGTGGCGAACCGCGCGGCGTGGGGCGGCCCTGTTAGAATTGCGGACAATATACACCGCGGCGCTGGTTGCCGCATATCTTGTACTGCAGGCTAAGCTCGAAGCCGCCGTTGCCGTCAGTGGCCACGTTAAGGTCACTCGTATTGAGATCGTAGCTGAATCCCAGGGCGAAGTTCTCGTAGTCGAAGCGGGTGCTCAGGATGAGGGCATCGGTCAGCACGCTGCTGTCGAGGCGGTTACTGATCCGCGTCCAGACACCAACCTGGAACGACTGGCTGGCGGAGTTGCGGCCGCTGTCGAGCAGGAATTTCACATTGGTACCGGTGTTGACCTGAAAGCTGGGTCCCTGACTCATGATAATGACGCCGGGTACCAGACCGAAGCGATCGGTGAGCATGAACTCGCCCCCTGCATGGCCGGTGTAGCGGCTGTAAAGCAGGTCTTCGCCTTCATCAGAAAAGCTTTGGTTCGCCCGGTTTAGGTGATGAAATGCACCACCTACGTAGAGACTGTTGTTCTCGTCGAAGACCATAAACCAGAGGAGTCCACCGGCCATGTCGGCAAAGAGGAATTGGTCTCGGTCCAGGCCGGTCTCACCGCTGGCCGCATTGGGGTCGAAGCCACCGTCGCCGTCGTGCTGTGAGCCCCAGCGGAGGGCCAGGAAATCGAGGCTACGCTGTGCGGCACCGAGTTCGGCTCCGGCCACGAGGTAGTTACCAAATTTGCGGCTACCTCCGATCTTTTTGGAGTAGCTGGCGGAGACCTTTCCGGTGGTGGTGGCAAAATTGGCCTCCCCCGCCCGATCGCCCCAGAAGGTGCCACCGATGCCGAAGAAGTCATTGCGCCCGACAGCGATGCGTTGGTCGTAACTTACACTATAGGTCTGAAAAGCATTTTCACCGAGCACCGAGGCCCACTGGCTACGGTAGTTGATGGCAATGCGGCTGTTACAATTCATCACCCCCGTCATGGCCGGGTTAAGGTTGAGGGGCGACATGTAGAACTGCGAAAAGTGTATGTCCTGAGCCTGCAGGCCAAGGGCGGCAAGCACAAGTAGGAGGGTATAGACTATTTTCATAATCGGCGGGAAGAGGCGGTTTGAAAGCAAGTTTGCTGGAGAGACTGCCGGGCACACACCCGGTACAAAGGTAACGACCGCCCCCTGGCGGATAGTCTTTATCCCACAGAAAAGACCGGTTGCGAATACGCAACCGGTCTATGAATAAACACCTAAAACCCTATTAATGTCTTTCAGCCTACCACAATTATAGCCGTAATTCTTCAATCTTAAAAATATTGTTCTGGCAATGCTTGACTTCTTAATCGCGGCCGTCCTGGCGCTGATCATGTTTTCCATTGGACTTAGTCTCCGCCCAAATGACTTTCGTCACCTTATTTTAAGCCCTAAGGCCCTATTTACCGGTCTTTTCCTGCAATTGTTTGCACTTCCCGTCCTGGCATTCACCGTGACCGGCTTGTCCGAAATCAACACATCGTTTGGTCTAGGTTTTTTGGTGCTTGCCGCCTGTCCCGGTGGACTATCCAGTAATATGGTGTCTTTCCTCCTGCGCGCCAACACGGCCCTCGCAGTCAGCCTTACCCTGTGCAACTCCCTACTTTCAGTGTTGACCGTTCCTATCCTGGTCAATCTAGCCCTGGACCGATATGCTCCCCCGGGCACGACTGCTCACCTGCCCCTGATCGCAACCGCCCTGCGTATTTGTCTTATCGTCTTGCTACCGGTCCTAGTCGGTATGGCGGTCCGCTATCTACTTCCCAACCTGGCGCGCAGTGTGCGACCGTACACCCGGCGGGGAGCACTACTACTGCTGGCCAGTGTGTTTCTGCTGAAGTTATTTGCTCCCGTCCAACAGGGCGGCAGCGCGCTTACCCTGCTGGAAGTGCGCAGCATCCTACCCATTGCGTTACTGATCAACGTATCGGCGCTTTCACTTGGTAAGCTGGCCGGCATGGTCCTTCGGCTGGGGCGTGACAACGAGCTTACCCTCGGGGTGGAGGTAGGTATCCAGAATACCAGCTTGGCCTTCCTGATTGCGGGCACCTTTCTGCACAACGAGCAGGCCCTGAAGCCCGCCCTGATCTACGCCATGTTTACCTTCTTCACGGCCCTGGCCTACGGGCTCCTACTTAAACCCCACATGCGGGAAAAGCTGTACGCAGACCTTACCGGTTGGTGATGAGCTCGACATAGCCGCTTATGGGACTCTCACTCTGGGTGATACCGGTAAACCGGCGCTCGAAGATCTGCCCGATATAATAGTAGGTACCCGAGGGGAGCGGGTCGCCGTTCAGGTTCGTTCCGTCCCAGTCGATACTCGGGTTGTCGGTCTCGAAGACCAGCTGACCCCAACGGTTGAATATCTTGAGATCCACCCGCTCGACGAAGCAGAGCGCCCGCGGCTGCAGCAAGTCATTCTGGTTGTCCGCATTCGGGGTAAATACATTGGGTAGCTCGTAGATCGGACAGTTCTCGACGCAGACCCGGTTACTGGGCTCGCTCTCGTTGCCGTTGCCGTCCACGGCGGTGACGGTATAGCACCCCACGATCCCATCGGGAGGTGTATGGTTGAAGGTGAGCAGGCCGGGCGATTCGATGTTGCCCACTAACTGCGGTGCGCCACTACTATCTACCGTGAAGTAGACCCGGTACCCCACCACATCGGTAGCGCCGCAGTCGTCTATGGGTGAAGTCCAGTCCAGTATGTTAAACAGATTACCCGTATCGGTGCAGTCTACTTCCCGGTCGCAGACGCTTTCCACTACCAGTACGGGCGCACAGGGCGCTACATCGTCCTCCGGTACTACGCACACTTCCTGACTTCGATTCAGCAGGGGGGAAGGAATGTCCTCGATGTTGTAGGAGCCGACCGAGCGGATGTAGTAGCAATATTCCAGACCGTTTTGTAGTCCGGTGTCCCGATACATCATCTCGGTCACCGTAGCCACCGGACTAAAGACGGTAGCTCCCGGATCGCGACGGAAGACTTCATACTCCAGGTTAGTCCACGGTACGATCTCCGTCCAATCCAGGGCAGCAGCACGGTCCGTAGGGGTACCGTTTAGTCGCACGCTGGTAGCCGGCTGTCCCGGCCCCACCGGCTCACGCTCGTCCGCTACGAATAGCTCGATCCGGTAGCTGAACGCACTTCCTTCGGTATCTAGGTTGGTGTCCGTATAGCAGGTATCCACCCCCCCACCGAAGAAGGTAGATTCAAAGCTGGTGATGGCAGTGAAGTCCGCAGGGTCGGTCGTCTGTCCGTTTGCCCGGCTGAGCACGTAGCGGTATGGACCGGAGTTCACCACCGTATCCAGGCTCGTCGGATTCGGCAGGACCCAGCAGATGTCGATGATTCCTGCCGTGCTCGATGTTTCCACCACGTCCACCTTAGTAAGTAGTGGGATGTCGCGGTCCAGTTGGACACAAATTTCTTGCGAAGGGATGGACTCGATCTCCTCGAAGATCAGACCCGTGCGGGGGGTGCGCCGCGCCATCACGGCCAGTACCCGGTAGCAGTAGGTACGTCCGCGGATCACGTCCATGTCTTCGAACACGTAGCGGCCGTCAGCTTCATCGGTTATCTCCGTATCGGTGAGTTGTATGTAGCCGCGGCCGGCCAATCCGGTTTCACAGGTATCGGGTGCGAAGTTGTTGCTCCCCTCCCGTCGCCAAACGGTGAAGCCTAGAAAATCCGGATCATCGCTATCCTCGCAGCTATACGGATTAGCCCAGCTGAGGGTGATGAGGTCTTCCTCGATCCTGGTCTGCAGGTCTTCCGGTGGTGGAGCGACCACCTTGATCGATACGGTACGCAACGTAGCTAGACCCGACGGACGGGGTGCCCCATTATCTACCGCGCGCAGCACGACGAAGTATTCCTGGTTGCTGATGTCGCTGCACTGCGTCTGCCAGCGGAACGAACGCCGCACCGGATCTTCCTGAAAGCCGTCTCCATTGGGCAAAAAAGTAGCCGGATTACCGGGCAGGTCGAACGGTCGTCCGCTGGCGGTCAGACTGACCTGCTGCTCAGTATCGCTGAAGGGAGCCCCGGCCACTACGTCAAACTCGACTAACTCACCGGCTACAACACAGATCTCCTCGCGGGCGATCTCGATGACGGGTGGCTCGTTCGAACAGTCGTCGACAAAGATCTGCATGTCCCGCACCAGCGTATCCAGTGGGATGCCGTTGCGGAAGGATTTTACCAGGAAAGCCAGGTTGTACTCGCCGGGCAGCGAGGGGGTATCCCAGGTGATCTGACCGGTGCGGGGGTCAATGCGCAGATCCCCCGAGGAGCCGGTCACCTGATTGGGCAGTACGTAATTAGGGATAGGTGCTCCAGGAGCGAAGTTCGCCTCCGTAAATTCGAACGCCAGGCTATCGCCGTCGATGTCGAACGCGCCGGGATTGTGGGTCCACACCGAGCCGATACAGGCATTATCGATCGGGCTCTGCGTTAGTTCCGGCGAAGAGTTACAGCCATTCAGTATGGGGTTGACCAGCGAGTAGGACGTCGTGACGCTGAAGGGAATATTCACCGATCCGGGAATGTTTCGCACCCCGCGTACCCGGTTCACATCCTGAAAGCTCAGGGTATACCGACCGAAGGCCGCATAGCGGTGGCAAAAGGTATACTCGTTGCGCTGGATACCGGGTGTACTGGTCGGTACCTCCACGTTGCGGCCGATGAATTCGCTGCTTCCATCCCCCCAGAAGATCTCCAGGCTATCGCGGTCTACCTCCGTTTGCGCCGTTTCCGTATAGGTCACGATGGTGGCACAGACCGTCAGTTGGTCCGACGGATTGTCGCAGCCCGCCGCCCGCACGATGATCTCACCCGCCCGGTTGTGGGTAGCCAGTAGCACCACGGGGAAGAGTGCAAAAAAACAGAATAGGAAACGTAGACGCATGTGCCGTTCGGTTAGTCATTCACGGCAGCAGACTGCCAGTACCGAAAGTAACGCATAATCGCGCGGATTGCTTCGCCCCGCAGGTCGGCAGGGAGCCAAATCGCCGTTCCCTGGTCCGCTGTGTACCTAGCTGAGCAGGCCCTGCAGCTTCATGGCAAGACCCATGTCACCCTTGACCTTCACCTTGCCGCTCATCATGGCCATCATCGGATTGAGCTTGCCCGAGCGTAATTGGTCCAGCACGTCGACCGAGGTAGTGATCACCGTGTCGGCTTCCTTATCATCGCCGGTGACCTGGGCGCTATCGCCGGTCATGTCGATGTAGATGGGCCCCTCGTCGAGCTGTAGCTTGATGGATTTGCCCAGCTTGGGGGCGGTTTCTGCGGCTTTGGTAATGCCGGCCTTTAGTTCGTCGAAGGTCATATTGGTAGGATTTGGGGCAAGGTAAGATTAATTCCGTGCGGCCAGTAGTTCCCGGGCCTGGGCCAGTGCGGCGGGTATCCCCCCGGGCGCCTTGCCGCCGGCCGTAGCAAAGAAGGGCTGCCCTCCCCCACCCCCGCGGATGTGTTTGGCCAGTTCCCGGATCATGGCACCTGCGTTCACCGCCCCGGTTTCTTTTCCTGCCAGCCCCTTGCTGACGGCCAGGGTGAGAAGCGCCTTGCCGTCCGACTCGCTGGCCAGGAGGACTAGCGCCCGCTCATTTTCACCCGTGAGCTGAAAGGCGAGGTTCTTGATGGCCGCGGCGTCGGTGAGTTCGACCTTTTGGGCCAGGAATTTCACGTCGCCGACCTCCTCGAAGGCCGCCTCCAGGTCACCCTTAAGATTATTGGCCTGACTGGCCTGTAGCTTCTCCAGTACTTTTTTCAGACTGCGGTTCTCTTCCTGCAGACTCGCTACGGCAGCCACTGGGTCGCTCGTATTCTTAAGCTGCTCGCGCACGCCGTCCAGGGCAGCGAGGCGACCCCGGACGTACCACTCGGCCCGCTCGCCAGCTACCGCCTCGATACGGCGCACCCCGGCCGCCAGGGCACTTTCGCTGGTCAGTTTGAACAGGCCTAGTTCGCCGGTATGGGGCACGTGAGTCCCCCCGCAGAGCTCGGAACTGAAGTCGGGATCGAAGGTGATGATGCGCACCGCATCGCCGTACTTCTCGCCAAAGAGCATCATAGCACCGGAATTGCGCGCCTCGGCAATGGGTACGTCGCGCTGTTCCAGCAGTGGTATGTTTTGCCGGATCTTCTGATTGACCAGCAGCTCGATTTGCTCCAACTCCTCCGGCGTGGGCCGCTCGAAGTGACTGAAGTCGAAGCGCAACTTTCCGGCCCGCACGTCCTGTCCTTTTTGCACGGCATGCTCGCCGAGTACCTCGTGCAGGGCTGCGTGGAGCAGGTGCGCAGCGGTATGGTGAGCGCTGATCTTCTGCCGGTCGGCGTGGTTCACTTCGCTATACACCTCTGCCTGGGCGTCGGTGGGTAATTTATTGACGATGTGCACCGTAAGGTCGTTCTCCTTGACCGTGTCTAGCACCTCTAGCCGTTCGTCTCCCACCCGTATGATGCCGATGTCGCCGGCCTGTCCGCCACTCTCGCCGTAAAACGGCGTGCGGTCGAGCACCAGCTGGTACTGCGGCTTGTCCTTCACCTTCACCGTGCGGTACTTGGTCACCTGTGCGCCGGCGTCGGACAATAGGTCATAGCCGATGAATACGGAGGGCTCCGGACTCAGCACGACCCAGTCGCCTACCTCCCGCGCGGCGTCCTGCCGGCTACGGGCTTTCTGTTCCTGGAGCGCGCGCTCGAAGCCCGGCTCGTCTACCCGTAGTCCCTGCTCCTCGGCCAGCAGCCGCGTCAGGTCGATGGGGAAGCCGAAAGTGTCGTAGAGCTCGAAGGCATCTTTTCCGGCAATCGTTCCTCCCTGACTATCCAAGCTGGCGAAGCGGGTTAGTCCGTTCTCCAGCGTCTGCAGAAACGACCGCTCTTCGCTCTGTACGATGCGCGCGATCTGCTCCTGCTGGCGGGCCAGCTCCGGAAAAGCCTCGCCCATCTCGCGCACAAGCACGGGTAGCAACTGGTACATGAAGGGCTCCTTGCGGTCCAGAAAGGAGTAGGCGTAGCGCACCGCCCGCCGCAGGATGCGCCGCACCACGTAGCCCGCTCCGCCACTGCCGGGTAGCTGGCCGTCGGCAATAGTGAAGGCTACGGCACGCAGGTGATCGGCCACCACCCGGAAGGCCATATCGGCCTTGGCGTCCGGCGCGTAGCTGCCGCCGTAAGTATGCCCGGTCAGCCGCTCGATCGCGGCGATGGTGGGCGTGAAGATGTCGGTATCGTAGGTGGCTGTCTTTCCCTGTAGCACCATACAGAGTCGCTCGAAGCCCATACCGGTGTCTACGTGACGCTCCGGCAGGTTGACCAGACTGCCGTCGGCCCGGCGGTTGTACTGAATGAATACATTGTTCCAGATCTCCACGACCCCGCTACCGTCTACGTTCACGCCCTCGCGGCCGGGGCTGGCGGCGCGCTCGGCGTCGGTGCGCAGGTCGACGTGGATCTCGGTACACGGTCCGCAGGGACCGGTCTCGCCCATCTCCCAGAAGTTGTCCTTCTTATTGCCGTACAGGATGCGGTCTTCGGGCAGGTAGCGTAGCCAGTGTTTTTTAGCTTCATCGTCTACCGGGATATCTTCCTCCGCTGCTCCCTCGAAGACCGTGGCATACAGCCGGTCGGCGTCTATACCGAGGCGGTCGGTCAGCAGTTCCCAGCTCCAGGCGATGGCCTCGTCCTTGAAGTAGTCGCCGAAGCTCCAGTTGCCCAGCATCTCAAACATGGTGTGGTGGGTACCGTCGCGCCCCACGTCGTCCAGGTCGTTGTGCTTGCCACTTACGCGCATACACTTCTGGGTATCGGCTACGCGGCGGCTGCTGGGCACGCTATCCCCCAGAAAGTAGTCCTTGAACTGGTTCATGCCCGCGTTGGTGAACAGCAGACTGGGGTCGTCTTTATTCACGATCGGGGCGGAGGGGACGATCTTATGTTGCCGTTCCCGAAAGAAGTCGAGGAAGGCGCGGCGGATTTCGGCGGAGGTCAAGCGGTAAAGGGGTTAGGGGGTGAAGGAGTATAGCGCGGCGGCAAAGGTAAACAGGGGGGCGGGGCCGCGGGTGCGGTAATCGGTTCGTGGCTTCCAGCCGCGGTATGTAGTGGTTCGTGGCTTCCAGCCGCGGTGACTGGTGTGTATTAGTGCTTATAAGCTATGTAGCTACAGATTAACCCCGGCAAGGATGACGGGAACCGAAAAGCCATACAGCTACAGACCAGCCCCCCGGCAAGGATGCCGGGAACCGGGCGGTAAAATAATGTTGCGACGCTCCCCGTCTTATTTACGACCTTTGCCAGCTGAATGCCACGGGGCCGTGCTTACGGCCCATAAACTAGGGGA
The DNA here is from genome assembly GCF_923081025.1 of Neolewinella maritima. Lineage (GTDB taxonomy): Bacteria > Bacteroidota > Bacteroidia > Chitinophagales > Saprospiraceae > Neolewinella > Neolewinella maritima. The sequence continues at coordinate 1,315,984 of NZ_CAKLPZ010000001.1, read as the reverse complement.
ATGCGCTTTTTAAATTTCTTTAAGCAGGAGCTCGCCGTCGACTTGGGTACGGCCAATACACTCATCATGCAAAACGGGGAAGTCGTGATCGACGAACCCAGCATCGTCGCCGTCAACCGCAAGAGCGAAGAGACCATCGCCGTAGGCCGCCGGGCCATGCAGATGCACGAAAAGACCCACGAGAACATCATCACCGTCCGCCCGCTCAAGGACGGCGTGATCGCCGACTTCCGCGCCGCCGAGCAGATGATCAAAGGACTCATCGACATGATCGGTCCCCGCCGGGCCTTTTTCTCCCACCTTAAGATGGTGATCTGCATCCCCTCCGGCATCACCGAAGTAGAGAAGCGCGCCGTATTCGAAAGCGCCGCCCGGGTAGATGCTAAAGAAACGTACCTGATCTACGAGCCGATGGCCGCCGCCCTGGGTATCGGACTGGATGTAGAAGAACCGGTCGGTAACATGATCATCGACATCGGGGGAGGCACCACCGAGATCGCCGTCATCGCGCTCTCCGGTATCGTGAGCGACCAGAGCATCCGCATCGCCGGGGATGAGCTGACGCAGAACATCCTCAATTACATGCGCAAGACGCACAACATCCTGATCGGTGAGCGCACCGCCGAGCAGATCAAGATCCACGTCGGCAGTGCCCTACCGGAGCTCGACGACCCACCGGCCGACTTCAGCATCAATGGCCGTGACCTCCTCAACGGCATCCCCCGTCAGATCACGGTCACTTACCAGGAGATCGCCGGAGCCCTGGACGAGGCCGTCGGACAGATCGAAGACGCCGTCATCCGCGCCCTCGAGACGATCCCGCCCGAGCTTGCAAGCGACATCTACAGTACGGGACTCTACCTGACTGGCGGCGGAGCCCTCTTACGCGGACTGGATAAGCGCCTGAGTCGCAAGACCCAACTCCCCGTCCACGTAGCCGAGGAACCCCTGCTGGCCGTAGTGCGCGGCACCAGCAAGGCCCTGCAGGACACCATTCGCTACAAGGCTATTCTAGTACCCGCAAGCAGTGTAAGCTAAGTGGGTCGGCTGCTACGGATCATACTCAACAGCAGCGGCCTGTTCACCTTCCTTATCCTGGAACTGGTGTGCGTGTACCTCATCGTGCACCACAACGATACCCAGCGCGCGATCTGGGCCGAAACCAAGAGCGTATACGGCAGCTACTTCACCGAGCAACTGAACCGTAAGCTGGCCTTCCTGGATGTGGCCCGCGAAAATGAGATCCTGCGTCGTGAGAACGCCGCCCTGCTGGCCCGCATCCCCGGTAGCGGATACGATACTTCGGTAGATACGCTGCAGGTCGCCGATTCGCTGTTTCAGCAGCGCTTCACCTACTTGGCCAGCCGGGTAGTCAATAAGTCGCCCTACGGCCCCTACAATACCCTCATCATCGACCGCGGGAGTAACCTGCAGGTAGAACGGGGACAGGGCGTAGTGGCTGACGGCGGACTACTGGGCGTCATCAGCGAGGTCACCCCCCGCCACGCGCGGGTGATCAGCGTGCTACACCTCGATACCCGCATCAGCGCCGGACTCGACAATAATGCCTTCGGTACCCTGCGGTGGGACGGCAGGGATCCCCGCAGAGTCACCATCACGGATATGCCGGACTACGTACCCGTAGCACCCAACGATACGATCTACACCACGGGCTACTCCAATGTGTTCCCCACCGGTCTGCCCATTGGCACGGTGGAATCCAGTCTGCCGCTGGCCGGTACGGGTAGCCAAAACCTCACCGTTGTCCTCCTGAACGACCCCCTGCAGGCCACCAATGGCTACGTAGTGCGCGACCTGTTCAAGGAAGAACTGGACCGACTCAACACCGTGCGATGACCCTGGCGGCCTTCTTCAGCAATTTCCTGCGCTTCGTGCTGCTGCTGCTGGCCCAGGTCTTCGTGCTCAATCAGATCGCCTGGGGCTGGGGTGGACGCGCCTACCTTTTCGTATTCGGCTACCCCCTGTTCGTAGCCCTGCTGCCGCTGCGCACGCCCCGCCCCCTGGTGATCGGTCTATCCTTTCTTTTAGGCCTATCCATCGACTTCTTTAGCGAAACGCTGGGGCTGCACGCCGGCGCACTTACGGCTACGGCCTACGCCAGACCGCTGATCCTGCGCAGCTTACGCCCGCGTGATGGCTACAATATAAAGGCGCGTCCGAGCATTGCTGACCTGGGTACTGGCTGGATGGCACAGTACCTGACCCTGCTGCTACTGGTACATCTGCTGGTCTTTTTTCTGCTGCAGACCTTCTCGATCCTCTTCGCGGGGGAGATCGCCATCAAGACGGCCCTTTCGCTACCGGCTAGTCTGTTGACTACTGGTATCTTTGTCCTGCTCTTTTCCTCCAAGACCTAACCCCCCCTGCCCCCTCCGTGAAAGATGCCGTCGATATCCGGGCGATAAGTATTCGCGCTGTGATCGCGCTGATCACGCTACTGCTGCTCGGCAAGGCCTTTCACCTCCAGGTCGTAAGCGATACCTGGCGCACGCGTGCCGACCGGGTGGGCAACAGCCAGATCGATCAGTACCCGGCCCGCGGCCTGATGACGGACCGTAACGGGAAGCTGCTGACCATCAACGAGCCCATCTACCAGATCGAGCTGACCTACAACCAATTCAAGAAGCACAGCGCGACCTTCGATACCACGCGCTTCTGTCAGTTGCTGGGTATCACGCGGATGTACTTTGAGGAAGCCTTCCCCAAGCAGTGGGGTGGCAAATACAGCCCGTCCAAACCGTTCACTTTTCTGGCCAATGTGTCGCCCTCCGTGTATGCGACCTTTCAGGAAAATCTGTTTCAGTTTCCTGGCTTTTCGGCTACGCTCCGTTCTTCCCGCAACTATCCCCATACCGTAGCGGCCCACCTGCTGGGGTATATGGGCGAGGTGAGCCAGCGCACGATCGACCGGGGAGCGGGGCGCTACACCTCCGGCGACTACCACGGCATTTCGGGACTAGAATATCAGTACGAATCCGAACTGCGCGGGGCGAAGGGCCGCCGTCTCGTGTACCGCGACCGCCTGGGGCGTGAGGCCGGCGAAGTACTGGACGGGGCGCTGGACGTAGATGCAACAGTAGGCACCGACCTGATCACTACCATCGACCTGGACCTACAGGCCTACGGCGAGGCGTTGATGGTGAACAAGGTAGGCAGCATTGTAGCCCTGGAACCGGCCACCGGGGAGATACTGACGATGATCTCGGCCCCTACCTACGACCCGAAGTCGCTGCGTATTGGCCGCGACCGCGGACGCTCCTTCGTGGAACTACAGCGGGATACCCTTCAGCCGCTACTGAATCGTGCCATCAACGGCAAGTACCCCCCGGGCTCCCCCTTCAAGACGCTCGTGGCGCTCATCGCCATGCAGACCGGCACGCTCGCGCCCGATCGCGGGATCAGCTGCGCGGGAGGCTTTACCAGCGGAGGGCGCGTATTGCTGGGTTGTCACAACCACCCCTACTGCAGCAACGTCGAGGATGCTATCGCCCAGAGCTGCAACGCGTACTTCGTCACGGCCTGGCTCGAGAACGTCAACCGCTACGGCAGCCTGTCCCCCACCCAGGGGCTGGATGAGTTTAATGACTACCTCTACCAGTTCGGGCTGGGCAGTAAATTGGGGATAGACTTTCCGGGTGAGATCGCCGGTCACGTACCCACCTCCACCTACTACAACGAACGCTTTCAGGACGAGCAGTTCTGGCGCGCCATCTGGATGCGGTCGCTGGCCATCGGCCAGGGTGAATATGAGCTCACCGCCCTGCAGACGGCTAACTTCGTTGCGGCCATCGCAAACCGCGGGCACTGGTACACGCCCCACCTGGTCAAGGAGGTGCAGGAAGGCAACGACGGGCAGCTCCGTAGCATCACGCCCGAGCGGCACGACATCGACATCGACCGGCGCTACTTCGAGACCGTGGTGCGGGGCATGCGCAAGACCGTCACCGAGGGTACCGCGCGGGTTGCCAACGTACCCGATATTGAGATTTGCGGCAAGACCGGCACCATTCAAAACTCCCACGGCGATCACTCCAGTTTCGTGGCTTTTGCTCCGGCCGATGATCCCAAGATCGCGATCATGGTCTACGTGGAAAACGGCGGATTCGGTGGTTCGGTAGCCGCCCCGATCGCCAGTTTAATGATCGAGAAATACCTGCACGGCGCCATCTCCGACCAGCGCAGGTGGGTGGAAACGCGGATGCTGGAAAAAGACATGACCCAGCGGGGAGAAAGCACGATCCGGGTAAAGTAAGTGCGCGTCCGCCGGTGCTATGAATTGCACCCGCGACCCCGCCCCGCCCGCCGGACTAATTTGCGTACCGTACCGAACGTCTATCCGTATTCTGCGTTACGAAACCGTAAGCAAAGCGGGTGTCCGCCTAGCTTATACACCCATATTCATCCGCCGGAAGCTAAGCTTTCGCAATAAAATTGATTATCCATGGATAACGTCAGCAACGAACAGACCAAAGGTCTCAACAAACTCATCACGACCCTCTACGACGGAGAAAACGGCTACAAAGAAGCTGCCGAAGAAGTAGATAGTGTATCGCTCGCCACCAAGTTTCGCGAGCTTAGCCAGCAGCGCTACGATTTCGGGCATGAGATCAAGCCCCACATCACCAAACTGGGCGGTAAGGTAGATAAGGGAGGCAGCGCCGGTGCCGCCCTGCACCGGGCGTGGATCGACATCAAGTCGGCCCTCTCCAGCCAGGATGAAGCAGCCGTGATCGCCGAGTGTATCCGCGGTGACGAGAGTGGTATCGATACCTACAAAGAGGTACTGAAGGACACTACCCTATCGGCCGATGCCCGCCAGACCGTAAGCCGTCAGATGCAGCAGTTGGAGCGTACCGTAGCGGAGCTCAAGCAGCTACACCGCACCTACGACAAGGCCTAGGACCTGAGCCATCCGGTCCAGACCTAGGAGAAAGCCTCCGCCCCGATTCGGGTGCGGAGGCTTTTGTGTTTTGCTATCTTGCGGCCCCTTCGAACCCTCCCGCCTCCTTGTCCAATCACGCCATTCTACTGATCCACTGTCCTGACCAGCCCGGTCTGGTAGCGCAGGTGACCGAGTTCGTGCACAAGAACCGCGGCAATATCCTGAACCTGGATCAGCACGTGGACCGGCTAGCCGGGCGGTTCTTTATGCGTATTGAATGGGACCTGGACGGCTTCCTCATTCCGGTGGATAAGATCGATGACTATTTCGGTACGCTGATCGGCCAGGCGCATGGGATGAACTGGCAATTGCACCTGACCCGCCGCCGGCCCCGGATGGTACTGTTCGTAAGTAAGGCCAGCCACTGCCTGTACGACCTGCTGCAGCGCCACGGAACCGGAGAATTCGACTGCGAAATACCCGCCATCATCAGCAACCACGAACAGCTCCGGTATATCGCCGAGCGGTTCGATATTCCCTTTCACTACGTGCCGGTGACCCAGGCCACCAAGGCGGAGCAAGAGCAGCGGACCACTATCCTCCTACGGGAGCTCGGAGCGGACTTCATCGTGCTGGCGCGCTACATGCAGATCCTGTCGGACGACTTCTGCGCGCAGTGGCCCCACCGCATCATAAATATTCATCATTCTTTTCTACCCGCCTTTAAGGGGGCACGGCCCTACCACTCGGCCTTCGAGCGGGGGGTAAAACTCATCGGTGCCACGAGCCATTACGTGACGGCGGACCTGGACGAGGGGCCCATCATCGCGCAGGCGGTGGAACCCGTGAGCCACCACGACGCTATCGACGACCTGAAGCGCATCGGTAAGGATGTGGAGAAGCGGGTACTGGCCCGGGCGGTGTACCTACAGCTGCGTCACCTGATTCTGCCGTATGGCAACCGAACCATCATCTTTTCCTGACATGCTAGAGGCGACGAATATCCGGAAAAGCTACGGCACGCTGGACGTACTGCGGGGTGTGGATCTGACGGTGGACGACGCCGAGATCGTGAGTATAGTCGGCAAGAGCGGCGCGGGAAAGAGTACGTTACTGCACATTCTGGGCACCCTGGACCGGCCCGATACCGGTCGGCTCCGAATCGGCGGCGAGGAGGTGTTCGCACTGCGGGACCGCGACCTAGCCACCTTCCGCAACCAGCGTATTGGATTTGTCTTTCAGTTCCATCACCTGCTACCGGAATTCACGGCGCTGGAGAACGTCTGTATCCCGGCCTACATCGCGAAGAGCGATGTAGACGCTACAGAGCGTAAGGGGATGGAGTTTTTGGATTACCTGGGCCTGGCGGACCGCGCCCACCACAAACCCGCCCAAATGAGCGGCGGCGAGCAGCAGCGCGTAGCCGTGGCCCGGGCACTGATCAACGCACCAGCCATCGTGTTTGCCGATGAGCCGAGTGGTAACCTCGACTCCGCCAGCTCACAAGAATTGCACGACCTACTCTTCCAACTCCGGAAGGACTTCCGGCAGAGCTTCATCATCGTGACGCATAACGAGGAGCTTGCACGCATGAGCGACCGGCGCCTGGAAATGATTGACGGGATCCTGGTATAGATGGAAAAACAACAACGCACGGAGGGCTCGGACGAGATCACGCCCGGCCAGGGAGGGATCAAGCTGTGGTTCCGCGAATTTATGGACCTACGTGAGGGAAGTGACCGCGAGGGAGCCGTAGCCACCATTACCAGCGGCAAGCTGATGCGAGGCAGCAACGCCTGGATGCTGGTCTGCTCCATCATGATCGCCAGCCTGGGCCTGAACCTGAACTCCGGGGCGGTCATCATCGGCGCCATGCTCATCTCTCCCCTGATGAACCCCATATTGGGTATCGGTCTGGGAGTAGGTACCAATGATCGCGACATGCTATGGGCGGCGCTGGTCAACTTCGGCGTGTCGATCCTCATCGCGCTAGTGACCAGCTCGGTCTACTTCCTATTCACTCCACTCGATCTATTCACCCCGGAAATGCGGGCGCGCACCGAGCCTACGGTTCTCGATGGCCTGATCGCGGTGTTTGGCGGACTGGCAGGTATTATCTCCGTCACCCGGGCGGATAAGACCAATGCGATCCCGGGGGTAGCCATCGCTACAGCCCTGATGCCTCCGCTGTGCGTGGCGGGTTATGGGCTTACGGTAGGACTGCGAACGGGAGGAGATTTCACTATTTTCTGGCGTTCGTTCTACCTCTTTTTTCTCAATAGCTTCTTTATTGCCGCCACCGCCTACCTGATCATTCGGCTACTGCGCTTCCCCTTCCGCAAGTACATGAACACGCAGGAGACGCGCCGCAGTCAGCTGATCATCGCAGTGGTCAGTATTCTAATGATCCTACCGGGCTACTACATCCTTACCGATGTGCTGGAACGGCAGCGCAACGCCAATGCCGTAGAGGAATTTACGGCAAAGTACTTTCCTTCGAGCGCCAGTTCGTCCATCTTCGACCGCCGCAATCCTAAGCGTCCCCTGCTTATCTATCCGGTCACGGACCGGCAGGTCTCGATTGATAGTCTGACGGTCTACAGTAAAATGTTACAGTCGCCTCCGTACAATGTAACTGGTGCCCGGGTGGTGGTAGATACTAGTTTCAGCCCTTCCGAGATTGCGGGGATCAAGGGGGAGTTGGCTACCCTGGACGACATCAACGACCGGCTGCAGAATCTGGAGGAGGCCGAGGTAGTCATCTTGCGGGAACAGCAACGGCTAACTAACGACCTGTCTGCTTACCGAATGGATACAACGGCCTTTCTGAACTTCTCGAAACAGTTTCTCCTGGCGTTCCCCCAGGTGCAGGAAGTGCGCCTCGCGCTGGCACAGAGTACGCAGCGGTACGGGCCGGACGACGATCCCCCCTACACCGGCCGGCTTCCCCTGGTGGTCGTGAGTGAAACAGACCAGCGCGTCCCGGAGCAAGAGGAGCAGCGCATGCGTGAATACCTGATGCTGACCTTGAAGGTCGACTCCCTACTCCTCGTACGGGAGTTGCGCTGAGCCAAACCTGAAGTCGCTTATTGGGTTCATGGAGCATGGATGACGAAGTCAAAGATCTGGGCACCGTATTTACTAATACCTGGGAGTCGTTTCTGGAGTCTATCCCGGGACTACTGCTTGCCCTGATTATATTTATCGTGGGCCTCTTCATAGCCCGCTACATTGCCAAATTTTTCGGTAGCAGGATTCTGTCCCGCATGGACGATCCGCTGATGGGGCGCTTCCTGGTGACGTCCCTACGGCTATTGATCATTACCGGAGCCATACTGCTTGCCCTACAGGCGGCCGGGCTGAGCGGTATTGCCAGTGCCATCTTCGGTGCGCTGGGAGCCAGTGCAGTCATTCTCGGTTTCGCCTTTCGCGATATTGGGGAGAACTTCATCTCCGGTATTATTCTGGCCTTCAACCGGCCGTTCGGCGTCAACGATACGATTCGCGTAGTAGACCACTTTGGGAAGGTGAAGAGCCTGCAGTTTCGCTACACGCACATCAAGACCTTTGACGGCAAGGACGTTTATATTCCTAATTCCGACGTGCTCACGCAACCGGTACAGAACTATACGGCGGACGGATTCATCCGCTATGATTTTATGGTGGGTATCGCCTATGAAGACGATATACAGGGTGCCAAGGATTCTATCCAGCACGTGCTCGACAACCACAGGCTAATCATCCGCGATGATACACACATCAATTTTGTGGCGGAGGACGAGCTGGCCGCCAGCACCGTCAATCTAAAGGTCTATTTCTGGGTAGATACCACGGACTTCCGGGCGGGGGCGCTACAGGTGCGCGGTGAAGTGATCCGGGACATCAAAAACCAGATCGATAAAACGGGTTACAGCCTGCCGGCGGATATTACGGAGATCAAACTATACGGCAGCGAGCGGGATATTCCGATACGCGTAGAGTTCGACGATACGCCTAACTCGGAGGCGGAGAATCTAAAGTGAATGGGTTAAACACGGATTACACGAATATTTGGCACGGATGAAGTACAGATTGTATGAACCGCTGCCCATAGTATCCGTGCTTAATCTGTGCCCTTCCCCGTGTAATCTGTGTTTAATCCTTTACGAGTTGGCCGAGCGACCTTCGGGGAAGGGGATCGTCAATTCCTGACCGGGAAAGATCTTATTGGGATCATCGAGTACATCGGTATTGGCCTGGAAGATCTTCTTATAGGCCATGGCATCGCCCAGGTATTCTTTGGCGATCTTGGACAGGCTATCACCCTTTTCCACGGTGTGCTTGGCGTAGTAGCTGGTGTTGGCCACTTTGATATCGACCTGGACATCGCGGGGGTTTTCACCACCTACGCGCTTGATCTCGTCCCAGAGCAGGTCCTTCTGCCGCAGCGTATCTACGGTACTGCCCATGCGCAGTACACCATCGGCTTCCTCGACGTAACCATCGCGGGGGTTCATCTTTTCGCCCATCTCCAGGACGCTGCGGTATTTTTCTTTTACTGACACTATCGTACGTGTTTGGTGAGCTATGGCAACGGTCCGCTTACTTACATGTTCTCCAGGTCAATTACTTTCTCCACTTCCCAATTGGCCCGCAGCGGCTCGATGGTAAACCGTTGTACACGCTCGGGTTGGAGACCAAATCGCAGGTCGCCAAGGTCGAACCGACGGTTGTTGTTGCTGTCGTAGATCAGTTCCATCCTGTAAGTACCCGGTGCCAAACTGCGGTACACTGCCGTGTACTCGAACTCCTGATCAATAAAGCGCCGCGTACCTACGATCACTTCCCCGTTTTCGTTGACCAGGCGTAGAATGTAGCTGACCGCGCCATTTAGGTTCTGAAGGATAATGGATAGCTGGCCATAGCTTTCTACCGCAGCTACATTGAGCGCGCTGACGATGCTATCCCGCGATGCGGTACCATACCAGTCCGTGACCGCGCCCGGCAACAGTTCCAGCCGGTAGGGCGCCGCATCCCGCCAACCGGCCCGGATGCGTAACTCCGCCGGATACACACTATCGATACTATAGCTAAAGGGCACGGGCCGTAGCAGCGTATCCCGGTACAGTCGAATACGTGAGGTATCGACGGCTTCCAACGGCCGGTTGAACACCAGGCGGATTCCCTCCCCGGGGTTGACCTTCCCACGAGTCTGCTGAACCACGGACAGCGCCGTGGTCGGCGCATCGCCCGCATCGGTACCGCTTATGCGTAGCGTATCGGAATAGCGTCCGTCACGACCCAGCAAAATGGTATCCGCGGCCGGTTGTCGGTAGTACAGGCGGATGGTGTCCTGAAAGTCATTCCGTAGGTACTGCCGTCCGTAGTCCAGGTCGACGTTCTCGGCCGGCTGGTTGACTCCGATCGTGATCAATCCGTACTCTTCCGTGCCTACCTCCGTAATGCGGGGGTCAATGGGTATGGTAGAGAGTGGGACCGGTCCGATCGCATTTTCGGAATCGGCCACGGTGATGATGCTGTCCAAAAAGCCTGCCGCTGTAGGTGGAAAGACACCGGAAAAGTCCGCGAAGTAGTTCGTGGCACCCGGGTTGCGCGCTAGGGCGACTACCCGGTACCGACCCGGTTTGACATTACTGACGGTGAACCTACCGTCTTCATCGGTCTGGGCGAAGTAGGTGGGGTTCTCCGTGAATACGGCGGTATCCGCCAGGTTGGCATAGAGCGTAAGGGCCGCATTTTCGACGGCTTCCTGCGTGAAAGCATCGACTACCATACCGCTGACCGATGCGGTATCCAGCGTGGGTCCAGTGGAGAAAACAAACCGCAGATTTTCGGTAGGGTTACCCTCGTTCAGGTCCTTCACGGCCGCTCCGATGTTGAAGACATAAGTGACGCTATCCAGTAGCTCTAGTCCCTGCAGCGGAATGATTAGGCTCTTTCGTTGTAGCACGGGCCGGTTATCACCCACCAGGGCCAGTGGCGGTGATACGAAGATCTGTTGCTGTGCATCTACTTCGACCCATTCATCGAATGCTAAACGGATCACCTCGGGCCGAAAATTGGTCTGGAAGTTGGGGGTGGATTCCTCCAGTTGCAGGACCGGCCCGATCGTATCGCGGTCTCCACCCCGCGGCGGGGTTGGCGTAGCACAGCGTTGCAGGGTGAAACACTGAGCGAGCAGAAGGAGTAGCAGGAAGGAGGCGGCGAGCAGTTGGCGCAAAGGCGGAAGGAATATGGAAGGTGGTGAATAGACGCCCGGATCGCCTCGATAGTTGTCTAGCGGACCAATTGCACCGCGCCCCGCTCCTGCGAGCGATCACCACTGCGAAAGTCGACGTCCATCGTCCATACGTACATCCCCACGGGTGCGGAGAGCCCCCCTACCCTGCCGTCCCAACCCAGCTGTGGGGCGTTAGTCGGTAGTTCCGTAGCCTCGAAGACCACCCCGCCCCAGCGATCGTATACGGTGAAGCGGCGAATGCGCAGGATATCCCCCGCGTCGAGCGGAAAGAAGGTATCGTTAGTACCGTCATCGTTAGGCGAAAAGGCAGTCGGCACGTAATAGTCCCGGCAACTACTCAGGTCTACATCCACCTCATCAAACTGCGTACTACAGGGATGCTCCAGGGTAAACGCATAACGGGCCGGCGTACGGATATCGAGGGTATCGAAGGCTACTCCGTTGACGAAGGCCTGCGCGTCAGGATACACGCCTAGAATACGCAGCGTATCGCCGCTACAGAGTGTAGTATCCGACACCCCGACGTCGAAGTCCGGAATGGCGTACTGCTCCACTACGATACGATCGGCGGCCGTGCAGATAATATCCGTACGGGTAGCCGTGACGGAGTATATGCCCGGACTGCTTACTCGTACCTGGGGGCCCTGCAGACTACTATCGCTCCAGGTGTACAAAGCCGTGGGTACCCGGACGTCGAAGTCCAGCGATTCCCCGGGGCAGAGTGTAGTATCCGCGCCTAGCTTGACGAAGGCACTATCGCCCGCCACGCGTACCCGTACGGTATCCAGCAGGGGTAGGCCGCAGTCATCGAAGATCCGCACGGTATACACGGTCGTACTATCCGGACTGGCCTCCACGCTCGGGGCGGTAGTGCTACTCAGCCCGGCGGCCGGACTCCACAAGTAGCTCGCTCCACCGCTTACATCCAGTAGCGCGGTACCGCCCGGACATACCGTCACGTCCGCCAGCTGCTTTTCGAAGGAATTGAAGGTAAAGCAGACCGACTGCACATTGCCCAACCCACCGGTAGCCGCCGCGAAGCCATAGTATACCAGGGGGTCGCCGTCAAAGATGGTATTGACGATATCAGCCGTATAGTCCAGGCGCAGCTCGCAGTCAAAATACACCTTCAGGTTGCGGGCGGGAGCGTCCCAGGTCACGCGGAAAGGGAAGGAGTTACAGGTCTCGATGTTGGTAGCGTTCTTACGTGCCTGCACCGGTCCGGCCAGGTTGCCGCTGCCCCCGTGGGTTACCGTACCGTTGGCCATGATCGCCACGTGGTCGAATACCGGGTCGTTGCGGTTAGGGTTATAGTGGGTGTCGAATTCTACCCCCAGAGCCGGCGATATGCCACCGATGCCCAGTCCTTCTCCTCCGCTGCCTACACTGGCACTGACCGGTTGCAGACCGAATACGATGCCATCGGCACCGAATTCGTCCTTGCAGCCGAAATTCATCTCCATGACCAGATCGAAGCTGTTGCGCAGATCGACCTTGTCCGGATACCAGATGCTGCCTACCTCGAATAATGCGCGGTCCGGCGTGAGCTGAAAGCAGCTGTCGTTGGTCTGGGTAGCCGTACCATTGACAAAGAAGTCGCGGCCCTGCCCCCACGCCGTCAGGAGGGGCAGTAACAAACAACTAATGAGGAGTAATTTACGCGGCATGACGGTAAGTTACACGCCGCCCGGTGATTCACCCCGCACCTGCGTGCCTCCGCCCTGCAGGGTATCGACGGCCGCCAGCACGGCATAGTATACGGTGGCTACCACACATACCACCCGCCACAGGGGGCTGGGCTCCGGGTAGTAGTACACGTTCATAATGGCCGAGCCGATGAAGGCGACCGTAGCTGCGATGGTGAGTCCCCACCAGCGTCCGCCGCGGCTGGGGTAGGCAAACAGTATGGGAAGAAAGTGCATGATTGCAAAGGCCACCACCAATCCCACCGTAGCCCATGCGGGGAGGTCCGGCAGCACGAAGACCAGCACGTAAACCACCATATTCCAGAGCACGGGGAAGCCCACGAAGTGTCGGCCATCGGCGCTGACCATACCGTCTAGTCCGTAGTAGATCGCCGCCGAGAGCAGCATGGCGAAGGCACACAGCAGCCGGGGCAGGTAGGCCAGGTCGACCGCCATGTAGAACAGGTAGGCGGGCAGAATGGCGTAGGTGAAAAAGTCGATCACGTAGTCGATCGTTTTGCCACTCACGTCGGGCAGCACCTCCTGTACGCGGGCCATCCGGGCGAAGGTGCCGTCCACGCCGTCGATGACCAGCGAAACCAGGATCCACCACATGGCGCCGCGGTAGTCGCCCTCCGTGACGGCCAGCAGGCCCATGAAGCCGGCTAGGAGTCCGCTGGCGGTAAAAACGTGGACGGACCAGGCGGCAAGGCGTTGCATCTAGGTGGTTTTGCGCGCGCGCCGGGCGGCCTTGCGGTCGGCCTTGCGCTGCTGTTTGATCTGACGGGCCTCGTAGCGGCGCTGCTCTTTCTCGCTGCGCTGATAACCCACCAGGTGGAGGTCACTCTTCTCACGCAGCACGATCGCGGCGGCTACCGAAGTGACCAGGGGCCCCAGCACCGTACCGAACACCGGCACCTTGAGCATCAGGAAGAGCGGAAGCCCCAGCCCCAAACATACCCCGATATAATTGCGCCAGAAGTAGCGCAGGCTCTGCCGGATCCCCAGATCGAACTGCTCGCTGTAGTTGTCGGCGATCGCGAAGCCTAGCACGGCCGACTGTACGGCCAGGGCGAACCCCCAATCCAGAACGCCCGGTAGCAGGCTGGCACTCAGTCCCACCAGACTTTCCTGCACGATCAGGGCTACTAACGACACCTTGATCATACGGACCTGGGCCTGCAGAAAGGGCTTGAACAGGTGGGCGTTCTCGACGTCCTTGTCCAGGACCACCCGCAGCGTCTGCCGCATAAAGTGGTAGATCACTACTTCGAGCAGCACCAGTACCACCCAGTTGAGCGCTCCGTCGGACAGGCTCTCGTAACCCTCCCAGAACCAGCGCACGACCAGGCTGTCCGCGCCGATGGCCATGGCCGTGATCGGTGCGTCCGCGTGCTCGTTCCACCATTCGACCACCTCGGAGATCATCGTCAGACCGATCAGCACACCGATCACTACCAGGCCGCGCGCTACCCAGCCGTACTGCCGCAGGCCGCGCCATAGCTGGTGGTTGCGCATGAAGCGCCAGGCCCGCGGAAAGGTCATCAGGGTATAAAAAAATTCGTGTACGCCGTAGCGCAGCCGTGTGAGCCGGTCGCGCTCCACCTAGCTCGCGGTAGTACCCTGGCAGCGGGCGAGTTCCCGGCGCAGCCGGTCGTTCTCTTCGCGCAGTTCCTGTACATTCTCGAAGGTAGCCGGGGCATCGCGGTAGCTCTCCTCGCTCGGCACGGTAGCATCGCTATTATCGACCTGCTCCGGCTGGTCCATTCCGAGCCAGCCCTTCACGTTGGCTACCGGGTCTTCCCCGTTGTAGTAGGCCGCTCCGGCATATACGATGGGTAGGGCAAAGAGCAAAAAAATGAGCAGTCGGCTGAAGCCGGTAAGTTTGGTCCTGGGCATGGTCAGATAGTTTTCTCCTAATGTACGGAGGGCGGGGCCGCCGGTGCAAAGGTAATTCGACCAATGCAAGGCATATCCCTACCGGAGCGAGCGCCGCCACGTGCCTATATTGTGGTCCAGCCACCAACCCCCCCGCCCCGCCTTGCCCACCGAAGCCTTTATTTACGATGCGCTACGCTCGCCCCGGGGCCGCGCCGCACAGCCCGCCGACCTCTACGAAGTGAAGCCCATCGAGCTACTGGCTCAGTGCCTTACGGCCTTTCAGCGCCGCAGCGGCCGCGAAGATTTACCCACCGAGATCGACGACCTGGTGATCGGCTGTAACACGCCGGCCGGCGACCAGGGCTACAATATCGCACGGGCCGCACTGCTGTACGCCGGCTGGGGCAAGGCACGTGGCGGGCTCCAGATCAATCGCTTCAACACCAGTGGCTTAGAAGCAATCAATCTGGCCGCCGCCCGCATCACGGCGGGATACGGCGAAATCATCATCGCTGGTGGACTAGAGGTCATGTCACGGGTACCCACCTACCTCAACAGCGGCCCGATGATGAACGACCCGGCCACCGTCATCAACAGCCACTACATCCCACAGGGAGTGGCCGCCGATCTGGTGGCCAGCACCCACGGCCTCAGCCGGGAAGACCTGGATGCCTACGCCCTACGCAGCCACGCCAAGGCAGTAGCCGCCCGGGAGGCCGGACACTTCGCCCCCAGCCTGGAGCCCATTACGGACCAGAACGGCATGATGCTGCTGGAGCATGACGCCATACCGGACCCCAGCCTGACCGCCGAGCAACTGGCTACCCTCGGTGCCCGCTTTGCGGAAATGGGCCTGGCGGGTTTTGACGAGATGGCCCTGCACCGCTTTCCCCTGGTCGCCGAAGTCAACCACCGGCACACGGCGGGCAACACCAGTCCGGCCGCCGATGGCTGCGCACTCTGTCTGCTCGGTAACCGCCCGGCGGGCGAGCGGCTGGGACTCAAGCCCCGGGCCCGCATTCGCGCCGTGGCCATGTCGGCCGTCGACGCTACCCTACTGACCGGCGGGGTCAACGCCAGCGACCTGGTACTGAAGCAGGCCGGACTGGAGCGCAGCGATGTAGACCTCTGGGAATTCAATGAATCATTTGCCGCACCCAGCATCCGCTTCCAGCACCGACTGAATATCGATGAGGCACACTTCAACGTACTAGGCGGTAGCATTGCGCTGGGCGAACCCCTCGGCGCCGTAGGGGGTATGATGCTCTGTCAGATACTGGATGAACTCGAACGGCGCGACCTGACCATCGGTAGCCTCACCATCGACGCCGGAGCGGGACTTGCCGTTTCCACCATCATTGAACGTTTATGATCCACTACCGCAAGGACACCGACCACATTGCTACCCTGATCCTGGATATGTCGGGCCGGGCCGGCAACCTGCTCAACCACCAGATCGTAGCCGCCTTCGCCCCCGTGATCGCGCACCTGAAGCAGGAAAAAGCGGCCGGCAAGTTGAACGGCGTGATCATAACGTCCGCCAAGCAAGACTTTCTGGAATCCGGCGACCTGGACTACCTCTACCGGCTGGAAGACCCCGCCAAGGCCTTCGAGGCCGCGCAGCAGCTCAAGCAATTTCTGCGTGACCTGGAGGTACCCGGCGTGCCCGTAGCTGCCGCCATCAATGGCGATGCACTCGGCACGGGATTCGAACTTACCCTGGCCTGTCATTACCGCATCGCGCTGGCTGACTCTAAGCTGCGCATGGGTCATCCGGAGGTGAAGATTGGACTCATCCCTAGCGGAGGGGCCATTATCCGTCTCATGTGGCTGCTCGGCATCGAGCGGGCGTATCCTCTGCTGCTGGAGGGCAGGAGATATAGCCCACAGGAAGCCCATAAGGTAGGCCTCATCGATGCCCTGGCTACCGACCGGGAAGACATGATGGCCAAGGCAAAGGCCTGGTTGCTCAGACACCACGACGTGGCCCGACCCTGGGACGATCCCAACGGAAGCATTCCCGGGGGCACGGCGGCCGACCCCAATTTGGGTCACCGTATCCGCCTATTGACCGCCCGGCTTTCCGCCCACACTAACGACCTATACCCCGCCAAGCGGGCTATCATCGATCTGCTGGCGGAGGGCTCCAAGCTTGACTTCGCGACAGCCTACCGGCTGGATAGCCGCTACTACGCCCGCGTGGCCACCGATCCGGTCACCAAGAATATGATCTCGACCTACTGGTTCGACAAGCAGGCCGTGCGCGGGGGCGTCGGCCGGCCGAAGGGCTTCGGTAAGTTTCGGGCCCGCAAGGTGGGTATCATCGGAGCGGGGCAAATGGGCTCCGGCATCGCATTTCTCTGCCTACGCAACGGACTACAGGTCGTACTGAAGGATGTCAGCCAGCCCATTGCCGACCGGGGGAAGGAATACGTAAGCGCCAAAATAGACGAGTACATCGAGCGCGGCACCTTCCAACTGGAGGAGCGGGAACAGCTTCTCGAGCGCGTCACTACCACCAATCAAAGCGATCTGTTCAAAGACTGCGACATCGTAGTGGAGGCCGTATTTGAAAACAAATCGGTCAAGACCAAAGTGACCCGCGAAGCGGAGGAACACCTCGATGAGTACTCGGTCTTTGCCACCAATACGCTTTCAATTCCCATCACGGAATTGGGTAAGGAAAGTCTGCGACCGGCCAATTACGTAGGCCTACACTTCTTCAGTCCCGCTGAGAAAACCGCTGTCGTGGAGGTGGTGGCCGGTGCGGCCACGAGTGAAGAGACGGTGGCCCGGGCGTTCGATTTCGCCATATCTATCCGCAAGCTGCCCGTGGTGGTGAAGGATAGCTGGGGCTTTTTCGCAGCCCGTGTGCTCAACACCTACATTCTGGAGGGCATCACCATGCTCAGTGAGGGGTACTCCGCCGCGCTGATCGAAAACATGGGGCGGCAGGCGGGAATGAAGTCCGGCCCCCTCGCCATGGCGGATGATCTCGGCCTCAAACTCGTACTCCGCTACGAACAGCAGGCCGCCGAACACTACGGGGAACGCTACAAACAGCATCCGGCGGTGGAGGCTCTTACCGTAATGCGGGACGAACTGCAGCGTACCGGCCGGAGCAAGCGACTAGGTTTCTACGATTACGAGGAAAACGGAACGGCGCGTCTCTGGGCCGGTCTGGCAGATCACTTTCCCGTGACGAAAGAATCCTACGACCGCACGCGGATGAAGGACCGCTTTTTGTTCGCTCAGGTGATCGAGGCCGGCTGGTGCCTGCAGGAACACGTGATCGAGCACATCGAAGCGGCCAACCTGGCCAGCGTATACGGCTGGGGGTTTCCGGGCTATACGGGTGGTGTGATGCGGTATATACACAGCTACGGAGAGGACGAATTCGTCGGGCGCTGTGGCGAACTGCGCAAGCGCTACGGGCAGCGATTCACGGTACCGAAGTACCTGCGTGAATTGGACAATGCCGTACTCACTCCCTAGCCATTGGAGTTAGTGTCATCTTGCAACATAGATTACCTTACCGAAAATTATATCTTTATCAAATGCCAGCAAACGGTCCCCTGATTGAACGGCTGGTTGATACAAATCCCCTTCCCGCTTTCGTAGCGTTGGAAGACGGCACGATCAAGGCGGCCAACGCCGCTATGCTCAAGGCTGCCGGTCAGCCCAAGTTGGTGGAACTGGATCGCTCGCTGTTCGGTCTCGGAATCTTCCACAACCGCGCGGAACTACGGGGCTTCCTGCAGAGCTTCAAGGATTCATCCGGCCCCCGGCGGCTGGTACTTCCCGTAGGTCGGTTGGGGGTCAATAAGCAGTCCATCATCTTATATGCTTCACGGGTCGAGTGGCAGCGACAGCCCGCGCTGTACGGCGTGTTGTCCAAGCTCAAGCCCAGTGAACTGTTCTCCCTGGAGGACGATTCGCGGCACGTCATCGCACTACTCGACCGCCTACCCTTTGCAGCGCTCACCATCGCCACCGATGGCACCATCTCGTTGATGAACGCAGCACTGCGGGCGGATCTGAACCGCCGGGAGGGGACCACGGGCCTACACCTGCTCGATCTCGACGTGGAAACCGACCGAACTGCCCTGACGCGGCACGTGGAGCAGGCGTATGCACAGGGCCTGACTACCTATGAAACCTCCCTACAGCGTAGTGACGGAAGCCTGCTGCCCGCGCGGATCACCGTGACCCCCCTGCAGCACGCCAACCCGGTCAGTGGCCTCTTGGTGACCGTCGTAGACATTACGGAGCAGAGAAAGAGCCAGCGCAAGCAACAGGCACTGGAGTTAGAAAACGCTACCCTGGTCACGCAACTCGAGCGACGGAGTATTCTGGTCAGCGAAAAATTCGACGCGGCACCCGAGCAGTACCGCATCATTACGCAAAGTCCGCAGTATAAGCACATCCTTCACCAGGTCAGGCAGGTCGCCCATACGGACAGCACCGTATTGATTACCGGAGAGACGGGTACCGGTAAGGAGCTACTGGCTCGCGCGGTCCACAGCCAGAGCGGACGGGCTTCCCGCCCCCTGGTTATACTCAACTGTGGGGCGCTTCCCGCTGACCTCATCGAAAGCGAGCTCTTCGGCTACCGAAAGGGTGCCTTCACCGGAGCGCGAACCGATCATCTGGGCCGCTTCGAACTAGCCGACGAGGCGACCCTGTTTCTCGATGAGATCGGGGAGATGCCCCTGGCGCTACAGACACGGCTACTACGGGTACTGCAGGACGGAGAATTTACTCCCCTGGGGGCACGGACCAGCGTACAGACTGATGTGCGCATTATAGCGGCTACCAATCAGGACCTTCGGGAGCAGGTAGAGCAAGGCACGTTCCGCTCGGACTTGTACTTTCGGCTCAATGTATTTCCCATTCATAGTATACCGCTGCGGGAGCGGCGGGAAGATATCGGGACGCTGGTAATGCACTTCATCAAAAAGTACCTGCCGGATGACAGTGAGCTACCTACCCTACAAGACCGCGATCTTCAACTACTGCAGGAACTTCCATTTCCGGGTAACATACGCGAGCTCGAAAACATGATACAGCGGGCGCTCATTCTCAGTACCGGGCCCTACCTGAACCTGGATTTTGCTACGCGTCGTGCATCAGCTGGTCCCCGAAGTACCCCTGCCACAGCTAACGGGCGTAGTACGGACGTTAATGAGGTCCTACCATTCGACGAAATGCAGCGCCGCCACATTCAATCCGTACTTACACTAACCGGCGGAAAGGTGAGTGGGCAGGGAGGGGCAGCAGAGCTACTAGGGCTGAACCCCCAGACGCTGTTCAGTAAAATGCGCAAGCTGGGGATTTCCCGGAGCCGTGGCTAGCTCGTCTGTAGCACTTCAAAACTTATCAGCACCATTTCATCATCGGCAAAGACCGGACGGTAACGCACGCGCAGTGCCTGCGTCTCCTCGAGAAGCTCTTCATCCGGGTAGTTCACCTCGATGGTTTTTTGGCCCTGCTTGAGTTGTTCTACGGCCCTGCGGAAACGGTTTACACCCTCCGGACTGAGTAAATCCGTTATACTTCGCTGCAAGTAGTAGGTATGCTTACGGGCCAGCGTGGTCCGCTCGTTCATGAATACGATCCGCTCGTTCATATCGAATAGCCCCGCCGGCTGCGACACATGACTAAGTAGTCGTTCGTAGCGCTGTACGACCTGGTCGTACTCAATACGCTGGTTTTCGTGTGATGTGATATCGTGGATGATGATCATCGTGTGAGTGACCGTACTTTCCTTGGCGGTCAGCGGATCAGTCGAAGTGGTTAGAATGGGAATAAATTCAGCCTCTACCCGGGCCGCCTCATCCCCGGTGCTGGGTAGGCTGAGGGCAAGCACGTCAACCTGTCGGTGATCAAAGGCGGCGCGGAGCATTTCGGTAAATTGCACTTTACCCGGGTCGTCGAGGACTAAGTCCGTAAAGTAGGTATCCAATAGCTCCTGCTTGCTACGACCGGCGAGGGAACGATTGATCTCCTTGATCCGACTGTTATTTTCGACGATGGCGATGACCTCCTGTGTGTTCTGAAAAATCGCCTCATACTTATGGGCAAGGTCGGTGAGCCGGCGGCGGGTCATCACCAAGTCATTGGTGTCCACGAAGGTGATCACCGCCCCCTGGGGCTGATCGTCCTGAGTCAGGTAGGGAATCAAGCGGAGAAGAAAGTAGTTGCCACTTCTATCCTGCACTTCGGTATCGTAGCGCATTTTGGTGCGTAGAACTTCCCTGGCGAGCTGCTCAATATCTACCCCGTCGAACGGATTGGCGAAAGCGGCGAGCGGACGACCTAGGTCATAATTCGTAAGGTTAAACAGTTCACCGATCCCGGGGGTGAAGCGACGAATGTTCAGGTCATTATCTACGAAAACAGTGCTGATCTGCGTGCTCTTCAGCAGGTTATTGATATCGTTATTCGTATTTATTAACTCGTCATTCTTTCGTTGATATTCGTTGTTAACGGTATACAGTTCCTCATTTACCGACTGTAGCTCTTCATTCGTACTCTGCATTTCCTCATTGGAGGCCAGTAGTTCCCGGTTACTGGATTGCAGCTCTTCGTTGGTTGCTTCCAACTCGTTGTACAACTTCTGCGCGCGACGCTCGGAGCGCAATAGTTCAGCTTCCAGTTCACCAACTTTTTCTAATAAGCGACGGTCCACATCGTACACTTCCGTATCACCGTTCTCGTCCGTGGAGCCCCCGTTCTTATCGTTTGTCGCATTCATAAACTCCAGCATGACGACCGGTTCGTTCACACTGGTGGAGTCGAACAAACTAAAGCGAACCTGTAGCCAGCGGGGTGGCTCAGAATCTGCGGCTACATTGATGCGTTCGAATAGTCCAGAACGGTGGCTGCTGAGCACCCGGTCTACCCCGGCGATCAGTAAGCTCTGTACATCTTCGTTGATCACGGTACGCAGCGAAAGCAGTGCATCAAACCGGGGCAACCGAAGAATACCGGTGAACTCACCGTTCAGGTAAAGGATATCGTATCGCTGATTTACAAATAGCGTGGTAGGCGCATAGCGCTCGGAGAGGAAACGGGAATATTCGTCCATAGAGACTCTGGGCGGATTGGGATGAACGGATTGCGGACGTACCGCCTCTAGGTTGACGGATGCACTGTGTGTAGGAGCCATAGTGGGAACGGTAAGCTTTCCGGTACGCAGGGAGGAATAAGCTCTGACGGTGGTACGCGGACTCGGCGCAGCGCCGTCCGGCCGCTTTTGGTAGATCTTCCAGCGGCGATCTACCGTAGTGAAGGTGGCCTGTAAACTCCCAAGGTGCTCGCTAGGCCCGAGAAACAGGTAAGCGGCGGGGTTGAGCCCAAAGTGAAAATTGGATAGAATCTGCTGCTGCGCGTCCGCATTGACGTAGATCAAAAAATTGCGGCAAGAGATCAAATCAACCCGAATGAAGGGTGGATCGTCCAGTAGGTTTTGGACGGCGAACAGGATGTGTTCCTTCAACGCATCGTTGATGCGGTAGCCCTGGCTACTACGGATGAAATACTGCTGGAGAAATTCAGGTGGCACGTCCGCCTGTATAGTCTCGTCATACCTGCCCTGACCGGCGTAAACGATGGAGCGGCGATCTACGTCGGATCCAAATATCTTGTAACTGCGACGGACGGACTGGCTGTCGAGGTAATCCTCCACGAGCATGGCGATGGTGTACACCTCTTCACCGGTAGAGCACGAAGGCACCCAGATACGCAGGTCCTGCTCCTCTGGCGTGCGCGCAAACAGGTCAGGGATGACGTGTTCCCTGATCCGGGTGAATGCCTCACTGTCACGGAAAAAGCGGGTCACCCCGATGAGGAAGCTCTGCCGTAGGATTTGCTGCTCACTCTCATTGGTGAGCGCATAGGCGATGTACTGTTCTAGCGACTCGATCTGAGTGATCAGCATCCGCTTCTCGATCCGGCGGTGGATGGTTGCCGGACGGTACCGCGTAAAATCGATGCGTGTAGTAGCGTGGACCCGCTCTAATAAAACCCGGTAGATGTTGTCCTGGTCAGTCAGGTCGATGCCGGGAGATGGGGGCTGTACGCTATTGTGCCGCAGCATCATAGCCAGTCGGCTCGCTAATTCCGAAGGAGGCAACACCACATCAGCGATATGCTGACGGAGCGCGGCGGAGGGCATCCCGTCAAACTGGGCACTCCGGGGAGTCTGTACCATTACTAAGCCGCCCTGCGCCTTTATTTCCTTTAGTCCACGACTTCCGTCGGTCCCCATACCCGACAGAATGATGCCAATAGCATCCTCCCGGCGACTCTGCGCCAGGCTGAAGAAAAAATCGTCGATGGGCAGGTACAACGCATCGTTGCCAGACTGCCGGGGAAGGAGGGTAAGCTGATCTCCTACCCGCACCTCGTATTCGGGTCGTTTGACGTACACGTGGTCGGCCTGGGGTACCGTATCCTCGTCTAGGGAACGCACCTTGAGCGCCGTGGCACGCTGAAGAATGGAATCCATGTTACTTACGTGGTCCGGCGATAGGTGCTGTACCACTACGTAAGCAACACCCAGACCGGTGGGTAGCTCCGAGAAGAACGTTTCCAGCGCCTGTAGACCGCCCGCTGATGCACCAATTCCCACTATTCTAACGGCCATACAGCGAATGTAAAAAGAGCTTGCTCCCCGAAGGAAGCAGGCTCGCAAAAGGGAATATCAATACCTTAGTGTCTCTGTCGCTCGAGCTAAGCCGCAAAATCCTGCCGACTAAACTCATTCCAGATAGAAGACCATTTTTCGAGGTACTGCTTATCATCGCAGTGATCAGCGATCATCATAGCACCGACCTTGATTTGGTACTGCATGACCTGCGGCAGCAGGGCGCTGTGCATTATTCGTAGTTCTTCCTGTACCTCGCCATCGCAGCGTTCCAGCTCCCGACGGAAAAAGGCTAGCTTTTGTCGGGTAATTCGCCAGGATTGGGCCAATTCAGCGTGTAATTCGCTTGGTAGGGGCAAGGTGTTGATCAGGTTCACCACTTCGAGTGCCCGCTGGTTAAGTCGATCAATATAGGTGGCTGTAGGATCACCGTACCCTGTTTGATCGTCGTGGGAGATTTGCATAGAAATGGACTAATAGATGTAATCACCGCTATCAATCCCCGTGCCAAAATCATAAAAGCCTAACTATCAATAACTTATAGAAACATCATTTGGCTTGGTGTCATTCGCCTCTCAATTGAACGCAATACAATAAGACTATTTATCAAATAGCATCATTTATTTCATTCAATAATTACTGGATGTGGGGCAGTGCCTCACTGCCCGCCGCAGATAGATCGCTCTCCTCAATGGCCAGTTGCACACGTACGGCCTGTTCCTGACTTGCTGCAGCGCGCTGCCGGTACACGGCGGCCATTTCATAGTCCTGTGCGTGCTCCATCTGCTCCGCCAGCGTGTCGAGCAGGACCTTACTCTCTTCCATGCCCCGCATAACCTCCCACATACTTTTTTCTACGTTGTCGTTGACACTTGCAAGTAGACTCTCTACCGTATGTGCGTGACCGGTATGGCAGCGGAAGCGAAGCAGCCGGCCTTCCTGGAACTTGGCCAGTACGCCGTGACACTCCGGACAGGCCAGAGACGATGGATTCCCGATGTCTAAAATTCCCATTTTCATACCGTTCGCTCCTTTTGCTACTGCTATTTCTAATTCTACCTTAGCGGCTTCCTCCTCTGAGTGTCCGTTACCCGTCGAGGGAGTGATCTCCTTACGACACAGCGTACCGAGCAACTGCCCGATCTGACTAGCCGGTAGCACGTGATCTACTTCCGTATACTGCATGGTCTCCCGGGGCATATCGGAAAACATGGCTTCGTCCGGATCCTGCACGATCGATGTACCGCCGAACCGTTTAATGGTCCAGGTGCCGGAGCTACCATCGTTCAGTGCCCCACTGACTACCACGCCGATGACCCGGTCGCGGTAGGCGTGAGCGGCAGAGCGAAAGAGTGCGTCCACTGCTGGCCGAAACCGATTCTCCCGTGGCCCCTTGGATACTACGACCCGCCCGGGCTCCACCATTAGGTGACGGTCCGCCCGCGCGATGTAGATCGTATTGGGCTCGATGCGCGACCCATCGATCGGCTGGGTAACGCGGAGTTTAGTGTGCGACTGGATCACCCGGTCGATGTTACTGCGTGCGTAGGACGGAATATGTTGCACCACAAATACCGCGGCACCCAGATCCTCCGGCAGCTCCTCCACAATGGCCAGGATAGCTTCCAATCCACCGGCGGAGGCACCGATGACTACAATATTTCGGTAGTTTTCTTCTAGCTCGACCATAGCTTGCAAATATAGCGTGAATGGTTCGGAAATCGGGCATTTCGCCCCCTCCCATTCGTTAGTTTAAGCTCATCTTACACCCCCAATGTTCGTTCATCAGATCAGCTTATTCCCTCTGCGGGTCGCCCTACGGCGCCCGTTCGTCATCTCCCTGGGCGCGCTCACCCATGCCGAAAACCTGTTCGTCCGGGTGCGTACCACCGACGGTCAGGAAGGCTGGGGCGAAGCCAGTCCCTTTCCCACCATTCACGGCGAGACCCTGCCGGGTGCCGTCGCCACCGCGAAGTGGCTAGCCCCCGGTCTGCTGGGATGTGCCATAGACTCCGCACCAGCGTACACCGCCCACCTCAACCGCAAACTACACGGGAACTACGCGGTCAAGTCCGCCTTCGATATGGCCCTGCACGACCTGGCCGCTCAGCAGGCTGGACTGCCACTCTACCGTTTCCTCGGAGGGCGCAGTAACCGTACGCTGTATACCGACTACACCGTGAGTCTGAGCACTCCAGATGAGATGGTAGCCGCGGCACAGGAGATCGTCGCCGCGGGCTTTCCCGTCATCAAGGTGAAGCTGGGCCGGGGAGCGGAGGACGATGTCGCGCGCATCGCCGCGATCTCCGCCGCCGTGGGACCGGACATTCCCCTGCGTATCGATGCCAATCAGGGATGGACCTTCAATGAGGCCGTAGTGGCACTGCGGGGCATGGAACGTTTTCACATCCAACACTGCGAGGCACCCATCGATCGCTACGACTGGATGCGCCTACCGGAGCTGCGCCGACAGACCAGCATCCCGCTGATGGCCGACGAAAGCTGCTGGAACGCCGATGATGCCCGCCGCTTGCTCGCCATTGGAGCCGTAGACCGGATCAACATCAAGCTCAGTAAGTCCGGCGGCCTATACGGTGCACAAAAAATTGCACAGGCTACAAATGTACCCCTCCAGGTAGGCGGCTTCCTGGAAAGTCGGTTGGGCTTCACCGCCGCGGCCCACTTCGCCCTAAGTGCGGAGCGGGTAGCATACTGCGACTTCGATACACCGCTGATGCAGTCCCAAGACCCCGTGGAGGGCGGCATCGTCTACGGAGCCGACGGCGCGATCACCGTGCCCGACACCCCCGGTCTGGACGCCCATCTGCGCCCCGAATATCAATTACCTTCGTGCCCGCAAATAAATATATCATGACGACCCGCCAGGAAAAAGACAGTATCGGTACCATCGACGTGCCATCTCACCGCTACTGGGGTGCCCAGACCCAGCGCAGCTTCACCAACTTCGATATCGGGGGGCAGAAGATGCCACAGGAAATTATCCGCGCATTCGCTATTCTGAAGAAAGCAGCTGCTACCACCAATGCCGCACTCGGCGTACTGGACCAGGACAAGGCCACGCTGATCGGCCGCGTAGCCGACGAGATCCTGGCCGGCGAGCTCGACGAGGAATTTCCGTTGGTGGTCTGGCAGACCGGCTCCGGTACCCAGTCCAATATGAACGTCAATGAGGTGATCGCCAACCGCGGCCACGTACTGCAGGGCGGCAAGCTGGAGGAAGGCAACACGACGCTGCACCCCAACGACGACGTTAACAAAAGCCAGTCGAGTAACGACACCTTCCCCACGGCCATGCACATCGCGGCCTACGAGGCGCTGCTCAGCAATACCATCCCCGGCGTGGAACAGCTGCGCGATACACTGCGGGCCAAGTCGGAGGAGATGTCGGACATCGTCAAGATCGGCCGCACCCACTTCATGGACGCCACGCCGCTCACCCTGGGTCAGGAGTTCAGTGGCTACGTCAGTCAGCTCGACCACGGTCTGCGCGCCCTGCGCAACACCTTGGACCACCTGTCGGAGTTGGCCCTGGGCGGCACCGCCGTAGGTACCGGACTCAACACCCCTGAGGGCTACGCCGTGAAAGTGGCCGAAGAGATCGCAAGCCTCACCGGTCACCCCTTCCGCACGGCGGAAAATAAATTTGAAGCCCTGGCTGCCCACGACGCCATCGTCGAGGCCCACGGCGCGCTCAAAACCCTGGCCGTGAGTCTGACCAAGATCGGCAACGACGTGCGCATGCTGTCTAGCGGACCCCGTTCCGGTATCGGCGAGCTCATCATTCCGGCTAACGAGCCCGGTAGCAGCATCATGCCCGGCAAGGTAAATCCTACCCAGAGCGAGGCGCTCACCATGGCCATGGCCCAGGTGCTCGGCAACGACGTGGCCATCAACATCGGCGGCATGACGGGTCACTTCGAGCTCAATGTCTTCAAGCCGATGATGGTGTACAACTTCCTCATCAGCGCCCGCCTCATCGGCGATGCCTGCCGCAGCTTCGACACCAACTGCGCCCAGGGCATCGAGCCCAACCGCGGCCGCATCGAAGAGCTGCTCAACAACAGCCTCATGCTCGTCACCGCCCTCAACACCAAGATCGGCTACGACAAGGCCGCCAAGATCGCCAAGAAGGCCTACGCCGACGACACCACCCTACGCGCCGCCGCCCTCGAACTGGGCTACCTGACCGGTGAGGAGTTCGACGCCTGGGTACGGCCTGAGGATATGGTGGGGTAGGTTTTTAGTTCGGTGGTTCTGTAGTTTTGTAGGCGGGCGTTACAGGCGTAGTAGGCGTTACGTGTGTTGTAGACGTTGCGTGTGTAAAAGCATTATGCGAAAAGCAGCGTTACACTTACCACAACCACCCAGATCAGGGGCGGGGCCGCTGGTGCAACACTTATACCAACAGCCTACAGAATTACCCCCTACAGAACTACCGTACTACCCATGTCTTTCCTGAATCCCACTTTCCTTTACGCGCTGGCAGCCCTGGCGGTACCGATCGTGATCCACCTGTTCTACTTCCGGCGGTTCCGTAAGGTGTACTTCAGTAACGTGCGCTTTTTGCGGGAGGTGAAGGAGGAGCGGAGTATGCGCAGCCGGTTGCGAAATCTACTGGTGCTGCTACTTCGCTGTTTGGCCGTCGCGGCCCTGGTGGTTGCCTTTGCCCAGCCCTTTCTGCCGGTAGCGGAGGGGGTACGGAGCGGCCGCAAGGCCGTGAGTGTGTACGTAGACAATAGCTTTAGTATGGCGGCGGAAAGTGACCGGGCACCGCTACTACAGCTGGCGCGGGACCGGGCGCGGGACATCGTAGGGGCTTACGGACCCGAAGACCGCTTCCAGGTCATCACGAATTCTGCCAGCGGACGCAGTCAGCGATTGGTCGGACAGGAGGCGGCGCTAGAGGAGATCGAGGCCATTCGCGTGAGTCCGGAGACGCGCCCTCTGAGCCAGATCCTGGACCGGCAGCGGGCGGCGCTCGCTACGGCCGACTTCGACAATGAGCTAGCGTACCTGATATCGGACTTTCAGCGCAACGTGACCAACCTGGAGGTCACTGACACGAGTATGGCCGTCAACCTAGTGCCGCTGGAGGCACTGCGCAGTCGCAACGTAGCGATCGACTCCGTCTGGTTTGATGCACCCGTGCCCCAGTTGGGACAGAATAACCTCCTACTCGTGCGGGTGCGCAACTACGGCGACGTAGCACTGGACAACGTGCGCCTTTCCCTGGGCTACGAGGGGCAGAGCAAGCCGGAGGGCACCCTGCAGCTGCCGCCGAACGACTTCGTGATCGACAGCGTCTACCTGCCCATCCAGCAGGGGGGCAACGGACAGGCGACTCTGACCATCACGGACTTTCCGGTGAAATTCGATGACGTGTACTACCTCAGTTTCCAGACGACGGACCGGGTGCAGGTACTCAACATCGATGCCGACGGTACCCCCGACCGTAACCTGGCCGCTGCCCTGGCACTGCGGGTGTTCACCCCCACCTACACCTCGGCCCAGAACATCGACTACGGCACCCTGGCGGACCATCAACTGGTGATCCTGACCGAACTACCGAGCGTCTCATCCGGGCTGGCCGAGCAGCTGCGACAGTACGTCCGGGAGGGCGGCAACCTACTCGTATTTCCGCCCGCGGCGGCCGACCTGAGCAGCTACGGCAGTTTCCTGTCCGGCTTCCCGGTGGGTACGTACCAGGGCTTTCAGGAACGCGAGCGCGAAGTAAGCGGCATCAACGAAGAGGAATTCGTATTCAGCGACATCTTCGAGGGCAGCCGGCGTGCGCTCAATCTGCCGCGGACCCTGGGGAACTTTCCGCTAGCGCGCGGAGGTACCCGGGGGCAGGAGCAGCTACTCACTTACCGCGACGGAAGCAACGCCGTAGTGAAGTACACCGTAGGCGAGGGCAACCTCTACCTGAGTGCCGCTCCCCTACCCACCGAGTGGAACAGTCTGGTGAGCAACGCAGAGATTTTCATTCCCATGCTCTATAAGATGGGCATCGGTACCGGCCAGCGCCGTCCGCTAGCCTACACCATCGGGCAGGACGAGGTAGTGCGTACCGGCCGGCGCCCATCGAGCGGCGACCTGGTGTACAAGCTGCGCGGGCCGGGGGGAGAATTCATCCCCCAGCAGCGTACCGTAGGCAGCCGCGTAGCACTGGGCGTGAGTGGACAGCTGCCCGAAGCCGGTGTCTACGACCTGCTCCTGAACGAGGAGGTAGTCGAGTCTTTTGCCTTCAATTACGACCGCCGGGAGTCTGACCTACAGTATACCGCTCCGGAAGAGCTAGCTGAGCTAGCTAACGTCACCGTCCTGGATGCCAGCAGCCAGGCCGCGCTAGCGGGTGAGATACGCGCCCGCAACGAAGGTCGGCCGCTCTGGCAGTACTTCGTCTGGTTGGCGCTGGTGAGTCTGCTGGCCGAAGCACTGCTCCTACGATTCTGGCGGGTTTAGGCCGGCTTGCGCTACCTTTGCGCGGCCATGCTATTACGTGCCGTCACCATTACCGATCCCGCCAGCCCCTACCACAACCAAACCCTCGACGTGCGGGTACGGGACGGGGTGATCACCGCGCTGGGCGATGCGCTGGTGGCAGAGGAGCAAGAGCAAATTTTTGCTGCGGAAGACAGGGTGCGCCTCGCCCCCGGATTCGTCGATATCGGTGCCTATCTAGGGGACCCCGGCCACGAAGAGCGCGAGGATATCGCCAGCCTGACGGCTTCGGCCCGGGCGGGCGGCTACGTCGCTGTAGCCGTTCTGCCCAATACGGTACCCGTGCGGCAGTCGGTAGCCGATATGACCTACCTGGCCAGCCACAACGGGCAGAGCGCGGTAGACCTGCTGCCCATTGCCGCCCTGAGTCACAATACCCTGGGCCGGGACCTGACCGAAATGATGGAACTCGGCGAGGCCGGCGCCCTGGCTTTTACCGACGGATCGAGTCACGCGGCCTCCGGCAGTCTGCTGAAGCGGGCGCTGGAGTACGGTAAAAGTTTCGGTGGGCTGGTACTCGATACCCCCCACGACCGCGACCTGGCCGAAGACGGACAGATGCACGAGGGTACGGTAAGCGTACAGCTCGGATTGCCGGGTATCCCTACCATGTGCGAGACCATCCCGCTGCGCCGCGATCTGTCGATCCTGCGCTACACCGACGGTCGGCTGCTCGTGCACCTGCTCTCCTCGGCAAAGGGCTTGGCACTGGTCACCGACTACCGTGAGCAGAGTGCCGGACTGGCGGGCTGCACGGTGAGCGCCCATCACCTCACCTTCACCGACGACGAGTTGCTCACCTTCGACCCGAACTTCAAGATGCTGCCCCCCCTGCGCGCTGCCAGCGACCGGGAGGCACTGCAGCAGGGACTGATCGAAGGGCAGATCGACGCCATCGTATCCCACCACCGGGCCCGCCACGGAGAGGAAAAGGACCTGGAGTTCAGCTACGCGGCCTTTGGTGCCCTCGGGCTGGAAACTGCCCTGCGGCAACTGCTCCCCCTGGCCGATGACCGACCCAGTATGCTGGATGCCATCGTGACCGCCCTTACTGCCGGACCACGCCGGCTGCTCGGCCTGCCCCCGGTGACCATTACAGAGGATAGTCCGGCGCAGCTCACGTTATTTACCACCGAGGGCTCTCAGCAGGTGGACCGGGGCAGCCTCAAGGGTAAGTCCACCAATAGCCCGCTTCTGGGCCGCACACTACCGGGTCGCATCCTGGCAACCATCAACCACGGCCGGCTATGGACATCAGCGTAGTCGTCCCCCTATTCAACGAAGAAGAATCCCTGCCGGAACTGACTGGCTGGATCGACCGTGTCATGCGGGCTAATGCATTCTCATACGAGGTCTGGCTAGTCGACGACGGCAGCACCGATGGGAGTTGGGGGGTAATCCAGCAGCTGGTGGCCAAGAACGAGTGCCTGAAGGCCATCAAGTTCCAGCGTAACTACGGTAAGAGTCCCGCCCTCAATGTCGGCTTCCAGTACGCGGAGGGGGATGTCATCATCACCATGGATGCCGATCTGCAGGATAGTCCGGACGAGATACCCGATCTCTACCGCATGATCATGGACCAGGGCTACGACGTAGTCTCCGGCTGGAAGAAGAACCGCAAGGATCCCATCGGAAAGACCCTGCCGTCCAAGTTCTTCAACTTCGTGACCCGCAAGGCTAGCGGTATCGAGCTGCACGACTTCAACTGCGGACTGAAGAGCTACCGCCGCAACGTCATCAAGTCCATCGAGGTATACGGCGATATGCACCGCCATATGCCCCTGCTGGCCAAGTGGGCCGGCTTTCAGAAAATAGGCGAAAAGGTGGTGGAGCACCGGGCGCGCAAGTACGGCTACTCCAAATTCGGTCTCTCACGGCTGGTCACCGGCTTTCTGGACCTGCTCAGCCTGATGTTCGTAGGTAAGTTTGGCAAGCGGCCGATGCACCTGTTTGGCACGATGGGTACGGTGATGTTCTTGATCGGACTGGTCACGGCCGTCTACATCGGTACCGCCAAAGTGTATGCGCTGGCCAACGACATGCCTAAGACGCTGGTGACCGATAATCCCTGGTTCTTCATTAGTCTGACGACCATGATCCTGGGTTCGCTGCTCTTCGTGACCGGCTTCCTGGCCGAGCTCGTGGCGCGCTCCAACCCCGACCGCAATCACTACCTGGTAGAAACCGTGCTGGATGCTTGAGGTATACGACGATGCCTACTTCATGCGGCAGGCGCTGAAGCAGGCCGAACTGGCCGGCACTGCGGGCGAGATCCCCGTAGGTGCCGTAGTGGTGGCCGATAACCGCATCATCGCCCGCGGCTACAACGAAACCGAGCGGCTCAATGACGTAACGGCCCACGCCGAGATCATCGCACTGACCGCCGCAGCCAATCACCTGGGGGATAAATACCTGCGCGGCTGCACCCTCTACGTCACCCTGGAGCCCTGCCCCATGTGTGCCGGAGCCCTGCACTGGGCACAGACCAGCCGCATCGTATACGGAGCCAGCGACGATAAGCGGGGCTTCATGCGCTTCGGGCGCGAACTGCTGCACCCCAAAACTAAATTGGAATTCGGTGTACTACACGAAGACTGTGCCCGGCTCATGCAGCAGTTCTTTCGGCAGCGACGTTAAACTTCGCTTAAACCAGACCCGGCCCTGCACCCGCGGCCCCGCCCGGTGCTTCCTTGTGGTGTAACCTAAGTGCTTCAGTATGTACCGTCTCCTTCCTGCCCTACTCTTTTGTGTTATCGCATGTAGTGCGTGCGGGCCCCGGCTCAGTCCCTTCACCCAGCGGCTGTACGACGAGCAGGGCTGGGGGGAAGACGAACTCCGACGAATCCAGTTCTACCTATCGGAAGACGTGGTGTTACAGCGCGAACTGCGCAACGATCGGACGCAGATCACCCGCGGAACCGTCAAGGTCATCAACGGACGTGAGGTAGAGCAGCTAGTCTTCAAGCGCAATACGCCGGGGGTATTCACTTTTCAGCCCAAGACTAACCGGGTGGCTATTAGCTTCGAAGACGACGCGGATAATTTCCTGGTCTTCGGACCCAATCCCAAGAACGGCGACCGCTATACGCTGCTGGCCAGCGACTGGACACGCAGCGCCGGCAAGGTGACCTATGCCGGACAGCAGTGGCAGGTCTCCAGCGCGGATGCCTTCGCCAGTCTGCTCATCCCCCTGAAGCGACTCCGCACGGGCGATACCCGCGGGCGGGTCGTGGGCGGACGCAAGCTTTAATCCAGAAATTCCGCCACGAGGCGCTCCGCCTCCTGCAGGGCGACGGGCAGATCGTCGTTGACCAGTACCCGATCGAAGCGGTCGCGGTAGTCCAGCTCCTCCCCCGCCCGGGCGATGCGTACGCGCAGGCTGTCGGCGTCTTCGGTGCTGCGGTCGCGCAGGCGTTGGAATAATATCTCTTTGGAGGGCGGTGCCACGAACACGGCCAGGCTATCGTCGGGATAGTGGCGCTTGATGTTGGTGGCTCCCTTGACTTCGATGTCAAATACGACGGCCTTGCCTTCGGCCCAGATGCGGTGTACCTCGCTGTGGAGGGTGCCGTAGAAGCGGCCGGGGTACACCTCTTCGTACTCCACGAACGCGCCCTCGGCTACGCGGCGGGCAAACGCTGTGGGGGTGAGGAAGTGGTAGTCATGGCCGTCCACCTCACCGGGCCGCGGCGGCCGCGTGGTGGCGGATACGGAGAAGGCCAACTGCGGAAACTTATCGAGCAGGTGGCGGACGATGGTGGTTTTGCCGGCCCCCGAGGGAGCGGTAAAAAGGAGGAGCTTTCCCCGGGCGGGCTCAGGCGACATTGGCCAGCTGTTCTTTGATCATTTCCAGGTGTTCCTTCATATTGACCACTAGCTTCTGCAGGTCGGCCGAGTAGGCCTTGGCACCCAGGGTATTAATTTCCCGGCCCATCTCCTGGCTGATAAAATTGAGCTTTCGCCCTTTTATATCGTCCTCATTATCAAGTATTTCGCGGAAGTATTCACAGTTCTGCTGCAGGCGCACCTGCTCCTCG
Source organism: Neolewinella maritima (assembly GCF_923081025.1). Lineage (GTDB taxonomy): Bacteria > Bacteroidota > Bacteroidia > Chitinophagales > Saprospiraceae > Neolewinella > Neolewinella maritima. The sequence continues at coordinate 1,282,062 of NZ_CAKLPZ010000001.1, read as the reverse complement.
TGAATGTCCATTTTTTCGAGGTAGAATAGCACTTCCTGTTCGTAACGGTTCTGGTCTACGTTGGCGCGGCCTACGTAATCCTTCAGGTGGCGTTCCATACGCTCGCGTACCGCTTCGATACGCTGGGTATCGAAGTCGCTCACACGGGCCAGCAGGTCTACGATGGCGCGGACGCGGGTGCTAAGGTCTTCGGCCAGGGTGAGTCCTTCCTGCCGGCGGTAGTCCTGGAAGCGGGTCAGGCAGTCGCGGGTAACGGCCTGGATGTGCTGCCAGTCCTGCTCCTCTACGGTGCCGGTGCTGGCTTCGATGATGCCGGGGGTGCGCAGCAGGGCGGGGACCAGTCCGTCCATGCTGCTATCGGGCAGGGAGGCCTTGAGATTGAAGTAGATATTGGTGCTGAGCTCGGCCAGTAGGGGCAGATCGACGCGGAGCTTGCTGGCGGTGCTGGCATCGGTGATCTCCAGGGTAAGCTCCAGTTTGCCACGCTTGACGGCATCGAGCACCAGGGTACGCAGTTCGAGCTCGTGTTGCTGCAGGGCCTGGTTGCTGCGTAGGCGCAGATCGGTCTGCTTGCTGTTGAGGCCCCGCAGCTCGGCGGCGTAGGTCTTGGGCCCTTCGCTGAGGGTAGCGCGACCGTAGCCGGTCATGGAGAGGAGCATGTAATGGGGTCGTTTAGCGTGGCGCGAAGGTACGCAGCCGGTCATTCACGGGCCGGAGCGTGGCGGCCAACGGCGCGGCACTGAAAGTGGTTCACCGAGATAACTCATTGATTTTAAAAGAAATAGTGGGGCGAATGGAGCGAAATTCGGCAGAAAAGCAGATATTTGCCCCGCTTTTGAGAACCCGCACGCGGAGCTAAATAATGGAGAATGAGAAAAGCTGATGTAGTAGCTAATATTGCCGACAAGACGGGCATCGCGAAGGTAGATGTACTGGTGGCCCTGGAGAGTTTCTTCAAGGAGGTCAAGGGTAGCCTGGCCGAGGGGGAGAATGTCTATATCCGTGGTTTCGGCTCCTTCGTGGTCAAGAAACGGGCTAAGAAGATCGGTCGTCACATTCAGAAGAATAAGGCCATCGAGATTCCCGAGCATTACATTCCGGCCTTCAAGCCGGCCAAGATCTTTGTGGAGCAGGTGAAGGATAAGGTGTCCAGCCTGCCCGACGAAGACGAAAGCGACCTCGACTGATGCACCGTCCCCAATGGATCGCTGCGGCCATCACGCTGCTGCTCATCGCCGTGACGTACTGGGGCTGCCCGGTGCGCCCTCCCGAGATGGAGGAGGGATTTAACCGCGCACCCAGTGCTGCCACCGGCGTACAGTCGCTGATCCGCGAGGCCCATACCCAGCTTACCCCCGCGCAGCGGGCTACGCTATCTACGCTGGAGGACCGCCTGGCCAGTCAGGAAGAAGACAGCGCCCGGGTAGAGGTACTGCAGCAGTTGGCCAGCGAGTGGTACAAGGCCGGACAGCCGGGTATCTCGGGAGCCTTCGCCGCCCAGATCGCAGAGCTGGAAAATACCGAAGACGCCTGGGCCATTGCTGCTACCACCTTTAGTCTCTGTCTGCGGCAGGAGGGCGTGGCGCAAAAGACCCGGCAGTACTGCACGGATCAGGCCGAGCAAGCGTATCAGGCGGCCATCAGCCTTAATCCCACCAATGCCGAGCACCGGATCAATCTGGCGGTAACCTATACCGACAACCCGCCGCCGGAAAATCCCATGAAGGGTATCCTGATGCTACGGGAGCTGGAGCAGCAATATCCCGAGGAGCCTAAGGTATACATCACCCTGGCCCAATTGGCCATCAAAACCAACCAGCTCGACCGGGCCGCCGAGCGCCTGCGCAAGGCCGATGACCTACAGCCGGGCAACCCCGATGTGGTGTGCTCGCTAGCCAAGGTGTACGAGAACCTGGGGCGTGCGGGTGAGGCGGACATCTTTGCCCGCAAATGCTCGGACTTGCTGCAGTAAATGCTACCGGCTATTTACCGTATCTTCGCGGTCCGCTACACTGCCCCCCGGGTAGGTGTGGCCACAACTATATGACTGTACGGGGCGTTTTGATCCCATACTTTAGTCTGTTATCACCTTGTTTACCTAATTTAAACGACAACCTATGCCGTGTGGAAAAAAGCGGAAGCGTCATAAAATTGCTACGCACAAACGGAAAAAGCGCCTGCGCAAGAACCGTCACAAGAAGAAGAACCGCTAGTCACCCGACTAGCAGCATACCTTTTTACGGCCGGAGAACCTCCTGAAGCAGGATGTTTTCCGGCCGTGACCGGTACCGTTCATTGCCCTCTTGCTACCGCCCCGGTGCTATTCTTATTTCGAGATATTCGCGACGCCCGACTCCTTAGAGCCCGTTTCCCGCGACCATTCCGTGCTTCTGCGGCTTCCTTTCCGTGAGATCTTGATCGCGCCAACGCACTTCAAGTACTCCGCCAAGAAATTTTCCGCCACCTGCCAGTCCCTATCGGGTGCTGAGCGGCGGACAACCCCAGCCGATTCGCAGACGTAATTGTTCTCGACCCCCGTAGCCTCGACCGCGCCAGCCCTATGGCCTGAGCCTTACCGGACGGGGGTATGCATCAGTGTACCGGATTCACGTACTCACCCTCCGACCTAGTTGCTACTGGCGGGGGGATGGCGTGTATCCACCTAACCCTGTTGCACAGTGGAAAAAGAAATGATCGTCTCCAGTACGGGCAAAGAAGTAGAAGTTGCCTTACTCGAAGACGGAAAGCTGGTAGAGATACATCGCCAGCGCTCGACCGACCAATTCACCGTAGGTGATGTATTCCTCGGCCGGGTAAAACGGGTCACGGCCCCCCTCAATGCCGCCTTCGTCGATATCGGACATAAGAAGGATGCCTTTCTGCACTATACCGATCTCGGTCCTAAAGTCCGCACGCTGCAGGCCTATTCCGAACTGGCCATCAAGGGCAAGCTACCCAACGCTACCCTGGATAAGGCCAAGTACGAGCCCGAGATCGTCAAGACCGGGAAGATCGACGAGGTCATATCTAAGAAACAAGTCGTACTCGCCCAGGTCCTCAAGGAACCCATCAGCACCAAGGGCCCCCGCCTGAGTTGTGAGATCACCATTCCCGGTCGCTACCTCGTCATCACGCCCTTCAGCGAGACCGTAGCGGTAAGCAAGAAGATCAGTACCAGTGAAGAGCGTAAGCGGCTACAGTTGCTCGTAGAGAGTATCCGGCCGGCCAACTTCGGCGTGATCGTACGTACTGCAGCCGAAGGACGCGGGGTCGGTGAACTCCTCGAGGAGATCAACACCCTGATGGATAAGTGGAAGACCATCGTAGAGAATGCTAAGGGGGCTACCCCACCGGCTAAGCTGCTCAGCGAAGTGGACAAGACCACCGGACTGCTGCGCGACCTACTCACGCCGGACTTCACCAAGGTGGTCGTCGATGACAAGGACCTGTTCGAGACGATCCAGGATTACATCAAGGACATTGCCAAGGACCGACCGAACCTCGTGCAGTATCATAAGTCCAGCAAACCCATCTTCGATGCGCACGGCGTGACCAAACAGATCAAGTCCAGCTTCGGCAAGACAGCCACCATGCCCAGTGGCGCCTACATCGTGATCGAGCATACGGAAGCGATGCATACGATCGACGTGAACAGCGGCAATAAGATGCCCAGCCAGAATCAGACCGAGGCGGTACTGAAGATCAACCTGGAATCCGCCGAAGAGATTGCCCGCCAGATGCGGCTGCGCGATATCGGTGGCATCATCGTGATCGACTTCATCGACATGCGCGATGCCGAGCACCGCAAGCAGCTCGTGACCACCATGCGCAACGCGATGAAGAACGACCGCGCCCAGCATACGGTACTCCCGCTGAGCAAGTTCGGCCTGATGCAGATCACCCGCCAGCGCGTACGTCCGGAGGTAAAGATCACCACCGCCGAGAAGTGCCCAACCTGTAATGGTACCGGTAAGGTGAATGCTACCATCTTACTGACCGACGAGATCGAGCGCGACCTCAACTTCATCATGGACGCTCGGCCCAAGGCTAAGCTCAAACTGAAGGTGCACCCCTACATTTCCGCGTTCCTGAAGCGTGGCTTACCCAGCGCTCAGATGAAGTGGTACATGAAGCACTACCGCTGGCTGGATATTCAGTCAGACAATGACTTCCCCATCACGACCTTCAAGTTCTTTGACGGGAAGGATGATGAGATCAAGCTGAAGAATTAGGAGAGCGGTGGTGAAGACCGTGGATGTGCGCTGTGCGCGTCCTGTCCTTCACCACCTCCACCTTCACGCCTTTACAAGGGTCTGCGCGCCAGTTGGTCGCGGATTTCGATAAGAAGCTCCGTTTCGGTAGGTCCGGCCGGGGCTTTTTCGACTACTTCGGGCTTGACCGTCATGCGGTTGTAGCTACGGATGATGAGGAAGATGACGAAGGCGATGATCAGGAAGTCGATGATCGTCTGGATGAAGCGACCGTAGCGGATAGCCGCGCCTTCTTCCAGTACGGTACCGTCGGGGCCGATCACGTCCTCGGAGAGGGGAATCATCAGTTCGGAAAAGTCTACCCCGCCCAGCGCCTGACCGATGGGGGGCATGAGTACATCATTGGTAAAGGAGGTAACTACTGCACCGAAGGCAGCAGCGATGATGACCGCAGTGGCCAACTCCAGTACGTTGCCCTTCATGATGAAGGCCTTGAATTCCTGGAACATAGTGTGTGGGTATATGCAGCGGTCCGATCCACGGACTGCCAGTGAATGACTAGTACCCAAATATATGCTACCGCAGGCGATCTGCGCTACGTACCAATTTTTCGTCTTTATGGATATACCGGGCCGCGAAGGCGGCGAATACGATGGTAAGTATCGGTAAAGCCAGCCCGAACTCCGGCTCGGCCTGGGCAGCGGCGCGGTCCGTATACCAAAGCAATACACCGTAGGCCGCATAGGCTACCGTGATGAGAATAGCTACGTTGCAGAGGATCTTCTGGAGCCGCCGGTTGGTGTACAGGAAGATGGCGGCCAGCGTGAGGGCACCCACCGCGGCCACTCCCCCGATCAGGATGGGGCTATCAAAGAGCGTGAAGTGCGCATCGGCAAACACCGGACTATCGGCGACGGGCGCGGCCGTTTCGGCCACATCGGTGGCAAATAGTCCGAAGGTGCACAGGGCGGCCAGGGCCAGGAAGATGGATTGAATACGTTGGATCATCGCAGGTCAATGGTTGGAGCCGCAAAGGTAGCCGCTTATCTTTACCCCATGCCCCTCTGCCGTCTAGTTTCCCCGCTTCTACCGACCGGATTTATTGTGTGGGGCTTCGTTCCATTAGCCCTATTGCTGACCGCTTGCATTCCCCCGAGCGAACCGGTCAGTCGCACTACCGTAGCCATCGACCTCGCGGATACTACTACCCGACAGCTCTTCGACTGGCAGAACGCCCGGCAGACCGACAGTCTGGTATCTTACTTGCACCACAGTAATCCCACCTACCGCTATTTGGCCGCCCGGGCCTTCGGAAGCTTCCCTACCCTTACGGACGCGGCCCGCGATACGCTGATCACACTGCTCAGTGACTCCGAGACGGTAGTACGCGTCCAGGCCGCATACGCTCTGGGACAGAGCGGTCAGGAGCCGGTCGCAGATGCACTGGTTGCGGCCTTCGACCGTAGTGGCTCCGCCCCATCGTTTAATGCCGCGGTATTGCAGGCGGTTGGCAAAGTCGGTACGGATGATCAGGCTGCATTACTAGCGAATATTACCACCTATACCCCCCAGGATACTGTATTACTAGCCGGCCGGATGTACGGTATGTTGTACGCCGCACTCAGGGGATACCACCCGGCTGCCGCGGATGCTGCCACTGTAGGACTAGTACTGGACACTAGCGTACCGAACGAAGTGCGCTATCCAGCCGCACAGTACCTGCAGCGGATAGACATTGAGCTAGACAGCAGTCAGGAGCGCCGCCTGCGTGATCTGCTACGAACAACCTCTGATCCGCTGATCGCAATGGGGGTGATCCGGACACTGGGTCGTAGTGGATTACCGCCGGCGCGGATCGCCCTGCTGCGCCGCCTGGAAGCTGGTACGGACTGGCGCGAACGCGTCGAGATCGTGCGTGCCCTGGCTGGCTTTGAGTACGCCTCCGTCCGGGAATCGGTGATCGAAGCCTTGCGCGATCCACATCCCCTGGTCGCGCGCACCGCGGCGGACTACCTGATAAATCATGGTATCGCAGCCGATGCGCCCCTCTACTTACAGCTGGCGCAGGACGATCTACCCCCGGCGATCAGCGCCCAGCTCTACCGCGCTGCGAACCGGCACCTGTCACCGTTTTTGACGGATTACCGCGAGCGTATTACTACCAATCTTCGGCAGCGCTTTACCACGAGCAGCGATCCGTACGAACGGGCCGACCTGCTCCGCGCCCTGGGAGAATTCCCGTGGATGTATCGGGTACTGTATGGCTACCTGCAGGAATCAACAAGCCCCGTGGTACGCACCGCCGCCGCCGAGGCCCTGCAGACGATCAGCGATCGGCCGGACTTCGACGACTACTTTCGCAGCAGCCGTCAGCGCATACGCGCCGAACTGGCGAGTTTTTTCCGGGAGCTGATCGAGGGTAGGGAGGAAGGTCCGGCTTACCACGCTGCCCTGGCCCTCACCGAAGGGGCGGGGGTATACCGCTCGATCTATCCCGACTTAGCCTGGCTGGACACCGCCCTAGAAGGCTACGCCCTGCCCCGCCAATTGGAAACCTACACCGAGGTTTACCGGAGTCGCAATGCCCTGCGCGGGGAAGAGCAAGCCTTGCCTTCCGCCCCGGCCCAGCGGGTACTGACCATCGACTGGAATCTGTTGGCAGCATCGGCGGACCGCACCGTCCGTATAACAACCGCTGACGGCATCATAGCGCTGCGCCTCTACCCTACCGTCGCTCCGGCTACGGTTACCAGCTTCCTGCAACTGATCGACGAAGGCTACTACGACGGAAAGACCTTTCACCGTGTGGTCCCCAACTTTGTAGCCCAGGGCGGCGGACCGCGTGGCGACGGCTTCGGCTCGGAAGACTTTACCCTTCCCACTGAAACGCCACTACTACACTGGGACCGCGCCGGACTGGTCGGTATGGCCAGTGCGGGGCGGGACACCGAGGGGGTACAGTTCTTCATCACCCACCGCCCTACCCCCCACCTGGACGGGAAGTATACCATCTTCGCCGAGGTCATCGAGGGACAGGACGTAGTGGACAGCCTCGTACCGGGAAGTCGGATCGAGGGGATTGAATTAGAGTAGCAAGCACCGCTAGGAGTGTATGGTCGCACTACCTTGCGTTCCATGAATGACCCTGGCACCCGCGTACGCGCCCTGGCGGAAGAAACGGCGGCGGCTACCGTGACGGACCGGCGGCACCTGCACGCTCACCCCGAACTGAGCTTTGCGGAACATGCGACCGTGCAGTATGTGGCCGACCGACTGACCGAACTGGGCATCCCCCACCGCAGGATCGCGGGTACGGGTCTGGTAGCGGAGATCCGCAGCGGAGCGGGACCAACCGTAGCCCTGCGCGCCGACCTCGACGCCCTACCGATTCAGGAAAACAACGCGGTGGACTACCGCTCGCGTACGCCCGGGGTGATGCATGCCTGTGGACACGACGTCCACACTGCCGCCCTGCTAGGGGCCGCCCGGATCCTGATGCCACTGCGCGACAAGCTCCGGGGCACGGTACGGTTGCTCTTCCAGCCCGGCGAGGAGAAACTGCCGGGAGGGGCTACGCTGATGATCCGCGACGGCGCGCTGCGGGACCCGGTGCCGGGGGCACTGTTCGGACAGCACGTGCATCCGCCCCTGGCGGCGGGCAAGGTGGGCTTCCGGCCGGGCATCTATATGGCGAGTACCGATGAGCTTGGACTGACCGTGTGCGGTCGGGGTGGCCACGGCGCCATGCCGCACCAGGCAGTGGACCCCATCGTGATCACCGCCCAGGTCATCACCGCCCTGCAGCAACTAGTGAGCCGGGAGACCGACCCTACCCTACCCGTCGTACTTACTTTCGGACACATCGCCAGCGAGGGAGGCGCCACTAACATCATACCCAATGCCGTACACCTGCAGGGTACGCTGCGTACGCTTGATGAAGCCTGGCGCAAGGAGCTGCACCAACGGTTACGGCGCACGGCGGAGGGCATCGCTTCGGCTTTGGGCGGCACGGCGGAGCTGGAAGTCCGCCACGGCTACCCGTTCCTGAAAAACGACGAACCGCTCACCCGCTGGGCGCAGGTGGAAGCACGGACCTTACTCGGGGAGGAGCAGGTGGTCGACCTGCCCATCCGGATGACGGGGGAAGACTTTGCCTTCTACACCCACCACGTACCGGCTTGCTTCTACCGGCTGGGCGTGAATGGACCGGGGCATGCGGGTAGCCCCGTGCACACCGACACCTTCGACGTGGACGAAAAATGCCTGCAGACGGGGGCATCCCTGCTGGCGTGGTTTGCGCTACGGCGGCTTAGCTGAGCTGCTGCCGCCAGTCGAGGATGATGTAGACGCCTTCGTCGGCCGTGACGAAGAGGTGTTTGTGGACGACGGCCAGGTTGACCGCCGTTCTGTCCAGTTTAATCTTGCCGCGATAGTTACCGATGAGGTCCGAGACGTAGATTCCGTCTCCTCCGCCGACCAGAAAGACATCGCCGTCCGTGAGGCAGCCGTCGGGTACGCCCTTATCTACGGCGAAGGCGTAGCGGGGATCATTGGTGATCTTGCCCGTACTGGGGTCGAAGTCGAAGAGGTACACCGCGCGGCGACGTTTAAGGGTCACCCCGTCGTCGTGGGCCCCATCGTTGCTGGTATCGGTGACGAAAAGTGTACGCTCGTCGGGACTGAGGGCCAGGCCGTGCGGCATTTCCAGTCCGCAGTCGAAGGCGAAGGGCTCACCATCCCGGGGCAGCACGTACAGGCTGGGTTCCAGCACCGGGGGCGGACGAAAGTGCTGCCGAAAGCCGTAGTCCGGATCGCTCACGATGAGGTGCCCCTGCTGGCTGCGGATCACTTTATTGAGACTGTTTAGCGGCTTGCCCCGGTAGCCATCGAAGAGCACGCTGCGCTCCCGGGTATCCAGGGCGAGCCGTGTGAGTCGGGCGGGGCGGTCCATGTCCCCCTGTTCGCACACCAGTAGGCCGTTGCCATCTTCACTCAGACACATGCTGTTGGCCATATTGGCGTCGTGTAGCCACTCCCTGGCCTGTAGAGAGGTGACCGATTCATCTAGCCGCTCTCCCCATCGCGCATCCCGCGCTAGATCGTAGGCGCTAAAGTCTAGGTAGCAGATACCCACCCGGTGCGGATCCTTCTTCTTAGTCGTCGTGAAGTACAGGCGCTGCTGCTGCGGCACCCAGGTACAGCCCTCGTGGGCGTCGGCGGGAATGAAGTAGGTGGGCAAGGGGTTAGGGGGTTAAGGGCGTGGGAGGTGTTGGAGTAACCCTGTTGGGCAAGGGTGTTGTTCGGGGCCGGGGTCGCGGGTGCAAAGGGTTTGATGATAGCAACGCGATCCCTAAGTGCCTACATCGCGGTACCTTGCGTCCCTACCCCACCATCCCTCCAATCATACCTATCACACCTCCCCCATCCACCTTAACCCCTTAACCCCCTTATCCTTAACCCCTTAACCCCTTCCCTCCCTAACCCCTTGAATCCCCTTCCCTCTGCGCGCTAAGAAATCCTACGGGCAACATTTTCTCACCAACGAGCACTACGCCAAGGCCATCGCCGAGGCGCTGCAGCTGACGGACCAGTACAGCAACGTGCTGGAGGTGGGCCCCGGCCAGGGTATGCTTACCAAGCACTTGCTGGAGCGTGGCGAGGACTTTCATCTCCGGGTGGCCGAGGCGGACCGCGACATGATCTCCTACCTTAATATTCACTATCCGCAGTTGAGCGAGGATATTCTGGAGGGCGATTTTTTGCGGTTGGATATGGCGGAGGTGTTCGGGGGAAAGCCCTTCGGACTGGTGGGGAATTTCCCGTATAACATCTCCAGTCAGATCCTCATCAAGCTGCTCGACAACTATACGCTGCTGCCCGAGATGGTGGGGATGTTTCAGAAGGAGGTGGCTGACCGGGTCATCAGTGGTGAGGGCAGCAAGGTGTATGGGGTGATTGGTGTACTGGTACAGGTGCGGTACCTGCCGGAGCTCTGCTTCAATGTGGGGCGCGGCAATTTCCAGCCGCCGCCGAAGGTGCAGAGCGCCGTGATCCGGCTGGTGCGCCGCACGGAGCCACTGGTGGCCGATGAGCATTACGGTACCTTCAAGCACGTGGTGAAATCAGCCTTCGGGCAGCGGAGAAAAATGCTGCGCAATAGCCTTAAGTCAATCTTCCCGGCCGACCAACTGATGAACGAAGAAGTATTCCGGCGGCGGCCGGAGCAGGTATCGCTGCTGGATTTCGTGGAGTTGACGGAGCGGGCGGTGCGTCTGGGGATATAGGTGATTACTGCGGTACAATATATATGGTTGAACACATTACTGTCTCGCTATAATAGAATTTATCGAATTTAGATAAATACGTTATACGCTGAAAATCAGCTATTTAGTTGATTTTAGCCTCCAGAACCATCCTAATCTACCCTCCGAAACCGCTGCATAGGTGTCCTATGTTTCGTGATTAGGTCGTCTGATCTTTGCCGTACCAATAGGGGAAATACATTCCCTACGGCTACTCATCAAACGATCTATGCACCACCTATCACCCTATTATTCGACTTATATATCGGCCTGCCGCCGGGGGCTCCAACTGAGCGTCCAGCTCGGCTCGCCGCGCACGGCCCACTGCGCTTCGCTTGGTATCTGTAGTATGCAGCCCGTGGGATTTGTACCTGCGGCGGACTGCGCCCGGGTCGTCGAAGCGTACTTACGTATCGATGTGCCTACGGGCCGACTGCTCGTCCACTTCACCAATACATCGATAGCGCCAGATACAAGGCAGCAGCATTTTTCAGGGGCCGTATTCACCGTACGCGACAGCTACCGCCTGCCGAGCTGGGTGGTGGAGCAGCTCGGTCTGCCACCGTCCGTGTACCGCATCACACCGGGCCGCTATCCCAGCCTGGAGGACGACGCCTTTACGAGTCTGTCCGTACGGCTTAGCGGCTCGGTCACCGTATCCCTATCCGTTGATCGCCTGGCGGCCTAAGCACACCGCCTTTCTTTTCTACCCACCGCATCCTGCGGCCCCGCCCGGCTAGCTCGAGCGAAAACAACACCTACTATGGACCCAAAATTATTTCCCTTCCCGCTGGTGAACGGCGTAGAAGGTCTGCACGCCCGCCACCGCCGCAGCGGACGCCTAATCTACCTGACGGTGGTATTTGGCCTGCTCCTGGGCGCTACCGCACTGCCCTTCATCGACGTAGAAGTCAATAGCCAGAGCCGCGGCATCCTGCGGCCTACGATGAAGCTGACGCCCGTGACTACGCCGGTGAGCGGACAGGTCACCTACACCAATCTGCGGGAGAACGCCACCGTGACGGCCGGCGATACGCTACTGATCGTCAGTACCGCCGAACTGAGCGCGGAGGCCGACCACCTCCGCCAACAGCTTAACGAGCGCAATCACCTGCTCCAGGACCTCCACCACCTGACTGCCTCTGCCCCCGACTCGCTCACTATCTACCCCACCCTGACCACTGACGTATACCAGCGCGACTACCGCGACTACCGGCGGCGGAGCGACGCACTACACCTGAAACTGCAGCACGCCACGCGCGAGCTGGATCGGCAGACCGAACTGATCCGGACCGGCGCGATCGCCCGTATGGCGTACGAGCAGTCGGCCTACGAGCTGACCCTGCTGCAGAACCAGCAGCGGCAACTGAGCGGGCAGCAAGCCCACGTGTGGACGCAGGACCTGCAGCGCATCCGCCGCGAACGGGCCGAACTGCGGCAGCAGCTTACGCAATTGCACGAGCGGGCCCGGCACTACGTGGTCACCGCGCCGGTGGACGGACAGCTTACCCAGACCGGCGGACTCCAGGCCGGTGCCTTCGCCAGTGCCGGACAGCAGCTGGCCCACATCTCGCCAGACGGGGAGCTGCGGGTGGAGGCCTACGTGAGTCCGAGCGACATCGGGCTACTCCGCGAGGGACTGCCCGTGCGCCTGCAGCTCGACGCCTTCAACTACAATCAGTGGGGACTGGCCGAGGCTACCCTGGCCGAGATCGGCAAGGACGTGACGGAGGTGGACGGGCAGGCGGCCTTCCTGGTCACCTGTACACTGCACAATAAAGTTGTACTACAAAGAATTATCTAATTCAAGGCGCTTATCATAGCATACCCCACACCAATATTACAACTAAATAATTGAGTGCGGAAAAGCTTTGTAATGGCAAATATATGTACATATATATTTATAGGACAGAAGTGAAAACAGTCGTTAAGACCGAGGTTACATAATCCCATATGTAGACTTTACATTAATTCAACAGTGCGTTTTTTACGATCTCAGTTAATAGTTGCAAATGATGTCGTAGATTTGACTTAGGAAATATTTTTTTGAGAAATAAAGCACTTCTATCCATGTCGAGTATAAATCTTCAGCGCGAAATCAGTATGCTGCTGAGCATAACTGCAAATGATATAATTATTTCAAATAAGGGTTTTGGGTATTACAACATAAATAAATATATTGAACATGCGATTTGCAGAATTTTTGAGATTATTTACGACAAAGAATTTGCGGTATTGGAGACATACACTACAAATCATCCTGGAGTTGATATTGGATCGGCGGATGGAGATATGTATATTCAAGTTACTTCGGACAATAGCGCAGACAAAATCAAGCACACATTAGTATCTATTGTTAGAAATAAAGTTCATGAACATTATGATACATTAATAATACTTTTTTTAGTCCCACAATATAAACCAACTATAACTAACGGAAAACTTCAACAATATTTAGATACAACATTGACCAATTCTAATGTCAGCCTTGAAGACATAGGGTTTGACATTAATAGATCAAAAATTGATCTTACCGATTTTGGCGCATTGATCAAAAATCTGGTGTTTGGCATCAACAAACTAACCAGTATAGTCGAAATTTTAAGAACTGAATACGCAGACTTCAATTTTAGAGCGGGTTCATCCGCTATGCCGTCTTTGATAAGAGTTTCTGACTCACTTAATAGCAAATTACGTAGAACCGAGTATTCTAAAGCGGTTCTTCAGATCATAAGCTATTTCGACCCAGCAATTGTAATCTCAAGCAAATTATTACTATCACTATATCCATTTAATGAACGTAGGTGTATTGAAGTGTCAAATTTCATACTTCGAGTAGATGACGCTAAACTTTATAACTCTTTGTTTCACCTGTTGAAATTACAGTCAGATATTGATTGCAAATTGCAGGTGTCAACCTTCTTTAGATTTAATGGAATTCTACGTATTTCCCTACATGGTACTGACGAGTCCTTCGCAGTACCTAACACTTCAGGCTCAAATGTATGTAATTGTGAGCGATGTAGTTTATTGCGCTTTGACTATAAAACACTTACAAAAAAGTTGCTTACCGTTAGGTCTACGAGAGACTTTGATCAGCTGGAGAACCCACTTAGAACAGCGTATTCCGCAACAATGATCGGTGACTACGAACTTGCAAAGCTTATTTATTTATATCTTAAATCTAAATTTCAATTTTCATCAAATTTTATAGCTAGATACTTCATCGAATTAGGCTTATATCACCTAACTACGTATTTTGGGGTATCATTGGACGAGGAAGACACCCACCAAATCGTTAATCCAAATTTGATAATTTCTTCTTTTGTTAGTCAGGGGTGTGAGCTAGAGAAATCGGACTTTCTTTTCTGGACTGATAGGCAAACATATTTACACGATTCCTTGGCAGGCCTCGAACGCCTTAGGATAGATGCAAGAAGGGATTTTGAAAATATTCAATACGGTTACGCACCCTTACACGATCCAAGTTTTGAAGTTCTAGATGCCTATTCAATCACCTCATATACAACATTTGGCAACCTTTTACCTATCTCTTCATCAGATCTTTATCAAGATTATTTGTGCAAGTCGTTAGAAATATTTATCTATTCACATTCAACTAGAGGGAGGCAACCTAGTAAATCATATGGTGAGTTTTATTATCAGACTTGGATTAGAGAAATGGTACCATCACGAATGACTCGATTATTTCACTCCCTTCCGTACTTAAGATTTAACCGAACGGTATTTGTTGACCAATTCGGAACACTTGCAATTATTGCTGATCTAAAGTCGATGCTTGATAGTGTTGACTCTATTATTCATTATCACGAATTAGCAAGAATTGACTCTATTTTCAATCATGTGTTCAACATCTTGGAAAATACATTAACACTATTCATAAGAACAAATATTTCGAATGAGGAAAGTGATAAAATTGCGAATATAGTTTGCGCGATTGCTGGGAAGCTCGAATTTCTTTCAAAGAGTGTTGCTGTTAAGTTCTCTTCGTTTCTTACAGTGTATTTTCATGATTTTTCAAGCGAGACAAAGAATATAGTATTCGAGTCCTACAACCATATTACGGTCTTAAATGAGTATGTTAGGCCAGAGATATTTAAAAGCGATAGCAACATCGGCAGAAAGTTTGGTCCTGAATACGATAAATATATTGACTTCCTTGAGGCCTCAATTAGTGGTCATGGAATGGGATATGAATTATCCCATTTTCTAGCTGATTTCAAGTTTTTGGATGACGCTGCTAAAACTCGAGTTGCGAATATTCTGATATTGGCTCTAAAAAAGCGCCCTACCGGTTACTTAATATACAAGGGAGTTATGAATGACGTCATAAATCTCGACGATTACCTCGATAAATATATATCAGACACTCTAAGTACAAAGCGTGATAAATATAGCGTACTGAACGACGGGCAATCGCAAGATTTTGATCAACTACTAGAAATGCTTTTGTACCTAGACATGAGTTTTGACCAAATAGCTCATTTGCGGCCTAACACTGAGTACTATAACTGGCTGATTGATATACATAAATTCGATTACAGAAAATTTAAACATATGTGGATTCTTCGACTTCAAGGCCCTTACTTTGTTCGACTATATAAAGGTTGCGATTTGCTCATAGACCAAATCATTTGTCAGCAAAGTAAGAATCTCAATGTAGGTGTAAGCAAACTATACTTCGAGTCATTGGCATAATGCACCAGGACTGTTACCAGGCGAGAATGCAAAATTTATCACATGTAAATTAACATAGTGAAATCATTTTGACCTACCTCGAACACCATACATTAAAGCAACTATTTTTGAGTGGTCAGAATAAATTAGTAGTAGTGGTTAATCTCAAGTCGTCTGTTAATCAACGGTATAGTTCACCAAGATACAAACCAATACAATTATATGTCCTGCACTGAAGTTGAGGGAAATTTGGAACTTAGAAGGTTCTCTTGAAAGTCCAGGCACAGAACATTATTGCATATCTTATCGTTTGAACTTTATAATAAAAATTACCATGATCTTTACGAAGTGCATATTCAAGACTATTTGCCTTAACCTATGTATCTATTTAATTAGTCTGCCTGTACTACATGGCCAAGATTCTACTATGATGAATACGTGGCATGATGCTCTATTTAATGTACAAAGCTTTCTTCCAGACACCTCATATACAGAACATAAGAAAAGGCAAATAAATAACTTAGAATCCCTATTGGCAGAAGGGAAGATCACTACAGACTATTATCAGCAAGAAATTCACTCGCTGTTGGAAGAGTACTCCACTACAGGTACAGCAATCTATTTTTATTCTAATGATCAAAAGCTTCTATTATCCGCCGACCACGTTTTACGAGTTCCGCTATACGAATATGGTGTTTTTGACAACAGTGGTAATCCTTATAATAAAAGACTACTGAAGTACGTGTTACCACCTATGATAAGAATACTTCCCAGATTTAAATCATATGCAGATACTTTATATGAGTTCAAAGATTTTACGGTAGTTCGTGAAGATATATTTGATTATACTGGAATCATTACTAGATGGCCAGACGCTGACCTTACATTATGGAACCTCACAGATCTGATTGACAATTTTGACAGTACTAGGATAGATGAGGAATACGACCCAATTGATATCAGTAATTTACTTTATCCTAAAGTACCTGACATAGGGACACGTATTTTTGCTATCGGCTTTCCTGTATCTGTCAGCAACTTACATGCTGAAAAATTTTATGGTTCTGATGGTACTCTACTACCAAAGCCTAACCTAACTTTACCGATGACGAGTTGGGGAAGAGTCGGTCTGTCTAACCCAGAATTTGGATTCACATATGTCGACATTAGTGTATACCCCGGAAACTCGGGGGGACCAGTTATCGATATTGATTCTGGCAAACTCATTGGTATAGTATCTTCACAATCCTCAGAGCAAGTTATGTACAATGGGAGCCCAACATTTCTGCGTCATCGTATACCATTTGCTACTATTGTGAATACAATTGGAATATCTCAGCTTTTTTATATGCATCAAGCTGCAGTTCAAAAACGTGATTCAGGTCAATAAAAATAGCCATAATTTCTTAATCGAGAGTGACAATAAATAGCCTTCATATTAGTACTAACAGCCCATCGACTTTGTCTTCCATTATAGTGGCGTTTACTATATTGCTTTATGGTTATCATAATACTGAACAAGCACTATACCATTCCGATCGTACTAACCAGTCCTGACATACTGGCGACCTAGAAATAGTCGATTTCGAATTAATAATATTTGGCGATTTTTTGGCTATTTTAATTTAGGCAAGAACGGCTACTTGTGTAAGGCTTGCCACACATATAAGCACTAGTTAACGGCACAACCGATAGAATCATCTAGCCCTACTATATGCGCCATTCCCAAACCACCAGCTCCAAAAAGTCAGTAGTACTTATCCTACTTCTAACGCTAATGTTCTCCCTCTGTTTCTTCTTCGTCCACGGACTAGGCGAAGTTGCCGGACGCTTATGGTACTGGGCCGGAGGGGAAATCTAGCAGGGCTATTAGCTAAATGATTGCGACTTTTCAACAGGACCAGAGACGTCCCCCCTCTCCCCTGGAGAGGGGCCGGGGGAGAGGAATACCCCCATGCCATGAACAGCCGCTGCCCTACCTCTCTGCCTCACCCTACTGGGTAGCTGGAGCTGTAGCACGTCCGCTACCGAGGCCAACGAGCCGGAGTTCCTCCTACGCGCCAGTCTGCCCGTAGCCGAAGACCACACCTGCTTTCGGGCCTTCACCCACTTCGGGGAGTTGCTGGAGGAGCGGTCCGGCGGACGCGGACAAAGGGCATTCTTAACTAGCTGACAGCAACGGTGCCGTCTACACGTGTACTAGCTCCATCGCCCGTACCTTATGCAGTACCCTATCTATACGTCACCACAAACGTCTTTTCCCAGATCGGCTCTAGCGCGTTGTTCTCATACACCTGCATGCGGGTGTATATGTGGCGCGGCGGGAGGGGTGCATCGGGATTCTGGTAATCAGGATGTCTGGGTTCGATATGAAGGTCGATAATTAGATCCACGGCACCGGTCCGGTTGGTGGTGAATACCCGGGAGGTGTCCGACTCTTCGCGGTCTGTATAGTCCCAGCCGCTATCGCTGGATGGAAGACCAAATGCCCAATTCGACCCGGCGATCTTTACGCGCAGCTGCGTAGATGCAGGCAGATCGGCGTGGAGGGAATAATGACCCTGGGTATATGTCACTAGGTTGGTGTCCAGCAGGTTCGGCCCGTAGGCGCCCTGCTCGGCATACCGAATGGCATTGGTCTGCTCGTAGGCGGTGGTTTCTATGAACGAGGCGACGTAGATCTCGAAATCCGGAATGGCCGCGTTTTGACCTAATTGCGCATACCGCGCTTCCAGTTGCTCCCGGATAACGGCTGGCCGTAGCAGGGTGGCATTATTGATGAGTTGTGACCCTAGGGCGCTGCTTTCCAAGGTTCCATCTTCGCGGATGTCCGTACTGATATTGGCCAGCAGTTCGGAGAAGTCCGCTACGTCCAGGTACCCCTGTAGGATGACGGATATGGCCAGTAGTTTGGCGTTGTCGGTACCGGCCAGCGAGATATCCAGTAGCTCGCTGGACTGCGCATCCTCCTGCTCGATACCAAAAATGGCAAAGATCTCCCGCTGTGCCTGCGCCTTGGCTGCGCTAAAGGATGTTCCCTCATCCAGCAGGTATTCCACCCGCGCTTTTTCTAAGTGGGAAAGTAGGTTGACATTTAGGGCATCATGCTGGGTAATGTCAGAGAGCGCGTACAAGGTCAATTGCGCCGAGGAGCTTTCGTCAGTGACCTCGTTGTAGTAAAATCCATCGGCGCGCAACTGCACGTAGGGTGAACCCAGTTGCACATTGCGTAGCGCGAATGATCCCGTATTGTCCGCAATTTGCGCTGTGAACGAGCTACCCGTCGGTGCGAGGGACGTGGTCAGTTCCGCCAGCTGAATGGACGTACCGTTCAAGAACGGACCCTTCTGTACAAAGCCGGCAATCCGCTCGTAGGTGCGTACGGGCTGCGCTTCCGGCGCATCGACAGCCTCCTTGGTGCAGCCATAAAAAAATAGAATACTCAGCAGAAGAGCGAGCGGATAGGTAAGTTTCAAGTTCAATGGAATCGGTTTACGTTCGGATATACTCACTAGGACGTCCTGCCGGTCCATCCATTGCGCATTAAGATTTCCTGCCGTTAGTCCTTTAGAGGTCCCAATAGATTATCCGCACAGCACCCGCGGCCCCGCCCGCATCTCCCAGCAAACCCCTAGCTTCACCCCCCCATGCCACGACCAGCCGCCGTCCTCCTGTTCTGCCTCACCCTGCTGGGTAGCTGGAGCTGTAATCCGTCCGCTACCGAGGCCGACGAGCCGGAGTTTCTGCTGCGCGCCAGTCTGCTCGTAGCCGAGGACCATACCTGGTTTCGGGCCTTTGCCTACTTCGGGGAGCTGCTGGAGGAGCGGTCCGACGGGCGCATCGTGCTGCAGACCTACCCCTCCGAGCAGCTGGCCAAGGAGATCGAGGCGATCCGGATGATCCAGTCCGGGGTGATCGATATGACCACCACCAGCGCGCTGCTGAGCAACTGGACCGAGATCATGACCTTCTGCGAGATGCCCTTCCTGAACGACTCAATGGAGGAGGTGGACACGATGCTGGCCGGCCCCGTCGGTGCACGCATCCGCGCGGAGATGGTCACCAAGACCGGACTGCGGCCCGTGGCCTACTTCCAGGCCGGGGCACGGCACCTGACGTCGAACCGCCCGATCCGCCACCCGGACGACCTGCAGGGGCTCATCGTCCGCATCCCCAGTATCCCGGCCTTCGTCACCACCTGGGAGGCGCTGGGGGCCAAGGCGACGCCGATGGCCTTCTCCGAGCTGTTCACCTCCCTGCAGCAGGGCGTGATCAACGCCCAGGAAAACCCCCTGCCGCTGACCCGCATGGCCGCCATGTATGAGGTGCAGGACTACGTGAACCTGACCAGCCACGTCTTCGGCTGGACCTACCCCGTGATCGGCGAGGCCCAGTTTCAGCGCTTCCCGGCCGACCTTCAGGCGATCTTTCTGGACTGTGCCCGCGAAATGCAGGTCTACGAGCGTAAGCTGTTCCTGGAGAACGAGGCGATGATCCGCGCAGACCTGGAGGCCAAGGGCATGGAGTTCATCGAGGTGGACCGGCCGGCCTTCGTGCGCAAACACGGGGATGCGATCTATAACACACTGAGCCCCGCCATGCAGGAGGTGTACCGCTCGCTCAAGGATCCGGTACAGTGAGGCGCTTCGTCCGCGTGGTGGGTACGGCCATGAAGTGGGGCACCCTGGGCAGCACCCTGGGATTCATAGCCTGCGTGCTGCTGCAGATCTTCGCGCGGCTGTTTCTGGAAACCGCGCCGTCGTGGACCGAGGAGGCCGCCCGGCTGTGCTTCATCATCGCCATCGGCTGCTCGGCGGGACTGGCGCTGCGCAGTGGTGAATACGTCCACTTCGACTTTCTGTATCAGCGCATGAGCGCGGGCTGGCAGCGGCGGGTAGCCTTTCTGATCGACTTACTGACGGTAGTGCTATTCGCCCTGTTCCTCTACTACGCCGTACAGCTGACCGTGCTGGGCTGGGCGGAGCGCTCGCCCAGTCTGAAGTTCCCCATGGCTATTCCCTTTGCGGGTATGGTGATCCTGGGGGCGTCGCTGCTGGTGTACGCCGTGGACCGGCTACGGCGGCACGCTACCAAAACACCCCGTCGATGATTCTGCTTCTGCTCGGCACCTTCACGGTCTGTATCCTGCTGCGCTTTCCAATCGCCTTTTGTCTGGGGCTGTCGTGCCTGGCCTACCTGCTGGTGGAGGGTACGCCGCTGATCGTAATACCGATGAAGATGTATTCGGGTATTGACGTGTTTGTCCTCCTGAGCATCCCCGGCTTCATCCTGGCCGGCAACCTGATGAACCACGGGGGGCTCACGCAGCACATCATCACCTTCTGTAACCACTTGGTGGGGCACGTGCGCGGCGGACTCGCCCTGGCCAACGTAGCGGCTTCCATGCTCTTTGCCGGCATCTCGGGTACGGCGATCTCGGATACGGCCAGCATCGGCTCGGTGATGATCCCGGCCATGAAGCGGGAGGGTTACGACGCCGACTTCGCCTGTGCGGTCACGGCGGCCTCCTCGACGGTGGGCCCCATCATTCCGCCCAGCGTATCGATGATCATCGCGGCTACGCTGACCGGTCTGTCGGTCGGCAAGCTCTTCCTGGCCGGAGCTCTGCCGGGACTCTTGCTCGGCCTCAGCCTCATGGGCGTCACCTACTACATCTCCCGCAAGCGCAACTACCCCAAGCTCGAACGCAGCAACCTACGGCAGATCGGCCGCAGCTTCGTGGACACCTTCTGGTCGCTGCTCATGACGGTGATCATCCTCTACGGCATCATCGGCGGACTCTTCACCCCCACGGAAGCGTCCATCATCGCGGTGCTCTACGCCCTAATCATCGGCGTATTCGTGTACCGCAAGCTGAGTCTGCGGCGCGCCATGGTGGTCTTCCTCGACTCCATGAAGACCTCCGCCGCCCTGATGGTCCTCATCGGCTTTGCCAACCTGTTCGGCTACATTCTCATCACGGAGCAGCTGCCACAGCTCGTGTCCGGCCAGATCCTCGGCTTTTCCAGCAACCCCTACGTGGTGCTGCTCCTCATCAACCTGCTGCTCATCTTCGTCGGCACCTTCATGGAGACCATCGCGGCCCTGCTCATCCTCTTTCCCATCCTCCTGCAGGTGGCCCTAGCCGTCAGCATCGACCCCATCCACTTTGCCGTCATCGCCCTACTGAACCTGATGATCGGCCTCACTACGCCGCCGCTGGGGGTGTGTCTGTTCGTAGCCGCCGGCATCGGCAAGGTGTCGATCGGTGCGGTCAGCCGGGCGGGCTTTCCGTTCCTGCTAGTGAGTCTGCTGGTGCTGGCGCTGGTCACGCTCATCCCCGATCTCTCGCTCTGGCTGCCGCGCCTGTTTATGGATTGAGGGCAACCGGAGGTGCTGTCGGGCGGGGCACGCGGGTGCAGGGTTTTTCCCAAACACGAATCGGCAGGGCCACGCATCGACCCCGCTCCGGCTCGCACCTTGCAGCTGCGGCCCCCGCGGGTCACCAACATTCGTGCGGCTACCCTACCCAGCGCGCGTGCTCACCCGCAGCCACTAGCGGACCACTACCTTGTCCACCACTCCCCCACCCCAAAACCCACCGCCATGGTCACCTGCTACGTCCGCTACATCATCGATCCCTACCAACTGGCTGAGTTCGAGCATTACGCCCGCACCTGGATCCCGCTGGTCGAGCGCTTCGGTGGCACCCACCACGGCTACCTGCTGCCGTACGAAGGGGCTAATACCATCGCGTCCTGCTCCTTCAGCTTTGCCTCGCTGGCCGACTACGAGGTGTACCGCCGCGATAGTATGCTCGATCCCGACTGTCAGGCTGCTTATGCCTATGCGACCGAGACCCGCTGCATCGTGAGCTACGAGCGGTTGTTCATGCGGCCGGTATTTGGTGCCAATGAAGACGCAACTTGATCTATCGCTTCACGATAGCTTTGTAGTATGACCCACCACTACACCGCCCACCTCACCTGGACCGGCAACCACGGCGCCGGCACCCACACCTATACCGCCTACGGCCGCGACTACGAACTCTCCGCCCCCGGCAAGACGGTCACCATCCCCGGCTCATCGGACCCAGCCTTTCGGGGTGATCCGTCCCGCTACAGTCCCGAAGATCTGTTGGTACAGTCCCTGGCCGCCTGCCACATGCTGTGGTACCTCCACCTCTGTGCCACGAAGGGCGTGATCGTACGCGCCTACACCGATGCCGCCGAGGGGGAGATGACCGAGACCGATTCCGGCGACGGACAGTTCGCCTCCGTCACCCTCCACCCCACCGTAGTAGTCACTGAAGCCGGAATGGTGGAACAGGCCGAGGCTCTCCACGCGCAGGCCAACCGCCGCTGCTTCATCGCCCGCTCGGTCAACTTTCCGGTCCACCACGCGGGCACCGTCCGGGTAGGCTAGTAGGGAGCCGGTACGACCCGCCGGGGCAGCGGCAGCGGACCGCTATAGGTCTGGTACGCCGCCGGGTGCTCAATCAGGTAGTTCCACAGCAGCTCGGTCTCGCAGGGCGTCAGATGCACCTGGGCACCGTAGGCCATGATCAGTTTGCGCGCGCTACCGCCGAAGCAGTTGACCCCCGCCGTGGTGCTTCCGTTATTATTGGTGGTGCACTTGCCGAAGCATTCGTCGGTAGCCACCAGGTCTACGCCGTTGCAGGGGTTATCGCACTTGAAGGTGTGGTCCAGTCCCCGGCTATGGCCGAATTCGTGGGCGATCACGCGGGCCACCGTCCAGGTGTCGTGACTGCCGCGCAAGTAGTTTTGTAGCTGGTTATATACGTACACACTGTTGCTCCCCACTCCGGGCGTAGAGCCACTCGGCGCACGCTGTCCCCGGTACCTGGTGAAAACGATATTGAGCGCATCCTCCCGGTAGGCGATCCTGTCCTGACTCCCGTAGAAGTAGGCCGAGCACAGGGGCTGCTCCGCCCCGTTCAGGTAGGCGAATCGAATCCTAGTATCCTTGGTGGCCGGCATATCCAGCAGGGCGGTACGGAAGCGGCCGTTCAACTCACGGATCAGGTAACCCATCAGTACGTCGGCCCGCAGTTTCTCGTGTCCATCGTGGGCTAGCAGCAACGAGTCTTGGGGGTCGGTCACGAAGTTGGTCCCGTCGTCCAGCGCCACAAAGTGGAAGGCCAGGGCGAAGGTCACGGTGGGCAGCCGCGGCAGGTCGTCCACCGTCATCACGTACGCATCCTGGGCGGAGGCCGCCGGTGCGATGAATAGCAGGGAGAGCAGTGCAAGAACGCAGCGACTTACCGTAAGGAGGTACAAATCAGTACTAGCCTACAGGGTGATGGGCACTTCCACGTAGCTTGTATCCCAGCCCATCTTCAGGTGCACTACGCCCGGACTGGCCTCGTACAGGGCCATGGATACCGCTTCGATGACTTCGTCGCTGGTCTGTACGGGTACGGTGACGGAAGCCAGGTCCCATTCCGGGTCGTAGCTGAAGTTGCCCCAGCCGTCCAGCTCGGTATTGAGGTTTACGGTCCAGCTGTCCTCACCGGGGATCACGATCATCGTGTAGCGGCCGGCGGGTACGACCTGCTCGCCGAACTTCACGTCCTGCATAAAAAGCACTTCGGTGGACTCATTCGCCCCCACGCGCCAGGGCTCGCCGTACTGCAGCAGATCGCCGAAGATGGTGCGCTCTTTCTTGAGCGGGCGGGAGTAGAGTACGCGGATCTTGGGCTCGTTGGCCAGGCGTTCCTCCTCCGTTTTGGCGAAGCTGCGCAGGGGGGCCTGACTCGGGTAGTAGGCGGCATCCATAACGCTCTGGTCGATGGCGGCAAAGTCCTGGGCCCCTAGCTGGATGCAGGCTAGCAGGAGGAACAGACAGATGAGGTGTTGCATAGGTCGATAGATTAGGCCGGCAGGTGACCGGCGGATGAGTGGAGCGAGTAGTGATGCCCTGACGTACTAAGGATGATCGGGCTACCTAAGTTACAGAATTACCTGCTAAAGTCTTCGCACCTGCGCTCCGTCCGCCCAAACCTGCTTCAAACCGGCGGACGAAGGCCCCCACCTCGCGGCCGTCCATCAGGGCGTGGTGGCCGTGAATGCTGACCGGCATGCCCAGCCGTCCGTCGCGCTCGGTGAGCTTGCCGATGCTGATCTTGGGTGCACTGTCTGGGAGGGTAAGGTTGCGGGCGTGGCTCAGGCTCGTAAAGTCCAGCCACGGTACGGCGCTGAAGTGAATGACATCCGCGCCGGCTACCCCTACGTTAAGCCCCGTAGTGGACTGGATGCGGTCGATCTCCAGCTTAGCTCCCTTGACGAAATCGGTGAAGTCCGCCACGTACGGGATGTAGCTGAAGTCGAAGGTGCCATCCGCCCGTTCGATGGTCGCCGAAGCGTGGATCTGGTCGTGGATTCGGACGCGCTCCCCCTCGATGCGGTAGCGAAAGGCTTCCACTGCGTTGACGGCCTGCAGGCAGCGGTGCAGGTAGTACAGGAAGAACGAGTGGCCGCCTGCTTTACAGTGGTGGTAGGCCGCGGTAGCGTCTACCCGTACGGTGAGGCCGAAAAAGGGCTCGTCGAAGGATCGGAAAAAGTCGAAATGCGCGCGGCGGGGCCAGGTATCGAGATTTAGGTAAGGCATAGCGGGTACGAAATAAAAGTAGGTGGTGATCAAAACACAAGCAGATGAGCAAACATACCTCCGTAAAAGCAGGTGTACCGTGATGGCATTACGAACCGTAAAAAAAACAAACTGACTAGCGAATTTTCGCCAACCCAAATTTTAATAAACTACCTTGCGGCCGCAATAAATTTCTTCGATCTCGTGCTGATCGAAATTTTTGTCTCTACCACCTCACTATCCTACACCCAATGCGCTCATTACACTTTCTTTTATTCCTTGCCCTCTGTGCCCTACCCGGCCTGACTGTAGCCCAGACCGTCACCGGCACGGTCACCGACCTAGGTGAACCCATCATCGGCGCCACGATCTCGGCGGGCAGTGTCGGTACGGTCACCGATGTCGATGGTACGTTCGAACTGAATTTACGGGAAGCAGGCACCTATACCCTGAACGCTACCTACATCGGCTACACCACCGAGATGCGGGAGTTTACCCTGGCTGCCGGTCAGACCGAAACCTGGGACATCGCCCTGGTGAGCGGCGCCACTAACCTCGACGAGCTCGTCGTAGTAGGTTCGCGTACCGCCCCGCGCTCTTCCACCACCTCTCCCCTGCCGGTCGACGTGTTCACCTCGGATGACCTGACCACCACCGGGCAGCTCACCTTCGACAAGGCCCTGCAGTACCGCGTACCGTCCTTTAATACGGTGCAAACGCCCGTCAACGACGCCACCTCGCTACTCGACCCCTACGAGATCCGCAACATGGGTCCCAGCCGGACACTGATCCTGATCAACGGAAAGCGCAAAAACATGAGCGCCCTACTGTACACCCAGACCTCCCCCGGACGCGGGGAGACCGGCGCCGATATCTCGGCCATCCCCACCGACGCCATCAAGCGGGTGGAGATCCTGCGCGACGGTGCCTCGGCCCAGTACGGTTCCGACGCCATCGCCGGAGTAATGAACATTGTACTGAAGGACAACGCCGAAGACGGCAGCGTAACCCTACGCACGGGTATCACCAGCGAAGGCGACGGTGCCCAGTACGGCATCGCCCTCAATAACGGTACCAACATCGGTGAGACCGGCTTCATCAACTACACCATCGACCTGTCAAAGATCGAACTGGCCAACCGCCCCGGAACGGTGAGCGCGGCCGGTGAGGCAGGCGACTTCGGCGCCAGCATCGAGGATGTCCAGTCGTTCCTGAACCGCTACCCCGACGCCCGCAACATCAACGGTTCACCGGAGACCACGGCCTCCAAGTTTGTGGTCAATTTCGGCAGTGACGTATCGGAAAACACCGAGTTCTATGGCAATGCTTCCTACGTCTACAAGAAGGTGAACAGCTTCGCCAACTACCGTACCCCCTACTGGCGCACCGAGGCCGACTTCCCTTACCTGGCCGACTTCTTCCCCAACGGAGACAACGGACAGTACATCGGCTACGTACCCACCTTCGAGGGCAACCTCAACGACTACGCCGGTACCGTCGGCTTCCTCACCCAGAAAGATGGCTGGATCGCCGACGTAAGCTTCACCACTGGTGGCAACGAACAGACCTACACGGTATCCAACTCCCACAACCGCAACGGTACCCTCAACCCCGACGGCACCTTCAAGTACCGGGAGAACAGCCCCATCAACTTCGATCCGGGTGGAACGCGCTTCACCCACAACGTCGGTAACATCGACATCACCCGCCGCCTGTCGGACCGCGTAGGCATCGCCTTCGGTTCGGAGTTTCGCAGCGAGAACTTCACCGTTATCGAGGGTGATCTGGCCTCCTACGAAGATGGTGGAGCCGACTCCTTCTCCGGCAACGACCCCCGCAACTCGGGTACCTTCAACCGCTACAACTTCGGTGGCTACGCCGATGCAGCCTTCGACTTCACGGACGACTTCCTGGTCAACGCCACCGTGCGCCTGGAAAACTACAGTGACTTCGGCAACGCCTTTGTATACAAAGTGAGTAGCCGCTACAAGTTTGCCGACGATAAGGTCACGCTGCGCGCCTCCTTCTCTACCGGCTTCAAGGCCCCGAGCCTGCACCAGATCTACACCCAGAAGGCCCAGTACCAGTTCGTCCCCGGCCAGGGTATCCAGGTCGGTGGTCTGGTCAGTAACGCCAGCCGGGAAGCCCGCCTGCTGGGTCTGCCCGCGCTCGAGCCCGAGAAGAGCACCAACTTCACCGCCGGTATCGGTCTGCGGCCCAGCAGCGACCTGAGCATCACGATCGATTACTACAATATTAAGGTAGAAGACCGCCTGATCCTGTCCACCGAGATCGGTGCGACCGACGCGGGTAACACCGCACTCGATGAGCTGCTGACGGCCAACAACCTGAGCGACCTAAGCTTCTTCGTCAACGGCCTCGACACCCGTACCGCGGGCATCGACTTCGTGTCCAATTACCGCGGCCTGCGCTTCAATGACCGCAGCCTGGTCATCAACCTGAGTGGCAACTACACGCTGCAGAACGAGCGGATCGGCGACATCAAGAACCCCGATATTGTAGCCAGCGCCGGTCAGTCCGTAGCTAACCCCACTCAGGAGGCCCTGTTCTTTACTTCCCGTCCCCGCTTCAAGGGCATCCTTGGATTGGACTACGACTGGGACAAGTTCGGCGTCAGTGTCAACAACACCCTGTTCGGCCCCACGGAGTTTCGTCAGCAGGGACTGGCCGCCGGTCTGTACACCACCTTCGAGACCAAGCTGGTCACCGACCTGAGCCTGATCTACCGGGCCACCGAGCAGTTCAGCCTGCAGTTCAATGCCAACAACATCTTCAACGTGCTGCCCGAATGGAGCTTCAAGTCGGAATCGCCCGCCGGCGAAGCCCTGCTCAACGATGCCGCTGCCCTGCAGAATCAGTCGAACCTGATCACCTTCAACCAGCGCTACTCCCGCATGACCTATGATGGCTACCACTTCAGCCAGCTGGGTACCATCCTGACCTTCTCGGCTACGCTGCGCTTCTAGTCAGGCCAGAACAGTTTACGGCTTACCGTGTCTTGATGTAGTCAACCCCATTTACTATGTCCGATCTCGGAGTCGCCGTGCTGTTCTTATTCGTAGCCGCTAGTTTCTTCGGTGTGTTTTACCTGCTGGCCCGCTTTCTGATCAAGCAGGGGCGCAAGTAGGCTACCGGACAGACGCCCCGGCCGAAACGAATCAGCTTGCGCACCGTGCGACACCTGCTCATCACCCTGTTCTTCGGAGGGGTCCTGCTGCTCTGCTACTGCAGCAGCCCGGAACCAACTACCGCCGATCGCTATACAGCGGTCTGCGGTAGTTGTCATTTACCCCCTGACCCCCGGGAGTTACCCAAGTCCGTGTGGAGCGAATCGGTCCTACCGGAAATGGCCTCCCGCATGGGGCTACAGACCTATGCCTACGATCCACTAGCCGTCATCGGCGAGCAGGAGTACACCCTGGCCCACGCCGGTGGCCACTACCCGGATGCACCCACGATCAGCTACGAGGTGTGGGAAGACGTGAAGGCCTACATTCTGGCGCAGGCTCCGGATAGCCTACCGCTAGTACCCGTTCCCGCCCTGGCTCAGCTACCCAGCTTTACCGCCCGGACGGTGGCTACGGAGCATAAGCCGGGTGCCCTGGTCACTTACCTGGACGTTTCACCGCAAGGTGTACGGGTAGGCGATGGCTACGGGAGCCTGTATACCATCGACACCGGCGGCGCGGTACGGGATACGCTGGTACAGGGCCGGCGCCCTATCACCCACTACGCAGCTGCGGTCGGCGGCGACCTAGTGCTGGAGATCGGAAACATGTACCCCACCGAGGACCATAACGGTGCGCTCTACCGCATGGGGCCTGATGGTCGCACGGTCGTAGCGGACAGTCTGCACCGCCCCGTCCACCTGCTGGTGGAGGATCTCGACCGGGACGGCAGGCAGGAGATCGTAGTCTCCGAATACGGCAACTATACCGGTGCGCTGACCCTGCTGCAGCCTGACGGAGCGGGCGCATACGAACGGCAGCGGCTTAGCGGCAGCGCAGGCACCATCCGGGTGGTGGCACGCGATATGAACGCGGATGGCCGTACCGACTTGGTGAGTATGCACGCCCAGGGGGACGAGGGCATCGATGTATTCTATCAGTCTGCGGACGGACGTTTTACCCGGGAACTGCTCCTTCAGTTCTCTCCCGTATGGGGCAGCAGCTGGTTCGAGCTGGTGGACTTCGACGGAGATGGGGACGAGGATATCCTCACCGCCCACGGCGACAATGCGGACTACAGCAACATCCGTAAACCCTACCACGGCATACGGCTGTACGAAAACGACGGGGCGAATACATTCACCCTTCGTTACTTCTATCCTCTGCCGGGTGCCACCCGCGTAGTCGCGCGCGACTTCGACGCGGACGGCGATATGGATCTGGCCGTAGCCTGCAACTTCGCTGATTTTGCGCGGGCGCCGGATGCGGGCTTCGTGTACCTGGAGCAGACCGGGGGGAGTGACAGTCTTTCCTTTACCGCACGTACCACCCCGGCCGCACTGGACGGTCGCTGGCTTGTGCTGGAGGCGGGGGATTACGACGGAGATGGCGATGAAGATCTGGCGCTGGGCTCCTTCACCTTAAATCCGGCCCCGGTGCCTCCGGGGGTGGCGGAGCGGTGGCGGCGGGATAGCGTGGATGTGCTTCTGCTTACCAATACCCTACGGTAACAAAAGTCCAGGGCTCCCGGTCGATGTATCGGAAGGAAGGACGAACCCGCCCTATGCATAGGGACTTATGCAGGAAAGGATACCACATGAAACAGCTACGCTACGACAACTACGGGGGCATCGAACAGATGTACCTGGCCGAGGTGGAGACGCCCACTCCGGACGGGCAGCAGGTACTCGTACAGGTAAAGGCTGCCGGTATCAATCCGGTAGACTGGAAGATCCGCAATGCGCACCTCAAGCTGGCAGACGGTCACCGCTGGCCCCGCCTGATGGGCTGTGAGTTTGCCGGGGTGGTCACGGCTGCCGGCCCGGGGGTGACGGATGTGCGCATCGGTACCGAGATATTCGGCTGGGTAAACTTTAAAACGCTGGGAGCTATGGCCGATTATATCCTCGTAGATAGCTCCGACGTGCATGAGAAGCCCGCCAGTCTACGTATGCAGGAAGCCGCCGCACTGCCCATGGTAGGGGCTACGGCCTACACGGCCATGCGGGAAGAGATCGATGCCCGTGGTAAGCGGATCCTGATCAACGGCGGCAGCGGGGGCTTGGGGCATGTAGCCGTACAGATCGCCCGCATGGATAATGCTGAAGTGACGGCTACCGGCTCCGCAAACAATCAGCAATTTATGCAGGACATGGGAGCCACGCATACGGTAGACTACGCGAAGACGGACATCACGAAGTCTGGCCAGACCTTCGATGCGATCTTGGACGC
Organism: Neolewinella maritima; assembly: GCF_923081025.1. Lineage (GTDB taxonomy): Bacteria > Bacteroidota > Bacteroidia > Chitinophagales > Saprospiraceae > Neolewinella > Neolewinella maritima. The sequence goes on along the minus strand of NZ_CAKLPZ010000001.1, from coordinate 1,251,822 downwards.
GGCCGATACGCTGACCTGGGCACAGGCCAAACACTTACTCACCGAGCACGGCACCTTTCTGGACATCCAGCCGGGGGTGAAGTCCTTCGTAAGCAGTTTCGTCAATAACCTGGTCAGTGATAAGAAGCACGATCTGCTGATGGTCAACGTCAATCATACCATGCTCCACCGGCTGTATGAGCTGGTAGAAACGCACGGACTAAGGGTGCACGTGGGCCGGGAGTACGCGCTCATGGATTACACGCGAGCATACACAGAGCTAGAGGCCGGTAAAGGGCCGGCGGGCAAGGCGGTGCTGATCCCTTGATAGTTTGCAGCTAGCGGACGTAGGAAACCGTCTTGACGGCCCGTACGATCTTGTCCGCATTGGGGAGGAACTCCTCGACGAAGGCGGCTGCGTAGCCGAGGTTGACGTCGGCGGCATTGACGCGAATGACCGGGGCATCGAGGTAGTCGAAGGCGGTCTTCTGGATCTCGTAGGCGATCTCGGCACTGATACCGGCGAAGGGCCAGCTCTCGTCGATGACGACGCAGCGGTTGGTCTTCTTTACGGATTCGACGATGGTCTTGCGGTCGAGGGGGCGGATGGTGCGCAGGTCGATGACCTCGGCGGAGATGCCTTCCTTCTCGAGTAGCTCGGCGGCCTCCATGGTAGGCAGCATCATCTTATTGTAGCTGATCAGGGTAACATCGGTACCTTCGCGGCGCACGGCAGCCTTGCCGATCTCTACGAGGTACTCGCCCTCGGGTACTTCGCCTTCGTAGCCGTACAGTAGTTCGGACTCCATGAAGCAAACGGGGTCCGGGTCGCGGATGGCGCTCTTGAGCAGGCCCTTCGCGTCCGCGGGATCAGTACAGGAGATGACCTTGAGGCCCGGGGTGTTGGCCATCCAGCTCTCGAAGGTCTGGCTGTGCTGCTGGGCTAGCTGACCGGCCGAGCCGGAGGGGCCGCGAAAGACGATGGGACAGGAGTACTGTCCGGCCGACTGGCTGAGGGTCTTGGCCGCATTATTGATGATCTGGTCGAAGGCCAGTACGGCGAAGTTCCAGGTCATGAACTCGATCACGGGCTTGAGGCCGTTCATGGCCGCACCTACGCCGATACCCGCAAAGCCGAGCTCGGCGATGGGCGTGTCGATGACCCGCTCGGGACCGAACTCGTCGAGCATACCCTTGCTGACTTTATAGGCACCATTGTACTGGGCTACTTCTTCTCCCATAAGGAAGACAGTGTCATCGCGGCGCATTTCTTCGGTCATCGCTTCGCGCAGGGCGTCACGGAGGGCAATTTTTCGGGCCATAGGAGGTTGTAATTAGGCGGGCAAAAGTACGTTGTAGCCGGCAAACCTACCGGATGCCGCTATCTTGTAACTCTTAACCATCCGTACCGTTCACTAGCGCCTTCCCCATGAAAAAGTATACCCGTCGTCTGTTCCCACTGTTCTCCCTGGCGCTGCTCCCCCTCCTGAGCTCCTGCAACCGGGGCTTCGGTTGCCCCACCAACCTTTCCGTGGAGCAGCTTGTTGGCTTGCTGTTTAGCTGGGTCGGGTAAGCGGGTAGTATTCCCCGCACCTGCGGCCCCGCCCCCTGCCTAACCCCCCACCCCATGAACTGGACCCCCGTAAGCAGCGTACACGACATCGAAGCCCTGATCGAACGCAGCCACACCACCCCCTGCCTGATCCTCAAGCACAGTACCACCTGCCCCATCAGCAGTCTGGCGAAAAACCGATTGGAGAAACAGTGGGACATTGCCAGCAGCGCCCTGGAACCCTACTACCTCGACCTGCTGCGGCACCGTGAGGTGAGCCACCACATTGCCAGTGAATTCGGCGTACGGCACGAGTCCCCCCAGATACTGGTGATCAAGAATGGCAAGTGCATCCACGATGCCAGTCACCTCGATATCCGGGTAGACGAACTGCGTCAGCCGGCCTAAATGAACTCCCCCGAGCCATTCGTTACCGAAGACGGCAGCCATAGCCTGCGCAGTCTGCGCTTCGGCGTGAACTACCACAGTACGCACGGCGCGCTGCAGGAAAGCCGGCACATCTTTATCGATGCAGGACTGCGGCCGCTGCTCGCCGGTGCGCCGGCTCAGGTGAGGATCGTGGAAATGGGCTTTGGTAGTGGGCTGAACGCGCTGCTGCTGCGTCAGCTAGCGGAGGAAATGCCCGACACGCGGTTCACGTACACTACGTACGAGCAGTACCCCATTACACCGGAGCAGGCCAGTAGGCTCAACTATCCGGACCTGCTGGAATGTCCGCAGGCTTGGTTGGCTGACCTTCATGCAGCGGACTGGGACGTACCCGTGGACCTGACCGCTAATCTGAGCTTTCGCAAGGTAGCGGGTGACTTCCTCGCGCTTGCCGAACCGGACGGGATCGCCGGTGATCTGGCAGATGTGATCTTTTACGATGCCTTCGCACCCGAGAATCAGCCGGAACTGTGGACCGTAGCGGCCATGCAGCGGTGCCACGCCCTGCTCCGCACGGGTGGACGATTGGTGACCTACTGCGCGAAGGGACAGTTCAAGCGCAACCTACGGCAGGTCGGTTTTCGGGTAGAGGCCTTACCGGGTCCGGTGGGCAAGCGGGAGATCACCCGGGCAGTAAGAAGCTGAGGTAGATACTCACTGCTGTGGGGCGATCTGATTGAGCTTACCCTCCCTGCCGTACAGCTCCCGCGACTTCTTATTGTAAGCCAGTGCCGCTTCCTCGGCCGTGGCGAACATGCCGATGTGGAGGCTACGTCGGTTGACGGAGATGACGGCACGGTAGCGGTTATTCTCCTGGTACACACCGGTATAGCCCAACTTACTGGAGGAGCGACGGAGCCGGCTGGCGGCGGACCGGCTGCGGTATACGAGGTTCTCCAGGCGGCAGTCAAGTTTGTTGCCATTAAGACAACCCACGAGGTTGCGTTCCTGGCTCCTGGTGCCGGCCAGATGACGTTCGGCAATCAGCTTATGCAGGTAGATGGTGACCGTGCGGTAGCCACTCCCCTGTTCACACTTCTCGGTTTTTTGAAACACGGCGCAGCCCGAAGAATGAAGGCGAAGATTATCGAGTACGCCCAGGGCGATCAGTCGGGGGTCCCGCGCAAGGGTGGCATGGACACTACTGTCGAGAAGTACGACTTGTGGTGAATTTTTAAGAGAAAGCCGCGCTGTCATTGGGTTAGGGTATATTGGGAAAGGGATCGGAACATGAACAGGAAACTAGGTGGTCCACCGTACTCATATATCTATTAAATGAGAAAATAAGCCACATGTTGAATGCATATTATCCTTAATCCAAGACAAAATCGGCGTAAGCCCCTCAGCCACGCTACATAGCCAACTGTACTAGTGAAGAATATTGACATCCTGGGGCGCACGGCCCAACTCGCCTCTTTGGCCGATTCCCGCGTAAGGGACAATCCCCGGGTCGGTGCCGTACTGCTTCACGAGGGGCGCATCATTGGAGAGGGCTACCATCAGGTAGCGGGACAGGCGCACGCCGAGGTCAACTGTCTGGACTCAGTCGCCGCGGCGGACCGGTCACTCATCCCCGAATCCGTAATGTACGTAAGTCTGGAGCCCTGCTGCATCAAGGGTCGCACGCCTGCCTGTACCGGTCTGATCCTGAAGGAGCACATCCGCAAGGTGGTCTTTGCGCAGCGGGATACGACGGATGAGATCTCGGGGCGGGGAGCGGGTATCCTGCGGGAGGCCGGTATACGGGTCAAGGAGTATCCGGACTTCGGGCCGACCCGGGCGACGAATGCGGGCCGCAGCGTATTCACTACGGAGCACCGCCCCTTCATACTGCTCAAGTACGCACAGTCGGCCGACGGTTTTTTACGCCCCAAAGATCGCGACCGCAGTTACTGGATCACTAACCCCATCAGCCGGCGGCTTACTCACCGCTGGCGCACGCAGACCAACGCGGTCCTGGTAGGTGCACGGACGATCATCGACGACGACCCCCAACTCAACGCCAGGCTTTTTCCCGGGCCCGATCCACGGCCCGTGGTCATCGACCTGCGCGACCGGCTGACCGGAAAGGAGGGTATTTTCCAGGCCGGTGGGCAGCGGCCCCTGGTATTTACCGGCCGCAAGGCAGCGAAGCTGAAAGCGGACACCATCGAGATGAAGGACAAGGAGCTGAGCAAGAAGGCCTTTCGCCGCATCATGAAAAAGCTCTATGAGCTTAAACTCGGTCACGTGACGGTAGAGGGTGGCGCTACCCTGCTCCACGCCTTCCTGGAACACGGGCTGTGGGATGAAGCGCGCGTATTCACCGGCACGGGGCGCTTCGGTACCGGTCTGCCCGCCCCCGTACTGCCCGCAACGGCACACTTAGTACGCCGCGAACGGATCGGCACGGATACGCTGGCGGTATACACCCGGCAGCAGAAGCTTAAGCCGTAGGTACGCTCAGGTTGGCAACGGTTGCGGCGATGATGTCACAGGCTTCCCGGAGTTCCGCTTCGGAGATCACCAGAGGGGGTGCAAAACGAATGATGTTACCGTGGGTGGGTTTGGCCAGAAGTCCGCGCTCGGCCAGTGCCATACAGAGGTTCCAGGCCGTATCGCTGTCTTCCGAATCGTTGATGACCAGCGCGTTGAGTAGTCCCTTGCCCCGCACTAATCGGAGGGTGTCGGGATGGCGATCGACCAGCTCCTGCATGCGCTCCCGGAACAGGTGACCTAACTGGCGGGCGTTCTGCGTGAGCTTTTCGTCTACCACGACCTCCAGGGCCTCGCGGGCTACGGCACAGGCGACCGGGTTACCGCCGAAGGTGCTACCGTGCTGTCCGGGCTTGATGACGTGCATGATGGCGTCGTCGGCCAGCACGGCCGAAACCGGATAGGTGCCTCCGCTGAGAGCCTTACCGAGAATCAGGATATCCGGCCGGGTATAGGTGGACTGTCGCTCGCAGTGTCCGGCGCAGCTGCAGTCGCCACAGATACGCAGCAGGGCACCCGTGCGACCGATGCCCGTCTGGATCTCATCGGCGATGAACAGCACATTGTGCTCCCGGCAGGCGGCAGCGATGGAGGGAATGTAATCATCCTGAGGGACGAACACCCCGGCTTCCCCCTGAATGGGTTCTACCAGTACGCCGGCAATGGTGGCCGGATCGTTGGCTAGTGCGGCGCGTAGTGCGTCCACATCGCCGTAGGGGATGCTCTCGAAGCCTGGCGTGTAGGGACCGAAGTTGCCCTTGGCGTTCGGATCGGAACTGAAGCTGATAATGGTGGTGGTACGGCCGTGGAAGTTTTGTCCGCACACGATGATGCGTGCCTTATCCGTGGGGATGCCCTTTACCTCATAGCCCCACTTGCGGCAGAGTTTGATGGCGGTTTCTACGGCTTCGGCGCCGGTATTCATGGGGAGCACCTTCTCGAAGGAGAAGTAGTCGGTGAGGAATTCCTCGTAGGGACCGAGCTGATCGTTGTGAAAGGCCCGGCTGGTGAGGGTTAGCTTAGACGATTGCTTCTGCATCACCCCGACGATCCGGGGGTGGCAGTGCCCCTGGTTGACGGCCGAATAGGCGCTTAGGAAGTCGAAATACTGCTTGCCGTCCACGTCGTATACGTAGACGCCCCGGCCTTCCGCCAGTACGACGGGTAGGGGGTGGTAATTGTGGGCTCCGTGGCGGTCTTCCTGGGCGATGTAGTCTTGGGCGGTCATACTACAAAGGTACTCGCTTTACCAGCCACCGGCACCCCCTCCGCCGCTACTTCCTCCGCCGGCCGACCCGCCGCCGCCAGACGACTGGCTGGGAGCTACCGTAGCCTGCTGCACCGTACTGCTTAGCTGGGTGCTGAAGTGATTGGCACTGAAGGCTCGTCCCCCCATCGCGTAGTGCGGACGGTAGTTTTGCACGGTCAATAACTCCCCGAAGTAGTCCGACCACTTCGTATGCACGCCCAGTGCGATCGCATAGGGTAATAACTCCTCGTAGTGGGCAACCGTCATCTCCGGTGCATCAGGCAGTGCACGCCGCTTCTTCTCTGACATACTCAAATAGGTGCGAAATGCTTTGATTTCGGCAAGTAGCCGCACCTTTTCCGGGGAGGGCTGGGCGATTGCGTACCAGTAGACTCCGATGGCGATGAGCGATAGGACGCCAAACACCGCCACGTAGCCGATGCCGGCGTGCGCGGGGTCCGTCCGGATAAGCAGAACGGCGGTAAGCACGGTGAGCAGCAAAATCAGGAAGAGGGGCAGTACCCGCCGGCTGTTGTGGCCCTGATACAGAAAGCCCGGGTGCCGCTCCGCAACGGCTTGGTCGTGCTTATTCGATATCGTCCGCAGCTTCTTATCGTACGACTGCCTGAGTTTCACCCGCTTCGCACCGTCGAACAGACTACGGTACAGTAGCTGCTGCTCGGGGGCCGGATCGGGAGGAAGGTCCTTATTCGTCTTGTGGAGTTCGAAGTGCGTACGTCCTTCTTCGATCCGTAGATAGCCCCGGGTAGCCAGGTCTAGTAATGAGGCAGTAAAGCCGGCTGCGCTGCCTCCCCGTCCACTCAGGTAAGCCAGTTCCGCGGGGGAATATCCATGTGGCGGAGCGTACCGCGCACCGGTAGCTGGAGCCGGCGGGTCTACCCCGTGCTCCCGCCAGCTACTGAGCGCGTAGCGGTAGGCGATAAAGCCGCCAACTAGCAGAACGCCCAGCAATCCGTAGCGATGGGCTGGGGAGGAAGGGGGAATTGGGGTAGCCGCAGCACGGTCGGCTACAGCGAAAACTCCGGGAGCGAAGCCCACCGCTACCGTAGCCACCCTACCCTGTCCGAAAGTGCCGCGTCCGGTGAAGATCAAATTTTGTGGGTCCCCGGGCGCCAGGCTACACGCGCGCTCCGTATCACCGACGCTACCCGTGTAGCAGGCGTACTGTACGGGCAAGGCATCCGCGGGATACTGGAGCATGGCGGTCAACTGCTCGATGAGGAAATCTAACTTCGGACCGATCAGGTCGAAGGAAAGCTCGTCCAGCGAATCGTAGGCCAGGACGGCTCCCTCGATCCGGTAGCGCAGCCGGTAGGTATAGGTGCCCGGAGAAATTAGTTTATCCTTCTGTCCGACGTACAGCGTCACTCCCCCACCCTTGCGGTCCGTGTGGTACGGCTCACTGCGCCCGTCGCGCCGTACGTCGAGCAGCTTGACCGGCGCCGGGAACGTCCGGGTGATGCCCCGCTTCACCGAACGGCCCTCGGCCACTACGGTGATGGTCTCGGTGACCTCCGCCGAGCGGTCGGTGTGCAGTACGATCTCGGTGTGCCACGTCCGGAAGCGCTCCTGAGCGAATAGTATTGCGGGGGAGGCGAGAAACGGAAGTACTACGAAGAGTAGGTAGCGCAAGACGATGGATTTGTGCTCCAATGTACCGCTGCCCCAGCCGCGACAAATTCTGTTCGACCAAGTCAGATTCCGGGCCGACCGACGCCCATTCGTACCGTATCTTGTCCCCATGTACTGGCTTCTCCTGCTTCTTCCCGTACTGCTGTTCTTGGCGCTGCGCAGCTGGCTGCCCGAGGCCATCGTGCGCCCCCGCCGCCGCCTGGGCAACCTGGACCCCAGCGATCTGGGCTTCCGCTTCGAGGGGGGACTGATGCGCACCACCGAGGGCATCGATCTCAGCTATTTCTACGTGCCTGCCACCGTGCCCGCGCGGGGTAATCTGGTCATTCTGCACGGCAAAGACAGCGCCAAGGAAGTATACCTGGAGTACCTGCCCCAACTTGCCCCCTTCGGCTACAACGTACTGCTCTTTGACGCCCGCGCCCACGGGCGTAGTGGCGGACAGTTCACCAGCTTCGGCTTTCATGAGTGGCAGGACGTGGTACAGGCGGTGCGCAAGCTGCGCTACCTGGGCGGTGACCTGCCCACCGGGGTGTTCGGCCACAGCATGGGCGGCGCGGTAGCCCTGCGTGCGCTGGCCAGTAGTGACGAGATCGACTTCGGTGTGGTGGAAAGTGCCTTTACGCATTTAGGGCAAATCATCAACCTCTACGCCCGCCGCCTGACCGGGCTACCACTACCCCGACAGCTCACTGACACGGTGCTCGATCACAGCGAGCGCCTGGCCCGCTACGTTCACCGGGAGGTACACCCCCTGGAAGACGCACGTGCCGTACAGCAACCTACGCTGATCATCCACGGCGAGCAGGACCAGCGCATCGACGTAGATAACGGCCGCCAGCTTTACGCCGCCCTGGGCAGTCAGGTCAAGGAACTCTACATTATTCCCGGGGCCGGGCACGACAACATCACCGAGATCGGCGACGATGGCTACTGGTGGCGGCTGCGGGCGTTCCTGGCTACCGTTACCCACAGTTTGCATCCATGAGCGTTCCCACACGGGAGGAAAGGGAGGGGATAGCCCGCTATAGTGATGGGTGACGGACTACCATCCGACCTGGCCTGCCGCCCTGCTACTCAGTCTCTTCCGCGGCTAACCCACGACCCAGGTACCGATCGATCACCCCGTGCAGTACATAGATCACCGGCGTCAAGCCCACTGCCATCACGAACTTAAATACATACTGCACCGTAGCCACCGCCAGGATACGCGGCCAGGGCCAGGGCTCGGTCACTCCTCCGAATAGTTCCGGTCCGAGTTTAAACGCTACGTAGAGTACTACGAAGCTATCCACCAGCTGGCTCACTACCGTAGACCCGGTAGCGCGCAGCCACAACTTACCCTGCCCGGTGCGCGCCCGGATGCGGTGAAATACGTACGCGTCCGTCAACTGCCCGATCAGAAAAGCCAGTAGCGAGCCCACGATGATGAACAGGCCCTGACCGAACACCAGCCGGAACGCGGCCTGGCTATCGGGCACCCCCTGCACCTGCGCCCCCGCCCGCCACCAATCGGCCGGACTGAGCTGAATGGCCGCGAAAATCATCACAAAGGCATAGCCGATCAGGACGACCGTAAAGTAGCTCAGTAGCCGCACGCCCCGCTCCCCGTAGTACTCGTTGAGCAGGTCGGTGATCACGAAGACGACCGGCCACAGCAAAACGCCGGCGGAAAATTGTAGCGCCCCCAGCTCACCGAAGAGGTTGAAGTTCCAGGGAGCGATACCCAGCGTATCCTCCAGGGCAAATATCTTCACGCCGATCAGCTCCGCTACCTGCGCGTTGGCGACGAAGAAGCCGGCCAGGAAAATAAACAACCTGCTGGGTCGGTGACCCACCACGTCAGTCAGCGGAGGAAGGGACGGTTGGCGCACAAGCTAGGGGTGAAGAACGAAGATAGTACCCGGATTAAGCTTACTATTGCCGGTCCATGTCCGCCCCGATCGCCACTGACCCCGCCGAAGCCGCCCGCCGCCTCATCACTGGCCAGCTCGTCGCACTACCCACCGAAACCGTTTACGGCCTGGGCGCCAATGCATTAGACGTAGTGGCCGTAAGTAAAGTATTCAGTGCCAAGAATCGTCCGCACTTCGACCCCCTCATCCTGCACCAGGCTACTGCCGATCGTATCCTCACTTACGCCCATTCGGTCCCCGACGCCGCTCAGGTGCTGGCCAGGGTCTGCTGGCCCGGCCCCCTGACCCTGGTGCTCCCCCGCCGGACTGAGGTGCCCGATCTGGTCACGGCCGGTCTGCCCACCGTAGCCTTGCGCGTGCCGGACCACCCCCTCACGCAGGCGGTACTCCAGCTGGTTGACTTCCCGGTCGCGGCTCCGAGCGCTAATCCCTTTGGCTACGTTAGTCCCACCACCGCCGCCCACGTAGCCGCCCAGCTCGGTGAGCGGGTAGACTACATCCTCGACGGCGGTCCCTGCCGGGTCGGCCTGGAGAGTACGATCGTACGATTCGACGGTCCGGAGGTGGTCGTACTGCGCAAGGGCGGCACCCCGGTCGAGCAGTTGGAGGATGTGCTGGGCCACCGCGTGCAGGTGCAGACCCAGAGTAGCAGCCGGCCGCAGGCTCCCGGTATGCTGATGAGCCACTATTCGCCCGGCATCCGGCTAACTTTAGTGGCGCGGGCGCAGGTGCGGGGTACGGAACGCTGTGCGGTGGTCTGCTTCGGCGCGGATCGCCCGAGTGGACCGCATACCTTCAATTTATCACCCAGCGGCTCGCTACAGGAGGCGGCCCAACGGCTATTCGGGGTACTGCGCCAGCTAGCCGATGGGCCGTATACCGAAGCTAGCGTGGAGCTGGTACCGGAGACCGGCCTGGGGCGGGCCATCAACGACCGGTTGCGGCGGGCGGCGGTATAACAATCTGCGGTCTTTCCTGTTTCGGGAAGTGCAATTCCTTCAGCCCATGCGTTTCGTGTTCCTGCTCAGCCTACCCTATCTATTCTTCGCCTGTGGCAGTGATGCCGCCGAGCTGCCCGAAGAAGCCACCACGCAGCTGGAAGGCCGCTGGGAGCTGGTCGAGGCGCGGCGGGATAATGTAAAAACGGGTGTCCTGGACGGCCTTTACCTCGACTTCGGGTCCGACGGCGCCTTCACCACCAACCTGCTGAGCGAGGACAACGAGCCGCAGCGTGGGAGCTACGTCCGGGAAGGCAACGAACTATCCACCAGCGGCGTGATGGTACCCCTGGACTATGAGGTGATCGCGCTGGAGGGTGATATCCTGTCGCTACAGTCGCGCTACGAAGGATTCATTTTCAGCTTTTTGCTGCAGCGCGCCCCGCGTGGGGGGGAGATGAGTGACGGTGATGCCGATCCGGCAAGCGAGGATTAGCGGAGGAAGAAATGCTGCAGGTCGCCGACAGTCTCTATCTGGCTGGCTTCCTCCTCGGTGAGGTAGTATTCGAGGCGGCGCTCCAGGCCGGCGATGAGTAGCTCGACGTCCATGGTGTCCAGAAAGAGATCTTCGCGCAGACGAGTGAAGCCGTGCAGGCGCTCACTCGGTAGCTGGAGCTCGTTGCTTAATTGCAGTAGAAAGGCGCTGCGGGTGGCTACGGCCTGAGGAGATAAGGTAGTCATCTAGTGTTTGTTAGGCCGCCAGAATGCTGGCGCGAGTTAGAGAAGCGAATATTCGCTGGAAAGAACGACGGGCCGGGGGGTTGCGTTGCCTAGCGGTCAAAATATATTCGTAAGGCAACCGTTTTGGTCGTTCAGGCATTGTCTTCCGGCGGCGCGTTTGTACCCGCCTCGTTTAACCGACCTACTATATGAGTGATTTTAACGGGCTGGATCGCCACGCCCCCCGCCGCTGGAATACCGCCCCCTTTGGGGAAGACAGCTGGACCATGTTTAAAGTGATCAGCGAGTTCGTGGAAGGCTTTGAGGTGATGAACCGCATCGGCCCCTGTGTAAGCATATTCGGATCGGCCCGGACCAAGCCCGACCACAAGTACTACAAGACGGCCACCGAGATCGGTCGGCTACTGGTCCGCCAGGGCTATGGCATCATCACGGGCGGCGGCCCCGGCATCATGGAAGCTGGCAACAAAGGCGCGCACGATAGCAAGGGGGCCAGCATCGGCCTCAACATCGACCTGCCCTTCGAGCAGAGTAGCAACGCCTACGTAGATGACGACAAGGACATCGACTTCCGGTACTTCTTCGTGCGCAAGGTCATGTTCGTGAAGTACGCCCAGGCCTTCGTCTGCTGCCCCGGTGGCTTCGGCACGATGGACGAGCTCTTCGAGGTACTCACCCTCATTCAGACCAAGAAGATCACCCCGGTACCGGTCATTCTGGTGGGTACCGACTACTGGCAGGGCCTGCGGCAGTGGATTTTCGATACGATGTCGGAACGGGAAAAGACCATCAGCCCGGCTGACATGGATCTGCTTCCCCTGGTCGACACCCCGGAGGAAGTACTGGCCATCATTCAGGAATTTTACGACGAGAAGGGCGGGCGCCTGGCACCGAACTACAAGCTCTAGGACTGCGCCGCATCGGCGTTGACCTCCCGCAAGGCGTACGTACGTCCCTTGAGCTGAGCCAGATGGTGTATTGCGCGCCGGTGCACCCGTATGTCCCTGGCGATCAGTGAGCGATCGCGCGTGTTGGGTATGTTGCTGCGGGCGTCCTCGAGGAGGGCCCGAATTTCTAGTAGCACGCTCCGGGTGTAGGCCAGAGAGGTGCCCGCGCGGTGGAGCAGGTGGTAGAGCATCTGAAAGAGCGCCCGTACTACCAGTGGGTCCTCCTTGGCATAGCGGCGCATCTCCTGCATGAGGGCAGCCAGGATGTCTTCAAAATTGTGCCGCACAAACCACACGTCGCCGCCCTCCTTCGCCCGAAAGTAATTGTGGAAGGGTGTATCCATCATGCGGATGAGCACCTCCGTCTGCCGATCGATCACCATGATTGCGGTGCCGGGGTCGTTGATGCCGGGGGACATGGCCTTGAGCGCGATCTCCGTCAATTGCTTTAGGTTCGGCAAGTACCAGTCATCGAATTGATCCCGGATGGGGGATACGGTGGTCAATACCCGGTCGATCTGCTCTTCGTCGAGCAGCTCCTTCGACTGTAGAAGGGGCTGTCCCTCCGGTACGTACTGACCCTTACTCACCCCTATGTAGAACGTAGTATCGTATGCGTGGCCCAGCTTGGAGAGCGCCCGGTGATTCACCACCCCCAGGTAGCCCGAAATGGGTGACATGATGGGATACCAGCTGCGTACCCCGGCCGGTATGCTGCCATCGGAGTACCCCGCGTCGCCGAGATCGCGTTCGTCCTTCAGTCCGTCGATAGTGTCCTGGGCGGAGGCATCCACAATGCTATCTACCTGGATCTTTTTGGTGATGGCGGTCACGAAGTATACGAACAGGCACAGGCAGGTGATACCGAGGATCGTGCAGATAAGAATAGAGAAGTTCGGGATCTTAAAATCATCGCTGCTCCGGATGGATAGAAGCACCGTGATGGTCAGTACGATCGTAGCCAGGTTGAGGCCCATGACAAACTGCAGGGCGCGGTCGCCGGTGAGTTTGGGCAGTAGCCGGGGGCTGTAACTACTGGCTACCTGATTGAGCAGGATCATGATCTGCGAAAACGTGAATACCGTCAGCGTAATGAGCCCACCGATGAACATACCCAGGATGGTGCGGGCGGTGTCCTGACTGGTGATGGCCAGAGCCGGGAAGGTATCCTGCGTCCACTTACTGATACTCGTAGCATTCTCCAGCCAGAAGAACAGGAAGCCGAGCAACACGGACGCCACGATCATGGGTACGGGAAGGAAGGCCACGCTGCGTACGGCCTGCTTCATGAACGTCTGAAGAATACGGTATAACTGCTGCATAGAATGGGAAGAGATAGCGGACTCCCGGTCTACCGCAGCCGCCGCAAAATCTGTGCGACGGCGGGGCACACCAGGGTATTACGTAGCGTCAACGGCAGGATTTGCAGCATGTTCTTGCGATCGGTATGGGGATACTCGCGGCAGGCCCGGGGCCGGGCGGCGTACACCGAGCAGTAGTTGTCTGGACCGAGGAAGGGGCAGGGGGCTACGTTCAACACATAATCACCCTCGGCGTCCAGGTGTAGGTACTGCTCCACCAGTTCACCCGGCCGTATTCCCAGATGCCTCGACAGCCGGTCGATGTCGATGTCGCGGAAGATTGGACTGGTGGTTTTGCAGCAGTTCGCACAGCTCAGGCAGTCGATCTCGGCGAAGGCCTCTTCGTGCAGGGCGTGGATACGGGTATCGAGGTCCTTAGGAGGTCGCTGCCGCAGGCGGCTGACGGCCTTACGGTTCGCTTTGTAGTCGGCGGCGGCGTGCTTTAGTGCGTGTGGTACGTCCATCGGCTAGACTGCGATCGGCGCTCGGATAGCCGGCCAGGGATCGTAGGCATGCAGCGTAATGTCGTCGTAACCGAGCGAGAACAAGTCGGGTGCATTTTGGGCAATCTGCACCGTCGGCAGCGGGCGCGGCGTGCGGCTGAGCTGCTCGCGGGCCTGCTCCAGGTGGTTGCTGTACAGGTGTGCATCCCCGAGCGTGTGGACGAATTCACCGACCTCCAGTGCGCACTCACGCGCTACCAGCTGCGTGAGTAGAGCGTAGGAGGCAATATTGAATGGCACGCCGAGAAATACGTCCGCCGAACGCTGGTACAGCTGGCAGCTCAGTCGGCCGTCCGCTACGTAGAACTGAAACAGCGTGTGGCAGGGCGGCAGTCCCGCCTTGGCCATGGCCGGGATCTCCTCGGGGTTCCAGGCGGTGACGATGTGGCGGCGGCTATCGGGTGTTGCTTTGATGGCTTCGACTACGTCGCGCAGCTGATCCACGCCGTTGAAGTCGCGCCACTGTTTGCCGTACACTGGTCCCAACTCCCCCCACTGCTGGGCAAATGCCTCATCACCGGCGATGCGGTCGACAAACTCCTTGAGGGCGGCCTTCCAGGCGATACCGTGTTTAGGAAGATCGGCGGCCTGACCGGTTTGTTCCAGGTAGTGCTGAAACGGCCATTCGTTCCAGATCCGTACACCGTTCAGTACCAGGTAGCGGATGTTGGTATCGCCGCGGATGAACCACAGCAATTCGTGCACGACGCTTTTCCAGTGCACCTTTTTGGTGGTAATGAGGGGGAATCCCTCGCGGAGGTCGTAGCGCGACTGGTAGCCGAACACGGATAGGGTACCGGTACCCGTACGATCGCCCTTGGGCGTCCCCGTGGCGAGGATATGGCGCAGCAGGTCGTGGTAGGTCTTCATGGTGTCACGTGGAATTGGGCGGAAGATAAAACTATAATTACGGATTGGCTCTTTACACTACCTCACCTAGCGGCCCCCTAGCGGCCATCAAGCTTACCCTATGGATTTCCAAGTATTTGACGGCAAGACCGCGATCGTAACCGGTGGCGCGGCGGGTATCGGTTTTGGTATCGCAAAGTACCTGATCGAAAACGGCGCGACCGTAGTGGTCAATGACATCAGCGAAGAGCGCACCGCACAGGCGGTGGAAGAACTCAATAGCCTACACATCGGTAAGGCGGTCGCCTACGTCGGCGATGCGGGTAACGTAGACTTCATCTACCGCATGGTCGAGTTTGCGGCCGGTCTTCCGGACAGCCGGCTAGAGATGGTGGTGGCCAATGCGGGCCTGACCGAGTTCGGCGACTTCTTCACCTTCAGTGAGGAGAGCTTCGATAAGGTGGTCGGACTGAACCTCAAAGGCACCTTCTTTCTGGCGCAGGCCACCGCGCAGCAGATCAAGGCCCAGCGGTCCGGGGGACGGATCATTCTCATCGGCTCCAACGTCGGCAACCGGGCGTATCACAACCTGGCAGCCTACGGTATGACCAAGGCCGGTATCGCCATGCTAGCCCAGCAACTCACGCTCGATCTCGGCCCGCTGGGGATCACGGTCAACTGCGTCTCCCCCGGTGCTACCCTCACCGAGCGTACCCAGCAGGAAGAACCCGACTACGCCGGTGTGTGGGCGAAGTTGAACCCCACCGGCCGCGTGGGCCTGCCCGAGGATGTGGCCGCTGCCGTGGGCTTTCTACTCAGTCCGGCCGCTAGTCACATCACCGGGCAGCAGCTGCTGGTAGACGGGGGTTGGACGGGCTATGCCCCGTCCCCCTTCTTCGTCAGTCGCGTACTGGACCAGGAGAAAAAAGAGATCAGTTAGCCCACTTTCCCTCCCTTAGGACGTTTATGTAGCCAATTCCACATCAAACCACCTTCTACATGACACGCTACCTGTTTACCGGCCTACTCTTCAGTGGCCTCCTGCTGACTACCAGTTGCAATACTCCATCCAACGGCACCTCCACTACCGACAACACGACGGAGGAGCCCGACACCGTCATGCCAAGCGGTACGGACGACATGGCGGATAACACCATGGGTGGGGAGAACTACACCGTCACCGTACTCGATACTACCATCAAAAGCCCCCGCAAACAGCTTAAGGGTACCGTGGATGGCGTCGACGTAACCATCAACTACGGTAGCCCTTCCGTTAACCAACGCACCATTTACGGTGATCTGGTCCCCTACGGTAAGGTCTGGCGAACGGGTGCGAACGAGGCCACGCGAATTACTTTTGCACAGGACGTCAAAGTAGGTACCGAGGGCACTGAACTGGCTGCCGGAACCTACTCGCTCTTCACGATGCCCAACGACAAGAACGACTGGACCATCATTTTCAACAAAACGGCCGAGCAGTGGGGTGCCTACGACTATGCCGAAGGCGACGACGTCGCCCGAGTAAAGGGTACGGCTACCGAACTGCCTAGTCCGGCCGAGAAAATGGATTTTGCCCTGGAAGGCAGTGAGGTGACCCTCATGTGGTCCGACCTGAAGGTGAGCTTCCCGGTCTCCGCCGCCGCTAAATAGTATCCCTACTTATCGCCGCCGCCGTCCTTCACCCGACTGCTGTCAGGACGGCCCAGCAGATCACGCCCCCCGCCCGGTAATGGTACCTCGCGGGGGGCTTCTTCGTAGGTATGGGTGAATACCTGGGCGTTTTCCCGCCACATTCCGTCTTCCCCCAGCACGAGGAGGTTGTAGCTACCGTCTGGCATATTGACCGGTCCCTCGCCGTAGTTGCCGGGTACCATGAGGAGGTTCTCGTACACGATTCCACCTAACTCGGCATCGTAGCGCAGAGCCATAGTGGCTTCGGCCCCGTACACCATGATCATACGGGCACGGTCGAGTAACAGTAGGTCAGAGTCGGTATAGGTGTGGAAGACGGGCAGTCCGAACACCGCCTTACCCGCTTCGTCGAAGTGCAGGACGTCAAGCACCTTGCGCCGCCGGTACGCCTCGTAGCTGTCGTAGCCCAGGACGAAGTAGTACGACCGTCCATCGTACGTCCCCCCCGCTACAATGGTATAGACCACGTAGCCTAGCCAGTTGCTGGCGCCCACTACTGCATTCTCCGGGTTTTTCAGCCAGCCGTCACCCCGGTCGACGAGTGCTTCCAGTTCAAGCTGTTTGCTATTCTTTTGTACGGCGCCGTAGTGGCGGTATCCATCGCGGTCCACCATCAGCTCCCAGCTGAATATGCGAAAGCTTCGGTCCGGTGCGTACTGGATACTCAGTCCCGGCAACTGGTCGAAGGGGTAGGCGAAGGAGTTCGGTCGGTCCAGCGCGGTGACCAATTCCCGGATGAGGTCCCGGCAGGCCTGGAAGCGGACCTCGGCGGAGCTATCGGTGTAGACCGTCTCCACCAAAATGGCCATGCGCAGCTCGGCCTCCTGGAGGGCCTGCTGATCCTTCCTAGCTAGGGTACCGGCCTGCCCCCAGCTACAGAGGGAGCTGGCCAGCAGGAGGAAAACGAACACGAGGCGGTAGTACATAGCTTATAGGGTGATACCGCTAAGACGCCTAGCCCCCCCGGATAGTATGACGAGCCCACCAACCTTTACACTATGATAACAGTCGACTTCAGCAATCGCACCGCCCTGGTCACCGGCAGCAGCCGGGGGGTAGGCCGGGCTACCGCTACCCTACTCGCGCAGGCCGGTGCACGGGTGTGTATCCACTACCACAGCAGTGCAGCTGAAGCAAAGCTGTTGCAGGCTTCGCTACCCGGGGCGGGGCACGCCGTACTGCAGGCCGATCTGTCCGATCCGCAGGCGGCGCGGCGCCTGGTCGATAGCGCGGTAGCTAAACTGGGCCGGGTGGATATTCTAATCAATAATGCGGGGATCTTTCAGCCGCATCCCGTGGACGGTAGCATGCCCTTCGATACCTGGCTGGCTACCTTTCAGCAGACGCTCAATACCAATCTGGTCGGTCCCGCCGCAGCGGCCTTTCAGGTCATCCAGCACATGCGCCGCCGGGGGGGTGGCACCATCATCAACATCGGAAGCCGGGGAGCGTACCGTGGGGAGGCCGGACAGGTCGGCTACGGAGCTGCCAAGGCCGGTCTGCATAGCCTGAGCCAGAGTCTGGCCCGGGAGGTAGGTAGTGATAATATTACCGTACACGCCATCGCTCCGGGTTTCATCGAGACCGCCATGGCCCGTCCGCACTTGCAGGGTGAGGCCGGCGAGGCAGTCCGGGCGCAAAGTCCCCTCAATCGCGTAGCGACGGTAGAGGAAGTGGCCCGCGCCGTACTTTACCTCGCCAGTCCGGAGGCCCGCTTCACTACCGGTAGTGTACTGGATCTGAACGGAGCCAGCTACCTGCACTAACTTATGGAAGACCACTTTTACGAACAGGCCGAGGGCTATATCTACCACTTCGCGGAGTACGTCAAGCTAGCCGTAGAACTCTGCGGCGTACTGGTGATCGCCTGGGGAGTAGTGATTGCCCTGTGGCTTTACGCCGGTCGGATCTTCACCCGCACGGAGCAGGACTTCGTAGCGCTACGGCTGACCCTGGCCCGCTACCTCATCGTGGCACTGGAATTTCAGCTGGCGGCGGACATCATCAGCACCGCCATTGCGCCGGGCTGGGACCAGATCGGCAAGCTCGCCGCCATCGCAACAATTCGCACCGTACTCAATTACTTTCTCGAACAGGAAATCGACGCCGAGGTCGAAGCCATAAAAAGCGGCGACCGGGAAGCCTTCGAGAACCGCATGGAAGATGCGGCCGACGAATCAGCTAACTAACCTTAATCTATATTCCCCCCACCATGGCCGATAAATCACACGAAGAGATCTACCAGGAGTTCAAGGACGTCGTCAATATGGCGCCTCAGGAACTGGAGGACTGGCTACAAACCGAGGAGTCTAAGTCCGTGGGCGACACCAGCGGCAGCGACAAGGAAAGCACGGGACACAAGAGCGGCAAACGGATCATCGAGATCAAACGTACTAAAAAGGCCGAGTTGACCGACGACGACTATAAGCACATGAATAAAGTAGTCGGCTACGTGCACCGTCACCTGGCGCAGAAACCGAAGCAGGCCGAGGGCAGTGACTGGGCGTACAGCCTCAAGAACTGGGGCCACGATCCCACCAAGTAACACCCCCGCACAACCGGCCTCCCGATTCTTACCGTACGTTGTACCTAATGTTGCGTACTACCCTGCTTCTACTGCTCCTTGGCCTCGCACCTGCGCTCTCCGCCCAGACCCGCTACGACGGACAGATCGCGGCCATCGAACAGATGATACGTCAGGGTAAGTATGCCCTGGCCCGCGCGCAGAGCGAGGCCCTGATGGAGTCCGGCCAGCAACAGCGACTGCCCGACGTGGAGGCGTACGGTAACTACCTGCGCGGCCGGGCCCTGCTCGAAGACTCGCAGGCGAAATCTACCGATCGCATCGAGGGCGTGAAGGCCCTGCGCGCAGCATCGACAGGCTTTCGTACGGCGGGAATGAATGCTTCGGTAGACTCCATCACTGCCCGTCTTCAGCAGATCACGGGGTCGGATACTATGGGCATAGTCCGCCTACCGGACCTACGCACGCTGCGCGGCGGGCAGCGACCAAAACAACGAGAGGACGAGCTCAATCAGAGCGCGCTGGGAGCGATCGTAGCCCTGCAAAACCGCGAGATCGAGGCGCTTACGGACACCCAACTCCGGCAGCTGCTGCGGATCCAGAAACAGGATCTTTCCATCGACAGCTTCCGGTTTAAGGCCCTCAACGATAGCTTCGCGCTGATGCAGCAGGATATGCTGCTAGAGGAGCAGCGGGCCCTGACGCAGGAAGAACGACAACGGCGCAACTTCTTTATCGTCCTGGCGCTGGGCGTACTCGTCGCACTCGGTCTGCTCTACTTGCGGTACCGCTCCTCGCAGAAATTCCAGCAGCTGCTCAGCGAGAAGAATAGCCGGATCGAAGAAGAACAAAAGCGTTCGAATGATTTGCTACTCAATATTTTACCTTCATCGGTTGCAAAAGAACTCAAGGACAGCGGTAAGGCCACCGCGCGCCGCTTCGAGGAGGCTACCGTGTTCTTCTCCGACTTCGTGGGCTTCAGCAAGATCGCCAGTCGCACCGAGCCGGAGGAACTGGTGCGCATGCTCGACGAAACATTCCGGGCCTTTGATGAGATCACCGCGCGGCATGGACTGGAAAAGATCAAGACGATCGGCGATGCGTACATGTGCGTCTGCGGCTTGCCGGAGCCCGATCCCGATCACGCCGCCAAGACCGTGCGGGCCGCGCTGGAGATGCAGGAGTACCTGAAGAAGAAGCAACTATTTACCGCCCGCATTGGCATCCACAGTGGTGAAGTAGTAGCCGGGGTGGTGGGGCAGCACAAGTTTGCCTACGACATCTGGGGAGACACCGTCAATCAAGCCGCGCGGCTGGAAGCGGCCGGTACTCCGGGGGAGGTGACCGTAAGTCAGGCTACCTGCGACCGGCTGGATAAACGCTTCCAGTGCACGCATACCGGCACCTTCGATGCGAAGAATATCGGCATGATGGACCGCTACTCCGTTAAGGACATCCGGCTCACAAAGAATCCGTCGTAGCCATCGCGCTGCGGCAGGTAGCTCTGACTGTACTCCAGCGTCCAGCCCCGTCCGGCGTCGGAAGCCAGGAACTGCGCTACCTGCTGCTCATTCTCACGCGGTAGCACGCTACAGGTCGCGTACACCAGCTTACCACCGGGCTTGACCATGCGGCTGTATCGGCTAAGGATATCGGCTTGCTCGGCTACCACGCGATCGATCACGTCGGGGTACAATTTCCATTTGGCGTCCGGATTGCGGCGCAGTACACCCAGACCGGAGCAGGGTACGTCGAGCAGTACCCGGTCGGCCTTGCCGGTGAGTCGTTTGGTGATCTTAGTGCTGGTGATGGGGCGGGGCTCCATATTCGTGACCCCGGCACGGCGGGCGCGGCGCTTAAGCTCGTCCAGCTTCCAGCCGTGGATATCGAGACTGAGCAGACGGCCCTTATTCTCCATCAAAGCCGCCAGGTGCAGGGTTTTGCCGCCGGCTCCGGCGCAGGCGTCGATGACCAGTTGCCCGGGCTCGGCCTCCAGGGCGGGGGCGGCCTGCTGACTGCTGAAATCCTGTAGCTCGAAGAGTCCGTCGCGGAAGGCCTGGGTGCGAAACAGGTTCTTGCGTTCGGTCACGCGCAGGGCGTCGGCGTCGAGGAGCTCGGTGACGATACCATCGGCAGCTAGGGCCGTTTGCACTTCGGTAGGGCTGGCCTTGAGTCGGTTGGCGCGCAGAACGACCGGTGCCTGTTCGTTGAGGGCAGTCAGGGTGGGTGCCCAGTCTGCGCCCAGTTGCTGTTCGCCCAGCTCGTCGAGCCAGTCGGGAATGCTCTCGCGCAGTACGCGCTCGGCCCGCGCCGCGCCGAGGTCTTCCTGGAGGTCGGCCATATTCAGTCCGGCAAACTCGCGCCAGTTGGGCAGTACGTGACCCTGCAGCAGTAGGTGTACGCCGACGAGACGCCAGTAATCGGACTTCTCGCGCGGTTCCCCCCCGGCCAGGTGAGCGTAAAGACGATAGTAGCGCACCACGCCATAGGTATGCTCGGCGATAAAGGCGCGGTCCTTGCTTCCCCGCCGCTTGTCGGCCTTGAGGATGCGGGCGATCTCGCGGTCGGCGTAGGTACCGTTTTGAAAGATATTTTGCAGGGCTTCGGCGATGGCGTCGACCTGTGCGGGGTAGAACTTCATAAGGTTATTCTGCTGCGGCACCGGAGATGGTAGAGCCAAAAAAGATGGCATTCATAAACAGTCGGTTGCCGCCGTACCAGAAGCCCCGGAAATTGGGGTTGCTGGCGAAAGAGATCGTACGGCCGCCGTTAACGCCGCACACGATGATGGCCGCCGATCCGGCGGCCGAGTCCGCGAAGCTGCGGGGACTGTAGCCGCTCACCAACGGCGCGTCGGTGTAGCGTAGGGGGGTGGCGTAGACGTTCTTCGCCGGCTCGTAGAGCAGCGTACCCGTACGGAACACCGGCATCTCCTCCCGCTGAAGACCGAAGAGTAGCGGATGAGTCAGATCGCCCGTAGCCTGGTAGATGGATCCGCCCAGCACGCGGCCGCTGCGGTCGCGATAGGCCTTTTCGTAGGGGCGCTGCGTGATGCTGGAGTCGGGGTTTTCCACCTTGCGGGTAGTGATCTCAGCCAGTCCGTTCTTCGCCGCCCAGGTGCCGGCGCGTTCGATGGTGATGAACACGTGGTCGCTACCCATCCACTCCTGCAGGGCGGTGGCAACGTCCTCGTGGAGGTTGTCGTAGCGGCCATCCGGCATCACGATCGTATTGTAGCGGCTCAGGTCGGTTTCGGCCACCTCATCGATGGGCAGTTTGGTGATCGGTATGCCGAAGCGTTGGTCGAGCAGGTGCCAGATCTCCCCGGCGTCCAGGCTATTGGTGCCGCCTTCTACCAACAGAGCGATCTCCGGCGTGCGCAGTGTTTGGTAGGCCGAGCGGGAGCCGAACATGAGCCCGCCCGCATCGACGGTGCCTCCGCCAGCGGGAATGAAGTCCAGCCCCGTTTCGTTCTCTATCTCAGTAATGAGCGTGTGCAGTTCCTCCACCGTCATGTCCTGACCCACTACCGGGATCATCGCCGTACCCCTGCCGAAGCTGTTTTGTCCGTCGCCGGTAGCGAAGGGCTGGTCACTGACCTTAACGCGCACGCCGGCCGCGAGCAGTCGGTATACCGCCTTAGCGGAGTAGTAGTCGTTAGCAGGGAGTAGGTATGCGTAGGTCGCCGCCGCGTGGTCTACGGCGGGCAGTGCGGCCGCGGGATCGTAGTCCGTCCAGTCGCGTCCACCCGGCACGCCCCCGCTCACCTCGCTGTACGGCAAATTAAAGGCCATCGGCAGCGAGAAGGTGGATACGTCGTAAAACAGACTGTCCTCAAACTCCAAGATGGGCTCGAAGGCCGCCTCCGAAAAGGGGGTTTTTGGTACGTAGTAGGCCTCGCCGTCGCCGCCCGTGCCACGCTGTACGGGCAGATCGTGGCGTGCCAGGATGTTGGCCAGCTCCCGCGCGCGGCCCGGATCGCCGTCGGCATCGATGACGTAGCCACTCTGCGTTACACCATCCAGATTAAAATCGCGCTGGTAGGTCAGCAGTTCGTTGCGCAGTTCCCCAAAGGCCTCCAGGGTACTCAGGGCGGTGGTCACCTGGTTGCGCACCGTGAAGGGGAAGTCGAGCAGACCGTTCTCCGTCTCCTGCAGGTGCCCCCGCGAGCTGGCCTGCTCGAACAGAATTCCGACCGTACCGTGGATATCGGGGTAGGTAGAGCCCTTGCCGTAGTAGAAGTCGTCATACCCCTCCCCACTGTAGTACAGCGAGCCAATCTCGTCGAGAGCCGCGGCGTGGTAGGTACCGATCCTGGCCGTCAGCTCCTGATTGATCTTCGGGGTGCTGGGGTGCACCCGCGTGGGCTCACCGGGCATGAAAAAGAAGGTGGCGTCCTTACCCATCTCGTGGTGGTCGGTGAGCACGTTCGGCTTCCAACGGTGGAAGGCCGCAATACGGGCCCGACTCTCGGGGTGCTGCACGGGCAGCCAGTCCCGGTTGAGGTCGAACCAGTAGTGGTTGCTCCGCCCGCGGGGGTAGGCCTCGTTGTACTCCCGGTCGTTGGGGTCGGCGGTCAGCGTCTTGTTCTTGTGGCTGTTCACCCAGCTGGCGAAGCGGTTCATTCCGTCCGGATTATAGGCGGGGTCGAATACCACGATGTTATTCTCCAGGAAGGCTACTTCGCTCAGGGGAGCGGCGGCCAGGTAGTAGGCGACCAGCGGCGCGGCATTGGCTCCACTGGGCTCGTTGCCGTGGATCGAGAATCCCTGATACAGTACGGCGGGCACCTCCTCCAGATCACCGTCGCTCAGTCCCCCGTCGGCCAGGTTCCAGTTCAGGTGACGCTGCCGCAGCTCCTCCAGTCGGCCGTGGTTCTCCGGACTCGTAAAGATCAGGTTCAGCAGCGGACGATGCTCGTACGTCCGCCCGATCTCCATCAGTTCGATCCGGTCGCTACTGGCCGCCAGGAGCCGCATGTAGGCCTGCTGCAGGTCGTGCGAGATGTGCCAGTCCCCGATCTGGTAGCCCAGGAAACTCTCCGGGGTGGGGATGCTGGGGTCGTACTCCAGATCCGGCAGGTAGTAGGTTAGGGGGCGATCGGCCTCACTAGTAGCACTCTGGGCGCGAACGCAGGTGCACAAAGTAAGTACTAAGAGCAATGAAAAGTAGCGCAAATTCGTCGGTTTAGTAGTTCGTCGGAAAGTTACGCTGCATAATCCAGCTAGCCTTCCATCACCCAAACCTCACTTTTGTGATTCGTCTGACTTTTCTATTTCTTCTCCTTCTACACACACTCACCACCCAGGCCCAGCTGCGGCGGGGCGACCAATTCATCACGTTCGGAGGCGGCACCTCATCCGCCCTTAGGGTCATGGACCTTCCCCTGGCCTCCGATCTACTGGGACTGGGCCGTTGGGGTAAGCCTGCCGCCCTCAGTGTAGCAATCTCACCGACCTACAGTACGCTGGCGACCGACTGGCTGGAAGTCGGCCTATCGGTAAGTGCAGTACGCGCCGGTGGTGGGGGGTCAACTACCCTGGCCATCAACCCAGCTGCCCGCGCCTACTTTACCAATTCCGCGGGCGGTAGTCTGTTTGTAGGAGCCAGTGTGCTGTATCTGAATTCCACTCTGCTGCCTACGCGGAGTCAAGTAGCCTTCGTGCCCAGCCTCGGCGCTAGTCTATCCGCTGGATCTTCGGTGCGAGCCGTGCCTGAAATCGCCCTGCTCTCCTTTGCCGACACCCCTAATCAACTGAGCATCTCACTTGCCGTTCAGTTCCTCCTGAACGGACCCCGCGATACCACAGCCTCCGTGTTCCGCTTTGAGAAGGGCAGCGTGATGCTGGGGAGTAGCGTGAGCGGTCTATCCACGGAACTGCGGCAGAACGGTGGACTTGCCCTCAGTCTGACGCCGGAAGTCCATTACTTCATTTCCGAATCCGCCGCCCTGGGCTTTCGCGGCAAGTACAGCAGAAGCCGCCGGCCCCATAGTCGGAACCGTGCCCGAGCAGCAGATTATACGCTGGCCGGCGGACTTTCCCTGCGCCTCCTTCCCAAGAATACCGGTCGGTTTATACCCTTTCTGCAGTTCGGCGCCAACTACAACCGGACCAATCAGTACGACGACTCCTCCATCTACGGGAGATATGGCACGGTCCGCAGCTACGTTTCCTACGATATAGCACTGGGGGCGCTAATCTTCCTACGCCCCGGCATCGCCCTGGAGACCGGGTTCACGTTTACCACCACTGGTCGGTCTGCCTACGCGGTACTGCCCAGCGATGACAATGTGCTCGGTTTCACCCTGGGGGGACGGTTTTTACTGTAGCGATAGCTTCGGCCGTCACTTCCCGGCAATCCACGCATAGATCCGCGCAGCAATATCCCGCAACCAGGCCTCCCCCACCCCACCTAGCGGCACGTACAGCACACTCCCCTCCCGGCCTATCATGCTATCTGCATGGCCTTCCCCGAACTCCCCCCGCACCCGCGGCCGCGCCCCCGGTAAGAGCAGCGCTGCCTTCTCCGCGCCGAACTGCAGGGCGTAAGCAT
Source organism: Neolewinella maritima (assembly GCF_923081025.1). Taxonomy (GTDB): domain Bacteria; phylum Bacteroidota; class Bacteroidia; order Chitinophagales; family Saprospiraceae; genus Neolewinella; species Neolewinella maritima. Next base: position 1,226,438 of record NZ_CAKLPZ010000001.1, on the reverse strand, counting down.
ACAGTTGGCGCAGGTCCTGCGCGCCGGGTTGTCCTCCCGAAAGCTCCTTCCACTTGGCGTCCAGTACGATGATTTGTTTGTGCCTGCGCAGCACGATATCTGGCTGCAGGGTAGCGGTATGCCGATCAGACTGCCAGTACGCTTTACGTGGCTGCGCTGCGACCTCGTAGTCCGGCAGGTAGCGCTGAAGGGCCACTGTCAGAAAGCGCTCCCACAGCGCGTTCATATCGAAGAGTAGGGCCATCAAGTGCTCGCGACCGCCCACCAGATCGGGGTGGTAGTTCAGTAGAAGCAGCCGGGCGATCGACAGAGCAGGACCGTAGGACCGGGTAGCCCGAGTAGCCGGCAAGCGATCGAACACCGCCGGCGTGATGCGCAGCGCCGGGAGCTCCGGAAACCTGGCGATCGAAGCGCGTAGTGTGTTACTTACCAAGGGATTATCGGTTAGCTGCACCGCTAACTTTAGTCCCTGTAACAAAATTTGGTGGTGGACGAACTCCTGGTCGTAGGTCGCCGTAGCAGTATAGAAGCGCTCCCGGTGTACCAGGTTGTGCCGGAGCTGCTCGGCAAAGAGGAGGCGTCCGCGCAGGGCCGTAGCGTTCTGCTCCGTCGTGCGGTAGCGGCGGGCCAGACCCCGGCGGAGAAGCTTGCTCACTTCGTGGGCGTAGCGTTCCAGGTACAGGTCCAGAATGTTGTGCGGCCGAGTCTGCAGCTGCGTGCTAGTGGGTGCGGCAAGCGGTAGCCGGTGTACGACCCGTAGCATGTCGAGCAGACGATCACGCCAGAAAGGTTCGGCGTGGTGGCGGTCCAGCTTGGGTAGGATCTCGAGCTGTAAGTCACCCACGCGCAGCACGCCCACGTAAGACAGCAACTGAATGCCCCGGTAGCACAGGTCGAAGTAGCGTTGTGGACTACTAGCATGAAAGCGCTGTAGCGCAGTCAACTGTCCGGCAGTCAGGCGGCCCTCTGGCGCTTGCCCTAGCCGTTCGTGTTCATAGACCGTCAGCCTGGTCACATCAGCTCGGTCAGGGCCCGCACAAGGCCTGCCTCGGACATATCGCGGATGTCCAGCAGGCGGTAGCGGGGCTGCCCGTCGTGGTAGGTCTCCCCGGTGCCCGGTGCGAAGGAAACGAACGTATCGAGTCGTTCGAAAAAGCCCGTGCCCAGTACCAGGCGGAGCTTTTCCGTATCGCCGAAAAAGTACTCTTCCAGTAAGGGGATTACCTGGCTGGCTAGCACCGCCTGCAGACTGACCACGGTACCGTCGATGGGCATAAAGTACGCATGGCCGATCCGGTGATCCTTGTCGAGTAGCCGCTCCACGCGATCGTTAATGGTCTGGAGCACCGCGCTCAACTCCACCTCTCCGACCCGTCGGTCCGCCAGCAAGTCCGGACGGGCGGTAAGCTCGCGGAAGGTGAAGCGACGGCGCAAGGCGCTGTCCAGGGCATCCACGCTGCGATCGGCCGTATTCATGGTGCCGATGAGGTAGAGGTTGGCCGGTACACCGAACGTATCACGGCTGTACGGAAGGGTAACGGTAAGCTCCTCCGGCTGACCGAGCCGCTTGTCGGGTTCCAGTAGCGTGATGAGCTCGCCGAAGATGCGGGAGACGTTGCCGCGGTTGATCTCGTCGATGATCAGCACGTAGTTGTTGGACGCCGGCCGGTGGTCGTGCTCGCGCTCCAGTCCGGCCTGTAGGACAGATTTCTCCATGGGGTACACCGTCTGCACGCTGAACTGCCGGCCGTACACCGTCTTGATGGGATAGGCGATGTTTTGGTATAGCCAGCGCACCGGACGAAACTGTGCGTGCCGGATGGGTGCGTCGACCTTGTGGTAGTAGTCGCCAGTAACTACGCCTACGGCCCGGATGGTCTGTAGGCCGTCGGGAACGAAGACCAGATCACCGGGCTGCATGGCGACCACGAAGTTGCGTACCGCAGTGAGTTCGTAGCCGTAGTCCGACTGTCCGTCGCCACGCTGCTGCTGGATGCGCGCCAGGATCTCACGCTCGTTCGCCACCCCGGTGAAGTCGATCGCAATGCCGTAGCCCAGACTGATGCAGTCGTTGGCTATGCAGTAGTCATAGATCACTGCATCATTCGCATCCCGCACGTTACCCAATGACATCTTGTACGGCTGACCGCGCCGAATAAGCTGTTTGTCGATCCGTAATCCAGCCTGGGTACTGGCCATACTAGCGGCGCGGTTGGCCGTACGCACGGTATCTACCAGCTCGCGAAAGATGCCGGATGCGAGGGTGAAGCCGAGGTCGCCCGCTGCTTCCTCCCCGGTACCATGCCCCCCTGACTGGAGCCTCGGTTTAATACCCTCTACGAAGTCCTCGTAGCTCAGGCTCTGATGGAAGGTGGTGAACACGATGCGCCCCTCGCTCACTAGCCGCCGGTATTCTTCGCGCACCAGGCGGCGGCTGCGCTCCCCTATAGGAAAGGCGGGGTTGGTGATGCGCACGGCCTCGTTGACCGTCTCATAGGTCTTACCGGTGCCGGGCGGACCGTAAAAGATCTGGTTCAGAGGAATACCGGGATCGCGGTCGACAGGGCGGCTACTTGCTCCGTACGGTGCGGGGTCTTCCGCCAGTTGCTGCGGCGGTGTGTCTTCCGCACGGTGCGGTAGCTGCCGCTGCTCTACGAGCTCCTGCATACGGGCGTACTCCGCAGCGGTGATGCGGTGCGCTACAAAGGCTGGGTGGTACTGCTTCACTTCCTCGATCAAACGATCTACCAGGGGCAGGAAGGTTAACAGGTCGTCTTCCGCATCGGTCAGCAGGTCATCGAGTGAGCGGTAGGAGCTTTCTTTTCCCTGGATCACTAGCATTTCGTCCTTGGTTCCGGCACGCGGTGGGCGCGCACGCAGGAGCAGGGGCTGGTCCAGGAGGCGAAGGCGCTGCGCCAGGTCCAGGCAGGCAGCGAGTTGCTGGTCATCACCCACCGTGCGGGGTGCACGCACGTAGAATTCGTAGCTGAACACACTGGCTTTTTGCCGGAACAGCAGGTTGATGAGTCCCCCGGCTACGCCGGGATACGCGATGGGGATCGTCCAGAAGGTGGTGCTGAAGTAGCGCGAGTGCTCGGTGCCGATGAACAGATCGTCGCGGGCTCCCTTACTGGCCTTCTGCCGGGTGCTGAAGCGTAGTTCGGACTGACGGCGCTGTAGCCCCAGCAGCCAGTCGTAGACGGTGCGTTCGTATTCCTGGTAGGTCATGGTGAAAGAGGGGATAGCGTAGTGTATAGTAGAAGCCAGCTAGTGTAGAAGTGACTCGTGGAAATTTTCCGGATTAATCACTTTTGTTTCTCGTGGTTTGTACCGTTCCAGGAAGCTTTTAGCAAAGCGTGCCTTCTTACGCGCACTATACTTAAACTCATACGCTTCGTACGTTCCTCCAGCGGAAATAACTAGATCGACCTCAGACTGCGTTTTGCTTCGCCAGAAATAGAATTGCCCCCTACTGCCTTGGTTACGATGGTGTTTGTAGAGTTCGGTCACCATGAAGTTTTCCCAGAGTGCACCGCGGTCGGCGCGTTCGGCGAAAGGCTTGAAGTCATCGATCACTGCGTTGCGAATCCCATTATCCAGGAAGTAGATCTTCTTCGAGGTGGAAATTTCCTTGCGGGGGTTAGTGGATAAGGCGGATAACCTGAGCAGGACGTAGGAATCTTCCAGCAACTGAATATACCGTTGCACCGTCTTGTTGTCCACGCCCAGAAGTAGTGACAACTCCTGATAGCTTACTTCTGCACCGATCTGGTAGGCAAGTGCACGTAAGAGTTTGACAATCAAATCCGGCTTCCTTACATCCCCATATTCCAAGATATCCTTGTACAGGTAGGAGGCTGCTATCTCTCGCAAGCGCTGCTCCTTGCTATCCGTAGCCGTGACGACCTCCGGATAACAACCGGTCACTAATAGTTCATCCAGACGGTTGAGCGCCGCCGGTAGTCGGATAGCCCCTACGATCTCACTCCAGCTAAGAGCGAATAATTCATACGACCACTTGCGGCCCGTTAGGGGCTCATTGAGGGAGGAGGCAAGGTTCAGGGATGAACTGCCGGAGAGAATCACCTTTACCGGTAAGCGGCCATCGATGCACATCTTTACCGCAAGACCCACGTTTTCGATCCGCTGAGCCTCATCGATTACCAGAAACTGATATCCAACAACAAGCTGAGTGAGTAGAGCGCGCGTAATATCGCTCCACCTCAACCGCGCGGACGGGTCGTCTCCATTTACCCACAATACATCGGGGCGATCTCCAACGATCTTTTCGATCAAGGTTGTCTTTCCTACCTGCCGTGCACCCTGAATGATAATCGCTTTGCGATCCTCCATTCGTTCTACGACGGCGGTTCGTATAGTACGGCTCACATTCGTTTGCATCCAGTAAATATAAGTTTTTTGGGATTGTACTCCTCAAATAACCGCTTATTCTTGGAGTACAGTCCCGAAATATTCGTGTTAGCGAATCCTGACTGGCTCATGGTTTGTACATACGTACGCGGGTAAGCACATAGTCCGCAGCTAAAATTTCACCGCACCCGCGACCCCGCCCGCCTGCCGTACCTTCCGGCCATGTACAGTCTGACCACCCTAGAAGCATTTTACCGCAGAGAAGCCAGCCAGCCGGATAAACCCTTTTTGCACCAGCCGTTCGGCGAGCGCTGGGAAACCTACACCTGGGGCGAAGTAGGCCAGATGGCCCGCAAAGTCGCCAGCTACCTGCACGCCCAGGACCTGAAGCCCGGCAGCCACATCGGATTGGTCTCCAAAAACTGCCGCGAGTGGATCATCGCCGACCTGGCCATCATGATGGCCGGCCACGTCAGCGTCCCCTTCTTCGCTACCCTGACCGGCGAGCAGATCGCCCAGGTGCTGGAACTGGGCGACGTGGATCTACTCTTCGTAGGAAAGACCGAGGTATGGGAGAGTATGCAGACCGGTGTACCCGAAGGCATGCCCGTCATTCGCTTCCCACACTACGCGGGTAACTCCGAGGTCACGCGCGGCAAGGCCTGGGAGGAGATCCTGGCCGAAAACTCCCCGATGGAGGGTACCCCTACCCCGGACCCCGACGGACTCTGGACCATCATCTTCACCAGCGGCACCACGGGTACCCCCAAGGGCGTGATGCTGAGCCTGAAGAACCAGATCGCGCTGATGGCCGAGCTCTGGGACCGCAATCCGCTAGCCAATGACTACAATGGCAACAACCGCTACTTCTCCTTCCTGCCCCTGAACCACGTGGCCGAGCGGGGTACGATCGAGACCATTTGCTTTACCCACGGCGGGGAGATCTTCTTTACCGAAAGCATCGAGCGCTTTGCGGCCAATCTCCAGGATGCCCGGCCTACTTTCTTCTTTGCCGTGCCCCGCATCTGGACCAAGCTGCGCCAGGGGGTGCTCAAGAAGCTGCCGCAGGAGAAATTGGATAGTCTGCTCGGCATCCCGCTGGTTTCCTGGTTCATCAAGCGCAAGATCCGCAAGGGGCTGGGCCTGGATCAGTCGCGCCGTAACGTCACCGGAGCCGCCCCAATCCCCCAGGAGACCAAGGACTGGTTTGCCCGCCTCGGTATCCCTATCGCCGAAGCCTACGCCATGACCGAGAACGGCGCGGTGGGACACATGATCTATCCCGAGCAGGACCGCCCCGGTTCCGTAGGCCAGACCCTACCCGGTACGGAGTGTAAGCTCGATCCTGAGACGAACGAGGTACTCACACGGGCTTCCTACACCATGGTCGGTTACTACAAGAGCCCGGAGAAGACCGCCGAGGCCATCGACGCCGACGGCTGGCTCCACACCGGCGACCAGGGGCAGATCGACGCTGACGGCTTTCTGACCCTCACAGGTCGCGTGAAGGACACCTTCAAGACGGCCAAGGCCAAATTTATCGTACCCAGTGAGATCGAGGAGAAGTTCTCCGGTAACACCGACATCGACCAGCTCTGCGTAGTGGGCCTCGGTATGCCACAACCCCTCATGCTCGTGTCGCTATCGGAAATAGCCGAGGATAAGGATCGTACTACCCTGAAGGACAGCCTATCAGCGCAATTGGCCGAAGTAAATAGTAAGCTACCAAGCTACAAGAAACTGGGAGCCTTAGTGGTGCTCGACGAGCCCTTCAGTGTAGAGAATAATATGCTCACACCCACACTGAAAGTAAAGCGGCCGCAGGTGCATACGGCCTATAAGGATCGCATGGCGGCCTGGGTCGAGGGGCAGGAGTCCGTGGTATTTCTGTAGCAACTACAGCAGTTCGCCACCGGGATAGCTGCACAGTTCCTCGCGGGCGTCCCGCCAGTCCAGATACGCTTCCAGTACCCGCTCTACTGCGCTAAGCCGGTCCAGTTGCCGCTCGAGCCGTTGGGCGTTTACGCGCAGCAGAAAGCGGGGGTCTACGTCTTCCCGGCTCGCCACGGTGGTGGCCAAACTACTCAGGTCGTCGGCTTCTTCGCGGAGGATCAGCTCCGTGGCCCGGTAGGACGCGATGGCGCCGCGCAGGGCGGTAGCGCTGAAGGTGCCGGCGATCTGGCGCACCTGCGTCTGCAAACTTCCCTCCCGCTCGATCAATTCTTTCTCGAGTTGTAGTTGCCGGATCTTCAGCTTGCTGTCGCCAGAATCGCGGATACGTAGGGCTAGTCCAACCGAAAAATTCTCTCTGAACTCACTGTCTCGATTGGAGCGGTAGCGCAGTTGCAGGAAGTCGAGCAACTGCCGTCCTTCGGCTTCTTCCAGGGCGATCTCCCGGTCGATGAGCGCCAGGTCATAGGCGGTTTCGGGATCCTGACGGGGGGCTATGGCTAGTTCTTCAGCGCGGGTAGCTAAGTCGTCAACGGTAGGAAAGGCGGTGAAGTCCAGGGGGGCATCGTCGAGTCCGTAGGCTGCACGCAGTTGCGCTATACGCTGTAGAATAGCCTGCCGATCAAGGAGTAGTTCCGTCCGATCCGTACGTAATTTAAAGCGGTCGTTAGGATCACCCCGCAGGGCGGCGGCGTAGCGATCGGCAACGCGCTGCCGGTCCTGGTACACCAGCTGTAGGGAGTCGACGATCTCCAGTTCGCGCTGCAGCAGGTAGAGCCGGACCCAGTCGCGGTAGAGGTCTTCGGTACGGTCGCAGGTCGCTTCATTGAGAGTTTCCAGGGGTTCCAGTAGTAGCTGATCGTAGAACGCCCGCTGGGCCCGGGCGCGGCCGCGGGAGGAGAAGTTGAGCCGCAGGGTGTACTCCTGCCGTTCGTAGTTGTTTTCGTCCGTCTCGGTGCGCAGGTCGTACGAGTCGATGAAGGGGGTGCGAAAGCGGGGACCGGCTTGGGGTGCAGGGGCGGACAGGTTGACGCCACCCCGGGCGAAGAACTGTTCCACGTCGATCGCCTGAGCACCTGCGGCGGAGCATAGCCCCGTGAGCATTACGGACAGCAGTACGTAGCGACCCATCACTCCCGTTCGCCTTGACCGAGGTACCGCAGACTCACCTTCTCTTTCTGCAGAAAGTCGTTCGTAGCGGGAATCCGCAGCGTCACTTCCCGTCCGTAGCTGGCTACCTCGGGAAACTTGCGCAGGCGGGTGGGAATCTCGACGATCCGGCTGCCGAGACCGATCACCTCCCCGCGGTACTGGCTCCCTTCCTCCTGCAGACTGATCACGTCGAACTGATCACCCACGCGGACCTCCACGGCCAAATTCTCGTGTACATACCCCTTGACCAGCTCCGAGTGCGGTTGGTAGAAGGTGATGAGGTTGGCGTAGGCAGATTTATACTCTCCTTCCCGGCAGTTGATGCTACCCACCAGGCCATCGGCCGGGGCGGTCAGGATGACCTGCTCCTGCTGCAGACTGCTATCGAAGCGGGCCTCGGCCTGCAGGCGGAGGATACGCTGGCGGGCGGGCGACTGTCCGTAGGTCAGGCTACGCTCCAGCGCACTGCGTTCCTGGGTATAGCTATCTACGGCCCGCTGGCGGCGCTGTTCGAGCTGCTGCAGTTCGTCGCGCAGGGGTTGGTAGGTAGCCCGGGGCAGGTCTACGGTGCTCAACTCCTGCGATAGGGAGGACTTGAAGTCGATCTCCTGCTGCAGCTCCGTAATCTGTTCGTCGATGGTAGCCAGTCGGTTACGCTGTTCGAGCTCCAGGGCAGCCAGGTCTTCGCGGCGGCTGGCCTGACGATCGGCCTGCTCGGCGGTCTCTTCCTCGATGCGGTAGGCCTGATCGGCGAGCCGCTGCTGTTTAGGCCGGCTTTCCAGTACGAGGAGCACGTCGCCGCTATCGACGGCCTGCCCCGGCTGCACCAGGATGCGGACTACCGCGCCGGGCTGGTTGTAGTTGACCTCCATCTCGTTGCTTTCGGCAAAGCCGTAGAAGGCCAGTTCGTCGCCCGGCGGATCGCTCAGCAAAAAGAATAGCGCTACCCCTACCAGGACCACCACGATGTAGAACAGATTGATCTTCACGGCCGGACTAGAGTTTGGTTTGACGTTGCTGGAAATTGAGGCGCAGGTCTTCGAGTCCTTCGATCTCCTCCAATCCGGCGGTCAGCTCGGTCAGCGTAGCGGAGGGGCGGAGCCGTACCAGGTAGGTAAACTCCTGCAGGTCTTCGCGGCTGATCTCCTCCACCACGGGCAGGCCCTGCTCGGTGTAGTTCTTCATCCGCTTAGGGTTGAGGTAGCGAAGCTTTTCCAGTTCGTAGTCGCGGCAGTAGCGGTCCATCGCCGTCTCGATAGTAGCCCGCAGGTGGTCTTCCTTAAGGACCTGTAGCCGCAGCTCACCGATGAGCTCGTTGTTGTCGCTCAGGGGGGATAGGTACAGGATGAAGGCGGCCAGACAGAACACCAGGGTAGACGTCAGCGCCACGGTAAAGCCCAGCACGCCGGCCGCGATACCCACACCCAGCGAGGCAAACATGAAGGTGATGTTGCGGGGGTCGTCGAGCACCGTGCGGAAGCGGATAATACTGAGTGCACCCAGGATACCCAACCCGCGCGCCACGCTATCTCCAATGGCCTGCATGATCATCGCCGCCACCATACTGATCAGCACCAGGGCCTGCAGAAAGTGGGCCCGCCGGTAGATGCTCTTGGTCGTCAGCTGATAGGTGATCGCGATCAGTGAAGACAAGAAGAAGGAGAAGAGCGTAGACAGCAGAATGACGTAAAAGCCCGGTGTGTCGGGATCGTAATTGAGTACGTCAAAATCAAGCATATTGGTAAGTCTGTAACGGGCGAATATAGGCCGGAGAAATGCATCCGGATACCATCAAACGTCGTCTGCGTCATTCCAAGTACCGAAACGGCTGGCCTCCGTAAAGCGGATCGGCAAATATCTGCGGGTCGATCCCGGCCCGGTCTTCCGGCTCCGAACACACCTCGACCAGGTTACCCGAGGGGTCGCGCACGTACAGCTGTAGCGACCCGTCCGGCAGTTCGCGAAGCTTACCCCAGGGGGAGGTGTCGAGTCGGCCGAGCGCCTTCATGCGGTGAAATACGGCACTGAAGTCCGGCACCCGCAGACATACATGGCCCCGGAAGGACGGCGCCGTGTCGGGGAGCTCCGCGAGGTGGAGTTCCTGCTGCGCGTTCACGATCAGGAAGGCCCCCGGGTAGTCCAGCCCCGGCACCCTGCGTTCGCGCAAGCCGAACTCCTGTACGTAGAAGTCGCGGGCGGGGGCGAGTTCCCGGACGATCAGGGTAACGTGTTGGATGCGGATCATGCTATCAGTACTTCTGAATGCTGTACTTATGTGTAGCTACTCATTGCCTTTCTGCCTCTCCCCCGGCCCCTCTCCAGGGGAGAGGGGAGACGTCTCCGCAGGCTCGCGCAGACTACCATACGCGCTGATCGTATTGCGACCCAGTTGGTACATGTGCACTTCGTCCGGACCGTCGGCAAGTCGGATGCTGCGGGCGTAGACATAGTATTCGGCTAATGGCAGGTCGCTGGATACGCCGAGTCCGCCGTGCGCCTGGATGGCGCGGTCGATGACCGTGCAGGCCATGGTCGGACATACGATCTTGATCATCGCCACCAGATCCTTGGCCGCCTTGATGCCCTGGCGGTCGATGCGGTCGGCGGCCGAAAGGGTCAGCAGGCGGGCCTGCTCGATCTCGCAGCGGCAGCGTGCTACCTCCTGGCGGATGCTGCTGAACTTGCTGAGCTCCCGCCCGAAGGCCGTCCGCTCCCCCACCCGCTTACACAGCAGCTCCAGCGAGCGCTGGGCCGTGCCGATGAGCCGCATGCAGTGATGGATGCGCCCCGGCCCCAGCCGGCCCTGCGCGATCTCGAAGCCCCTGCCCTCCCCCAACAGCAGATTACCGGCCGGTACGCGCACGTCGGTCAGTTTGATCTCGGCGTGGCCGTGCGGACTGTCCACCGTCCCGAATGCCTGCAGCGGGCGCACGATATCCACCCCCGGCGTATCGGCCGGCACCAGGATCATACTCTGCTGCACGTGGCGCTGGGCCTCGGGGTCGGTCTTACCCATCACGATGTACAGCTTGCAGTCGGGGTGCATCGCGCCGGTACTCCACCACTTGTGGCCGTTGATGACGTAGTCATCGCCATCGCGCTCGATGCGGGTCGTGATATTGGTGGCATCCGAAGAGGCTACAGCCGGCTCCGTCATCAGGAAGGCGGAGCGAATCTGTCCGTCGAGCAGCGGCAGCAGCCAGTCGCGCTGCTGGTCGGAGGTGCCGTACTTAGCCAGCACTTCCATGTTGCCGGTATCCGGGGCGTTACAGTTGAATATCTCGCTGGCCCAGAGCACGCGGCCCATGATCTCGGCCAGGGGGGCGTACTCCAGGTTGGTCAGTCCCGGACTGAGCTCACCGTACTCCTCGGGCAGGAACAGGTTCCACAGTCCGGCGGCCTTGGCCCGTTCCTTCAACCCCTCCATCGGCGGAAACACCTGCCAGGGATTGGCCTGGGTGAACGCGCGATACTCCGCCTCCAGGGGGTATACGTGCTCCTCCATGAAGGCGGTGAGGTGGCGGATGTTATCCTGGGTGGTGGGGGTATAGGCGAAGTGCATGGTCGGGGGGTTAGGGGGGCGGGCCTCTAAGTGGGCGGGGGGCCGCAGGTGCAAGGTAAGGAGCTAGGCGGCGAGCTTGTCCCGCCCCAATTGGGCGAAGGCGCGGGCGGCGCGGCCGAACTTTTCCATCCGCTCATCCCGCGTACTCCCCTGAACGTAGCGGTGGTAGAGCTGCTGGGCGATCACGGCAGTTTTGTAGCAGGCAAAGGCTTCGTACCAGGACATACGACTCAGGTCGAAGCCGGTGTACTCCGCGTAGCGGGCCTTGAGGTAGGCTTTATCGGGCCAGTTGCCGTCCAGCAGGCGGATCGGCATGTCGGCGGCGTTCAGCGCCGGATCGGGCCAGAAGCTGAGCGTGCCGGCCAGGTCGATCAGCGGATCGCCCAGCGTAGCCATATCCCAGTCGAAGACTGAACTCACGCGGTCCGGCTCCTCGGCCTGATACTGACAGTTGTCGAACTTCAGGTCGCCGTGCACGATGCTCACGGCCTGCGGCCCGGGAATATCGTCAGCCAGGGCTGTGGCCAGGTGATCCATCGCGGCGTTTTCCTCTAGTTTGGCCAGTTGCCAGCGTTTGGTCCAGCCGCGCAGCTGGCGGACGGCGAATCCTGCGGGCTTCCCAAGGTCCTGCAGACCGGCCTGCGCTACGTCTACGCGGTGCAGATCGGCACTTACGCGCATGAGGGCATCGGTCAGTCTGCGCTCCACGTCGGGCAGCCCCTGGAACACCTCCGGTAGTCCGTAGCGCACCACGACGCCGTGCCGCCGCTCCATGACCACGAAGTCGGCACCGATCACCTCTGGATCCGTACACAGCAAGAGGGCGCGGGGCGCGGGTGCGAAGCGATCCCCCAGGCGGGACAGGATCTGGTACTCCCGCCGCATGTCGTGAGCCCCGGGGGCGATGGTGCCGAAGGGCGGGCGGCGCAGCACCAGCTCCTGGTCCCCGAAGCGAAGTTCGTAGGTCAGGTTAGCGTGTCCCCCGTGAAACTGGGTGATGGTGAGCGGGCCGGTTAGTTCGGGCAGTTGCTGGCGCAGGTAGGGTTCGAGGCGCTGGGTGGGGAGTTCTTCTCCGGGTCGGATGGGCTTGGGCATAGGTCTAGAATGGCAGATACCATAAACTGGTGAAGCTGAAGGTTACGAAACTTAATGGGCCCGCCGGTAGCACCGCGTCATTGAACTATAGCCGCTTATGCTCCTGATGGACCAGCGTTCGGTCTAGAATATGTACGGAAAGGTGTCTCGTGGGCGGGACAATATACGGGGGCCGAGTAGCCTGGACCGATCAAGATAGTTCGCCCCCCGCTATCCGACTACGCAGTACTCCGGAGACACTCGGGCTAGAAGCCACTCGGCCTTTTTGGGTGGTGGCGGCGTAGATTTGTCTGATGCATGCTATTCCTACTTTGCGCACGGCGGCTCGTGCTCGGTACAGCCTCCCCGTCACTCTCCTAGTTCTACTGCTGGTATGCTCGTGCGCTAGCCGACGTCCTTTCATAGCGGACTCAGTAAATGCTCAAGCGGATCAGGAAACCGCTGTAGCCGACGCCGCAGCATTTCAGGCCGACCTCAGCGAGACCTACCTGGATCCCGAGCGGACGATCCTGAGCGAAAGCAAGCTGGCCCGTCTGCAGGCGCTCGGCGGACTCAACTTCTACCCCATCGATCCGGCCTACGTGGTGGTGGCCGACTTCACCCGCTACTCCGAACCGGAGATCATTGAGATGAAGACCAGCAGTGCCCGCCTGGCGGAGTTTCGGGTGTACGGGCGAGCTACGTTTGAACTGCAGGGCGAGGAGCTCGCACTGGATGTTTACGAAACTACCAATCCGAACGTACCGGAGGAGTACGCCGGTCTGCTGTTCCTGCCCTTCCGCGATGCGACCTCCGGAAAGGAAACTTACGGCGGGGGCCGCTACATCGATCTGCCTAGCCCGGAGGGTGATGAACTGCTGATCGACTTCAACCAGGCGTACCAGCCCTACTGCGCGTACAGCGATGGGTTTTCCTGTCCGGTGCCACCGGCGCAAAACGACATGACGGTAGCGATCCGGGCCGGCGTACGCACTACCGAGCTGGGAGACTAGGGCGAGGCGTTGCACGCCGGGGAGACTGGCTAGCTGCGCAACTTAGCGTTGAAGAACGCGATTGTACGCTCCCAGGCCAGCTGAGCCGCCGCCTCGTCGTAGCGCGGCGTGGTGTCGTTGTGGAAGCCGTGGTTGACGTCGGGGTAGATGTGCGCTTCGTACTCTTTGCCGTTATCCTGCAGGGCGGCCTCGTAGTCCGGCCAGCCGGCATTGACGCGCTCGTCGAGCTCGGCGTAGTGTAGCAGGAGAGGTGCCTGGATGTTTGGCACGTCTTCCGCGGCGGGCTGACTACCATAGAAAGGGACCGCCGCACCGAGGTCCGAACAGCGTACCGCCAGGGCGTTGGATACAAATCCACCAAAGCAGAAGCCTACGACCCCCACCTGCCCCGTGCACTCGGGGTGGTGCCGGAGATATTCGTAGGCGGCGACGAAGTCGTCAACCATCGCGTCCCGGTCACGCTCCCGCTGCAGGGTGCGGCCCTCGTCATCATTGCCGGGGTAGCCGCCGAGGGGCGTCAGTGCATCGGGAGCCAGAGAGATGAAGTCGGCTACGGCAGCGCGGCGGCCGACGTCCTCGATGTAGGGGTTCAGGCCGCGGTTTTCGTGCACGACCAGGATGCCGGGGAGTTTTTCGGTCTTGTCTACCGGGCGGGCGAGCTGACCGCGGATGGTGATGCCGGATTCCGGGGTGGTGTACTCTACGGTGTCGCTATCTAGCCGAGGATCGTCCGCCGCGATCTGCACGCGGCTGGCGTACTGCGGCATCAAATATTCCAGTAGTGCGCTGACCGTGAGCCCCCCGACGGCGTACTGCGACAATTGCTTGACGAAGCCCCGCCGGTCGAGCTGATTGTGCGCATAGCGGTCGTACAGGGTGAATACTTCCTGGGGTAGCTTCGACTTATTGAACTTCGGCATCGTGCGGTGTTTGGTGGCAGCACAAGCTAGTGCACCCAACGCACTTACGCCCCCGCCATGATCTACTCCCTCCCCACCGATGCCGGTGGCATGCTCAAGCCCGGCGCCCTGGACCAACTCGGTGGTCCCTACAGCCTCTACGTGCGCCTGTGGCGGGGCGGCACCGGCTCGCCGCGCGTGATCTACACCGGTGGGGTACGGCAGTTCGATGCCCTGCGCCGCGACGTGGGCGGCGAGGTAGCCTTCCTGACCATGGAGGAGCTGAGTCGGGGACTGGTGTTCCGGCTAAATATCAACCAGCGCATCGCCTGCGTGGGTATCCTTAAGGCTGACGTCGATTTCGTGCACCTGCTGGCCTACCGCGTGCGTGTCCGCATCAAGCGACAAATCCGGATCGTGCACCGCGGTGACCTGCGCTTCGACCTCCGGGACGGCACGATGCTCACCATGGAAGTCATCGTACGCAAATTCCAGGCGGTAGACCACTACTTCAGGAAGTGCGGATTGTGTGACCGGTATTCGATGGAAGTGAGTACGGCGGACGTGGAGAATGACAGTTTGTACTAGGCCCTGCACCTGCGTGGCCCCGCCCCCCTGCGGGACGGGAACAACATCCCTGTACTTCGGGTTAGGAACCTATGCGCACAACGCTCCTTCTGCTTACCGTAATCCTTCTAGCCATGGCCCCCGCTCAGACCAACGACCCCGTCTCCATCTATGACTTCCGCAAGGGCACGCCGGCTACGAGCTGGGTGGTGCAGGACGATACCGTGATGGGCGGCGTATCGGCCGGACAGATCGAAATGACCGAGCACGGCCACCTACGGTTTTACGGTCATGTGTCGCTGGAAAACAACGGGGGCTTCTCCTCCATCCTGCACACCCTCAACCAGCCGGTAGATGTGTCGGGCCTGGAGCACTTCAACGTGCGGCTCAAGGGGGACGGCAAGCCCTATACCCTGCGCGTCAAATCGCAGCCAGACCAGAACTACTACTACCAGGCCAGCGTCCCGACCAGCGGGGAGTGGGAGCAGGTGCAGGTGCCTTTCGAGGATATGGAAGCGGTGCACCACGGTGAGCCGGTCGACGTGCCGAACTTTGCCGGAGGAATGGTACACAAGGTGCAGTTCCTGATCGGCAATAAGAAGGAGCAGGACTTCGAGGTGCTCATCGACCGTATCGAGGCCAAGTAAGCAGTTAGTCCAGCGGTCGCGGGGGTGGCACCACTGGGATATCGTCGTGCTGGTTAACTGTCCACTATTCCGGTAGAAACAGCTTCATTCCCTCCCCGAAGGTCACCCCGCTCAGCCGTCCCATCACGTCGCGTTCCCGCGTGATTAAGTGCATGCGCGTGTAGCTGTCGAGATCCGTAAACACTCCCTGGTGGGCAGTGCTGAAAAAGCCAAGCACATCCACCTCCCGGTCCTGTACCGTAAGGGTCAGCTGGCCGCGCTCGGCCTCCTCCGGTGATTCGATACTGAGCCCCTCTTTGAGGTTCAGTACGGTCAGCTTGGCCGTACGCACGGGTCCGGCTAGCCGGTAGGCGAACGGTCGCGGATCGCCGATGGTGAGCTGGTCCAGGTAATCGGTAAATTGCTTTAGGCTACGTACCGTGGAGGGCACGGTGTATTCGTTCCAGGTACGCTGGTGGGTGTAGACGAAGAAGGGCGGGCTTTCCCTCAGCGTCTCTTCTACGCGCAGCTCGTCCGCAGCGGTAACCTGACTCCGGTAGCCCTTCCCGTCAAATACTAGAACCGCTCCGCGCAGGTATTCGGCCGGACCGAGCCCGTAGAGTCCGTCCAGATTTTCGATCGTATTGAGGTCGATGGATCCGCTGATTCGCCCGTCGTACAGCGTAGCCCGCTGGGTACCGGCGATGGACAGCGCGGCATCGGAGGTGATCGCCTGACCCGGCGGCGGACGGTTGGGGTCGCAGGCCGTCAGGAGTAGCAGTAGTAATAGTGAGCAGTATTTCATGGCAGACTGGGGGAGTGATCGGGTGAACGGCACGGGCCGCTAAAGGTAGCTAGCCCCGCACCTCCAATAGCCTGGGATAGCGCCCTGCCGCCCTATATTGGAGCTATGCAACTAGGATTCGTTTCTGCCATTCTTCCGGAGCAGTCGCTGGAGGACGTCTTCCGCCTGGCCGCCGAGATCGGCTACGACTGCGTAGAGCTCATGTGCTGGCCCCCGGGAAAGGCCGAGCGGCGCTACGCCGGAGTCACCCACATTGATGTAACCGATCTGGCGGGGCCGCAGGTGCAACGTTTTCAAGAACTGGCGCGGTCTTATGGCGTGACGATCAGTGCACTAAGCTACTATCCCAATATGCTGGTCGCAGACCGTGCAGAGGGGCAGCGGTACATCGACCACTTCCGCCAGGTGATCGACGCGGCCGCTCTCCTGGGGGTAAACCGGGCCAATTCGTTCATCGGGCGCGACCCCAAGAAATCCGTGGAGGACAACTGGCCCCGCTTCCGGGAGGTGTGGGGTCCGCTACTGCAGCACGCCGAAGCGCGGGGCGTGCAGGTTGGGATCGAGAATTGCCCGATGCTCTTTACAGATGACGAGTGGCCCGGGGGCAAGAACCTGGCTACTAGTCCAGCCATCTGGGAACGGATGTTTACTGACTTCCCGACCGCCAGCTTCGGACTCAATTACGACCCCTCCCACATGGTATGGCAAGGTATGGACTACCTGTCCCCTCTGCGGGACTTTAGCGACCGGCTGGTGCACGTACACGCCAAGGATGTGCGCGTCGATCAGCACCTGCTGGACCGTCACGGCAGCATGGCCCCACCTAATCTTTGGCACACCCCTAAGCTGCCCGGATTGGGGCAGGTCGACTGGGGGCAGTTCTTCAGCGTACTGAGCAGTGTAGGCTACAGTGGACCGGTATGCGTGGAGGTGGAAGACCGCGCTTACGAGGGGAGTCTGGAGGATCGGACCCGGTCACTGCGGCAGAGTTACCGCTACCTACGGCAGTTCATGTAGCCAGGCTAGGGGGCTACTTCGATGCGTAGGTAATTATCCGTGCCGAGCAAGCGATTTCCATCTAATTGCACCACGGAGACGGGCAGCGTAAAGGTGATGCTCTCCCGGTTGTGGACGAAGATCCGGTAGGCCGCATCCGTATCGTCGGCTACGGTGAGTAGGCCCTTGTCGAGGTCCAGTACGTAACTGCCCTGTAGTACGATATGGTCGTTGGAGAGGAACATCACCGTACCATCGTCGAGGAAGCTGGCACTGATATTACCGAGATCGCCCGGGTCGATCAGGCTGCGGCGGGGGAGGCGCTTGGCATCGACGGTGGAGGCTGCTTCCTGGTTACGCTGTTCTGGCACCAGCAGGAAGCTGCGCGAATAGCCGGCATTCACTTCATCTACGAAGGCCGCCGCGGTGTAGTCCAGCGGTGGCGCCGCGACCCGCTCGAAGGTCACGGGATGCACCTCGGCACCTTCGATCAGCCGGCCGCTGAAGGCTTCCGTACCGACGCTGTCTACTAGTACTAACGCGTTATCTAAGTATTCACTCCGCCTGCGCTCACTTAACACCAGCACGGGTTGCGGCTCGGTGAGCGGCAGGGTGTACTCCGAGTACTGCAGGCCAGGACCCGTACCCTGCCAATCCATCAGGTGATTTACAAAATCGCGCGAACCCGCACGGGCGTACTCCGGAAAGCCGGTGAAGGTAGGCTCGAAGCTGGCCCAGTACGCTTCACCCAGGTAGCGGTAGGTGAAGGGGTGGGAGGTCAGGAAGGAGGTATCGAGGGGTGAAGCCACTTCGCGCAGCGCGATCAGCTCGCCCGCCGTAGCCAGTGTACTCAGTGTGCTGCCTGGTGTGAGGCTGATCGTCGTGTCCCGCGATCCGAGTAGACTGCGTATCGCTACCTTGTCCCCCCGCCGCTCCAGTACATCGGCGTGGCGTAGCGGTCCCTGCCCGGGCAGATCGGTGATGTACAGGTAGCGTTCGCCGCGCGGCACCTCATTGGTGGACGATCCGCAACTCAGCGCAAGCAGTAGTAGCAGCAAACTCCAGATTCCTCGCATCATGGTGAGGTGTACGCCCCCTGCACCCAAAAGTTGCCCGCTGCTACGAATGGGTGCGTACGGTTTGGTCCTCCCGCTTGATGCCGGCGATCCAGGCGTCCGGTAGCGGCACCTTGCGCAAGCCGGCGTAATCGTAGGGTACGATAGCCTGCTTGGTTACCGCCGCCAGCCGTCCGTGCCGCTGGCTGAATATGGCCGTCTGCATGATGAAGCGATCTTCGAGCACCTCGATGGTGCGCGCGCCTACCCGGGCGGTGTCGGGGTAGGTCATGGGGAAGGTGTACTTGCAGTCCTGCCAGGCCAGAATACCCCCCGTGCCGCCCTCGGGACCGAAGCTGATATCCACCCCGATGGCCTCGAAGTAGACCACTCGGACCGACTCCGCCCACCGCAGGTAGACCAGATTGTTGACGTGATTGGCGGAGTCCATATCCCCCCAGAGGACGGGGAAATCGTGTAGGTGGGTGAAGTCTTCAAGGGTAAGCATACAGTACGTTTATCGGTGAGGAAAAGCGTGGGGGCAACAGTCAGACCAGCATAGCCAGCGCCTCCACTACCCTGCCCTCCCGGAGGTAGACCTGGGCCAGTTCGTGCAAGTGTACGGTGCCGCGGCGGCGTGCGCGCTGTACGTCAGGTAGATCGCGGACCTGATTTATGGTGTCCGCATCCGGCAGTTGCTCCTGATTGGCTAGGCGGCCGAGGTTGTTGCCGGTCAGTACGGTACTCTGCCGGATGTGCGCGGGTAGTTGGTCGATGCCCATGCCGCAGTTGCGCAGCGGCTTGGGGATCTCGAATAGTGTCTCCGGCGTGATGCGGGCGTAGTCGCTGCCCCCCAGGCGGGCCACCAGGTCGAGTTTGCGGGTAGCTAGTTTGCCGTCGTCGTCCAGCATGCCCTCCTGCACATGGATGCGCAGCACTTCGCAGACGACCAGGTTACCGGCTCCCCCACCCTCCCCCAGGGCGATCACTTCATTGACGCGGCACTCGAAGCAGACTGGCGCCTCCCCCACCCGGGGCGGCCGCACGACCTCGCTGGCTACTTCGGTAAAGCCCCCCTTGCCAAACTCATTGACCCCCGTGGGATATTCCGTACTGGTCAACGAGACCTGCTCCACCATCGGGTAGTTCACGATGCTGATGGTGGCCTCGGCTACCTCGTGTACGTTGTTCAGCGTATCCTTCGCACTGCCGTCGCGGCCCCGCCGAATGGGTGAGAACACCAGGATGGGCGGCCGGGTACTGAACACATTGAAGTAGCTGAAGGGGCTCAGATTCACCCGTCCGTTAGCATCCACTGTAGAGACAAAGGCGATGGGACGCGGCGCCACGGCGGTGGACAAGTAGCCGTACAGGTCGCCGGCGGATAGGTCGTTGGGGTCTAAGATCATGGGTTGATTATAAGGCGTAGTGTAGTGCGGTTACTGCGCGGGCTCGATTCGTCCGCTCACCTGTCCGAAGCCAACGCGGGCAGCTCCCTCCCCGGCGTGGGCGGATAGTGTTACGGTATCGCCGTCCTGCAGGAATTTTCCGGTCGTGCCGTTCTGGGTGAGTTCCAGCAGGGAGCCGTACGAACCGGCATCGGGACCGGAGATCGTGCCACTTGCCATCAGATCACCGACGCGCAGATTGCAGCCGTTGCTGGTATGGTGGGCGATCTGCTGCGGCATAGACCAGTACAGGTGGCGGGTGTTGGAGCGGGACACGATACGGTCATTGATGGCCGCGGTAAGCGCTACGTCGTAGTTGGCGGGGCTCCGATAGCTATCGGGGTCACGGAGATATTCCAGGGGGCGGGGCTGCTGCACGGGGCCGGGAAGGCGGAAGGGTTGTAGTGCTTCCAGGGGCACGATCCAGGGGGCCATACTGGAGGCAAAGCTCTTGCCCAGAAACGGACCGAGGGGCACGTACTCCCACTTCTGGATGTCACGGGCCGACCAATCGTTGAAGAGCGCTAAGCCGAAGATGTAGTCCTCGGCTTCCGCCACGGGTACCGGTGTGCCGAGCTTCGAATCCCTACCGATCACAAAGGCCATCTCTAGCTCGAAATCTAGTCGCTCGGTAGGTTGAAATACGGGGGTCTGTACGTCCTGGGGTAGGAGCTGTCCGCACGGCCGGCGGATCGGCTCACCACTCACCACGATCGAAGAGGCCCGCCCGTGGTAGCCGACCGGCAGGTGGCGCCAGTTGGGTAGCAGGGCGTTGTCGGGGTCGCGGAACATGCGACCGACGTTCGTAGCGTGCTCGATGCTGGAGTAGAAGTCGGTGTAGTCACCGATACGGATGGGCAGGTGGAGTCGGGCCTCCTGCATGGGCACTAGGTGCTCCGGTCGAATAGGAGAAGGCCCTTCCTGGACCCAGCTCCGCACCTGCGCGCGCGCCCCGTTGGTGACCGGCTTACCGAGGGCAATGAAGTCGTTCAGGACGGGGCGGGAAAGTACGCTGGCGTCGAAGTCGAAGCAGCCTGTGCTGGCCAGCGCGGCCAGGTCGAGAATCGACTCGCCGATCGCTATTCCCGCACGGGGGGAGGTGCCGGCCGTGGAAAAGATGCCGAAGGGCAGGTTGGCGAGGGTGAAGTCGCTGCCTGCGGGAATATCAATGTGCATCGGCGAGCCAGGATTGGTAGTACTTACCGTCGTCGATCTTGGCGGCCTCGGCGGTGACCTGCAGGGGGTGGAAGGTGTCGATCATGACGGCCAGTTCCTCCGTGCCGGTCTTGCCGATACTGCCCTCGTAGGTACCCGGGTGGGGACCGTGGGGGATGCCGCCGGGGTGCAACGTGAGGTAGCCCGGACCGATACCGGTGCGGCTCATAAAGTCGCCATCGACGTAGTAGAGCACCTCGTCGGAATCGATGTTAGAGTGGTTGTAGGGCGCGGGGATGGCCAGGGGGTGATAGTCGTACAGCCGCGGACAGAAGGAGCAGACGACGAAGGACTTGGTCTCGAAGGTCTGGTGTACCGGTGGCGGCTGGTGTACCCGCCCGGTGATGGGCTCGAAGTTGTGGATGCTGAAGCCGTAGGGAAAATTGTAGCCGTCCCAGCCCACCACGTCGAAGGGGTGGCTGGCGTAGACCAGCTCGTGCAGCATACCCTGCTTCTTGATCTTGATCGTGAACTCACCCTCCTCGTCGTGGGTCTCCAGGTCGCGCGGCAGCTTGTAGTCACGCTCGGTAAAGGGCGAGTGCTCAAGCAGTTGTCCGAAGTGGTTGCGGTACCGCTTGGGGGTGTAGATGGGATCGGTAGACTCGGTGTAAAGAATGCGGTTGTCCTCTGTATCGAAGTCGATCTGGTAGATGATGCCGCGGGGGATGACGAGGTAGTCGCCGTACTCGAAGGGAATGTTTCCAACCAGCGTACGCAGCGTACCAGTACCGCGGTGGATGAACAGCAGCTCGTCGGCATCGGCGTTTTTGTAGAAGTAGTCGCGCAGGGAATGGCGCGGGGCGGCTACGCCGATCTGCGTGCTGCTATTGACGAGTAGTGGCTTGCGCGCTGCCAGAAAGTCGTCCTGCGGAGCCACATCGAAGCCGATCAACTTGCGGGCCGTGATGGTTTTTGCTTCGGCTACGGCGGGGGTGAGATCGGTCTTGCCGACGATCCGCTTGACCTGGGTGGGCCGGCCGATGTGGTACAAAAGGGACGACATGCCGTCGAAGCCGACGGTACCGAAGAGCTGCTCGTAGTAGAGTCCGCCGTCGGGTTTGCGGAACTGGGTGTGGCGCTTGGGGGGCAGTTGGCCGAGGTGGTGATAAATGGGCATGATCGGTTGAGCTTCGTTGCTAGGACAACAATGTACGGTGGAGGAAGTTGGTGGGCGGGGTATTCACTACCCGTCGGACGGCTTAAGCGGTCGGACGGATGTAGCTAACTTAGCCCAAATTTCCAACTCAAGCTACTGCATGCCCACCTACTCTACTCTACAGGTCACCGTCACCGACCGATTGGCCACCGTCACCCTCGACAACGGCCGCGTCAACGCCATCAATACCCAGCTCTCCAAGGACCTGGAAGCGGCTTTTCTGGACTTGGACGGAAACGACACGGTAGACGGCGTAGTACTAGCCGGCAAGCCCAATTGCTTCTGCGCCGGACTGGACGTCAAGATGCTGGCTACCTCCGACGAGCAGGGACTGCGCGAGTTCTTCGCCAGCTACCTGTCGGCCCTGCAGACCATGGTCCGCTTCGAAAAACCCCTCGTGGCGGCCGTCACCGGCTTCGCGCCCGCCGGCGGCACCATCATCGCCCTGACGGCAGACTACCGCATCATGGCACAGGGGCCCAAGCATACCGTAGGCATGAATGAGTTCAACATGAGCCTGCAGATTCCCAAAATGATGGGCGACATATTTGCCTACTACACCGGCGAGGCCCGGGCGTGGAAGAACGTGCAGCAGGCCAAAATGTACACCGCCAAAGATGCCATCCCCCTGGGACTAGTCGATGAGGCCGCCGACGTAGAACAGGTACTGCCCCGCGCCGAAGCCCACTGCCGCCAGCTCATGCAGGTACACCCTCCCGTTTTCAAGCGCACCAAGCGCTACCTCCGCCGCGGCCTACTCGCTACCGTAGACTACGGTATAGACGAAATGGTCGATATCATCGAAGAGGACTTCAGCGACCCCGTCTTCAAACAAATGATGGCTATGTTCGTAGCCTCGTTAAAGTGACGCTGAATCCGTGATAAATCCGTGCCTTAATCTGCGTACTCCGTGGTCAACCCTACACCCGAGTAGTAGCAAACAGCCGCCGCAGCCGGTACCGCCCACTCACGTGCGTAGCCGCCAGCATCAGTCCGCCCATGATGGCCAGATTCTTCATAAAGAACAGGCTCTGTAGCCGGTACGCCTCGGTCCCCGGTGCCTCGGTCCAGAAATCGTGCACGACAAAGGTCAGCGGCACCCAGTAGATGAGCAGCAGTACCGCACCCAGGCGCATGCGGTAGCCGAGTAGCATCATCAGTCCGCCCAGCACCAGCAGAAGGATCGCTCCGTAGAGGAAGAAGTCCTGGTTCCAGGTCAGGCCGTAGATCGTCATGGCCTGCCGGTTCAGCTGCTCGAAGGCGAAGTAGTCGTAGGCCTCGAAGAAGAAGATGAACGAAAGCAGGATGCGTCCCAGCAGATCGAAGATGTCTTTCATCACCGCAAAGGTACACCACGCCGCCCCGCCGGTATGGCCCGGTATGGCCTACACCTTTTAAGGTTTTAGTTGCAACCTGGGGGGCAGCTCACGCTTTATTGAAGGTCGGCACCTAATTGCCACACTCCCCTATGCGCTACCTGCTCCCCTTCTTCGTTTTCCTTGGCCTGGCTAGTCCGGAGACTACCCCCGGCCTGTCGGCTCAGGGTACGGCCCCCGTCGTCGACCTGGCATCCTACGTGCCCACCACGGCCGACACCAGCCTGCTCTGGCGGGTCAGCTCCCCCACTGCCGCCGATACCGCGCGGGTCAGCTACCTGTTCGGTACGATCCACCTGATCCCCAGCGACGATTACTTCCTGGAGTCGGCCGTAGTACGCGCCATCAACGACAGCGACGAGGTCTACTTCGAGATCGACCCCCGCGATATGCAGGACCCCGCCAAGATGATGGGTCTGATGGGACAGATCCAGATGCGCGGAGACACCAGCCTGAAGGACCTGCTATCCCCGGCCCGCTACGACAGCGTAGCCACCTACTTCTCAGCTACCGGGATGCCAATGTTCTTCCTGGAAAAAATGAAGCCGATGTTCCTCTCCGCCATGGTGGGGCAGGACCTGAGCGGCGGCAATCCCCTGGCCGGAGATAACAGCAAGATGAAGTCGTATGAGCTGGAGCTCTCCGAGCTAGCGCAGGCGGCCGACAAGCCCATCGGCGGACTCGAAACCATGGACTTCCAGTTGGCCCTGTTCGACAGCATCCCCTACAGCGTCCAGGCCGAGATGCTTTACCGCGCCGTAGTAACCGATATGGCTGGCGAGTCAGGAGAGACCGACAGCGAATTCGGTGAAATGGTCTCCATGTACCGGCGCCGGGCCGTAGCTGAAATGTCGCAAATGATCACCGATCAGAGCGCCGGCTTCGGCAACTTCGAAGAGCTCCTCGTCGTACGCCGCAACGAAAATTGGGTCCCCGTTATCATGGATCGCCTGGCCCTGACCCCCTCGCTGTATGCCGTGGGTGCCGGACACCTGGGTGGCGAGCGCGGCCTCATCGCCCTGCTCCGCGCCGAGGGCCTCACGGTCGAGCCCGTCTACCCCTAGTCCATGATCGTACTTAAAATCGGTGGCAACGTCATCAATAATCCCGCCACCCTCCACGAGGCGCTGGACTACTTTGCGAGCCTGATCGAACCTGCCGTACTCGTACACGGCGGCGGACGCCGCGCCAATCAGGTACTCTCCGCCATGGGGCAGGAACCCGTCCTGATCGATGGCCGCAGAATCACGGATCAGGCTACGCTCGAGATCGTGACCATGGTGTACGCCGGTCTGCTCAATAAGGATATTGTTGCCCAACTCCAGTCGCGCGGCTGCAACGCCATCGGTCTGAGCGGTGCGGATGGCAACGCGATCCAGGCCACCAAGCGCCCGGTAGACACGATCGACTACGGCTTTGCCGGCGACGTCACGGCAGTCAACGTGGCCCTGCTCGATGCCCTGCTTCGGCTCGGTATGCAACCCGTCCTCTGCCCCATCACCCACGACCTCCGCGGGCAGCTGCTGAACACCAATGCGGACACCATTGCTACGGAGACGGCCGCCGCACTGGCCGGCCACGGGCACAGCGTACGCCTTCAGTACTGCTTCGAACTACCTGGGGTACTCACCCAGCTTGACGATCCCAGCACTATGATTGAGGAACTCAGCGAATCCCGCTACACGTCCCTGCGGGAAGACGGCACGATCGCCGGCGGCATGCTCCCCAAACTCGATAATGCCTTCCGGGCGCTGCACGCAGGTGCCAAGGACGTACGGATCGGCAGCCTGGCGGAGCTACGCCGGGGGGGTGGCACTAGCTGCGTGGCGGGGTAGTTTGGCCATACAGGCCACCAGGGCTTCGTGCCAGTGCCGGGGCGTGCCGACCGTAGCGGCGATCTTGCGCGTATCCAGCACACTGTAGAACGGCCGCTTGGCGGGGGTGGGATACTGACTGGTCATGATGGGCCGGACGGCACACTCGATCCCCGCCAGCGCGTGTACGGCCTTAGCTAGGTCATACCAGCTACAAACGCCACTGTTAGCAAAATTGTAGACCCCGGGTTTAGCTCCCGAAGCCGAGAGCTGCATGGCGGCGGCGGCCAGGTCAGCGGCGTAGGTGGGTGAGCCGATCTGATCACAAACGATACCCAGCTCCTCGCGCTCCCTGCCCAGACGAAGCATCGTGCGCACGAAATTCTGCCCATACTCGGCGTACACCCAGCTGGTGCGGATCACGTAGGCCCCGGGGTGGTGGCGCATGACCTCGTTCTCGCCCTGAAGTTTGGTGCGGGCGTACACGCTGGTGCCGAGGGTACGATCGGTTTCGCTGAGCGGCCGGTTGTAGCCATCATCGTAGACGTAGTCCGTACTGAAGTGCACAAAGGCGATTCCGGCTTCATGACAGGCGGCGGCCAGGCGGCGGGCACCATCGATATTGATGGCTGCGGCCTTGTCGGGCTCGGACTCGGCGCGGTCTACGGCGGTGTAGGCTGCGGCATTAAAGCAGATATCCGGGCGGGCCTCGGCGAATGCGACACGCAGGTCTTCCGGGCGGGTGATATCGAGGCTGGACCGGTTGTAGGCGAAGATGCGCCAATCGTTCGGTGCGGCCTTGGCCGCGCCGATGAGTTTCTGGCCTAATTGGCCGCCGGCCCCACAGATCATGATTCGTTGCATTGGCACGAAGGTAAGAATCCCTACTTTTGCCCAAACCCTTCCAGCCATGCGCATCATTGGTCGGCTCCCGGATGCCCGGATGCAGATTACTATATTCGAGAACGACGGCCGCTTTCCCGTACAGTTCGAGCTAGCGGGTCTTACGCAGATCTACCGCTTCCGTAAGGGGGACCGCCTGGGCAATCTGGGCGAGCTGCGCGCCTACGTGGATGAGTCCTTCCGCTCCTCCGTGCTACGGCAGTTCGAAGCGATGCAGCACACGCAGGCGGAGGTACTGCGGCGCATACAACCGGCCGAGGACCCCTACGGCGACCTACCCGAGATTATTTAAGCGCTCCCCTACCTATGCAAATA
Organism: Neolewinella maritima; assembly: GCF_923081025.1. Classification (GTDB taxonomy): domain Bacteria; phylum Bacteroidota; class Bacteroidia; order Chitinophagales; family Saprospiraceae; genus Neolewinella; species Neolewinella maritima. The sequence continues at coordinate 1,200,141 of NZ_CAKLPZ010000001.1, read as the reverse complement.
ACCGCCGCCGCCCTGGCCCAACTTATCGATGCGACCGTAGAGGGAGACCCCGACGTAGTCATCACCGGTCCGGCGCGGATCGAAGAAGCTACTGCCGGCCAGATCACCTTCCTGGCCAACCCCGCCTACGAGCACCATCTGTACCAGACCATGGCCACCGCCGTATTGGTAAGCCGTGAATTTCAGCCCAAAACGAGTATCCGGCCTACCCTCTTGCGGGTAGACAACGTATACGAGACCGTCAGCGGCCTGCTACAGGTCTACCAGCAGGACCAGGTCGCGACGCTGCCGCGCCAGGTAAGTCAACACGCCAGCGTAGCGGACTCGGCGGTACTGGGAGACGAAGTCCGGGTAGGTAAGTTCACGGTGGTGTGTGAGCGGGCTACTATCGGAGCCGGCACCGTGGTGCTCGACCAGGTGTACATCGGGGACGGCGTGCGCATCGGCACCAACTGCCTGATCCATCCCGGCGCCCGCATCCTGCAGGGCTGTGTGATCGGCGACAACTGCGTACTCCACGCCAATGCCGTGATCGGCTCGGACGGCTTCGGTTTTCTACCCGACGGCGAGGGCAACTACCGTAAGGTGCCGCAGGTGGGCAAGGTCGTGATCGAGGACGACGTCGAGATCGGTGCCGGCACGACCATCGACCGGGCCACGATGGGCGCCACCCTGATCCGCAAGGGCGTGAAGCTCGATAATCTGATCCAGGTGGGCCATAATGTAGAGATCGGACCGAATACGGTCATCGCCGCCCAGGCCGGCATTGCCGGTTCCACGAAAATCGGCGCTAACTGCCGCATTGGTGGACAGGTCGGCATAGCCGGCCACCTGACCGTAGCCGACGGGACCAATCTACAGGCACAGTCCGGCGTAGCCCGCCACATCAAGGAAACCAACCAGGCACTGGGTGGCTCCCCGGCCTTTAGCTACCGCGATTATGTGAAAAGCACCATCCTGATTGGTCGCTTACCTGACCTGTACAGGCGGCTGGCGCGGATCGAGAAAAAAGTGAACGAATGAAGATCTATACACGTACCGGAGACCAGGGGCAGACCGGCCTGTACAGCGGCCGACGCATCAGCAAGGCCGACCCCCGCGTGGAAGCCTACGGTACGGTAGACGAACTCAATGCCTGCCTGGGATTGCTGCGCGATCACATCGCCTCCGAGGGAACGGACTACACCCGCATCCGCGCCGAAGTACTGCAGCAACAGCAACTGCTGTTCGCCCTGGGTGCAGCCCTGGCGGACGACCGGGAAGGGCAGGCCTACGAAGTACCACCGGAGGCCGCTACGCAGCTGGAAACTGCCATCGACCGGATGGATACGGCTCTCCCCAAAATGACGCACTTCATCCTACCGGGAGGAAGCAAGGCCGTCAGCTTTGCCCACCTGGCTCGCACCGTATGCCGGCGGGCCGAACGCCGTACCGTCGAGGTAGACGCGGTGGATCCCGCCGTCATCGTGTACCTGAATCGACTGAGTGACTACCTGTTCGTCCTGTCCCGCTACCTGGGCAAGCTCGGGGACGTGGAGGAGATCAAATGGGTGTCATAGAAACAGGGACGCACCCACTACCCTGGAGTAGTGCGTGCGTCAAGTAGTGCCGGAAAGGCACAATAGTATAGTAGTGTCGGTGGCGAGCACCGACTTAATTGAGTAATAGTTAGTCCGATACGTCGAATTTAGTGCGCGAAAAGGTGGATTCCCTAGTGGGTAAGCGAACCGGTGATAGCGCGGTAAAGGACGTAACCGGCCATAGCCAGTAGCGATAGGACCAGGAGGATGATGAGGGCGACTGCGAAAATGTCCATGAGGTTTTAATTATGGTGTGAAAAAGTATTTAAATATACAAAATACTTATCACAATGCGCAATATCCTGCGGACTTTAACGTGTCCGCCACCGATCATTCGGAATCTGTGGCACGATTCGCTTGATTTTCGGTCGGCAAGCGCACGGATACGCGTATTTCGCTCGGTTTGAACGCTGCTGAGATAGCTAGGTGACTGCCCCCCCGCACCCGCGCGCCGCCGCACAACCAAAGCTACGGCCAGCCGTTAAACAACTTTCCCCCATCTAACTAAGCTATCTATGGCCCAGGCCAAGACCCTCGGTGCACTCAAAGCGACCGGCTACACCCCCCGCAGCGTCAAGCAGGAATTGCGGGACAACCTCGTGCAGCGACTAAAGAATAAGCAAGACGTCTTCCCCGGCATCATCGGCTTCGACGATACGGTGCTGCCCGATATCCAGCGTGCGATCCTGAGCCGGCACAGCGTGCTGCTGCTGGGACTGCGCGGACAGGCCAAGACCCGCATCGCCCGCCTGCTGGTCAACCTACTAGACGAATACGTACCCGTAGTGGCCGGCAGCGAACTCAACGACGACCCTCTGGCTCCGATCAGCCGGTCATCGGCCGACCTGATTGCGGAATTGGGCGACGAGACCCCCATCGAATGGTGGCACCGCGATGACCGCTATGTAGAGAAACTAGCTACTCCCGATGTGTCCGTAGCCGACCTGATCGGCGACGTAGACCCCATCAAGGCCGCCACCCTCAAACTGACCTACGCCGACGAGCGTGTCATCCACTACGGACTGGTACCGCGCGCTCACCGGGGCATCTTCGTGATCAACGAGCTCCCCGACCTGCAGGCCCGCATCCAGGTGTCGCTATTCAATATCTTACAGGAGGGGGACATCCAGATCCGTGGCTTCAAGCTGCGGCTGCCGCTGGACATCCAGTTTCTCTTCACGGCAAACCCCGAGGATTACACCAACCGTGGCAGCATCATCACGCCGCTTAAGGACCGTATCGAATCCCAGATCCTCACGCACTACCCCAAGACCGTGGCCATTGCTCGTCAGATCACGGCGCAGGAAGCTACGCTGACCGAAGAGCAGTCCAGCATGGTAGAAGTGCCGGAGCTACTCAATGTGATGCTGGAGCAACTGTCGTTCGCCGCCCGCGAGAGCGAGTACATCGATGAGAAGTCAGGCGTCAGTGCCCGACTCAGTATCACCGCGCTGGAGAACCTGGTATCTACTGCCGAGCGGCGCGCCCTGATCAATGGGGACACGGACACCTTCGCGCGCATCACCGATTTTTGGGGTGTGGTGCCCGCCATTACCGGCAAGGTAGAGCTGGTCTACGAAGGCGAGCAGGAGGGAGCCTACGGCGTGGCTATGAAGCTGCTCGGTAAGTCTATCAAGACGAGCTTCCTGCAGCACTTCCCCGACCCTAGTGAGGTGAGTGCCGACGGTCGTAGTCAGAGCGATCCGTACGGCGTGATCCGCGCGTACTTCAGTGGCGGCAACATCGTGGAGCTGCTCACCGATGGCAGCAACACTGACTACAAAAAAGCCCTGGACGACGTAGCCGGCCTGCGCAAGTTCGTCAACTCGACCATCGAGGACAAACTCAGTGAGATGGAGACCTACCTGTACATGGAACTGGTACTGCAGGGACTGGCGGAGATGGAAGTGCTCAATAAGGAAGCCCTGCACAACCGCCTGAACTTCCGCGATATCCTTGCCGACATGTTCGGTACCGACGACTTCAGTTAACTATCTTCCGCCCAAACGCGGATGCTATGGTATTACTGGTGGGGGCCTACACGATCGATATGAACGAAAATGCTCCGGGCAAGGCCCGGGGCATTTCTGCTTATGACTTCTCCCCCACGACGGGCCAGCTCAGCTTTCGCGGCTACGTACCCACCACCAACCCCAGCTACCTCTGGGTAGATGATGCGCGCAAGATGGTCTACGCCGTTCGGGAATGCCCCCACTCGGCCGATCCTGCGGTAGTTGCCTTCCGCGTCGCGCGGCAGGCAGACCGCCGCATCACCTTCACCCCCGCCGGAGAATCGCTGCTACACGGTGATCATCCCTGCCACCTGGTGGGCATAGACGATACGCTCATCGTAAGCAGCTACTCCAGCGGTACGGTGGATGTGTTTGCCAAGTCCCCCGAGGGTACCCCCGGAGAGCTGCTGCAGCACATCGCCCTGCGCCTAGCTGGGACCAACGAGCAGCCCCACGCTCACTGTGCCGCGTACGATCCACGACGGCAGCGGGTATACATCTGTGATCTGGGCGGCGATCGGCTGCGGGTGTTCGCGCGGCAAGCCGGCGGTCAGCTCACGGTACTGCCCGACCACGGCATCAATTTTCAGGACGGGGCCGGACCACGGCACATTGCACTGCACCCCGGCGGGGAGTTTGCCGTGGTAGTCTGCGAGCTACGGGGCGTCTGCGTACTGATCGATCTGCGGGAAGACCGCCCCCGGATCATCCAGGAGGCACTTTACTTGCCCGAGCGGGTGGTCGATCAGGCAAGCGGAGCTGCCGTGCGAATGGACGCCAGCGGTAAGCACGTCTACGTCAGCGACCGCAACTTCAGCGTAGTGACGGCCATGCGGCTCGACGTGCGCGCCGGCTCCCTGACGGTACGGGATACCTATCCCAGTGGCGGACAGCGACCCCGCGACATCAGCGTGACGCCCGATGGGCAGTGGCTACTGACCGGCAATCTAAAAGACCACAGCATCGGAGTATTCCGGCGGGGTACGGGGGGTGGCTTACAGCTGCATCACGTAGTCAAGAAAGTACCCAGCCCTACCTGCCTGAAGTGGATGACACTCTAGCTCAGGCGAATCGCCGCATGCGCAGCGTGAGCGTGTAGCCCGCCCGGTCGTCGATGGTGAGCTCGGCCCGCAGGCGCTGGGATCGCATCTTCATATTATCCTTGCCCTGGCCGGTCTTGGGGGTGAAGCGGGAGGAAGAATAGGCCGGAGCGTCCTTGCTCTTGCTGCCCTGCCCGTTGTCGCGAATAAACATCTCGAAATTCTGGGCATACTGCTCGAGCTCGATTTCGACCTGGGTGGCCTTGCTGTGACGAGCGATATTATTGATCGCTTCCTTATAGATGAAGTACAGATCCTGACGCACGTTGCCCGGTATCTTGCTCTCCTCGTTGAAGCCGGAGGCCTTGAAGTCGTAGCGGATGTCGAGTGGCAGCAGTACTTCATCGGCGTGCTCCTGCATGCGTTGCAGCACGTTACCGATGGTATCCCGGCGACTATCTATGCTCCAGATCACATCGCTCATTTTGCTCATCGCGTTACGGCCGGCCTCCCCTACGGTCTGCAGGCGGTTGCGCAGCCGCTCATCGTCGGTCTTACCCTGAAGCAGCTCGGCCTGTAGGGTGATACCGGCCAGCAGGCCGCTCACTTCGTCGTGGATGTCGCTACTGAGCTGCGTACGGAGCTGCTCGTTGCGCAGGCGTTCCCGCAACTTGGCCTGTAGGATGAAGAAAAACAGGCCTACGATCACCAGCGCGATCAGAAACTGGAACCAGGTCTTTTCAATGAGGTACTGTTTCACGCGGATGGTGAGGGTACGCATTTGCTCGCCGTAGTTGCCGTTACTTCCCGCACCCTGCACCAGCAGGCGGTAGGTGCCCCCCGGGAGGTTGTTGAAGCGGATCGTCCGTTCGTTGCGCAGCGTGCGCCATTCTTCGCTGAACCCCTCGAGCTTAACCCGAAACTGCGTTAGGCTGGGCCGCTGACCGACCGGCAGGGCGAAGGATACCGCTACGCTTTTTTCATTGGCCTTTACGGTAATCTCCTCCAGCTCGTGCAGGTTGCGGGTGATCGTACGGGTCTCCCCGCGGCCGTAGACCACCACTTCGGTAAGCATCACGTCGGAGCCGGCCGTTTCACTGCTCAGGTCCTCGTCGCGGAATACGGACAGGCCCTGGTCACCCCCGAAGAAGTAGCGACCATCCGTACTGCGGTAGTAACTGAAGCGGCTAAATTCGTCATTGGTCAGCCCGTCCTCCAGGTAATAGCGGCGGTAGGTGCCGGTCCTGAGGTCGCTCGGCAGGTGGACCAGTCCATTGTGGGTGCTGAGCCAATATCCCCCGCTGCTATCCGGCACTATACCCACTACGGTGTTGCTGCTCAGTCCGTTCTGCCGGCCGTAGCGCTCGATGGAGCCGTCGGCGGGGTCTAATATCTGCAGGCCGGCGTCCGTGCCCAGCCACCACTTGTTGGCTTCATCTTCGTAGATGGTATTGATGGTGTAGGCGTTCATCCCCACCGATTCTTCCATACCCGGCAGGTCGCTGTGGAAGACAGATTCTCCTGTATTCGGGTTGTAGCTTACCAAACCCCGGTTGCGGGTACCGAGCAGTAGCAGTCCCGTGCGGGAGGGGTACAGGTAGTTGATCCGCAGCCCCCGGATCCCCTCCTCACTGGAGTCGGCATCCTTCAGTTCGGTAAACACCCCCGTACTGGGATCGAACTGTAGCATGAGACCCACTTTGCGCGGATCCGAAGCGCCCAGGAATACCTGCCCCTGCGGGTCCACGGCAAGCGCGGTAAAGGGGTAGCGGGATGTATACACCGACGTGGTGCTATCGACCAGGTCGTAGCGAAACAACAGACCGCCCTTACTGAGTCCGAGGGGCTGTGCAATGCCCCACACCGCATCGCGTTTCGCGTCGTATACCAGCTGCGTAGCCTCCCGCATCCGCAGGGGTTCCCCATTCGCGGTGAGCAGCTCCCGCTGCTGCAGCTCGGTCTTGTTTGCGGCCAGACTGTGGAGGACTCCGTTGGCATCGATGATATAGGCCGTGCCGTAGCGGTCCCCCGTGATACCGCGCACCTCGGGCTGGTAGAGGCTGTTGTCGTCGTCGCTCACCAGGTACGATTCGATCGACTTGACGTAGCGCTCCATCACGCCCAGCCCCTCCCGCAGACCCAGGTAGGTGGTTTCGTTGAAGTTCAAAGCGGCCGCACTGGATACCAGGCGGTCGGTAGGCAGCTCCCGCTCGAAGAGCTTGAATGTACCGGAAGTATCCAGCAGGTAGTACTCATCCGGATAGCGCTGCCCCAGAATATCCTCCGTAGCCAGGAAGAGCAGCTGCCCGAGTTTGTCCTTATAAATTTGGGTACAGTCCAGCCCGTCATCCAGATCGGGTACGGGTACCGGATTGCGCGCATCGCCCGGCGTCCAGCGGTACAGGGGGTAGCCATCGCGGAAGCTCAGATAGACCAGCCCGTCCGGCCCTTCCTTCATCGTATAGAACCTACGCTGACCGGAGGTACGGGGGAAGAAGCGGTCGAGTATTTTTCCCGTAGCCGAGATGTGGCGAAACCCGTGCTCCTCATCGTAGAGTAGGAACTGCCCGTTGTTCAGGGGCAGCAGCTGCACCTGGGGCGCGAAGCTGAGCCAGCCGTCGTCCGGCTCGTGGAATATGGACATGAAGCCGCGGTCGGTATACTCATACAGGGTAGTGCCTTCCTGCCCGATCGTGACTACGAACGTTCGGCCGAAGTGATCGGTCACGATGGCACGCGGATAGCCCACCACCCCCGTACTGGGCACTATTTGCACCTGCTCTACGGTAAAGTCGCGCGGATCGAAGCGGTCGAAGTAGCCGTAGAACTCGTTGAAGGTGATCACCAACCGCTGGTCGTTATCGGCACTGATGGAGGCGATGGCCCCCCGGCTGAGTCGCGTGTCGCTCAGAGCTCCGCTACCGAAGCTCATGAAGGAGTGGCCGTCGAAGCGGTTGAGGCCGTCCATCGTCGCCACCCAGAGGTAGCCATCGTCACCGATGTACAGGTCGTTGATCTCACGGGTCGATAGCCCGTCAGTGACCGTGAAGTACTCGATCCGGCCACTCTGCGCTGCAAGAGTAGTGGCGAACAGCAGTAAGGCGTAACAAAGTAGGTGTTTCACGAGAATGGGCTTCCCCCACAAGGTACGGCACTCCGTCTACCGAACGGTGTTAAGGATGCGAGCTGCGCACTAGCCTGCCCCCATACGTGGTTGTGTGAGTAGCTACACCGCATTCACAGTTGCCGGCACCTGGCCGGCCGTATACACAAGTTTGATCGTCCCCGCGCCGCATAATGCGGCCGGGGCCATCGCTCAGAATACCCACCGCAACCCGATACCCTCCCCCACCGCTCCCAGGATCGGTCCGTAGGCCGCTGTGCGCCCACTGGCGATGAAGTAGTTGATCAGATCAAAGGCAAACAAAAAGCTCCCCTGCAGGATCACGGCCTTTCCGTAGCCCCGCAGCCGGTCCGTATCCGCCTCCGGTCGTCTGCCCCGCTCCATCAGGTACAGCCCCCCCATGATGTACCCGACGTCCAGCCCCGCATTGAATAACAGTACTTTCTGAAAACCCACATTAGCCCGCAGGGCATCGAACGCCCCCATCGTAGCCGGCTCGCGCAGCGCCGCGTAGAGGCCGAAGCCCGCGATCCCCAGATTCACCGTATTCCAGATCGCATTCATTTCGTGAAACCGCCGCGCCTCCCCCATTCCGTTGGCGCGCAGTACCAGGCCGAGACCGATGTTGCCGACCGCCCAGCCCCCGAGTAGTAGCATAGCCCCGCGCTGCTGTGCCACCCGCTCCAAATACACACCCGTCTCCGGTGGCAGCAACTCCTGGGCGGGGACGCAGGTGCAAAGGAATACGACGAGCAGCAGAGTAAGTGGGGTACGCACGGGCAGGCTTTCAGTGAGTAAGTCAACTACCGTACTGAACGGCGGAGGGGCTGGCGGGTTTGAGCTACCACTATGCTACAACGCCTCACCGGCCACTACCACACGATCGTCCCCCACCTGCTGCGCAACTTTACGGTAGCGTACCGCCGCGAACGAATCACTACCCCCGACGATGATTTTCTCGACCTGGACTGGATGGATCATCCCGCCAGCCGCAAACTCGTCGTGCTCAGTCACGGACTCGAGGGGGACAGCAGCAAGGTCTACATCGCCAGTGCCGCTCACTACTTCCACCAGCGCGGTTACCACGTACTGGCCTGGAACTGCCGCAGTTGCTCGGGTGAGATGAACCGCACACCCAAGCTCTACAGCCACGGACAGAGCGAAGACCTGCAGTCGGTCGTCGACCACGCCGTAGCCCGCGATGCATTCGACCAGATCGTCCTGATCGGCTACAGCATGGGGGGTAATCTCACGCTGAAGTACCTCGGTACGGTGGGTAGGCAGCGCCCCGAGCAGGTGACCCACGGCATCGCCTTCTCCGCACCCTGCTTCATCCAGCACAGCGTGGATAGCCTCGAGCGGCCCGACAACTGGATCTACCGCAGGAAGTTCTTCCAGGCGCTAGCCGCCAAGATCACGGCAAAGGAGGCGCAGTTTCCGGGCACCGTTGACCTCAGTCAGCTCGACCGAGTGCGCGTATGGCGCGATTTTGACCGGGCCTTTTCCATGGTCATCGGGGGCTACACCGATCTGGATGAGTACTACGCCTACCTGTCCTCGGGACACTTCGTAGCCGGCACCACCGCCCCGGTACTGATCGTCAATGCCCTTAATGATCCCATCGTACCCCCGGCCTGTACCCCCCGCGCACTGGACCGTACCCACCCCTTGATCACCGTAGAGGAGCCCCGGGGGGGCGGCCACGTCGGGTTTGCCCTGCGCGGCAAGTCCCATAACAGTATGGATGAGCGCGCGCTGGCATTTGTCGAAGGCTAGCGGCTCTGCAGCGTGCGCACGAATACATTGGCGGAGATAGCGGCCAACCGCACACTTCCCTCAACGGGTGCTCCGATGCCCTGCGCGTCCACGGTAGTGCCATCTACGACCTGCTGCCAGGAGCCCTCGGGCAGGGTCACCTCACGGCTCGCATTTTCCCCGTTTAGGGCTACGTAGATATCGGCCCACTGGTCGGCTGGCGCGTCCAGGATTCGGTAGGTGACGAGCTGCTCGTCATTCTCTTCTTCTGCGAAAGTGAGGTGGCGGGTGATGCGGGCCGTACTACCTAAACGGAGCGCGGGATGAGCCTTGCGCAGGGCGATGAGGGCGCGCACGTAACTCACCGTAGCGGCGTGCTGCCCCTTGGTTTTCCACTGGATCGCATTGATTGCATCGGAGCTGCGGTAGCTATTCTCGTCTCCCCCCTTGGAGCGTAGCATCTCCGTGCCGGCGTGCAGGAAGGGGATGCCCTGGGAGGTGAGTACCGTAGCCAGTGCCAGGCGGTGCATTCGTTCGCGGGTGGCCCGGGAGTCGCCGGGGTTGCTGATCGCCAGCCGGTCCCAGAGCGTATGGTTATCGTGACAGCTTACGTAGTTGACGCACTGCGCCGGCTGCCTGGCCCAGGGGGCCTTGCTGTAGTTTACACTGTCGTAGGCGATCTGGGGGTGGCGGGTAGCTGCTACGATGCCGAATCGTACGGATTCCGCCCGGTCGTCCGCCCCACTCACGAAGCCCCGTTCCTCATGATTGAACACGCTTCCCTTCAGCGCATCGCGCACGTCGTCGCTGAAGGCGGCTATGCGCAGGAGCTGTGGAGTATTCGCCTTGAGGGCGCGTAGGCTATCGGGCAGGGGGCTGGGTCCGGCGGCCCACCCTTCTCCGTACAGGAGGATCGTAGAGTCGATCCCGTGGAGGGTCTCGCTTACGTCGTTCATGGTGGCGATGTCATGAATCCCCATCAGATCGAAGCGGAAGCCATCCACGTGGTATTCATCTACCCAGTACTCCAGCGACTCCCGGATGAACTTGCGTACCATCGGGCGGTCACTGGCGATCTCGTTGCCGCAGCCACTGGCATTGCTAAAGGTACCGTCGGCTTCAAAACGGTAGAAGTAATCGGGGATAAGGAGTTGAAAGTTACTGTCTTCAGTACGTCCAGTGTGATTGTACACTACGTCCATAATTACGCGAATCCCGGCCGCGTGCAGTGCCTGCACCATTCGCTTAAATTCGCGGATACGGGTCTTGCCCTGGGAGGGGTCGGTAGAGTAGCTGCCCTCGGGTACATTGTAATTTTGCGGATCGTAGCCCCAATTGTACTGCGCTGAATCCAGCCGCGCCTCGTCTACGCTAAGAAAGTCGAAGCTGGGCAGCAGGTGCACGTGGGTCACCCCCATCTCGATCAGGTGATCTAAGCCGGTGGTGTCGCCGCCGGGCGTGGTGGTGCCCCGCTCGGTAAGCCCCAGAAACTTCCCCTTATACTCGATACCGGAATCGGGATCGATACTCAGGTCGCGTACGTGCAGTTCGTATAGCACCGCGTCAGTGGGTGCTCCAAAGGCGGGTCTACGGTCGGTTTCCCAGCCTACGGGGTCGGTATCCAGTAGGTTGACTACCTGTCCGCGCAGTCCGTTCGTACCCGCTGCCGTCGCGTAGGGATCGGTGGCCTCGCCCCGCCAACGGCCATTCTGCTTGATCTCATAGGTGTAGTAGGTGCCATCCAGCTCGTCTTCCAGGCGCACGGTCCAGGCGCCGTCCACTTCCTGCATATCCGTAGTGGTGTGGGCAGCCACTCCGGGTGCGTCGGTGTCGTAGAGCCGTAGGCGGGCCTCCTGAGCGGCGGGTGACCAGAGTTTGAAGATGGTGGCGGTGGGGGTATAGGTCACACCCAGGTCGGCGTAGGGGTACACGGGGTAGTCCGCCAGTGTGTCGTACTGGGGGCGGGGGTCGGAACAATTCACGAAAACTACACTTGAAAGTATGAACAGCAGGTAGCGGGGGAGCATGTGGGGAAGGGCGGTTTAGTGCAGCAGCCCCGCCATCGTCTGACCGAACTGCCGGTGTAAGATAGCGCCCCGGTGCCCGGTTTCCGGCAGACCGATCAGCCGCACCCGATCCGGCGCTGCGTCGCGCAGTTCCTCGGCCATGCTGTAGGGAATGAAGTCGTCAGCCTGACCGTGCAGTACGGTGACCGGACAGTTTGCCGCAGCTACATTGGCGACGTTCTCCAGGGGATACTTCAGTATAGCGTCCGGCACGGCCCAGAACCAAAGATTCTTCATGGCCGTAACGCTGGCGTAGGGGGCCACGAGTACACAATGCTGGGGGGTGTTGTGTGCCGACAGGTAGCTGGCCATGCCGGTGCCGAGGGAATAGCCCACGAGGATGATCCGATCCTCTCCGTATTCGGCGGCCAGACTATCGTACACCAGCTGCGCATCCGCCATGAGCTGTGCCTCGGATTCAATCGCTCCCCCGCTCTTACCGTAGCCCCGGTAATCGAATAGGTAGAGGTCGTAGTTGGTGTCGGTGAGCGCGCGGGTCTGGTAGAGGCTCCGGCGGTTACTCCCGCGGTTGCCGTGCAGGTAGAGGATGGCGCCTTCCGCAGCGGGATGGACAAATTCCAGAATGCTCAGATCTACACCGTCGGGAGTACGTAGGGTGGTTTCTACGCCCTCCTCGAAGTTGTAGTCAGCCGGTAGCGCACGGGGATGGAAAATGAGCACTTCCTGCGTAAAGAAGAGTAGCGCACACAGCACCACGTAGCCGACACCCAGCAGCCCCACGATCCATTTAAGCCATTTCATACCTTACCGGACACCGGCTGCTCCGATTCGGTTCGCGGCGCTCAGCATACTCCTCCTATCAGGAGCAGTAAACGACCTACTTGACCGAGCGCAGCAGACTCATGCCCGTGATGAAAAAGATGAGTCCTACGATCGCTACCCCCCAGGCGTTGTTGCCGAGGGCAAGCTGCCCGGGATTGAAGATGGCTAGTACGCCGAAGGCCAGACCTACCGCACCCAGTACGGTGAAGACCAGTGCCAGAATTTTCTTTACGTCCATGCTAGATTTTGGGCGAAGATAAACTAGGTCACCAGATTAATGACCCGGCATCCAGCGGCCCCGCCACCGGTCAATGAGTAACGGAAGGATCGCGGTGCGTACGTATCTTAGCAGGCCGCCAACTACGCCCCCACTTGCCCCACCGCCCTCTATCGCGTCGCCAGTTTCTCACCCGTAGCGGACTACCGGTCATCTTCGCCGCCAGTCTGCCGGCCGGTGTACAGCTGCTCGGCCTGTCAGCTGCGCCCGACCCCACCCTACCCGGTAAGCATCCCGGACTGACCATTCTCAACGACCGGCCCGTCAATGCAGAGACCCCCGCCCACCTGCTCGATGAGGCGGTTACCTCTGCCGACCGCCTGTTCATCAGGAATAACGGCATTGCACCGGCGGCCCCGCCCGCTGATCCTGCGGAGTGGACCCTGCGGATAGCCGGTGAAGCGGTGCCGCAGGCCGTAACCTTCACCTTGGCCGAGCTACAGGCAAAATTTCGGCACCACACCTACCAGCTCACCCTGGAGTGTGGGGGCAACGGGCGCAAGGAATTTTACCCACCCGCCCGTGGGAATCAGTGGAGTACCGGCGCGATCGGCTGCCCCGCGTGGACCGGCGTGCGCCTCAGGGACGTGCTGGAAGCTGCCGGCTACCAGAGCGACCGGGCGGTATACGTCGGCTACTATGGTAGGGATACCCACCTGAGTGGCGACCCCGATAAGGTGGTGATCTCCCGGGGGGTGCCGATCGCTAAAGCACTGGAAGACGAAAGCCTGATCGCCTGGGCCATGAACGGACAGCCCCTACCCCTGCTGAACGGCTACCCGCTGCGGCTGGTGTTCGGGGGCTACCCGGCGAGCTGCTCCGGCAAGTGGCTGTCGGAGATCGTGGTGCGCGACCGCTTGCACGATGGGGAGAAGATGGGCGGACAGTCGTACCGCGTGCCGTGCACTCCCGTAGAACCGGGCGCGACCGTCGCGGACGCGGACATGTGCATCATCGAGCAGATGCCCGTCAAGAGTCTGATCACCAGTCCGAAGACGGGAGCAACCATTGCGCCAGGAACCAAGCTGAACTTAGGAGGTCACGCCTGGTCAAGCGGACCGGCCGTGACCGAGGTAGCCTACAGCATCGACTTCGGTAGTAGCTGGCAGCCGTGCAGACTTGCGCCGCCCGTAAATCGCTTTGCCTGGCAGCAGTTTTCGGCTACCGTGGCATTCCCTGAGCCGGGCTACTACGAGGTATGGGCCCGGGCTACCGATGCCGCCGATCGGGTACAACCCATGGTACTGCCCGGCTGGAACCCCCGGGGCTACCTCAATAACGCCTGTCACCGCATCGCCGTAAAGATCGCCTGATGAGAATATTGATCGTATTCGCGGTACTGCTTACCCTGGCCTACAGCTGTAGCGAGGACGCCCCGGCACCGGCCATCCCATCCGATCCGGACCGTTTCGTCGTCGACGGCATCGATACCCTTACCGGACTGATCGCACAGGGCGACTACCTACTGGTGAGGGGCAACTGCCTGGCCTGCCACAGCGCCAACCTCATCACCCAGCAGGGAGCCACCGCGGCGGGCTGGCGCGAGATGATCCACTGGATGCAAGAAAAGCAGGGACTAACAGACCTGGGTGAGCTGGAGGAGCCCATCGTGGCGTACCTGGCTACCTACTACGCGCCGGTGGAGACCGGGCGGCGGCGGCCGCTGGGAGAGGTGGAGTGGTACCGGTTAAACACGGATCAGGCGGATTAATGCACGGATTAGGCACGGATTACGGCCTGGTAATCTGTGCTCAAATCTGTGTGCCTCCGTGTTTAAACTCTACCGGTTGATCACGTTCTTGAAGCGTGGCCGCTTGGGAGTGGTATCTCCTAGTCGTTCCTTCTTGGCGGCTTCGTACTGGGAGTAGTTTCCTTCGAAGAAATTGATCTGTCCCTCGTCCTCGAAGCTGAGGATGTGGGTGGCCAGGCGGTCGATGAACCAGCGGTCGTGACTGATCACCAGCACGCAGCCGGCGAAGCTGTCGAGCGCATCCTCTAGTGCGCGCAGGGTATTGATGTCGATGTCGTTGGTCGGCTCATCGAGCAGGAGTACGTTGCCGCCCTCGCGCAGGGTCATGGCGAGTTGCAGGCGGTTGCGCTCACCACCGGAAAGTACACCAACCTTTTTCTGCTGATCGGCCCCGGCGAAGTTGAAGCGGCTCAGGTAGGCGCGGGCATTAACGGCGGTATTGCCGACCTCGATCATATCGTGACCCTGGCTGACTACGTCGTAGATCGTTTTGTTGCCGTCCTGCAGTTGGGTGTGGGCCTGATCGACGTAGCTGATCTCTACGGTATCGCCGATCTTGATGTCGCCACTGTCGGGCTCCTGCTCGTGGACTAGCAGGCGGAAAAAGGTGGACTTACCCACACCGTTGGGTCCCAGGATGCCGACAATGGCGTTCTTAGGGATGGTAAAGGTGGCGTTGTCGAACAGCAGCCGATCGCCGAAGCCCTTCTTGAGGTGTTCGACCTCGATGACCACGTCGCCGAGGCGGGGTCCGGGTGGGATGTAGATCTCCAGGTTCTTTTCGCGTTCGCGGCCTTCATCGCCGGCGAGCTTGTCGTAGGCGCTCAGGCGGGCTTTACCTTTACTCTGACGGGCCTTGGGGGCCATGCGGATCCATTCCAGCTCGCGTTTGAGGGTCTTCTGGCGCTTGCTTTCGGTCTTCTCCTCCTGGGCCAAACGCTGCGATTTTTGCTCCAGCCAGCTGGAGTAATTGCCCTCCCAGGGGATGCCCTCGCCGCGGTCGAGTTCGAGGATCCAGCCGGCTACGTTATCGAGAAAATAGCGGTCGTGGGTCACAGCGATGACGGTGCCGGGGAAGGACTTCAGGTACTGTTCCAGCCAGTCTACGCTCTCGGCGTCCAGGTGGTTGGTGGGCTCGTCGAGGAGCAGGATATCGGGGTTGCTGAGTAGCAGGCGGGCCAGGGCTACGCGGCGGCGTTCTCCACCGGAGAGTACGTCGACCTTGGCATCGTCGGGCGGGCAGCGCAGAGCTTCCAGGGCGGTATCGAGGCGGTTGTCGAGTTCCCAGGCATTCCGGTTCTCGAGCTCCTCCATGAGCTCGCCCTGCCGTTCGATGAGCTTATTCATCTCGTCGTCGCTCATGGGCTCGGCGAATTTGAGGTTCACCGCGTCGTATTCCTTCATCAGGTCTACGGTCTCCTGTACGCCTTCCTGGACGATCTCGCGCACGGTCTTGCCCGCTGCCAGGGTGGGCTCCTGCTCGAGGTAGCCGATCTTGTAGCTGCCGTCGAAGACCACATTGCCCTCGTAATTCTTATCCACGCCGGCAATGATCTTCAGCAACGTCGACTTGCCCGAGCCATTGAGACCGAGTACGCCGATCTTGGCGCCGTAGAAGAAGCTGAGCCAGATGTTATTGAGGACTTTCTTATTTGCTCCGGGGAAGGTCTTGGAGACGCGCTCCATGGAGAATATAATCTTGTGGTCTGACATGGGTTAGGGGGGGTTGGGCGCCTTCGGCTGGTTAGACGCCTTCGGCTGGTTAGATCGCTTCGCTGGTTAGACCCCTTCGGGGGTAGACGGCTGGGGCGGGGTCGCGGGTGCGGGGGAGGCTAGCGGTCGGTGGTGGTTTTCTTGGTGAGGGCGTCTTCTACGAAGGCCTGGACCTGCTCGACGAACTGGGCGAGGGCCGGGGGGGCATCGTAGTAGATGGTGATGGTGCGTAGCTCGTCGTTGGCGTCGGGGAGGGTGAGGCGGGTGACCTGGGCATCTACGGGGAGGGCGGCGTCAGGATCGTCGGGGTACTGAAGGGCGAGGTCTTCCTGGCGGAGGCTTTCCAGGCTGCTGGCGAGGTCGCGGGCGGCTACGCCGCTGAGGTCGAGCTCATACGTACCGGGGCCCTGCAGGCCGTTGGTGACGCTGAGTACTACACGGTTGTCGCGCAGGAGTTGGAGCGTATAGACGTCGCAGTCGCCGAAGCAGGCTCCCTTGGTGAGTTGCATGCGGGTGTTGGCGTCGGGGAGGATGTCCTTTTGTGCTCCGCCAAGGGGGGCTTCACCTACACTACCCTGGCGCTCGATGTTAGCTGTGCCGTTGGTTTCGGTGTCTACTACTGGAATATCCAGATCGGGGGTGGGGTTCTGGCCGTCGCTGGTAGGACGGGTGGTTGTCGTGGGGGCCAGGGGACCATCCGCAGACGTGGTTGTAGGGGCGGGGCGGGCGGCTTCGTCTGCCCGTTCGGGGGTAGGATCAGCTTGCACTTCGGCCGGGATGGGGTCACTCATGGTTGGATTGGTGGCACCCACCCGCACCGGCTGCCGGGAGCAAGCCAGCAGGCACATACAGAGCATCATGGCAGACAGGTACTTCATAAGGTAGGGACTTGGTACACAAAGGTAACCGCCCGGCGTGCAATACACCGGGCGGTCACTAAATCGTGCTCAGGGAGCACGGTATGGTCAGTGGGGTTAGTTCAGGAAGGCAACAGCTGCTTCGGTAGCGCGTTTGAGGTAGGCCTCGTTGGCCGCACGATCTTGCTGGAGCACGCCGAACTCGTCGACAAATTTGGTCTCCTTGATGCCGCAGAAACCCAGGGTGCCTTTCTCTACGCTACTGAATAAGTTATCCATGTCCACGTTGAGTGCATCGTATAGGGGCGTGGGACTGCCGAAGGTGGCGGCGACGAAAGCCTTCTTACCGGCCAGTTTGCCTACCAGTCCGTTCTCGTCGAAGTCCCAGGCAAATCCCTTGGTGAAGGTGCGATCGATCCAGCCCTTCAGGATGGCGGGGCGCTCGTGCCACCAGATGGGGTATACGAAAACCAGGGCATCGGCCCAGGCGATATCTTTCTGCTCCTTAGCTACATCGTCGGGCACGCTGCTGTTCTGCCAGGCACCGAAGTCCTTGGGACCGAGGATGGGGTCAAATTCGGTCCGGTAAAGGTCCTTCATCCGCACTTCGTGGCCGCCATCGGTCAGAGCTTTTTCAATGGATTTAGCGGTAGCGCCATTGAGGCTGTCGGGGTTGGGGTGCGCGAGCACGACTAATACGGTAGACATAGGTAGTTATTTTGATGTACCTACATCTAATGTATTTACCGTGGCTTATGTTTTGTATCGGGTCAGATACTTTGCACCCGCGGCCCCGCCCTACTTACTTCTTCTTGCTGGCTGCCGCGGCGCGTTGCTGCTCCTTGAGGGCCTCCTGCAGGCGTGCGGAGAATCCCCCTTTCTTCTTGGGTTTGGCCTTGTTGGCTTCCAGCTTGACGCGCAGCTTCTCCTGATCGATGATGATGTTCTTGGTGATCACCGTCTGGGCGATGTTGAACACGTTGGAGAAGAAGAGGTAGCAGGTCAGACCGGCCGCGAAGCTGTTGAAGAAGCCGAGGAACATGAGCGGCATGATGTACTGGAAGTACTTCATCATGGGCTGGGCCGAGTAGTCCATGTGCCGGCTGTTGTAGTAGGCGTAGATGACCGTGGTGACGGCCCAGAGTACGGCAAACAGGCTCAGGTGACCCTGCATGAAGGGGATCCACTCGGGCAGCCGCAGGATGCTATCGTAGGTGCTCAGGTCATTGGCCCACAGGAAGTTTTCCTGCCGGAATGTGATCGAGGCCGGGAAGAAGCGGTAGAGCGCAAACCAGATCGGCATCTGTAGCACCATGGGCAGACAGCCACCCAGCGGACTGGCCCCGTACTCCTGGTACAGCTTCATGGTCTCCATCTGCGCACCGGAGGCATCGTCCTTGTGCTTGGCCTTGATCTTTTCGATCTCGGGCTTCAAGAC
This sequence comes from Neolewinella maritima, assembly GCF_923081025.1. GTDB lineage: Bacteria > Bacteroidota > Bacteroidia > Chitinophagales > Saprospiraceae > Neolewinella > Neolewinella maritima. The sequence goes on along the minus strand of NZ_CAKLPZ010000001.1, from coordinate 1,181,746 downwards.
CTGCATCTTGGTGTTGCTCACCAGCATCTTGTAGGTGAGGGGATACACGAGCATCTTTACCAGCAGGGTCAGGACCAGAATGGCGATACCCATATTGCCGATGAAGCCGGACAGGAAGTTGAACAGCGGACGGATGATCCAGCGGTTAATGGAGCCGAAGATGGAACTGCCGAAACTGACCACGTCGGACAGATCGTAACCGATCGCCCGCAGGCGTTCAAATTCATTGGGGCCTACGTAGAACGACATGCCGAAGGTCTCCGAGCCGGAGGTACCGATGGGTAGCTGGATGTCGGAGATGAGGGCCTTGAGCTCGTCGTCCTGTAGCCGATCCTCGTCGGCCACCGTAGTGAGCACGGCGCTGGTGAAACGGTCGTCGGCGATCAATGCGGAGGTGAAGAACTGCTGCGAGCCGGCCACCCACTTGAGGGGCTGCTCGTCGAGCTCCTCGGTATCGTCGCTGGTGCAGGAGCAGTAGTCGGTGTCGTCGTCGACGGGCTTGTAGTACAGGGTGGAGTAGCTGGCTTCGTACTGGGCGTTCTTCTCGATCTTGTCGAGGTAGTTCTCCCAGTGCAGCTGCACCGTGCCGTTGGTGTTGGCCATGACCTGGTTCAGCCCTTCGAACTGTATATCGTAGTCGATCAGGTAGCCTTCGTCCTCCAGCGTATACCGCTGCTCGAAGTAGCCGCCGCCGTCGATGGATGCCCGCAGGCGCAGGGTGTTGCCCTCCAGTGTGGGCTGGAAGTATAGGTCGCTGGTCCGTACCCCATCGCCGCTCACGCCGCTGACGGGAATGATGTACTCAAACTTGTTCTTCTCGTCTTCCAGCAGCAGCAGGGGTAGACTGATCTCGCTGTCGTCGGCTTGCTCCACCACCTTGGCGTACTGCTTGAGTTCGGCCTGGCGGATGGTACCGCCCTTGGTGCTGATGGTCAGTTTAAGCAGGTCGTTCTCCAGTACCACATCCTCGGCGGTACCGGCGGCCGAGGGGGCGAAGGCACCGAAGCGGCCGCCATACTGCGCCAGGCGGGCGGAGTCGGATAGGGCGACGGGTTCAACGCCAGTCTCCTCTATGTCCAGGGGGGCCAGTTCGTCCGCGGCGCGCAGCTCGGCTTCAGTAAGGGCGGCAATACTATCCTGGTAGCGTTGTTGCTGCTCGATCTCAGATGCACTGGGTGCCACGACCCACTGCCAGGTCAGGAACAGCAGCATGATGAGCACAATACCAATGATGGAAGTTCTGTCCATCTCCATAGCTTAGTTCTTTTTCCGTATCATTCCCCCAGTGCTCCTTCCGCAGCAGCTCCGTTCGGGGCCGCAAAGGTACGCACCCCACGTCTATGCCCCTTCCCCCAACCGATCAATCTACTGGTCTGCCCGACCAGCACCTTCGCGATGCATACCGTCGGGCGGACTACACGGTAAACGGTCAGCGGCTTAAAATAGGTCAGCCACACCCCGAATTTGACCGCTGGCTGGCAGAGCTCGGGCACAGCAGCTACACCATTCTTACCGCCTACAATCCGCTTTCCACTCCCCTACCCCAGGTGGTCAATGCCGCCCGCCACCGCACCCTGACCGCCCTGGTGGATCAGCTTCGGTACGCTCACGTAGTAGCCAGTGGTAGCGACCCGGCCGGCCACTGGCCCGATGAGCACGGACTCTGCCTGTTCGACCTGCCGGAAGAAAAGAGTATTCACCTGGCCCGACTATACGAGCAGCACGCGATCGTGGTGGGTGGATTAGGACGTACGCCCCGGCTCCTGTACCCCTGAGACGCGGTAAATATCCTCGATGACCTTCACCACCGCCCGTCCTTCCTCCGCCGTAGTAGCCACTGGCGCTCTGCCGCGAAGTACGTCCACCACATTGTCGATCACGAAGTGGTGGTTGGCGGCCGACCCCTGGTAGGGCCCGTAGTTGTTCGGCGGGGCACTGGGCGGGAGCGCGGGTGCAAGGAGTCCCTCCACGTGGCAATACTGCAGTTCATTCATGTACTGCCCCCCCAGTTTGACCGTGCCACGGGTGCCGATGGCGGTGAGCGTGGATTCGAAGTTGCGGTCCCAGATGGCGGTACTGAAGGTCAGGCTCCCCAGTCCACCATTCGGCAGACTGAAGTGCACCATTCCGGTATCCGCGAAGTCGTGTATGGCGGTGTGCGTCTGATTGGCAAACTGCGCGTGGAGTACCTGAATGTCTCCGAATGTCCAACAGAGCAGGTCGATAAAGTGGGCGAACTGGGTGTAGAGCACCCCGCCGTCCAGCGTAGCGTCTCCGTGCCAGGCGTGCGGACTACCGTCGGCCAGGCGGTAGTAGCGGTCGTCGCGGTTCCAGAAGCAGTCGAGGTGTACCTGCAGGATCTGCCCGACGTGCTGGCCTGCTACCAGCTCCTTGAGCCATGCGGCGGCTGGGCTGTACCGGTTCTGCATCACGCCGAAGACGTGCAGCTGCCGCTGCCGGGCCAGCGCGATGAGCGCATCACAGTCCTGGGTGCGCAGCGCCATGGGTTTCTCGATCACTACGTTGCGGCCGGCGCGGAGGCACTGTAGTCCCTGACTGGCGTGTAGACCATTGGGGGTGCAAACGACGGCAACGTCGAAGGCCTGCCGGCTGAGTAGCTCATCAAGTCGCTTGTAACAGGCGATTGATTCGTCAACCCCCTCCGGCCACTGGATTTCCGTCTTGCCCAGCGGATCGCACAGGGCCACCAGTTGCGCCTCGGGGTGGGCAGCAATCAGGCTGGCGTGTCGGCGGCCGATGTGACCTACACCGATCACGGCAAAGCGTATGGGGAGTTGGGGGCTATCCATAAAGGCGCGCCAAGGTACGCGTAGCGGCGGCTATGTCGGCTATACCGGCACGACCGCTCCGTCTTCCAAGCGGTAGGTACCGCTCTCAGGGCACACTGCCACACCCGCTGCATCGAACTCCAGACGGTGCCCCGCCCGGCTCATCCACCCCTGCTGCCGTGCCGGAGTACCTACTACTAATGCGTAGGCCGGTACATCCCTGGTCACTACCGCACCGGCCCCCACGAAGGCATATGCGTGTAGGGTGATGCCGCAAACGATGGTAGCATTGGCTCCAATGGTCACTCCCCGCCCCACTATGGTAGTCGTGTATGCGCCACGCCGATTGATGCCCGCCCGGGGGTTACGCACATTAGTGAATACGGCAGACGGACCGATGAACACCTCCTCTCCGACGTCCAGACCGGCGTATAGGCTTACATTATTCTGCACCTTGGTACCCCGGCCTACGCGTACGCCGCTGGCTACGAAGACGTTCTGTCCGAGGCTACAGTCGGCACCGAGCTCACAGGCCATAAGGTGACAGAAGTGCCAGACTTTAGTCCCCCTGCCGATCTGAGCTCCCTCATCGACCACGGCCGTAGGATGTACGTAGTAATCCATCAAAAGACGATGAGCAGACCCAGTCCGCCGACCAGCAGAATCTTGATCTGCAGGCTGAGCTTATGGTAGTCGACTTGCTGTCGCGCCCGCGCCAGTTGTCCTAGGATAATGAGTACGATCACGAGCAGCAGCCCGATGCAAATCAGCATCGGCGGCTGCATGAAGGCCGGCCATCCCAGGAATACCGGACTCAGGATCGAGACCACCACCATCACGCCCAGCATGATGGCCAGTCGCCGACTCGTGGTCACGCCCAACAGTACCGGTAGCGTACGCCGCCCCTCCTGCTGGTCGCCCCGTAGGTCTTCCAGGTCCTTGACCAGCTCCCGCAATAGGGTGGCCACCAGTGCGAACGCCATGAAGAGCACGCACACCCGCAGGGTATCCGTGCCCAGGGCGGGGTTGACCTCCAGCAGCGTAGCCAGCGCACGACGCTCGGTAACTACCAGAATACCCGGCACACCCGCACAGTACAGCGCCACGAGGAAGTTGCCCAGAAAGGGGATCTTCTTCAGCGTAGCGCTGTACAGCGCTAGCATACCGATGGCCAGCGGAAAGATGAAGAGTAGCTGCCGCTCCCCCAGCCGCAGGGCCAGGAGCAGGGCGAAGAGGTAGCCCACGAAGACGATGGCTCCGAACAGCCACTGCACGTTGGACCGCCCCATCTTGAGCACCATATTCTTGCCCGGATGGTTGATGGCGTCGATGCGCACGTCACGCAGGTCGTTGACCAGGTAGCCGGAGGCCGTGATGGCCAGGGTGACCAGACACAGTTCGAAAAATTTCCAGGGCCGCAGCACCCCCGCGATACCCTCCGCATCCAGCGCCGGCAGAATGATGCGGTAGTACACCAGCACTTGCGTGAGGGCTACTACCAGCAGATTCTGTAGTCGGATCAGCCGGATGAAATCGATGAGGGGCAGGGATGGCATACGGCGCAAACTTACTTCAGCAGCATCCGACTGATGACCAGACGCTGAATCTCCGAGGTGCCCTCCCCGATCGTACAGAGCTTGCAGTCGCGGTAGAACTTCTCCACCGGGTAGTCTTTCGTGAAGCCGTAGCCACCGAATATCTGTACCGCCTCGTTGGCTACCCGTACGCTCGTTTCGGAGGCATAGAGCTTTGCCATGGCCGACTCCCGGGTCACGGGCGCGCCAGCGTCCTTCAGTTTGCCGGCATTGCGGGTCAGCAGCTCCGAGGCTTCGATCTCGGTGGCCATATCGGAAAGCTTGAAGGCGATCGACTGGAAGCGGCTGATGGCCTTACCAAACTGCTCGCGCTCCTTGCTGTAGGCCAGGGCGGCCTGCATAGCTCCCTTAGCGATACCCAGGCTCAGGGCGGCGATGCTGATGCGTCCGCCGTCCAGGATTTTCATACTCTGGATGAAGCCCTCCCCTACCTCACCGAGCACGCGGTCGGCGGGCAGGTGGCAGTTCTCGAAGATGATCTCAGCCGTCTCGCTGGCGCGCATGCCCAGCTTGTCTTCTTTCTTACCGCCGCGGAAGCCGGCATCCCCCCGCTCGACGATGAAGGCCGTCATGCCGTGGCTGTCGAGCAGCTCTCCGGTACGGGCGATCACTACGGCTACCTCGCCGCTGATGCCGTGGGTGATAAAGTTCTTAGCTCCGTTCAGGATGTAGCTGCCATCCTCCTGCCGCTCGGCTACGGTGCGCATCCGGCCGGCGTCGGAGCCGGTATTGGGCTCGGTCAGTCCCCAGGCCCCCAGGTGCTCGCCGGTGGCCAGTTTAGGCAGGTACTTCTGCTTTTGCTCCTCATTGCCGAACATCAGGATGTGGTTCGTACAGAGCGAGTTGTGGGCCGCTACGCTCAGGCCAATGCTGCCGCAGACCTGCGCGATCTCGTCGATGACCGTGATGTAGGCGTTGTAGCCCAGTCCGGTGCCACCGTACTCCTCGGGGACCAGCACACCCATGAAGCCGTACTCCCCCAGCTGGTGGAACAGGGGACGGGGAAAGTGCTGTGCCTCGTCCCACTCCATCACGTGGGGAGCGATGTGCGTGCGGGCAAAATCGGCCGCGCTCTGGCGGATCATCTCCTGCTGCTCGGCCGTAGCGGCTTCAGTAGTGGCGGTGGCGGAAGTAGGTATGGCAGTCATAAGTACGGGTGGTAAAATGGTTAGTGGCTTGTTGTTAAAATGTTAAAGCGGGGCAAATGTTACCGGGGCGGGGCCGAAGTAGCGAAAAGAATTCATTTGGCGACTGTATAAAGCAGCGCACGGAATAGCTGCCAAAATCAGAACAAACCGGCTAATGTTTCTCAAATCTGAGATGTGCGGAATTTAAAGTTTTGCAGGCGCTCTAAAGGTACATAAAACCAATATTAATTCGGCTGCGGAGGAGCAACTTGCCTGTTTAGCGACCGTTACTCAAGCGACCGAGAACCCAACAGCGTGAAGGCTCAAATTTACCGATATGTCCGCCGTATTTAACCCCACCTTAGTACTTCTTTTACTCAGCTTTTCCGTTTCGGCACAGTCAGTGTTCGATGCGTTCTACGGGCCGGAGGTCAACCGGGCCGTTGCCGTCACCCTTACCCTGCCCCTGGATAGTATTGCAGCCCGCAGCCCCAACGAGCAGGCCGGTCAGCTGACCTTCGCCGACCACAGCGGCGCGGTGCGCACGTTCGGTGTCGACGTATCGATCCGCGGTAAGTTCCGGCAGACCAAGTGTGGCTTTCCGCCTCTTAAACTGGACTTCGACAAGAGCGAGCTTCGGGCCAGTGGACTAGCCAAGCACGATAAGTACAAACTGGTGGCCGCCTGCTATGCCGATAGCAGCGCCCAGATCCTGATCCTCAAGGAGTACCTGGCCTACCGGGCCTACGCCCTGCTCTCCCCCGAGGCCCACTTCCGCACCCAACTGCTGCGCATCACCTACCGCGATGCCGCCGCCGCCCAAGCCGAACGGACCGAGTACGCCTTCCTGATCGAAGACCCCGACGAAATGGCGGAGCGCGCCGGCGGCGAGGAGTCCGACGATATGCTGGGGCTGACCCCCAACCGCTACGCTCCCACCGCGGAAGCCACCCACGCCCTGGCGCAGTACCTGCTGGGTAATGGCGACTGGAGCCTGACCCTGCAGCGCAACGTCAAGATCGTCACCCTACCCAATCAGCAGCTAGTGCCCGTAGGCTACGACTTCGACTTCAGTGGCTGGGTGGGTGCGCCCTATGCCTCCCCGTCCCGCGACCAGGGGCAGCAGAGCATCTACGAGCGGGTGTACCTGGGGTACCAGCAGAGCGACCGCACGCTGAACGAGGTGAACCAGGCCTTCCGCAGCCGCCGCCGCGACCTGCTGCGCCTCATTGCCGACTTCGACCTGATCGACAAGCAGGAGCGTACCGTACTGCAACGCTTCGTGCAGCGCTTCTTCGACGAGGTGGGTGCGATGAGTACTAACACCGAGCAGGAATTTTACCGGCAATTGCGGGGCCAGACGGCATCGGTCATACCCCCCGGTGCCCGGCCCAGCTTCTACGGCAGCAGCGCCCGCTAAGCTTAGCTACCTTTGACCCTATGATTATTCCCAGCCCGACCCGCTCACGCGCACAGGAGAGCCGTGCCGCCGTACAGCGTCTCTACATTGCCATGCGCCACCTCCTCATCCGTGGGAGCTATAAGCCCGGGGGGATGAGCGGTAAAACGCTGATGGATAATCTGATGATCCTGCGTCCCGAGATCTACGGCTCCATCACGGATACCGAGCGGGTCGAGCTCAACGGATTGCACTACGTCTGTCAGCGCCTGCCCAAGGGGATCGAAGAGTGCCGCTTCATCCGGCTCATTACCCGAGAAGGCTACGAGAACAGCCACTTCACCCCCATGGTGCCCCCCAAGCGCCGCCGCAATGCCTACCGCATCGACGAGCACGAGCTCTACATCGAGATGACCCGCGGGCGCAGCGACATCTACGATATCCTCACGCACCTGACCTTCCTCTACGCCGAGGCCAGTAAGGTGTACCGCAATAGCCTCGACAGCAAGGGCCGCCAGAAACGCGAGTGGCGGCTGCTGGCCGAGATCGTCGAGCACGAGCGCAAGGGCGAGGACTTCAGCCGCGAGACCGCCTATACCTACCTCAGTACTCTACTGGGCCGCACCTACGACGAGATCGTAGCGGCCAGTCAGCGCTTTGCCGACGAAGAACACGTCAACTCACTCTTTCACGTCACCTACTGGCTGGGGCATCTGGCCAAAGGAGAGTTCGAAGACGATCTGGATCGGGAGGTATCGTTTTCCAGCAGCCTGCGGGAAAAGACCGGTCACCACTACTACGGAGAGCAGTGGGCTGAAGCCGTCAAGGAAGTTCTGCTGGATAAGGACCTGATCGAGCGGCCACTACACATCGTGAGCGCGAACCTGCACAGCATCATGAACGCCCTCTTCGCACCCGCGGCCACCGCCCAGAAGCTGCGTGGACACAAGACGGTGTTCGACGTAGCGCGTACCCTATCGCAGCCCGACTACCGCAACCTGCGCCCAGTGGTGACCCAACTGGCGCTGAAGAACGGCATGACCGAACTCATCGACACCAGCGGCAGCAACATCGGCGTGCAGGTGTTCGATACGGCCGCCTTCGACCCCAAACACGTGAGCGACGAACTGGGCTTTGCCCCCGCCGAGCGCCGGGAGGATGCGCCCGTCATCCTGGTGATGGACTACGCCTTCGGCGAGCAGGCCTACGAGAGCATGGACGAGCTGCTACGCCCCTACCACGTGCCGGGCAGCGACCGCGTCTACGACATGCCCGTAGCCAGCATCAACATCATGGGCAAGGCCGGTATCCTGGAAGGGATCAAGGGCGATCTCATGATCCCGGACGCCCACATCTTCGAGGGTACGGCCGATAACTACCCCTTCACGAACGACTTCACCGCGGAGCAGTTTGCCGATCAGGGCCTGGGTGTGTATAGCGGGCCCATGGTGACCGTGCTCGGCACCAGCCTGCAGAACCGCGAGATCCTCGAATACTTTCTGGAAAGTAGCTGGAAGGCCGCCGGACTCGAGATGGAGGGCGCTCACTACCAGAAGGCGATCCAGGCCGCTACCCACATCCGCAAGAGCGTCAATCCGGAGCTTAAGTTGCGCTACGCCTACTACGCCAGCGACAACCCCCTGGTGACCGGCCATACCCTGGCCAGCGGCAACCTGGGCGTGGACGGCGTAAAGCCAACCTACCTGATCACGGTAGAGATCCTCAAGCAGATCTTCGCCGGCTAAATCGCTATACTATCGAATTGCGCCGACCGCGCCGCCGTCGCCACAGGGCGACGAGCACGGCGGTCAGCAGTACGATGGGCCAGATACTGATGAGCCCGAGGACTAATTCCTGGATGAGTTCCCAGCCAAATACCGCTGCGCTACCTACGCGATTCCAAAAGCCCCGTTGGTAGGCTGTACCCGTGTCGCGGTAGTCCTGCGTCTGGTAGAGTACGAGGGTGAGGGTAGAATAGCTCACCCGGTCGCGCAGGTAGCGCAGCCTACCCTCCTGGGCTTCAATCTCTTCGGTGACCCGGCGAATCTTCTCCTCGGCGTTCAGAATGTCTTCGACCTTCTCGGCGCGTTGGCGCAGGATCTCAATGTAGCGGTCGCGCACCTCGCGTTTGGTTTCCAGACGACTTTCCAGGTCCAGCCACTCTTCGGTGACGTTCCTGCTGTCCAGGTTCTGGTAGTCGATGTGCTCGGTCAGGCGCGGCAGGGCGTCGAGTACCGGCTGCAGACGATCGGCGGGCAGGCGCAGCACCAGTTCGACCTGCAGCTCGTAGGGGGAGTTGCTACGGTGCTGACTGGCTACGAATCCGCCGCGCTGCGTCAGCAGGGCATTGAGTTGGGCCAGGGCGCTGTCCAGATCGGCCACCTCGGCGCGCGCGGAGGCGGTGTAGATGATCTGCTGATCCGTCTCAGTAGGTAGTGGCTGATCGGGTGGCGCGTCACCGGCACGCGCATCGTGTACCCCTTCAAATTTTGAGATGGCTTGTGCGGTTTCGGGTGCACGGTCACAGGTACACAGTAGCAGGGTAAAACACAACAATAGCAGGCTACGCATCGGCAAGTGATTTTACCCTAGATGCAGGCAAACGCTAAAAAGCATACGTGCCGACTATAATTCGCTGAACCCTCCCACAGTTAAGTGGGTATAGACCCCAAGTTAAACCCAGCCCCCCTTGCGTTACCTCTACCTAGCCTTAGCCTGTACCTTCCTTCTTCCCCTCCATGCGCAGCAGACCGCCACTGATCGGGAGATCGACCCGAAGACCGAGTCCGTGTACCGCGTCCGCACCCTCTACGAAGGCATCGGCGGCCTCGGCCTCATGCTGGGCAGCACCGCCGGTATCGATGCCCTACGCGACAAGCCCGACATCAGCGACGAGGACCTCACCCGCCTCCAAAATACCGAGACCGGCCGGCTGGATCGCTGGGGACTGCAGCAGGACGCCCTCCAGCGCCGCAACGGTGAAGACGCCAGCGACCGGGTGTTCAATGCCGCTATTTTACTCCCCATCGGACTGTTCATCGACAAGAAGTTTCGCAAGGATTGGCTCGACATCGGAGTACTTTACCTGCAGGCCCATGCGCTGAGCGCGGCGACCTATGCCTACAGTCCCCTCGGCCCCCGCTTCATCGACCGCTACCGGCCCATTGCCTACTACGACGAGCTGAGCTTCGACGACCGCCGCGCGGGCAACAACCGCAACGGCTTCTTCAGCGGCCACGTATCCACTACGGCCGTCGGCACTTTCTTTTTCACCAAGGTGCTCTCCGACTACAACCCGCAGTGGACGGGCGGTCAGCGTGCGCTGGCCTTTACCCTGGCGGCCCTACCACCGGCTTATGTAGGCGTGCAGCGGGTACGCGCCCTCAAGCACTTTCCGACGGACTCGGTGGTGGGTCTGGGTGTAGGGGCATTCTTCGGCATCATGGTCCCCCACGTCCATAAGGTGTGGCAGCGCAAGCACCTCAGCAGGTTGAGCATCGGCGGTCATTACGGTGACGGAGCGGGTAGCGCCGGATTCAGCCTCACGTTCTAGGCGGGCGCGGACGCAGGTGCGAAGTTTCGGGCGGAAGGCTATCTTTCGCAACACTTACCCCCTTCGTTCATGCTCGACCTACTCAACATTCACGACACCGCACAGGCAGATATTAGTTACCGACACGTAGGGAGTACCGACATTACCCGCTACGAAAAGATGCACGTGGAGGTGTTCCGCGATTCCGGACAGGCCTCCATCGCCGTGGCCCACGAGATCGCCGACCTGATGCGGGACAAGGCCTCCCGCGGCGAGCCCTGCGTACTGGGTCTGGCAACCGGCTCCTCCCCCATCCGGGTGTACGCCGAGCTAGTACGGCTCCACGAGCAGGAGGGGCTCGACTTTAGCCACGTCATCACCTTTAACCTAGACGAATACTACGAGCTGCCGCCGGCCAATCGCAACTCCTACTGGTACTTCATGCACGACCACCTGTTCAAGCACGTGAACGTGGCACCCCGCAACATCAATATTCCCAAGGGTAACATCCCGCTGGACGAGGTGTACCGCCACTGCATGGACTATGAGGCCCGCATCCAGGCCGCCGGTGGTCTTGACTTTCAGCTGCTCGGTATCGGTCGGACCGGCCACGTAGGCTTCAACGAGCCGGGCAGTAACTCGCGCTCCCTCACCCGCCTGATCACGCTCGACCACCTCACCCGGGTAGATGCGGCCGGCGATTTCCAGGGTATCTCCAACGTGCCGACCCGCGCGATCACCATGGGCATACAGACCATCAATCAGGCGCGCCGCATCGTACTGCTGGCCTGGGGGCACAAGAAAGCCGAGATCATTCAGCGTACCGTAGAGGGAGAGCGCACCTCGGAGATACCGGCTACCTACCTGCAGGAGCACCCCAACGTCACGGTCCTACTCGATGAAGAATCCAGCGCCGAGCTACGCCGCTTCAGCACCCCCTGGCTCGTAGGTCCCTGCCAGTGGACCGACATGCTGGAGCGCAAGGCCATCGTCTGGCTCAGCCGGCATACCGAAAAGCCTATTCTCAAGCTCACCGAGCGGGACTACAATAGCAATGGGATGTCTGATCTGCTGGCACTACACGGCTCGGCCTACGACCTCAACATCCGCATGTTCAACCAGCTACAGCACACCATCACGGGCTGGCCGGGCGGCAAGCACGGCTTCGACGATACTTTTCGGCCCGAGCGCGCCGACCCGGAAGTGAAGCGGGTGATCATCTTCAGTCCACACCCCGACGACGACGTGATCTCCATGGGCGGCACCTTCGAGCGGCTCATCACGCAGGGCCACGACGTGCACGTAGCCTACCAGACCAGCGGCAACAACGCGGTCACCAACGCCGATGCCCTCCGCTACGCCGAGTTTAGCCGTGACCTGACCGATACCCTGGGCACCAGCACCGCCAGACTGGACTTCATCATCGAGGAGCTCAGCGATACGACCACCGGTGGCACGGCCGACTCGGCGGATATACGGCGCATCAAGGCACTCATCCGACGCGGGGAGGCCGTGGCCGGCGCGCGCTTCGTAGGGGCTGCCAATGATCATATTCACTTTCTCGACCTACCGTTCTACGAGACGGGCAGCAACCGCAAGAACGAGCTCGGGGAGGAGGACATTCGTCTCACCCGTGAGCTCATCGAGCGGATACGCCCCCACCAGATCTTCGCGGCCGGCGACCTGGCCGATCCCCACGGTACCCACCGGGTCTGCCTGGATGCGATCTTCATCGCCCTGGCGGAGCTAAAGGCGGAGGCACCGGACTGGCTGGCGGACACCCGCCTGTGGCTCTACCGGGGTGCCTGGCAGGAGTGGCCGATCCACGAGATCGAAATGGCCGTGCCGATGAGCCCCGCCCAGGTTGAGGCCAAGCGCAACGCCATCTTCTTCCACCAGAGCCAGAAGGACGGGGCCATGTTCCAGGGAGAGGACAACCGCGAGTTCTGGCAGCGGGCCGAGCAGCGTAATCGCGAGACGGCTCAGCTATACAACCAGCTGGGGCTGACGGAGTACGAGGCGATGGAGGCCTTTCGCCGCCGCGAATTCTAGGGGTACACACTTTTTGGCTGCTGCTACGGGTTAATAGGGTGCGTTTATGCTGCACCGCCGGACTTTTGTCCGGTGGGCAGTCTGCTTTCTGTCTCTCATATACACCCCGGCTTCCGTGTCTCATCAACTACTGCGCTTTTGCGTGAGTTTCTGCCTCATCATTCTGCTTCCTTCACTTGCCGCCGCCCAGGAAATCTGTGATAACGGCCTGGATGACGATGCGGACGGGCTAATCGACCTCAACGATACAGCCGACTGCAGTTGTGCCCTGCCCGCCACTACGACCTCCCTACTCCCCAATCCATCCCTGGAAGAGTTCGCTTCCGACCAGGCGGGGTGTACCTCCCGGCAGCCCGGTGGACTACCCGATGCGGTAAACCAGGCGAACTGCCTGGTGGGCTGGCAGCGGGTGTCCCTCGGCACCACCGATAGTTGGAACGCCTTCACCCTGTCGAATGCCGGGCCGGCCTTTCCCTCCGCCCTACCCCAGCCGCTACCCAGTGGTACCGGGGTGGCGGGTTTCTGGGTCGGTGTGCGGGACTCCCCCCGCCTGCGGTACCGCAACGGGGACGGCTCCTTTGCAGCGAATTACCGGGAGTACCTGGCTGCCTGCTTTGAAAACGGTGAAACCCTCCGTCGGGGAGAGAACTACCGGCTCACCTTTTCTCTGGGCTTTATGGAGCCGCAGACCCTGGAGTCCAATAGCTCATCTACCCCCATCGCACTGAGCTCGCCCAACCCTATCGAATTAGCCATCTACGGCGTCCGGGAGTGCGGTCAACTCAACTTTGGTGAGCATTACGGGTGCCCGGAAGAATCCGAGGCCGCCGGCTACGAACTCATCACCACGGTAGAAGTAGTAGGCAGCCCGGGAAGTTGGTCTCCTACCACCGTAGACTTCATCCCGCGTGGTGAGTATGCCGGCTTCGCTATCGGAGGCTCCTGCAGGGACGATATCCGGCAGCCCAACGGCAGGGGGTACCGGAACTACTACTTCATCGATGATCTGATCCTGAACGTAGCCGAGGCCTTCGACCCCCCGGTGGCCGGTCCGGTGTCCGTAGCCGGCCAGACCATCTGCGCGCCGGAGATCACGCTACGCGGACGCACCCAGCCGGCGGCGACGTACCAGTGGTACCACGACGGCGTAGCGCTCCAGGATGCTACCGAACCGGTACTGGTCATCAAGCCGTCTACCACCATCGATGGTGCCTACGCGATGCGGGTCACCACACCGGCGGGCTGCGCGGTGACCGAACCGGTACGCATTCAGCGGCCCATTCTGTACGATCAGATTGCCGATAGTGTAGCCCTCTGCCGGCGGGGGCAGGACGTGACCATCTTTGCTCCCCAGACTACCGGCGCGACCTATAGCTGGAGCACGGGTAGCACCGGGCCCTTCTTCACTACTTCCGAGCCCGGTACGTATTCCGTGACCGTCAGTACGGCCTGCCTGCAGCGGGTAGAAGACTTCGTGGTCACCGATACCGAAACGCTCTCCTATCGCTTTACCATAAGCCCGGAGCGGCCCTGTATCGGCGATACCGTCACCGTGCGGTTGGAGTCCGACTGGTACATCCCCGCGGCGGCCTACCGTATGCCCGACAATAGCTTCTACTACGTAGACCATTCCACCCCCCCCGTGCAGCTGGTCGCCGGTCAGACCGATCGGCTGCAGGCCTTCGTACTCACCACCTGTGGCCTGCAATTCGAAGAGATCGAGATCCCGGAGCTCACCCCCTTCCTGGCGGAAGCCGACCTGCTGGATCTGAACTGTCATGGACCGAAGGGTAGGATCAGTCTGACCGTACCGGCTGACGAGGTAAGCTACACCTGGACCGACCCCCAGGGAGTGACCCTCGCCGGAAACGGCCCCGGGGTCACTGCCCTCACGTCGGGCACGTACACCGTAGCCCTGGACGGACCGGACCATTGCCCTACGACACTGGACTACACCCTGACCGACAACGACAACTTCAACCTGTCAGTAAGTGCTACCGACGTGAGCTGCGGCAACGATGCCACGGCGCTGGCCCTGCCTACCGGGGGTACGCCACCCTACCGCGTGGATTGGCGTAAGTCCGTCGACGAATCACCCCTGGGAGCCTCCCAGCCCGTGGCGCGCGACCTCGATCGTGGCGGCTGGCACGCGATGGTGACCGACAGCAATGGGTGCCAAACGGCTACTGATTTTATCGTCAAGGGCCCGGAGCGCCTGCGGGTAACGGCTACGGCGGACTACGCCGCCTGCCACTCAGATACGGCCGGCACGGCCACCGTGCAGGTGCGGGGGGGAACGGCGCCCTACCGCTACGCTACGACCACCGATATGCGACAGCGCGATAGCGCCCACCTCACCGGTCTTACCGCAGGTGTACACCAGGTGGTGGTCGAAGACGCCCTGGGCTGCACCTCCTACCCCTACCCGGTACAGGTACGGCTACCGGCTACTTTCGCACTGGACGCCGGCCCCGACCGGGAGATCGCCTGGGGAGAAACGGTGGTCCTCGATGCTACGGTCGACGGCGTAGACCATAGCGCCGGGGAAGTGCGGTGGACGCCGGATGCCGACTTACACTTCCCCGATACGCCGCTGAGTGAACTGCGCGTAGCAGCCACCCCGTCCGAAACAACGACGTATGCCGTCACCTTTACCTCGGCGGAGAACTGCAGCCGTACCGATAGTGTCACGGTAGCCGTAGACCGCGAATCGCGGTTGTATGCGCCCACCGCTTTCAGCCCCAATGGAGACAACACCAACGATCAGTTCACCCTCTACACCAACTCGGTAGTAGTAGCAGTGCAGCAACTCCACATCTACGATCGCTGGGGGAACATGGTCTGGGAAAAACCCAGCGAGGGTGCCGCGCAGTGGGATGGCACGTTCGGTGGTCAGCCGGTAAACCTGGGGGTCTATGTGTACCAGGGTAAGATCCTGCTGCGTGATGGAAGTATCGATACCGTACAGGGTAGCGTGTTGCTTACCCGCTAGGACGAGATGTGTTAAAGGACCGCTTTGCGTGACCCGGACCGAACTTGTGGGCTGTGTCCCGGTTTAAGTTGTATATGTATTGCGCTTAGAATAAAAATATTTTATCTTAGCGTCGTCTTATACACTATTGAACTAAACACATCTCCTCGTGACTTTCACCCGTTCGATCCTCATAATGAGGATGTGGGTGCCGTTGCTCGCCTTCCTTTTGGTCGGCCCTTCCGTTTCTGCTCAGGAATTATGCGCCAATGCCATCGACGATGATGGAGACGGCCTGATCGACCTGGACGATACGGCAGATTGTAACTGCGCACTCCCCGCCTCTACCCTCTCCCTACTTCCTAATCCCTCCCTGGAACGCTTCGACGCGAGTCAGTCAGGCTGCGCCTCCGTGCAGCCCGGCGGCTTACCCGATGGCACCAACCAGGCCAATTGCCTCACCGGCTGGGAACGGGCCAGTCTCGGCACCACCGACGCCTGGAATGCCTTCACCTTCACGGGTGCCGGACCGGACTTCCCCACTACCCTACCCCAGCCCCTGCCCAGTGGCAGCGGCGTAGCGGGCTTCTGGGTGGGTATCCGCGATGCCTACGACAGCAAGTTCTATAACGGCGACGGCAGTACGACCCGGCAGTACCGGGAGTATCTGGCGGCCTGCCTGGTGGATGGACAGCGACTGGTGGCGGGACAAGCCTATCGCTTCACCTTTTCGCTGGGTTTCATGGAGCCCCAGACTTCCCCGGCGGCGGAGGGGCCGATCTCCATCCAGTCGCCCGACTCGGTCGAGCTCGCCGTGTACGGCATCAGGAGGTGCGACCAACTAAACTTCGGTGCCTTCTACAACTGCCCCGAGTCCGCCGGTGCGGAGGGTTACGAACTGATCGCCACGCTGACCGTCTCCGGTCGGGCCGGTAGCTGGACGGCTGCTTCCCTGGATTTCACCTCCCGGGGCACCTACGAAGCCATCGCGATCGGTGGTTCCTGCGCGGCCGATCGGGGACGTCCCGACGGTGGGCTGTACCGCAACTACTACTTCATCGACGACCTTCTCCTGAATACGCCTGCGGCCTTTGCCCAGCCCGTAGCCGGACCGGTGCAGGTCGATGGACTTACCGTATGCGATGACCTCACGCTCATCGGCCAGCCACAGGCCGCTGCTACCTACCAGTGGTACCGCAACGGGGCCGCCCTCACCGGAGCCACCTCTTACACGCTGGCCCTACAGGCAGGCGCGGACGTGGACGGCACATACCGCCTGCGCATCACCACCAACGCTGGCTGTGCCACCACCGCTCCCGTAGTGATCCAGCGGCCCGTCGTGTCCGACTTCTTCCCCGACACCCTAGGCTTCTGCACCCCGGGGGATACGGTTACCGTCACCCCCACCCGTCAGACGGGAGCTACCTACCAGTGGAGTGATGGAAGTACGGGCGATCAGTTTCGCGTAGCCGCGCCGGGCACCTACCGGGTCACGGTGACCGAGGCATGCGTCGAGCATGTAGAGTCGTTCGTGGTCTCTCCATCACCGAGCCTGAGCTACACCTTCGAGCAGCTTTCCGTACCCTGTGTGGGGGATAGTGTAAGCTTGAGGGTACGGACCAACGCCCACAACCCGAAGCTGTTCTTTCGCTCCTATCCGGATGAGGCACGCCTCATGCACCGCGACGGGATTGTCCGGATAGCCGCCGGTCAAGCGTCCGCCGTCCTGGCATTCATTGACGATGGCTGTACCCTGGTACTCGATACGCTATGGATCCGTACGGGTATTCCCCTGGACATTGCGGCCCCGTCAATCGATCCGATCAACTGCGCGACCGACACCGGCCGCATCGCGATCAATGTGCGTACCGAGCAGGCGGTAAGCTATCGCTGGACGGACGCACGCGGTCGCCCCATAGGCGACAACGCCTCCGTACTCACTACTCACGTACCGGGAGAATACACCGTGGAGTTGCGGGCCGACGGCTACTGTACCCAGTCGTTTACCTACCAGATCGAGGGTACGCCGCCCCTCCAAATGACCACCACCGTAGATCAGGGGGATTGCCAGCTCACCGGCGACGGTAGCATCACGGTGTATGCAGCCGGTGGACGACCACCCTACAGCTACAGCCTGAACACGGGTATACCACAGTCCGGCCCCACGTTCCAAAAGCTCCCCGGTGGTACCTATACCGTCAGGGTCAGGGACGCCAGAGGATGCACGACCGAAACGCGGGCGGTACTCTCCGTACCTACCGCTCCTATATCTATACGACAAGAAACGCCCTATGCAATACGTGCGGGCGAGACGATCGTACTGCGTACCAACCTGAGTGAGGTAGCCTCCCCGGCGGAGCTATCCTGGTCACCGACCGACGGACTGAGCTGTTCCACTTGCCCGGCACCTGCGGCCGCGCCCCTGGTCACGACGGTCTATACGGTGAGCTATACGGACGCCCGCGGTTGCACGAGCGACGACCGTGTCACGGTAGGAGTAGGCGGTACGTATGCGGTGTACGCCCCCTCGGCGTTCAGCCCCAACGGGGATGCGCACAACGACCGCTTCACCCTGTACCGGGGAGACGGCGTGGTGGCCGTCACTGAGCTGCGGATATTCGACCGTTGGGGGGAGCTGGTGTACGAACAGACGACCGGAGAGGACCGGGGCTGGGACGGCACGTTCCGCGGCCGGCCCGCTTCCAGTGGAGTATTCCTGTACGTCGGCAAAGTGCTGTTAAGCAGTGGTGTACAGCAGTTAGTCAAAGGTTCGGTTACACTGGTAAACTAGCTACTGCGCAGCCCTGCCTGTAGTCCCTGTAGCTCGGCTAGTCCGCGCATGCGTCCGTACAGGCTGTAGCCGGGGTTCGTGCGGCGCTCGCGGTCGCCAAAGAGGGTGAAGCCGTGGTCGGGCCGGAAGGGTACGTTGCCCTCCCCCTGCAGTAGTTCGCGTACTACGGCGGCCATATCGACGTCTCCCTGCAGGTGGCCGCTCTCGGCGAAGCTCTCGTGGGGCGCCCGCCGCACGTTGCGCAGGTGGACGAAGTGGATGCGATCGAGAAACTCCCGGGCCATGGCCGGCAGGTCGTTGTCGGAGCGTGAGCCCAGCGAGCCGGTGCAGAGGCAGAGTCCGTTGGCGGGTGCGTCAACCATGGCGAGTAGCTCGCGGAGGTCATCGGCCGTAGAGACGATCCGGGGCAGCCCCACGACGGGCCAGGGCGGATCGTCGGGGTGGATCGACAGCTTCATCCCCTCCTCCGTAGCCGTGGGCACGACCGCCTCCAAGAAGCGTTGCAGGTTGTCTTTGAACGTGCCCCGGTCGATGTGCAGGTAGGGGGCGATGGCGTCGCGGAAGCTAGCCAGGTCGAAGCTTTCCTCAGAGCCGGGTAGTCCCTTCAGCATGGTGGCGCTGACCTCCTCGCGATCGGCGGCCGACATACCTTCGTAGTGGTCGGCAGCCAGCTCTACTATCTCGGCGGGGTAGTCGGCGGCGGCGTGCGCCCGGGCCAGAATAAAGCAGTCGAAGGCGACCAGGTCCAGTCCGTACAGGGCTACCGTGGTGCCGCCGGGTACGGGGACGGCCAGGCGGGTGCGCGTCCAGTCCAGCACCGGCATGAAGTTGTAGCACACGGTGGTGATGCCCTCGGCGGCCAGGTTGCGTAGACAGGCCTGGTAGTTGGACAGCAGGACGGGAGCAGCCTCGGTGTGCTGCTTAATGCCCTCGTGTACGGGTACACTTTCCACGACGGACCAGTCCAGCCCCTGTAGCTCCTGCTTGCGCTGGCGGATCTCCGCCCGGCTCCAGACTTCGCCATTGGGGACGTGGTGCAGGGCCGTGACGACGCCCTCGATATCCAGGGCGGCGACTTCGTCGATCGTGATGGGGTCGTGGGGGCCGTACCAGCGCCAGGTGGAAAGCATAAATAAGGGGTTAGGGAGTTAAGGGGGAGGAGGGGTTAAGGATGCGTATTAGCTCGCGATCTGTACCTCCTTACCGGTCTCCGCGGATTCAATGATAGCACGAATAACGGCAATATCTGCCTTACCCATGCTCCCCGGTGCAATCGGTTGCGTTCCGTTGCGGATCGCCAGGGCATCGTCGTCCATCTGCAGGCTCTGCTGATTGGGTACGGGGGGGCCGAGCACCTTGCCGTCGCTGGTCTTACCCTTCACGCCCTGGTAGGGCTGCATGGGCTGCATCTCGTACCAGCCGTTTTCAGCCTCTATATGTAGCTCATTGTATTTTTCTACTACACTGGTCTTGCCCTCGGCCAGCATTCCATCCGGGTAGCGCAGGGTATAGGTAGTGGTGAGGTCTACCCCGTTCGGGCGGTCCTGGCGTTGCTGCGTAGCCCGTACTACGGCGGCGGGAGACAGTTGCGTGCCGTAGCGTAGGCCGTTGACGGTGTACACGCCCATATCGTACAGCGCCCCGCCGCCCATGTCGCGCTGTCCGCGCCAGTAATCGGCTGGTGGCGGACTACCAGCATATCCGGCATAGGAGCGGGCGGAGGTCAGTGCGCCGTAGGTACGGTCCTTGGTGAGCTGGATCAGCTGACGCGTATTGGGTTCGTGTAGCATCCGGTAGCCGATGGCGAGCTGTACACCCTGCTCCGTGCAGGCGTCGATGATCTCCTGGCACTGGGCGGGGGTCATGGCCATGGGCTTTTCACACCATACGTGCTTGCCCGCAGCGGCGGCGCGTACGGCGAAGTCGCGGTGGGTAGCCGTGGGCGTGATCACGTAGATGATGTCGATGGCATCGTTATCCGCGATGTCTTCCATGCGGTCGTAGGTGTAGCAGTTTTCGTCGGCTACTCCGTACCTATCCTGCCATTCGGGTAGTTTATCGGGGCTGCCGGTGATGAGTCCGCGTAGTTCGCAGTGCTGGGTGAGCTGCAGGGCGGGAGCGATCTGTCCCTTGGCGTAGCCCCCCAGGCCGAGTAGTGCTACACCGAGTTTACGGTCGTCAGCGGAAGGGGGCGGGGACGCGGGTGCGGGGTCGGTAGCCGGGGCGGACCGGGCTCCACAGGCGACCAGGCCGGGAGCGAGCAGTAAGCCAGTAGCGGCGGTAGTGGATTGGCGGAGGAAGCGGCGGCGGGAGGCTTTGGTGGGTAGCATCGGTCGGTATTAGTACCGAAAGAACGGTACGGACGGAGGCAGGTTTGCACCGGTCCGATCCACCGTGCGACCGGAACAGACTTACTGCTTGCCCAGGCGGCCCCGTAGGAAGAAAGCGATGCCCAGGCAGGCGGCGATCAGTAGCAGATTATATCCCCAGGGTAGTGCGCCGCCGAACACGCCGTACTTCAGGCCGAAGTAGCTGGCGAAGTACACCACGGTCATGAGCAGGAACAGCGTGGGGCTGGGCTTATCCTTTCTAATCGGTTCCATCGGCGTTGGGTAGTGAGTCGCCAGACTGGCGTTGTTGCCGGCGGCGGTAGCCCCACAGGGCCAGCTCGGCCAGCACGACGAAGGCGATTAGGGAGAGCTGCTGCGTCCACGTGAGCTCGTTGTCGAACACCAGGTACTTCACCACGAAGTACAGCAGGATGGGCACCCAGCGGAGGGCGGCGTACAGCTTGTTCTGATGGGCGGGGGTACGATCCATAGTGGCAAAAAAAGAGACCCGGGCGAAAGCGCCCGGGTCCTTATTATACGACTGTGTTGTCCACAGCGTCTCTCATGAAAAATAAACCTATTCGTATCATTAACTACTAGCTAGCTAATGCACCGCCAAGGTAGCGGTATTTCTTTTAACTCCTTCGGACCATTCCCGCGATGCAATACATTTGATTATATTACATATCAGGATACCGGGCTGGAACTACCTGAAGTTGGTACTAGTACGCTAGAGTTATAAATTTAGTTTGTGGTTTAGCATGTTTTACCAAAATTTAACACATTATTTTTTCGTCCCCCCTAAAAAAGCGTCTGTCGCAGCTTCATCCGCTCCCGGTGCTGCTGCACCTGCCGGCGCAACTGCCCAAAATACTGGGCGGCGTACTTGCCGGCTTCCGAATGCAGGGCGCTACCGTGCTCCACCAGATTATCGAACCAGTCCTGCACCTCATCGCACAGCTGCGGATCGGAGGTGGCCACGTAGTTAGGCGTCACCAGGGTGGTGAAAAGGAAGTTGCGCGCTTCGGACTTCACCAGTACGATATTGCTCGTATTGGACAGCTCGTTGTGGTACACCCGCAGGGCCGGGCTCTGGTCCGTAGGCTGCTGCCCCAGGGGGAAGCGCTTGCCCACCCGCACCATGTGCTCGAGGTGATCGATGATCAACAGTAGCTCATCGTACATCTGATAGATGTGTGCCCGGTCGGCAAACCGGCCCACCTGATCCAGGTAGTTGATCTGCCGCAGGGTGATGTCGAGCACACCCACCGACCAAATCTCCCGGGCCGGCACCGTGTAGTGACCACGGATCACCCCCTCTACGATGACGTGCAGGCGGTCGCTGATCAGATCGGGGGAGAACTGCTCCGTCTTCCACTTCTCCAAGTTCCAGCTCGTGATACCGAACATGAATACCTTAAAGCTGCGCAGCATGGGCAGCGACAGCTCATAGTACATCGGCAGCTCCGGAGTAGCGAAGTCGAAGCGCCCGCCGGGTAGTTTCTTCATCTCGTTCAGCCGCTTCTGCAGGTGAATGAAGTGGTCGTACTCGTCGTGGATGAACTCCCGGCTCTCGGGGTAGCGGAGGATGGGTACCTGTGGGCGGTTGTGCTGTGGGATACTGGTATCTACGTCGTAGGTCTGCGCCAGCAGCATGAGCTCGTCGGCCGTCAGCGCAGTATCTCCCCGCAGGCGGCGGTAGACCGCGTCGCGGCCTACGTGCAGTACCTGGGCTACCTCCCGCACCAGTTCGCTACGGGAGGTGAACCGGCGGGTCAGCCGCTCGAAAAAAATCTGCTGATAGCTATCGCTACGGGCATCGGAAATACTTGACATGTGTGTTCGTGTCTACGCCTGCCTAAACTAGTCCAAATCAATCGGTTAGTTTCACTGCGTTATAAAATCTACATACCACCCACTGCGCTAGCTACACAGCGGGCGAACAGCCAGGCACGCTAGAAAAAGAGCGTACCGAAAATAGGCAGAACTAGGATTAAGTGTTTGTTTTTCAAAGTTTTTAAAACAAATTATTTGTTTTAAAGTTAGGAATGTGTTCCTTTGTTGTTAATAGGTGTAACTACATACGTTAGTCAGACACCTACCGGTTTCGTTTTGGCAGGATTTTACAACATTTTGTATACGCGTTTGGCTGCTAGCTGCTAGCGGCGAATTTTATTCTGTACTCACTCCTACTCACAATAACATGTATTCCACTCCCTGCCGGGACGAGGAGGCTGCCCCAGCCTTCCCCTACCCTCCCCTTGCCCCTTACCGGCCTCGCCCCTACTGATCCGGTCGTCGTGCACCTCAATTGCCATACGACCTTCAGCCTGCGCTACGGTACCCTCAGTCCCCGCCAGCTGGTCGAGCGAGCCGCCGCCTGGGGCGTGCAGTGCCTGGCCCTGACGGACAACAACAACACCAGCTGCGCGGTAGAATTCGTCGCTCACTGCAGGGAACTCGGCGTCAAACCCATCCTGGGCATCACCTTCCGGCGCGATACCCAGTGGGTGTATACCGGCCTGGCCCGCAACGCCGAGGGCTGGCACAACCTCTGCAAGTACCTCAGCGATCACTCCCTGGACGATAAGCCCCTGCCCATCGTACCACCGCGGATGGATGATGTCTGGATCATCTACCCCCGTCTGTGCAAGCCCATTGGCGACTTCCGCGACAATGAGCTACTCGGTATCCGCCCCCAGCACGTCAATCGCCTGTTCAGTCACGAGCTGCGCAACTACCAACACAAACTGGTCGTACTGGCCCCGGTAGTGGCCGTGACCGACGATGACTACGCCCTGCACCGCACGCTGCGCGCCATCGACCTCAATACCGTACACACCAAGCTCACCCCCCGCGACCTGGCCGGACGGGGCGACCGCTTGCTGCCGCCCGATACCCTGCTGCAGTTTTACCGTACCTACCCCGCCATCATCCGCAATACCCAGCGGCTGATCGACTCCTGTACTACCGAGTTGGATACCGGCCTGCACATCAACCGCCAGCACTTCACCGGCTCCAAGGAGGGCGACTACTACCTGCTCGAAAAGCTGGCCCTGGCCGGGGCCGCGCGCCGCTACCCGCCCGGCAAACGCTTCCAGCAGGCGCGGCTGCGCACCGAGCGGGAGCTGGCCGTGATCCGCAAGCAGGACTTCTGCCCCTACTTCCTCATCACCTACGATATCGTGCGCTACGCCCGCGCCTCGGGCTACCAGCACGTGGGCCGCGGCTCGGGCGCCAATAGTATCGTCGCCTACTGCATCGGTATCAGCGACGTAGACCCCCTGGAGCTGGACCTGTACTTCGAGCGCTTCATCAATCCCTACCGGGTGAGTCCGCCCGACTTCGATATCGACTTCAGCTGGGACGAGCGCGACGACGTGACCGACTACATCTTCAAGCGCTACGGCCGCGAGCACACCGCCCTACTGGCCACCTATTCCACCTTCCAGGGTCGGGCCGCCCTGCGTGAGGTCGCCAAGGTATACGGCCTACCCAAGGAAGAGATCGACCAGCTCGTGCGCGATCCCCACGGCCGCGCCAGCGCCGACGCCAAGGCCCGTACCGTAGTCGACATCGCCCGCCGCCTCGTAGGCCTGCCCAATCACCTGAGTATTCACGCCGGCGGGGTACTGATCACCGAAAAACCCATCTACTACCACACCGCCCAGCGCATGATGCCCAAGGGCTTCCCGGTGGCCCACGTCGATATGTACCACGCCGAAGACATGGGGCTGCACAAGTACGACGTGCTGAGCCAGCGGGGCCTGGGCCACCTGAAGTCTGCCGCCGATCTCGTGCGCCGGAATCACGGTCGCACCATCGAGCTGGACGATCTGGACACCATCAAGAACGACCCCCGGGTGCGTGCCATGCTCAAGTCGGGCCGGGCCCTGGGCTGCTTCTACATCGAGTCGCCGGCCATGCGGGGCCTACTCACCAAGCTGGGCTGCGACAACTACGTGCACCTGGTGGCCGCCTCCTCGATCATCCGTCCGGGCGTAGCCAAGTCGGGCATGATGAAGGAGTACATCCGCCGCTACCACTTCCCACACAGCTTCGAGTACATCGACCCCGTCTTCGAGGAGCACCTCGGCGAGACCTTCGGCATCATGGTCTACCAGGAAGACGTGATGAAGATCGTGCACCACTTCGCCGGTCTGGACCTGGACGAGAGCGATATCCTGCGCCGCATCATGAGCGGCAAGAAGCACTCCGGCGATACCTTCGCCAACCTGCGGCAGAAGTTTTTTGCGGGCGCGCAGGTGCGGGGCCATTCCCAGGAGACGGCCCAGGAGGTCTGGCGGCAGGTCGAGAGCTTCTCGGGTTACTCCTTCTGCAAGGCGCACTCGGCCAGCTTTGCCGTGGAGAGCTTCCAGAGCCTGTACCTCAAGGCCTACTACCCCCTGGAGTTCATCGCCGGAGTGATCAACAACTTCGGGGGTTTCTACCGTACGGAGTTCTACATCCACGAAGCGCGTATGGCGGGGGCCACCATCCACGCACCCTGCGTCAACCACAGCAGCTACCTGACCGATCTGCGGGGCACCGACCTCTACCTGGGTTTCGTACACCTGAAGGGAGGCTCCGAGCGCCTAGTGCACCAGCTGGTCCTGAACCGGCAGCGGGAGGGGGCCTTCGACGACCTCACCGACTTCTGCGGTCGTGTAGAGGTAGAGAGCAGTCAGCTAGAGCTACTGATCCGTATCGGGGCCTTCCGCTTCACGGGTAAAACCAAGTCCGAGCTACTCTGGGAAAAGAACGCCGTATTCAACCCCCGCCTACAACGGGAGCCCTCCCTGGACCTCTTCGTCCGCGCCGCCCCGGAGCACGACTTCCACCTCGACGATACGCCCAATCACCGTCCGGGCCACCGCCTTAGTTCCGGTCAGTTCGACCAGGCCTTCGACGAGCTGGAACTCCTGAGCTTCCCCCTCTGCTCCCCCTTCTGGCTGGTCACCCCGCCCCCACCTGCGCCTACTGTCCGCACCTGCGTCCCCGCACCCACCCAGCAACAACAGCAACAACAAACGACAAGTGAGCCATCGGTACACGGCGAAGACCCCCCGCCGGGAGCGTGCAACTCCTGGGACCTGCACTGTCCCGAAGACCCTCCCCCACCCCACCCCCTGCAGCATATTCCCGAGGGGGGCAGCATCCACCTACGGGCCTACTTCGTCTGCGACAAGGTCGTACCCACCGTAAAGGGCGACCGCATGAGCTTCGGCTGCTGGATCACCGAGTGTGGCCATTACTTCGATAGCGTACACTTCCCGGATGTATACCAGCGCTACCCCCTGCGCGGCAACGGCGTCTACCGCCTCCGCGGCCGGGTCACCCGCGAGTTCGACTTCCCCGTCCTCGAAGTCCACGAACTCGAACGCCTAGGCTACCTCCGCGACCTCCGCTTCACCGACTAAGTCATCCCCTATGTACCCGCCCCCATCCTAACCTACCGTACCCACTTCACTTCCCACACCTACCCACCTCCCACACCCGCCTTAACCCCTTAACCCCCTTACCCCTTAACCCCTTGACCCCCCTGCCCCATGTACCAACGAGCCATCCTACACCTGGATATGGACGCCTTTTTCGCCTCCGTAGAAATTAAGAAGAACAGTGCCTTTGCGGGCCTCCCCTTACTGGTGGGCGGCAGTGGCGGTCGCGGCGTAGTCACCTCCTGCAGCTACGAGGCGCGCCGCTTCGGCATCCACGCCGGTATGCCGATGGCGATCGCGCTGCGGCGCTGTCCGGATGCCCGCACCGTGCGGGGCGACTACGAGAGCTACGAGCAGCATTCGGCTATGGTGACCGACATCATCGGGGAGGAAGGGCCGGTATTCGAAAAGGCGTCCATCGATGAGTTCTACGTGGATATGACCGGGATGGACCGCCACGTGGGCTGCGTGAAGTGGAGCGGCGAGTTGCGGCAGCGCATCATGCGGGAGACGGGCCTGCCGATCTCCGCCGGGCTGGCCACCAATAAACTGGTCTCGAAGGTGCGCGCCGGAGAAGCTAAGCCCAACGGCTCCGGCTGGGTGGCCGAGGGGGCCGAGCGGACCTTCCTCTCTCCCCTACCCGTACGCAAGATCCCCAGCATCGGGGCGGTGACCGCCCGCAAGCTCAGTCTGATGGGGATCCGTCGGGCGGGTACGCTCAGTCAGGTACCGGTGCCCCTGCTGGAGCGGGAATTCGGGCGGATGGGCCGCGAGTTTCACCGCCGCGCCAATGGCATCGACCACCGCCCCGTGGTGCCCTACAGCGAGCGCAAGTCGTTTTCCAGCGAGTCGACCTTCCAGTCTGATACCATCGACGTACAGTTCCTGCTGCGCAAGCTCCGCCACCTGACCGCCCAGCTGGCCTTCGATCTGCGCAAGGCCGGTAAGCTCACCGCCCGGGTCACGGTCAAGATCCGCTACACTGATTTCAATACCTACACCCGCGCCCGCCGCATCGACTACACGGCCCACGACCAGCAGCTGCTGCCCCTGGCCGAGACGCTCTTCCGTGATCTGTTCACCCGCCGGCAGTGCATCCGGCTGATCGGGGTACGCTTCGACCTGCTGGCCGCCGGGCATACCCAGCTCGACCTGTTTAATGACACCCAGGAAAACAGCAGGCTCCTGCTGGCGATGGATCGGGTACGTAAGCGGTTCGGCAAAGACGCCATCGCTACGGCCTGATCGTCGTCCGGGTCACCGCAGCATGACCCGCCCTACGTGCTGCCGCCCCGCGATCGACGTGGTGAGCGCGTACACGCCCGCCGGGAACCTACTCAGGTCGAAGCTGCGCTGTCCGGGTGTACCAGTGAGTAGCAGTCGGCCAAAACTATCGTACAGGTACGTACGCCCGATCTGAAGTGCGGGCGGTGCTACGAGGCGGAAGGTGCCGGTAGTAGGGTTCGGCGCTAGGGCGACCGTTAGCGGTTCAGGTTCCGTACGTACCGGGGTAGTTGTCTCGACGGCTCCATCCAGCCAGGCCATGCGATCATCGATCCACCCCTCCAGGTAGTTGAGCTCACTGGCATAGTCGGCACCGACAAAGGCGTTGGGCCATACCCGGGTGCCCAGCACGGGCCAGCGTACGAAGTTGCGCTCGGCGGCACCGCCCAGTTCGGTGACCAGACTATCCACCACTGCATCGATCCGGGTATCGCTCAGGGGGCCAGCGCGCAGCTCCTCCCAGCGGGCGCGCAGCAGGGCGCGAAAGTAGGGGTCCTTCAGCAGGCGCTTCCACCAGAAGGGTATTAGCCAGCGATCGCCGGAGCAGCGGCTGTTGAATTCATACTGCCATCCGGCGGTATTGTCCCCCTCACAGTAGTCGGCATTACCGAAGCCGAGGTTGAAGTCCCACACCGGCCCCATATGGAGCTTACCCCCCTTACTGTCTTTTTCCTTGTACATCCAGCTGCTGAGCCGGTAGCCGTCTACGTTGCGCGTCACCTCATTGATGATCAGGAAGTCGACGAAACTCTGCACATCGATCAGCGGTCGGTAGCCGGCTTCCGGGTCCGTGAAGTCATCGCCGGCCAGCCGGTCCTCGAAGTCATACATGAAGTCCTGGATGTACCGGCGCTGTGCGGCCGTGATATCCTCCGCCTTGGGGTAGTCGTAGAGCATACGCACTTCCTCACCGGCCGTCACGGCGGAGCCGTACTTCGAGGTGAACAGCAGGGGGGTACCACCGGCTGCGGTCTCCCCCGTTTCCTTATCGAACTTTAGCAGATACCCCCCGGTAAGCTGCTCGCCGCTGTTGTCGTCTTCGGTGAGCTTACTTACGTCCACGCGGTTCTTATCGCGCTTGATCTTTTCGGTAAGCAGGTATACGCCCAGGTAGTCGCCGTTGATCAGTACTTCCACCAGGCGGGTGCGCGGGGCGTACTCCATGATCTCGCCCGCCAGCCGGTACGTGAGGGCATTGCGGATCAGGCTCTTGTCGCTGTAGGGGTTGTGCAGTACCCAATCCTCTTCCTCGGGCAGTCCCAGTAGGGCTACGTCCAGGCCCTTACCGTCCGCATCGCGGGTCTCGAAGCCGAAGCCTTTTTTGGGAAACAGGGTCTGTGACGTGCTACCCCGTAGCTCGATTCCCACCAAGCCTACATACCCCGTGGGAGCATCCCCGGGGCGGTTCGGCGTACCGTCCGCGTGGTCGATCACCGACAGCCGCGCGGTCACCTTGGGGTCGTCCACGATCTCGCGCCCCTCGGTGTCGATCAGGAGCAGGGGCAGACTGGAACTAAAGTTTGCCTGCGCCACACCCAGCACGGGAAACAGTAAGAGGGCGACGAGCCGAAGCATAGTACGTGAGTTTCGCCGCAAGATATACGGTAGCCCCTGTCAGCGCATAGCGCAAGCCTTGCAGAACCGGACTTAAGTCCCCCGCGGGATAAGCGTAGTAGGAAATACCACCACACTCTCGTTGCCATCTACCCCTACCGCCGACACGCCGAAGAAATAATTGTCCACTACAATGTTCTCCAGGGTATAGTCGAGTTGTCCGGCGGGCACGAAGCGTTTGTGCGTCCACTGCGGGGCCGTCGTCAGCCGCCAGTGCACGTAGTAGCCGGCGATCGGGGTGTCCGTTTCGGGGGCCTCCCAGCGCAGGCGGGTGCTGGGCTCGACAGCTCCTCCGATCATCACCAGGGGCGGGGCCGCGGGTGCGAAGGCCAGTCCGGCCAGCGTGATGGCGTTGACGCCGGTCAGCTTAGCGGCGTAGGGGAAGTTGACGTGCTCCAGCCGATCCCCGTAGGCGATGCCGTCTTCGGTACGGATGTCCTGGTGCTGCTGGGTGTAGTTCTCGTGGGTTTCCATGATGCGCACACCGGGAAAGCCGGCATCGTTGAAGGGCCGGTGGTGCCCTCCCCGGCCGAAGCGGTCCAGACGGTAGATCATCATCGGCTCCAGGTTCGTAGCGTACTGCCGGGTCTGCCGCTCGATGTAGCGGGCCAGTTGCCGGCTTGGGCCATCGACCTCTCCACCGAAGAAGCGGCGGTAAATATTCTTGCGCTCGTCCGTCACGTCATCCGGGTAGTAGGGCTCGGAGAAGATGCGGAAGCTGGTATTGTCCGTCACCCCATCCACGCCGGTGATGTTACCGATCATGTCGTTGTTGAGGGTGCCGGTGAGGTTCCAGCCCTTTTCCTTTACCCAGTCGGCCATCCCCTTACCACCGAAGAGCCCCTGCTCCTCGCCACTCAGGCCCACGTAGAGAATGGAACCCGCAAACTCATACTGCGTAAGTACCCGCGCAGCCTCCAGGGCACCGGCCATACCGCTGGCATTATCGTTGGCGCCCGGACTATCGCTCGTACCGTCCAGCGGATCGCTCACCCGGTTGTCGATATCTCCGCTCATCATCACGAAGCGGTTCGGGTCGCGGGTGCCGCGCTGCACGGCGATCACGTTGACGACCCAGGTGTCTTCCTTGATCCGGCTCTCAGGGTCTCCCTCCACCAGGTTGCGCTGATACATCACTTCCAGACACCCCCCACAGGCCGCACCGATGCGCTCGAACTCCGCAAAGATCCAGCGCCGGGCCGCGCCGATACCGCGGGTTTCACTGACCGTATCGCTCAGCGTATGCCGCGTACCGAAGTTGACGAGCGTGGTGATGTCCGCCTCGAGCCGCGCCGGATCGGCCGCGTCGGCAATGTCGTAGAGCCGGGGGTCGGCGGCGGGCGGTGGGGAGGTCATATCCTGTGCGCACAGCGCGAGGTCAGAAATTAGGATAGCAAACAGCAAGGGGTAGCGGTACATAGTAGCGGATGGGTTCTGGGCTACAATGTACTGTTTAGTCACACGGGGCGCGCTGCCTGGATAACGAATGGCTTACTCCTCATCCTCCGCCTTCCGGCAGAGAAGGGGCAGTACCCCGTCGTACCAGTCGATCAGGGCAATTTCTTTAGCCAGTCGCAGGTCCTCACACGCTCCGGGGAGTTGGTTATCGTCCAGCCGGGCCTGTCCGCGGAGGATGCGGAAGCGGCCATCACGGGGAAAGAGCGCTACGGCAGAATCCATCTTGCTCAGGCCCTGCGCCATAGTGGTGCTGTCGCTGACCAGCAGCTGAGCTTCCTGCATGATACCCAGCGCACGGCCGTAGTCCTCGACCACGTAGGCACAGCCCGGATCGGTAGGGGTGAAGTTGAAGGACACGTCGTAGGCACTGGCCACCTTGCGGCCCTCGTACTCCGCGGCGATCCACTTGCCGAAGGAGCCGGTAGCCGCGTCGATGGCCTTGGAGGTAAACGGAACCCCCAGGTCGTTATAGTCGATGATGTCGTTGACGCGCACCAGCCCGTTGGGCTGGATGATGAGTTGGATGTCGAGCTGACCGGTCGCGCAGCTGTCCTGCGCAATGTCGGGATAGGTGATCTTCTCGTCGAAGTAGGCTACGATATCGCCGCCACTGCCCGTGAAGGTGGCGGCCTTGGTCAGATCGGTATATACCGTATCGCGGCCGAGTACGACGTACGGCTTGGGGTCTTCCAGACGGAAGCGAACGGGGAGTACCACACGGAAGCGCACCGCCGTGCTATCCTTGAAGGCGGGCCGCCAGAGCACCTCACGCTGCATGGCAGCTAGCGCACGCAGGGCCGACTGACCGAGCCCACCACCGGGATCCCGCAGGATCTCGGGCCGGTTGACCAGACCGTTGCGCTCTACAATAAAGGCTACCACCGCGGTGCCGCTGATGCCCTCCTCCCGCGCTTCCGCCGGGTAGATCGCCCGCTGGTAGATGTAGTCCAGCAAAAAGCGCTGGGCACATTCCGCCTTGGCGACCGCCGTGGTATCATAGCGCTCGCAGGGGCTGGGAAAACGCGCCGCCTCGTCCGCAAAACTGTAGATCGTGGTATCACCCAGCGACGCAGCGGGAGCCGGGGGGGCTAGAGTATCCACGGGGGTGTCCTGCCCCAGGACGAACAGGGGAAGGAAGAGTAGAAGGAGGAGCAATACTTTCATACGGTGCGCTTAAAGAGGGGGCAAGCTACTTAGGCTGCAGGGCATTAAACTTGATATTGGGCGCGATGGAGCTTAAGGTATAGTTAAAGCGCTTGGAAATCACTACCCGGTCATACGGTGAGTAGAGGAAGATCATGGGCTGATTGGCGTAGATGATCTCCTGAAACCGGCGGTACAGAGCGGCGCGCTTGGTATCGTCCGTCAGGGTGGCGATCTGGCGAATGATGCGATCCGCCTCCGCATTCTCGAAGTTGCCGCGGTTAGTACCGATGGGAGGCACCGACGAAGAGAGCCATACCTGCGCAAAGTCGTCCGGAGTGGGCTCGAATCCCTGTCCGTAAAAAGATGCCGTAAACGCCCCGGCGTCGAGGGTAGACAGCAGGGAGCGTGGCTCCCGCTTCACCACCTGGATCTCCACCCCCACCTTACGGGCGCCCTCGGCGACCAGCAGGGTCACGGCTTCACTGTCGGGCGTGGGGTAAGAAAGCAGCTGAAAACTAAGCTCCCTGCGCTGTCCGTCGATAAGCTTATCTACGGTACCGTCGCCATTGGTATCGACCCACCCGGCCTCGCGCAGGAGCCGGGTCGCCTTGTCCAGGTCGTAGTCCACGAAGGGGAGCTGGCTGTTATAGTATGACTTATTGGGGAGTACCGGCCCTACGACCCGTCGGGCCAGTCCCAGCAGTAGCTGCTCGATAAGCTGATCCACGTCCACCGTATGGGCCAGGGCACGCCGCACCCGCGAGTCCGCGACCAGTGGATCGTCCTGATTAAACAAGATCGAGGCGTACTTGAAGCCCGGAATGTTGACAAAATCGTAATACTGCGTCAGGTAGGGATCGTCACGCAGCTGCTGAAACTCCTCCACCGGCATGTCGATCATCACGTCCAGGGACAGATCTCGAAGGGCATTAATGGCAGTCGTATGGTCGGGGATGATGACGTACCTAAGCTCATCGGGGACAGCCGTGAGGTGTGCGGCTTCCCGGTCACCGGCCCAGTAGTCATCCCGTCGCTGCAGCCGGAGGTACTGTCCGTCCACCCACTCCAGCAGGCGGTACGGCCCGCTACCCACGATGCGCTCCGGCTCGTAGCCCAGGGCCGGATCGTTAAAGGCGGCGGCGAACTGCCGCAGTTTCACGTTCTCCTGCGCCAGCCGCTCGGCACTGCCTGGATCGGTCAGTGCGGGCAGGGGGATATCCCGTAGCAGCCCCTCCGGATCGTAAGCATATTCGGGATAGATATAAAGGTCACCGATCGCCTGGGCGGCCAGGATGTAGGACCGCTGGGTCACTACGCGGAAGGTGCGCGGGTCGTCGGGGGCAGGCACCACGTCCCGCACCATCTCGTAGTAAGGGCGGTAGGGACCGGAGGCGACCAGCGGATTCATGAGGGCCTTCAGACTGAAAACAACGTCTGCGGCGGTGACCGCCGTGCCGTTCGGCCAGGTAGCCAGGGAGTCGATCGTATAACGGTAGGCCGTGCCCCCTTCCGGATTGCTCTCGATGATGGGCGTGGAGGCCAGCAGGGGGATGAGCTCGAAGGTCAGTGGGTCCTGTTCGTTCAGGGTCTGAAACACCTGCTCGGAGACGTAGCGCGAGATATTCTGTACGCTGAGAATGGGGTTGATGCCCACCGGCTCGGCCTTGATACAGATCCGCACTTCCGTAGCGGGGGCAGCGGCCGTGCTTCCCAGCGTGGACTCGCTACGCTCCGGTCCACTTCCGGTACAGCCGAACAACCCATATAGGGCGGTGGTCAGCGTAAGTACACGCAGTGTCATGAGGGTTAGATGGATAACAGAAGCTCTTGCAGCGAAGGTATCTATTTTTTGGGTGATCTCAGCACCACGCACGGGCAGCGCCCGGCTACCGCCGGGCGCTGCTAACGTCTTGTCTACGTGTGCACTGTAGGTTCGTCGTGACCGTTGTGTTCAGCGGCCCTGCCGTTTGCCGGTGCCGCCTCCTTACGCACCAGCCCGTCGGGCAGGCTCATGCCGCTCTGCTTCAGGAAGTCGTTGAGCTGCGGTACCATCCCGTACAGGCCCTGCACGAAATTGCCTACCCCCTGTCCGTTGCCACTGTCGTACACGACTACCTTATCGATGTCCACGTCCTTGATGGCATCGGTCTGGATACGGGTCAGCTCGGCCAGTTTGTCGAGCATCAGGTAGTTGATGGCGCTCTGGGAGTCACCTCCTGCGGCGGTGACCAGCTTCTGGAAGCCTTCGGCCTGTTTGCGCAGCAGCTCTTCCATACCCTGGGCCTCGGCCTGGTACTTAAGCAGCGCGGCGTCGGCTTCACCGCGCGCGATCTCGCGCCGCTTTTCGGCCTCGGCCTGGGCGGCGATGATAGCCTTCTGCTTGTCGATGTTGGCTACCACCACCTGTTCGGCTTCCATGCGGGCCTGTTCGGTGGCCGCGCGGGCCAGTTCCGCGTCGCGCTCGGCCTTGTAGGCTTCCTCCCGGGCGTTGGCCTCAGCCACCTTGCGGGCGGCTTCGGCGCGGCGGCGGGCCTCGGCCATGGCCACATCGCGGGCGGCGTTACTCTCGGCAATCTTGATCTCGGAAGTATTTTTACCCTCCGTGGCTTCGGCCCGGGCGGCGGCCTCCCCGATCTGGGCGGTACTCTCGGCCTCCGATACCTTCACGCGGCGTTCGCGCTGGGCCTCGGCCTCCCCGATCTCCGCGCGGCTGTTGGCGGCTGCGATCTGAATGCGCTGGCTCTGTAGGGCGGCGGCCTCTCCAATCTCGGCCCGGCTATTAGCATCCGCTACCTTCGAGCGCTGATCTTGCTGCGCTTCGGCCTCGCCAATGCTACCGGTGCGTAGCTCATTGGCCACCTTGATCTTGGCATCGTTGATGGCCTTGGCGGCCGCTTCCTGGCCCAGCGCTTTGATGTAGCCAGATTCATCCTGGATATCGGTCACGTTCACGTTGATCAGTTCCAGACCGATCTTGTGCAGCTCCTCGCCGACGTTGCGGTACACACTTTCCACGAATTTGTCGCGGTCGATGTTCAATTCTTCGATGTCCATATTGGCGATCACCAGGCGCATCTGCCCCATGATGATGTCGTGGCTCAGGTTCGAAATGCTGGAGCGATCCAGGGCCAGCAGGCGCTCGGCGGCGGCCAGCATCAGGTGCGGCTTGTTGCTGATGCCTACGGTAAACTGCGCCGGTACGCTCACGCGGATGTTCTGCTTCGAAAGCGCATCCTGCAGGTTCACGTCGATGGATAGCGGCGTCAGGTCCAGGTACTGATAATCCTGTATCACGGGCCACACAAAGGTGCCGCCCCCCGCATAACACTTCGCCGAGGCATCACTGCCCGTACGTCCGTAGACGACCAGGATCTTGTCGGAGGGGCAGCGCTTGTACCGGCTTACCAGCCAAAAGACGAATAAGAGAAGTACACCGAGTATCGCGCCCGGGATCATTAAGAGTTCCATGATAAAATAATTTAGGGGTGTATGTGGGTATGAGGTATACGTGCGGGCGGAGCACCGCAGGTGCGAAGTTTAGGTCGTGGGCTGTGGACTGACCAGCAGAATTCCATCCACCCCCAGTTCATCCACCAGAATAGGTGTGCCGGTAGCGATCTCTTCTCCAGCGGCACTGCGCGCTTTGAATTCGCGCATGCCTCCCCGGACACTGACGCGGACGATGCCCTCTCCAGTAGCCGGAATGCGTAGGTAGACCTGCCCCGGCTGCAGTAGTGCGTCGTCCACCGTCCAGTTCACGTTCTCCTCCTGCTGGAGTAGCGTCCAGACTACCCACTTCATCAGGTAGACCGCCACCGCACCTGCGGCCACGCCACTTACAACGGCCAGTACCGGATTAGTCGACGACAGGAGAATGAGCTTTGCCGTCCACGATCCGATGGAGAGAAAGGTGAGCCCCCCCTTCACTACTCCGACGTCCATCCCACCCGCGGCATCGGTGTCCGAATCCAGGTCCAGATCGAAGTCCAGCTCCAATCCGCCGATAATGCCGAGCAGAAGCAGCAGGACCAGCAGGCCGCCGCAGATGATGGAAATATAGGTGAGTACAAGGATCATCGGCCAATCAATTTAATACATATTTAACGTTCGGCCCGGGGGGCATCGTTTTATTACGCCAGTGAGATTGGTCGAGGGGTCCGGCTCCTTGGTCGAGGATCGTTATACTAAAACGGCCCGAATGACCGCAGTAGGATCATTCGGGCCGCCGATACGCTAGGGGTGAGATGCTTTAGCGGGAAGCCTGTCCCCGCACGAACTCCAGGGTGCTGATCGCGCCCATTACCGCCTCCGGACTCTTCGAGTCCGCCGCAAAGCGCAGAAAGACGGGCTGCTCACCCGACGTACTGACCGACACCGGGATGTCCACCTGATTCGCACCGTAAGTAGATACTCCCTGACTGAGCGTAGCCTGGCCGATCACTTCCCCATTACGGGGATCGCCGGAGACAAGCTCGATGGTTCCGCCCGAGGTTACGTTAGGGACGAGCATCACCTCGGCCCGGATGGTACTGATACCGGACAGGTCCATCGCACCGTAGGATACCCAGCTATCGTTAGTAGCTACCAGTATGTCAGCGTCCTCGTCACTGAGGGGATTGTCCTTTGCCTCGACGTGGTACGCCATAACCCGCTGACCGTCCGTAAACTTATGGGCGGCGACCTTGGGTGACCGGAGTACGACCACGTCGGTAGTAGTGAGGCGGGGCAAATTGCCCTCCGCGCCCTTATCCGTATAGCTGGCCTGCAGGTAGTAGCGGCCGGGCACGCCGGTGCGGTGCTTATCCAGGGCGATGCTACCCTTTGCCGGACGGCTTTGCGCATTGGGTGCGGGGCCCGCCAGGGAGAGAATGTAGTCGGCCATCTGTTTGGCTTCGGATTCGGGCAGGTCCGGGTGGGCGCTCATATTTTGCTCGCCCCAGACGCCGTGTCCACCGCTGATGATCTTACCGGCCAGGTAGTCCGTAGCGGCGGGGTCTTTGCGGTAGCGGTCGGCGACGGCCTGGTAGCTCGGTCCGATGCTCGCTTCGGCCTCCATGTGGCAGCCGGCACAGTCGCTGCCCGCGATGAGCTCCTTACCGATCGCGAAGGCGGTATTCGCTCCGGCGACCTGGTGGCCGCGGGCGATCTGTACGAGGTCTTCCCCCTCCAGGTAGTCTACCGTTACGGTCACTGCCTTGGGGTCGATACCGGCGGCCAGGCTACCGTCTTCTGAGTCCGACACGTTCACGCTGTAGTCCAGCTGCTCGCCCGGAAAATAAAAGGAGCGGTTGCCGGACATCGCGATCTGCACCTCCGGTACGCTGTTGCCTACGATCACTTCATGGTCCGTGCTGCTTACGTTGCCTTGCCCGTCGTCGATACTGGCGGTGAGGGTATGCGTACCCTTTTCCGTGATCTGGTAGTCGAGCTGCTTGCCGGTAGCAATTTGCTCGCCGTCGAGCATCCAGGTTACGCTGATGGGATCACCGTCGTAGTCTACACTCTTACTTGCATCGGCCTGCAGCTGGAAGGGAGCTGCTCCGATAGCGGCGATCACCTCTACGGCGGGCACCGGTGGGCGGTTGCCACCATTGTATTTGATGCGCAGTAGGCGGGCATCGGTATTGCGACTAAACCACTTGCGGCCGTACTCGATCACGTAGAGGCTACCGTCGGGACCGAAGAGCATATCCATCGGGTGCCGCAGATCCGTACTGGGCAGGAAGGGCTCGAATTCGGTGACGTAGCCGGTCTCGTCCAGCGTAGCGGCCATAATGTGGTCCCGCATCCAGTCGTAGAAGAAGAACTTTTCGTCGTAGTAGGCGGGAAACTTGACCTCGCTATCGCCAAAGTCAGCCTGGTAGTACACCGGTCCGGCCATAGCATTGCGCCCACCCTCCCCCAGGCTGGGAAATTCCTCGCTCGTCGCATAGGGGTAATAGATCATGGCGGGCTGCGCTGGAGGAAGCTCCCGTGCCCCGGTGTTGTACTTGCTGTCATTGATGGGCGCTGCCGGATCAAAGGCTGCGCCGAGCGTACCGTCGGCAAAGTCGCGCCGGTGGTAGGGCTTATTGTCCCCGATGAACAGGGGCCAGCCGAAGTAGCCCGCCTGGCGGGCTACGTTGACCTCATCGTGTCCGCGTGGCCCCATACCGGTGCTGTCCTCTCCGGCATCCGGACCCACGTCTCCCCAGTATACATTACCGTTGTGCTGATCTACGTGGATGCGAAATGGATTGCGCATCCCCATGGCATAGATCTCTGGCCGACCGACCGATGCGTCCGTAAAGAGGTTCCCCTCGGGGATGGTGTAGCTACCGTCTTCCTCGACGCGAATGCGGACGATACCGCCCCGCAGGTCCATGGTGTTGGAGGATGACCGGCGGGCATCGTAGTTGGGCTCTTCCCGGCTGTCGTCGATGGGTGAGTACCCGTCGGACTCGAAGGGATTGGTGTTGTCCCCGATGGATAAATGTAGCAACCCACTACCCCCAAACTCAACACTGCCGCCGGAGTGGCAGCAGCGGTTGCGATCAGTGGGTACGTCGAGGATGACTTGTTCGGACGATTCATCCAGGGAGTTGTTGGCGAATTTGAAGCGCGACAATCGGTTAACGGATTCCTCCCCATTCGGACTATAGTAAAGATACAGCCAGTGGTTGGTCTTGAAGTCGGGATCCAGCGCCAGGCCGAGCATGCCGTCTTCGAACTCCGTCCATACGTCCATGGTGTGTACCTCGGCTACGGCGTCGAAGTCCGGATCGTAGACCTTGATGGGGCCCTTACGCTCGATCCAGATGGGGCGGCCGTCCGGTAACAACTCCAGCTCCATCGGCTCATTCATGCCGGACACCAGGGTCTCTACCGGAAAGCGGTTCTCCTCCGGGGTGGACTTCACCGCAGCGTAGCTCACCGGCTTATTCTCGCCGAACAGGTAGGTCAGTGCGCCACTGATGTGCTTGACAAAGTCGGGCTCTACGTACGATTCGTTGGTGTGGCCGAGACCGGTGTAAAACATGCGACCGTTACTGATGGGCTTGTACCAGGCGATGGGGTGTACCTCACCGTTCTCGCCGCCCTCGTAGGTACTTTCATCTACCCGCATGAGGGTAGTAAAGTCATCCTTGATGCTCTTGTAGTTGTACCACTCGTCGTTTCTCACCCAGGTATCGTCCAGGAATTCGGTGGCGGGGTGGTTGTGGTTGTCTACCAGAATGGTCGCCTGGGGCTGACCGCTCGGGTGGCTCTGGAAATAGGCTCCCACCAGCTCATTGTACCAGGGCCAGTCGTACTCGGTGTCAGCGGCGGCGTGTATACCCATCCAGCTACCACCGGCTTCCATGAAGCGCTCCAGCTCACGCTGCTGCCCCTCGTCGAGGATGTCGCCGGTAGTGCTCAAAAACACCACCACATTGTACTTGCTGAGATCGTCCTGATTGAATACGGAGGCGTCTTCCGAGAAGTCGACGGAGAAATTCTCCGTCTCGGCCAGCTTGCGGAACATGTCCTGGCCCGCTCCGATGGATTCATGCCTAAACCCCGCTGTTTTAGAGAAGACCAGCACACTGCGGGTGTCCGCCCCGCCCCCGCAGCCGAAGGCGAGAAACAGGATAACCCCTAGAATGAAAAGCACGACAGCTGGCTGGAGTGGCTGAGCGGTGTTATTCGTCATAGTATTTTCGGTATGTGTCGTACTACAAACGGTGTCACCTTGCTTTGGTTTTACCGCTTATTTGTTGGAACCCTTGATTCACCGACGTTAAGTCGGTTGTTTCACACAATACTAGACTAAAATTTTAAACTGTCATATGACAACGTTCGGTATGGCGTAAAAAAAGACGCAAGATCTTCATCTTGCGTCTCGGGAGAATACAGTTTGTCGGCTCAGCTTGGTTTACATCTTGGCTACGATGCCGGCGATGTTGAACTTGCCCTGGATGGTCTTTGCGGCAGCCTGCGCTTCCGTCACGTTGACGAAGGCTCCGGCGTAGACCCGGTTGATTACTTCGCCGTCCGGCTTAGTGATCGCGCGGTAGTACACGTCATTGATGCCCTGTTCTTTC
This sequence comes from Neolewinella maritima, assembly GCF_923081025.1. Lineage (GTDB taxonomy): Bacteria > Bacteroidota > Bacteroidia > Chitinophagales > Saprospiraceae > Neolewinella > Neolewinella maritima. The sequence continues at coordinate 1,142,157 of NZ_CAKLPZ010000001.1, read as the reverse complement.
AGCTCCTCTACCCGGCGTAGGGCGTAAGTCTCGTTGTTGTAGGCGGCTAGTTGTACTGCATAGGTACCCGAGGCCGGTGCCGGTGTCGCAGCGATTGCTGCTGGACGGGGGGCCGATGCACCGCGGGCGGCCTGCTGCTCGGGGACGGTGGGCGTGGGAGGATCTACACGTACTGCAGCGGCAGCGGGGCGTGCCACGGCGTAGCGGTTGAAGGTGGCGGGCTGCTCGACGGCGGACTTGGGCGTACTGTCGTTCGTAGTGCCGTAGGTAGCGGGGCTGGCTGCGGTATCACCGGTGGGCACGGGGTTCCAGTTGCTGAATCCGGCGCGCTCCAGGCTGACCGCGCCACGACCGGCGATGCCGAGGCGGGCGGCGGCTGTTTCGCTGAGCGTAACCAGGCAGTCGGTGCACTCCTGTCCCTTATCGGTGACCCGCACGACTACGGTACGTCCATTTTCCGTGTTGGTGACCCGGAGTAGGGTACCGAGTGGCAGGGCGGGGTGACCGCCGGTCATTTCGGTGGCTTCGTAGGTCTCGCCGTAGGCCGTTTGCTTGCCACGGGCGCTAGCATCGTACACGCCGGCTACACCCTGCTCGCGCTCGGGCAGCGTACCGTCGTAGGTCTTTACTTCACTGGCCTGCACTTCCTTGGGGTGTGCAGCGGGGGCTGAATGACTGGTGTTCCACTCGAAGCTCTGCGCACTAAGCAGGGCAGAAGCGGAGAGGAACGTACTGAGGAGAAGAAGTTTCATATGTGACAGGGTTGGGATTCACTAAAAACGGAGCGAATCATCTATATATCCGGGCACGCAAGGCCCGTATGGGTAAATGTAACGGGCCACCGCCCCATTTGCTCGATAAATGACACAAATTATTTGAAATTTAACTTATTGAATGGTCAGCGTGTCCGTCGTCCACTTATCGACTTCGCGCCAGGCGTAGCGCTCGTCTTCCCAGCGCAGCAGCTCCACCGTACTGTAGCCCTTGTAGTTCAGGAACCAAGTTTCGATGATGCGCTTAGCCGCATCGTTACCCAGACTGAAGTCCAGAAAATTATCGGCCAGGTAGACACGGTCGGCCGCCGCTGCGGGCACGGCGATGATCTTGGTGTCGATCTCTCCGCGGTCGCGCAGCAGGAGCGTAGCGATGGGCTGCACGTGCAGTTGCGTACCCGTTGGTACACTCTCCCCGATCACCAGCACGTCGAGCGCGTCGCCGTCCCCACCCCGCGCCCGGTCCATCAGCGTGGAGGGTACGAAGCCGTAGTTGCCCGGGTAGGGCAGAAAGTTGATCACGCGCTGCGCGCCGTCGGCCAGGGTATCGTTAACGTAGCCGCTCTGCGGATGGTATTCGATCTTGTGATTCGTGCCGGCGGGGATCTCCACGATGACATTGAGGTACTCCCCTGCCCTGCTCGCAATCGTATAGGGGTCGACCGTGTCGGCAACTAAGGTAGTCGCGCCGCCGTCCGTCACGGTTGGGTTTGGGTCGCAGGCGAGCAGTAGCCCCAGCAGGAGCAAAAAGAACGTACGCATCATATAGGATAGGACTCAGTAAGGGCACAAGGTCACCATAATTATTCTTCGAAGTAGCCCAGGGTACCCCCCACCCAAGTCTTGCCGGCGTTGTACCGCACACCGATCATCTCCCCCTTCGACAGCCGCACGAGGTTGTTGACCAGAACCGGGCGGTCGGCGTCCGGCGGCCAGAGGTACATCATGCGCAGTTCTACACGTGCCGGCTCGTCGAGCGTCTCTACGATCGGCACGTATGTCACCTTCTTTTGCAGAATGTAGTGCTCGGGCGTATCCAGTGCCTCCAGGTCTGCCACCGTAGGATGAAGGTTCACACCCATACCGGCGAAGCTGTAGAGGGGTTTGAGGACGTAGTCAGTCAGCGGCTCGGGATACTGGTCCAGCTCGGAGACAAAGTGGGTCTCGGGCACGTAGGGCGAGTCCATAAAGGGCAGGCTGTACTTGCTGATGAGGAAGAACCAGTTCGGGTGCCCGGCCCACTCTACATCGACCCGCTCGATCATGTTGAATTGCCGCCTGAGCTCCGGATGAGCCTTGAGGTCGTCAAAGATGACGCGGTTGTAGATCCTGCGCACCTGCGTCCGCGCCCCCTTATTGTCGTAGTAGAGTTTGCCGTCGGTCAGCTCCAGCTCACTGATGCAGAGCTCGGCGATGCCAAGCTCGGCGGCCGCTACGACCAGGTCGATGCGCGTAGTCTGCACCTTGGGGTCTACTTCGAGGATAACAACGTGCTCGGGAGCCTGATCACCCAGGATGGTACGGCGCAAAAGCTCCAAATACTCCTCGGGCGTAGAGCCATCGAAGCGTGCGGAAAAGCCCTTCGGCACGGGGAAGAACTGGCGAAAGCTCCGGTCCAGCAGCGACTGAAAGTGGTACAGCGAGGGAAAGCCCTGTACCTCGACCAGCTGGGGGGTCAGGCTGCCATCCTCGTCGCGGCATACCCCGAAGTCGAGTTGCATGAACAGGGGGCGGTCCGACTGATTGGGTACGTTTTCACCTTCGGGGATGGCCGCCGCCGCCCGCTCGGCGTAGCCAGGTGCGGCGATGACCGATAGTACGTCGTCACAGGCTGCCAGCACCCGCTCGCGGAACGCGCGGGGGAAGAATACGGGGGTTTCCGCAACGTGAAACTTGGGGGTGAGGCCGTACTGTCCGCCCAGCCAGTCCATCATGGCCCGGTAGGCTTCGTTGGTAAAGGCATCGTTGTACTGGCGGCGGAGGGCAGGAATCATAGGTCACCTAACCCCGCGCCGGTTTACTTGTTTGCACCTAGGCCTTGGCGATCGGGTCCTGGTGGTCTACCGTTCCTACTCCGCCGTCGTTGTCGAGGTCCTGGTGAAAGATGCGCTCCATCAGGGCGAAGAGCCGTGGGTGCTTCTGGGCGAAGGCCGCCGGCCGGTTGAAGAAGTACTCGGCGGCTACGGCGAAGAACTCGGCCTTGTTGGTAGTGGCGTAGTTGTCGATATCCGAGCCACCGCGCTCGATGGCTTCCATCTCCCCGCGCATCATCTCCACCCAGGGGATGAGGTACTGATTGTCCAGGAAGTAGTCGGGGATGCCGTCCGTCTCGCCGTCCGCCTTATCGAGCAAGTGGGTAAATTCGTGGATGCCGGTATTGTCGCGTCCGCTATTGGCAAAGCCGCGCCGCAGGGCCTGCTGACTGAGCAGCAGCTTGCCGTTCATGTAGCCGCCGCCCACCATGCCGGCGATATTTCGGCCCTTGCCTTCGGTAGCGAAGGTGTCCTTATTGAAGGTGGTCTTATACAGCAGTACCTCGCGCAGTTTAGGGTACTGGTTCCAGTTCTCGAAGCCGAAGGTGGGGATGAGTCCGCTGGCGGCCACCAGCACCCGGTCCAGCTCGGTCACTTCGGTGTCTACGCCCGTAATGGTCACCCGCTGGAAGAAGTAGCGCATCCGCTGCTGGAAGCGCTTCTTTTGCTTGCGGTCCAGTGTCTTGTAGAAGGTCACCTGCTTGCGCAGCAGCCGCCGCCATTGCTTCCTGAACTCCGGTAGCGGCCCCATAGGCTCCTCGCGAAAGATGTAGTAGAACAGTCCCCCGGCAATCGCCAGTACGAGCAGGGCGACGAGGGTAGCTTCAGTAGTCATAAGGTAGAAGGATGGGGCGGGGTCGCAGGTGCGGTGTGTTGATTAGATGTAGTAAGTGGGGGTGTTTGTTCTGTTGGGTAGTTCTGTAGTTCTGTGGTATTGTAGTTGGGTAGTTCGGTAAGAGTGGTGAGGTTCGGTGGTTGGGCTTGGGGTAGGTAGGCTGGCGAAGTTTGGTAGGTAGTACATTGCCCCTTAGCAATCTCTGCACCTGCGGCCCCGCCCCCCGGTGATGTCTACCACGCCTCCAACATCTACCACATCTCCACCGCCGGCCCTACAGAACTACTCCCCCCCATGAACATCCTACCCCGTTTCCTACGCTACGTGCAGATCGATACCCAGTCGGATGCCAGCTCGCCGACGCAGCCGTCTACCGAGAAACAAAAAGACCTGGGCCGGCTGCTAGCCCGGGAACTGCGCGAGCTCGGCCTGGCGGATGCCGAATTGGACGCCCACGGCTACGTGTATGCGACCCTGCCGGCTAGCCCCGGACAGGAAGCCGTACCCACGATCTGCTTCTGTGCGCATATGGATACTAGTCCGGATGCAAGCGGTAGCGGCGTCAAGCCGATAGTGCACGAAAATTATGAGGGGCAAGACCTGGTGCTGCCCGACGATCCGCGCGTGGTCCTGCGGGCGGATGACTTCGACGGGCTGCGGCAAAATATCGGCCACACGATCGTCACGGCCAGCGGCACTACCCTGCTGGGTGCGGATAACAAATCTGGCCTGGCTGCGATCATGGCTGCCGTGGAGTACCTGCTAGAACATCCAGAGATCCCCCACGGGCGACTGCGGATCCTGTTCACGCCAGACGAGGAGATCGGCCGCGGCGTGAATGCAGTGGATATGAACAAGCTGGATGCCGACTTCGGTTACACCATCGACGGAGAAACGCGGGGCAGCGTGGAGGACGAGACCTTCAGCGCCGACGCCGCCGTGATCAATATCGCGGGCGTAAGCAGTCACCCGGGCTTCGCGAAGGGCAAGCTGGAGAACGCCGTGAAGATCGCCGCTGACATCCTGGCCGCGCTGCCGAAGGACCGGTTGAGTCCGGAAACGACGGCGGATAAGGAAGGCTTTATTCACCCCGTGGCCGTGACCGGCAAGGCCGAGAGCGCACGGATCGACCTGATCCTGCGGGACTTTGTCACGGCCCGTCTGGAGGATCACGCCCAGCTACTGCGAGACGTAATTCAGGAGGTGGGTCCGCGCTACCCCAATAGCTTCATCCACCTGGAGGTGACCGAGCAGTACCGCAACATGAAGGAGGTACTCGACCTGCACCCCCGCGTATTGCAGCTAGCGGAGCGGGCGATCACCGCCGTGGGTTTGGAACTGCGGCGCGCACACATTCGCGGTGGCACCGATGGCTCGCGGCTGAGTTTTATGGGGCTACCTTGTCCGAATATCTTTGCCGGCGAGCACGCCTTCCACTCCCACTACGAATGGGCTAGTGTCTACGAAATGCAAAAAGCAGCTGAGGTCATCGTCGAGATCAGCCGCCTGAATACCCTACCCCACCAATGATCTGGAAAACTACCCCCACCCTGGAAGGCCTCAATGCCATGGGCCCACGCACCCTGGGCGATACCCTGGGCATGAATTTTATCGAGATCGGCGACGACTACCTGGTCGCCGAGATGCCGGTAGACGAGCGCACCGTACAGCCCTTTCGCCTACTGCACGGCGGGGCCTCCGTTGCCCTGGCCGAGACCCTGGGTAGCGTGGCGGGCTTTCTGTCCCTGTCGGAGCCTGATACGCACATCGTAGTGGGGGTAGACATCAATGCCACCCACCTGCGCAGTGTGCCGGAAGGCGGGCGGGTACGGGGCACCGTGCGGCCGGTACGGGTGGGTAATACGGTGCAGGTGTGGGAGATTCACATCCACGATCAACGCGATAAACTGGTCTGCGTGTCGCGCATTACCTGCCAGGTGGTGAAGCGCAGGTAGAAATTTGGAAAAAATATCGCCCCAGCTAAAGCCGGTGAATATTCCGTGACGGTACCGCTGGCCGGGAATTATTTTCTCAATTTACCCCGGCCTCCCCAGCAAATTGCGTATGCAAACCTGAGAGCGGGGCTTACGTTGCACCATATGCACCGATATTACTGCTCAATGCTTTGACGGTCAGTACATAAGGTGCTAATTTCGCACTTACTCATCTACACTACCATGATCACATCCACTTTCGTCAAATCTAAGAAAGCGTACAAGGTATCCTTCGAGCTCGCCCAGGAGCGGGTCGGAGCAGACCGCGACGTACGTGTACTCGGCAACTTCAACGACTGGAGCTGGGACCAGGGCGTAAAGCTCAGCTCGGGCAAGAACGGCTACACCGGAGCTACCGAACTGACCCCCGGCACCTACCAGTTTCGCTACCTGGTCGATGGACACCACTGGGCCAACGACGATACCGTAGACAGCTACTCGGATAGCGGACACGGATCTACGAACTGCTGCTTCACCCTGGACGAGGTCAAGGAAGACAAGAGTACGGACAAGAAGCCCGCCGCGAAAAAGTCTGCCGCTAAAAAGCCCGCCGCGAAGAAAGCAACTGCCAAGAAGGACGATGCCATCGAAGCAGCTACCAGCGCTCCGGCCAGCAAGCCGGTCGTGACCCCCAAGGCCACCGCCAAGAAAAAGCCCGCAGCGAAGAAGCCTGCCGCCAAGAAACCCGCCACGAAGAAGGCCGCCAAGGCCAAAACCGACGACCTGAAGAAGATCGAAGGCGTAGGCCCGAAGATCGCCGGTCTACTCAATGAGGCGGGGATCAACAGCTTCGCCGAGCTGGCCAAGGCCAGCGAGAAGCAACTCGCCGACGTACTACAGAAAGCCGGTGCGCGCTTCCGCCTGGCCCAGCACGATACCTGGCAGGAGCAGGCCACCCTAGCTGCCAACGGCAAGATGGACGAGTTGAAGAAGCTTCAGGACACCCTCAAGGGCGGCAAGAAGTAGGCAGCTACTCCTCCGCGGGTGGATACGCGTATAGTTCGGAATAGTAGCGGTCGTACTCGGGCTTGACCAGTGCGCCGATTACTGCATCGACGATGAATCCAGGCCACCAGAGCAGGTTGACCAGGGTCACGGCGTTGAGTCGCGTGGTCATGAGCTGACTCACGGGCTGATGCCCCTCCAGTTCGAAGGTTACGTAGCGCGAGCGCGTGCGGCGGGGCACCTTGGTGATCAGGGGGGTGCGGCCCAGCGGGTGCCCTTCCAGGTAGACCATCGCGCCGGAGGGCTGGGAGGTGAAGTAGATATCGTCCGCCGTACCGGTGAATACCGTAGCGCAGCTGCTGGACACGAACACGACCAGTAGAAAGGGTAGATACTTGAACATGGCTTTTGCTTGGATTAGCTAATGAATATCGCGATTCATACCCTGCCCAGCCGCTATCCGCAGGAAGTATAGGAAGGATTTAACATCCCCTACCCTTTCACGTTACGGTCCTTAACTATTTACCATTTAACTTCTTTCCGCCCGTGCCCGTCGCTACCTCCGTCACCGCCCACTCCCGCTTTACCGATTACGATATCAACCTGTTCCGGGCCGGCAAGAACTTCCGCCTGTACGATAAGCTGGGCAGCCACGTCATCGAGGTAGCCGGCGAGCGCGGTACCTACTTCGCCGTCTGGGCACCCAGCGCACGCGCCGTACACGTCTTCGGTGATTTCAATAGTTGGGACAAGCAGGCCCACCCCCTTAACGCCCGCTGGGATAGCAGCGGCATCTACGAGGGCTTTATCCCGGGCGTAGAGAACGGCGCTGTCTATAAGTACGCGGTACAGGCACAGAACGGGGACTGGCTCGAAAAGGGCGACCCCTTCGCCCGCCTCTGGGAAGTACCACCCAAGACGGCCAGCGTAGTCTGGGATACCTACTACGAGTGGAACGACACCGACTGGATGAAGGACCGCTACCAGCACAATGGTATCGACCGGCCCTATTCGGTCTACGAGGTGCACCTCGGCAGCTGGAAGAAAACGGAGAAGAATGAGTCCCTCAACTACCGCGACCTAGCCACCGAACTGGTCGACTACCTCACGCGGATGAACTACACCCACGTGGAGTTCCTGCCCGTTATGGAGCACCCCTACTTCCCGAGCTGGGGCTACCAGATCACCGGCTACTTCGCCCCCTCCAGCCGCTTCGGCGGACCGCAGGACTTCATGGCCCTAGTTGATGCGCTGCACGCCGCCGGCATCGGCGTCATCCTGGACTGGGTACCCAGTCACTTCCCCAACGATGCTCACGGCCTGGCGCAGTTCGATGGTACCCACCTGTACGACCACGCCGATCCGCGCAAGGGATTTCATCCCGACTGGAAGAGTGCCATTTTTAATTACGGACGCAACGAAGTGCGCTCCTTCCTCATCTCTAACGCCCTGTTCTGGCTCGACCGCTACCACATCGACGGACTGCGGGTAGACGCGGTAGCCTCCATGCTCTACCTCGATTACAGCCGCAAAGCTGGCGAGTGGATCCCCAATGAGTACGGCGGCAACGAAAATCTCGAGGCCATCAGCTTCCTGCGGGAGTTCAACGAGGCGGTCTACAAGGACTACCCCGACACGATGACCATTGCTGAAGAGTCGACCGCCTTCAGCGGCGTCAGCCGGCCTACCTACGTGGGCGGACTCGGCTTCGGACAAAAGTGGATGATGGGCTGGATGCACGACACCCTCAAGTACTTCAAGGAGGACCCCATTAACCGCAGCTTCCACCACAATACCCTGACCTTCTCCCTGGCCTACGCCTTCAGCGAGAACTTCATGCTGCCCCTGAGCCACGATGAAGTAGTGCACGGTAAGGGTCCCCTGATCGACCGCATGCCCGGCGATGAATGGCAGCGCTTCGCCAACCTCCGGCTCCTGTATGGCTACATGATGACCCACCCCGGCAGCAAACTCAACTTCATGGGCGGCGAATTCGGCCAGACCACCGAGTGGAGCATCGAGCGCGGACTGGACTGGAGTCTCACCGACTACCGGCCCCACGCTACCCTGCAGCAGTTCGTCGCCGACCTCAACAAGATGTACCGCGAGACCACCGCACTCTACGCCCAGGCCTACGATCCCCGCGGCTTCGAGTGGATCGACATCGGCGATCACCAGAACAGCGTACTGAGCTACCTGCGCCGTGGTAAGAACGACCGGGATATCGTAGCCGTAGTGCACAACTTCACCCCCACCGTGCGTGCGGATTACCGCCTTGGCGTCCCCTTTGCGGGCACCTACACCCCCGTCATCAATAGCGACGATGAGCAGTACGGCGGTACCGGCAACTATACCCAGACGTCCCTGCAATCCGTACCCAGCGAGTGGAACGGCCGGCCGAACCACGTCGAGCTTACCCTCCCTCCTCTGGCTACCGTCGTGCTTCGCTTCGAGGCATCATCCAGCGTGGATGCTGTAACGACTGCTAAGAAAAAGCAGCCAGCGGCTAAGAAAGCCGCCAAGTCCAAGACCACGGCAAAGAAGAAATAGTCCGCCTAGAACAGGATACAGACCGGGATGGGGGCTGTCGTACGCGTTACGAAGTCCAGCATCCCGGTCTGTTGGTTTCTGGCTAGGGTGGTGATATTCTTCGACCGCTGGTTAGCGACCAGCAGGTATGCTTCGTCGGGTGAGAGGGCGAAGTTGCGCGGCCAGTCGCCGGCGACCGATTCGTGCTCCAGCGCGGTGAGCGCTCCGGTACCCGCATCGATGCTATATACTACGATACTATTGTGCCCACGGTTAGAGCCATACAGGAAGCGGCCGTCGCTGCTCACGTGGATATCCGCGCAAAAACTCTCCCCCGTAAAGTCATCCGGTAGCGTAGACCAGCTTTCGACTACGGATAGGTCGGTACCGTCCATCGCGATCTGCGTTACGGTACTGTTGAGCTCATTGATCACGTAGATCCACTTCCCGTTGGGGTGGATGGTCAGGTGACGGGGACCGGCGCCGTCTTCCATCTTCACGGCGGGCGGCGTGGCGGGGCGCAGGGTATTCGCGCGTTTATCCAGCGTATAGTGCCATACCTCATCCGTGCCGAGGTCTACGGCGAGTACTTCCGTATCGTCGTTCAGGTAGTAGGACGAGTGGGCGTGCGGCGTTTCTGCTCCCCGCGCCCGATGGTCCTGCACGTCGAGGCGCTCGGAGAGCACGCCGTCGGTGGCCAGTCGCCACAGTTCCAGCGTACCGCCGCCGTAGGTCGCTACGGTGACGTAGCCATCCCGGGTCACGTTAATATGGCAGGGACCGGGGGCACTGGTAGGGCGGCGGTTGAGTAGCTCCAGATCGCTGCCGTTTACCCGGAAGGAGGCTACGCTTCCCCCGCCGTTTACTTCTTCCACCGCCACTAATCGGCTACGGTCGGGCGTGTAAGCGAGGAAGCTCGGACTGGAAGCTTCGGCGACGCGTCCGTTGTTGGTCAGGGTACCGTCGCTGTTGAGCGTGAAATGGTAGATACCGGGTTCATGGACGCCGTCGTCGTTGTAGGTACCCAGAAAGAACCCAGCGGCCGATGCGCCGTCGCGGCCGGGAGCCCCGTCTTTTCCGTCTTCCCCCCTCCCCACGGTACAGGAAAGAGCGAGCAGAAGGGACAGCAGGGCGGGGAGTAGGTAGCGCATGGGGTGAATATACACCCCCGCACGGTTTGCCCTACCGAGGTCGTACCGATAGCCCCACAAATACATTCCGTCCCGGTGCCGGCTGGTAGTACCGGCCACCGAACTGCGGATTGAGGTCGTTGCCAAAACTCATCCGCTCGTCCAGCAGGTTGCTACCGCCGAGGTAGAAGTCGTAGGTCGCAGCGCCCACCCGGCGCCGGTAGCCGATCCGTGCCCGCAGCAGGTGGTAAGCCTCGCCGTACACCGTATTTGCGTCGTTCATGGGGATGGCGTCGGTGTAGTTCTCGGTCAGCGTAGCGTACAGGCCAAGGGGCAGGTGGACGCGCGCCTCCAGATTGACCACGTGCGGTGCCGTGCCGGGCAGTCGGTTGCCGGAGTAGTCCGCACCGCGCTGCTCATAGTCGCCGTAGCGAAAGCGGTGGTAGGTGTAGCTGCCGTACAGCTCCAGCCAGTCGGTCGCTACGTAGTCCAGGCTCAACTCCGTACCGTACTGATCGGTGTTGCCGGCATTGCGGAAGAGGCTGGTGCCCCGCGCATCGGAAAAGGTGCTAATGGTCTCGCTGAGGCGCAGGTAAAACAGACTGGCGGTATAGGCGAGCGCTCCCCGACTCCCCTTGGTGCCCAGCTCGTAGTTCGTGCCCCGCTCGGGACGCAGTCCGGTATTGATGCTGCCTTCGTTCGTCCGGAACTCATCCAGCGTGGGCGGACTGAAACCACTACTCACGCTCCCGTACAGACTGTACCCACCAAAGTCGCGGAGCACCGAAAAGCGCGGACTGAGGACAGTCTGAAAGGAGCTTTCTACTATTCCGGGATTCCCATCCGCGTCAAAGGTGCGGTCTACGCGGTAGCTGAGGTCGTTCAGGCTCAGGCCCACCGAAATTTTCCAGTTTCCGAAGTCCTGACTAGCCTGACCGAACACGTTCTGCTGCCGGCTGGTCACTTCATCACTGAAGTTGAGGTCCGTAGGGCTACCCGCCTCGTTACCGAAGTTGTTGGCCATGCGGTACTGTAGCTGCTGTTCGGTGCCGAGCGAGAGTTTGAGGACGCTACCCGCAAAGGGCATGCGGTAATCCGTGACGAAGCGGCCACCGAGCCCGAGGTTCGTCTCCCGCTTATAGTCGAAGTTGAAGGGGTGATCGAAGTAGAAGCCGGTACCGTAGCCGGTGACCTGACTGCTCCAGCGGCCCCGCTCCCAGTTGTGGGTGACGCCCAGCAGCAGGTTATCGTAGTTGATACTGGCGTTGGTCTCCGCGCTGCCGGGCCGGGCCTGCCGGGGGTTCGCGGCGTACTGCTCGACGTTGAGTCCACCGGGTAGGTCGTAGCCGAGACGGGTGTACAGCAGATGGAGCGACAGTGCACGTCCCGGACTGATCGCCAGACGAGTAGACGACTGCACGGTCTGCCGGCTTAGCGCACTGTGGTCACGGTAGCCGTCCGTCTGCTGGTGGGCTACGCGTAGCTGAGTCATCGCATTACCGGAACGAAACTGCACCTGCGCCCCCGCCCGCAAAAAGCCGTAGGAGCCGGCCGCTACGTCCGCGCGCGCCGGACCGCTGAGTGTATCGGTGGATAGCAGCAGCGTACCCGCTGTACCCGCGCCGTAGATGCTGCCCGACGGACCGCGCAGCAGCTCCACCCGGTCGATGTTGCCGATATCGAGGAAGTTGAGCTGGGTGTCGCCGCCGGGCTCGGTGAGGGGGATGCCGTTCCAGTAGACCTTGATGTTGCGCACGCCGAAGGGGCTGCGCAGGGTGCTGCCGCGCACGCTGATCCGGTAGCTCCCCGGTGCCCGCTCTTCAAAACGCACGCCGGGCAGGCGGTTCATGGCGGGCAGCAGGTCATTGGCCGGATACTGCCGCAGTTCGGCCGTGCGCAGGGTGCTCACGCTGGCGGCTACCCGGTAGGCGGGGGCGTCGTCGCGAAAGCCGGTGACGGTGGCGTCCGGCAGCGTAAAGGTCGTGTCGGACTGGGCACCTACCGTAGCGGTCAGGAGACAACAGAATAGCAGGAATCGCATGGGCGCTGGTTAGCCGCGTTCTACCGGACAGGTCATGCAGTGGCTTCCTCCCCTGCCCCGACTCAGTTCCGCGCTCGGCAGGGTGATGATGGTCTTGGTCAGGTCCGTAACAGCTACTTCGCCCGCTTGGATGCGTTCCAGCAGCCGTTTCGCGCCGGTGATGGTGTAGCCGCTGCGCTGCAGGGTTTCGGCGGTGACCGGATTACGGTCGTAGGTCAGGGCAATGCCGGGGCGCAGGGCGACCAGGTTGCAGCCGTCCGTCCACTGCTCCCGCTCCTGGAAGGGGCTGCGGCCGTTGCCGGCAGCGATGAAGTTGGCCTGTGGATCGATCTCGGCCAGGATAAAGGCCTTCAGACTGGCGTAGGTATCGGACGTACCATCGTGCCGCCAGACTTCCACGCCCGCCTGCCGCCCACCCTCGGCGATGATGGGCTGGTAGCAGACGTAGTCGTGCGTATCGATCTGGGTGAAGATGGTGTCCAGGTGCATGAAGCTGCGCTCGGCCGGCACGCTGACGCGCACGACCTGCTTGACTACGCCCTTCTTAAACAGCAGATCCGCTAGTTTGCGAATGCTGTAGGTATTGCTGCGCTCGCTGTCGCCAATCAGCAGACAGTCAGCATTTAACAGCATCACGTCACCACCCTCCATAAACACCTTCTCGCCGAGTTTGCTAGGGGGGAAGGCGTCTACGTTATTGAGGTTGATGACCCGCCCTTCGTTCCACAGCTTAGCGAACATGGGGTGGGCTACGATCACTAGGCGGGTGAGGAAGTTCTCACGGCTGCGGGCCTGTTTGGCAGCCTTGGTGATGAGCACGTGATCGTTGATGGTCACGGCGATGTCCCGGGTAAAGATGAAGTTGGGGATGGGATCGAAGAGTGTCCGTTCGGCCTGCTTGTCGAAGCCGGTGATCAGTACGTCGGCCAGTTGCGCGGCGGGCAGTTCGGCGAGCTTAGCGGCGTAGGTGACCGGTAGTTCCTCAAAGTTGATGATCAGATCGAGGGTCTCGCGGGTTGCTTCGGCGGAGGCCTCGATGGCTTCGGTCAGTAACGTACCGATCTCTAGCACCCCGTCCTGCCCCACGAAGGCGCGTAGGATAGCGGTGAATACGTCGTGCTCTTCCTGCAGGCGGGGCAGGTAGACGATGTCGTCGAAGAGCAACTCTTCGGCCCGGCGCGGGGTGATGGTGGCGGTACCCGCATCGGGGCGATGTACGATCACCCGGCGCAGGGCGGCAATTTCAGAATTAACTTGGATGGGCATGGTCGCGAAGGTAGTGCGGCAGCGGGGGCGCGACCGCTGGTGCGGAGCAAATCCAAAAAAAAGCTAAAAAAGCGGGTAACATCCCACCATCCGTCCGAAATTAGCCGTTAGCCCCGTAGCTACCGAGACGACACATGAAAGGAGTATTCACCGCCACCCTTATTTTACTGTTCCTGATCCCCCCGGCTGTTGCGGGGGCAATCGACTGGACGACCGATGACAACTCCGACCAGGAGGCCTACATCGAGCGCTTCAAGCGCATCGCTATGGAAGAGATGGAACGCTCCGGCGTACCCGCCAGCATCAAACTGGCCCAGGGCATCCTGGAGAGCAACTCCGGCAAGAGCTACCTGGCCCGCAATGCCAAGAACCACTTCGGGATTAAGTGCGGTGCCAACTGGAACGGCGACAAGGTATACCGCGAGGATGACGACTACGACGACCGCGGCCGCCTCACCAAGAGTTGCTTTCGGCAGTACCGCAATGCGGACGCCAGCTACGTGGCCCATTCTGAGTTCCTGCGCGATCCGCGCAAAAGTTTCCGCTACGGCTTCCTGTTCCGCCTGGAACCCACCGACTACAAGGCCTGGGCCAGGGGACTGCGCAAGTCGGGCTACGCCACCAACCCCCGCTACCCGGAGTTGCTGATCACGCTGATCGAGCGGCACCAGCTGTACCAGTACGACGTGCCCGGGGCCACCACGCCCGTCAATATCGAAGTGCCCGTAGAGGAGGCCATCACGGGTATCCTGCAGCAAAACGATGTGAGCTACTTCGTCAGCGAGGCTCCCCTGAGCGTCCAGGAGGTGGCCCGACGGGTAGACCTCAGCGTGCGCCGCCTGCTCGACTACAACGAGGGGCTGGTCTCGGCCAGTCAGCTGGTCAATAGCAAGGAGCGGATCTATATCCAAAAGAAGCGCCGCAGCTACCGCGGCGGTGAGCGCTATCACATGGTGCGCGAGGGGGAAACCCTCTACGACATCGCCCAGCGCTACGGACTGCGCCTCAGCAACCTGGCCCGTCGTAACCGCGTAGGCGAGCAGGCAAATCCTGCTACCGGTGAGCAGATCAAACTGCGGGGCGGCAGAGTGCGCACCGCCCCCAGGTTGGAACGGTCGCAAACGCCCGCACGTCCACCCACCGACTTCGCACCGGCTCCCGAGCCCACTACTCCTACCACCCCGCCCGCACGGGTAGATGACGACGGATTCCTGGATATGGGCGAACCCGTATCCCCTAATACGCCAATGCCCACCCCCGATCCGCGGCCGGTCACGGCGCCCGAACAACCCGTCATCGTGCCCCCCGGGCAGACGCCCACCACTGCCCCCAACCCAGCTACGGCGGGCTACCATGCGGTGCAGGCCGGTGACACACTCTACGGCATCAGCCGCAAGTACGGCGTGCCCGTCGACACCCTCAAGCGGCTCAACGCCCTGACTGGCAACGGCATCTCGGTGGGCCAGCAGCTCCGCATTCGGTAACTTCGTTCCATGCGTACGTTTTTCTTGCTTTGTTGCCTTGCCCCCGTACTACTCTGTGCGCAGTTGATCGAAGAGGAAGGGGTATACGGAGAAGACTGGGGCGGCTACTTCTACGGTCTGCGGGGAGGTCTCGGACTGGGCAGTCAGGACTGGTCCAATATCGAAACGGAGCTCAATCTAGGTTTCCACGGCGATGTGTTCTACGAGACCCTTTCGCCCAACTCTTCCTTCAGCTTTTGGGCTCAGCTCGGCTACCACCAACGGGGCAGCCGCATCAGTCGGCGACGGGTGCTGACCTTTCAGGGCAACCAGATCCGGCTGCCAGCGGATGATTTCGTGTTCAATAATATCTCGCTGGCACTGGGGGGCAAGCAGGTAGTCAGCTTCCTGGGCCTGGCCGATCTGTACTACCTGCTGGGCGTGCGGGCAGAGTATAACGTGAGTACCAATCTGGGGGAATACGACCGCCTGAATTCTACCCAGGGCGGACTGGCCTTCCGGCAAGATTATCCCGTGGACAGCTATGAGTTCATCAACCGCTTCGTGTACGGTGTCTCCGCCGGCGGCGGGCTGAATATGCCGCTGACGGATCGGCTGGGCGGCTACGTCGAATTAGTCGTGCAACCCGACCTGAACTTCCAGTACAATCAGGGAGCGATCAACAATGTGCTCAACCCCGCCGGCCCGGGCAACCGCACGATCGGGGAGCGCGCAATCCGCAACGTCACCATCGAGCTCTCGGTGGGCCTGCGCCTGCTCAGGAAGTGGACCTACGTAGACTGAGCGTGGCGGTAACGGACTGGTTTCGCGGACTGGGTAGCCTGTTCTTCCCCAATGTATGCCTACACTGTCAGGTGGCTACCGCGCGGGCCAGTGACCTGCTGTGTGTAGGCTGTGAGGCACAGCTCCCCATGACGGACAATTGGCGCCTTCCGGAAAACGATGTGACGGATCGCCTGGCCGGTCGCCTGCCCATCGTATACGGGGCTTCGGCCTACACCTTCCGGGAGGGTACGGTGTGTCAGCAACTCATTCACGCGCTCAAGTACCACCACCGGCCCGACGTCGGGCGCCAGCTCGGGCAGCGGTTCGGGGAGGTGCTGCGGCAGGTCCCGGCCCTAACGGATGTTACCGGTCTGGTCCCCGTACCGATTTATGACCGGCGCCGCCACGAGCGGGGCTACAATCAGGCGGAGGCCATCGCGGAGGGGCTCGGTGAGGCGCTGGGCAAACCTACCTACGCCGATGCCCTACGCAGACGCTCCTTTCAGGGCTCACAGACCAAGCGCAGCAAACTGGAGCGACTGGAGAATGTACAGGATTCGTTCGCCGCGGGGCGGGGCGACTTCCGACAGGACCACCTCGTACTGGTGGATGATGTACTTACTACGGGAGCTACCCTGGACTTCTGCGGAAACGTACTGCTGAGCCGACATCCGGGACTTCGGTTGAGTGTGCTGACCCTGGCGGTGGCCGAGCGCTAAGGGGGTGCCTGAGCCAAGTTTTACATACCTTTGCGCATGGATAACAACCAAAGCTACCCCGACCGCTTCGCTACCCAGGGCCTGACCTTCGACGACGTCCTGCTGCTGCCTGCGTACTCCGAAGTACTACCACGGGAAGTAGACCTCTCCAGCCAGCTGACCCGCGGCCTGCGGCTCAACGCACCGATCGTTTCCGCCGCCATGGACACCGTCACCGATGGGCGGCTCGCTATCGCAATTGCCCGGCAGGGAGGGATCGGGATCGTCCATAAGAACATGACCATTTCGCAGCAGGCCGAGCAGGTCCGCATGGTGAAGCGATCGGAGTCCGGCATGATCGTCGACCCCGTCACGCTGAAGCATGACGCCACGGTGGCCGATGCCAAGAATCTGATGTCCAAGCACCGGATCGGAGGTATCCCCATCGTCAATGACTCCTTCGCCCTGGTAGGCATCCTCACGAACCGGGACCTCCGCTTCGAAACGGCCTCTTCGCGGCCGATCAGCGAAGTGATGACGACAGAGAATCTCGTCACCGCCCCGGTAGGCACCAATCTGGACCAGGCCAAGGAGATCCTTCAGGGCTACAAGATCGAGAAGCTGCCGGTAGTGGATGGTGACGGCATGCTGGTCGGCCTGATCACCTATAAGGATATTTTGAAGGTGCAGGACTACCCCGATGCCTGTAAGGACAGCTTCGGTCGGCTCGTAGTGGGCGGAGCTATCGGTGTCACCGCGGATATGCTCGAACGGGTGCAGGCCCTGGTGGATGTCAACGTAGACGTGATCACCATCGATACCGCCCACGGGCATAGTCGTGGAGTACTGGATGCGGTACGGCGCACTAAGGATCGCTTTCCGGACCTACAGGTCATCGGAGGCAACGTAGCCACGGGAGCTGCGGCTAAGGCGCTGGCGGACGCCGGTGCGGACGGGGTCAAGGTGGGTGTCGGCCCCGGCTCCATCTGTACCACCCGCATCGTAGCCGGTGTAGGCGTGCCGCAGTTGACGGCCATCTCAAACGCAGCCTACGCCCTGCGCGGTACGGGTGTACCGGTCATCGGAGACGGTGGCATCCGCTACTCGGGCGATATCGTCAAGGCCCTGGCCGCCGGGGCGAGTACGATCATGGCCGGCAGCCTCTTTGCGGGGGTGGACGAGAGTCCGGGAGAAACTATACTCTACGATGGCCGCAAGTTCAAGGTCTACCGCGGTATGGGCTCGTTGGGCGCGATGAACAAGGGCAGCAAGGACCGCTACTTTCAGGACGTAGAGGATGACGTAAAGAAGCTGGTACCGGAAGGCATCGAAGGGCGCATCCCCTATAAGGGTAGTCTGGCCGAAGTAGTCAATCAGTACCTCGGCGGCCTACGGGCGGGTATGGGCTACTGTGGCGCCCCCACGATCGAAGCGCTGAAGAAAGCGGACTTCATCCGCATTACGGGTGCCGGCATGACCGAATCGCACCCCCATAACATCACGATCACCAAGGAAGCACCGAACTACAGCCGGCGCTGATCTTCATTTACTACTGTTCCTGATCCAGCGCACGTCGACTTAGTACCGCGTCAGTGAGCGCGCGGGCACGCTGCTCCAGATCGATGGCTAGTACCTCGCGGTTCACCCGCACGACGCGCTCGCGGGTCGGGGTGGGTAATCCGCTGTACCCATGAAGCGCGCCTAGAATAGCTCCGGTCACGGCCGCTACGGTATCGTTGTCCCGGCCGTAGTTCGTCACGAACTCCATGGCCGGTTGAAACTGGTAGTTGGAAAACAGCAGGGCGGTCAGGTTGATGAGGTATACCTCTCCGGCGTGGAAAGGGACGTCCTGACGGGCAGCGGCCAGCAGCTCGTACGCCCGCCGGGTCTGCGCGTAGGTCAGGCTATCGTAGGTGTAAGCGGGTGGCAGTTCCAGGTCCATAGCGCGTGCATCCGCTACCGTGACGCGCCGCGCGCTACGGACGATGGCCCGCGCCTGTTTGAACTGCTGGTAAGCGATACGGCCCAGCAGTCGGGAGCGGAAAAAGCCCCGGGGATCTACCTCGCGAAGTACCCGCGTGAAGTCGGCCGGTCTGGCCGTAGGCAGAAAGGCTACGGAAGTAAGTGCAGCGGTAAGTCCGCTAAGGTCGCGGGCGTAGCCTAGGTCGAAGAGCGCAATACCGTAGGCCGCCTCGTAGGCCTCATCCGGCCGGCCGGGGAAGGCGGCACCCACCACCGGGGCGTAGAGCATACCGGCGCACGACATTTCGCCCCCGTAGAAGCCCGATAGCGCATCGCGGTATCCATCGATGTCGCCCGCAGCATAGGCCCGCGTGATGCGGGCCCACTCCTGGAGCCAGGTCACGCGACGCATAGCGTCTTCAAGGGGCTCGGGTTCCAGGCCACTCGTTTCTTTCAGCTCGGCAATGCTGCTGGCGTAGCGGGTATTGAGAAAGGCACTGAAGCGGCCGGGGTCGAGTATCAGGGGGGTGGCCGGCGGCCGCTCATGGTGCTCCCCCACCACGTACTCCACCAGCAGATCCTTCCACCGGGTGTCGTCGGTACCGGCACCCGGTGGAAGATTATAGTTCCAGGGGCCTTCGGGACTGGGCTCCCGCAACACCAGGTCGAGACTGTCCACGTAGCCGTACTCTTCGCTGATGTCCGTTTGGCTCCACATCTCGGTAGGGGCTCCCATAGCATCGCCGATAGCCGAACCGATCAGGCTACCCAGAATTTTATCGTAGAGTACCGTGTCACTGAGGGCTAGCTCCTGATAGTCGGCTTCGAGGTAGGCGGCGGGTTCCGGCACGGGGGGTGGAGGTATTGTGGGGGAGTCCGGGGTACACGCGCCAAGGAGCACACCAAGGCCCAGCAAAAAGCTAGCTGACCCGGTAGAAGAACTGTTCATGATGGGGTCTAAGGTAGGTCCGGCGACCGGCTCAACATAAAAAAAGGCCCGCCGGAATACCGACGGACCACTTACATACACTCACCTTATTGTATTCGCTTGAATAGTGTTCCTGCATAACTGGATTATGCGCATTGTGTTTAAAATTCTGTCTATATATTAATAGTGTGAATGTATTGCCCACGACGAGGTGTACAGGAAGACAGATCGATCGCCCGCAGTGGTTATCTTTGCGCGCTAACCCTTACCCTATGTTACGAGTCTCCTACGTGTTCTTTGCCCTCATGCTTTTACTGCTTTCCGTCGGATGTGGTGAGGATGAGGATGACTGCCTCAACAGTGAAATGACGCTGGAAGAGTACCGGATCGCCAATTCCATACAGGCTACGGAGGGCACCGGCGGGCTATTCTACGTCATTCTCGAGCCGGGAGAAGCCCTGCGGCCAAGCCCGACGAGCCAGGTGGTCGTAACGTACCGGGGATATACTACGGAGGACGAGACCTTCGACGAGACGCCCAGCAACACTACCCGGACCTTCCAGCTCAACTCGCTGATCGCGGGCTGGCAGCAGGGTATCCCGCTAGTCGGTACGGGCGGCAAGATCCAGCTATTCGTCCCCTCGGCCCTGGCCTACGGTCCGAATCAGGCGGGCAATATTTGTCCGAATACCGACCTGATCTTCGACATCGAGCTCGTCGGATTCAACGATCAATAAGGGCAGCGGCGATCGACCAACTGACGCACGAGGAAGTAGCCCGCAGCGCGCGCACCTATCCCATCACGCTCCTCTGTCCGGACTGGCACGACGCCCGCAACGTTGGCGCGGCCTTTCGCCTCGCCGATGCAGCGGGCCTGGCCGGTCTGGTGCTGAGCGGGAGTACACCCACCCCACCCCATCCGAAAATTGCCAGGACGGCCCGGTCTACGGTCCGGGCCGTGCCCTACGAGGTGATCACCGATCCGCTGCAGTACATCGAAACTGCCAGGCGGCAGGGTAAGCTCATTCTCGGACTGGAGATCACCTCACAGAGCACGTCGCTATTCACGTACCGACTGCCACATGACCGGGAGATCCTTCTTCTGGCCGGCACTGAATCCAGCGGACTCAGCGCCCCACTACTGGCAGCATGCGACGCTACGGTACACCTGCCGATGCACGGACAGAATACCTCAATGAACGTGGCGGCCGCTCTGGGGGCGGCGGTATACCTACTCTTGATGCAGTTGCAGTAGCGCGATCACTTCGGGGTCTTCCGCAAGCTCGGGGTGCCAGTTGAAGAGTTGCTCGCGCTGATCGTAGTAGTTGCTCAGGGCTTCGTTCAGTAGGATGAGGGCCTGCTTGCGGCGATTACAGATCATAAAAATGGCCACCGTGCCGTAGGCCAGGGCGTCATCCATATACCGCTGCTGTACGTCTTCCAGCATACGGACTGCCTCGCGCTCCCGCCCGTGCTCCACCAGAAAGAGGGCATAGGACACGTAGGCATCACTAAACTGCTCTTCCAAGTCTACGGCCTTAAGAAATGCCTGCTCGGCCTCCAGTGGGGCATTGGTGGCCGAGCTGCACAGCGCCAGTCCGAGCCAGCAGTCGGCCGTATGGTTGGGCAGCTCTACGGCGCGGCCGTAATTGTAGGCTGCTACCCCCCACTTCTCCTGCGCTACACAGCACTCGGCGATGTACTGGTAGATATCGTACATCTCCGGGTCGATCTCCAGCGCGCGGAAGTAGGCTCGCTTGGCATTGACGTAGTCTTCTAGCAATTGGTAGCTGCGACCGATGCGCATACTGGTTTCGTAGCTTTCTTCGGCGTCCTCGGCCTCGAAGTAGGCGGTATATGCGCGTAGTGCCGGCTCGTACATTTCCAGGTCGAACAACTTATCGGCGTACTCCAGGTCGTAGCTGCTACGGGCCTCATTGAGCGAGCGGGCACTGGCAAAGGCGTCCAGGGCCGCCAGATCGTTGCCGCCGTCATCGTACCACATTCCGAGGTAAAACCAGGTGATATCATTGAAGGGGTCGCGGTCTACCTGCCGCTGAAGGATGCGACCTATGTCCTGACGGAAGGGGTCGAGCTCGGGAGCGTTGAGCAGCTCATCGTAGGCCGGTTCCTGATAGGGATCGAGGCGGATGGCTTCGGTGAGGGCTTCGAAGCTTTCCCGGAAGCGATTTTCCTGCATACAGAGCAGTCCGTCGAAGAAGGCCAGCAGACTGAGCTTCTCGTCCTGGCTCACTACGTTATACAGCTGATCGAGGGCGGCGCGGGCCTCTTCCTGATGCTCGAAGTGCACGAACACCTCCAGGCGCAGCATCATCACCTCCTCGTCGTTGGGGGCGTAGATATTGAGTTGTTCCAGGGTGGCCAGGGCATCGTCTTCTTCCAGGTTGATCTTGTGGATCAGTGCTTTCCACTTGTAGAAGTCGGGGGTATAGGCATGCTGACTGATGGCCAGGTCGGCGACCTCCAGGGTCTGGTCGTAGTCGTGCTGACCGAAGTAGTGGATGAGCAACTCCTCAAATTCTTCCTCCGCCAGGAAAAGCGGACGTTGCTTCTGCGTAGCGGTTTCGTAGCGGGCCACGAGGGCTATCAGCGCCTTTTCACGCTGGTCGTTACTCTTTCTGTTCATACCGGTGTGCGCCCCCGGCATAGCCTCCTGGGCCATTGGCTGGGGATCGTGGGTAAAATACGAATTCAGGGGCAGAAAGTTGCGCAGTACTTTTACCCCCGCCGCGAAATACCACGACCCCTCCCGGCACGTTTACACCTTCCGCTACCAAACCGACACTATGACCTCCCGCCCTACCCTGATTCTACTCCTTGTACTACTGGCCTGCACCGTCTACGCCCAGGAGCTCTACAACGTTCGCGTCGGCACCTTCCAGGATGCACGCTCCGATGACTTCACCGAACTGCAGGAACTAGGCTTCGTATACGGACTGCCCCGGGAGGGTCAGCTAGTGGAAGTCTACATCGGCAATTACAGTAGCCAGGACAAGGCTACGGCAGTGACCGAGGACCTCCGCAAGCGGGGCTACCGCAATGCCGCCCCCTTCTCGATCCCCGGCACGAGCGAAAGCCCGGTACCCTACATCCAGATCGCCCTACGCGGTCGCAACCGTGCGCTCAACTGGGCCAGCCTGGAGCGCGCCGGCAAACTCTACATCGACGCTACCGATGGTACGACCAAGGTAGTCACCGGTCCGTATGCCTCCCCGGCCGACGCCACCCAGGCACTCGCCGATATCCGGGGGCTGGGGTTCGCCGATGCCTTCGTCAAGTCGCTGCGGCCCAAGAGCCTCATCCCCGTAGGTGTCTTCGAAACCGGGATCAAGAAACCCCTGATCCCCATCGAACTACGTCAGCCACAGCCCGACGCACAAGCCGACCAGGACTCCACCGCACCCGCGACCGCGCCCGCTAACACTCAAACGATGCCGGCCCAGGTGCCCGTGACCAGTACGCCACCTCCGGCACCCGCATCGGCAACGGCACCAACCCCGGCGCCAGCGCCAGCGGAAAACACCCCCCTACTGGGGGAGGAAGCGGTCGCGGCCAGTCAGCCCCCCGCTACCGTCCCCGTAGCGGAACCGATGCGCGTTGACCGTCCCGGCCTGCCCACCATTCAGATGCGGCCTAAGCGGCACAGCACCGCTGAACTACAGCGCGTACTGAAGGAAAAAGGATTCTACGACGGGGCTATCGACGGACTGTACGGCCCCGGAACCACCAAGGCGTACGAAGCAGCCTGGACCCAACTCGCCCCCCTACGTAAGTACCGCATCCTGGCCGCTGCGGAGGGTGACGGTGCGGCCCCCGGCAACGCGCCCGCCAGCTGGCCCGAAGTGGCCGTGGCCCTGGCCGTCGCTGACGACCTGGCCGCCGGACTCGGCGATGCGGAAGTAGCCCAGGCTATGCAGCGCGAGCGTGGCGCCTTACTGAATGCCACGGCTCCTCTGGTAGCCGCTACCGCCGCTCGGGCGAAAACCTGGGAAACCACCGTATGGACCAACCTCGATGAGTGGGCTACGCAGGACCCCCTGCACGCACAGCTCCTGAGTGCGCTACGGGTCGCTTACTACCAGTCGCAAACCCGCCTGGAGGCCATGTATGCGCAACGGGGAATGGACGCCATCGCCGCGCGCGACCTCGCCACTGCCAGCCTGCAGAATCTGCTCGGCGCACAGCTGGACCGGTTTCTGTAGCGGGTTTACTCCTCTTCCATGGCGCGCTGTAGCCCGTCGTATGCTTCGCGCTGCTCGATGATCATGGTGTACAGCAGGTCCTTCAGCTCGGTGATACCCTCGCCGGTGATACTGGAGATGTACAGGCTGGGTAAGCCCTGAGGTACCTCGGCGGCGCGCAGCTGCTTGAGCTCCTCGTCGACCATATCGGCCCGGGTGAGGGCGAGTACGCGAGGCTTATCGAGCAATTCCGGATTGTACTGCTCGAGTTCATGCAGCAGTGTACGGTACTGCCCCTGCAGGTCATCGGCGTCCGCCGGAATGCAGAATAACAGCGTGGCGTTGCGCTCGATGTGCCGCAGGAAGCGATGACCGAGGCCCTTACCCAGGTGAGCGTCCTTGATGATACCGGGAATGTCGGCCATGGCAAAGGATTGGCCGTCGCGGTACTGCACCATGCCGATATTGGGCACGATGGTAGTGAACTCGTAGTTGGCGATCTCGGGCTTAGCGGCGGTCAGTACGCTCAGCAGCGTGGACTTACCCACATTGGGTAGCCCGACCAGACCTACATCGGCCAGCACCTTGAGCTCCAAAATGTACCAGGCCTCGATGCCAGCCTCGCCGGGCTGTGCGTAGTCGGGGCTCTGGTTGGTGGACGACTTGAAGTGGGAGTTACCAAGTCCGCCGCGGCCACCCTGCACCAGGATGCGCTCCGTGCCGTGCTCCGTGACCTCGAAAAGTGCTTCGCCGGTCTCGGCGTCGCGCGCGATGGTGCCCAGGGGTACGTCCAGGATCACGTCAGCCCCGGTGGCGCCCGACTTATTGTTGTCGGTGCCGCGCTCGCCGGATTCGGCGCGGATGTGCTTTTTGTATTTGAACTGCAGCAGCGTCCAGAGATTGCGGTTGCCGCGCAGGATGATGTGTCCGCCGCGTCCGCCGTCGCCGCCGTCCGGACCACCTTTGGGAATGCCCTTGGCGCGATAGAAATGCCTGGACCCCGGTCCTCCGCTGCCGGAGGTGAGGTTGATCTTTACGTAGTCAACAAAATTTGCGCGTGCCATACCCCCCGTTTTACTTGATTAGTCCTGTTCTGCCGGCCGTACGATAGCGGCGATGTCGTTGGCTACTTCCTGCATGGTCTGTGCACCGTTGACCTTATGGGCTAGACCCAGCTTGTCGTAGTAATCGTAGACCGGTGCGGTGTAATTGATGAAATTGCTGTAGCGGGTACGGATCACTTCTTCCTTCGCATCGTCGGCCCGGCCACTGGTGGCCGCCCGGCCGAGGATACGCTTGACGATGGTGTCCACGTCTACGTCCAGTAGGATGAGCGCATCGATACCGGCGCATTTTTCCTCCATGAGGTCGTTGAGGGCTGCAGCCTGGGGATCCGTACGGGGGAAGCCATCGAAGATGATGCCTGGCACGTCCGGGTTTTCCACTACCCGTTTACGCAACATAGCGATGGTGACCTCGTCGGGTACCAGGTGGCCACGGTCCATGTAGTTGCGGGCCTGCTGCCCGAGCGGTGTGTTGCGGCTGAGCTCTTCGCGGAACATATCGCCGGTGCTGATGTGCAGGAAGCCGTGTTGCTCGACGAGGAAGGCGGCCTGGGTACCTTTCCCCGATCCCGGAGGGCCGAAAAGAATCAAATTATACATGGAGTCGAAGCGTGAGTGGGCGGCAAAGATAGGTTTTACCTAGGCACGTTCCAGTAGCGCCCGCAGACTGGCGTAAATCGGCTCGTCTTCGCGTAGCACGTCCTGCAGGCTACGCCACTGCGCCAGCACGATGCCCTCGCCGGCTTCGGGCACCAGTTGCTGCTGTTCGGTCGTCATGCGGAACCAGTAGGTAGGCTTGAGGATGCGGTTGCCCTTTTTGCTCCGGTAGGTGTGGTAGGTGGTGGGCAGGGCCTCCCCTAGCTCGATCTGCTCCAGGCCGGTCTCCTCCTCTACTTCCCGCAGGGCGGCAGCGGCGGCCTCTTCGCCCTCGTCGAGCTTGCCCTTCGGCAGATCCCAGTAGTCGCGCCGGAAGATGAACAGCTGCTTCTCATTCGTCACGTTGGTCACTACGCCGCCGGCGGCCTCTACCCATTTATAGTGCGAGCGGAAGTCGTTCCAGAGCTCCTCCACGTCGGGGGCAGTTAGGGCTACGGAGGTCACCTTAGGGCTCCCTTTTTCCAGCGTATCGGCGTAGTTGAGCAGGCTCTTGCGTTTGCCGGTGTAGCGGGCGGCCAGGTGGGTGGCCGGGTTGCCGTTGATCGGGGGGGCGGCGGCATCCTGTGGCAGCAGGTACAGCGGTCGGTCGTTGATATAGATTACGTACATTGGCGCGAAATTAAGGACCCCATGGACACATCCCGGCACATAGCGCGCCGCCTGCTCGAAGTAGGGGCGGTGAAGCTACAGCCCCGCAAGCCCTTTACCTGGGCGAGCGGTCTGCGGTCGCCCATTTATTGCGACAATCGCGTGCTCCTGTCCTTCCCGTCCATTCGCTCCGAGGTCGTAGAGGCCCTGTGCGCGGCCGCCGGTGCGATGGACGTACAGGGGGTAGCCGGAGTAGCTACCGCCGGCATTCCCCACGGCGCCCTACTGGCCGATCGACTGAGCCTGCCCTTTATTTATATCCGAAGTTCCGCCAAAGCGCACGGCCGGCAAAACCAGATCGAGGGCCGGCTGACGACTGGTGATCGCTACATCGTCGTGGAAGATCTGATCTCCACGGGGGGCAGCAGCCTGAAGGCGATCGACGCGCTGCGCGCCGCCGGCGGACGGGCAGCGGCTGCCCTGGCCATATTCACCTATCAGTTGCCGGCGGCGCAGCAGGCGTTCGAGCAGGCTGCGGTACCCCTGCATACGCTGAGTGACTACACCGCCCTGGTAGAGGTGGCACGGGAGTCGGGTAAGATCACGGCAGATGAAGCGGCAACCCTCGCTGAGTGGCGGTCCGATCCCCGGGCCTGGAGCAAAAACTTTTCGGCCTAGTCAGGGCTTTGCCATGTAGCTACACGCTTTTCTTCCCACCGACACGTATTGTACAAACCGACACCCCATGCCCATTCTAGACGAGCAGGTCGAGGCCTTCCTACACCGCTATCTCAACAACGCCTCCCCCACCGGATTCGAGAGTAGCGGACAGAAGCTTTGGCTTGACTACCTCCGACCCTACGTCGATGAGGTCGCCCTGGATACTTACGGCACGGCGTACGGCGTCATCAATCCCGGTCGGGACTACCGCGTAGTGATCGAGGGGCACGCGGACGAGATCAGCTGGTTCGTACACTACATCACCGATGCGGGCCACCTGTACGTCGTCCGCAACGGCGGCAGCGACCATACCATCGCACCCTCCAAGCGGGTCAATATTCACGGCGATAAGGGCATCGTACGCGGCGTATTCGGCTGGCCGGCCATCCATACCCGCCGCGGCGAGGATGCCAAGCTGCAGCCTAAGCTGGAAAACATCTTCATCGACGTAGGTGCCAAGGACAAGGAGGAAGTACTCGAGATGGGCGTCCACGTAGGCAGCGTCATCACCTACCCCGACGAGCTGGAGATCATGAACGACCGCTACTACTGCGGCCGCGCGCTGGACAACCGCATGGGGGGCTTCTGCATCGCGCAGGTGGCCCGCCTGCTCAAGGAGCGCAAGATCGATCTGCCCTTCTCCCTCTACATCGTTAACGCGGTACAGGAGGAAGTAGGCTTGCGCGGTGCTCAGATGATCACCGACCGCATCAAGCCGCAGGTAGCGATCGTCACGGATGTGACCCACGACACCACCACCCCCATGCTGGACAAAAAGAAGGTGGGCGACGTGCAGGCCGGTAAGGGACCCAGCGTCACCTACGCCCCGGCAGTACACAATAAGCTACTCAAGCTCATCATCGACACGGCCGCCGAACAGGAAATCGACATCCAGCGCGAAGCCAGCAGCCGCGCTACGGGTACTGACACCGACGCCTTTGCCTACTCCAATGGTGGCGTAGCCTCCGCCCTGATCAGCCTGCCCCTCAAGTACATGCACACCACCGTAGAAATGGCGGCGAAGAGCGACGTAGAGGGAGTGATCGAGCTTATACTGGCTAGTCTGACCAAGATCGAAGACGGCATGAGCTTCAACTACTTTGAAGTGTAGTACCGTTCTTGGGAGATTATGCGTAATCCGCTGCTGAACTGGCTCTTCTACGGGCACCTGTGGATCGCACTGGCCGCGCTGGCACTGAGCTGGCAGTCTACCTACCTGGCCACCGGCGATCCAGCGCTATACGCTAGTCACTACTTCGTATTCTTTGCTACACTGGGTGTGTATACCAGTCACCGAGCACTCAGTTTCCAGCGTACCAGGGGCTACCCTACGGGCAGGCGGTACCGCCTGATCTCCCGGCAGCCC
Organism: Neolewinella maritima; assembly: GCF_923081025.1. GTDB lineage: Bacteria > Bacteroidota > Bacteroidia > Chitinophagales > Saprospiraceae > Neolewinella > Neolewinella maritima. Next base: position 1,114,177 of record NZ_CAKLPZ010000001.1, on the reverse strand, counting down.
GTGGCTTCCGCCCTGGTGGCCATCCTTAGCCTGACCGTGGCCGCAGCCATCGCCACCCAGTTTGCCGCGGCAGCCTTCTGGCCGGTCATCCTGGCCCTGCCCTTCACCTTTTTTTACCTTATCCCCCTGTTCCCCGGCGGACCACGCCTGCGCGACTTACCCTACCTCAAGGTAGTCTGGGTAGCCCTGGCTTGGGCCCTGATGACCGATACCTTCGTAGCCGAAGGCGTACGCTCCGTAGGTAGCGAAAGCTTCATCCGTTTTGCTCTGATCCTGGCCGTAGCCCTCCTCTTCGACTCCCGCGATGTAGTGCTGGATCGCCGGCAGGGCGTACGGACCCTGGCTGCGCAACGCCCCGGTCTGAACCGTTCGGTCGCCATGCTACTGTTGTTGGGCTGCGGACTGCTATCCTACCTGAGCTACCCGACCGCCCAGGGACTACCGCTACTGTTAGCCTATGCCGCGGCCGCACTAGTAGGCCGATTCACCCGGGCGGATCGAGGAGAAGATTTCTATGCCGTCTACGTCAACGGTCTATTGCTCCTCCCCCCCCTATGCCTACTTCTCGGTTTGCTTAGTTAGGCCCCGTACCACAATCAGCGCAGCGCCGAATGCACTGGCCTGTGGGGCATGAGCCACTTCCACCCGCCGGCCCGCCCGCTGAGCGAGCAGTTCGACCCAGCCGGCCGAGCGCGTGAATCCGCCGCTGGCGTAAATGATCTCGGAGGGGCAGGTAGCCGCTTCCAGCTGCCGCAGAATTTCCACCACATTATCCGTCACACCGAGCAGCACGGCCCGCACCAGGTCGACGGGTGTATGGTGACCGCGCAGTCCGGTGAAGGCCGCCGTAGCCAGCGCATCCCAAATGGGTGCCCGCTCCCCGTATAGGTAGGGGGCGAACTGTAAGTCGGTGTCCGGAGCCGCCACCGCTGCCTCGATCATCTCGCCGATGGAGCCGAAGTGTCCACGCAGTAGTTCGTAGGTCCACTCTAGCACCTTGCCCCCGTTGTTGGTCGCGCCGCCCAGCACGAAGTAATCGTCGAATAGGATGTAGTTGAACAGCCGGTCCTCCGTAGCAGCGGCCGTGCCCCGGTGGGTAGCCCGCACGGCTCCGCTGGTGCCGATGGTGAGCGATACCCGGCCGGGCTCCATCAGCCCGCTGCCTAGGTTGGCCAGACAGCCGTCGGAGCCACCGATGAATAGTGCGACGTCCGCTACGCCGAGGCGATCGGCTACCTCGGGGCGCCAGTGCAGGCGGGTCGTGGCTGGTACTACCCGTGGGGTACGCAACGGGAGCGAGGTACCATCACCGGCTAACTGCAGTGCCGGCGGGTGCCAGTCCCGGGTCGTCAGGTCGAGCAGCCCGGTGGCGCTGGCTAGTTGCTCGTCCAGAAGCTTGCCGTCGGTAGTCCAGCGGTCGACGAGGTAGGACTTGAGGTCCGAGAGGTAGGTCGCGGCCGCGATACGCTCGGGCTGCGCTTGTGCGAGCCAGCGCAATTTGACCAGCGGAGACATCGGGTGCACGGGGGTACCGGTACGTCGGAGCAGCTCCCTGCGCTGTGCCTCGTCGAAGTCCTGCATCACCGTTTCGGCGCGGACGTCCGCCCAGGTCAGGATGGGCCCGAGGGGGTTGCCCGCTGCATCCAGTAAGAGCACTCCGTGCATCGGACAACTAATGCTCATACCGAGCGGCCGCCTGGGCAGTTCGGCGATCAGTTGCCCGATCAGCCCCTCGGCTACGGCTACGATGTCCGCTACCTCCTGCACGGCCGCACCCGCTTCGGGGTGATGGAGGGGGTAGGCTCCGGTGCGTTCCTGGATCAGATCACCGGCTGCGGTGAAGGCAGCGAGCTTGGCGGAGGTGGTCCCCAGGTCTAGACCCAGGTAGAGGGGGGCGGTAGGCATGTGCGTGAAGGTACGGCTGGCTTCTTCCGGCGGCGTCGTAGCTTTGCTTGATGAAGCCTACCCTACCCCTCTTCGTTGCCCTTCTGACCTTTCTCTGCACCGGCGTACGCGCCCAGCAGCCCGTTACGGTAGCCGATATGCAGGCCTGGAAACAGCTGCGGGGCGAAGCCCTGAGTGCGGATGGTGAACACGTGGTGTACCGCCTGAGTCCCGACCTGGGCGACGGCGAAACCATACTGTACCGCGCGGCCGACGGACAGGAGCGCCGCTTCCCCCGTATGGACGACGGCCGCTTCTCCTACGATGGCAAGTACCTGGTCGGGATGGTACGGCCCAGCCGCGATACCGTCCTGCACTACAAGCGCCTGGAGGAGGAAAAGCAGCTCAAAACGATGGACACCCTGCTGGTCTACGACCTGGCCACCGCCCGGGAACAGCGCTACCCCGGTGTGTACGAGGTGAAACTAAGTGAGCGCTCCGCCGAGGTATTCGCCTATACCACCGCCTCCATACTAGAGGACAGCCTGCGTAAGGACCTCGATGAAGACGCCCGCCGCCTTGTAGTGCGGCGCTTCGGTAGTCAGGACAGCTTCTACCTGGAGGGGGTGATGGAGTTTCAGGTAGCGCGCGACCGACCCATCGTAGTGGCCCGCCGCACGGCCAAGGACAGCACCTGGACCGACGGCGTACTACGGATCGATCCCAGCGAACTGGAGTGGCAGAACCTCAGCGTGGGCCCGGCCAACTACGCCGGTCTGACCGTGAGCCACGACGGCAGCCACGTAGCTTTCCTGAGTAGCGACAAGCAGGAAACGGAGGGTAAGCAGCTGCCCTTCCACCTGCACTACTGGTCTACGGGCAGCGACTCGGCCTACATCGTAACGGGTCGCGACATGGACTGGCTACCGAAGGGCTACCGGATCAGCGACGACCGGCGCCCGGCCTTCTCCGCCGCCGGCAAGTACCTGTTCTTCGGCACTACGCCCCGCCGGCCGGAATTGGATAGCACCGAGCTCGCCAGCGAACTGGCCGACGTAGAAGTCTGGACCACCGAAGACCCCCAACTGTACACCCAGCAGAACAGCAGCCTGGAGCAGGACCGCAAGTTCACCTACCTGGCCATGTACCGCACGGGGGTGGATGAGTTCGTGCAGCTCGCTACCACGGACTATCCGGAAAGCAGCCGGCCCGCCGAAGGCCGCGGCGACTATATCATGCTGTACACCGACAGCCCCTACGCCAAGGAGACCATGTGGGAGGGCGGACCGGCCGCCCGCGATATCGTACTAGTGAACCTGCGGACCGGTGTGCGCACCCCCCTGGCCGAGGGCGAGCGCGGCTACTACAATTGGTCGCCCGAAGGCAAGTACGTAAGCTGGTATAACCCGGGCGACTCGGTCTACCGCGCCTATAACGTAGACCGTAAAACGCTCGCTACCATCACCTCACTCGAGATCGGCACCTTCTTCGACGAGCGCAACGATCAGCCCAACGATCCCTACCCCTACGGCGTGGCCGGCTGGACCGAAGACGATGACGCGATCGTAGTCTACGACCGCTACGACCTCTGGCAGCTCGACCCCGATGGCTCGGGCAGTCCCCAGCGTCTCACTCAAGGCAGGGAACAAGGCGTCCGCTACCGCTACGAAGACCTGGACCCGGAGCGCCGCGCGCTCGACGAAGTGATGGTACTCACGACCCAGGTCGACAGCACCTACTACGGTGGCTTTGCCGTGCTGAACGACGGGCGCGTGGAGCAGCTCGCTACCGGCCCGTACACCTACAACGACTTCCACAAAGCCCGGCAGGCCGAGCGCTACGTATACACCCGCGAGAGCTACACCGACTACCCCAACCTGCGGCTGACCACCGACCTGGCTGGGGAGGCGACCATGATCTCCGATGCCAACCCCCAGCAGTCCGACTTCAGCTGGGGCAGCATGGAGGAGTACCGCTGGATCGACCACGAAGGCCGCGAACTACGCGGTCTACTGGTGAAGCCGGCAGACTTCGATTCTACCCGGCAGTACCCGATGCTGGTCAATTTCTACGAACGTAGCAGTGAGGGGCTTTACCGCCACCGCACCCCCGTACCCGGCCGCAGTTCCATCAACTATCCCCACTACGCCAGCCGGGGGTACATCATCTTTAATCCCGACGTAGTGTACCGCGAAGGCTACCCCGGCGAGAGTGCCTACAACTGCGTGATGAGTGGGATCAGTAGTCTGCTAACGAAGGGCTACGTAGACCGTGATCGCATCGGCCTGCAGGGCCACAGCTGGGGCGGCTACCAGGCCGCCTACCTGGCGACCAAGACGGACCTCTTCGCCGCCATCGAATCCGGTGCCCCGGTCGTGAATATGTTCTCGGCATACGGCGGTATCCGTTGGGGCAGCGGCCTGAGCCGGCAGTTCCAGTACGAGCGCACGCAGAGCCGCATCGGCGGTACCCCCTGGGAGTACCCGCTGCGCTACATCGAAAACTCCCCCATCTTCACCACTGACAAGATCAACACCCCGATCCTCATCCTGCACAACGACGAGGACGGTGCCGTACCCTGGTACCAGGGCATCGAGTGGTTCACCGCCCTGCGCCGTCTCGGCAAACCCGCCTGGTTCCTCAACTATCGCGGTGAACCGCACTGGCCGGTCAAGACGCCTAACCGTGCTGACTTTCAGACCCGTATGGCGCAGTTCTTCGACCATTACTTACTGGATCAACCCATGCCGCTATGGATGCAGAAAGGCGTGAGTCCCCTGGAGCGCGGCATCGATCAGAACCTGGAGCTGACCGAGGAATAGCCTAGCGCAGGCGTACCTCGCGCAGCGCAAAGGTCCGCTTCACTCCCCCGTGCAGGAGGATCAGCCGTCCGTCCGGGTCCACCCCCTGTATGCAGGCACTTAGCCGCTCCCCAGTTGCAGTTACTTCGAACTCTGCCATCTGTTCGCGCAGGTAGAGCCGCTCGTGGTAGGCGTCATAGAGTGTGGCGTAGCGCCCGGCCTCCAGTACATCGTACCAGGCGGTGAGATGAGCGAACAGGGTATCCCGTACGGTGTCAAGCGAAAGTGAAGTACCCAGTTGCAGGGCCAGCGAAGTTGCCGTTCGGTCGAGGGGCGCGGGAAAGTGACTTTCGTTGACGTTGAGACCGATACCGGCCACGGCCCACTGCAGTTGCGTGCCGCGCAGTCCGTTTTGCAGCAGTACGCCGGCGATCTTTTGGTCGCCTACGTACACGTCGTTCGGCCACTTGACAGTGACGGCCTTCCCGGGCAGGTGCTGCTGTACGGTATCGGCTACGGACAGGGCGATGAACTGCGTGAGGGCCAGGAGCCGGTCGACTGACAGGTGGTCAGGTCGCAGCAGCACACTTAGGGTCAGATTGGCACCCGGGCTACTGTGCCAGTGATTGCTTCCCTGCCCGCGGCCGGCGGTTTGTTCGTGGGTGAGGTAGACGGCCCCGTGGGGCGGCGGTGCGCTGGTGCCAAGGTCCGTGACCAGGGCGGTATTGGTGGAGGCTAGCCGTGCGAACTGTTTGGCAACTTTAGGAACCAGCACTCTGTTTGATTTGTACGATTCCTAACGGAACGATTATTGCTACCTTACAGTACCCAACGTATCAGTTTGACTACATCCACCACTACTACGCGTAAGACGGTCAGCCCCCACCTGGAGCAACGACTAGACGTGATCCTGGACAGCATCCAGGATATCAAAGGTAAAAACATCACCCGGCTCGACTTACGCAAGCTCGACGATCGGCCCGCGGAATTCTTCTTCATCTGTGAGGGTGACTCCACCACCCAGGTGCGGGCTATTGCGGAAAACATCCACCGGCGCATGAAGCACGAGCTCGGCGAGTTGACCAAAAACCCCATCGGCAGTCGGCCGGCTAACTGGGTGTGCCTGGACTACTTCGACACCGTGGTCCACGTTTTCTACCCGGAGACGCGCGCCTACTACCAGATCGAAGATCTGTGGAGCGACGCCATTGCGACAGAATACGAGAGCCTCTAGCGGGCCCACCACCAAAATAAGTGTGGCGTGCCAACGAAAAGCACTTCCGCACGTTAGCCATAAGATATGAGCACAAATAATAAGAACGCCAACCCCGAGGAAACCGGCGGTCCGAAATTCCAGAGCTACTGGATCTACGCGATCATGTCCGTGGTCCTGTTGGCCCTCGTGCTGACGAACTGGGGCACCGGTGCGTCCAGTGAGATCCAGCTCAACCGCCTCAACGATATGATCAAGGACAACGCCGTCCAGTCGATCAAACTCGTCAACAGTGACCGGGCCGAGATCTTCATCAAGGAAGACAAGAAGTCCGAACCCGCCTACGAAGACGCTGCCCCGGAAGGTATGGGCGGCTCCCGCTACGATTACTACCTCGAAGTAGCCGACCCCGGATCGTTCAACGACTTCATCAATAAGGCCTACGAAGAGCAGGGCGTCCCCTTCGCCGAGCGCGTCCGCGTAGACGCCGAGCGCCGCACCGACTACCTCGGTAATGCCCTACAGTGGCTGCTCCCCCTGGCCGTGATCGCATTCATCTGGATCATCCTCATGCGCCGACTGGGTAGCGGAGGTGGTGGCCCCGGCGGACAGATCTTCAACATCGGCAAGTCAAAAGCCACCCTGTTCGACCAGAACAGTAAGGTGAACATCACCTTCGCCGACGTAGCCGGTCTGGACGAAGCCAAGGACGAGGTCATGGAGGTCGTCGACTTCCTCAAGAATCCTAAGAAATACACCGCCCTGGGTGGTAAGATTCCCAAGGGTGTACTCCTAGTAGGCCCTCCCGGTACCGGTAAGACCCTACTCGCCAAGGCCGTAGCCGGTGAGGCGGGCGTACCATTCTTCACGATGTCGGGCTCCGACTTCGTAGAGATGTTCGTCGGCGTAGGTGCCAGCCGCGTCCGCGATCTGTTCAAGCAGGCCCGCGAGAAGGCCCCCTGTATCATCTTCATCGACGAGATCGATGCCATCGGCCGTGCCCGTGGCCGCGCCAATATGCAGGGCGGTAACGACGAACGGGAGAATACCCTGAACCAGTTGCTGGTAGAGATGGATGGTTTTAGTACCGACAAGGGGGTCATCCTCATGGCTGCTACTAACCGCCCCGACGTACTCGACCCCGCGCTGCTGCGCCCCGGCCGTTTCGACCGGCAGATCGGTATCGACCGGCCCGACCTGAAGGGACGGGAAGCCATCTTCAAGGTGCACCTTAAGACGATCAAGACCAACGATACGGTCAACCCCGAGGTACTCTCCGAGATGACGCCCGGCTTCGCCGGTGCCGAGATCGCCAATATCTGTAATGAGGCTGCCCTCATCGCCGCCCGTCGCAATCAGGATAGCATCGGCCTGGACGACTTCAACTACGCCCTCGATAAGGTCATCGGCGGACTGGAGAAGAAAAACAAGCTCATCAGCCCCGATGAAAAGAAGATCATCGCCTACCACGAGGCCGGTCACGCCATCTGTGGCTGGTACCTGGAGCACGCGATGCCCCTGGTGAAAGTAACGATCGTACCCCGCGGTGTTGCCGCCCTCGGCTACGCTCAGTATCTACCCAAGGAGCAGTACATCACCCGCACCGAGCAGATGCTGGATATGATGTGTATGACCTTTGGTGGACGTGCCGCCGAGGAGGTAGTGTTTGACAAGATCAGCACCGGTGCCCAGAATGACCTGGATAAGGTGACCAAGATGGCCTACGATATGATCACGGTCTACGGTATGAACCCCAACGTAGGGCAGGTCAGTTTCTACGGTATGAGCCGCGACGCCTACCAGCGCCCCTACTCAGACAGTACCGCTACGCTGATCGACGATCAGGTGCGGGAGTTGCTCGACGGACAGTACCAGCGCGCCAAGCAGTTGCTGGTGGTCAAGCGGGAAGAAGTCAACAAGCTGGCCGAGGCACTCCTCGAGAAGGAGGTGCTGAGCCGCAAGGACCTCGAAACGCTGATCGGCCCCCGCCCCGCGGATGCCGAAGAAGGCTACCAGGAATGGGCCGGCGTAGTCGATAACGCCCAGGACCTGGATGCTACCGGACTGATTACCCCCTAGTCTGGCATAGTCCCCTGTACGATGGCCCCGTTACCCTTGCGTAACGGGGCCATCGTTGCTTTAGGTGGGCTTTGCGCTCCGTGTGGTATCTTCACGTACCGAAATATCGAGCCTAGTTCACTTGCCTTTGACCGATACAGTACCAGCCGTTGACGCCCTGCTTCAGATGCATCAGGATGCCTTTGACTTAGTCACTGAGGGCGTGCTGTGGGTCGACGTGACCGGGCGGGTGCAATTTGGTAACGAGAGCGCGGCCACACTGCTGGGTTACAGCCGCAACGCACTCGTGCGTACGAGCTATTTCGAGATCAACCCCCACTTCAGTATGCTGGGGTGGAAACGGTTCTGGAACCGCCTACAGGAGAACACCAGCGAGCGCCTGGACACGGAGTTTGTAAATGCCGACGGTAAGCTGTTCAGCATCCGGGGGCGGGCCGGCTTCGATATCTACAGCATCGATCCCGAGCTGTGCCTGGTGATCTTTCATGCCACCGAAGCAGGCAAGCGCGATGCGGACCTGCTCGATGTAGTGCAGCGCGACGGCAAGATCGGCGCCTGGGAAGTCAACCTGACCACTAATCAGGTATTCATCACTCCCATCATCCGCCGCTGGCTGGGCCTGACCCCGGATCGCGCCTTCTACCCCGCTATCGAGTTTCTGACCCTGCTGCAGGGTCGCGTCGTTTCCACGGTGTACGGCGACCTGCGTATCGCCTACAAGAAGCTACGGGGTACTACGGACCACGTGACGGTAGAACTACCCGTCGTCACCACCGCCGCAGATAAACAGACCTCTCCCACCATATACACCGCCCGCGCTCAGTCGGTCGAGAATGAACTGGAAGTGTATAAGGTATATGGCACCCTTACGCGCGGTGGAGATGTGTTAGCCGACGCCCTCCCGCATCAATCCGCAGACGAGGAGCTACTGCGTACCGCGCTTGACCGGCAGACGGACGCCGTATTCTTAGTGAGCTATGCCGACCGTAAGATCGCCTACGTCAATGACCGGGCTAGTGAGCTGACGGGCTACTCCCGCAATCAGCTGATCGGATCACCCGCCTCCCGGCTCGCCGACCCTGCACGAGCCGAAGAGATCGCAGCGCTCTACGAAGAAGTGCGGGAGCGGAAATATATAGAGCGACAGACCGTTGTGGCCCACCGCGACGGGACGCACAATCCCCTGTTCTCCCGCATCTATTACTACGGTAAGGACGATCAGGAATACCTGCTCATCATCGCACAGGACAGCCGGGAAGAGGTCCAGCTCTCCGAGAACCTGCAACTCTACGTAAAGACGCTCGACGCACTCAATGAGTGGGTGATCTGGCTGAACCCGACCAACGAAGTGGTCCTCCTGAACGAGGCGGCACGCCGCAAACTACGGCGCAAGACCAGTCGGTCCCTGGAGGGCCTGTCCATCAGCGAGTTAATGCCCGATCTGACCATCCCGGCCCTGTCCGATATCAGACAGGAGCAAATCGACGGACGCTTTCGGGCAGCGCTGGATTACATCTACACCAATCCCAGCGGCGAGGACCGCACCCTACAGGTCCGCTTCGCCCAGGTAGCAGCCGGCGCGCAGTTTTTTCTATGCCTGATCTGCCGCGACGTGACCCAGCAGTACAACAACAAGCGGCGACTACAGAATACCAAGCGCCGCGTGGACGAGCTCACCCGCCAGCTGCAGAGTGAGAACGAAACCCTGCGCGAACAGGTCGAGCAGATCAATACCTCGGGTTCTATCATCACCGCATCGACCAAATACCAGCAGGTACTCGGTCAGATCGCTCAGGTGGCCGACACGGACGCGACCGTCCTGGTCACCGGAGAGACGGGTACCGGTAAGGAATTGCTGGCCCAGTCGATCCACAAATTCAGCCGGCGTAGCCGCAAGCCACTCGTGAGTGTCAACTGCGCCGCCCTGCCCGAATCCCTGATCGAGAGTGAGCTGTTCGGTCACGAACGGGGGGCCTTTACCGGGGCCATCGCCCAGAAGAAGGGCCGCTTCGAACAGGCGGATGGCGGCACGATCTTCCTCGACGAGATCGGAGAGCTTCCCCTGGACATGCAGGCCAAGCTCCTGCGCGTACTGCAGGAAGGCGAAATTCAGCGCATCGGCTCCACCGATCCCATTACGGTGGACGTACGCATCGTAGCGGCTACCAACCGCGATCTAGAACAGATGATCGGCCTGGGTACCTTCCGGGAGGATCTCTTCTACCGGCTCAATGTATTCCCCATCCATAACATGCCCCTGCGGGAACGGAAGGAGGACATTCCCGTACTGATTAAACACTTTGCCAAAGTGTATTCCGACCGGATGGGGCGCAACATCACCCACATCAATCCCAGCGACATTGAAACGCTGACCAACTACGAGTTTCCCGGCAACGTCCGCGAACTGATCAACCTGGTCGAGCGGGCCGTCATTACCTCCACCGCCTCGACCCTCAACCTGCGCGCCAGCCTGAATGCCCTGCGGCGACCCGACCGCAATGACGAGACCTCCTTTCGCAGCGAGCGCATCATCCCCTTCGAGGCGATGCAGAAGCAGTACATCACCGAGGCACTGAAGCGCACGGGCGGCAAGGTTACCGGCCCCGGGGGCGCGGCGGAGCTGCTGGACCTCAACGGCCGCACCCTGATGTCCAAGATGAATAAGCTCGGCATCGACCGGAACAAGTTCACGGGCTGATCCACTCCCCGCCTACCGGGCTACACCGCATCTTAGGGGCATGAAACTGCAACTGGACCGTACGGACCTCGTCGTATTCGAAAGCGCGCTTTTCCGTACCGTCTCTACCCTGATCGTAGGTCAGGACTACCTACTCCTGGTTGACCCCAACTGGCTCCCCGGCGAAGTACAGACCATCGCCGACCGGATCGCTCCGCTGACCGCCGGACGGACATGCTACCTGCTCTTTACGCATTCCGACTACGATCACATCATCGGCTACGGCAAGTTTGCGGGATTCAAGACCATCGCTTCACGCGCATTCGTAGAAAATACGGGGCAGAATAAGGTGCTCCAGCAGATCCGGGACTTCGACGACGAGAACTACATCACTCGCGACTACCCCATCAGCTACCCCGCGATAGACCTACCCATTGAAGGAGATGATGTAGAGCTACAACTCGGAGGCGACACCTACGTATTCTACCAGGCGCCCGGGCACAACGCGGACGGACTCCTAACCTTCAACCGCAGTCGCGGTATCCTTATCGTAGGCGACTACCTGAGCAACATCGAGTTTCCATACATCTACCATTCGGTAACCGACTACCGGGCTACATTAGATAAGCTGGAAACACTGATCCAGACGGGGAACGTGAAGGTGCTCGTAACCGGACACGGCGATCACTCCAGCGACCGGTCGGAAATGGCGCAGCGTATCCAGGAGTCGCGCCAGTACATCAATGCCCTTGAGCGCAGTGTGCTGGAGGAAACCCCCTTCGACCTGGAAGCCCTTTTCCGCCGGTACGCCTACCCGGGCATCATGCGCAAGTTTCATGAGGCGAACGTGCAGTTGGTCACCGCTTCCGCACCGGCGTTCCCCGCCCTGCTGCACTACGAGGTGGCCCACCGGATACTGACGGGCTACATGAACTACTACTACCGCTTCAAACTGATCACGAAGCGGGCACGGATACGCTTCGAGGAACGCGACTGGCACGGCACTCAGGCCGACGCCCGCAGCCGCATCACGCTGTACCGCGACGAGGTGAATGCCACCACCCGGCAGCTGCAGGAGCTGATGGTGCAGCAGGAAGAAGATCACGCCTTCTGGGGCAAGGTGCGCGAGGCCTTCGCCGAGGATATCGCCCACTTCAATACGCGCAACATCGCCGAAACCTTCTTCAACTCGGTCTACCGCTTCGCCTACGGGATCGGCGCTGATCCGGAGGTGATGTTCGTAGTGCGCACGGGCAGCTACCGGGAGTACCGGGGGCTGTCGACGATCACCTTCGACTTCGCGCTGGCCGCCTACGAACTGACGGACATCGTTCGTGAAGTACTGGACCGCTTCCCATTTGCCGTAGCCTGGGACAATCGGGAGCGGGATATTACGCTGGTAGCCGATCGCTGGCGCGGCTTCATCCGCGAGCGGGGCGGGCGGCACCCGGGCGATCAGATCGAGGTACTGCAGTCGGTGTTCTACCGCAACAAAACGGCCTACATCGTGGGGCGCTTTCTGTCGCGCGGGGCGGTGTTTCCTTTCATCCTGCCCCTCCTCCACCCTACCGGCCGGGGCGTGCTGATCGACGCGCTGCTGCTGGAGGCTGACCAAGTCGTGTCCATCTTCAGCTACCACCGCTCGTACTTCCTGGCCGACATCAGCGTACCGAGCGATATGGTCGACTTCCTGCAGACCTTTATGCCCAGCAAGCGCATCAGCGAGCTGTACAATGCGATCGGCTTTGAGAAGCACGGCAAGACGGTGTTCTACCGCGAGCTGCTGCGTCACTTCAACCGGCACCCGGCACGGGATGAGCCCTTCGAGAGCGCGCCCGGAATCGCCGGCATGGTGATGTACGTCTTCACCACGCCGAAGCTCAATATGGTCTTCAAGGTGATCCGCGACCACTTCGCTCCCCCCAAGCAGGTGACGGCCGCTACCGTAAAGGCGCGCTACGACCTGGTCAAGCGGCACGACCGGGTGGGCCGCATGGCCGATAGCTACCTGTTCGAAAAGCTGGTGCTGCCACGCGATCGCTTTAGCGAAGAATGTCTGGCCGAACTGCTCCACACCGCCCCCTCGAAGGTGGTGGTGCAGGACGATCAGGTACTGCTGAGTCACGTGTACATCGAAAAGAAAATGACGCCGCTGAACCTCTACCTGCAGACGGCCGACGAAGCCATGGCCCGCAAGGCATTGCGCGACTACGGCCGGGCCATCAAGCAGCTCGCCGCGGCCAATATCTTTCCGGGCGATCTGCTGCTGAAGAACTTCGGAGTCACTCGCGTCAACCGGGTCGTCTTCTACGACTACGACGAGATCGAGCACGTCACCGACTGCAACTTCCGCCACATCCCCGAGCCCCGTACGCCCGAACAGGAGATGGCCTCCCAGCCCTGGTACTACGTGGGGCCGCGCGACGTGTTCCCCGAGGAGTTCCCGGGCTTCCTGATGCGGGCCGGCCCCCACCTGGACTACCTCCGCGCGCAACACGGGGAGATCTTCGACGCCGACTTCTGGAACGACCTCAAGCAGCGACTCCTGGCCGGTGAGATCATGGACGTGTTCCCCTACCGCACCGGCTGGCGGTTCCTGCAGTAACCGGCTACCGATCGGGCACCACCCGCCACTTGGTGCGTAGGGTGGTCGTCTTTCCGTAGCTCAATTTGCGGTAATCACCCTGTAATTCCAGCTCCACGAAGCCCCGGGGGGGATCGATATATACCTCCAGGGGGGCATGTCCAGGAGCCACGCGGTAGAAGTCCTGCACCACCGTATGCTTTTCCAGGATCAGCCCATCGGTATAGTAGCGCACCGGCACACTATCCAGATCAGCGAACACCTTGGTCGTGGCCGTATGCCGTTCGTCAAAGTGAATGACTCGCAGGCTGTCTTGTGATTCCACCACCCGCCGGGCATCCCCCACCGTGCGCACTGAGTCGGCAAAGAACACTATCCGACCGGTGTAGGGCAGTCGGGTCACTTCCCATGCCGCTACACTGCGCGTGGTGGGTCCGTTGTATGTCAACCAGTAGGTGAGGCCGATGTCGCTGTCCGGACCGAGGCGGTAGCGCTTCTGCAGGACCAGCCCGCTGCTGTCCTCCCGACTCTCCAGTAAGATCGAGTGCTCCTCTACTTTTTGTACGGTATAGGGTTCGCGGTCCAGGGTGGCGGGCGGCGGCCAGTCCCAGTCGGCCTGCGGGCTCGGCCAGGCGGTACTGCCATAGGTGAAGCCACTGCTATCGCGCACTACGTACAGCAGTTCGCGGTCTCCATACGTCACGCTAGTGAGGCGGGCGCCGTAGGCGGGGTCTACCGTCAGGCTGATGGAGTCGCGGGTGATCGTCAACGGCCCTCCATAATCTACCTCCGTAATATCCTGGGGGGCGGGGTCGCAGGTGCAGAGCAAAATGACAACTAGCAGTAGCGCGGCGCGGCTTATCATACGGGGGCGGTTGACACCTCGGCGGGGGCGGCGACGGTCTCCGGAGGAGTGCCTTCCTGAACGTAGCTGTAGGTGATATTGAGGTTGCGTACCTGGGAGAAAGGAATGACCAGGTACTCCCCCGGCATATCGTAGTTAGGCGGTTGACGTGTGGTACCCTCGTCGGCCGGTAGCACGCCGGACAGGTCGAGGTTGTGCCGGCGGATGGCGCTGCTGATAAATACCTGATCAATGACCTGTTCCCGGTTCAGGGAGTAATTCTCGAGTACCCCGGAGTAGAGGACGGCATTGCCGCCGCTGCCGTCCACCAGAATGTCGACCCAGATGAAATTGACTTTTCCGCGCCGCTCGGCCGGTAGTACGTAGCCGGTGAAGTAGCGGTCCCAGTCGTTGAGTACGCGCAAACCCTTATACCGCTGGTCGTAGCCGCGGCGCAGCACCACTTGCTGTAGCGCATACCCCAGGCCCACGCCGGTAGCCGAAAGAAACAGGGTGTAGCCCAGAAAAGGGACGACCGAATCCGTCAGGACTTGATAATCTTCGGCGGCAAGCGCGCCACCGGTACCGAGTAGATAGAGGATACGGGCGTCGGGAGGGGATCCGAGCGCCTGGGTCACCAGACCGCCCAGGGTGTGCAGAACGAGGGCGACGACAACCATGATGACGGCCTCGCTGAGCAGGCTGAAATCCAGACTGCGGCGGATGGAATTACTGCGTATGTAGGCGTAGCGAAAGCCAATGCCCGGCAGCAATAGTAAAATGGTCAGTAGGGCGCCAAAGGCCAGGCTCACGCTTCGGCGTCCGTTGATTGTTGCAGTTGCTCTGACGTGAGCTCACTGACGGAGACGGTATGGTACACCTTGCCGTCTACCTCGAACGCGCGCTTGAATCCGCTGCTGGGATCCTGGGCGGCAATGGCCGACTTCAGGGCCGCACGCTTGGCCTCCGGGGAGAGCTTGCGGAATTCTTCAGACTGGTAAGCGCGCATGATAGAAACGGTTTGCGGGGGAAAGTAAGGGCTTTATTTGTAATCTTACAAACTAACGCTGTTCCCCAGCCCCTGGTTTGCCCGACCCCCTATGACCCCCACCGATCGCCTGCTCCAGCTCGCCCCCGACGCCAAGACCCTCGAGAGCGGCCGCCGCCTGTTCTACAGCCGCCGCTGGCGGCTGCTGGGCGGAGACGGCGAATGGCTCTGGGGAGAGTTCGACGTGAACAGCAAGCGGCCCATCCAGTCGGCCGTACAGGTCGTAGAGGGCAAATTCCACTGCAGCTGCCGCGCCCGCGCCCGCCCCTGCGCGCATGACCTGGCCCTGATCCTGATCCTCAAGAATAACGCCGACCGCTTCACCGTAGGCCAGCCGCCGGACTGGCTCCGCTCCGTACAGTTTCAGACCACCAAGGCACCACGGGTAACTAAGGACGTAACCAAGGCGGACGACCGGCTCACCGCCCGGCTCGTCCTCATGGACAGCGGCATCGATGAGCTCGAACTGCGGCTGCTCGACGTGGCCCGCCGCGGACTGGCCGATACCCTGGCGCAGGGTGACGATAGCTGGCTTACGACCGCCGCCCGCCTCACCGACGCCAAGCTGCCCGGACTAGCCGGGCGGGTGCGTCAACTGGCTAGTCTGGACACGGACGGTACTACGAGCGAACTGGCCCGCGGACTGGGCGATCTCTACCTCTTTCTCCGCGCCTGGCGGATCCGGGATGAGCTTACCCCCGAGCGGCAGGACGAGCTCTACCAACTCGCCGGAATCACCACTAAGAAAGACGAGCTGCTTCGGCGACCGGTCACCTCTGACCACTGGCTGGTGGTAGGTACGGTAAATGGACAGGAAGATCGCCTACGCTACCGCCGCGTGTGGCTCCGGGGGGAACAGAGCCGTCGGTATGCCCTGATCCTGGACTTCGCCTTCGGGGAATTTCCCTTCGAGCAGTCGTGGCCCCTATCGGCCTCCTTCGAGGGTGGGTTGCACTACTATCCAGGCAATTATCCCCAGCGGGCGGTGTTCCCGGAGCCTCGACCCGGGGGTAGGCCCTACGACGGACTCAGCGGCTACGATACCTTCACCGGCATGCTCGACAACTACCGCAGGGCCCTGGGGGTGAACCCCTGGCTGCAGCAGTATCCGGTATATCTCAATGGGGTGCGACCGGTCAAGGGGGGTGAGCAGTTCCTGATAGTCGATGCGGATGGGCTTTCCTTCCCGCTGCCGTCTGACTACCCGGACTTCTACCGCCTACTGGCCGTCAGCGGGGGAGGTCCGCTGGCATTGTTCGCCGAGTTTGACGGCTACCGCCTGCGGCCCCTCAGCCTGCTTACGGAACTGGGTTTGGTGCCTGCATAGCTTCCAGCGTAGCGCGTAGCATGCGCCACTTGCCCTGCAGATCGCGCTTTCGTTGCACCTGCGTGTATCCGCCCGAACGGAATAACTGCAGGACTTGCTCGCTATTGTGGGCATTGGTTTCTACGTACACCATGCCGCCGGGGCGGAGGAGGATTTTGCCGGTGTTGAATACGTGGCGGTAGAACAAAAGTGGATCGTCTTCCGGCACGAAGAGGGCCAGGCGGGGCTCGAAGGCGAGCGTGGACCGGCTCATGTGCTTTTCCTCCGAGGGGGGGATATAGGGCGGGTTCGACACCAGTAGGTCATACTGGGCGGCAGGAAGTACCGCGCTCGCCTCCGCCATATCCTGCTGGTGGAAGGTGATGTGTACGTCTCTCTCCCTAGCATTCTTGCGGGCAACGGCGAGGGCGGCTTCGCTGACGTCGAGGGCTTCCAGTGTCCACTCCGGACGGCGCATCTTGAGCGCCAGGGGGATGCAGCCCGAACCCGTGCCCAGATCGAGCGCGCGCCGCTGACTACCGCCCACATGCTCTTCCAGGATCCATTCGACCAGCTCTTCGGTCTCCGGGCGGGGGATGAGGACGGCGGGGGTGACGTGAAGCTGCAAACCGTAGAAGTCGGCCACCCCCGTGACGTACTGCACCGGCTCACCGGCCAGCAGCCGGTTGAGGGTGGCCCAGGCCAGCACCTCTTCGTCGGGACTGAGCAGGCGCGGCCGCTGTCCCTGCCGGTAGCCGAACACGTCTTCCAGCACCAGCCGAGTGACAGAGCGGGCCTCTCCCCTACCCAGCAGGGGGCGGAGGGTCTTGGCAAAGTGGGTGGTCAGCTCATCGGTACGCATGGTCGCCTAGAAGCTGTTCTTCCACATCATCGACTCCATGGGCCGCTCGCTGACGCGATTGTACTTCGCATTGGGCTTCTTGTTGTAGTAATTCTCAATGTCGCCCTCTACGGCAAAGTAGATCAGCTGTCCGATCGGCATACCGGCATACACGCGCACGGGGTGGGTGCAGCTGATCTCCAGCGTCCAGTGGTTGCAAAAGCCTACATCGCCCTTTCCGGCCGTGGCGTGGATGTCGATACCCAGCCGGCCCACGCTGCTCTTACCCTCCAGGAAGGGCACGCTGCTGTGCGTCTCGGTATACTCCAGGGTGACGCCGAGGTAGAGGGTATTGGGGTGCAGCACGAAGCCCTCCTCTCCGATCTCCATTTCTTCGATCTCGTTGTGCTTGCGGGCGTCCAGGATGTGATCCTTGTAGCGGGCCAGGTGCTTGCCGAGGTGTACGTCGTAGCTGTTGGTCCCCAGGTTGGCCCGGTCGTAGGGGCGTATCACGATCTCGCCCCGGTCGATGGCGGTCAGTATTTTCTTATCACTCCAGATCATGCGGGCAAGATAGGCTACTAGATATCGGAGAAGTCGCCGCTACAGGGTCACCTCGTAAGGTCCGGCCGGCACGAAGTCTTCCAGCCAGTAATCTGTACTGTACACTGTGATCCGAAAGCTTCGCTCCCCCTGCGGCTCGCTTTTGATCTGGTAGAGCAGATTCTTCGCGGCGGCAAATTCACCGCTTTTCAATTCGTCTTCGTACAGCCGGTGTAGCAGGGCGTGTCCGTCCATGGCGGGTGCCATCAGACGCAGGAGCAGGGCAGCCTTGGGATTTTGCAGACGCTTGGCCCCTTCTTCATCCTTAGCGGTGACGGTGAAGACTACTTCCCGACCGTCGGGCTTGGGGTGTCCGCCGTTGTAGGCGGCGTAGAGCAGGGTACCTACGCGGAAGAAATTGCGGTGGTGCACCGGTTCGGGATACTCCTCCCAGAGCCGCTCGGTGTCCATCTCGTGGCTGCTATTCTGTCGCTGACCGGGCGTCAGGGCATCCTCGGGAAAGACGTACTTCATGAGCAGATCGGCCGCCTCGGGCTTCTCCAGGTCGGCGATGGACATGAACGCCATCTCCTGCACTTCCTTGTCGGATAGTTCGGAGGCATCACCGTAGTCGGTCAGCTCGAGCAGTTTGCGGTAGTCGTCCGTTGTCCAGTCGCCGGGCAGTTCACCGATCGATTCGGAGGAGACAGGCGTGATGGCAAAGGTGTGGGTGTCGGTCATAGTATCCGAACACGGGGCCGGGTAGCTTGTGCGGGCGGGGCCGCGGGTGCGGGCTTTTGCGCGCGGGCGGACCAGTCAGGCCGCAACACCCACCCGCGCCAAATCGTTAACGCACAACAAGCCGCACCGATGTACCGTAAACTCCCCCTGCTGTTCCTGCTCCTCGTCCTGACCACCGTGGCCCGTGCCTCTACCATCCTGATCCCGATGGACGATACCCAGACCGATCACCTGAAGGCCTACGGCATCACCTACTGGGTACTCGACAACAATATCGAGGCTTGGTGGCTACTCAATTATCGCGGCGGCAGTTTCGCCTTCCAGCACAGCCGGGCCTTCGAGCGGGAGTGCCTGACGCGGGGCGTAAAGTACGAGGTCATTCCCGACGCCCGCTTCAACGGCATCCTGGCCGAGATCGCGAATCCGGAAAAGAATATGGACGCGATGAAGCTCGATAAGGCCCCGAAGATCGCCGTCTATACCCCCGACTACAACTTCCGCGAGGGCACCGACGTGCAGCCCTGGGACGATGCCGTGACGCTGGTACTTACCTACGCCGAGATCCCCTACGAGACCGTGTACGACAACGAGGTCCTGGACGACAAGCTCGCCGAATACGACTGGCTGCACCTGCACCATGAGGATTTCACCGGGCAGTTCGGCCGCTTCTACCGCAGCTTCCACACCGCCCCCTGGTACCGCCGGCAGGTCGCCTACCAGGAAGAGCTCGCCGCGGCTAATGGCTACGAGAAGGTCAGTCAGCTTAAGCTCGGCGTGGTCAAGAAGGTCAAGGAGTACGTCGGCGGCGGCGGCTTCATGTTCGCTATGTGCTCGGCTACCGATAGCTACGATATTGCCCTGGCGGCGGACGGCACCGACATCGCAGCCCAGTACTACGACGGCGACGCGATCGACCCCAATGCACAGTCCAAACTCGACTACAGCAAGACCTTCGCCTTCGAAAATTTCCAGCTGGAGCGCAACCCCTTGGAGTACGAGTTCAGCGACATCGACCACAATCCCCGTCCGGTCACCGAAGAGCAGGACTACTTCAGCCTCTTCGAGTTCAGCGCCAAGTGGGATCCGGTCCCCAGCATGCTTACCCAAAACCACGTGCGCTCCGTCAAGGGCTTTATGGGGCAGACCACCGCCTTCACCAACAGCCATATCAAGAGCAACATCCTAGTCCTCGGCGAAAATAAACCCGCCCAGGAAGCCCGCTACCTCCACGGGCAGTTCGGCGAGGGCTTCTTCACCTTCTACGGGGGCCATGACCCTGCGGATTATCGCCACCTGGTCAATGATCCGGAGACGGATTTGAGTTTGCACCCTAATAGTCCGGGGTATCGGTTGATCTTGAATAATATTTTGTTTCCTGCGGCTAAGAAGAAGGAGCGGAAGACTTGAGTTTTTTTTGGGGGGGGGGTGCCTGCGGCACTCTGGGAGGGGTTTAAACACGGATTGCGCGGATTTTGGGCACGGATTCGCACGGAGGTAACGTAGGTGAGAATGGGAGACGTTAGATGATGTAGCGTTTTATGCCTTGTTGTAGATTCTCTACATTGAAGTTGATGAGTAGGCCCAGCCGGATATCGGATAGGCGCATGTAGGTGAGCAACTGAGCGGTGAAGATGGGCGCAAGGGTATCGACTGCTTTGAGTTCCAGAATGACTTTATTGTCTACCAGAACATCTAGCTTATAGGCGGATTTAACGTGAATTCCGCGATAGAGTAAGGGTACTTCCAATTGATGTTGCACCTGCAGCCCAGTCTCTTTTAGTTCGTGGACTAGGCAGGCTTCATAGGCAGATTCCATTAGTCCAGGTCCGAGTGCCTTGTGCACCTTGAATGCCGCGCCGCGTATAGCGTAGGTCAGTTTTTCGTGTAGCATAGCACAAAAGACCGGCACACCACTCTACTATTTGTAGAGTGCCGTTAAATTATATTGTCGCGAAGTACCTATCACGTATCCGTGTTAATCCGTGCTCCAAATCCGCGCAATCCGTGTTTAGCCCTCACCCACAGGCAACTCCTCCAACACCACCGGATCATACACAAAACTATGCTCCGGCACCAGCCCCTGCACCCCATCGAAGTACCGGTAGATAAAATCAAAATCCGCCCGTACGTCGCCGGTAGGATAGAAAGGCTCCGAAAACTCGATCACCTTATTGCCGAAGTCGAACTTGGCGAAGACCATCGGTACACCGGCTTCGCGGGCGATCCAGTAGAAGCCCGTGCGGAAGCGGTCGACCTTCTTGCGGGTGCCCTCCATGGCGATACAGAGCTTGAACTCCTCGCGTTCGGCAAAGATCTTGGCTACGGCCTGGGTGAAGTTGGTCCGCTTTTCGCGCACGACCGGCACACCGCCGAAGCCCTTCATGATCAGGCCGGCCGGCCCCTTGAAGAGGGTGGACTTGGCCACAAACTGAATATACTGCCCCAATACCGCCCGGGAGTAAAGGCCGTAGGGGAAGTCTCGATTGGTGGTGTGCGGACCGGTCGGCACGACGCATTTCTTGGGCCAGTTGCCCTTGTTGTGGTCCACTACACGCATGCCATTGAGGCGCAGCATAAAACGGGCTAACCAGGCGGGCATCATGGGCGGGCGGGGGTTTCAATGGCTTCAAAAAATCCGGTCGCGCGGTTTTTCCGCACGCCATCCCAGGTAAAGTACCTACCATTCATGGCGATGTAGACACCCGCCGGTAGGGACTGCACAAAGGCCAGTGCGCTACCCAAGTTAAAGAATCCGTCGGACGAGCTGCCAAAGGCATACGGGATCATTGCCCCGGTGATGACGATGGTCTTGCCGCGAATGTCTTCGCTAGCCAGGTAGTGGGCGGTCTCCGACATGGTATCCGTGCCGTGGGTGATCAGGATCTGATTGGTGCCGACGGACCGGCAGTTATTGGCAATATTCTGGCGGTCCTGATCCGTGAGTTCTAGGCTATCGACCATCATGAGCGTACGGATACTCACATCGAGGGTCGACCGACCTACCTCCAGCATCTTGGGCAGACTACTGTCCTTGAAGTACAGCTTGCCCGTGACGAAATCGTACTCCTTATCGAAGGTGCCGCCGGTGATAAAAATCTGGATCACGCGCCGTACTTTTCAATAACCATTGCACTGGCGCCCCCGCCCCCGTTGCAGAGGGTGGCCAGACCGTACTGGCCGTCGCGGGAGTGGAGCGTGTTGATCAAAGTGACCAGGATGCGTGCGCCGGAGGTGCCCAGGGGGTGGCCCAGGGAGACGCCGCCGCCGTTCACGTTCATGTTCTTGCCGTCCAGGCCGAGCTCCTTACTGAAGGCCATGGGTACTACGGCGAAGGCCTCGTTGACCTCCATGTAGTCGATATCGCTCATGGCCAGTCCGGCGCGCTCTACGGCCAGGGGGGCCGCCTTGGTGGGCGCGGTGGTGAACCACTGCGGCTCGTGGGCGGCATCGGCGAAGGACATGATCTTGGCGATCGGCTTAAGGCCCAGCTCATCGACCACTTTCTGACTGACGAGCACCAGAGCGGCGGCACCGTCGTTGATGGTGCTGGCGTTGGCGGCCGTGACCGTCCCCTCCTTGCCGAAGGCGGGGCGCAGGGAGGCCATCTTGTCGAACTTGACCTTCTTGTACTCCTCGTCTTCGGTGACCACCACGTCGTCGCCCCGGCGCTGGGGTACGTGCACGGCTACGATCTCGCGGCCGAAGGTGCCGTTGGCGGTGGATTCGGCACTGCGTTTGTAGGACTCGGTGGCGTAGGCATCCTGCTCCTCGCGGCTGAAGCCGTACTTCACGGCGGTGGCGTCGGCGCAGGTGCCCATGGCATTCTGGTCGTAGGCATCGGTGAGGCCGTCCTTGCTGAGTCCGTCGATGAGCTTGCGGTCGCCGTACTTGGCACCCCAACGGGCGTCGGGGACGTAGTAGGGGATGTTGCTCATGCTTTCCATGCCGCCGGCGACGACCACGTCGTTGTGGCCGAGCATGATGGACTGGGCGCCGAACATGACGGTCTTCATGCCGCTGCTACACACCTTGTTGACGGTCGTGCAGGGCACCGTGTTCGGGATACCGGCACCAAGGGCAGCCTGCCGGGCGGGGGCCTGGCCGAGGTTGGCACTTACCACATTACCCATATAGACCTCCTGTACCCGATCGGGGGCGATACCGGCGCGCTCCAGGGCACCCTTGATGGCTGCGGTACCCAGCTGGGTAGCGGACAGGGAGGATAGTACTCCACCGAACGACCCGATGGGAGTACGGACGGCGGCAACGATGTAGACGGGGGGATGGTGGTGTGCGGGCATGAAGGACAGTATTTTGGCCAAAGATAGTTGCCAAGTCAACAGTGCCAAGCCGTAAATGGCTGGCTGGGGGGCCGGTACCCGCGCGTCCCTCCCGGGACCGACTTACCTTCGCGGCCATGAAGCACATCAGCGAGCTCCTCACCCTACTCGACCTCGATCGCCTGGAGGTCAATCTGTTCCGCGGCCAGAGCCGCTCGGTGGGCTCGGCGCGGGTGTTCGGCGGACAGGTACTGGCCCAGTCGCTGGCTGCGGCCATGCAAACCGTACCCGAAGACCGCTACGTGCACAGCCTGCACGGCTACTTTGTGCTGCCAGGGGATCTGGACATTCCCATCGTTTTCGAGGTAGACCGCATCCGCGACGGCGGCAGCTTTACGACCCGGGCGGTACGCGCCATCCAGAACGGCAAGGCGATCTTCTTTCTCACGGCCAGCTTCCAGCTCGACCAGCAGGGCTTCGAGCACCAGGCCACCATCCCGGACGTACTCTCCCCGGACGAACTAGTGAGCTACGAGGGCATGGCCAAGCAGTTCGGCGAGCAGCTGCCCGAAAATATCCGGCGTATCCTGAGTATTGAACGTCCCCTGGAATTCCGTCCGGTCGAATTCCTCAACCCCTTCGCCCACGAAAAGTATGCCCCCAGCCGCAACGTCTGGCTGCGCACCAAGGGGGAGATGCCCGACGACCGCCGGCTCCAGGCCCTGGTCCTGGCCTACACTAGCGACTACAACCTGCTGACCACCGCCCTGCTCCCCCACGGTCGGGCCACCGACTACCGCAATCTGCAGATGGCCAGCCTCGACCACGCCATGTGGTTCCACCGCCCGTTTCGGGTTGACGACTGGTTGCTCTACAGCATGGACAGTCCCAGTGCCAGCGGCGCACGCGGTTTTACCCGGGGCAACATCTTCGACCAAGAGGGTAAGCTGGTCGCCAGCGTAGTACAGGAAGGCCTCCTGCGCGAGAAAGCCTAAGCCTGCGGACAGACCGACATACCAGTCAGATTCTCAGTACCTTTGCGCCCGTTTAGCCCCTCACCCGCACAGCGGTCTACCGAGCGAAGCGATCTACCCCGCGAAGCGGTCTACCAGCCGAAGGCGTCTAACGAGCCGAAAGCGATCTAACCCCCCTACCCTATGTTAAGCGCCACCGGCATCTACCAGCAGTACGGCGACCGGATCCTCTTCGACCGGGTCACCTTCACGATCGGCACCCGCGACAAGCTCGGCCTGGTCGGCCGCAACGGAGCCGGTAAGTCGACCATGCTCAAGATCATCGCCGGTGATATCAGCCCCGACGAAGGCAAGGTGGAACGGGAAAGCGGCTCCACCCTCGGCTTCCTGCACCAGGAAATGGATATGCCCACCGGCAATACCGTCATGGAAGAGACCCTGACGGCCTTCGCCCACATCACCGAGATGGAGGAGCGGCTGGAGGAACTCAACCAGGAAATGGAAGTCCGCACCGACTACACCTCCGATTCCTACTCCGAGATGCTGGAGGAGTTTACTCACTTGACGGAGCGCTTCGCCCTGGTCGGCGGCATCACGATGGAAGCCGAGGCGGAAAAGGTACTCAAGGGACTGGGCTTCAAGAACGGCGACTTCGACCGGCAGACCACCGAGTTCTCCGGCGGCTGGCAGATGCGCATCCTGCTGGCCAAGATGCTGCTGCAACGCCCCGACTACCTGCTGCTGGACGAACCGACGAACCACCTCGATATCGAGTCCATCATCTGGCTGGAAAACTGGCTGTCTAGCTACTCCGGCGCGGTCATCACGATCAGTCACGATAAGCAGTTTCTGGACAACGTCACCAACCGCACCCTGGAGATCGAACTGGGGAGCGTCTACGACTACAAGGCCGGCTACTCCAAGTACGTAGAGCTTCAGGCCGAGCGCCGCGAAAAGGCCGAGTCTGCCTACCTCAACCAGCAAAAGGTGATCGCCGACAAGGAGCGCACCATCAGCCGCTTCATGGCTAAGGCCACCAAGACGAAGATGGCGCAGTCCATGCAGAAGCAGCTCGACAAGATCGAGCGCATCGAGCTCGACGTGACCGACAAGTCGGTCATGAACCTTCGCTTCCCGCCCGCCCCCCGCTCCGGCGCGATCACCATGAAGGCCCGCCACATCACCAAGACCTACGGCAAGCTCAACGTACTGCGCGGCGTAGACCTCAAGGTGGATCGCGGCAACCGCGTGGCCTTCGTCGGGCAGAACGGTCAGGGTAAGACCACCCTGGCCAAGATCCTGATCGGTAAACTGCCCGCCACCCAGGGGGAGGTCGAGCTCGGACACAACGTCAGCGTAGGCTACTACGCCCAGAATCAGAGCGATGCCCTGGATGGCAACAAGACGCTACTGGAGACGATGGAGGAGGCCAGTCCGCCCGAAATGCGCACTCGCCTGCGGCAGACCCTCGGCGCCTTCCTCTTCTCCGGTGAGGATCAGGATAAGAAGGTCATGGTACTCTCCGGCGGCGAGCGCGCCCGTCTGGCCCTGGCCTGTATGCTGCTGCGCCCCTTCAACCTGCTGGTGCTCGATGAGCCGACCAACCACCTGGACATGGCCAGTAAGGATATGCTGAAGTCGGCCCTGATGGATTACGACGGCACCCTGCTCGTAGTGAGCCACGACCGTGAGTTCCTAGCCGGTCTGACCGACCGCACCGTAGAGTTTCGGGACCATAAGCTGTACGAGCACATTGGCGATGTCAATACCTTCCTGGAAAAGCGGCAGCTGGACGATATGCGCAGCGTCGAGCTGCAGAAGCCGGTGGATAGCCAATCCGCCGCTCCCGCGTCGAAGCCGAAGAATAGCCCCAGTCAGGACGAACAGCGGCGCCTGCAGAAGGACGTCGCCAACGCGGAGCGCAAGATCGAGCGCCTGGAGGGAGAGATCGAGCAGATCCACCTCAAGATGTCAGACCCCTCCTTCTACGACGATGAGGCGCGCGTAGCCTCCGTCACGGCCAAGCTCAAGGACAAGCAGGACAAGCTGGCAAGCGTCATGAAGACCTGGGAAGCGGCCAGTCTGGCGCTGGAATAAGCCGGTCTACGAACTCCCTACGGGACGTCGGATTGCGGACCGTTTCCTCCGCCCACCACCGAATATTCTGTCGGTACGGGTAACCGACTTAATTTATTCCTAAATCCCCGCCTCTGCTTATACTTTTCACTTGTGGCAAACGTATATTACGAAGAAGCGAGGGCGAGTAATTCCACCGCCCCGCCGTTCGTAATCTTCCTGAAGCTAAGCCCCGAATGAAACGTATTGCCGCCCGGCTGGTCATCCTTCTTACCTGCGTACTGGCCTTTGCCAATACGAACCTGACCAACCTCGGCAATCCCGATGCGTACCAGCGCTTCTCCATCCCCTTCTACACCCAGGCGGTCGACCTGACCTACGACCCGGGCATGCTGATCGAAGACCCCAAGGCGCTGACCAATGCCTCCATCCGCGCGACCTACAATCAGCTCGAGCGCCGCCCCACCCAGGTCCTCCTGAACCACCTGCTGGCCGCCAAGGCACACTACCGCCTCAACGACTTCCTGTTCTACAAACTGGCCAAATCCACCGTCGAGGCGGTCTACCGCGGCGAGTCCGTCAATGCCCAGCGGATCACGCTCTACAAACTATTAGTTGATAGTGGCTTCGACGCCCGCCTGACCTTCCGGGGCGAGGAGGTATTCATCAACGTGTACACCACCCAGGAGCTCTTCGAGGTACCCATCATCGAGACCGATGGTCGCCCCTACGCCAACCTCAGCTGCCTGGGCGGAAGCTGCGAGGGCCGCCAGCGGCTATATATCTTCAACGACCACCCCAATCCCCGGGGCAAGTCCTTCGGCTTTCAGCTCCAGAGCTGGCCTACCCTGGCCGAGCAGCCCGTGGCCAAAGACCTCGAGTTCACCTTTCACGGCGTACGGCAGCAGCTACAGGTCACCTTCGATCAGACGATGGTCGACATCATGTCCGACTACCCCTTCATCCACGAGTACTGCTACCTGGAGACCCCGCTGTCGCCCATCCTCACCGAGAGCTTGCTGCCCCAGCTCAGTGGCTACATGCAGGGTATGGATACCCAGCAGCAGCTGGAGCTTTTGGCCAGCTTCACCCGCTCGGCCTTCGCCTACAAGGAAGACAACGAGTACTTCGGCCGCTCCAAGCCGATGGTACCCGAAGAGCTGTTCGGGTACAGCTACTCCGACTGCGAGGATCGCTCGGCGCTCTTCTTCGCCCTGGTGCGTGACCTGCTCGACTTGCCCATGGCCGTCATCGCTTACGAGGATCACCTGACGGTAGCCGTCGGCTCCGATATGGAGGGTGATTCGTTCCACTACAAGGGGCAGCGCTACGTGTTCTGCGATCCCACCGGTCCGCGCAATAGCAGCCGGATCGGACAGGTTCCCCCCGGCTATGAAGATAAATCTTTTACCGTCATTGGAACCTACAACTAGCTGATTATCAGCTTTCTATACCCCGGTAAATTTACTATTCGGTACAGTTAGCGCCAATTGCTACATTTGCGGCCTGAAACACGGGGAACAATTCACTACCTCGCGGCTTTTTTAGGTACTTAAACTTCTACCCGTATGTACTGGACGCTCGAACTCGCTTCTCACCTAGAGGACGCTCCCTGGCCCGCCACCCGTGATGAACTCATCGACTTTGCCATCCGCTCCGGTAGCCCCCTGGAAGTGATCGAGAACCTCCAGGCCATGGAGGACGAGGGCGAGACCTACGAGGCCATCGACGATATCTGGCCCGATTATCCCCGCAAAGACGACTTCCTCTTCAACGAGGACGAATACTAGCCCCCCCAGGCGGTCACTAGTGCACAAAGCCGGTAGGTAACCCTTACCGGCTTTGTTCGTATCATGCCCCGTCCTCCGTGAAGTAAACTCCGTGTATTCCGTGTTTAACAAGCCCCTCACCATTGCCATCGACGGCTACTCCGCCTGCGGGAAGTCTACCCTAGCCCGTGCCCTGGCCAAGCGGCTGGGCTACAGCTACATCGATACCGGCGCCATGTACCGTGCCGTCACCCTACACCTCCAGCGCCAGAACGTAGATCTTGACGACGAGGGCGCGGTCGCCGGTGCCATGCAATCCCTCCGCATCACCTTCCGCCCCTCCGACAATCACGTGCTGCTCAACGGCGAGGACGTCGAGTCCGAGATTCGCGGACTGGCAGTAAGTAAGCTGGTCTCCCCCGTCGCCGCACTGTCCATCGTACGGCGGGCCATGGTGGAGCAGCAACGGCAAATGGGCAAGGACGGCGGCGTCATTCTCGATGGTCGCGACATCGGCACGGTGGTGTTCCCCGATGCAGACCTCAAGCTGTTCGTCACCGCCGATCTGGATACCCGGGTCGACCGCCGCCTGCGGGAACTGCGCGGAGCGGGCCGGGAAGTACAGCGGGTGGACGTAGCCGCCAACCTGGAGGAACGCGACTACATCGATAGCCACCGGGACGATAGCCCCCTACGGCAGGCAGACGATGCCATCCTCCTCGACAACACCGACCTCGGACTGGACGAACTCGTAGATCGCGGCGCCGCCCTGGTAGCCGACCTCAGAGCAGACCGATAAGGAACTGGAAGATCTGCACCGTCACGTAGACCAACAGGATCATCATCAGCAGGATCGAGCCAATCACGGCCAGCACGACCGGCCAGACGCTGCCGGTGTGCTTGCCTTCCTCATAGTACTCCCGCATCAGCTCGGCGTTGCGGTAGTTAGCCTTGTACACCAGGTCGAAAATGTTGCCCAGCACGGGGATCGAGCCGACGAAGGCATCCAGGATCACGTTGACCATCATGCGCGCTACCAGCAGTGGGCTGGCACCGTTCTTGGCCATCGTCGCAACCAGCGTGCCCGACATACCCAGTGACAGGATATCCCCCGCACCGGGGACCAGACCGAGAATGAAATCCAGCCCGAAGCGCACGCCGGTACCGGGGATACGGAATTTGGTATCCAACACCCGGCTGAAGGTATCGACCCAGCGGAGCTGGGGAATACTGCGTTGCTTTTCGGTAAGAATGGGGTGGTCGGGGGTATGCATAGGGGATGATCGGGCTGACTGATAAAGCGCAGCGGTGCCACCGGTGTTCGCCGCTGCGCTCGTTCGCTCGCCCTTACTCCGTAGCGAGGAAGCTGGCTTTGTCCGGATAGGTGATCTGCTGCTCTTCCGCTACCCCTTCGTTCAGGCGCCGGACCTCGGCGAGCAGTGCATCTACTTCCTCCTGCAATGCGGCGATCTCTCCACGCAACCGCCGGGCCTCCGCAACCTGACTGTCAGAGGGTTGGCCGGGGAAGCCCGCTACGTTACCGTACAGACTAGTCACTGATTCCCCGAGTTGCTCGCCTTCATTCACGTAGCCGTCTCCGCCCAGGAACACAAGCTGCGATTGAAGCTGTCGGGCCTGCTCGGTCAGCGCGGTATGACCGGATGTATCGGCCTGCTCGGCTACGTGCTCCAGTACGGCGTGTAGGTAGGCGACCTGTTCGGTATCGTCGTACAGCTGCAGCAGCAGTTCGCGATGACTGTTGCGGTCGGCCAGGGAATACGGGCTACCCGGCCGCGGGGCCAGCGTGAAGGCCGTCTCGTAGGTATTCTTTCCCTTAATCAACTTGACCCGATAGGTGCCGGCTTCCAGGCTTGGGCCCGTACGTGCACCCCAGCGAGCCATCCTGTTGTCAGTGGGCGGCGACTTGGGTTTTTCCGTAGTGATGGGTAACGATACGGCATTGAGGCCCGCACTCTTACCCGCCTGCAGCGTACGGATCAGCTGGGTGTCGCGGTAAATCTCCACGTACATCTTGCCGAAGGTGTGCCGCTTGTCGGCGTAGTACAGAATACGCGCGTCGTTACTGGGGTTCTGCCCCACGAAGTGGCCGCTGCCGCCTAGCCGACCCGTCCCGCCGCTCAGGCCGTCATAGAAGTAGGTCGTATCGGTTTGTAAAAAGGTGATCCCGTTGCCCATCAGATCGGGGTAAGTTGCCGGAGGGCCTCCAAGTCATCCAGGATGATCACGCCACGGCCGTGGGTGGCCATCACCAGGTCCCCGTCGCGGGGGTGAATCACCATATCGCGGATCCCGACCGGGGGCACGTTATTGCGAAACGGTGCCCAGCTAGCGCCGCCGTCCAGGCTGATGTACAGTCCGAACTCCGTACCGAGAAAGAGTAGGTCGGGGTTCACCAGATCCTGACGTACACTGAGGGCATAGCCTGAGAGCGATTCATCCGTGAGACGCGTCCACTGCTGGCCGCCATCGTCCGTCCGGTAGAGGTAGGGGGTCTGGTCGCCCGTCCGGTGGGCATCGAAGGTGACCAGCGCCGAGAGGGGGTCGTGCGGACTGGGCTCCACAAAGGTGACCCAGGCACCGGCGGGCAGCTCCGGATCGCTGGGGTTGACCAGGGTCCAGCTGGCCCCGCCGTCCCGGGTGAGTTGCAGGTTGCCGTCGTCGGTGCCTACCCAGACGATAGCATCATCCAGGGGGCTTTCCGCGACGCTGTAGATCGTCGTGTAGTTCTCGGCACCGGAGTTATCGATACTCAGTCCACCACTGATATACTGCTTCTGGTAGCTGCTGTCGTTGGTGGTCAGGTCGGGACTGATGCGTTCCCAGCTGTCACCGTCATCACTGGAGCGGTACAGGTACTGACTGGCGAAGTACAGCCGCTCGCCATCCTGACTGAGGTGGATGGGGGCGTTCCAGTTGTAGCGCAGCTCGTCGGTGTCGGCGGTGCGGTAGGGGGTGATGGTCTTGGACTGGCCCGTGCGCTCGTCCCAGCGTCTGAATGTACCGCCCTGGTACTCGCTGAATACGATATGGGGTTTGGCGGGATGGCGGAAGCTGTAGAATCCGTCGCCGCCGAGGGTGACGGTCCAGTCGCTGTTGGTGATACCGCCGGAGCTCTGGCTGGGACCGTACCAGCTGCCATTATCCTGTAGTCCGCCGTAGACGCGGTAGGGCTCCGCGTTATCGACGCTCACGTGGTAGAACTGACTGAGCGGCAGGTTATTCCACATGCGGAAGGTATAGCCGCGGTCGGTGCTTTCGTACACGCCGCCGTCAGTGCCCACCAGGATGTGCTTACCGTCGGTGGGGTCGATCCAGATATCGTGGAAGTCGGAGTGCACGTGGCCCGGCATATCCCGCCAGAGCTCACCGGCGGTCTCCGTGATGATGCCGGTCAGGCCGCACTTGGCTACGATGCTGTCGTTGGAGGGATCTACGGTCAAACTGGCAAAGTAAAAGGGGCGGATCTGGTTGTTGAAGCTGCGGTCCACCAGTTTCCAGGTATCGCCGCCGTCGGCACTGCGGTACATGCCCTTGGTTTCCTTCGTGCCCGTTTCTATGGTAGCGTAGACGACCTCGCTATTGCTGGGCGCCACGGCTACCCCGATACGGCCCAGCGTCTCCTGGGGTAGCCCCTCAGTGAGTTTGTCCCAGTTCGCTCCGCCGTCCTGCGTACGGTATAGTCCGGAGGTACCCTTATAGCCCGAGTCGAAGCTATAGGGCGTGCGCCGATGACTCCACATCGCTACGAAGAGCACGTCCGGTTGCTGCGGATCGAGGCTGATACTGGCGGCCCCCGTGCTCTGGTCCAGGTAGAGCACCTTGGTCCAGCTCGCTCCCCCGTCAGTAGTCTTGAACACGCCGCGCTGGGTTCCATCGCTCCAGAGCGGTCCCATGGCTGCTACGTAGGCGACGTCGGGATTTTCGGGGTGCACGACGATGCCGCTGATGCGCTCCGTGCTGTCTAATCCGACGGACTGCCAGCGCCGCCCCCCATCGCTGCTGCGGTACACGCCCGTTCCCACGCTGACACTATTACGCACCCAGGCCTCCCCGGTACCTGCATAGACCACCTTCGGATCGCTGGGCGCAAGAGCTAGTGCACCGATACTCTGACTGTAGTCGTCGAATATCGGTGTCACGGTATTCCCACCGTCGGTCGTTTTCCAGATGCCGCCGCCACCGGCGCCTACGTAGACCGTATTGGCATCGTCTGGGTGGACGACCAGGCAGCTTACCCGTCCGCTCATGGCAGCCGGGCCGATCTGGCGGGCGCGCAGGTCACCGAACATGGACGTGCTGGTGGTGAAGTCCTGAGCGGACAGGCCAAAGGTCACGGCCAGTGCCGCGAGGAGGGAACAAAAACGTTGCATAGTGGGATGCGCTAACGTGAGGAGCGGGGTCGCCATACCGGATAAATCCTGCACCTGCGACCCCGCCCTAAAAAATAGATGAGTGTACGTGTATGGTGGCGGCTTACTTCAGGATGAACATGCTGTCCTGTACCTCGGGATTGATCTTCACCTCGGTGAAGGTCATCTGCATGAGGGTCTGTCCGTTCGCCTTTTGCTCCATGTACATGGGTATCATGAGGTCCTCCACTTCCTGGTAGTCACTCATGTAGCTCTCTACGATCATGCCCTTCATCTGGCCGCCCTGACTGACCTGCTCGGCCATGATGGGTACCATGGTCTCGGTGTCGAAGTAGTAGGTACGGTCGTAGCCCTCGTCGTTGGTGACCTTCACGCCGTAGGTGGGGGTGCCCTCGATCTCCTTGCCTTCGACGGCCGTGAGGGTGAAGCCACGCGCTTCGCTGTCAATAAACTCGCTCAGGAAGGGGCTATTGGCCAGATCGGCGGCCTCCTCCTCGCTCATCTGCTTGGGCTCGGTGATGCCCTGCATGGGAAAGAGGATGTAGCCCGTGGTGCCGTCGTAGGTCTGCGTCATGGGGCTACCCTGGATGTCTAGGCTGAGGCGCATTTTGTCTCCCTCGGCGGTGGTGATGGTCATGGGGAACTCCATGCCGCCCATCCCGGCCGTGCCCTGCATGGTGGTGGCTTTGACGGCTAGCCAGGCGTCTTTGCCGCCGATCATTTCGATGTAGGCGTCGCCGATCTCGCGGGGGCTGGGCGTGACCGCATCCTGCGCCAGCAGGGCAACACTCATGAAGAGGAGCGTGAAGAGGGTAGTCAATCGTTTCATAGGGTGGATTGTTGTGTCGTCAAATATAAGACGGGCGGGGCCGCGGGTGCGCCGTTTTTCGATGAATGCGGGCTAGCGGGGGATCAAATGCGCCACATCGTGCAGGCCGTGCCGGCCTGACCTGACAAAGTTTCCGCACCGTCGCCTTGGTCCTACATTTGCCCCCCAATGGCGTGCTAAAACGATTTTTGAAGATGAGCAAGAAGAACCCCGAACAACCCATCGTCGACGATGAGATGCTGAACCATAGCGATGCCGCCCCCGAGGACCAGGTACTCGAACAGGACCTGAAGACCGACGGTGATCTGCAGCAGGAGCTGCCCGATACCGTTGATATGGAGGAGCTGCAGCAGCGCCTCCAGGAAAAGGAAGACCGCTACCTGCGCCTGTATGCCGAGTTTGACAACTACAAGCGGCGGACCCAGCGCGAGCGGCTCGAAATGATGGATACCGCCGGCAGCAAGACCATGAAGGCCCTGCTACCCGTACTGGACGATTTCGACCGGGCCGCCCAGCTCGCCACCGAGGATGAAGCCACGGCCGAAATATGGAACAACGGGATCGGACTGGTCCAGAAGAAGTTGCTAGCGGCCCTATCCTCCCAGGGGCTCAAAGCCATGGACAGCACCGGAAAGGACTTCAACGCCGACCTGTACGAGGCGGTCACCGAGATCCCCTCCCCCGACATGGCGGGCAAAGTAGTGGACACCATCGAACGCGGATACACCCTCAACGGCCGCATCATTCGCCACGCCAAAGTGGTGGTAGGTAAGTAGCCCACGCGCTCCCCTACCCTAATACATTAAGCAATAGCCCGATGGCCAGAGATTATTACGAGGTACTCGGCGTGCCCAAAAACGCCGATTCCGATGCCCTAAAAAAGGCCTACCGCAAGCTGGCCATGAAGTACCACCCTGACCGCAACCCGGATAACACGGTCGCGGAGGAGAAATTCAAGGAAGCGGCCGAGGCTTACGATGTCCTCAACGATGGGGACAAACGGGCTCGCTACGACCGCTTCGGCCACGCCGGCGTGAACGGCCAGAGCGGATTCGGCGGCGGCGGCCCCGGTGGTATGACGATGGAGGATATCATGTCCCAATTTGGCGACATGTTCGGCGACGGCGGCGGTGGCGGCGGCTTCGGCTCTTTCTTCGGCGGTGCGGCGGGCGGCGGCTCCCGCCGGCAGCCCCGGGGCGAGCGCGGCTCCAATCTGCGCATCAAGGTCCCCCTGGAGCTGGAAGAGATCGCCGAGGGCGTAGCCAAGCGCATCAAGGTCAAGCGGCAGCGCGAGTGCGAAGTCTGTGACGGCAGTGGTGCTAAGGATGCCGAGAGCGTCGAGACCTGCCGTACCTGTGGCGGTGCCGGCGTCGTACGCCAGGTACGCTCCACCTTCATCGGACAGATGGCCACCACGGCCACCTGCCCGACCTGCTCGGGCACCGGCACGCAGATCAAGGCGACCTGCAACAACTGTAAAGGCGACGGCCGCGTGTACGGCGAAGACACCATCGAGGTCAATATTCCCGCGGGTGTAGAAGAAGGTATGCAGCTCAGTATGCGCGGCAAGGGCAATGCCGGCCGCCGCGGCGGACCTCCCGGCGATCTGCTGATCAACATTCAGGAGAAGCCGCACGAGGAACTCCAGCGCGACGGACAGAAGCTGATCTACGATCTCTACCTCAACTTCGCCGATGCCGCCCTGGGCACCTCCGTAGAAGTACCCACCATCGGTAGCAAGGTGAAGATCAAGGTGCCGGCCGGTACGCAGTCGGGCAAGATCTTCCGCCTGCGCGGTAAGGGTCTGCCCGCCCTGCAGAGCCACGGCCGCGGCGATCAGCTCATCCACGTCAATATCTGGACACCCAAGAAGCTCAGTCGCGAAGAGACCGAGCTACTCGAACGCATGCGCGACATGGAGAACTTCGACCCCAAGCTCGAAAAGGGCGATAAGGGCTTCTTCGAACGCATGAAGGAGTACTTCACGTGAACCCCTGGCGTAGCGGCTTAGCCCTCGTGCTCTGCATGCTCTGTGTAGCGTGTGGACCGGATATCGTCTATGAGGACTCCTCCGCACTACCCGCTACTGGTTGGCCCTACGGTGATAGCCTTACCTATACCTTCCCGGTTACGGATACGAGCAGTCGCTACGACCTGGTCCTCACCGTCGAGCACACCGAAGACTTCGCCTTCCAGAACTTCTACGTGCGATTGAACACTCAGTTACCGGGTGGCACCCAGCGGATTCAGCCGCTGTCGCTGCAGCTGGCGGATAACTTTGGAGAATGGTACGGAGACTGTAGCGGTGGTAACTGCACGACCGAAATCGCCCTACAGGAAGGTACACGCTTTACGGAGCTAGGGGAGCACCGACTAGTGGTCACCCAATTTTCTCGCGAGGAGATACTACCGGAGGTTACCGGTATGGGCTTTCGTATCGTGCGGCACTAGTACCCAGCGAATAGCACCTCGGCCCTAGCCCAGGTAACTCCGCAGCAGATTCTTGTTCCGGCTACGCCGTAGCCGTCGGATGGCGCGTTCCTTGATCTGCCGTACCCGCTCGCGGGTGAGGTCGAAGCGGTCGCCGATCTCTTCCAGGTTGAGCTGCTCTTCCCCGTCTAGTCCGAAGTAGGCGGCCAGTACGGCGCGCTCGCGGGGGGCCAGCAGGTTCAGGTTGGCGGCTACCTCCTTGCTGAGGCTCTCTCCCATCACCTTGAGGTCGGGATTAGAGTTTTCGTCGTTGGCCAAGGTATCCAGCATGGTGATGTCGGAGTCGTCTCCGGCCACGGGGGCATCGAAGCTCAAATGGCGCATACGGCCTCGCATGGCACGCTCAACGTCGGCTACGCTGATCTGTAGTACTTCGGCGAGTTCCTCCGGTTCCGGGTCGCGCTCGAACTGCTGCTGAAAGCTGGCGATGGCCTGCGTCACTTTGGTATAGCCGGCCGATTTGTTATTGGGCATGCGCACCAGTCGGCTGTACTCGACGATGGCCTGCATGATGCTCTGGCGGATCCACCAGACGGCGTAGGAGATGAACTTGAAGCCCCGCGTCTCGTCGAACCGCTTGGCGGCCTTGATGAGTCCTACGTTGCCTTCGTTGATCAGGTCGGACAGGCTCAGGCCCTGGTTCTGGTACTGCTTGGCCACAGAGACTACGAAGCGCAGGTTGGCCTTGGTGAGTCGTTCGAGGGCCAGCTGATCGCCGTCGCGGATGCGGGCGGCGAGTTCGGCTTCGTCTTCGGGCGTCAACAGGTCGATCTTACCGATATCGGTGAGATACTTTTCCAGGGCGATACTCTCGCGGCTGGTGATTTTATTACTGATCTTTAGCTGACGCATTCTGACTTACCTTTTCAAGGGCTGGGTTTTATGCCCCCGGCACACTCCGGAGGGGGTTACACGAATTAGA
This sequence comes from Neolewinella maritima, assembly GCF_923081025.1. GTDB lineage: Bacteria > Bacteroidota > Bacteroidia > Chitinophagales > Saprospiraceae > Neolewinella > Neolewinella maritima. Next base: position 1,077,885 of record NZ_CAKLPZ010000001.1, on the reverse strand, counting down.
GTCCTAATATAGAACAACTTTAGGCGCTACCCTACTATAATGCGTATACCCTACCTAAAAGTTACTATGGGCCGGTATATTCCGCTTACTAGCACCGTCGATGCCCTAACTTTCCAATACGTCCGTCCGTTGTATCGGCACCCCATCCCCGAATTAGCCCGTACACTATGGCCAGCAAACTGTACAGTATTTTTTCCCTGAAGTGTCCGACCTGCCACCGGGGAGAGCTTTTCCCTACGCCCTCTTTCTCCTTCAGCCGGCCCTTCGATCAGTACACCCACTGTCCGGCCTGCGGGCAGACCTACTTTCCCGAGCCCGGCTTCTACTACGGCTCGATGTTCATCTCCTACATCGGCTCGGGCTTCTTCTGCCTGGGCATCGTCATGTTCTTCCGCTGGATCCTGGACTGGTCCATGATCGGCTCCTTCATCGCCCTGCTGGTCATTGTGGGTGTCTTGTTCGTCTGGTGGTTCCGCGTGGCCCGTTCGGTCTGGCTCGGCATGGTCTACGGCTTTAAGCCAGACGTAGCTGCCGCCGTCGACGCAGGCACTCTGCACATCCCCCCTCCCGAAACGTCCAACCGCACCTAAGCCATGGCCAAGAAAAACTACGCCCCCAAGCAGCCCGTCAGCCAGGACAATCCCTTTGCCGCCCTCTCCCGGCTCACGGATCTCCCCCCTCCCCCCAAGAACCTCCCCGATCAGTCCAACACCGAGGGCGGGGACGCAGGTGCAACTATGCATGACGCCCTCCGGGTGCAGGTAGACCGCAAATACCGCCGCGGCAAAGCCGCCACCCTGGTCACCGGCTTCACCGGCCCCGACGATGTCCTCCAGGCCCTCGGCAAATCCCTCAAAGTACAGTGCGGCGTAGGCGGCTCGGTCAAGGACGGCACCATCATCATCCAGGGCGATCAGCGTGAGCGGGTCATCGAGCTGTTATTAGCCGAAGGCTACGTAAACACTAAGCGTAGCGGGGGGTAGGTCGCCTTCGGCTTGTTAGATCGCCTTCGGCTCGTTAGACCCTTCGGGGTAGATCGCTTCGCTGGTTAGACCCTTCGGGGGTAGACCGCTAAAGCGGGTAGACGGTACGAGGCAGGCCGTCTACCCGCGTAGCGGTCTACCCCGCCGAAGGTGGTCTACCCGCGACAGCGGTCTAACGAGCCGAAGGCGATCTACCCGCGAAGCGGTCTAATAAGCGCAGCGACCCTACCCTTTGAAGCTAGACTTGAGTCCCACAGTGAGGTTGAAGACCGGGCGGTCGGTGGTGCTGTCCGGGTCGACGGTGAAGTAGCCCTGGCGGAGGAACTGGAAGCTCTCCCCTACCCCGGCGGAGGCTAGCGCCTGCTCACCCTTGGCGGTGACTACGGTGAGGCTGTTGGGATTGATGAACTCCAGGAAGTCCCGGTCGGGATGGTCCATGGGGGTGGGATCGGTGAAGAGGGGCTCGTACAGGCGGACCTCCAGATCGGTGGCGGTGGCAGCATCCACCCAGTGGAGGGTGCCCTTTGCCTTGACGCCGCTGGTGTCTTCGCCGGAGCGGGAGTCGGGGTAGTATGTGCAGTTGATCTGAGTGACGTTGCCCGCTTCGTCCTCCTCGTGGCCTTCGCAGTGGATGATGTAGGCGCTCTTCAGGCGGACGTCCTTGCCCGGGGCCAGGCGGTAGTACTTGCGGTTCTGGGGTTCCTTGCGGAAGTCACTGCGCTCGACGTACAGTTCGCGGCTGAAGGGCAGGGCGCGGGTGCCGCGGCTCTCGTCTTCGGGGTTGTTTTCGGTATCCAATTGCTCGGTTTGTCCGTCCGGGTAGTTGGTGATGACGAGCTTGACCGGATCGAGGACGGCCATGTAGCGGTCGGCATCACGGTTCATGACCTCGCGGACTTTGAACTCCAGTAGGTCGAGCGTCTGCTGGTTGTCGCGGCGGGTGACGCCGGTGTCGATGCAGAAGTTGCGAATGGCCTCCGCGGGGAAGCCCTTGCGGCGCAGACCGGCCAGGGTGCTCATGCGGGGATCGTCCCAGCCGTCGACCACGCCTTCTTCGATCAGGAGTTTCAGCTTGCGCTTGGAGGTAATGAAGTAGTCGACGTTCATGCGGGCAAACTCGATCTGCCGGCTGGGAAAGATCTCCAGCGCCTCGATGAGCCAGTTGTAGAGATCGCGGTGGTGGCGGAACTCCAGACTACAGAGCGAGTGAGTGATCTGCTCGATCGAGTCACTCTGCCCGTGGGCGAAGTCGTATAGGGGGTAGATGCACCAGGTGTCGCCCGTGCGGTGGTGGGCTTCGTGCTTGATGCGGTACAGGACCGGGTCGCGCAGGAGTAGGTTGGGGTGAGCCATATCGATTTTGGCCCGGAGCACCTTCGATCCGTCCGTAAACTCCCCGGCCTTCATGCCTTCGAACAGGCGGCGGTTCTCCGCCGGACTGCGGTCCCGAAACGGACTATTAGTACCCGGCACGCCAATATCCCCCTTCTGGGCTTCGATCTCGGCGGCGGTGGAATCATCTACGTAAGCCAGTCCCTTATCAATCAGCCGCAGGGCCAGTTGGTACAGCTCGTCGAAGTAGTCGGAGGCGTAGCGGGTGTCTCCCACCCAGGTGTAGCCTAGCCACTTGATGTCGTTCTGGATGTTGTCGACGAACTGCGTCTCCTCGGTGCTGGGATTGGTATCGTCCATCCGCAGATTGGTCGTGCCCCCGAATTTCTTGGCGATCTCGAAGTTGATGACGACCGCCTTGGCGTGACCGATATGGAGGTAGCCATTGGGCTCGGGCGGGAAGCGGGTATGGATACGACCGCCGTGCTTGCCGTTCGCGAGGTCTTCTGCGATGAGTTCCTCGATGAAGTTATCGCTGGTCTTGGGGGGGGTGGACATGGGCTACGTGCTGTGGACCGGCAAAGGTAGGTCAGCCCAATGGTACGTAGCACCCTGCTGCGGGGATTGGTTCACCAGCTCAGGCAGCATGGAAAGCAACGAAATGCGAAGTACGCGACCACGCCCCGGCAGGATGCCGGGAACCACTAGTGCTGCCAGCCATCCCGTTCCAGCTTGGTGTATTTCTTCTCTACTGCCGCCCGGAGTTCTTCCTGGTAAGCTTCCATGCGTTCGCGGATCGCTACATCCTGTGCCCCCAGGATACGCGCGGCCAGCAGACCGGCATTCTTACCTCCATCCAGTGCAACCGTAGCCACCGGTATGCCCCCCGGCATCTGTAGGATCGACAGCACCGAATCCCAGCCGTCGATGCTGTTGCGACTCTTAATGGGTACCCCGATCACAGGCAACGGGCATAGGCTGGCCACCATCCCGGGCAAATGCGCCGCTCCGCCCGCTCCCGCGATGATCACCTGCACCCCGCGCGCCGCCGCCCCCCGGGCATACGTGTAGAGCCGCTCCGGCGTGCGGTGGGCCGATACCACGGTCACCTCGATCGCAATGCCAAAGTCCGTCAGCACCTCCGCCGCCGGACGCATAATGGGCAAATCGGAGTCAGACCCCATAATGATGGATACCATAGACTGCTTTATTTCTGCGTAAGGTAGAGCGCGCTGCGCGCTTGGATCGCCTACGGCGGGTTAGATCGCTTCGCTCGGTAGACCGCTAACGCGGGTAGACCACCTTCGGTGGAGTAGACCGCTACGCGGGTAGACAGCCTGCCTCGTACGGTCTACCCGCTTTAGCGGTCTACCCCCCGAAGGGTCTAACGAGCCGACAGGCGATCTAACGAGCGAAGCGATCTAATTAACCCTCCCAGCTTCTTCTTCGAGGCCGGATTTGCGTTCGCGGCTCTTGATGCCCTGCTTGCCAAAGGTGTAGGTGAGACTGAGGCCGATGCGGCGGCTATCCCAGTTGCCGTTGCCTTGGCTGACGAGGCCGGCAAACTCGCTGCGGCCGCGCCAGCCGGTGGTGTAGAGGATGTCGTTGGCGCTGAGCTTGACGTTGAGCTGATCGTTGAGGAACTTGCGCTGCAGACCCAGGTTGAGGGAGCCGTTGTCCTGGTACTCGAATACGCCGCCCCAGACGCCGGGACCGGAGTAGTAGCCACTGACCTCGCCGGTGAGGCCCCAGGGGAGCTTGAAGGTGTTTTGTACGAATGCGTTGTAGGTGAAGGCCTGGAGGTCGATGGTGACGCCGTCGCCGTAGTCGGCCTGGTTGTCGAGGTGACTGGCCGAGGCGTTGACGTACAGGTTCCACCAGGGGCTGACGGTGACCGGTGCGCTGACGTTGAAGCTGATGACGCGCTGACTGGCCAGATTGTCCCAGGAAATGAAGCTGGCGCGGGGGTCGTCCCGATCCGGACCGATGAGGCGGGTAATCTGGTTAGCGGTCTCGCTGTAGCCCAGCTTGAAGTTGTAGCGGTAGGCCAGGGTGTAGCCCAGCTCGATGTTGTCTACGATCTCGGGGTTGAGGAAGGGGTTACCGCGCTCGTAGCTCAGTTGGCTAAGCTGGATGCGGAAGGGGTTGAGGACGTTGTAGTCGGGCCGGTTGATGCGGCGGCCGTAGTTCAGGGATAGGCTATTGCCCTTCTCGGCATCGAGCTGGTAGGTAATGCCGGCACTGGGGAAGAAGCTCAGGTAGTTGAGTTCGACGGGGGGCTCGCGCAGGTCTTCCTCGAAGGCGCGGAGGTCGCCGGTGGCGTCGGTAAGCTCGCTGCGTACGCCTAGGGAGTAGCTGACCGCTTCGCTGAGCTGACCGCTGTAATTGAGGTAGGCGGCGTAGACGTTTTCGGTGTAGTCGAAGCGGTTGCTCCGCGATGTACTCAGCACCTGCGTGCCCGCCAGAATATCGTAAAAGAGGAAGGCGTTTTCGGTGGCGACCCGGCTCACCTTGAGACCGGTGCCGAACTGACCGCCGGCCAGGGGTTGCTCGTAGTCGGCCTTGGCGGTGTAGATGTCGATGTCGGTGGGGGTATCGAAGAAGTTGATGGTCTCGCTGAGGGCCTCGCCGCCGGGGGAGAAGTAGCGGTTGGGCTGATCGAGCAGGGAGGCGTTGCGGAAGCGGCCGTAGTCGAGGTCTACCGTCAGACTGCGCGCCTCGTCCATGCGGTACTGGTAGTTCAGGTTGTAGGTCTGCTGATTGCGGTCCCGATCGGCCAGGTTATTCGCCCGCAGGATGCTATCGGGCTGCACGGCGGTAGGGCTACCGTATACGATGACCTGGTTGCGGGTGGTTGCGTCAATGTCGCTGAACCGGCCGTTGACCAGGAAGCCCAGGGTGTGTTTGTCGGATAGGAAGACGTCGGTGCCGAAGCGGAAGGAGGGGGTATTGTTATCCGTGTAGAAGGAGTTGGTTTCCCGCAGGCGCAGACCGTTCTGGATGCCGGTGAAGGCGAAGGCATTCCAGAATTGAGAGGTGTAGTGGTTCAGGGAGCCGAAGGTATTGAAGCGCTTGTTGCGGTAGTTGCCGCTGAGTCCCGAGCTGAGTCGGCTGTACCTGCCCTGACTGAAGGTGCTCGTAGCCGTTCCGTTGGCCCCCTCATTCTCCGATTTTTTGAGGCGGATGTCGATGATACCGGCATTGCCCTCGGCCTCGTATTTGGCGCCCGGGTTGGTGATGATATCGATGCGGTCAATTTGCTCGGCGGTGAGGTTGCGCAGGTAATTGCTCAGGTCGGTGCCGGACAGGGGCAGGCGTTTACCGTCAACGTATACGAGCACGCCGGAGCGGCCCAGTACATTGATGTTGTCATTGTTGTCGACGTTGACGCCGGGGGCCTTGCGGAGCAGGTCCAGCCCGTCATTACCGACCGCGTTGATCGTACCCTCTACATTGAACACCGTGCGGTCCGGCTTTACCTCCACCAGGGCGCGTTGGGCAGTTACGGTCGCTTCGGCTAGCTCGATGCTGGCGGGGGCCATGCGGAGTACACCCAGGTCCAGATCCTGGAATATGTCCAGCAGGCGGGTCAGATCCGGCGCACCGAGGTAGGTTATGACCAGCCGGTAGCTGCCGCCGGCTACCCCCTGCATGCGGAAAAGACCGGCTTCGTCGGTGGTCTCTACCTTGACGAGACTCGAGTCCGAGGCGGCATACAGGGCCACGTTCGCAAAGGCTACGGCCTCGGATTCGGCATCCTGTACCTGGCCGACTACGCTGAATGCGACCCGATCCGGCAACGGACTAGCGATGGCATAGCCAGAAAAGAAGGATAAACAAAGTGCGAGCGTAAAGAGTGAATGTTTCATGCTGGTGTCGGTAAGTCCACTGGAATACCGCGAAACTCCACCCTTAGCGGTCATTCACCACTTATTTTTCGGCAAACTGCACGTTATGACAGACTATCGCCCAGCCGCCGGCAAAAAGAAGCGTAGACCGACCGTGCCCTGTAGGCGGCGTTGTGGCTGGTTATTGGTCCAGCTGTCTCTTAGGCGCTTGGTGGTCCCCCGCTGATATACCCCGGAGAGGTCGAGCGCGAGCTGTGGAGAAAGGATGTACGATAGCCCCGCTCCCGCCCGCCAGGGCAGTGCCCGGAGCTTGGGACCATCGACTAGGACAGCGCGCATACCGGTGTGATTGCGCTGCTGCAGGTAGCTCAGCCCGACCTCCGCGTAGGGCAGCAGGCGACCGCGCTGTAGCACATAGTACCGCGCCGTCAGGCCTGCATCAAGGGCATACGAGTCGAACGCTGCGGCGTAATGGAAGCGGTAGCGGGAATCGCTCCGGTAAGTCCTATAGTCGAAGGTCACGGCAGCTTCCAGCAGGAGGCCGTCGAGAATAAAGTACCCTAGCTGGGGCGACAATCGAACCTGAAGTTCCGCTGCTACATCATCCCCGCTCTTGTTGCGGCCATAGGCCACGGAACCTAGCCGGCCGGACGTAGTGAAGGTGCCACGGCGCAGGGGAGCGGTGGCCGGACTATCCTGGAGCTGTCCGGTGAGCACGTTGAGCCCCAGGGTAAGGTTAGTAAAGTTGATCCCCCAGGCATTGGCGTCATAGTTCAGGTTGGCCGTCCCGAGAATTCCCGGCGCCAGGGGGAGTTCGGCACCCAGTCCGAGGTGAAAGTCTGTTTCGTAGCGGTCTCCGGCGCCAAAGCTGATGGTGCCAAAGCCCAGCTCACCGAATACGGCCAAAGAGCGACGGGAGCTACCGTCCAGTATATAGTAGCGCACGAAGGGCTTTAGGCTCAGCCGGTTGCTCTCGTTCGTAACGTAATAATCTCGGGCGATCGTCCGCAGGTAATCCAGCCGCGTACCTACCAGGAGCCGGTTGCTGAGAAAGTAACCGCTACGAAAGGACGTGGCCGACAGATTGCTGCGCCCGTACAGTTCGGCAGTGGGCGAATACACAGATGTTTGGGTGCCGGTAACGTGCTGCCCCGCCACGGCCGTATTGCCGCTGAGGTACCAGTTGCCCTTCCTGGTCTGACCGCACAGGCCAATACTGATTAATAAACAGATAAGTAGGATTAGGTGCTTCATTATACTAGATATGAGATATATCCAATAAGACGAAGAGCGACGTAGTAACGTTGCCTGCGGCTTGGTAGATCGCTTCGCTCGTTAGATCGCCTGTCGGCTCGTTAGACCCTTCGGGGTAGACCGCTTACGCGGGTAGAGCGCCTGCCTCATACTGTCTACCCGCTTTAGCGGTCTACCCCCCGAAGGGGTCTAACGAGCGAAGCGATCTAATCTGCCGAAGGCAGTCTAATTAACCCGCCCAGCCGCCTCGTCCAGCCCCGTATCACGGCGGCGACTATTAACCTTCTGATTACCGAAGATATAGCTCATACTGAGGGCTACACGCCGGCTATCGCGGAATACATCGCCGCGTACGAGCAGACCGCCAAAATCACTGCCCCCGCGTATGACGAGGTTGCGAAACAGGTCGTTACCACTGAGCTTCACGTTGAGCTGCTTGTTCAGAAAGCGGCGCTGCAGACCGATGTTTACGTAGCCCAGGTCGTCATATTCGAAGATACCCTGCGAAATTCCCGCGCTGATGTAGCGGCCGGTGAGCTCGGCGGTGAGGGCCCAGGGCAGGGAAAAGGTATTCTGCACCAAGCCGCTGTAGTTATACTGCTGCACGTCGACTACGGCCTGGGGCCCGAAGATTCCCTGTTCGGCGTAGTCGGCCTGGTTGTCGATGTAGCGGGCGGTCACCGAGACGTAGATGTTCCACCAGTCGGTCAGCTCTACCGGGGCACTGCCGCTAAAGGAGTAGATCGACTGCCTGTTCAGGTTGTCGTAGGTAGCAAAGCCGGCCTGGGGGTTGAACTGGTCGGGACTGAACAGCCGCGCGATGGCCGCCTGGGTGTGGCTGTAGGCCAGCTGGAAGTTGTAGCGCTGGGCGATGGTGTAGCCCAATTGGAGGTTGTTGACGATCTCCGGACCCAGGGTAGGATTGCCCGCCTCGTAGCTCAGCTCGTTGAGCTGTACGCGGAAGGGGTTGAGCACGTTGTAGTCGGGCCGATTGATGCGGCGGCCGTAGCGCAGACTCAGCGTCTGCTTATCGCTGAGCTGGTAGATCAGTCCGGCGTTGGGGAACAGACTGAGGTAGTTGGAGTCGATCGGGGTGGTGATCGCATTGTCGGACCGCTCCAGTAGCCGGCCCTCTGCCTCCGTGGCTTCCAGGCGGAGTCCTAAGCTGTAGGTGAGCCGTTCGCTGACACTGCCGGAGTAGGTGAGGTAGGCGGCATAGACCGTTTCGTCGTATGAAAATTCGTTGCTGCGGTCGGCCCGAAACTGGCGCACCTCGGATAGCCCGTCGTAGGCCGAGAAGGTATTGTCGGTCATAACGCGGGTATACTTCGCACCTGCGCTCGCGGCACCTTGTCCTAATGGGAAATCGTAGTCTAGCCGAGCGGTATAGATGTCGATGTCGGTGGGGGTCTCGAAGTAGGCGTCGGCTACGCTCAGGAGCTGGCCGTCGGGGGTGATATAGCGGTTGGGCTGGTCGAGCACGTCGGCGTTGCGGAAGCGGCCGTAGTCGACGTCTACGTTCAGGTTATGGCCGGCCGCGATGGCGAAGTTGTAGTTGAGGTTGAGGGCGTTCTGGGTGTGGTCACCGCGACCGTCTACCCCACCGATCAGGATGCTGTCGGCAACGCCCTTGGGCGGAGTGGCGCCGATCCCGAAAGACGAGTCGGCGTAGATGCGTGTCTGGTTGATGACGTCGCGTTCGCCAGACTGGTACTGCCCGCTGTAGAGCCCGCCCAGCGTGTGGCGCTTGCCGAGGTAGAGGTCCAGGCCCAGGCGGGCCGAGGGGGTGCGCAGGCGGGGCTGACTGTACTGCTCGTCCAGCAACAGAAAGCCGTTCTGGGTGCTGCGAAAGTCGTTGTCGGTATAACTGTCTGAAGAGGTATAGCCCAGGTTACCGAACAGGTTGAAGCGGCGGTTGCGGTAGTTGGCCCCGGCGTTGAGGGCATAGATCGCGTAGCGTCCCTGACTGCCCGAGGCGGTGAGGGTGCTGTTGATGCCTTCGTTCTCCGCTTTTTTGAGGCGGATATCGATGATACCGGCATTACCCTCGGCCTCGTATTTGGCGCCGGGACTGCTGATGATATCGATGCGGTCGATCTGCTCGGCGGTGAGGGTGCGCAGGTAATTGCTCAGGTCGGTACCGCGCAGGGGCAGGCGGCGGCCGTCGACGTAGATGATCACGCCCGAGCGACTCAGTACGCTGATGTTGTCGTTGTTGTCCAGCGTGACGCCGGGGGCCATAGCCAGCAGACTCAGCGCGTCGTTGCCGGCGGAGTTGATGGTGCCCTGTACATTAAATATCGTGCGGTCGGGTTTTACTTCTACCAGGGCACGGGTGGCCGTCACGGTGGCACCCTTGAGGTCGATACCTGCGGGGGCCAGGGACAGGATACCGAGGTCGAGCGGTCCGTGCACCTCCACGGCCCGGCGGCGTAGCGAGGGTGCCCCGATGTAGCTCACGACGAGGTCGTAGGTATCGGAGGCGAGGTTGACAAGGCGGAAACTGCCGTCGTCGGCCGTGGTCTCCACCTTGATCAGGCTGGAGTCAGCGGTGGTGTAGACGGCTACGTTGGCGAAGGCTACGGCGGTGCCGCTGTCGTCTTGCACCAGGCCCGTCAGGGTATGCTGGGCGCGAACGCAGGTGCAGAGTAAGCATAGGAAAGCTAGGCTAAGCGAAAATCTCATATGGGTAGGTGCAAACACGGGGTTAAGGTCCCCGACGAAGATACACCAGCATCCCCTACAGTGGGTAGTCCTTACCTTACCAAAATGGATTTATACGCGCTGCGCAACTATTGCCTGGCTAAGTCTGCCGTCACCGAGGAACTCCCCTTCGGCCCCGAAACGCTGGCGTTCAAAGTGGGGGGCAAGCTCTTCGCACTTACGGGACTCGAGCAGCCCGACCTGAGCGTCAACCTGAAGTGCGATCCCGAGCGGGCGCAGCAACTGCGCGAGCGCTATCCGGACACTATCATCCCCGGTTACCACATGAATAAGCGGCACTGGAATACGGTGTATCTACACGACGGTATACTCTCCGACCAGCAGCTGGAGGAGCTGATCGATCATAGCTACGCACTAGTAGTGGCGGGCATGAGCCGGAAGGTGCGCGAGCTACACGGACTATGAATAGACCGGTGCGTGCAGTACTTCCTTGGCCGTACGCGGGTTAGCCGCCCCCTGGTGCAGGTGATCGGGCAGTGCCCGCAGCTTGGCGAGGTTATAGAAGGCGAAGCCCGACTTCGATACGATCGGTAGAATGATAAACAGCACGGAAGTGAGGGTGGGGTTGAATACAGCAAGTCCCGGCGAGCCCAGCGCCCATACCAAGGGGTACAGCAGCCACTGCACGCTCAGGTAGACCGCCGAGGCCTTGTAGGCCGCCGTAAGCTCCGGTCCCTGGATCTTGGCTTTCGCGTACAGTTCCTTCCACATCAACCGGAACACGACCAGCAGGGCAACGCAGCCGGCGATGTACCAGAACCAGCGGTTTTCGGTCGCAGACAGGTCAGCGATCAGGCCGGTGAGGATCATGATGATCTGTGAGCCCAGGAGTCCGGCCGTGATGGAGCCTTCGAGTTTGAGGGTGTACTTGCCGGTCAGTACCAGCGAGAGCAGCAGCAGCGGAGTGGAGACCACCCAATCGAGGTAACGGGCAAAGTAGACGGTCTCGCCGCCCACCGCTACGGTCCCCTGTCCGAGCGCCAGGGCCGAGTAAGCCAGGCCGGACCAGATCACCACGAAGGCATGGATCATGTATTTGTACTGAGGCACCCCCTTGGGGTTGCGGGCCATGACCAAAATGGCGACGGCGCTCAGGGCCATTACGGCTACGTAGCCCCAGTGTAGTAGTACGTCGGTAGTGTCCAATGGAATGCAGTTTAGCTACTGCGGCTAACCCACTGGTTTACCGGGATGTTTGGTGGTGTACGGTCTGCCCTACCCCATCGCCGCGGCGCCCGCTTCGGCCACTGCGTGATCGTCTTCGACCGTGCTGCCCGATACACCGACCGCACCGATCACTTCATCGCCCTGCTTCAGTACGACGCCGCCGGGGAAGGTGATGAGTCCGCCGTTGCTGTGCTCGATGTTGTACAGTGACGCGCCGGGCTGTACCAGGGGTCCCATGACCTTGGTATCCATCGTGAACCAGGCGGCGGTACGGGCTTTCTTGTGGGCGATATCGACCGAGCCGATCCAGGCGCCGTCCATGCGGGCGAAGGCCACCAGGTTGCTGCCGCTGTCGACGACACAGATGTTCATCTTGGTATCGATGGCGGCGGCTTTCTTCTGGGCGGCCTGGAGGATGCGTTGGGCTTGTTCTAGGGTGACGTTCATAGTGAGGGGGTTGGTTTTTGGTAAAGTAGGCAATTAAAGCGGGGCTAGCGGGTAGCTTCCACTACGCCTACCCGCTCCAACTGCAACACATCCGCTACTTCCAGGGGGTAGGCAACAAGCTTGTGACGGCGAGGGATGCGGTAGGGAAAATCCCCCAGTGCCCCGGTGTGTAGATTGATCAGTAGTTCGGTGCGTTTGCGGAACGAGCGTACCCCGACTTGCCGGCGCCGGTCCTCATAGTCCGCCACGGTGGCCGGGGGGTACACTATGCGGTACAGGTCATTGGTACCGTCCTGCAGTAGCACAACCGAGGTAGTGCCGTAGCCCCCGGGGCCTCCCAGATTGGCATGCTGGGTGCTGAGCAGGTCCATGTACGTCTCGGTCTCGATGATGCCGCGACGCGCCAGATACTCCAGCAAGGGTAGGCAGCCGAAGCGGTCGTCGCCCGTACTATTCACGCGCTCCAACTCATGGAGTAAGGGCAGGTAATAGGGATAATTCTCTTCCATCGGATCGTAGCGGCGTACATGCCGCTGCCCCGGGAAGCCGTGGGTAGCAATACAGTCAGTGAGGCCCACCATATTGAGTGAGTCCTGCACCTGTCGAACCGCTCCGGGTGGCTCTGCGGTACGGATCACCACGTCGCGGTAGGCCACCCGTTCATAGCAGTCTGCCAGTTCGACGTTGAAGGACCGCTGGTAGTCCGTTTTGTAGCGAAGTAGCTCGCCGCGTAGGCTGTACCAGTCGAGCCGGGGGTGGTCCAGCTCCGTGCGGTGGCGGTCGACGTACGTCACGGGGATACCCAGCTGGACCAGCTCTCCCAGGTACAGCCGCAGCAGGTCGGGCCGATCGGCGGCACGGGCGGCCAGGGCAGCATTGTACAGATCGACCGTATGGGGATCAGCGGGTACGGCGAAGGCCAGCTGATAATACTCCAGCGCGGTATGCGGGTCGCGGCGCAGCAGGGCGTCTTCAGCCGCCGTAACCTGAGGGTTGTAATCCAGGAACCAATCCACCGCGGTAGATTGAGCGTACGGACACGCACTCCAGAGCAATAGTACTAGTAGGTGCAGCCGGCGCATGCGGTGTGGTCATGGGTTTACCGTAAGATAATGAATTTGGGGGTTGAAGCGATCTTGTCTGTGTATAACATTAATCGAATATCACGGTCGTGCTCTTATCGATTACCTGAACAGTATGGTACTATGCTCGAACAGTAGTCTACCGGTAGTCATACACCTCCCTCCGCAACTCAAACACCATACACCGGTCCCCAGCAAAATCTCGCTCATCCACGTAGGCAAAGCCCAGCTTGCGGTAAAACCGGTGTGCATCGGTATTTGAACTCAGGGGGTCGACCAGTATCCCTGAAACATCCGGATCGGCGAAAATACGGTCTGCGATCAGTGTCATGATCATCGTACCGTAGCCCTTGCGCAGATCACTCTCTTCCCCGATCCAGATATCGACCGCGCGTTTGCCGGCGTCTACCGTTCCCCAGTACCCAGTTTCTTCTTGCAATGGATCGATGATCTGTACAAATCCGATCGGACGTCCATTCCACTCGGCCATGAGTTGCTCACGCCACGGGGGACGCCGATTCAGCTCAACGGCCCAGTTCCAATCCCCCGTAGGATCGCTGTCGATGACGTGCTGCTTGCCGTCCCAGTACACCAAGACGGCCAGGTCCTCTATCGTCGCTTCGCGTAACTGCATCATGGTGGAGCATAAGGGTAGTGGCAGGTCTTACGCCACGTTACTTCCTATTGGGATGGAGGGGCGGGGTCGCAGGTGCAAGATTATTGATGAGGCGGTTGCGACTTCTAAGCCCGCTGGCTTAAAACGCCTGGAGACGCTTTATACAATATTCCCCGTTCCGTATTCTAAAATGATTCGCCTGTTTGAAAACACTACACGATAAGCATCAGAAATGCTTGGATATATCATCGAAGGAATCCATAAGGTATTTCTTGGCCGCATCGATGTCCGATTGACAGTACGTATACTGTAGTTGCTTCGCCACATCCTTTTCTAGCTGCTCGAATTGGTTGGTCATCGCGTTCAGACTTTCCCAGATACTACGCTGATCCAGTAGGGGGTAAGAGTTACGTAGCTTTCTCCACGCCGCTTCGTCCAAATACCGCTTCAGGAACCTATACTCACTACCAAGATTGACAGCAAAGTCAAATGCACAGCCGACCTTCCACGATAGCATCAGCAACAACATGTCTCGTAGCGGTCGTTCCAGCTTGCCCTTCGCGTAGAGTAGTTCAGCCCGCAGTAAGCCTTTGGTAACGTAGGTGCTCACCCACCAGAATTCGTTACAGCAGTCGCTAAACTCCCTCTGACTAGGTTTAGTGACCAGGAAATTGTCGGCACTATACGCATCAACCGCACTCCCTAACACACCTGCTTTATCGATGAGCACATCAGCCGGAGTGTCGACACATGAACCCAAGGCCTCCAGTTCAACCAGCGTCAGATCAATTCGTACATAGTCCGCAAACAACATCAGATATGCGTACCGCTGCGTGGTATCACCAGTTACAGGATCCCCTCTCGGGATCACCATACTGTCTGGAGTCTGCATCAGTATGGGGTCACCGAATACGGTGATCCACTGAGCATCGGCAACGACTTCCTTGATATCATCTACCACATACATGATATCGTAGTCTTGGTATTTGTCACCTTGAATATCCTGGTTAGCTCGCGACCCGACTAGTAGCGCGGCCAATACGCGATCGTCGTGCTTAGCAATCGTGCTTACCAGATTGAGTATTTCGTGCGGTGTCCTCATTGGTTGATTGGCGCTATGTGGTAGTCTGCTTGTGGGTTGGTTTTTAATGGGCCAGGAGTCTGAATTACGATACTCTGCAGTCTGCAAATCTGAGCATGCATCCTTCAGCATTACATCTAGACCTGTACACTCGTACGATGTCAGCAACATAGTAGCAGTAGGTTATCGATTGCTTTGCAGTTAATGGCTAACCGTTAGTAAACGTCTTGGTTTTGAGGCCGACTTCAATGGTATTCTTAGTAGAGCAAATTGGCGCCAAATTGTGGCTCGTCACCATCAGCCATTTGGTTGATCCAACCCGCAGCCAGCTTCTGAGCGTGTGGCAACGACCAGAACTTGGTGCATGCCTTAATATATTCCAGCACCGCGTTCTTCTCTCCTAGTCTTAGCAGGTCCCGGCCGAGTATCATGTTGGGCCCGAAAGAATTCAACTGGGGAGAACCGGGAGTAGCGGAGGCTGCCATCAAATATTGACGAGCGTGAGAGATGTTCCCCTGCTGTAGGGCAACTCTACCCAACAAGAGATTTGCGTGATGGATAGCATTTCCGTAGTTCCAGTCATCCGGAAAAGACGCTGCCGCCACTAGGTACTCCTTCGCCATCTCTTCGGCGATAGAGAATTCTCCCGCACTGAAGGCTATTTCCATGGGAAGACGAAATTGATAAAATTGCTCCTTTTCCATCTTGCTATATGTATCGCTGTTGAGGTCGGTTAGTGGAGTCAGTTGCTCCAAAGGCGGTTTGATGTAAAATAGCTTTCGCGAGCAGTAGATACAAACTGTAGATGAGCTCACCGAGCTCTCTGGCCCTTTCTGGGGTGAGAGCTTAGATATGAGGTCGATAATCGGTGAGATCAGTTTGCTTTGACTCCCGTTGGATAATCGTCCAGCTGACAGCTATTCTAGTTATCAGTGGTCGCGCTTTTTAAGGGAGGGGTCAAGTACTAGCCAGACCCGGTTGACGATGGGCGCGGTGTTCACGGCCATTAAGCTAAGCATTTGACGGCATTAGTCTACTGCCGAACTTAGGAGCATGACCCACGCCCTGAGCCGCTATCTGACTCTCCTGCGCAACTTCCCTGACCTCACCACGGAGGCCCAACGCGCGCAGTATATCGTCGAGCCCCACCGCCACTTCACTCGCTCCAGCCCCCTGACCTTCCGCCGCACCGTAGCCTTCATCCTGCAGCTGGTCCGTAAGTCCACCGCCGTGGAACTACACGACTTCTTCGGCTCCCTCGGTCGGGCCCCGGTCACTAAGTCCGCCTTCGCCCAGCGCTGGCGGGCCATCCGTCCGGCCTTCTTCCGCGATTTCTTCTACCGCTCGGTCCAGGACTTTTACACTTGCTTCGGCCACGCACGCCGCTGGCGATCTCATCTGCTTTTCGCCGTGGACGGCACCGGGCAGACCCTACCCCGCGAGCAATGGATCGGCCAGGCCTTTGGCTTTCATCAGAACCAGCACGATAAGGTGCCCTCCACCCGTATCCTGCTGACCTACGATCTGCTCAACCGCATCATTCTCCGGGCGGACCTGCATACTCAGCACAGCGGCGAGATCCGTCATGCTTATCCCAATGTCGAGCACCTGCCTCAACGGGCTATATATATTTACGACCGTGGTTACGCCGGCTACGGGCTGCCCTTCCTGCACCGCCGCCACGGTTCCGATTGCATCATCCGCCTCCCCGTGACCATGAGTCCCGAAGTCGTAGACTTCGTCCGCAGTGGTCAGCCCGACCGGCTCATCACTGTCCCGCTGCTGGGGCGAGCCCTGCGTACGCTGCGACAGTTGGGACTCCGCCCTGAGGAGCGTCACCCCCTGGAGCTCCGCCTGGTGCGCGTCGAGCTGCCTACCGGAGAGGTAGAGGTACTCCTGACCACGCTGATGCACCGCCGCCGCTTCCACCACCGGCGTATCGGGGAGCTCTACGGCCTGCGCTGGGGCGTGGAGACCGGCATCTCTCACCTCAAGTCCTACCTGCAGCTAGCCCTGATCTCCGCCTACACCCAACCCGGAGTAGAGCAGGATCTCTGGTCCACTTTCTGGTTCTACAACGTACAGAGCGCCTGCCTACTCGATCGCGAGCGGGCCAAGAAAGCACGTACCCAACACCGTTATTACAGCTACCGCATCAACCGCAACGTGACCGCCGGGCTGATCAAAAGGTGGCTGCCCACCCTGTTTTTGGAAGGTATCTGGCGGTGGCGCGCCCGGACCAAGGTTCTCCTGGACGAGCTACTTACCCACCTCGAACCCTATAGGCCCCGCCCGGGCCGTGTACGCATCAGACGGATCATGCGGAGTCAGGACCGACACGTTTACGAACCAAACTATCGCTCGGCATTCTAATCGTCTACCAAGGCAGCAGGTCACGGCACGGGCCGCCTCACGGCCGGACGGGGACACTATGCTTTAAAGATACGGAGCGGACGACGTGACTGGAAAACAGCGCTAATCCGAGGCGGGGCCGGCAACTCAAATACCCCAAAATTCCCTTAGCTTAATGGAGTTGGCGCAGTGTTGGGCAATTTTCTTCTTATGTCTTTGACCACTCTAATCAATGACGAGATAGGTTACATCCAGCGATAATCCAATTGTGTCCAGCACCCTAGTAGTCGTTTCATAAAATCTTTCGACCAAAGCAGTAGGCTTAAACTTGCTCACTATCCGTATTACAATCTTCTTTCCCATATATCTAGGTTCGACTTTATAAATTTGACCACTTTCGTAAAACGATACATATGCATTAACTTTTTCTTGCAAGTGATAGAGGTCAACGAGTTCATCCTCCCAGTTTAAATGATTAGAGATTGTTAATATAACCCTATCTAAACTTGGATCATATCCCATCATATCGATTACAGATGCATCACTCACTGACATGTACCTTTGACTTTAGATGACTCAGGTTATAGAATAGGTTAACGAAACAAATCTTGCGGCTACACTTCATATGGTATATTCTACCTAAAAAAGCTTATAAGCAATCCTTCGGGATAGACATTCACTTTCACAAAAAAAATAAGCGATTAAAGATTCCGATTGTAACTTAACCGCCTATTAGAGGGTATACGTGAGGTCGTCGGTGAAGCTGACTGAGCCACCCATTGATGTGATATTTAATCATGTCTACAAATTGATCTCCTGGATCGATCAACTCCATTGATGCACATAAATCTCTAAGAAATTTGATGCACTGGATGGGTTCAAATTCAGGCGGTATTGAAAAAGTTGGTGACTTCGAATTTTTAGTTTTGTGGTGTACAAGGTTATTCCTGAGCCTAAAGAGCTGCCTCATTTGCTCCAAAATATGAGAATCTTCTGGAATACCTTTGGTCGCAAATAGACGTGTTCCTATCACGAATTTCGATATAGTGTCCATTTTCTCAAGATACTTGTTAACGTAATTTGCAGACTTCCGTCTGACGCAATAGTCATAGATAAATGCTTCAAGAAATACCGCCGTCATGATTACGCAAACTATCTGACACTCTAGTTTTTCTGCAATTTTCTCAGACGTGTATGTTATTTGTCTAAAGCCATCGGTTGGTTCTTCTTCGACAAATTATATGATAGCAATTCTTCTGACTTGATTAAATATTATTTGTAGATAACTTATCAGTAAACCTGACCTTATATCTAGCGAGCCGTCCTCGTTAACAGTGATCATAATTTATTCAATTGAACGACAATATACTCATACCAGGAGTATTAATTAGAGTGAGCCAAATGGAAGGAGGATTTAAAAGGCAATATTACCCAGAGATGTTGGCAGGTATTGGCCCTAATTGTATGTCGTATGTATGAAAGCATCCATTATCCGGCCGCCTAAAGCGGCTGTCGCCCAACGAGAGGCTGTGCAAAAGCTCACGCCCAAGCTAAGCAAATTTCCGCCTACCCAGCTTTACTTCCAGTATTCCCGGATAATGGTCGCAAATGACTGTCATGAAGCGCTCAAATAGACCTATAAACGCCAAAACGGAGTCATTTCCCGCTAAAACACGCCCCCGCAACCGCCGTAGCAGTTCCGGAACGCCAACAATGGACACACTCCGCCGTAGGTTGTAGCAGCAGGCCAGCAAACTGAACTCCCCGTCTACGGCTTCCAGCCCCTTAACTAGGGTGAAGTAAGCGCCCCAACTTCGTTTGATGGTACCAAACGGGTGTTCTACGATGGCCTGCCGACTGGGATACACTTCCGGCCACTCCTGCAGCCGCTGGCGGTTGCGTGCTAGCGCCGCGGCGTGCTCGTGGTGGTGAAGCACTTTGCCGTGGCGGTTGTTTCTCGCCGCCTCGCTCAGGCACTGCTCCCGGATGGGACACTGCGCGCAGATCGTGTGGCTAATCCGGTAGCGCCGGAAGCGCCGCTCGGTTGGAGTGCGCCCCCCGCGGCTCTCCCGCTGCTGGTACCACCGCCCGTTGCTCGTCAGCTCCTCCCCCTCGGGACACACGTACACGTCCGCCTCCTCGTCGTAGTCGAACTCCCGCGCCCCGTAACCCCCGGCTGCGCGCGGCTTCGTCTTGCGTTCGGCTACGAAGGGTTCCATACCCAGGGCTTCTACTGTGGCGAGATTAGTGGCATCATAGTATCCCTTATCTGCTAGGATGTCGATCGGCTCCTCCGATTGGTCGGGCAGATCGAGGATGTCCTTGGCCGCCCCGGCCAGCCCTCCTAGGGCCTGGATGTCGTTTACGTTGGTCGCCTCCGTATGCACGATCAAGTTGTGCGCATCATCTACCACCGACTGGATGTTGTAACCCACCAGTGACTCCGTTCCCTTCACCATCATACTACGGGCATCCGCATCGGTCTGGCTTAACTGGTTGGCTCCGCTCTCGGCCAGATCCGTCTGCATCTCTTCGTACACTGCCTTGCGCTCCCGTAGCGCCGTCAACTTATCCAGTGCTTGCTGCTGTAGTTCCCTCTTGCTATCGCTGGCTTCCTGAACGTCCCGGTCGGCAAACTCCTGCAGCGCAGCGGCGATGCCCCGCTCGATCCGCTCCAGCTTGCGCTGCAGCTTGGCCCGGTTGAAGTTCTGCTTGCGCGCGTTCTGCGCGTGGATCTTCGTGCCGTCCACCGCCAGGCGTTGGCCCGCAATGAGCTCCCAGTCCTTTAGTAGTAGCACGTACTCCCGGAAAACGGCCTTGAGCGCCTTGGGGTGGTGCTTGCGGAAATCCGCGATCGTGTGGTACTTGGGCTTGAGGTTACCTATCAGCCACATCACCTCGATATTGACCGCGCAGGCCCGCTCCAACTGGCGGCTGCTCCGAATGCGGTTCAGGTAGCCGTACAGGTAGAGCTTCAGCAGCAGCTCCGCACCGTAAGCACTGGCCCCGTCGGCCTGCACGGGCTTGAAGCCGAGGGCGGGTAGGTCCAGTTGATCTACAAAAGCGGCTACGACCCGCACTTCGGCATCCGCCGGGATCATCGCTTCGAGTGGAGTAGCAAAAAGACCGAACTGGGCGGGGTTGAGACCTATCTTTTTAGGCATTTTTTGCGGGTATCGGTGAAGTACCCTGAAGATACGGTAAGAAAATAGGAAACCATACTTTTTGCACAGTCTGATGGGTGTGTTTGCGCCCGTGCGCCACCGCCACTTTTAATCGTGAAACTACTTTCCTTAGATCACGAAAATAGCTCTATCGAAGCGTCACAAAGCTAGCTCGGCGCATGGACGTAAACACATTGTTGGGCGATGCGCTCCTTCTTTTTTTAATCTGTTAGACGGGCTTTTATTTTTATTCACTATTCCCCACTGAATACTTGCTAAGTTGTTAGCGTCTCCTTGTGATGGTTTGTACAGCCGTGTCTACCCTAACATCCCAGCGATTCGTAATCCAGAAGTGAGAAATCTGCCAACATCGAAGTGAAAAATCTTAGAACCAACGATTAAGGATTGGCCGGTAAGGAGCATGGACCAAAACCCCGTAGGGAATTTTGGGCCATAGCGACGGCCGGACAAGACCGACTTCATCGCCACTTACAAATTTTGAAATTCCTTCCTTACAGCAATCTTCAGGTGGCAGTAGCCAGCAATCAGCTTGCTCTGAGTATTATTTGCTGCAGTTGTAGAAGCTTATCAGTTCTAACTTTCTACCCGGGTGCTTTACCAGCTAGCTTTTCGTCTGTCCCTGTGCGGTAGCCTTTATTGCGTGCCGCTCTTCCTTTTCTGATCTTCCAATTTTATGGCGGCAGCCAGCAATCAGCTTGCTCTAAGTAATATTTGCTGCAGCTGTATAGGTTTATCAGTCCTAACTTTCTACCCGGGTGCTTTACCAGCTAGTTTTTCGTCTGTCCCTATGCGGTAGCCTTTATTCCGTGCCGCTCTTCCTTTTCTGATCTTCCAATTTTACAGTGGAACTTACTCAGTTTATCTTCCTCAATTTTTAATGTCGCTCGGTCACCGGCTTCATTTTTGATCTGCGCGGTAGCTTTTTCTTCAACGTTCCACCAACTACAATCTTCGGTCACTTAGCTATGTCTTAAACAGATTTTTTTGAGCGTTTCGCCCAACAACCGCACCAACGATTGCGTGTAGCCCCCCAATCTACGGCAACCCATCGACGTGGACAGCTCAGTGGACGGGTAGCCGCAACGTGTCGTGTAGCCACGCAGGTTGCGTGTAGCCACCTCCCGCATGTTGTATACACGCAACCCTACGGCTTCGCCCCCCATGCGTCGCAACGCCTGCCCCGAGCCCGTACCAGCAGAGTGAAACGCCTAGCACTGGCTCAATATAGAACATCCCTGCTGCTTCCGTACTCCGCGCTCCACACCGCACCCGCGGCCCCGCCCCCTACCCCACCTCCACCATCCGTAACCCCATCTCCCCCTAACCCCTTGCCCCCTACCCCAACTTCCGCAACTGCTTCACCATCGCCCGCATGTCCTTGGGGAGTTCCGTTTCAAAGTGTAGCCACTCCTGGGTCACGGGATGGGTGAAGCCCAGGCGGGAGGCGTGGAGGGGGACGCGGGAGAGCAGCGGCCGCTCTACCTCGTGCTTGCCCTTGTTGTAGCGCCGGCCCTTGACCTCGGAGAGCATGAACGCGCTGCGCTTGCCGTAGAAGGGATCGACGATCAGGGGGTAACCGATGTAGGCCAGGTGCACGCGGATCTGGTGGGTGCGGCCGGTGAAGATCTGTACGCCGACCAGACTGAATTTGCCCAGCGGCTCCATCACCTTGTAGTCGGTGCGGGCCACCTTGCCGTTGCGGTTGGTGACCATCATGCGGCCAACCTTGGAGGGGTGGGGCGCGATGGGCTCGTCGATGGTGGCCTCGTCCGGCTGGGGTACGCCGTCGACGAGGGCGAGGTAGACCTTCTCCACGTCGCGGGCCTCGAACTGCATGCTCAGGCCCCGGTGCGCCTCGGCCGTTTTGGCGAAGACGAGCACGCCGGTGGTGGGCCGGTCCAGCCGGTGTACGGGGATGATGCTGCCGTGCTGGGCAGCCAGCATGTGCTTCAGGTTGGGGAGCTCCGGATCGTGGCGGTCCGGTACGGTGAGTAGGTCGGTGGGTTTGTTGACGACGATCAGGTGGTCGTCTTCGTGGAGCACGGGCAGTTTCATCGGCGCAAGTTAGGGTGCCAGCACGCCGGCGAGCAGCAGCAGCCAGTTGCCGGATAGCACCTGCTCCACCTCCGCCTCCGTATAGCCCCGCCCGCGCAGCAACGGACCGATCCGCTGCAGGTCCGCCACCGTATCCAGGTCGTAGGGCGACTGCTCGGTGCCGAACAGCCCGTCTAGGTCCGAACCGATGGCGATGTGGTCGGCATTGCCGGCTAGCTGGCACACGTGATCGTAGTGGTCTATGATGCGCTCCAGACCGATACCCAGCGCCCGCGGTGACTGCCCCCGCACGTAGCCGGCCTGCAGCATCCACGCATCCAGCGCGCCGCCGACCACCCCTCCCCGCTCGATCACCGCCCGCAGCTGCGCGTCGCTGAACTGCCGCTCCCCCGGCACCAGCGCGCGACAGTTCTGGTGACTGGCCAGCAGCGGACCAGTATATAGCTCCAATGCCTCGTAAAAGCCCCGGTCGGTCAGGTGGGTCACGTCGAGTAGCATATTCAAGGTATTCATCTCGCGGACTAGTTCCCTGCCCGCGGCGGTCAGACCGCTACCGTCCGAATTCGTCCCCGCCGCATACCGCCCCGGACCGAAGTGTGCCAGACCCACCGACCGCAGCCCCTGTGCGTAGTACTGATGCAGATGATCCAGCGTCACGATCGAGTCGGCCCCCTCTAGGGCCAGCACGTAGCCCACCGGCAGGGCATTCGTTGTCTCCGCCGTGCGCCACAGCTCCAGGTGCCGCTCCAGTCCCGCGCGATCGCTGATTTGCACCATCTCCCCCAGCCGCTCCATCTCGCGGTACCAGGCCAGCTGCCCCTGCGCACTGGCGTAAGCCTGGGCGGGGGAGTGCCAGCCGGGCAGGGCCAGGTTCTTCTGCCGACTCCCCGTAGCGGAGTAGCGCGCGATGAGGGTAGCAAACACCAGCCCTACCCCACCCCGCCGCAGTTCTGGTAGCGCTACGGTGCCATGGCCGCGGTCGGGGTAGTCGTCCAGCCCGAGGGCCAGCTCGCGGGCGCGGATCTCGTGCACCGGCCGCGTCAGGTCGCGGTTCAGTGTCATGGCGTTGGTGGCCAGGTCCAGGTGGGCGTCGACGATGAGGGGGAGCGGTGGCATGATGCACTGAGTTTACACGCTGATCATCCGGTCGCGGGCAACCACGCGCCAGGGCGTACCGACCCGGCCGTCCGTCACGGGCAGCAGCCGCTCGTAGGCGCTTACGGTCGGACACACGTGCACCGGCACCGCAAAGTGCACATCCCCCACCCGGTGGCGCCGCGCGTCGGGTACGGTCACCACGAGGTGCTCCTCCGACTGTCCGCGGATCGTATAGTCGTCCAGCGTAGGGATCACCACCCGGGGCTGCGGCATCTCGGAGGCAACGGCCTTGTGGCCCAGGTCCAGACAGATCGTCCGCCCGTCCACCACCGAAAGCACCCGCGTCAGCAGCAGCGCCGCCGGCACGAAGCCCAGCTCCGGATAGGCCGCCCCGTAGCCCGCGTCCCAGAAGTAGAAGGTGCCCGGGCTCACCGTCGTATCCGGCCGCCCCACGTAGTACGCAAAGGTCGGCGAGCCCCCCATCACCAAGTGCAGGTCGCGGCCGACTAGGGCCTGAAGTTCCGTCCGTAGTGCAGCTACGCGTGCGTAGACCTCGTCCGCCCGGGCCCTCCGGATCACTGGATCATGGTCGTGCAGGTGGCCGTCGTATACGTGCAGTCCGGCGATCCGTAGGCCCGGCAGGTCCTTGATCCGGCGCAGTAGGTCGGGCGCGTCCGCCGGTGCGATGCCGGTTCGGTCCATCCCGATGTTGATGTCCAGGTACACGGTCAGTGAACGGTCCGCAAATACCTCCGAGGCCAGCGCGGCACTGGCGTAGTTGTCGACCAGACTGCCATAGTCCGTGGCCGGATACTTCTCCCGCAGCGCCGCCCAGCGCCTAGCCTTCGGGCCAGAGAGCTGGTAGCTCAGCAACACCTCCCGCGCCCCCACCTCACCCAGCAGCTCCCCCTCGCTCACGGTGCTGCACTTGAAGCAGTCGATGCCCCGTGCCAGGGCCATACGCGCTACCTCGCGGCACTTAACGGTCTTGATGTGGGGGCGCAGGCAGTGGCCACCATTGGCCGTAGCCGTAAGGGCCAGGGCGCGCTCTATATTCTGGGCGACGAGCTCGGGGAATACGAGCAGAGCCGGTGAGTCGATGGTCTCCACCGCATCGACCCGGTATCGTGCGTCGAGCGTCCACTGCAGCGGCCGGCTCACCGTGCGGCCAGACTGACCACCACGTCGATCTCCACCTTGATGCCGTGGCCGAGTACCGACTGCACCGTAGTCCGCGCCGGCCGCACCCCCGTGAAGTAGGTGGCATAGACGGCATTGAAGCGTGCGAAGTCATTGACATCCGCTAGGTGTACGGTACTCTTGAGGGTATCTTCTAGCCTGGCTCCGGCTGCCTCTACGATGGCCTTCACGTTGTCCAGGGTACGGCGGGTTTCTTCCTCGATGGTCCCCAGCCGGTATTCGGAGGTCGTGAAGTCTACGGCCGCCTGTCCGCTCACGAACAGCAGGTCGCCGCAGACGACGCCGTCGGAGTATGCACCAGTGCTGAAGTCGGCCGCGCGCTGGGGGTGGGTGATCTGTGTCTTCATATCCCGTGAATGTACGAATAAGCACAGGTCGAGTGGCCTCCGGTCCGAGACTCCGACACCCGCCTGCAGTGGCTTTGCCACTTCCTCGGTGCTGTACTCGGACCGGAGGCCACTCGACCTTTTATCCCCCCGTCGAGCGTACGATCACATCCCCCACGGCCAGCACCCCGGTACCCGAATGCACCAGATTCACGCCAAAGTTGATCTTGCGCCCTACCTTTCGGTAGGTACTCAGCGTAGCCAGCGGCTCGCCGGCTGCGTGGACCTGCGCAGTCACCGGATCGACGTTCGGCACCCCGCAGCGGGCGCAGGGCTTGACCGCCGCGAAGCCGATGCCGTTGATCGTGAAGTCGCCGAAGCCATCCTCCGCGTAGGGAGCCGCGCCGCGGCAGACGATATTCGGTCGAAAGCGCACGACATCCAGGGGCGACGCGGGGGCGAGCCGGTCGTTGAGGTCCTGCATGGACGCCTCCCCGATCAGCAAAAAGGGGTAGCCATCGGCAAAGGAGGTGAGGATGCCGGCGTTGCGGGGTTCGCGCAGTTCTACCGGTCGGTGACTCGCATCGGGCATATACACCAGGTGGCAGTCCACCCCCAGCCGCTCGGTGAACCAGCGGTCGGCCGCGTCGCTCACCGTACGGGCGCGGACGGTATCGTCCCAGACGACCACCTGCAGTGCCCCACCCGGCCCGTGCTGCGCCGGTGCTGGCAGGTCTAGCGTACTACCCTCGAAATCTACCGACACTCCACCCTCCTTGTGCAGGGCGGTGCGGAAGCGGGTCAGCACCGGGTGCTGGCGGATGGTGATAAATTGCCCCTGCGGCGTCACGAGCATATAGCGGCGGTCGTGCGCCAGGCCGCGATCGGTCACCCGCGCGGATGCCACGGAGATACCCGCCAGGCTCTTAATGGGATACACATACAATTGACTCAACGTAAGCATACGGCAAGGTAGTCAAGTCGGGCGGGGCCGCGGGATGAAAAAAGGTGGCGGGGGCCTCCCGATATTCACGCTGGTATTCCAATAGCAGTTCAGTATATTAGCCTAGGAACGCGCCGGTAGTGCATTACCGGCCCTTTCGTTTGATACTACACCCCGCTTTCTGATCACCTACCTAATACCAATACGCTATGGCCTACTTTACCCGATCGTGTTTACTAGTAGCGGTGTGCCTCTGCTGCGCTACCGTACTCCCGGCGCAGGGCGGGAACTTCAATTTCCTGACGGGTGTGTACATCGAACCCGAATGCCTCAACCTACACGGCACCAACTTCTTCGTGGGTACCGACGTACTGGCCTCCCAGGAGCGCTACGTCGCCTACCAAAAGCCGCCCGGCGATATGCCGCCCGACACCCAGTTCTTCCGTCGCTCGATCGACATCGGCAACCTGTCCGACCTGGACATTCCCGATATCGACCTGGGTAGCCTTGGCATCCCCCCCGATCTGGACGTCAGTCTCCTCCTCCCTTTGATCAACCTGCTGCGCATCGACGTTTACGGCCGCCTGCGGGCCACCGAATCCAGCGAGAGCTACCTCATGGTGCGCGTCAACGAGCAGGACTGGTTCACCTTCCAGGGGGTCATCGAACCGACCGACGACTTCGAGTGGATCGCCGCTCCCATGCAGCTCCCGGGGCTTCGCCTGGGGGTCAATACCATCGACATTGCCATCCTGCAACGGGGCACCCAGCTCGATAAGGTCTTCCTCACCCTGACCGGAGCGGTACCCAGCGGCAAGGGCGGCGAGGCCTTCAACTGCGGCGACTTCGACTTCGAGCCCAATCTGCCCCCCATGGCCGTAGCCCGTTCCGAGCCTACGAGCGGACCAGCGCCCCTCACGGTACAGCTGGACGGCAGCGACTCCTTCGACGACGACGGCACCATCGTGAGCTACGCCTGGTCGTGGGAAGATGGCGGCAGCGCCAGCGGTCCTACCCCCATGGCCACCTTCGCTGCGCCCGGCACCTACAACGTAGCCCTGACGGTAACGGACGACTTCAATGCTACGGATACCGACACCGTAGTCGTAACGGTCACCGACCCGGCCCCCGAACCGACCATGAATACCTTCTGGCTGGAGGCCGAGTGTGCCACCGTGGGCGAGGCCTGGGAGACGGTCCTCACCGAGCAGGCCAGCGCCAACCAGGCGGTATCGGCTACCACGACCTCCCGCATGGCGGTTCCCGATGACGTACCTGCTAACCGCGTCCGCTTCGCGGTACCCAATGCCGAGGCGGGGATGTACAGCCTCTTCGCCCGGGTCAACGCGCCGGACGGACTGAACGATTCCTACTACGTGCGCATCAACGACGGGGAATGGTACAGCTGGAGCAGCGGCTTTCCGCAGGGGCAGGGCTACCGCTGGAAGCAGTACCCCGACGGACCAATCACCCTGGAAGGCGGTACCAACTTCATCGACTTCGCCTTCCGCGAGGCCGGCACGGAACTGGACAAGCTGCACCTGAACATGACCGGCGAGGCTCCTCCGGTGACCAGCTTCGGCGACGTAGCTACCAACTGCGACGACCAAGAGGACGCAGCCACCGTGTTTGCCCTGGAAGCCGAGTGCGGTATCCGCGGACCCGGCATGGGCTGGCAACCCTATACCGCACCGACGGCCTCCAATGACAAGGCCATGGTGTACGTGGGCCTGCGCGACAAGTTCGAGCCGGTGAACCCCGATCCGAAGCGTACTCTGACGTTCACCATCGACGTCACGGTACCCACCACCTACTACGGCTTCGTACGCCTGAATGCCCCCGATGTGGGCAGCAACTCCTTCTGGTTGCAGGTAGACGGCGGAGACTATATCCTGATGGGCAACGAGCTGGACGGCAGCGCCCTGCTGACCAATGGCTTCGAGTGGCGCACGCTGGCCGACGCCGGCACCCAGGTGTCGTTCGATCTGGGTGTAGGTCCGCACACCGTGACCATCGTACACCGTGAGTCGAACACCCGACTGGACAAGCTGCTCTTCCGGGCCACGAATACCGTACCGCAGGGGCTAGGCCGCGCGGCCACTAACTGCACGGGAGGCCCACCACCGGTCGTCACCCTGCCGGGAGGACCGGAACTTCCCGCCCTAAAGACAGCACAGGCCGACGCGCCGGAGGTATCCGTCTACCCCAACCCCACCACCGCCGCGCTCACCCTCGACCTGACGAGTGGATACGCCGGTCGGGTAGTGGTACGGCTGACCGACTTCACCGGCCGGCAGCTACGCAACCTCGCCTTCGATAAGGCAGGCGATCAGCTGCGGGAAACGCTCGACGTGAGTGACCTCGCCCCCGGCATGTACCAGCTACAGCTACTGGAGGGTGATCGTATGACGGTCCGGCAGTTCGTAAAGCAGTAAGTCAGTACAGACCTGCACCCCCTCAACAGGGCCGCTTTCCTTGGGGAGGCGGCCCCGCTTTTGTTGACCCTCATCGCACCTGCGGCCGCGCTCTACCTCCTACCCAAATGGGCTTCGCAAAAAAGTTTTCCCCCGTATGCTGTGGATAACTTTTTGTTTGAAAAAGGTGTTTTCTGGGTACCTTGTCGGGGCCAAAATAGTCCGCTAGATGCCCGAATTCTGCCACCTCCACTGTCATACCCAGTACTCGCTACTCGATGGCGCGTCGGAGATCGGTACGATGATGGACAAGGCGCAGGCTGACGGACAAAAGGGGGTGGCCCTAACCGATCACGGCAATATGTTCGGTGCCTTTAAGTTCGTCGCTGAGGCCGATAAGCGGGGCATTAAGCCGATGGTGGGCTGCGAATTTTACCTGGTAGACGACCGCCGCGTGCAGGCCTTTAGCCGCGCCAAGGGCGAGAAAGACAAGCGCTACCACCAGCTGATGCTGGCCAAAAACAAGACCGGCTATCAGAACCTGGCCAAGCTGTGCAGCCTGGGCTACATCGAGGGGCTGTACGGCAAGTACCCCCGTATCGATAAGGAGTTGCTGGTACAGTATAGCGAGGGGGTCATCGCCAGTAGTTGCTGCATCGGTGCCGAGATTCCGCAGCTGCTCATCCAGGGCAAGGATGAGGAGGCGGAGATCGCCCTCAAGTGGTGGCTCGATGTATTCGGCGAGGACTACTACATCGAGCTGCAACGGCACCGCGGACTGGATAATATCGACAAGCTCGGCGTCAGTCAGGAAGACATCAACCAGAAGCTGCTCGGCCTGGCCCGCAAGCACAACGTGAAGGTGATCGCCACCAACGACTCCCACTACGTGGAGGAGGAGGATTTCATGCCCCACGATATCCTGCTGTGCGTCAATACCGGTAGCCTGAAGGAGGATATGAGCCGCTTTCGCTTTCCGAGCTCCGACTTCTACTTCAAGTCGCAGCAGGAGATGTCGAAGCTCTTTCTCGACGTGCCCGATGCCGTGGCCAACACCATGGAGATCTACGACAAGGTCGAGCACCTGAAGCTGACCAGCGACGTACTGCTGCCCAACTTCCCCATGCCGGCCGGCTTCAAGACGCAGGACGACTACCTGCGCTACCTCACCTACGAGGGGGCCAAGAAGCGCTACGGCGAGCTCTCGGCCGTCGTGACGGAGCGGCTGGATTTCGAGCTGTCCGTCATCAAGGCCTCGGGCTACCCAGGCTACTTCCTGATCGTGCAGGACTTCACCGACGCGGCCCGCAAGATGGGCGTCAGCGTAGGCCCCGGCCGGGGATCGGCCGCCGGATCGGCCGTCGCCTACTGTACGGGGATCACCAATATCGACCCCATCAAGTACGACCTGCTCTTCGAGCGCTTCCTCAATCCGGAGCGGGTGTCGATGCCCGATATCGATATCGACTTCGACGACGTAGGCCGCCAGAAGGTGATCGACTACGTGATCGACAAGTACGGACAGCAGCAGGTGGCCCAGATCATCACTTATGGTACCATGGCCGCGCGCTCGAGTCTGCGCGACGTAGGGCGGGTTATGGACGTGCCCCTGCACGAGGTCGATAAGGTGGCTAAGTCGTTCCCCACCCAGCTCGGCGCCACCCTGCGCGACGTGCTGGCCCCGAAGGACATCCACCCCAAGCTCAAGTCTAAGCTCAACAGTGACGATAAGGAGAAGGCCTACCAGTTTCGGCAACTGGCCGATCAGCAGGACGAGATCGGCGAGCTGATCCGCACGGCCGCCAAGCTGGAGGGCAGCATCCGCAATACCGGCGTGCACGCCTGTGGGGTGGTGATCACCCCTACCCCGGTGACCGACCACGTGCCCGTCACGGCCGATAAGGAGACCGGCATGTACATCAGTCAGTTCGACAACTCCGTAGCGGAGATCGCCGGCCTGCTCAAGATGGACTTCCTGGGCCTGAAGACGCTGAGCATCATCAAGGATGCCCTGACCATGGTGCGGGACAACCACGGCGTAGACATCGACATCGACGCCATCCCCCTCGACGACAAACTGACCTACGAGCTCTTCCAGCGGGGGGAGACGAACGCCATCTTCCAGTACGAGTCTGGCGGAATGCAGAAGCACATGAAGAACCTCAAGCCGACGACCTTCGACGACTTGATCGCCATGAACGCGCTCTACCGCCCCGGCCCCCTGGAGTACATCCCCGAGTTCATCGACCGCAAGCACGGCCGCAAGCCCATCCTGTACACCCTGGAGGCGGAAGAGCAGTACCTGAAGGAGACCTTCGGGATCTACGTCTACCAGGAGCAGATCATGCTGCTGTCGCAGTCCATCGCCGGTTTCTCCCGTGGCCAGGCCGACGTGCTGCGCAAGGCCATGGGCAAGAAACAGAAGGCGGTACTCGATAAGATGTACCCCACCTTCATCGAGGGTGGCAAGGAGAAGGGCCACCCCGAGGAAAAACTCGGTAAGATCTGGAAGGACTGGGAGGCTTTCGCCAGCTACGCCTTCAATAAGTCGCACTCCACCTGCTACGCCTTCGTGGCCTACCAGACGGCCTACCTAAAGGCCCACTACCCGGCCGAGTACATGGCCTCGGTGCTGACCCACAACCGCAGCAACCAGGAAAAACTGACCTTCTTCCTCAAGGAGTGCCGCCGCATGGAAGTGCCCGTGCTGGGCCCCGACATCAACGAGAGCCAGGCCGAGTTTGCCGTCAATAAGAAGGGGGCCATCCGCATCGGACTCACCGCGCTCAAGGGCGTCGGCGAGGGACCGGTGGAAGAGATCCTGCGGGCGCGCACCGAATGCGGTAGTCCGTTCACCTCCGTGTTCCACCTCATGCAGTGCGTGGAGCCCGGCACGGTCAACAAGCGGGTGCTGGAGGCGCTGGCGGACGCCGGCGGGTTCGACTGCTTCGATACCATCCACCGGGCGCAGTACTTCGCGCCCAGCGAGAAGTACGACAGCTACCTGGAGCACGTGACCAAGTACGCCAACGCCTACCAGAGCCAGCTGGCCTCGGCCGCCAATTCGCTGTTCGGCGATATGCAGGAGGAGATCCTGCCCGATGAGCCCTCCCCCCCCGAGGCCCGGGAGTGGAACCTGCCCGAGAAGCTCAACCGCGAAAAGGAGGTCACCGGCATCTACGTCAGCGGCCACCCCCTGGACGGCTACAAGCTGGAGATCGACAACTATGTTACCTGCTCCATCGGCGATCTCAATCCCGAGAAGTACGGTAAGATCACCATGCGGCTGGCCGGCATGATCAGCGGCTCGCGCCACATGGTGAGCAAGAATGGCAACGGCTGGGGCATCTTCGAGCTCAGCGACTTCGACGACATGATCGAGTTCAAGCTGTTCGGCGAGGACTACGAGAAGTACAAGCACGTGCTCAGTCAGGGCAAGGCCGTATTCGTCAAGGCCAACTACCGCCAGAAGTGGAACAGCGAGGAGGTAGAGGTCAATATCAGTGAAGTAAAATTACTAGAAGGTATCGGACGCGAACTCACGGAGGCCATCGTCCTCAAACTCCCCCTACGCGACCTCAGCGCCCAGCTCGTCGCCGATCTCGACACCCTCTGTGCCAAGTACAAGGGGCAGCAAAAGCTCCGTATGGTCTTCTACGACGCCGAGGAAGACATCAAGCTCAAGATGGTCAGCCGCGAGCGCCTCGTCGACGCCGACACCGACTTCATCAACGGCATCGAGCGACTCGGCATCAAGTACCGGGTAGCCTAAACACAGCAGCGACCCCACCGTATCTATCGGGCGGGATCGCTGGTGCAACGTCCATTCCTGTATGGTCGCTACTGGTAGCCCGGGTTTTGGGGATAGCCCCCCAGGGTGCGGTCGATCTGGTCCTGCGGGATGGGCCGCAGGACGTGAAAATCCTTGATGTTAGGCGCGGCCTGTTCGTTGTACTGCTGTACGCGCTCTACCAGGGTCATGGTGCGGGTCAGGTCGAACCAGCGGTGCCCCTCACCCACCAGCTCCCGGGCGCGCTCATCGAGCAAAAAATCCAGGTCGACCTGGTCGGCGGTGACCTGGTTGGCTTCTTCCTGTCCTTCGACCGCGGCGCGGGTGCGGATCACGTTGATGTCCTCCGCGGCACCTTCCCGGTCACCTTGCTGTAGGCGGGCTTCGGCCCGCAGTAGGTAGGCATCACCCAATCGCATGAGGACGTAGTCGCGCTGCCCCTGCGTATGCTGCCGGTTGGGCCGCGTGGGGTCGAGCCACTTGCTCAGCGTTGGGAACAGGCGCTCGGTGTATTCGTCACTGGTGATCACCTGGTAGCGGGTCGCGGCCTGCCGCTCCTGCGGCCAGGCATCCTCCAGCTGGGGACCGGGGATGTAGATCGCCGTATCACCGGGCTGGAATTTGGGCTGTCCCTCCCCCCCGTAGCCGGCAGCGGCTTCCTCGGCGGTGTAGGTGGGGATGGTGCCCTCGTTATTGGCCAGCCAGACGGATTTGAAGGAGCCGTCGTAGCGGGTATCGACCGAGCGGTCCCAGAGTTGCAGGGTGTAGGGCGTGGGCCGGAAGCGCTTCCAGGGCCGTCCGTTCGCGATGTCCCGCGTCAGGCCGGGCTGGTTATCGTATTCCATCAGGAAGTAAAGGTGACCGCGGTTGCCGTTGCCGTCCAGTCCCTCGTCGACCTGTGTCTTCGAATTTTGGATGGCCCAGACCACTTCGGCGTTGCGCTCGTTGGTGATTTCCCAGAGGTCGGCATAGTTATCCAGCAGGCGGAAGCCATAGTTTTCGATCACGTTGGTGAACAGCTGCTCGGCCCGGCTGGCGTCGTCGCCCTGCGCGTAGTCGGTGTAACTGCGGGTGAGCAGCACCTTACCGAGTAGGAACTCGGCGGCGGGTTTAGTGGCCCGGCCGTAGTCGGACTGCTCGTCCGGAAGGTTGGCGATGGCGAATTCCAGATCGGGTACGATGGCCTGGAGGTACACCTCGGAGGCTGCCGTGCGGTTGGCGGTGACCTCTACCCCCTGGGTCTCCTCCAGTGTCAGGTGCACATCGCCGTAGAAGCGTACCAGGTCGAAGTAGTACAGCGCGCGCAGGAAGCGGACCTCCGCCACGCGGGCGGTTTTCTCCTCCTCCGTGAGGCCCTCCAGGGCGGGTGCCCGGTCTACCACGGCGTTGGCCTGGTTGATGCCGCGGTAAAGATCGCGCCAGGTGCCCTCGATGACGTTGTCGGTGGGGTTCAGCTGGCCGTCGTAGAGGTTGATCCCCTTGAAGCTACCATCGGCGCCGTTGGTATAGGTATCGGTGCCGAACACGGTCATGGTATAGCCGCGCTCCACGCCGTAAAACGGCTTGGTAAAGGAGTAGACGGCCTTGACCGCGTCCTCAAAGCCGGCCGGCGTGGGATAGTAGGTATCCGAGGAGACGGTACTGATCAGCTCTTCTTCCAGGTAACTGTCGCAGGAAGGGAGTGCGAATACCAGGGTACCCGCAACAAGCATAAATATAAGCGTACGAATAGTCATGGTGCGATGGGATTAGAAGGTGGCACGAATGCCGCCGAGGAAGATTTTGGTGCTGGGAATAACGTCGTCGATCTCCGGATCGAAGCTGTCGTACTTGGAGGCAAACCAGAGGTTCTGTCCGGACATATATACCCGCAGGCGGCTCAGGCCCAGCCGGCCCACGAAGGAGTCGGGCAGGTTGTAGCCCAGCTGTACGTTGCGCAGCTTGACGAAGCTGCCGTCGAAGTAGGTCAGGGTCGAGACGTTGCGCGGCCGCTCCTGATTTTCGTTCGGCCGCGGATTGGCGTTGCTGGGGTTGTCGATGGTCCAGTAGTCCACGTCCAGGTTGTTGTAGCGTCCGAAGAGGTTGTTATTGCCATTGTGAAACCGGCTGCTGATGGTCTGTCCCTGCCGGAAGAAGACGAAGACGGTCAGCTCCAGTCCGCGGTACGAGAAGCGGTTCGTGATGCCCCCCAGGAAGTCGGGCACTTCGGAGCCGATCACGAGGCGGTCATCGGGTGTGATCACCCCGTCGCCGTCGATATCGTCCAGTTTGATCTCTCCGGGTTCCTTGGCCTCGCGGACCTCGGCGATGTCCGCCTCGTCGGCCTGGTAAATGCCGATCTTGCGGTAGTCGTAAAAAGCGGTAATACTCTCGCCGATGAACCAGCCGTTACCAACGTCGTCTACGGGGTTGCCATCCTCATCTCGCAGGGCCAGTTCGGTGATCTCCTCGGTATAGCGCGAAATATTGAAGTCTACGCTCCACTGAAACCCTTCCGGCTGGGTGAACAGCGCCGCGCCGAGGGTAAACTCCGCGCCCTGCGTACGGGTAGAGCCGATGTTCTGGAACACGCTACCGTAGCCGGAGGTCGGGGGCAGGTTACGCGCCAGAAGCAGGTCGGTGGTATTGGTACGGAACAGCTCGATCGATCCGTTGAAGCGGCCGTTGAGCAGGTCGAAGTCGACGCCGAAGTTGAGAGTCTTAGAAACCTCCCAGCCGAGGTTCGGATTGGGGATATCCTGCAGGGCAAAGCCGAAGGCGGGCGACTCCCCCCAGGCGTAGACCGTGCGCTGCAGGCTACCCTGGGTCTGGTAGGGGTCGATGGCCGTATTGCCCACCTCGCCGTAGCTGGCCCGCAGTTTCAGGTCATTGATGAAGTCGATGCCGGCCATGAAGGGCTCCGCACCAATGCGCCAGCCCAGGGATACGCCCGGAAAGTAGGCCCACTTATTGCCCTCCGCCAGGCGGCTCGAGCCGTCGGCCCGCATACTGGCCTGAAACAGGTACTTGCCCTTGTAGGAGTAGTTTGCCCGGGCCATAAAGGAGGCCAGCTTCCACTCGATCAGGTTGGAGAACAGATCACCCTTCACCTCCGCCGTACCGATGTTGTAGAACAGCTGATCCTCGTAGGGCAGGTTCAGGACGGAGTTGCGGAAGTCCTCCTGTCGGAAGCTCTGGATGGACTGCAGGCCCGTAAGTCCGAGCGTGTGATCTGCGCCGAAGTCTTTATTGTAGGTCAGCAGGTTCTCCCAGGTATAGCCGAAATCCTGCACGTTGGTCGTTTCGGCATCGGAGGGGCCCCCGCGGTTATCGTTGGTCAGGCTCGCCCGGAACTCCCCCCGCCGGTAGTAGCGGATATCGGGGCCGAAGGTGGTCGTAAAGGTAAGTCCCGGTGTGATCCGGGCCTTCAGGTAGACGGGCGCGAAGAGCCGCGTGACCCGCCGCTCGTCCAGGTAGGCATTGGGCTGGATCTCGGCCAGCGGGTTGGTACGGATACCGTCATTGGTGGGCAGGAAGCGTACGCTGCCGTCCTCATTGTAGGGTATACCGAGCGGGTTATTGGCCAGGGCCTCCCCTACCGTGGCGTTGGAGCCGAAGTTCTGCAGCGAATTAGAGGCGGTAAAGGAGATACCCGCCTGGAATACATCGCTGATGGTTTGATCCAGATTGACCCGCGCGGTATAGCGGGAGAAGTCCATATTACTGATGATACCCTGCTCGTCGAAGTAGCCGAGGGATATATTGAACTGGGTGCTTTCGCTACCTCCGCGGACGCTCAGCTGGTGGTTCATCTGATTGCCGGTACCGAGTACGAGATCCTGGAAGTCGGTGCTGCGGCCCTGGGCGATGCTTTCCAGTTCGGTGGGGTCCAGAAAGACCTCCTCATCGGAGGGGATGGTCCCGTTCCAGCCCAGGCGCCGGCTCTCCCGCTTGAGGTCGGCAAACTCGGCACCGTTCATCATGTCTACGGTATTGAGCGGACTGGTCACGCCGTAATAGCCATCGTAGGATACGATGGTACGGCCCGACGAGCCGCGCTTGGTAGTGATCAGCACTACCCCGTTGGCGCCACGACTACCGTAAATGGCCGTACCGGCCGCATCCTTAAGGATCTCCATAGATTCGATATCCTGGGGATTGATATCGGCGATGGCGTTGGTACCACTAGTCTGCGGAATACCGTCGATGACGAATAGTGGGTCGTTACCGGCGGAGAGCGAGCGCCGCCCCCGGATACGGATCGTCGGGTTGGCGCCGGGCCGGCCGCCGGCGCTCACGATGTCTACGCCGGCTACCTGCCCCTGCATGGCCTGCACGCCGCTGGCGGTAGCGATCTCGGTGATCTGCTCCGATTCCAGACTGGAAATGGAGGCGGTAACGTCGCGTTTACGCTGGATACCGTAGCCTACTACGACGATCTCGTCGAGGGTTTCGGAGTCTTCGAGCATGACGATCTTTACTTCGGTAAGGTTACCGAGCTGAATGATCTGGCTGGCGTAGCCGGTATAGGTCACTACGAGGTGGGGATCTTCCCCCGTGACGTCCAGGGAGAACAGCCCGTCTACATCGGTGACCGTACCCGTGGTAGTGCCTTCCTGGATGACGGTGGCTCCGATGAGGGGCTCGCCGCTTTCGTCCGTAATGACACCGGTAATCAGGATAACGGGTAGCTCGGCGGGCGGTGGGGGCAGGGGCGAGGATACCGCCATCAGCGTAGCGCAGCCCGCCGTGAGACAGAGTAGCAAAAGTCGTTGCATGATGTTGATTAAATTATGGTGATACAAACTAGTGCGTCGCCGCAGCGAACAATTGAATGTACTGATAAAATTTAATTCAACCGGTTTAATTTTTATGTAAAGCCTTTTATACAGGTTATAAATTGCTAATCTACATATACCGCACCTGCGTACCCGCCCGATTGAGCAGGTCGGTTCGCATGGTGTACCGCCCCGTGACCTCCCCGTCGCGTATGCTGCCCCAACGGGCGACTATTCCGGGCAAACGGTAGATCGTAGGTCCGCCGGGCGGCTGCTTCCCCGTACATTAGCAGTCTCCCCCCCCCTAGCGAGCTACGCGCATGACTCAATTTTTTCAGCGGCACAAAAAGATTATCCTACACGCTGCCTTCTGGATGGTGTACGCTTCGCTCTTCCTCTACACGATCAGTTTCGGTAAGGACGGGGAGCCCAACTGGGGCCGGCTCGTATCGGACGGCAGCTTTCACGTGCTGGCGCTACTGTCCATCTCCTACCTCAACTACTTCTACTTTCTGCCCCGCCTGATCCGCCGCCAGGAACTGGGCCGCTACCTGCTCAGTTTCGGTGCGGTATTCATCGGGTTTAGCTTCCTGTTCCTGTACGGTAAGCAGCTCATTCTGCGCGCCTACTTTCCGGATAGCGACTGGATGTACTCCCCCCGCTTTGTGGTCAATGTGATCATGAGCGGCTTTTTTGCCGTGGTCTGCGTGGGTCTGCTGCGCTTCGTGGAGGACTACTTCGAGCTGGAGGCCCGCCGCAAGGAGCTCGAAAACCAGCAACTGAGCAGCGAGTTGCAGTTCCTCAAGGCGCAGATCAACCCCCACTTCCTGTTCAACACCCTCAACAACCTGTACTACCTGGCCGTCAACCAGAGCCCCCGCACGCCGGACGTGATCGCCAAGCTCTCCAGTATGATGCGCTACATGCTGCACGACAGCAACCACCCCCTGGTACCGCTGGAGCGCGAGATCGAGTACATCGAGAACTACCTGAGTCTGGAACGGCTGCGGCTGGAGGACCGCATCCCCATCACCTTCGAAGTAGCCGGCGCGGTGGAGGGCGTACGCATCGCCCCTCTGATCCTGATCACTTTCCTGGAGAACGCCTTCAAGCACGGCGTGAGCGGGGCGGGCGACGACGTATTCATCACCGTGCGCCTGGACGTCAATGCCGGCAGCTGCCACTACCAGGTCACGAACAGCAAGCTGGCCGCCAGCAACAAGACGCTGCCCGAAAAATCCGGCATCGGACTACAGAACGTGCGCCGCCGGCTCGAACTCAGCTACCCCGAACGCTACGTGCTGCATACGGACGACACCGAAGACCGCTACCGCGTAGACCTCCAACTCCAACTCACGTGACCCCTCCCCCGCCGCCGCCGCTCAGTTGCCTGGTCGTCGACGACGAACCCATGGCCCGTGCCCTCCTCGAGCAGTACATCGGCCGGCTGCCCAGCCTGACCCTGGCTGGCTCGCTGGGAAGTCCCGTCAAGGCCCTCCAACGGCTACAGACTGACCCGCCGGACGTGGTCTTCCTGGACGTGCAGATGCCCGAGTTGACCGGCATCAGTCTGCTGCGGGTACTCAAGACCAAGCCGGCCGTAGTACTCACCACCGCCTATGCCGACTACGCCATCGAGGGCTACGAACTCGACGTCACCGATTACCTGCTCAAGCCCATCACTTTCGAGCGCTTCCTGATGTGCGTAGATAAACTGTTGCCTACCACCACCACAGCACCGCCGGTACCGGAAGACACCCGTAATTACCTATTCGTGAAGGATGGCACGAAGTCGGTACGCGTCAGACTCGCCGACATCCAGTACATCGAGGGGCTCAAGGATTACGTGCGCATCCATACGCCCCAGCGCAACATTACTACCCTGCAGAGTCTGCGCGGGCTCGTCGAGGCGCTGCCGGCCGACCGCTTCCTGCGCACCCACCACTCCTACATCGTGGGGCTGGACTGGGTGGAGGAAGTCTCGCGCGACAGCCTGAAGATCGGGGAGACGCAGGTGCCCATCAGTGACAGCTACCGCAAGGAGGTCAGGCAGTTCGTCGAGGAGCGCTACCTGAAGTAGGGTACACCTCCGGCAGCCACCCGGTGTGTGCAGTAGTCTATCTTGATGCGCAAATACATCGCAATGCACTACCTGGTCTCCCTTCTCATCCTGTTACTTGTTGGCTGTGCCGACCGGGACGCTAGCCCCCAAGCGTCGGCAGCCACCGCGGAGCCCGCCGGACTTAAGGACGCTGCAAGCTTCCCCATCGGTGGGGCCATCAATATTCGCCGGGTAAACGAGGATGCGAAACTCCGCGCCATTACCACCACTGAATTCAACAGCATCACGTCGACCAACGACATGAAAATGTACCGCATCGCGGCCAGGGAGGGGCAGCTCGACTTTGCGCGGGCGGATTCGACCGTTGCCTTTGCCGAGGCGCAAGGTATGCGCATGTTCGGTCACGCCCTGGTATGGCACTACGGTCTGCCGGACCATATTGCCGGTCTGCAGGGTGCTGCGATGGCGGATTTTCTTACGGCGTACATCGATACCGTGGTCAACCACTTCCGGGGCCGGATCGACGGCTGGGACGTAGTCAACGAGGTGCTCGATACGAAAGGCGGCGGCATGCGGCGGTCGCCCTTTTACCAACAGCTGGGTACGGACTACATCGGCCTGGCTTTCCGCACCGCCCGGCGGGCCGATCCGGACGCAAAGCTATTCATCAACGACTTCGGCACGGAGCGCGATACGGCTAAGGTCACCGGTCTGCTAGCCCTGGTAGACTCCCTGCGCGGGGCCGGGGTACCCATCGACGGCATCGGCCTGCAGTGGCACCAGCAGATGGGTGACGATACGGCGGTGGTACGCAGCACGCTCCGGCGGGCGGCGGCTACCGGCCTGCTCATTCACGTCTCGGAGCTCGACCTGATCTTCAACACCCACAACGACGAGGCCGGTGGCGGGACGGAGCACGTACAGGCCGTCACCCCGGCCATGCTCGAGCAGCAGGCCGAGCGCTACGAGGCCCTCGCGCGGATCTACCGGCAGGAGGTACCCGCGCCGCAGCAATACGGGATCACCTTCTGGGACTTTACGGATCGCGATACCTGGATCAAGGGCTTCTTCGATATGGGTGACTGGCCCACGGTGTACGACGAGAACCTGGAGCGTAAGCCGGCCTACTTCGGCTTCCGGCGGGGACTACAGTAATAAAAGGACGGCGGGCCAGTGTGTACCGGTCCGCCGTAGCCTGGATAAAGGTTCATAGTATTTCAAACGCGTCTCTCAGAAATCTATAAACATAGTCGTGGTATCCCCCACAGGAAGTAGCCCTCAGGGGTACGTACGCCCTAAAGACTACGCCCCGGGAGGGCGGTCACATGGTCCACGAAAATATATTTTAGGCTAAGCCGCAGGGTCCTCCACCACCAGGACGGGGTGGGTGATGAAGAGCTGGGTGGGTAGGATCAGCGTCTCGGTAGGACTCACCTGCAGGGTGATGGACAGCCCCGACATGGCCGTGATCCGGCCCCGCTGCCCGTCCACTTCTACGAGCTGACCAACGCGCACCGTGCGCCGGGTGAAGTAGCCCGCCAGGATATTGGTCAGTACGTGGCGACTCGCCAGTCCGTAGGCAATCGCGGCGGCCAGCATGATGGCCCCCACGATGACCAGCATATTGGAGGTGATGATGCTGGTATCTACCCCACCCTGCTCCAGGGCGGTAAGGGTGACGATCACCAGCAGCAGATAATACACGACCGAAGAGACGATACGGCCCGCACTGATGCCCAGACTAGAGGTAGCTCCGCGGATTACGTCGCGGATAAAGGTGGCGATGTAGAAGCCTACTACGAAGAAGATCAGGGCGGACAGCAGCCTGGGCAGGTACGCCAGCAGCTTACTGATCTCCGTACTGACGGCCGTCCAGCCTACCGTATCGGCCGCGGTGATCACTACGATCAGCATGAGCAGGTAGTACAGCAGGCGGCCGAGTAGCACCGAGGCGCTATCCTGTACACTGGCCTTATGGAGTAGGTCGGTAATGCCGGAGCGCTCCGCCAGCCGGTCAAAGCGCGTAGCGCGTAGCACCCGGGCCAGTCCGCGGGCCAGTAGCCGCGCGATGAGCCAGCCCACTAACAGGATGAACACGGCAGCCAGAAGGCGGGGCAGCACCGCCAGGGCGGAGCGGGCCATGCCCTCCAGGCTATCGAGAAACAGGTAGGTGTAGCCGCTGGATTCATTCATGGGTGGGGGGAGCTTGTCGTTCGGTGGGTGGTGGCGGGGGTGACGGGTGACCTTCCCCGGTGGGGTCTTCGAGCAGGTCGATGAACTCCGCAGCGGTGCCGATCAGGGTACCGGTGAAGAGAGCGCCGACCTCCCCGATCGTATCGAGCAGGTCGAGGGTGCGAAACACCTCCTTTTTAAGGTCCGGCG
Organism: Neolewinella maritima; assembly: GCF_923081025.1. Lineage (GTDB taxonomy): Bacteria > Bacteroidota > Bacteroidia > Chitinophagales > Saprospiraceae > Neolewinella > Neolewinella maritima. Next base: position 1,036,787 of record NZ_CAKLPZ010000001.1, on the reverse strand, counting down.
GCGGGGCGCTCGTGGCCCGCCGCTGGCTGGCCAGTTGCTGCAGTCGGGCTTCCAGCAGCAGATCCATGGTGTTCTTAGGCATGTGACAGTCCGTTGAGCAGTTTGGCGAGGCGTTCCCGACAGCGCAGCAGACGCATCTTCACCGCACTTTCCGAGAGTTGTAAAATAGCGGCGATCTGCTTGACGCTCATCGCCTCCTGGTACTTGAGGGTCAGCAACACTTCATCTTCCCGGGGCAGTCGCTTGAGTAGCCGGTCGAGCTGATCGAGCTGCAGGTCGTGCAGCAGCTTCTCGTGCAGTGCATCCTGGCTGCCGTCGACGGCATCGACCGATTCCTCCATCGTATCGAAGCGCAGTCGCTTGGCCTTCTTCAGGTGAGATACGCAGTGGTTGTAGGTAATGGCGTAGATCCAGAACGACAGATCGGCATTCCCCTGGTACTTGTGCAGGTTGGTGAACACCTTGATGAACACATCGTGGGCCAGGTCCTGGGCCTGACTGGCATCGCGCACCATACCCAGGCACTTGTAGTACACCCGATCCTGGTAGCGGCGGTAGAGCTCATTGAGGTACGCGCGTTTGCCGTCCAGAATGACCGCCACCAGCTCGCGATCGGTCAGGCCGGCGGCAGCGGCGGGGGGCACGGCAGTGGGCGAGGAATACGTCATTGGGGTAGGCTAAAGATAGTACGCTAGCCGCGGGGGCTACTTACCTTACCCCCCATGCTAGAAATTCTCCGCGAGGGCCCGGGCTGGGCCGTCATCAACAAACCCGCCGGCATCGCCACGGAACGTCACTTTCAGTACGATACGGTAGAGGCGCGGGCGCAGGTGCAGTGGCAACGCGCGGGGGCCAAGAAAGCTGCCTACGTCGGCATCGTGCACCGCCTGGACCGCCCCGTCAGCGGCGCACTGCTGCTGGCCCGTAAGAAGTCGGTACTGATCAAGCTCAACCAGGCCTTCGCCGAGCGGCTTACACAGAAGGTTTACCGGGCGGTCACCCAGCAGCCGCTGCCCGCCGCGAATGGCGAGTTGGTACACTACCTGGGCCGTACGCCGGACCGTAAAAAGGCCTTCGCCAGCACCCGCCCGGTACCCGATACCCAGGAGGCCCGCCTGAGCTACCGGCTGCTCCGGGAAGTGGACGGACGGTATGAATACGAACTTCAACCGGTCACGGGACGCTTCCATCAGCTCCGCATTCAGCTGGCCACGGTAGGCGCCCCGATTGTGGGCGACCTTACTTACGGTAATATGCTGCCGCTGCGCGATAACATCATCGCGCTCCACGCCTATTCGCTAGCGTTTCCCGACCCCGGTACCGAAGCTACGATCGAGGTGGAGGCGCCGCTGCCGGACTACTGGCCCCTACCTCTGTAGCGGCATCGGATGAAGCGCGAACCATTCCGGCCGCCCCGGCTGTTGGGTAGTGCATGCGGTATATGTTACTTCTTTACGGCTTGGTGGTATTACCGGCGTGCGACCCACCGGCACCCGCGGTCACCGCCCCCGTGTCTTCCCTACTCGCGCCGGACCCACTGGCTGGTGATATACCCAGGGTGTATGACCGCTACGAGGCACTGGCCCCCATACTTGCCCAGCGCAACGACACTACCTACCTGATCAACTTCTGGGCCACCTGGTGCAAGCCCTGCCTGGACGAACTGCCGCTGCTGCAGGAGCTATCGGATGAAACAGACGGTCCGCTACGGCTGATCCTGATCAGCCTGGATACGGACACGGCAGCCATCGCGCGCATCCCCGACTACCTGGCCCGGCGCGGCATCGACCTGCCTACCGTGGTGCTGACGGACGACCGGCAGGACTGGAAGACGGCGCTGGACGAACACTGGGACGGCACCCTACCGACCTCCTTCATCTACCGCAACGAATTGCGGTACATCTACCGGCGTAATTTCCGTACGCTACCGGATGTGCGCGAGGCGGTCCGGCCCCTACTTGGCGGGTAGCCGACTTTTCATTGGGTGAAGTGGGTGAACAGCCGACCAAATGTGGTATTTTACGGAGCACCAAGGGCACTACGTATGCGGCACTATTACCTACTGATACTCATTCTGTTCTCTAGTCTGGCCTCGGCCGAATCGTTCCGCGGCTTCCTGCTCACGAAGGACGGCTACCAGCTTACGGGCTACCTCAACGTGCTGCAGTACTCGCCGGGGGGCAATATCATCACCTTCACCAATGACTTCGGGGATGAATACTCTATCCACCCCTTTCTGGTCAGTGGCTTCGGCTTCAACTACAACGGAGAGTCGATGCGCTTCGTGAGCCGGCAGCACGAGGGGATGTGGTACTTCCTGCAGGAGGAGGTACGCGGACGGTCGATCAGCCTGTTCCGACTGCCCAAGGGCGGCGGCCGCTGGGTAGACGATAGTATGCTGCGCATGTTCTCCACGCCCCCGCCGGAGTACTACCTGGAGTACGGGCAGGGGGAATTCCTGGCCGTGCCCCGCGGAGGGTATAAGCGCAATCTGCGGGAATTTCTTCGCGAGGCTAGTCCCGAGCTCGCCAAGAAGATCGGCAGCAGGGGCTACCGCTACCGGAACATGGACGCAATTGTTACCGAATTTAACGAGCGGAGTACGCGCCGACGGCGCAGGTTGTAGCAACCCAGCTTCCCTCCGTGACGTTAGCTAGCTACCACACCTTTCGCTTCTTCACGCATGCTAAAAAAAGACCTGGCCGGCTTCTTCGCCTTCTTCCTGGGCATCTTTGGCGTACACCGCTTTTACCTCGGGCAGTGGTGGCGGGGCGCTGCGCAGTTCGTAGGCTTCTGGGCCATCATAGCCATGCTGGCCGAGACCGGCGGTGAAATGCCCCTACCCTTCATCCTGGTCGGTTTTGTGCTGGCTCCCCTGATCACGGCCATTGTCTTCTGGTCCACTCCCTACGAACGCTGGGCCGCCAAGTACGACCCCCAGGCCCTGGCCGCTCCGGGCTACGTGCTCTCCTCCCTCGATCACCCCTCCTGGAAACGGCAGCGCGGCCAGCAACGTCCTAGCCTGGAAGCCCTTAAGCAGGAAGGCGTGAAGTATTACCAGTCAAGCGATTATGACCTGGCTACGGAAGCCTTTCTGGAAGCCAGTGAGCTGGCCCCCACCGATCCGGTCGTGCAGTTTAATCTGGGCTGCTGCTACGCGCTGCTGGGCCAGTACGCCAAGGCGCTGCGCGCGCTGGAAGTAGCCGTCACCCACCAGCTTCCCCGGCCGGACCGTATCGAGAGCCACCCCGCCCTCAAGGAGCTACGGACCAGCGCCGCCTACGCCCAGTTCCGCAGCAATAACTACCGCCTACTCAACCTGGTCACCCCCCCGGCTACCGATGATCTGCTGCAGGCCGACCCCGTCGGCGAAGACGAGGTCCCCCCCGACCTGCTCGCGCAGATCAACCAGCTGCGGGAGCTCCACGACTCCGGTATCCTCACCCAACGCGAGTACCGTACGCAGCGCGAAAAGCTGCTGGGTTGAGTCTGCCGGAGCTCCTCTACCGCGGCAGCACCGCCGCCTATCACCTGGGCATCGCCGCCGCCGCCCGACTGGGCAACGCCCAGGCCGCCAAGTGGGTAGCCGGCCGGCGGCAGGACGTGCGGCAGTCCATCCAACACTTACACGACAGTGGCCGGCCCATCCTATGGATGCACGCCGCCAGTCTGGGCGAGTTCGAGCAGGGCCGACCGGTACTGGAGGTCCTGCGGGCGGAGCGACCGGACTGGGCCGTGGTCCTCACCTTCTTTAGCCCCAGTGGCTACGAACGCTGTCACGCTACCAGTCTGGCCGAAGTAGTCACCTACCTGCCGGCCGACACCCCGCGCCGCGCCGCGGACTGGATCGCGCTCCTACGTCCGCAGCTCGCGCTGTTCGTCAAGTACGAGTTCTGGCATTATCACCTGCGCAGCCTGCGGGCCGCCGGGGTACCTACCTTTCTGATCGCGGGAAGCTTTCGTCCGGAGCAGCTCTTCTTTCGTTCCTACGGGGGCTTCTACCGTGGGTTGCTGCAGCAATTCGATCACCTGCTAGTACAGACACGGGAAGACCGTGACCTACTGGCTACTCAGGGCATCACCCACGTCACGGTGACCGGCGACCCCCGCATCGATCGCACCCGCGCCCTCGCCGAACGATCCTTTGACGATCCACGGTTAGCGGCCTTCACCGACGGGCACCCTACCCTGTTTGCCGGCTCCGTCTGGCCGCCCGACGTGGCGGCCATCGCCGAAGCATGGCCTACGCTGCCGGATCACTGGCGCCTGGTACTGGCCCCCCACCAACTGGATGGAGCACAGCTCGCTGCCTGGCAGCAGCAGTTCGCCGCGGAACGGTACACGGGGCAGGCCGGCGGGAGTCGCGTCTTACTGCTCGACACCATCGGTATCCTGAGTCGGGCCTACCGCTACGGTACGCTGGCCTATATCGGGGGGGCCTTCGGGGCCGGTCTGCACAATACCCTGGAACCGATGAGCTACGGGCTGCCCGTACTGCTCGGACCACGCTACGCCAAATTCCCCGAAGCCCGCGCTGCGGTAGCCCGGGGAGGTGCCTTTGCGATCAACGACGGTGCGGAACTATCGCAGCGACTCGCCGAGCTGGACGAGCCCGCCGCCTATGCCCGTAGTCAGGCCGCGCAACGGGCGTACCTGTCCGACCATGCGGGAGCGGCCCGCCGTACGGCGGAGGTCCTCTTGCGTCTGCTATTGCTACTACTCGCCGCCCTGCCGGTTTCGGCCCAGTCCTGGTCTACCGCCGACCGCCTTACCCAAACCCTGGACGGCCTCTACGCCAAGTGCAACCTAATGGTCGCCGTCTCGGAGGTAGGCTGGCGACCGGGCCTGTGCCTGGCGGCTACGCAGCTCGATCGGACGCAGACCGTCAGTCTGGAGGTTTATCTCGACGTAGCCAGCAAGTACACCTTTATTGCCTCGGCCGAGCCGGGCACTACAGATTTGGACCTGCTGGTCCGCGATGCCGCCGGCACCATCGTGGCCTCCGATACCGAACCCGATCAGACGCCCATCGTAGAGTTTACCGTCGACCGCGCAGCCACCTATACCATTCAGTTGCACTACCTGAACGGCGATGCAGAAACCGCCCTGGTGGCCCTGGGTATGCTGCGCTCCTTCGGGGTCTCGCTGTCGGATGCGGCCTACCGCGACGTGAGCCGGCAATTTGGCGCGGCCGCGGGTGCGGTACGGGCGGCGGGCGGGGCCAAGACCTTTCGGCGCGGTCCGAATACCTGGTGCGTGTTTGGTTACCTACTTGACGAGGGGCAGGGGGCTACGGTGGAAAATCTCCAGCTGACCGCCAGCCAGCAATTCTTCGTGGCTACCGGTCCGGAGAGCATCCAGGACATCGATCTTTACCTGGCGGGCACGGATGCGGAAATTCTACGTCTGGATCGCGACGGGGATGCTTACCCCATGCTGGACTATACGGTGACCGAACCCGGGGCCTACCGTCTGCGCTTAGAAGTAGAACGGGCCCGGGGAAGCAGTTTAGTGCTCCTCGGCCTACTTACTAACTAACCCACTCTAAAGCAGTCTACTATGGCCAGTGTAATGAAAGTCATCGAAGTCCTCAGCGAAAGCCCCAACAGCTTCGAGGACGCCGTCAAGGGCGCCATCGCCGAAACCAGCAAGAGCGTGCGCAACATCAAGAGCGCCTACGTCCGCGAGCAGTCCGTCACGGTCGACAATGGACAGATCTCGTCCTACCGCGTAAATGTGAAGATCACCTTCTCGGTAGACACCAGCGATAACTAGCGCTAGTGGGGCGTGGGGGATGTGATTATCTTCCCCCATGCCCCTACTTATTACTCTACTGGCCGTTGCTGCGCTCCTGGCCCTCATCGTTGGATTCAAGTGGCACCCCTTCGTGGCGCTCGTCCTGGTTGCTATCGCTACCGGACTAGGGCTGGGGATGCCCGTCACGGCTACCCTGGAATCGGTTACCTCCGGCGTAGGGGGCACCCTCGGCGGACTCGCCCTGATCCTCGGTCTCGGAGCTGCGCTCGGTGGCGTGATTGCCGAAACGGGTGCTGCACAGGTCATTACGGACGAGCTACTCGGGGACCGGCAGGACGGCAGTGTAGTCTGGGGCCTGTGCCTGGTCGGATTTCTGATCGGCATCCCCCTGTTTTATGCCGTCGGCTTCGTGATGATGGCACCCATCATTTTCGCGTCCGCCAAGAAAACCGGACTACCCCTGGCTATGATTGCCGTGGCTGCCGTAGCTTCGCTGTCGGTCACCCATGGGTTTTTGCCCCCCCACCCTGCGCCCGTACTCATTGCGGGCACCTATGGCGCGGACCTGGGTAAGACCCTGCTGTACGGACTCATCCTGGCGGTGCCCGCCGTAATCATTGCCGGGCCCCTCTTCGCCCGCACCCTACGTAACATGCCCCAGACAAGTGGTGCTGCCGTGCTGGATGAAGCGGACCTTCCCGCCACCCTGCCGAGCTTCGGGACGAGTGTATTTTGTGCCCTGCTGCCGGTGCTGTTACTGGCGGGTGTGGCGCTACTCAAAACAGTAGATGAGGATTTGGCTACGGCCTCCTGGCTCCTACTGGCGGGTGATGCCACCGTGGCCCTACTGCTGGGTGTGGTGGTGGCCATGGGTCTGCTGGGCTGGCAGACCGGCCAGTCGCTGCGCTACCTGATGTCGCGGGTGGGCAGGCAACTCGCACCTATGGCGGCCGTCCTACTCATCATTGCCGCGGGCGGAGCCTTCAAGCAGGTGCTGGTGGACAGCGGCACGAGTACCTATATCGTAACCACACTGGAGAACTTCAACGCCCACCCCCTGGTCATCGCCTGGCTGATCGCTGCGGCCCTACGTATTACCCTCGGCTCGGCAACGGTGGCAGCGATCACGGCGGCGGGTATCGTACTGCCGCTGGCCTCCGGTGGTGGGGTATCACCGGAGCTGCTCGTGCTGGCCACCGGCGCGGGGAGCCTGACCTGCAGTCACGTCAACGACACCGGCTTCTGGCTCTTCAAGGAATACTTCGGTCTCACCGTGACGCAGACCCTCCGCAGCTGGACGGTCATGGAAACACTGGTGAGCGTGATCGGATTACTGGGGTGTCTTGGGTTGGAACTACTAATAGGCTAGCGCAACATTCCGTCGATGTACGTAGACCTTTCCCCTATCTCCACACCGCCTGATCACCCCCTCCGCGTACTCTGCGTACTCCGTGTACTCCGTGTACTCTGCGGTAAACAAGATCACACCACCTACCGCGCCAGACCACAGATCTCCTTCACCTCCCGCACGGTAGCCTGCGCCCGTTTGCGCACCTCGAAGCTGCTCTGCTTGATCTGGTTCTTGACGGACTTGCGGTCGCTCTTCAACTCCTGGTAGCGACTGCGCAGTTGGGTAGAAATACCGATCAGCCCATCAGCTACGGCTTCCTTGAGGTCGGCATAGCGCAGGGCGCCGGCGGTATAGTCCTGCAGGAGCGATGCGTGAGCTTCGGTCTGACCGGACGCGGCCAGCAGACTGAACAGATTACTTACACCGGCGGACATGGCACCTGCGTCCCCGCCCGCTTCCGTGCCGGTATCAGTGACTGCGGAACGGATCTGTTTGCGGATGCGGGCCTCATCGGCAAAGACGTCGATGTTGTGTTTGTCGCCCTGGCTGGCGCTCATCTTGCGCAGCGGATCGGCGGTGCTCATCACCTTGGGCACGGCGGTGTAAAGGGCTTCCGGAATGGGAAAAAATTCCTTGCCGGCGAAGTTATTGAAGCGCTGGGCGATGTCGCGGGTGAGCTCCAGGTGCTGCTCCTGGTCCTTGCCGACGGGGACCACCCCGGCCCGGTAAATGAGGATATCGGCAGCCTGGAGGGCGGGATAGGTGAACAGACCGGCGGAGATAAACTCCTCGTTCTGGGCGCTCTTGTCCTTGAACTGCGTCATGCGACCGAGCTGTCCGTAGCTGGTGAAGCAGTTGAGGATCCAGGCCAGCTCGGTGTGCTCGGGCACGAGGCTCTGGATGAATAGGTTTTCGGGGCGGATGCCGCAGGCCAGGAGGTGAAAGCAGATCTCCCAGCTGTTTTCCGCCAGTCTCTTGGCCTGGAAGGGCATCGACATGGCGTGGTAGTTGGCCACCATGTAGAGGCAGTCGTACTCCTCCTGCAGGCGCTTCCAGTTTTCTACCGCGCCGAAATAACGTCCGAAGTGAAGCTTGCCGGTGGGCTGGATACCGGACAGGATGGTGGCGCGATCAGTACTCATGACCGCGAAGGTAGGATAATTGGCGGGTCAGGCTCCGCTACTCAGGCCCGCTCCAGCTTTTGAATACTCTCCTGGTAGCTGCGTAGCGTTCTGGCCTGAATCTCGGCCGTGGCATTGAGTACTTTGAGCTCTTCGTTGAGCTCGACTTCCCGTTGGGGATCCTCGCGAAAGAATCGGCGTTTGCGATTAATTTCCAGAAGCTGCTGAATAGTTTGACTGAGGGCGATCTTGGTCTTGAGGTACTTGTACTTCAGCTGTTTTCTGGTGCTCATTGGATCAGTTGTGTTGTGTGGGTTCAGTACATACTGCGACGTGGAAAATAGGGATAAATTGCCCGTGAGGCAAATTTTCGACCGCTTATTCTACGTATATTTCAATTGCTTATAGAACCCAGAAAATTGAGCCGGAGTTGGTCGGTCGGTCCGGTAATGACACAGAAATAACCCTAACAAGGTACTAGCGGAATGGCCGCCGCTGCTGCCACGCCTCAGCGGTGAAAACGGCGGGCACGAAGGTGGGCACCAGGCGGTTGAGCACGGGCGAGCGAAGCCGCAGTAGCGTAGCGTACTCACGCGGTACCGCCCCCAGGGAACTCTTGATCTCCAGGGCCGTCCGCCCGTAGTCAAGGAGCTGAAACTTACCATCCAGGCCGTCCTCCAGTAGATCGAAGAGCATGTTGTGGTAGAGGTGATGGGAGTACTTGTAGGCATCCTCGAGCCCCAGGTAGTGTGCCTGATAAACCGGTCCGTTAGCCAGTGCAGTGGTAAAGCCCACCAACTCTTCATGCACGTCGAAGTAGCCATGTACGACGGCCTGGCCGGACAACCACACGAAGTAGTCCGGGGTCAGCGTAGTCAGATTGACCGAAGCTCCTCCACTCGTTGCCGTGTAGAGCGCATAGAGCCGTTCGATCCGGTCCCGTACCTCTTGCGGCAGCAGGCGCCGCCGGGTGATGCCTGCTAGTTTACCCCTGGCCCGGCGGTAGCGCACCCGGTACTTGCTCGTGAGGGCAGCCAGGTAGCTGGGTAGGTCCGGCCAGCTGAGGGGGAGTACCATCACGGGGTCGGACGGTAGGTGCGTATATCCCTTCGTGAGCAGTACGCTAAGTGGAGGGCTGTTAGCGGCGAAGAGGTCTTTGAGCAGCACGGCACGGTACCCCTGGTCGAGCTCCATCAGGGTCTGAGCTACGGCGGGCAGCAGGTGGCTGGCTTCACTGCTACCGAGTTGCTGTAGGCCGTCCTGTCCGTAATCTCCGGAGGTAAGCAGCTGGCCCAGTACCAGCACCCGGCTACGGAAGGGTTGGAGCAGGCGACGGCGGAAGTCCCAGCGCGTTGTTTCTCCCTTCACCTCGTCGCGGACCTGGGCGGCGAGGTTCATGTGGAAGTTTTGGGCGGTAAGCGTGATGGTACGCCCGCTGGGTACGTGGGTCAGGTACAGGCAGCGGGTAGTCACCCCCTGAGGATGCCGCTGCAGGAAGGTCAGGGTAGTCGGGCGGAGCCACCAATCGTCAGCGCGTTCGCTGCGGGTATCGTCCGCCGGACTAAGGAAACGGACTTGCCAGTCGGAATAATTCACCACACTCAGGGCGGCGCCCGAACGACCCACCCGGGGGGTGTAGCTGTACCAACACGATCTACTCATAGGCTTACGCTTGCTACCCTAACGGACGAGTGAATCGAAAGGTCAGTCTCGGGGTGTATCTTCGCCGCCAATCGCCTGCCGCTATGATCCAGAGAGTACTTGTTCCCGTCGACTTTAGCAAAGGAGCGGCGGCCGCCCTACAGTATGCCGAAGCGATGGCCACGGCCGTAGGGGCCCGGGAGGTCCGGGTGATTCACGTATTCACCCCCCAGGCTGCCAGCGGTGACATGGCCGCCCTGGCCACCCCCGTCGGTGAGCTCATGGATGCCCGTGAGACTGCCCTCGAAGACTTCCTTGAGCGCCACCCCGCCCCCGCCGGCATCCGTCGGCGCAGCGAACTGCTCCTCGGCTTCCCGGCCGACAAGATCGTAGAAGAAAGCGCCGCCGTGGATCTGGTCGTTCTGGGAGCTACCGGTACCACCGACGTGCTGGAAGATGTATTCGGTAGCATCGCTTCCTCCGTAGCGCAGCGCTGTAAGTGCCCCGTGCTGCTCGTCCCCCGCGGTGCCACCTTCAGCGATTACCGCCACATCGTCTACGCCAGTAGCAGCCTGTCCCTGAGTCGGCGCGCCGTACTGAAGCTGATGGACTTCAACGATCTCTTCCGCGCCCGCATTCACTTCGTGCACGTCAACGAAGACGACAGCGAGCACCGCCGCGAGCGCGAAAAGCTCTTCGCCCCCCTATTCAACAACCCCGACCCTGAGTTCGCCTTCGAGATCGTCGAGGTCACCGCCGACACTGTACAGGAAGGCCTGGTCGGCTACCTCAAGGAAAACCCTGTAGGCCTGGCCGTCATGGTCACCCAACAACGCGGCTTCTGGGAGCGGCTGTTCCACCGTAGCGCCACCAAGCAGATGGTGCTGCACCCTGAGGTGCCTGTGCTGGTGTTTCATTTGGATAAGACCCCGTGGGGTAGACGCTGCGCGGTAGACCCCTTCGGGGAGTAGACCGCTACGCGGGTAGACAGTCTACTCCGCCGACCGGCGGTCTATTCCCCGAAGGGGTCTACCCGCCTAGCGGTCTACCTACTCTTAATCCCGCTCCACCCGCAAATTATCAATGATAAAGTTCTGCCGCACCGGCGTGTTCTTGCCCATGTAGTAGCTCAGCAGGTCCTCGATGTTGGTGTTGTCGGCCATGACGACGGGCTCGAGGCGGATGTTTTCGCCGATGAAATCCTTGAACTCGCCGGGGCTGATCTCGCCCAGACCCTTGAAGCGGGTGATCTCGGCCTTGCCGCGCAGCTTCTCGATGGCTTCCTGCTTTTCTTGCTCGCTGTAGCAGTAGTAGGTCTTTTGCTTATCGCGGACGCGGAACAGGGGGGTATCCAGAATGTAGAGGTGCCCCTTGGTGACCATGTCGGGGAAGAACTGGAGGAAGAAAGTCAGTAGGAGCAGGCGGATATGCATCCCGTCTACGTCGGCGTCCGTAGCGATGACGACGCGGTTGTAGCGGATCTCGTCTACGTCATCCTCGATATTGAGCGCGTGCTGGAGGAGGTTGAACTCCTCGTTCTCGTAGACCACCTTTTTGGTGAGGCCGAAGCAGTTGAGGGGCTTGCCGCGCAGGGAGAATACAGCCTGGGTCTGCACGTCCCGTGCCACGGTGATGGAGCCGCTGGCTGAGTCGCCCTCGGTGATGAAGATGGTGGTGCCCAACCGGGCTTCCTCGCTTTTTGCCTTGGTGTCGCCGAAATGGACGCGGCAGTCCCGCAGCTTCTTGTTGTGCAGGTTGGCCTTCTTGGCGCGCTGGTTGGCCAGTTTCTTGATGCCGGCGATCTCCTTGCGCTCGCGCTCCGACTGCTTGATCCGCTTTTCCAGCGCCTGGGCGATCGTTGGGTTCTTGTGTAGAAAGTTGTCCAGCTGCTCCAGCAGGAAGTTCTTGAGGAAGGTCTGCACGGTAGGCCCCTTCGGCCCCATATCGGTACTGCCGAGCTTGGTCTTGGTCTGCGACTCGAACACCGGCTCCTCTACCTTGATGGCGATAGCTGCGATGACGCTGGACAGAATATCCTTGCGGTCGTAACTCTTATTGAAGTGCTTCTGAATGGTCTCCACCAGCGCCTGCCGAAAGGCGATCAGGTGGGTACCTCCCTGGGTGGTGAATTGGCCGTTGACAAAGCTGAAGTAAGTCTCCCCGTAGGCATTGCCGTGGGTAAGGGCGATCTCGATATCGTCCCCCTTGAGGTGAATGATATCGTAGCGCAGCTGCTCCACGTTGGTCTTCCGCTCCAGCAGGTCGCGCAGGCCGTTCTTCGACACCAGCGTCTTACCGTTGAAGTTGAGCTTCAGTCCGGCATTGAGGTAGGCGTAGTTCCAGAGCTGACTCTCGACGAAGTCGCTGCGAAAGCGGTACTTCTTAAAGATCGACGCATCCGGTACGAAGCTGACGAAGGTGCCGTTGGTCTCCTTAGTCTTGATGGGTTTGTGGTCCTTGACCAGATTGCCCTCCGAGAAGTCGGCCTGCTTGAGCTTGCCCTCGCGCACGGCGTAGACGCGGAAATCATCCGAGAGTGCATTGGTGGCCTTTAGACCTACACCGTTGAGTCCCACCGCTTTCTTGAAGGCCTTACTGTCGTACTTACCCCCGGTGTTGATCTTCGACACTACGTCGACCACCTTTCCCAGCGGAATACCCCGGCCGTAGTCGCGCACCTTCACCGTACCGTCTTCGATCACTACGTCGATCTGCCGGCCATGACCCATGACGTACTCGTCGATGGAGTTGTCGATCACCTCCTTGAGCAGAATGTAGATGCCGTCATCCGGACTGGACCCGTCCCCCAGCTTACCGATGTACATACCCGGCCGCATGCGAATATGCTCCTTCCAGTCTAGGGAGCGGATGTTGTCTTCGGTATAGGTAGTTTGTGCCATGTAACGCGGTCGGTTCGGTTGGCAAACATACGAAATCCCGAATATATTATCAAACAAATTGTTGGCTTATCCTCCTGGGCCCCACGACATATCTTTACCTCCTATCCTGCACGCCCTATGATTCGTTCCGCACCCGATGGCCTCCCCTATGGCTGCTAATTTTCGCTTCCGCTGGTGGTACCTCCTCGCCCTCCTTCCGCTGCTCCTCTATCTGGTAGCAGACTGGTACGTCGGCCGCCGCATCGACCGGGCCATCGCGGATGCCAATACCGACGGTAATTCCCTCACCGTCAGCGACTACGACTACGGCTTTTTTCCCATCGCCCTCACCGCCCGGGGCATCACCTTCGATCAGTCGCGCCCAGCCCTCACCGCTGCCGGCACCCTTTCGCTTCTGGAGGTCAGCAAGTTAAATCTGTTCAGCCTGCTCGGCAGCGGACCGATCCAGTTAGCGCGCGTTCACCTGAGCGGCCTCGATGCCCAGGCTAGTCGGCAGCAGGTGTCCGAACCAAAACAGGACAGCAGCAACTTCGCCATCGAAGTAACCGACGTCTCCCTAGACAGCGTTTTTCTCCAGTTGACGGACGAGCCCACCGGTCGCCAACTCGCGCTGCAGCGTTTTGCGCTGTCGGTAGGTCCCCTGGCCTTTCCCCTACAGGTCGCCGCGGTACGCAAGCTGCAGGTCGCCGCCGACTCCGCGCAGTACTTCGATCCCCGCGACAGCCTCCGGGCCAGCATCACTGACATGACCTACGCTACAGCCTCCGGTACGATCAGCGCACGCGGCGCGCAACTGCAACGCGGTGGGGCTACCGACCTCCGGCTCCAGGACATTCGCCTGTCCGGAATCAATCAGTCCGACCTCCGCGATGGCATCACCATCGACAGCCTCATCGTGGCAGATCTGGGCGGCAGCGCGCAGGTGCCAGGTTCATCTCAACCGGATCAGCCCACACCGGCAGACTCCCCTACTCCACCCGGTACGTCACTAGAGCTAGGTCACTTTGCCATACGCACCATAGATGTATCCGTCTCCGGGGCTTTCGGTCAGGCGAGCCTCGCGGGATCCGTTACCGCCACGGACATGCGGTACGCCGATAGCCTGGCGATCGGAAGCGTATCCCTTAATGGACAAACACTGACCTTCGACAACGGACAACAACTTGCCGTATCTGCCAGCGACCTGAGTCTGCAGCAGGGCAAGATCCAACTTCCGCTGCGCCCCGAATCCCTTGGCCCTACACAGGTCCGCATCCCCGAACTGACGGTGCGCAGTGGACAGCAAACGATCACGGTCGCCGGCCTTGACTACGGGAGTGCGGACGGTACCCTCCGGGGGCAGGAGATCACCGTACGGGGAGAACGTATATCAGCCTCCATTCCGGACGTACGGCTTATTGGCATCGACCGCGACGGCTTCGTAGCGGGCGGACCACTAAGCGCCGCGCAGGCCATACTTACGGGAGCCGATGTGACCATCCGCACTGCGGACGGGGGCAGCTACCGTATTTCCGCCCCGGAGCTCACGCTGACGGACTTGAACACTACGGACGGATTCCAGACCGCCAGAGCACAACTCACTGACGGTAGCGTGCGTCGCCGCGGCAGTAGCGGTGAGGAAGACCTGGTGGCCCGCGGGATTTACCTCGACCAGTACGGCCTGCGCGCACCCTTCAAGCCGGCGCAGTTGGGACCGACTAAACTCCGGGTGGCACACCTGGATATTTACGGTGAGGAGGAGCCGGTAGACTACACCCTGGATCGCATCGCTTACAGCAGTCGGCAGGGCACCCTGACGCTGGATAGCATCAACCGCCGCAACCAACTTAGCTCCGCGGAAACCTTCCGGCAGCAGCTCAGTAAGTCGTGGTTGACCTTCGCCTTCGACGGTTTGCGGGCTAGCGGTATCGATCATCTTGCACTGCTGCAGGGAGAAGCCATTACGGTCGACTCCCTCACCGCCCGCGACGTGCGCGTTTTCGTGGTGGAGGACGTTGCGATGGCACCCCCATCGAAGAAGAAGTATATGCCCATCGAAGCATTGCGTACGATCGGTCCCCGCATTAAACTGGGTACGGCCCGCCTGCGCTCGACCGACATAGCCTACGGCGTCATCGACACCGTACTGGACCCTAAGACGATCCACTTCGGTGAAGGCATAATCCTACTGGAGGGGCTCGATACGGAGGTAAGCACATCCGATAGCATCCGGCTCACATTCGATGCTACCTTCGAACGGGCTACTCCACTACACGCCGAGTTTGCCCTGGCGCGGGATAGTAGCGGACGCAATTTCGCCATGCGCGGGCAGCTCGGCCAGTACGACCTGAGCGGGATCAATCCCCTGTTCGAGGTGGCTGCGGATGCCTTCATCAACTCGGGCATCATCGAAGGGATGCAGTACCGGGGAGCCCTGCAGGACGAGGTACTGACCGGCAGCATGGACATGCTATACCGTAATCTGGACGTGGAACTGGTAGGCGGAGGGGCCTGGTTCAAGAACCTGCTGTCCGGGCTGGTCCTCAAGGAGGAGAACAGCCGGGGGGAGGAATTTCGTCAGGGCAGCATGTACCACGAGCATAGTGCCGACCGGAGTTTCTTCAATGCCTACTGGAAGGGACTAATGAGCGGCATGAAGTCATCGGCCATGGCCGACATCGCCCTACAGAAGGAGCTCGACTAGGCGACCTTTCCATCCTGCTCCAGGGGGATCTCCTGCTCCCGTTCGGTTCGGCTGCGCCCCGGCCGCTTGAGTTTGCGGGTATTGACATCCCCATTGCGGCTCAGTAAGATAGCTACCGGTCGGGTCTGCGGAAACTGCGCCGTGATGATGATGATCGCCACCGTGATGGGTACACTCAGTAGCATACCCACGATACCCCAGAGCATCGACCAGAGGATGAGCGACAGTACTACGACCAGCGGACTGATATTGAGCGTACTGCCCATGAGGCGGGGTTCGATAATGTTGCCGACCAGCAGCTGCACGACCGTGACCCCGATGATGATGACCAGGAAGGGGGTGAGCGTCTCGAACTGCACCAGCGCCAGCAGGGCGGGCAGGGCGGTAGCGGTGATGCTGCCGATCGTGGGTACGTAATTGAACAGAAAGATGAGAAAGGCCCAGAACAGGGCGTAGTCCAGCCCCAGGATCTGAAAGATCGCAAAGCATAGTACACCGGTAGCGATACTGGTGAGTGTCTTCACACCCAGGTAGGTACGCATGGCGGTATTGATCTCCTTGAGCACGAAGGCCAGGCGCGTACTGCTGCGCATATCCAGGCCCAGGGCCCGCATTTTTTTAGGGAAGCTGCCCTGCTCGATCAGGAAGAACAGCACGTAGAGCAGCACGAGCGCGATGCCCTTGGCCGCACTGGTGATGCCCGAGAAGACGAGGGCGAAGTTGGCGAGTAGCTCCTGTCCGATCTGTAATTCGCTGATACTGGGCGGGGGACGCTGGATGCCCATGTTCACGTACACCCGTTCGATCTGCTGCTCGATACGGGGCAGGTATACATCGCTTTCCTGCACGAAGCCGTTGACCGTGTTGACGATCATATCCGAAATGAAGTAGAGCCCCAGGCCAATGAAGACCAGCGACATGATCAGGGTCACGCTATTCGGTAGTCGCAACCGCCCCAGGGGCAGATGCTGAAACTGATCGTTGAGTGCATTGACCAGGTACCAGAAGACCAGTGCCACGAAAATGGGCACCAGGTAACTCTTTCCTACCACGATGAGGGTGAGGATCAATCCGATGGTAATTAACCAGGCGGCCACGCGGGTGATAGACATACAGGAGTAACGATCGAAAGCGGCTAAATGTGTTGATGTACCCCTGCACCTGCGTGCGCGCCCGTGGATGTAGTCGGTAGCTCCCTAAAGCGGAATTTCGCTATTTTTGCCGGCCGCCCGTGCGCGGACCCTATCTTTTCAATACCAACCCACCACATGAGCGGATCTAAGATCACCATCGCCAACGGCAAACTGAACGTACCTAACGACCCCATTTTACCCTTCATCGAGGGCGACGGCATCGGCCCCGATATCTGGGCAGCGGCCTCCCGTGTACTCGAAGCCGCAGTAGAAAAAGCCTATAAGGGCGAGCGCTCCATCGTGTGGAAAGAAGTACTGGCCGGCCAGAAGGCCATGGACCAGACTGGCGAGTGGCTCCCCCAGGCCACCCTGGACACCATCGAGGAGTACCTCGTATCGATCAAGGGACCCCTGACCACCCCGGTCGGCGGCGGCATCCGCTCGCTCAACGTAGCCCTGCGCCAGAAGCTCGACCTCTACGCCTGCGTGCGCCCCGTACAGTACTTCACGGGTGTACCCAGCCCGGTGAAGAACCCCCAGGACGTGGACATGATCATCTTCCGGGAGAATACCGAAGACATCTACGCCGGCATCGAATTCGCTGAGGGCACGCCCGAGAATAAAGCCTTTCTGAACTGGTTGAAGGAGAACTACGCCGACCGCTACGCGAAGGTGCGTTTCCCCGAAACGACCGGCATCGGCATCAAGCCCGTAAGCCAGGAAGGCACGCGCCGCCTGGTGAAGGCTGCCATCGAGTACGCCATCGCCAACAAGAAGGATAGCGTGACCCTGGTCCATAAGGGTAACATCATGAAGTTCACTGAGGGCAGCTTCCGCGACTGGGGCTATCAGACGGCCGCCGAAGACTTCGGCGCCACCCCCCTCGACGGCGGACCCTGGCACGTGATCAAGACCGACGACGGCCGCGAGATCGTGATCAAGGACGTCATCGCTGACGCCATGCTGCAGCAGATCATCCTGCGCCCTAAGGAGTACGGCATCATCGCCACCCTGAACCTGAACGGCGACTACATCTCCGATGCCCTGGCCGCTCAGGTCGGTGGTATCGGTATCGCACCGGGCGCCAACATCAACTACACTACGGGCATCTCGATCTTCGAGGCTACCCACGGTACGGCCCCTAAGTACGCCGGCCAGGACAAGGTGAACCCCAGCTCGGTCATCCTATCGGGTGAGATGATGTTCCGCTACATGGGCTGGCCCGAGGCGGCTGATCTGATCATCAAGGGCATCGAAGGCGCTATCTCCAAGAAGCGCGTGACCTACGACTTCGAGCGGCAGATGGAGGGCGCTACCCTGCTGAAGTGCTCGGAGTTTGGGGATGAGATTATTGGTAATATGTAGTAGGCGCCTGCGGCGCTTGGGTTTCAACACGGAGTACACGGATTTTGGGCACGGATTAACACGGAGACGCATCCGACGTTTCCGTGTCTCTCCGTGCATACACCCTCCGTGTTCCTCCGTGTTTAAAATCTTCCCCTACACACTACGCCCCACCAGCTCCCGCATAGCCAGACTGAGCAGCAGCTGCTCCTCCTTTTCCGTAAGGTCTTCGGGAATGAACTCGAAGGCGCGCTGGCTAAGTCCGTCGCTAGCCGTGGCGGGGAGGTTCGTGAGGGCGCCTACTTCGCGGTTGCCGACACTAACGGGCAGGTAGTTTTCGCGGGCTTCGGTGGCGATGCTGGCCAGTTCCTTGCCGGTGCGCTCGCCGAGGAGGCGCTTGCCCTCCAGGGTACCCACGGGCTGGTTGTCGATCTCCAGTTTGGTCTTGCCGCGTTCGGTCCAGTAGACGTAGTCATGCTCGGCGGTACGGGCGTAGAGCAATTCGTTGACCTGCTTGCCCAGAAAGCGGCGGTAACTGTAGCTCACGACCGGCTCATTGAATATCGTAGTGAAGGTGCCCTTGGCGGTCTTACCGGCTCCGCTGGTCTTGGTGACCTGCTTATCTTGGGTAAGACTGAAGAGGTCTAGCTCGTCCTTGTCCATCTTGATCAGCTCGGGGCTCCACTGGTCCATCTCCTGACGCAGCTCGTTGAGCACGCGGGCCCGCCGCTTCTTACCGGGCATGCGGTGGTTGCTCCACTGGTTGAACATGTACACCAGGGTAGCGATGAGCAGGACGGAAAGAATAAGCAGGATGATCATGTAGTGCAGACTTGATGGGATAGTAACGTACGGGCTGGGTAGCTGGGTTTAGTAGCTGGTCTAGGGTATGCGGTCGTTGGTCCGGTTGGCCGCACACGCGGGTGCGGTGCGTGACACCAGACTAGTGAGTGCGTATAGTACGTACAAACGGCCCACCAGCTAGCTGATGGGCCGTTATGTTATATGATACGTGATAGTAGTGCTCAGGCCTCCTGGGGGACCAGCAGGCACTGCTGGATCAGTTCAATATTCTCGGCGATGTGCTGCTTGGAACCGGAGCCGAAGAGCACCGACTCGATCCGCGGAAACTGCGCTAGGTAAGCGAAGGCTTCCCTCGGCCGCAGGGTGCCGGCGGCCAGAACCTGCATGGCGATAGGCCGAAAGGTCTTTTCCCGGAGGTACAATTCGTTGCGTTCGATCCCACCGGACATGCGGAAGCCCGACTTATTGATGGAGGCGCAGATGATCGGATTGACGATACCGACTGATTCCAGGGCATCGTACAGATCGGGCATATTCATGGTGATATACCCGGGTTCGGCACCGTACTTGGTACGAATATAGTCGTCGTAGTCCCTGAACACCTCGAACATGCCGAGTCCGAGGATCATATCCACCAGTACATTCTGTATGAAGATCACGGGGGTATTGATGCCGTGGAACATCTTCATCTCCGCGTCGATCAGAATCTGCATCAGCTTACTGTAGTCGCTGCGGACCACCGCCATGCCACCCTTTGCGAAGGTGCCCAGAAAACTGCCGGGTACGTACTGGTTGATGGTGCCCATGATGCCCAGCTCCGTTACCGCATTGGCGTACTTATGCGCGTAGGGCATACAGGGGTACACCTTAAACTCGCTGTACCGGAGCGGATTGGCCCGAAGGTGATCGCAGATGTTGGCAATACGGTCGTGGGTAGTGCACATGAAGGTGCGCACGCCCAGATCGATCGCCTGGTCCAGCACCCGTATGATCGACTGGTCGTCCTTGAATCGCATGGCCTGCGCACGGCTCTTATCGTCAGAGGCGTGGTTGACCCCGAAGAATTGGTTATCTCCGAACAGGACACGGTCGAGGGAATTGTTATGCTGCATGGTCGAGGATCATTTCGATGACCTTATCCGTATAAAGTCCTTGTTCAAAAGTGTTGATGGTGCCGGGTTCCTGCCGGCGTACGTTGGCGATGAAGTATTCGATCTGCGCGCTATATTCTTCGCCGCGCAGGTAGTAGCCGACGGGAATGGCCAGATCGGTGATCCATTTGACCGTCCATCCGGCCTCTAGACCTTCGGCGGTATTCGCCTCCTTGAGGTATACCTTCAGTTCGGTGGCATCACAGACGATCTTACCCTTTTTCCCCTGTACGGTCAGGGAGGTAGACATCTTGCGGTAGGTCTCATCGCTCCAGTTGACGAGCAGGGTACCCGTCACACCGTTTTCCAGGGTTAGCAGGGTATATACCGCATCTTCGACCCCCTTGGAATAGATCTGCTTCAGCAGGCTGCCGTTGACCTTTACGGGTCGACCGACCACCTCCTGCAGCAGGTTAAGCACGTGGGAAGCGTAGTCGAACAGGCAACCTCCGCCCTCGCTGGATCTGGACCGCCAGGTGCCCCCCTTTTCCTTAGTGACGACCGGTCCGTAGGCCTCGCCACTGAAGTGCACGAGCTCACCGATCACGCCGGTAGCGAGCAGGCGCTTCATTTCCTGAAAGGTGCCGATGAAGTGGTTGTGGTAGCCCAGCTGATTGACCAGGCCCTTGCGCTGGGCTAGTTGTACCAGTTCCTGCCCTTCCGCACTATTGAGGCTAAAGGGCTTTTCGCAGAAGACGTGTACGCCGCGCTCCAGGGCCTCCCGGACCATTTCGTAGTGTAATTTGGTCGGCGTGGCGATGACGACGAAGTCAAGATTCTCTCGCCTGAGCATTTTACGGTGGTTGCTGTAGATCGTCGCCCGTCCATACTTTTTGAAGGCATTGGTGACAATAGCGGAGGTGTCGCATATAGCCACCAGATCTACGTGGGGCTGGGCACCTACAATGGCGGCGTGGGATAGCCCCATCTTACCTAGGCCGATTATTCCGGCTCTTAATGTGTTCATAGTAGTGTCTTTTTTATAACCGATAGCAAAATCAAACGTCCATACGTGTTACACTTCGTTCATATCATAGGCAGATAAATTTGTTAGTATAAGATACGCCATATAGCTTAGCCATGTAGCCTTATTTCTCAGTATTGAGCATAAAGACTACGCCCGATCGATATATTCTCGTAGATAATCAATGATTTGCTGCTTTTTGGAAGTGTAGGGGCGGGGTACGAACGCAGTGCTAGCCTGCAGTACGTCCTCCAGCTGGTCCGCCTCGTTCCAGGCGATCACATAGCCCCGTGTAACGAACTCGCGCAGAATTTCCAGTTGATGGTCATCGATATGCTCCCCCAGTCGGAGTAGTCGGGGTATAGCGATAACAGTTTTTCCTTTCCTCACTCCGGTCACCAGCGAACCGGTACCCGCATGGGAGATAATTAGCCGGGCCCGGTCGTAGAGATTGAGCAGCTCGTCTGGCGGAATGAAGGGCCGCAGCGTCAGGTGGTCGGACCGAAAGCTGGTGTGTCCGCTCTGTACGATCACCTCCTCCCCGATCACCCCCCCGGCACACAGGCGGTCGAGCTCGGCGAGCGGCCGGCGGAATTCGATGGGGAAGGTTCCGAGGAGTACTAAGATCATGGTTATCTGTATTTACGCTGATGCTCAGTAGATGCCTCCTCCGAGGTACACGGAATCAGCGTAGAGCGTCTGTGCAGCCGGCCACTGCACGATGAACCTATCCGCAATGGGATGGACGATATCCGCCGAGAACGCACGGGAATTGATCCGGGCAAAGGATAGTATCCATACCACCCTGGCCCCCAGCAGCTTACCCAGATAGCACATCGGTACGGCGGTATGACTACCCGTAGTAATGATCACACTGGGCCGGTGCCCGATCAGTATCTTCAGTGACCGAACGGAATTGACGATCAGGCTCCAGTAAAACTGTAAATTGCGTGACTGCCCCTCCGAGCGCCCCCTCAGGTAGCGCATCCTGTACTTATCCCGCAGGGGCAGGGTGTTCTCTGCCTCCTCGGTCACCAGCAAGTAGTCGTAGCGCTCGAAGAGTGGCGCCAACTCGCGGATCTGGGCCAGGTGCCCGCCGTTGGAACAGATGAATATGACTTTCTTTTTCATAGTGTTGGTGTTAGTGCGGCGGTCGGCTATGTCCACGGCCGGCCAGTACGGTCAGACCTTGCGGTAAAAGTTGTCGTACCACAATTCCAGCGCGTACAGGATAAAGAGTTGCTTGGCGTAGTTGCGTTTGCCGGCACGGTGCTCGTCGAGCAGGCGCAGCAGATAGGCGGACTCGAAGTACTGAGCGGCCAGGCCGTCCGGGCGGACGAACAGCCCGTAGAGCTCGTCGTATAGTTCGGTCCTGAACCAATCGACCACGGGGGTTTCAAATCCACGTTTCTTGCGGTGGATCAGTTCGGGGGGCAGCCACTTCTCCGCGGCGCGCTTCGGCAGGTACTTGCGGGTCCGTCCCCTTAGCTTGTACTTGACCGGCAGGGACTCCACAAAGGCCATAAGCTCCATATCCAGAAAGGGCACGCGGTTTTCAATGGAATGGGCCATCGTGATCTTATCGTTGAATAGCAGCAGGTTGTCTGGCAACATCGTGCGGGTATCGAGGTACAGCAGGTGATTCAGCGAGGTAGACTTATCCCGTACTTCCCCGTAGAACTGCTCGAAGTAGGTGCCGATATTCGTCGATAGCTGCTGCCTCAGCTCCGGCCGGTACAGCTGATCCTTCTGCGCGTCGGAAAAGATCTGATAGATCGCCAGGAACCGCTCCAGTTCGTTGGAGAACTGCAGCGAATACAGGCCCCGCTGCATCGTCTCGTTGGACCGGAACAGCCGACTCGACAGCCCGTAGGGAATCCACTTCAGTAGCGGAGCATACTTCGCCAGCAGCACCTCGCCGTAGTAGCGCTTGTAGCCCGCCATCGGTTCGTCCGCCCCCTGTCCGCTCATCACTACCTTCACCCGGCCGGCCGCCATTTTGGCTACGTGGTACAGGGCGGGAATGGTGGGTTCGGCGATCGGTTCCTCGGTATGGTAAAAGGAGCGGCGGAAGTACCCCAAATACTGCTCCTTGCTGATGAATTCGGCGTGGTGTCGCGATCCCAGAAACTCCGCCGTGCGCTGAGCGTCCGGCAGCTCGTTGAAATTACCGTCGCCCCGAAAGCCTACCGTAAAGGTGTGTAGGGGATAATCCAATTTCTCAGCCATTACTCGCCCGATCATGGCTGAATCCAGCCCCCCGCTCAGAAACAGTCCGACGGGTACGTCAGAAAGCAGTTGCCGTTCTACCGCCCGTTCGAATAGCCGCTGATACTCTTCGATCGCCTCCCCCTCCCCGATCGTGGTATTCTGTCGGTAGGCCCGTTTCCGGTAGCTCGTCTGCCGGCTACAGTGGGTAGCCAGATCGTAGGTCAGGTACGTGCCCGCTCCAAGCTTTTGGATCCCCGCAAAAATGGTACCGGGCGCAGGGTTGTACCGTAGGGTCAGCAGGGTATCCAGTGCTGCGAGATTGATCGCCTTGGGCACGCCGGCCTGCAGCAGCACCTTGAGTTCCGAGGAGAAAACCATGCGGTCCGCCTCCTGGTAGTAGTAGACGGGCTTACACCCGAAGTGATCGCGTACCAGGTACAGTTTCCCGGCCTCGGTATCCAGGTAGCCCAGCGCGAAGATGCCGTTGAAGTCGTCCACCCGGTCGATCCCGTACTCCCGGATGTAGTACAGCAAGGTCTCCGTATCGGAAGTGCCCTGAAAGCATACCCCCGGCAGTTTCTTCCGCAGTTCGAGGTGATTATACACCTCCCCATTAAAGACAATGGCGTACTTCCCGCAGACCGAATACATGGGTTGATTCCCCGTCGGCGACAGGTCTAGGATCGACAGCCGCGTATGCCCGAAGGTGACCCGGCTATCCCGGATCTCCGTCCTGGCCAGCGATTGAAAGTCCGGCCCACGGTGGTGGATCAGGTCCAGGGTAGTCTCGTTGATGGGTTGGTTGACCGAACCGGCGATACCGCACATAGGGATAGCTTTAAGTAGGTTTAGGTAGTCGGTTTGCACATACCCGCGGCTTTATCCACGGCCGCTGCTGAACCCCGGGTAGTGCATCTACCTGGCCGAGCTGTAGAACGCCACCTGTAATCCTCGGTAGCGTTTTGCGCGGTCGCCGGTGCGAAGTATTTAGGTATGGGTATGGCGATCCGGTGACCTACCCTACCCCGTCGGAGGATGTTCTTCCGGAGCGAAGCGATCTGAAGATTCAGGAGTAGTATGATTCTCATGGCAGGTGCATGCTTTTCAGGTGTTGCCACAGTCCGCTGGCCTTGACGGCCAGTTCGTGCACGTCCTCCGTGTCGTTCACGTCCAGGCGGCGCAGTAGGAATAGGTCGGTGTCATCATCGTTGAAGCCATGGTCTACGGTGAGTCCACAGCGGTAGCCGGCCGTGCGTGTCTCTTCTACGGTGCGGGTGTCGTAGTCTCCGTTCGGGTAGGCCAGGGCATTGATCGATAGTCCGAAATCCCTTTCGAGTCTCTCCTTGGCCCCCTGCAGACTTGCCCGCACCCGCGCGCGCGCACAAGTGGTGAGAATGGAGTGGAACCTGGTGTGGGACTGAAAGTCGATCAGCGGGCGCATCCGCTGAATCTCCCGGGCGGATAGCGCCTGCCGGGTCGGATACTCCTTCTCCTCGGCAAACTGGATACCGCCGAGGCATTCGAGCCGCTCCGTGTTGGGCAACGCCTTAAGGCGTTCTACGGGCAAAACCCCATCGGCATCTAGGAACCAGAAGTGCCGGTAGGTATCGACGATGGCCGAGCAGAGAAAAATGGTGGCCGGCACGCCGTACTTTTCGAAGAGGGGCAGGAGCGCATAGTTGCCCCGGTGACCGTCGTCGAACGTGAGGATGAGGGAATACTCCGGCAGCCGATCGGTCGTACCCGCTGACCTGGCCTCCAGATAAGTCTGTAGACTGATGATGCGGTAGAACCTGGTCAGGTAGCGAAGGGCCATTTCCATGGCGGTTGGCGAGGGGTCGTGGAACAGCAGGATGGTGACCCTGCGCCGCTGGTACAGGAAGCGAAACAACCGTACGCACCCACTCTGGTGCAGTAGTCTGAAGGCGAGCGCTTTCATACGACTGGGCTTGTTTGGTGGACCCGTCCGTACACTCCGGCCCAGCGTCTGCTGATGGATTCGTGATCGTACTTACCCTTAGCCAGGAAGGCCGCCCGGATGGCCGCACGGTCCCCCGCGAGGGTCCGCAGTACGGATGCGGACAGGTACTGCGGGTCGCGGGTGGTAGCTACTTCGCAGTACGGTACCCCCTCCAGCATGCTGGCTACGTCGCCTACGTTGACTGACACCACCGGCAGTCCGCAACTGAGCGCCTCCTTCACCGCCTGGGGGGAGCCCTCGCTGGTGGACGTCATGAGCAGGCAGTCGGCCCGGTTCATCAGGTCCCGCACGCCGGTACGGGACAGGCCCTCGAGCGTGGCGTAGGCTACCTCGGTACCGGTACGGCGCTTCACCTCCGCGACTACCCGCTGAAACAGGGCAAAATTCTTCACCGGCACCCGTGGTGAACCCGGGAACAGCAGCAGTAGACCGGACCGTGACCCGGGTCGCGCAGTCGGCCTGAACCGGTCCACGTTGACACTACAGGGCAGCAGCTCGTAGTCGTCCGTATACTGACTGACGATGGCGTTCATTTCTTCATTGAGGGTGAATACCCTATCCACCTTAGGCAGCAGCCGCTTGGTGAGGGCTACCTGCACGTGTCTGCCCTGCTCGATAAGGATGTCGGCACCGTGCAGGGACAGGAATACGGGTACTTTGGGGCGGTAGAACAGGCGCCAGAGCGCGGACAGACCAAAGTGAACGTGCACCAGATCGTACTTGCCCTGCTCGATCCGGCGGGGCACTTCGTAGATCGCCCGCAGGTATTCCCGCCAGCCCTTTTCGGCACCGTTCATGAGGTAGACATCCTGCGTCAGTTCCAGGTAGCGGGCCGCGTCCTGCATTTGTTCCTTCACGAAAATGCCGAATACCGGATTGGCCGGCGTGGGGTACATATTGGTGACGTAGAGTATTCTCATGATCCGGACGGGGTATTGTCCTGTACGACCAGCTCGGCAGTCGCTACAGGGAGTTCCGGCTGTAGTACCGTGCGGAGGTAGCCCGCCAGTTGAGTATCTACGATATGTGCATACGAGTACTGTGCCGCACGTGCCCGGATCTCACCGGCGGAATAGGCCGATCGCCGGCGGTAAAGGGTTTCCAACCCCGCAGCAAAGGCCTCCGGCGTACTGTCGATCAGTACGCCGTTGTGCGGCTCGATCACCAATGTATTCTCGTGGGTCGCTGTAGCGAGCACGGGTAGTCCGGCGAGGAAGTACTCGTAGGTCTTGGTCACCGGCTGGAAGTTGTAGTAGTCGGTGATCGGTACGTAGGACACCCCTACGTTGGCCCGCTGGAGGTAAGGGGCCACGCTGTCGCGCTGTATGAACCCGGTCAGTTCTACGACGTCCTCCAGGCCGTAGTGTCGAATCTCCGTCCGGATCATCTCCTCCTCAGCGACCGACCCACTACCTATTATGGTATACCGGCAGCTGATCCCGCTTCCGTGTGCACGCAGAAATATGCCTAGTCCGGCGACTGACTCATGGATGTCGCGGGTAGCAAACGTGCCTACGTAAAGTAGGTGAAGCGCCTCATACGATCGGGCCGCCCCGGGCGTCACGCAGGCTCCCAGGGGTAGCACGTTAAATTGCTTGAAGCCAAATGCCTTGCCCAGACTTTCGGAGATGAAGGAGCGGTGCCGAAAGGCCCTCATTTCCATTTTCAGGAACGCATTGAATGCGTTTCGCGTGAGCGCTTTATCCGTGACGCTGCCGGTACGCACATCACAAATGATCCGGTCTCTCAGTCTGCTGCCCATTCCCGGTAAGACGAGGGCCGCTCCGGCAAAGTAGAACAGGAGAGTCACGGCAAAGTCGGGGACGATAGTTCTCAGCTCCCGCATGAACCGAAGATTACGCCTGAGCAAACTGCCGGACCTGCTGGAATAGATCACCCGCACACCGGCTGCCTGTATGCGCGGCCTGTCGTAGTCCCAGCAGAAATAGGTCACGTCAAAGTGGCGCGTCAGCTCTATGGCGTACGCGTAGGGGTCGACGTGATACCCGAACTGGTCACGGGTAACTAGCAGTAAGTTCTTTTTGTCCGACACCGGGAGGTAGTTGAATTAGTGCATATGGGGTGAGTAAGCTTAGAATTTATCGTAGCGGATGAAGCAACGCGCCGAGAGTTTGGCCAGCGCCAGCGGCTGTGGGTACAGGAGCTTGTGCAGCCTCGCCTGACGCAGGTAAAAAGTGAGTGCCCGCAGGCCGGCGAAGGAGGCTTTTTTACTGATGAAGTAGAACCGGTCCGCTACTGCCCGACGGAAGACCGTCCGGTCGTAGTAGCCGGTAGCATCGTTGTGTCGCATCAGGACCAACAGCCACTCAAAGGCGCGACGATACTGCCTGAAGTCCGTGAATACCCGGCCCGAATTCAGGAATCGGTGCGACCTGAGCTGACGCTCGTCAGCGTATACACCGAAGTGGGCCAGCGCTCTGCCGGATACCACACGCAGCGTTTCGAAGGATTGGTCCTCGGCCTCGTCGTAGCGTTGCATGAGGCTTCCTTCCGTCACCCGGTAGCGGTAGAGCACGTTGGGTACGATCCCGAGCTTAAAATGCCGGCTACACTGTAGGACGAAGTCGTAATCTTCGGCGATGGGAAGGGTCTCGTCGTAGCGAATACGGTGGTGCCGTACCAGGGGCAGGCGTAGCATGACCGTCGCATTGGGTACGATGGGCGTGAACAACAGGAGGCAGCGCAGCAGTTCCGCATGGTCTGGTGGGCGGGCCTGGGAATGATCGCCCCCCCCGAAGCGCTCGATCCAGGTACCGCACAGACCCACCTCGGGATTAGCGTGCAGGTAGTCGAGTTGCAGACTTAGCCGCTGTGGGAGTATAACATCGTCACTGTCGATCCACGCCAGAAATTTACCCCGAGCTTCCTTGATCCCTACCCCGCGGGTATAGGCTACTCCCCGGTTGGAGGAGTTTGCCATCGGTCGAATGCGGTGGTCCGAATAGGCCTGTACCACCTCCATACCGCCGTCGGTAGAACCGTCGTCAATGACTATCAGCTCCCAATCCGTAAACGTCTGGGCAAGCACACTATCGATGGCGGCGGCCACGTAGGGCCGGCCATTGTAGAGTGGCATTACCAGAGAAACGGTGGGCTGTTGCATGCGACGATTAACTAATCGTATTATAATTATTTACATTACCTGCTACCCGTGGTGTGAAGTTGTTCATAGTATAACTGGGTGGTCTCGGTGAACTAAGCTAATATATTTTCGTGGTATTTCATACTACCCTGTCTCGTTTAATTTGATATAGCCGTTCGCGCATCTAGTGCATCTAGTATGGCGCTATCGACCGTGGCGTTGAACTTACGAGCGTAGAGGTATCCGGGGCCTAGTTTGCGCAGCCGCGCCAGGTCGTTTATGCGTAGGTCTGTCGGACCCGACTGCCCTTCCGTTCCCCAATTAGCGAAGGTGACCTTGTGCGCGATCCGATCCGGCTCATTGCGGTATAGATGATTTACGATACTCTGCAAAAAGATCTCTTCCGCCAGCACGGTATCCCGGTGGTAGACCAAATAATCAGGGTGGGCGCCCAGAAAACTGAAAATATCCCGTACGGTCTCGGTCGTCAGGGCCCACCAGTGTTCCCCTCCGTAGGGCTGCAGGTAGGCGGGAAAGCGACGGGGACGCAGTAGCTTCCGGTCCACGATTAGTTTACCCCGTAGCAGGGCCTTCACCCACGACTTGATCACCGACGGGCGGTAGAACCGTCTGCAGAACGGGGAGGGCATCGTTATGAAGTCCTCCCGCCGGGCGGAGAGATTGTACTTGTACTCCCTGATGCGGTTCAGCCCACCCTGCGCCCAGACGTTACTGGGCAGTTTAAAGCTTTCGATGTAGTTGGTGCGCGGACGTTGGCGGAAGAACGCACGGATCTCTTCATTGCTTCGTAGCGGGTAGTCCTGCCCACTCAGCAGGATACAGTAGCCCTCCCGGCCCGTACGCAACACGCGCTGCAGGAGCTCAAGGGTAGCATGGACCAGTCCGATATCGCCCCAGGGCGTGGCGTAGCGCTCACCGTCCTCCAGCAGGTGTACTTCGGGCGGGCTCCCCCGGAACGCTTCGGTAAAGGGGGCCAGGTCAACCCCTGCATCGACGTTGATATAGAAGGATGTTGCCGGCCCGGCCAGTCGATCGACGAGCCGACGCAGCTGAGCGGCCTGGGTGTGAGCCAGTATGAGGTAGTGTAAGTTCATAGTGTACTGGTGGCGAAGCAGAATACATCGGATCGGTACGTTCCGGCGTACGGCACGCGGTCGGTATCCAGATCCGGACCACGCCGTACCATAGCTATACAACTGACGGAGGGGCCGGGCGGCCCGGAATGTTGCCCTTCTAGCTACTGCCTATAGCGGGCAGGGGAGCAAACGTCTGAGCGCCTTCCTCGGGTAAATAGTATTGCCGACTGTGGCCCCCTTTAGCGATACGAATAGTCCGCAGCTGGACGCGGTGGTATATGTAGAGGACATATACCGTAGCAATAACGTAGTGGTGGTGGTAGACCGAGAACCAGGTCATACTGGTGAGTAGCAGATACCATAAGTAATACTTTAGGTAGTGATAGTTAGCCGGCAGGGGCACGCGAAAGCTGCGGTACCACATCAGCGCAAAACCCAGCAGCGCGAGCAGTCCGAAATTCGCATACACTGCTATTATGCCTACATCGGATAAAAAGTAACCCTTGCGAACACCTAAATTTTCTACAAATTGACCATAAGCGCCCTCCCCCCAGCGGGCCACACCGTTGCCGAATATCCGGGCCGGCCATTCGGGCGAGAAATCAGTGACAAAGTACTCTCCGGCCTTTACGCGTATATAGTCTTCTCCCAGGTCAGCGTCGCGCTGCCCCGCCTCGACCAAACCGTCGATCTGGGTAATATTAGCGTTAGCCAGACCGATCACCAGCAAGGCCGCGGAAGCCAGCGTCCCTACCCGGAGTAATAGATGCTGGTTACGCAGTATATGGTAGAGATACAGGAGCACCATGCCCGCGATGAACTGCCGGGTCACCTGCAGGATCGGCACGAGCAGTCCCGTACCCGCCAGGACCATCCAGAACAGTCGGCCGCGGGCGCGGGTCGTCAGCTTATTGATCGCCAGTAAGGCAGTCAGTACGAATACCCCCGCACCGGGAAAGACGATGCGGATTACCCCCCGGTCCACGCTGAACGTATCCCCCCAGAGCGAACGCCCGAAGTACACGGTCGGAGCCATCACATACTGAAAAATGTACAGCAGCAGGTAGAGTAAGCCAAAGCCTATAACCACCCGCTCTAGAGTGGCGATCGGCACATTGAGCCGAATCAGGACAAAGAAGTAGATCCAGGCCAGAAACGGCAGGGTCTCGAAGATCGAGGCGCTGAGCCCCTGTCCCCACACCAGACAGGCCATGGGTATCGAACATACGATGGCGATCACGATGATCCGCACCACTGGTGCAAATCCACCCCGGGCGGCGATCAGCTGGGGAAAGCCGATGACGAATCCGACGGCAAGGAGCACGTAGTTGATGTAGTTCACCACCTGCGATGGGATGAATCTAGCATCGAATAACTTGAGCGAGAACGCCGTCGCCGCAATCAGGTAGAGGAGGGTTAGCGCTCTGGTCATCACCGTACTGCCGTTTTGTAGGTCCGGTACGTATACCAGCCAATGCCTCCACTGACCATCACCCAGATCGCCCCCTTCGTGAGCCACACCGCCTCGGTGATGTAGCGATCGGCCGCCGTAGTGACCCCGAACAGCAGGATCGCTAGTGCCCATACCCAGCCGGCACCGCGCACTCTGATGGCCAGTTTGCTGCGGAATACGTACCAGAGGTAAAACTGAAATATGGCGAAGGCAAATACAAAGGCCGCAGCAAGTCCCACTGCCCCGTAGTAGCTGCCATAGAAGAGTAAGGGCGTCGCGCACAGCGAATTGACCACGCCGAGCTGTAGAATATAGCGCTCGTTGTCGGTGGCCCCCAGTATGGTCCCCACCGCACTATCGATCGAGGTGAGGAACAGGTACCAGATCTGCAACTGACAGACCACCACGGCCGGTAAGTAGCTCGCCGGAAACAGTATATCCACCACCTCGCGGATGAATAAGGAAAACGAAAAGCAGAGGAATAGCCCCGCCAGCATGAAGTACTGAAAGCCAGCACTGACGAGTGACTTCAGCCGACTCCGGTCGGTCACCCACAGCGAGGACAGGTTAGGGAACACGGCCGCCAGGGCAAAGTCGAGCACCAAAGACACCGGACCGATCAGGCGCTGCGCCAGGTTGAAGTAGCCGACCTCCTCGCTGCTGGAGTTGATATCCAAAAAGTTATTAGATAGCCGCGTGAAGGGCAGCATCACGAGCAGGAGCAGAAAGTAGGGCCAACTCTCGCTCAGCAGTGCCCGCGATGACACCCAAAAGTTTTGCACCTGCCCCCGGAGCAAATCGTACTTCAGCAGGTAGCAGTACAGGTAGATCGCCTTGCCGGCGTGAAGACAGAGGTAGATCAGGAACAGCCGGTCGGGGTCGACGTACTCGACCGGAAGGGCGAAAATGGCCACGAACCACAGCACGCTGTGTGCGATACTGACCAGGGACGGCGGCAGCATCCGTTCGCGGCCCAGGAAGGCATTTTCGAACAGGTTGCTAAAGACATTGACGAACGAGAAGGCGAACACTAGCAGGAGTTGCCAGCCGCCCAGGCTGCCGAAGTAGTGGTTGTACACCAGGTAGAGGACCGACAGGACGACCAGCGAGATCGTCCGCAGGATCACGCCGTTGACCATTAGGTCGTTGGTCCGTTGTCCATCGCGGGCCACGGAGCGGATGATGATGTTGCGGATGCCCAGGTCACCTACGCTGATGAGCAGCATGCCCTGGGCCATCAGGAAGGTGAACAGTCCGTAGTCTTCGGGAGCCAACAAGCTCGTGATCTTCAGCACGGTAAAGAAGCTGATGACCTGCGCCAAGGCGCTTGCCGCCGTCAGGTAGGAGAAGTTCCTGACCACCTTATGCTTCAGTAAGCCGTGTACCCACGATGTCGTATGGAGCTTCACCTGCCCTGTTTGTTCTAGTGGTAGTAGCCCTGCCGGTCGGCATCGGCAGCATTCAGTACCAGTACCGGGTCCTTCAGCCGGCCGGCTTCAGCGATCTTTCGTCCTTGCTTCAGCGATGCCTTGGTCGTGACGCCGGCACGCACTACGTACAGCGATCCGGTCACGAAGCGGTTGAGCAGGACCGCATCGGTGAGCATGCCGATCGGAGGCACGTCCAGCAAAATGACGTCATAGCGTTGGCGGAGGTGATCGAACAGCGCGGTCAGTCTGGCCTCGTTTAGGATCAGGTCTCCCGGTTGTTCTCCGGTGTACATTCCCGCAGGCAGGTAGTGCAGACCGGGCGCCCCGTCGGCGGGATGAACGATCTCATCGAGCCCGGCCTGCCCACTCAGGTAATCACTCAGGCCGGTCGTACGGATCTGCTCCAGGTAATTGGCAACCTGCGGATGGTAAAAGTCGAAATCCACCACGACTACCCGCCGGTGCGCCCGCGCGAAGCTCAGCGCGAGATTAACCGTGATGAACGACTTGCCCTCGCCCTTCCCCGCCGACGTGATCAGGAAGACCGTCTTGGAGTCCGCAAACCGGTGCGTCAGATTATTGCGCAGCGAGCGAAACTGATCCGATACCACGCTGCGCGTAGTCTCGGCAACCGGTAGCCGGTGCTTGCCCCGGACGGTGCTGATCGTACCCATGAGCTCGTACTGCGGAAAGAGCTGCTGGAGGTCCTGGATCGTTTCGACCCGGTGGTTCAGTACCTCCTCGCGCGTCATGGAGTACAGGAACGGCACCGCTCCGCCACACAGGAGCGCCAGAAAGTAGTACAGCTTCTTATTCGGACTGACGGGATAGGGACCGGCGTGCGGAGGATCGATGATCTGAGCCGTAGTAGCATTGTTCACGAAGGTCAGGGCGGTCTCTTCCTTCTTTTGCAGCAGGTAGACGTAGAGCTCCTCCACGATTTTCTGCTCCCGCGAACGATCCTGCACCTGCCGCTGCTTACTGGGTACGCTACGCAGTTGGGCTATGGCACGATCGTACTGCGCCTGGGTCAGCGTCTGTCGTTCGGTCAGGTTCTTACGCAGACTAGCCACCGAGTCCTCGATGGCCCGGCGCAGGCTGGCGATACGCTGCGTGATCGAGACGACTGCGGGATTGTCCGGCTGTCCGGTGATCAGCAATTCCTTGCGCTCCAGCACGAGTTGGTTGTACAGCTGTACCTGGTCGGGGAGCTGCCCCACGGTGAGCACCGAATTGTCCAGCGCGATAAGCTGAGGTGCTCCTTGCGTCGCGGCTAATCCGGTCTCCAGCACCCGCAGTGCGCTGAGCTGGAGCGTGAGGTCTTCCTTCTGCTTCCCGAATTCGTCTACGTTGCGAAGCACCAGGCTCAGGTCGGAAGTCGACTCACCGGCTATTTCGTTGTCGCGCTTGTAGGCTTCCAGATTGGTCTCCATGCGTTGCAGCTCCTGATCAGCTCGCGCCAGGCGGTCGTCGATGAAGTTGAGTGCCTGCAGGGCGGCCTGCTCGGCATCGGCCCGCTTGGTCTCGTTGTACGTGCGCATCAGCTCCGTGAGAATAGCTACTCCCCGGGCGGGGACGGCATCCTCGATACTCAACTGGATGGTCGTGGAGTTAATGCCCGTAAATTCGGCGGTCAACTCCTCCAGGTAGTCCGCCGCTACTAGGTGGGGGTCACCGATCGATACGTACAGCGGAGTATCCCCTCCCCCGGGTAGGGCTCCATTGCGGCGGAAGCGGAAGGTGCCCAGCTCGGTATGGCATACGGAGTCGAAGGGAAAGGTGCCAATAAATTTATCCTCTTCGTACAAGCGAAAGGTAGCGTCTCCCTGTGGTTCCAGGCGAAGGCTGAGATCTGCGGACGCTTCATTCGGCGCGGCAAACGAGTCAAGTTGTACGGGAAAATTGCGGTACCCGGGGATCCGTTCCAGCCCCCGTTCGGTCCAGTAGCCATACTGTAGGTCGAGCGCCTCGACGACGGAGACCATCAGCTCGTAGGAGGTGAGCCGCTCCATTTCGTTGTAGACGTTCTGGGAGGCGGAGAACAGCTCGGTACTCCGGCGCAGCAGATCGTCGGACGCGTTGGTCTTGTCCTTTTCCTGAATCACAATACGGGCGGTGATCGCGTAGTGCTCCTGCTTGGTTTTGAGGTAGAAGAACATGGCGGTCACCGCGGTCGCTACACCGATCAGGTACAGGTACCAGCGTCGTACTACGTAACGGTTCAGCAGGTCGAGGTAGTCGACTTCGGCTATCGCCAGGGCCCGGTCCGTCGCTATGAATATGCCGGAGCTCCCCGGTGTATGGTTGTTCATATCTATATGACTTTGAGCACTTAGTTGATCGACGCGCTAACGGTTCTGAGTGAGGTTAATGATGACGGCTAGGATGGTGGCCAGTGCGGTGATGATGGGTACGGTTTTCGAGGTCTGGTCCCGGATGGCTCCGCTCTTCGCCCGCAGGGGTTCGACGTACAGTAGATCGTTCTGCCTGAGGTAGAAGTACTCGGAGGTGAATACATCGGCCGACGTCAGATCTAATCGGACGTATTCCCGTGTCCCCCCGCTTTCCCGCACGAGCAGGATATTGCGGCGATTGGCATACTCCCCCAACCCCCCCGCCCGGGCGATGGCCTCGGGCACGGTGATACGCTCATTCAGCACATTAAGTGCGCCTTCCTGACCTACCTCGCCGCTTACGGTGACGCGGAAGTTCAGCAGTCGCACGTTCACCACTGGCGTCTTCATGAAGGGCTCGAGTAGACCGGCGAGTACATTCCTGACCTCCAGGACGGACTGACCCCCTACCGCGATTTCGCCTACCTGGGGAAAGGCAATAGTACCCCGCTCCGAAACCAAATAGCCACCCAGCTGAATTGCATCTACGTCGAATACGGTGGTGCCCTTACTGGATTGATTTACAAAGGGTGCCACGATCCGGTCGGTAGGGCCGAATACGTCGATACGCAGTACATCGTTGGGCTGAACGATAATTTCAGGACGCTTACCTATGGGTTGCACGGCGGCCTCCGGGATGCCCGCCTGATAATTAACCAGATCGCGGTGAGGTACGCAGGATGTTACGAATAGGCATAGCATGCCTATCGCTACCGGGGTGAAGTGTTTCATTAACTCGTGTTGACATAGCTAGGCGGCTACAGCCCGTAGGTTAAACCGACCTACCGACAGCCCGCACATAAAAACCTAATCCGTATCCCACCATCGCGACAGGATCTAATCCACTCTAATATAGTATATACCGTTTAAATGTCACACGCTTTAACTAAGCGGTCGCTCCTTACGATAAGAACCTACCGCTGCCCCTCCATGAACTGTACCACCTCGGGATCTACTAGCACGTCGCGTAATCCCAGGGGCTGGCGCAGCACGATACCCTCCAACGTGCGGCAGCGGCTCAGGGCCACGTAGGTCTGCCCGTGCTCGAAGGCCCCCGAGCGCCCCAGGTCGACGATTATCTTGTCAAAGGTCTTGCCCTGCGACTTATGGATCGTGACCGCCCAGGCCAGACGCACCGGTAGCTGCCGGTAGGTGCCCAGCGTCTCGGTGGCGATCTTGCGCACGTCATTGGCATCGGCGGTGTAGCGGATGATGTCCCACTCGTCGTACTCGACCTCCACCTCCGCGGCCTGACCGTTCTCTACGATCTCGATCTTTACTGACTCCGCCTTGCAGGCCGTGACCGTGCCGATCGTTCCATTGACGAAGCGGCGATCGGGATCGTTGCGCAGCGTCATCACCTGCGCGCCCACCTTTAGGCGCAGGATCTGCGGCACCGGGAAAAGCTTCTCCGGGAAGTTACCCTTCACCTGCGCCGTATAGAGTATCTCGGGGCTGTTGAGCTCGGCCAGTGCCGTGGCGTTGATCTTACTCACCGTGGCGTTGCGGGCGGCCAGGGTCAGGTAGTTATCGCCCTCCTGGGGTTGGAAGTCGGGCAGGCAGCGGGCGTTCAGGTCCTCCAGCTCGTCGCGGTCGATGGTAGCATTGCGGATGCTTTCGAGCAGGCGGAGGAAGTGGCGGCTGTCCTGCCGGTACACTTTATTGAGCTCTACCATCTCCAGGTCTACGTGGTCGAGCGCATCGGCGCTGAAGAAGTAGGCGCTGGCGTAGCGCAGACTAAAGAACTCCCGCTCCGTCGCGCTACTCACCACCGGCGGCAGCTGAAACAGGTCGCCGAAGAAGATGAGTTGCACCCCCCCGAAGGGCTCGCCGTTTTCGCGGTTGAGCTTCAGGGCGTAGTCGATGGCCTCCATCACGTCGGCCCGCACCATACTGATCTCGTCGATCACCAGCGTCTCCAGGTTCTGGAACAGGCGGCGGTTGCGGCGATTCGGGCGCACGTCCTTCGACTGCAGCAGCCGCGGCGGGAAGTTGAAGAAGGAGTGGATCGTCTGTCCGCCCACGTTCAGGGCCGCCACCCCGGTCGGGGCCAGTACTACGACGTTCTTGCGGGTGCTGCGCTTAAAGATCTGCAGCAGAGTCGATTTTCCCGTACCGGCCCGGCCCGTGATGAACAGGTGGGCGCCGGCCTCCATGCGCTCCAGGGCGTAGTTGAATTCGGAGCTGAGTTGTAGGGGGGTGGGCATGGTGTAGGGGGCGGGGCAGCGCGGGTGCAAAGGTAGTAGAAAGCGGCGTCCCCGCCGCGGCAGTACCAAGCGGCCTCCGGCCGCGAGAATTACTTTAGTGGTGAATACTAAAGTAGTTTATAGGTGAGCCAGCGCATCCTACCAGCGCAGTAGTATACCACTTATTATCGTAGCGTTAATACTCACCATAAATCAAATCAGGCTCCCTCCCCTACCTACCTTTACCCCATGAAAACACTAGTTGTATACCTCGTTTTCTTCCTCACGTCCCTGACCGCCACGGCCCAGATCGACGCCAAACTCAACGCAGGCTCTGCCCTCACCGGCGGCCTCAACCTGGCGGCGGAAACCCCCATCGGAGCACAATCTAGCATCTCGGTGGGCCTGGCCTATTCCTCCCTCGGCCTCTCCTTCGATAAGAAGGAAGAATACCGCTACCGCAACCTCCGCGTGATCCCCGGTTACCGCTACTACTTCGCGCCCCGTGACGGGATGGACCGCTTCTTCGTCGGTGCCTACGGCAAGCTCGGCCGCCTCACCGGCATCGATCGGGACACCGACGCGCGCGTCAGCACCGCCCGCGTAGCCGTAGGCGTCCTGGCCGGTCACAAGTGGGTAGCCCCCAGCGGCTTCGTCTTCGAGCTCAACGCCGGCCTGGGCACCGCAGCTACCTTCGGAGGCGGCGGCAATGGCGCCAGGGGCCTGCTGTACGACCGCGCCATCGGCGCACTCTCCGCCGTAGACCTGCGCCTGGGCATCCTGGTGGGCTACCGGTTTCCCTTCGGCGACGGCCGCCGGTTCTGATGCTGTACACTCCTAGTTTACACTCGGTGTAAATAGCGGCTGGCTACTTGCTACCAGCCCCCGGGGCGACGAACTTTGGTAAAAGCCATCCACCATGAACGTGCGCCTGTTCTTACTCACGCTGCAGACAGCCATCGCGTGCATCATCGTGACGGCTTCCGCCCTTCTGCTGTGGAACCCCGCCGGCCCATCCTCCCGTACGGACGAGCAGGCCGCGTGGTCCGCTATACCCCAGCCGTCTGAATTTGACCTACTCCCCGATTCCGTGCCGAATCCGGTACGGGGCAGGGTTCTCTGGTATAAAGTAGGCTGTGGACAGTGCCACGCTGCTAACATGAAGAACGATCTTACGGGGCCTGCACTCGGCGGGGTGACCGAACGCTGGGCCGACTACCCCCGTGAGGATCTCTACGCCTGGATCCAACAGAGCCAACGCCTGATCGATTCCGGCCACCCCCGGGCCGTCGAGGTCTGGACGCAGTGGCGACCGACCGTGATGTCCTCCTATACCGACCTGACGGATGAGCAATGTGCCGATCTACTGGCCTACATCGATGCGATGTATTCCGGACCCTGGGCCAACCGATCCATGATTTAGCCCGACCAAGGGTGCGGCCCACCACCCCCCACGCCGTACTTTTGCCCCATGCTGACTTCGCGTTTCTTTGGCCTCCTGGCGGCCGTGAGTGGTCTGGCGGCCCTGGGGGCGGCCTGCTGCCACTGGGTACTGGCCATCTCCTACGCCCTGCCGTTCACGATCGCTACGGGTCTGGTGTTCGCCTTCCTCTGCGTAGTGCTCTTCTTCCTGGGGCGGCGGAGCGCGGGTGCGGAGAATCGCATGCTGTTCAGCAATGTCTTTCTGGGCCTGACCATGGTGAAGATGCTCCTCTGCGGAATGCTCGTAGTGGGCTACGTGCTGCTCGGCGAGCCGGACAACAAACTCTTCATCGTCCCCTTCTTCTGGCTGTACCTGGTGTACACCGGCTTCGAGGTCTACTTCCTGATGAAGCTCTCCGCCGTAGTGGCCCGCTAATAGCGCGGCCTGTGCGGGTCTGAGCTGCGCTTCGCATTCTATACGGATCACTGCAGGCCGGAGACGTACTTTGCGTACATGAAACCGCTTCTCTTTCTGGCTACTATCCTGCTGCTTGCCTGCACCGCCCCCTCCGACGGTACGGCAGCGACCGCCGAGGTGCCCTCCGCATCCGCCGTACAGGACACCGCACCCGCGCGCGCGCCCCGTACCTCCGATAGCATCCCTGACATCCCCAGCTATGCGTACCTGACCGGCAAGTTCGATCCGGCCGTGCACCCAGACTTCGTAGCCGTAGCCGACCGCTATACCGACGGTGATCCGTACCTGCTGCACCGCGACACCTACGCCGCCTTCGAGCGCATGCACGCCGCCGCCCGGGCCGATGGCGTAGACCTGATGATGGTCTCGGCCACCCGCAACTTCGCCCGCCAAAAACAGATCTGGGAAGCTAAGTGGCGCGGACAACGCCTGCTCGAGGGCAGCGAAAAAGCCAACGAAGTCTACCCCGACCCCGCCGACCGAGCCCGGGCCATCCTGCGCTACTCCTCCATGCCCGGCACCAGCCGCCACCACTGGGGCACCGATATCGACCTCAACGCCCTCACCAACGGCTACTTCGACGCCGGGCCGGGCAAGCGCGTCTATGACTGGCTCACAACCCACGCAGCGGACTACGGCTTCTGCCAACCCTATACCGCCAAGGGCGAAGCGCGCCCCAGCGGCTACGAGGAAGAGCGCTGGCACTGGAGCTACATCCCCCTAGCCCGTCAGCTCACCGACTACGCCGCCACCAAGCTGCGGGACGCGGACATCTCCGGCTTCGACGGCGCCGAGGCCGCTCCCGAGATCGCCGTGCTAAAGAACTACGTGCTCGGCATCAATCCCGCGTGTAGGTAATACTACAGAACTACCGAACTACCCCCCACGTTATCACTCGCACAAGAATACCCACATGGACCTTTTCGACATCAACCGCTACGCCCTGATCCTGACCCCGAGCGAAGCACTCCTCCGCTGGGCCGTTCGCGAAGACGCCACGATGGAAGAGGAGATCGACTTTGACGATACCTCGGACCTCACCACCGTCTACCTCCTGCCCGACTTCGACGAGATGGAAGAGGCCGAAGAGTGGCTGGAGAAGAACTTCCTGCCCATCCTCGAAAACCTCCTCGCCGAATGGATCGAAGACGACAAGGCCTGGCCCGACAACCTTGCCTTCAATCACCTCGAAAAGTTTGGCGACTACACGATCACCAATATGGTCATCGACACGCAGGACGCCTCGTACGATCAGGAGGAGTAGTCAGGGGGTTAGGGAGGAAAGGGGTTAAGGGGTTAAGGGGTTAAGGGGTTAAGGGGTTAAGGGGTTAAGGGTGGGGATGCTCGCTTCGCTCGTCTATATGTACTGTACGTCTGGTGTGTGATTCTGCACCCGTGGCCCCGCCCCTACAAACTGCCCCTCCCCGATAATCTGCCATCTACGACCCGCGTCCCTACCGCGAATCCCCTTACACCTCCAACACCCGCCCTTAACCCCTTAAGTCCCTAACCCCTTAACCCCTTGCCCCCCCCTTGACCTACCAACGCCCGCCCCAGGCCATTGCCGACCTAGTGAACCTGAAGCCCGATCCGCTGATGCTGTTTGGGCCCGACCCGGACTATATCGTGATTGCCGACCGGCCCATGTACCCCAGTATCGAGGAGCTCAAGGAGCCGAAGGTGAAACTGGCCGGACGGCAGATCAACCCGGACACCTTCACGCCCTACGGGACGCGTGGATTCCATAATCCGCGGCTGCGGCAGCTCTCTACCGGGACGGACCGCGAGCTGCAGGGGCTGCCCGAAGAGGGTGCGTACCGCTACTTCACCTGGTCGCCCGACGGAACGCAGATCGCCTTCTGCCTGGTCACCGACCACGGGTTACAATTGTGGACGGCTAGCCGTACGAGCCTGCAGTGCCGGCCCGTGGGGGAGGCCGATATCAACAATAGCCTGGGTGGGGTGCCCTACGACTTCATCGGTAGTGACCGCTTCCTGATCAAGCGTCGCATCAGTGGAGCTACGAAACCGGAGCGCACTACCTCCATCACCGGGCCCGCCGTGCAGGATTCCTCGGGTAAGGAGGGCGCCAACCGCACCTACACCAACCTGCTCGAGAACGAGTACGACGTAGCGCTGTTCCGCTACTTCGCTACCGGGCAGCTCTGGATGCACCGCCTGGATACCGGCGAGGAACGCGCCTGGGCCGAGCCCGGTATCATCGCCGGTCTGGGCGACTCGCCCGACGGCAACTACTTCGTGATCACCTACGTGCAGGAGCCCTTCAGCTTCAATGTGCCCTACGACAAGTTCTCGGACAAGGTGCAACTGCTGGATAAGGAGGGCTACGTCGTGCGCGAGCTGGCCCAGCGGCCTACGGTCGAACACCTGCCCCCGGCCTTCGGCGCCGTCATCACGGAGCCGCGGCGCTTTAGCTGGCGCAGCGATCACCCCGCCCAGTTGTACTGGACCGAGGCACTCGATGGCGGCGATCCCCGCACGGAGGTCGATCACCGCGAACAGCTGTACTATCTGGAGGCTCCCTTCACCG
Organism: Neolewinella maritima; assembly: GCF_923081025.1. GTDB lineage: Bacteria > Bacteroidota > Bacteroidia > Chitinophagales > Saprospiraceae > Neolewinella > Neolewinella maritima. Next base: position 995,633 of record NZ_CAKLPZ010000001.1, on the reverse strand, counting down.
GTGCGCCGCAGCCGAGCATCAAACTTCCCCTCCGCTTCGGCGCCCTGCGCTGGGGCCGCGGCGATCTGGCCATCGCCATCGACTGGGACTGGACCACCCGCCGGCAGGTCACCCGCCGCTGGTACCCGGACACACCGGAGCGCACACCGGAGATCCTCTTCGACCATAACTGGGAAGACAACTACAACGATCCGGGTAGCGTGATCACCGTGAGCCTGCCCAGCGACCACAGCGTACTACTCACCCGCGACGAAGGGCAGACCCTGGTCATGGTGGGTAATGGGCACAGTCCCGACGGGCCGCGCCCCTTCATTGACGCGCTGAGTCTGGAGACCGGAGAGAAAAGCCGGCTCTGGGAATCCAGCCCCCCCTACTTCGAGCGGCCGCTCTTCTTCGTCGACCAGGATCCCAACTACTTCCTGCTGGCGCGTGAGCAATCCAACGAGCGGCCGAACTTCTACCTGCACCACCTGCTGAACGGCGACGAGGTACGGGTCACCAACTTCCCCCACCCCTACCCTCAGCTCCAGCACACCCAGTACGAACTGGTGAGCTACGACCGGCAGGACGGCGTACAGCTCAGCGGCGAACTCCACACACCGGAGGGCTTCCGGCCCGGCGTGGACGCCCCGCTGCCGATCCTGATGTGGGCCTACCCCCAGGAGTACAAGGATGCGGATAAGGCCGGTCAGGTCACCAGCAGCACCCACCAGTTTCGGCGCATCAGTCCGCTCTCCCCCCTGCCCTTCCTGGCGGCCGGCTATGCGGTATTCGACGACTTTGCCATGCCCATCGTAGGCGAGGGGGACGACGAGCCCAACGAGACCTTCATCGAGCAGGTACGCATGAACGCCGAGGCCGCCGTGCAAAAATTGGTCGGTATGGGCGTAGCGGACCCCGCCCGCGTGTTCGTCGGCGGGCACAGCTATGGCGCCTTCATGACTGCCCACCTGCTGGCCCATACTGAGCTGTTCGCCGGCGGGATCGCCCGCAGCGGGGCCTTCAACCGCACGCTGACCCCCTTCGGCTTCCAGGCCGAGGAGCGCACTTTCTGGCAGGTACCGGAGACCTACGTCCGCCTGAGCCCCTTCGTACACGCCGACAAGATCGACAGCCCGTTGCTGCTCATCCACGGGGCAGACGACAGCAATAGCGGTACCTACCCGGTGCAGAGTAAGCGCATGTTTGCCGCCCTAGATAATTTGGGTAAAACCGCGCGGCTCTGCCTGCTGCCCTACGAAGACCACGGCTACGCGGCCGAGGAAAGTATCCTGCACATGCTCTGGGAAATGCACAGCTGGATGGAGCAACACAGCACGGGCAAGCCGACCGACCAAGCCTCTACCACTGAATCCCTGGCTACTTTACCCTAAGTTTACCGGAAACCACCCCCGCCCGTGCGCTTCCTGCCCCTGCTGCTCTGCCTTGCCCTTACGACCTGCCGCACCCCCATAGAGGTACTCCTACCGGAAGTCGCCAAGTGGCAAAAGATGACGCTGAGCTTCCCCGGTCCGTCCACCAGCGAGCAGGCCAGCGTCAACCCCTTTACCGACTACCGGCTCGACGTCACCTTCACCAATGGCACCTACTCCGTCACCGTCCCGGCCTTCTACGCCGCCGATGGCCGCGCGGCCTACACCGGTGCCACCCAGGGCAGTACCTGGCAGGTCCGCTTCCGTCCCGATCGCGAGGGCGAGTGGTCCTACACCGGTGAGCTGGTACGGGGCAAGAATGCCTACCTGGGCGCGGACGCCGGTGCGGAGAACGTTCTCGAACGCTACACCGGGGGCTTCTACGCCGGTCCGGCGCGCGCGGGCGAGACGGGCCGCCTGATCCGCGACCACCCCCGCTACCTGCGCTGGGCCGAAAGCGGCGATTACTTCCTTAAGACGGGGGTGGACAGTCCGGAGAACCTACTGGGCTATGCGGACTTCGACGGTACCTACCGCCACAGCGACGACTTCCGGGAGGGAGAGAGCAGGGCGGACAGTCTGCACACCTACACCGCCCACCTGACCGATCACCGCACCGGCGACCCCGCCTGGAACGGAAAAGGGAAAGGCCTCATCGGCGGCATCAGCTACCTGCAATCGGCTGGCGTGAACAGCATCTACTTCCTGACGATGAACATCAACGGCGACGGCAAGGACGTATGGCCCTACACCAGCCACGACGACTTCAGCCGCTTCGACGTGAGTAAGCTGGACCAGTGGGAGATCGTCTTCGACCACGCCGATAGCCTAGGCATGATGCTACACTTCGTACTCAACGAAACGGAGAACGAAACCCTGCTCGACGGTGGCGATACCGGTCCGCAGCGCCGCCTCTACTTCCGCGAGCTCGTGGCCCGCTTCGGTCACCACCGGGCCGTGACCTGGAACCTGGGGGAAGAAAACGGCCCGAACGACTGGTCCGACACCGCCCAGGATACCGACCAGCAACGCGCCGTCGTGGAGTGGTTCGCCGACCACGACCCCTTCCACAACTACGTCGTACTGCACACCCACCCGGGAGAGGAGGCCCTGGCGGAGATCTACCGTCCCCTGCTGGGGGAGGCCGATCTCGATGGTCTGTCGCTGCAGCTAGGTAACCCCTACCACGCTAATGCAGTGACCGCCGACTGGCTGGCCCGAAGCAGCCGCGCCGGCGCCCCCTGGATCATCACCCTGGACGAAACCGGTCCCTGGTGGCGCGGACTGGACCCCGACGCAGCCATGCCCAATAACCAGGACAGCCTGCGCAGTCTGGCGCTCTGGGGCAATCTGCTGGCCGGCGGGGCGGGTGTGGAGTGGTACTTCGGTGCCCGCAGCCCCCACAACGACCTGAACCTGGAGGACTGGCGAAGTCGCGACCGGGCCTACCACTGGAGCGCGCACGCGCGGACGTTTTTCGAGACCCACCTACCGTACTGGGACATGCAGGGGCACAACGAACTATCGCAGGGCGAGCAGCAGTACTGCTTTGCTAAGCCCGGGGAGGTGTACGTGGTACTGACGCCCTTCGGTCAGCCGGCTACGCTGGACCTGCGCGGAGCAGAGGGGGAATTCAGCGTGCGCTGGTACAGTCCCGCCCAGGGCGGCGAGCTGGTGGACAAGGGCGAGCGGGTACGGGCCAGTGACGGACGGGTGCGGCTGGTACCGCCGGGCGAGGGGGACTGGGTGGCGCTGGTGGAGCTGCGTACAACTAGCGCAGCCGCAGACTGAGCACCCCGAAGACGGCCTCGCGGATGATCGACTTGTGCATCTTGCTCTTGCCGGCTACGCGGTCGGTAAATACGATGGGTACCTCTACGATCTTGAAACCCAGCTCGCGGGCCGTGTACTTCATTTCGATCTGGAAGGCGTAGCCGATGAAGCGGATCTTGCTGAAGTCCATCGCCTCCAGCACGGGACGGGAGTAGCACATGAAGCCCGCGGTGGGGTCCTTGACGGGCATCCAGGTGACCAGGCGGGTGTACACACTGGCGCCGTAGGAGAGGATAATGCGGTCCAGCGGCCAGTTCTCGACGCTGCCGCCGCGGGTATAGCGACTGCCTACGGCTACGTCACCGGGTCCGTCGTGGCAGGCGGCGCGCAGGCGGATGAGGTCGGCCGGGGTGTGACTGAAGTCGGCGTCCATCTCGAAGAAGTACTGGTAGTGTTCCGGGCGCTGGAGTCCCCAGCGGAAGCCGTCGAGGTAGGCGGTACCGAGGCCGAGTTTGCCGGCCCGTTCCAGGAGGTGGAGTTGTTCGGGGTACCTTAGCTGGAGTTCCCGGACCAGCGCGGCCGTCCCGTCGGGGGAGCCGTCATCGACCACCAGGAGGTGGAAGGGGTGCGGCAGGCTGAATACGGTATCCACCATACGCGCGATATTTTCGCGTTCGTTGTAGGTGGGAATAATAACCAGGCTGTCGCTCAAGGGGAGGGGTCGATTGAGCCGGCAAAGATAGGATACGGGATGAGAAAGCTACACGGTGGGGGGAGTCTGGACCAGAAACGCTGGACCGGCATAGCCATACTTCTGTGTTTCTCCGGCCTGCTCGCCGCCCAGGGGCCGATCGGCGGCTTCCCGGTGGAGCGGGGCAGCATTACCCTGGCCCCCGCCTACAGCAGCGAACGCTACGGCACCTACCTGGGGGAAGGCGGTGTACCCGAAGACCGCGACATCACGACCGTCAGCTACAGTATGTTCCTCGAGGCGGGCCTGAACGATCAGACCGCCCTGGTCGCTACCCTACCCTACCTGCAGACCAACCAGGATCGCGGCAGCCTGCAGGATGCCTCCGTGTGGATCAAGTACATGAACCTGGAGCGCCCGGCAAAACGGGCCACCCACCGGGTGTTCACCGCGATCGGACTCAGCTTCCCGGTCGGTGATTACGCCACGACGGGCATCGCCGCGATCGGACAGCGGGCCACTATCTTCCAGGGCCGGCTGGTCTATCAGTACCAATTCGACAGCGGCTTTTTCCTGCACGCGCAGTCGGGCGTAGATGTGCAGTTCGCCCCCGAGAGCCGATCCACCTGGCCGGTGCTGCTGCGTACCGGCTACGGCGCGCGCTACTTCTACGTGGAGGGGTGGATGGAGTTCGTCACCGCGCTGGAGGGCGGCTCGGCGGTACAGACCGCCACGGCCGGTAGCGGCAGTAGCTGGCGGCGCCTGGGTGGTACGCTCTACGTACCGATCACCCCCTGGCTGGGTGCGGTAGGCGGCGGGGCCTACGTACTGGGCGGGGAGTACATTGGAAAGAGCGCGCGGCTTAACTTAGGCCTCGTCATCAAACTGTAGCCCGTGCACGCCCCCACCGACCTTATCATACATGCCCAAGACGGCTATGCCCTAGCCGCCCGTCACTTCCCGGCCACCGGACGTGCCAAAGGGGCCGTACAGATCAATTCCGGCACCGGCATACCCCAGCGGTTTTACCGGGCCTACGCTACGCACCTGGCTGCACGGGGGTACGAAGTGTTCACCTACGACTACCGGGGCATCGGTGCGTCACGAAACGGTCCGCTGAAGCAGCTAGCCGCCACGAATCTCGACTGGGGCCGGCTGGACATGAGTGCTGTATTCGACCACCTGCTGACTACCTTCCCCGACCTGCCCAAGACCGTCATCGGTCACAGTATGGGCGGTCAGCTGATCGGTACGATGACCAACGCCGCGGCGATCGATCGGGTCGTCATCATCGCTGCCGGCACGGGCTACTGGCGCGACATGCCGGCCGGACTGACCAAGTATCTGATGCCCTTCCTCTGGCACGTGTATATGCCCCTGACCATGCTGCTCTGCGGTTACGCCAACGCCCGCAAGATCCGCCAGGGCGAGAATCTTCCCAAGGGAGTGGGACGGCAGTGGCGCAAGTGGTGTCTTTCACCCACCTACTGGCAAAACGATATCGAGGCCGGCGCCTTCTCCCGAATTACTGCTCCGGTGGCCGCATTCACCTTTTCCGATGACGCGATCATCAGTGAACTGGCGACGGATAAACTGCTGGCCCACTATTCGGCGGCCAGCGTAGCAAAGCGCTCCGTCAGACCCCGGGAGTTCGGCCTCAGTAAGATCGGCCACTTCGGCTTCTTCAGCCGCAAGTCCGCCGCCCTCTGGCCGGAAGTGCAGCTTGCTTAGCTGTTCAGTATCTCCGCTACGTGCATCACCCGCAGCGGGATCTCCTCGCGTCGGATCAGTCCCTCCATATGCATCAGGCAGCTCATATCGCCGCTGGTGATCACCTCCGTGCCGTGCCGCAGGTGATCGGCAATGCGGTCCTGCCCCATCTTGGTCGATAGCTCCGGCTGGTTCACGCTGAAGGTGCCGCCGAATCCGCAGCATTCGTCTACCCGGTCCAGGGGCACCAGCTCTACCCCGTCGACCATACTGAGCAGGTAGCGGTAGTAACTGAAGTCGGCCCCCACCCGCTCCGAGCCGTGCCCCAATCGGAGACCCCGCAGCCCGTGGCAGCTGTTGTGGATACCTACCCGGGCGGGAAAGCTGGCGTTGAGCTCCTTCACGCCCACGACGTTGACCAGGAAATCGGCTAGCTCGAAGGTGCGGTCGCGGACCGATTTCACCTCTTCACTATCCTCCAGCACGTCATAGTGTTGGTTGATGTGGTAGACACAACTCCCTGAGGGACAGACGATGTATTCAAACTGACTGAACGTTTCCACGAAGTGGGTATAGATCGGACGCGCTTCCTGCTCCATGCCGCTGTTGGCCAGGGGCTGACCGCAGCAGGTTTGGTCGCGGGGATAGACTACGGTGCAGCCTACCTTTTCCAACAGTTGGAGGGTAGCCATGCCGGCTTTAGGGTAGAACTGATCGATGTAGCAGGGGATGAAGAGTCCGACGGTCATGGGTGGAGAATAGGTGACGCGTCAAGATAGTCGGGAGTGGGAGGAAAACCATCCGGGTATGTCCTGTATGCCAGCTACTGACCCGCGTACTCGAAGTGGAGCTTCTCCAGGCGCAGGAGAAGGTCTTCGAGGGCATCACGGACCTCTTCCAGGTTGGCGGAGACGACGGCAGCGAAGGAGCTATCCACAAAAAGGTGATCGCCGATATCCTGCAGCTCATCGGGGCCGTGCTCGCGGATCTCGCCAAGTTGCTGCTCGATGTAGTTGCGCAGTCGCTCCGTGCGCTCGTCCCAAAATTCCTGCAGAATGCGGTGGGGTGTCTTGCGGATCACCTCGTGCCGTTCCACCAGGTGGGTCTTGAGGCGGAATACCGTATCCGTACCGTTGAAGTTGACCTCAATGGTATTCTCCCGTGGACCCTTCCGGGCGCGGATGCGATTCACGAGGTTCTTCTCCTCGTCGTAGAAGTTGACGCTACCGTACTCCTGATCGCTCAGTCCCCGAAACTGCTCGATAGTGACCAGCATGCCGCGAAACTGGCTCAGGTCCTTTTCCAGCTCGTAGTAGCTCTCCTGGGTGGGCAGCAGCTGCTCCTCTTCCTGTACCAGCTTGATGCGGGTCTCTTCGCGCACGTCATCTTCAAACTCGCGCACCTCCTTCTTTAGCGCGGACAGATTGACCGCCACCGAGTAGCCGTGCTTGCGCACTGCATCCACGATCATCTCGCGCACGACCTCCCGCTGTTCGGGACCGTTCCAGAGGCAGTGCTCCAGGAGGAAGCAGTCCATGAGATCGACCCGCTCGCGTCCGTGCAGGAAGGCCGAGGCGCGCAGCAGCCGCACGGCCTTCTTCCAGCGCCGGTCGTAGATCAGCAGCTGGTTGGGGGCGTTATTGGGCTGGGCGTTGTACTGCTCGATCTTGTACAGCAGCAGCTGCAGGGTATTGAGCACTTCGGCGGGCACCTCGACCTGGTCGATCTGCAGGCTCCAGCGGTCGAGCTCCTCTTCGGAGAGCTTGGTGGAAGAGGGAATGTTGTCTTCGTATACATCCTGGGTGTCCACCACCATCTTCACGAAGTTCTGGTACTGGCTGATCTTGCCCAGTTCCAGACGTAGGAGGAAGCGGTCCCAGATCGGAGCCAGATTGGCACTGCGCGGCGGCAGCTCGTTACTGGCCGTGATGATGCCGCGGATATTGACCTTCATATCCTCCTCCCCGTTACGGTAGATCTTCTCGTTGAGGATCGTGAGCAGGGCGTTCTGGATGGCGGGACCCGCCTTCCAGATCTCGTCCAGAAACACGATGTTGGCCCCCGGCAGGTAGCGGTCGGTAAGCCGCTCGTACTTGTCCTCGTCGCGCAGTTTCTTGATGGAGATCGGTCCGAACACCTCGTCCGGCGTAGAGAACTTCGACATCAGGTACTCGAAGCTTACCCCGTCGCGGAAGGCGTACTTCAGCCGGCGGGCGATCAGGCTCTTGCCTACACCCGGGGGGCCCAGCAGGAAGATACTTTCACCGGCAACGGCCGTCAGCAGGGCCAGGCCCATAGCGTGGTCGCGCTCGTAGAGGCCGGCGGTAAGGGCGTCCAGCAGGGCTTCGGTGCGCAGGCGGAGGTCGGGGGTGCGGGTGGCGGTCATTGCGGGGGTAACGGGGGGCGTGGCGGATGGTTTGCCCACCACGTAGGAACGGCCCGCGGAGCTAGCTCCGCGGGCCGTTCGTTTCGGCAGGCATAGGGATACACTCCGGAGAGTGGCCTAGCGTTCGCCGTATTTGTCGAGGCGGTATTCGGCCTTTAGTTTTTCCTTGCGGCGCTTCACGCTGGGCTTGGTGAACTCGCGGCGGTTGCGCAGTTCACGGATGACGCGGGTATTGATGGATTTGCGCTTGTAGCGCTTCAGAGCGCGGTCGATGTTCTCGCCCTCACGTACGTTGATAATTAGCATTAAGCGGTCATAATTTTGTAATTGGAGCGCAAAGGTAACGGATACCCCTGAGTTGTGCAAGTTCCCCGGGCTGACTTACAGCCCCGCCTTCAACTCCAGAATAGTGCGTCCGGCCTCCGTACGGTACTTCACGTGCTCGATCTTGACGTGCTGCAGCAGCACTTTGGGGTCGGGCAGTTCCGTAGTGCTGGTTTTAGGTACGGCCGGGGCCGCCGGTGCGGTGCTCGGAGCGGACGGCTGCGTCAGCTTTGCGATCAGGTCGTGCAGACCGAGGTTGACCAGCTCGTCGGTGATGGCAAACTGCCCCTCGATGGAGCTGCCGGCGAGGTCGGAGAATTCAGTGTCCAGGAGGTGCTTTAGTACGGGGTGCATGGGAGGAAGGGGTTAGGGGGTTAAGGGGGGGCGGGGGTGCTCGCTGCGCTCGGGGGCGGCTAGGAGGTGGAGGTGTAGCTGGAGCCGGTTGGCTTCGCTGGTGATCTGGATCTTGTGGAGCAGGGGTACGAAGGCCTGGTAGCCCAGGTGGGTCATCAGGGCGGGAACGTGGATGCGGATGCGGCTGCTGCTGACGTCGACGCCCTTGGGCAGGCGGCGCTCGACTTGTCCCTGCACCAGGTTGATGAGGGGTTTGTCGAAGAACTTTAGTCCGTCGGTGATCGCAAACTGCAGCCACGGCTGGGCGGGGAAGGTGACGGCCGGCCCCGGCACCAGAGTGATGCGGCGGGTGACGCGGCCCACGACTGGTGCATTGGCCGCCAGATGCACCCGGAATTGATTACCCGCCTCGGGATCGATGTAGAGCTCGGTGATGGGGGTGCCGGAGGGGCGGGCCGCCAGCACTTCGTTGAGCAGATTGCGGGTCAGGGGCAGGGCAATACGTACATCCGTGCCAGCGAACGAGCCGGTGGGGTCACGGAAGGCCGTAGCTACTGCGGGGTTACTGAAGGTGGGCATGCAGAAAGGAACCGGGCCGGGCGGGTGGGGTTCGCTAGGCTTGGTGTAATGGTTCTGCAGCTGCTATGGGGTGTGAGCTTTTTGGCTCTGCGCTGATTAAGTGTTTTTTATGGTAACCCGCAGGGAGCCGCGCCTGGAAGGCACGAACCGGATGGGAAGCTAAGCTGGTCAGCCCCAAATCGGAGAGAAAGAGAACGCCGCCCATAGCGGCTCGCACCTTGCAGGTGCGGCGTAGGCGGGTCACGAGAAATTATCGTGCTGGAGACCAATAGGGGCCGCGCCTGCAAGGCACGAACCGGGGGGGAAGCCGTGCCCATCGGCTACGAATCGGAGGAAAAGAGAACGCCGCCCGCACGGCTCGCACCCTGTAGGTGCGGCGCAAGCGGGTCACGAGAAATTATCGTGTAGGAGACCAGCAGGGGCCGCGCCTGGAAGGCACGAACCGGGGGGAAGCCGTGCCCGTCGGCCACGAATCGAAGGAAAGAGAACGCCGCCCGTACGGCTCGCACCTTGCAGGTGCGGCGTAAGCGGGTCACGAGAGGTTATCATATAGGAGACCAGCAGGGAGCCGCGCCTATAAGGCACGAGCCGGAGGGGAAACCGTGCCCGTCAGCTACGAATCGGAGGAGGAGGAGAGAACGCCGCCCGCGCGGCTCGCACCTTGCAGGTGCGGCGTAGGCGGGTCGCGAGAAAGCAGCATATACCAGACCAGCAGGGAGCCGCGCCTACAAGGCACGAACCGGAAGGGAAGCCGCGCCTGCAAGGCACGAGCCGGAGGGGGCGGCTTGGGTAGTGATCAGCAGGGGCCGCGCCTGCAACGTGCGGGTCGGAGGGGGCGGTTCTATACTTCGTCCTAACGGATCGACGATCCGCCAGGGCTACTCTACCCTTTTGGCGAACGGCTTTGTCATACCCACGTTTTACTACTGCCCGATCGGGCAAGCCGAACCGTGTCCACTATGAAGTACCTGCTGACCACCCTGCTCCTTATTCTTTGCACCTGCGTGCGCGCCCAGGAGACGGTGCCGGATCCCGCGCTCGCCCCGAATACCGGTGGGGTGAGCGGACAGCTCAAGGACGGGGGTACGACCGATCCCGTAGGCTTCGCGAATATCGCGGTGTATAAGGTGGCGGACGGCGAACTGGCCGGCGGCACGACGAGCGATATCGATGGGAACTTTACCGTAAAGGACCTACCCTACGGTGACTACCGTTTGGAAGTGACCTTCATCGGCTACGAGGGGGAAGAGATGATGCTGGAACTCAACGATGGCGAACGCTTCCTGCGAGTAGGCGACATCACGCTGGAAGAGGGCGGAGCTACCGACCTGGACGAAGTAGTCGTGACCGCCGAGCGCGCGCTCATGGAGCTGGGCCTGGACCGCAAGAGCTTCAACGTAGAAAAAAGCGTGGCTGCCAGTGGCGGATCGGCCGAAGACCTGCTGCGGCAGATACCGGGCATTACGGTGGACCTGGAGGGTAACGTAAGTCTGCGCGGCAGCGGCGGCGTACGCTTCCTGATCAACGGGCGGCCGAGCGGACTGGTTGGTACCGATCCGGCCACCTACCTTAAATCGCTGCCCTCGGCCAGTATCGAGCGGGTGGAGGTGATCACCAATCCCGGGGCGGCCTTTGACCCCGAGGGCACGGCCGGCATCATCAACATCGTACTGAAGAAGCAGCGGGAGGACGGCTTCAACGTGTCGGTAGCCCTCAACGCCGGCACCGGCAACAAGTACGACGGCAACGTAGACCTGAACTGGCGCAAGGGCAAGTTCAACTCCTTTGCCGGGGTGGCGGGGCGCTACGACGAGCGCTTCTTCCGCGGCTTCCGCGACCAGCAGGGCACGCTGGGGGATTCGACCTTCAGCCGCTACTTCAACTTCCGGGGGGACCGGGTACGGGAGTCGCAACTCCTGAAACTAGGTACCGAGTATAGTCTCGGCAAGCGGGCTACAATCGGTATCCAGGGTAATCTGCAGCTCGAAAGCGGCGACAACAATAACCTGCGGACCACCAATTTTTTTAACAGCGAAGGCGCGCTCGACCGCACCCAGCAGCGTACCGAAACCGAGCCCAGCACCGAGACCGACTACGAGCTACAGGCCAACTACACCCAGACCTTCAAGACCGAGGGCCGCAGCCTGAGCGCCCAGCTGCAGTACAGCGAGAACGACGAAGAAGAGATCGAGAACTACGATGAGATCATCTTCGGCAGCACTGGCCTGCAGCTGAGTACCGACCGGCAGCGCGCACCCTCCCTGGAGGGCCGCAGCCAGTTTTTGGGACAGCTGGACTACGAGCAGACCTTCGGCGACTTCAAGTTTGCTACCGGCTGGCGGTCGACCATTCAGGAAACTACCCAGGATGCCGGCTTCGAAATACTGGCCGGGAACGACGACTTCCTACGCGTCGATAGCCTGAGCAACGTGTTTCGCTACAACGAAGACGTACATGCCCTATATGCTACGTTCGGGGGCAAGGTCGACAAGGTGACCTTCAATATGGGACTGCGCGCCGAGCAGGCCTACACCACTTCTAACCTGCTGGAGCCCGACCCGCAGGTCTTCGAAAACGACTACTTCAAGGTGTATCCCAGCGTCTATGCCGGCTACGCCTTCGACGACAATACGACGCTGCAGGCCAGCTACAGCCGGCGCATCGAGCGGCCCCGCGGCTATGCCCTCAACCCCTTCGTCGACCGCGGTGATCCCTTCAACCTGCGTACGGGTAACCCCTTCCTGCTGCCCGAGCTGATCAACAGCTTCGAACTGAACGTACAGCAGCAGTACGGCAAGGGCACCTTCACGGGGGGCGTGTACTTCCGCCAGCTCAATGACATCATCAGCCGCATCACCCGCATCCAGGAGGGCGGAGTCAGCCTCAGCACCCGCGACAACCTCGACCGGGGCCGCGACTACGGCATCGAAGTGATCGCCACCTACCGGCCCACCGAGAAGCTGGACCTCACCGTGAGCGGCAACGCCTACCGCTCCGAAGTGATCGGCAACAACGGCGACGAGAACATCGACCAGAACGGCTACCTCGCCAGCGGCAACGTACAAGGCAGCTACGAGCTACCGGCCGCGGTGAAGATGCAGTTCACCTACTTCTACCGCTCGCCGGGCGTGCGGCCGCAGGGGCGCATTCAAGCTATCCAGAGCCTAGACCTAGGATTCCGTAAGGACATTCTAAAGGACAAGGGCTCGCTTACCCTGCGCGTCACCGATGTGTTCAACCAGCGCCGCTACCGCTTCACCACCGAGACCGGTGGCATCACGACCACCAGCGAGTTCCAGCGGGAGAGCCGCATCGTCTACCTGGGCTTCCAGTACAGCCTGAACCAGCTCGGACAGCGCAAGCGCGACGGCGGGCGGCGCGGCAACGGCGGCGGCGGGGACGATGGGGACTTCTAGTCAGCCCCCGGGCTCCAGGTAGTACCCCCCACGGTGACCGCATCGGCGACAATGTCTTCCGTATGCAGTAATTCGGAGATCACCCTGGTAGAGTCGATGGTAAAGTCCTTTAGGTAGACCCGCCGAATCGGTGCGTCGGGTACGCCCACGATTTTGAAGGCCACCTTACCGCCATAGCCTACCCGGATCTGCTCGGCGTAGATGTCAGAGAACTCGGTGGGAAAGGAATTACCGCGGTAGCCGTGGTAGTCCATGCGGAAGATGAAGGTGGACTCCTCCACCCGGTCTACATCGATATCGCGCAGGAAAACATCCGCCACCCGGCCACCGCGGTCGAGGTTACTTTTGAAGTTGATGGCGTGCTTGCCGTCTTCGATGCGTACGTTCTCGACGAAAACGTCTTCGACACCGCCCGACATTTCCGAACCGATACAGAAGGCATTGACCGCGCTGGCCAGGCGGCAGTTGCGGACGATCACGTTGCTCGTACCGGGACGGTCCCAGGCATCCTGATCGCGCCCGGCCTTGAGGCTGATGGCATCGTCGTGGGTGCGGATGTAGCAGTCTTCGATCAGTACGTCGGTACTGCTGTCGGGGTCTACGCCGTCGTCATTCAGTGTACTACCGAATACCTGTAGCCCCCGGATGGTCACGTTGGTGCAGAAGGTAGGGTGGACGGTCCAGAAGCAGCTGTTGCGGGCCGTGAAGTCTTCCAACAGCACATTCCTACAATCATAGAACTCGATCAGGGTGGGACGCAGCCAGTGGGGTTTACCGTCGCCGTAGCCGTCGTCGCTTCCATCACCGTCCAGGTCGAGGAATCCGTCGGCGAACACGCGCTGCTCGTCCGGCAGGCGATCGTTGCCCATCTTGCGCAGGCGGTCCTTATCGGCTTGCTGCCGCTTGCGCCAGTCCATGGACCACTGTCGGGCCTTCCCGTCGATGGTGCCACTGCCGGTGATGGCGATGTTGCGTTGCCCCTTAGCGTAGATGAAGGGGGAATAATTATAGACCACGGTGCCCTCCCAGCGGACCTCCACGGCGGGCAGGTAATCCGCCGGCTCGGAGCTGAAGGTGAGCCGCGCGCCCTCGGCCAGGTGTAGATTAACGTCAGATAGCAGGTGGAGGGGTCCGGCGCTGTGCCACGCTCCGGCGGGCAGTACGACCCGTCCGCCCCCCGCTGCGTTGCAGGCCGCAATGGCAGCCAGAATGGCGGGCCGGCTGTCGGTCAGACTATCATCCGAAGCGCCGTAATCGACGACGGAAAAGTCGCGGTCCGCAAAGGTGGGTGCCTGGATGCGGGCCAGACGATCGGGCAGGGTAAGCCAGGCACTATCGGCTACGGTAGCCGCCCGGTCGGCGGTGAAGTCGCCCTCGGCGGTGGGGGTTTGGGTACAGGCAAGTAGAGTCAGTGTATAGCAAATAGATATACTGGAAAATAGGCGCATAGGTTAATAGTATATAGACGCACAAGCTACGCCCACATACTTCTACGGGCCGGAGGTAGACGTATACCTACCGTACCACCACCCGCCGCCGCCCCACCGCACGGCCCCGCTCGAGGACCAGCAGAACGTACGCCCCGGCGGGCAGGGTAGCCATGGATACTTGCTCGGCACTGCCGCCGCGTACCCACTGCTGCCGCACCTGCGTGCCCGCCACGGTGTATACCCGCACGTCGTACCGTCCGGCCCCCGGTAGTTCGAGGTAAAGTTGCTCGCTGACGGGGTTCGGATATAGTGCGAAATCAAAACTGCGCAGGGTCTCCCGGGTGGAAATGATGATGTCCTGCAAGTCGGTAAGCTCACCAAAGCGACGATCCCCGCTGCGGTAGTAGAGCAGGCGGGTTTCGCGGGGTCCGCCGAGTGTCCCGAACGCATCGAGAGAAAAGGGGATGTAAGGGGTGTAGACCGCGCTAGGCTCTTCATCCAGTCCCGCCAGGTCGAAGCCGCAGAGGCTATCGCTGGTAGTTGTCTCCGCAAAACTGATGCCGGTGCTGAACTGCCGCTGCAGCAGTCTTAAGGGTCCGGTGAATGCCCGGTGCACTACCCGCGTCGTAGATAAGCGCCCGGTATCGGAGACCAGGGCTCCCGGCTGTGTGGTAGCCAGCAGTTCCGGTAGTCGTGCGAAGGCATAGCTAAAGGTGGTATCCAGCGCCACGGTATCGATACCGGCCGGACCTAGGTCGTAGATGCTGCCGCGCATCTCGTAGCGGTACGTATCGTCAGCGGATGTATCCACGGCCAGCACCGTGACCGTAGACACCCGCTTTGAAAACGGACCGTCCCCCCCGAAGGGCGCATCGGCGAGTCCACCGATGTCCTGCACCTGAAAGGTGTCTCCCACCGCCGCCAAGCCGTAGACCCCGGCGGGGGGGAGCTGCACGCCCCGTGCGGGATCACTGATGCCCGCCAGGCGCAGGCTGTCACGGTCCGTCCGCAGGGCGAACAGCCGCTGGCCCTGCGCCAGTCCGTACTGCCGGCCGATGATGAGGGGATGACCTAAAAAAGAATCACCTTCGGTAAAGAAGCCGATGGCGGTGAGCTCATCCGCAAGACCCAGCAGCAAAGTGGTATCGGGATTACCGGTCGTGGCGTTCAGCACCTCGGCAAAGATGGTGCCATCCGGTCCGTCGGCATCCCAGCGCGAGTTCGTTTCGGCACCATGGTATACTACGAGGCGGCCCAGGGTACCGAAGTCCATAACGGTACTATCCGCCGTCTGACAGATGTGGTAGCCAAAGGGAGAGGGCCGCTGAAACACACAGGCTGAGGGCAGGCCCGCGTCTCCGAAACCAATCGTCGTATACAATTCCTGACACCCCAGACTATCTACCCGCACCCCGTAGTACTGACTTTCCAGGGGGCTGCCACTACTATACGAGGGATTCTCATACATATACTGCACCCCCGACCGGAACAACTGGAAATCAGACTGGGCGCGGACGCCGGTGCAGAGGAACAGGAGGAGGGCTAGGTAGAGTGGCTTCATGGGATAGATTACTGAATGAAGCTACTGCGATTTAGCATACAGGGTATACTACAGGACGTCATTAAGTACACAATACCGGGTTTATCCAGTATATAGATCCCAAATAGCATGACCTAGCTTGACAGATTGCCCCCCCCTATGACCCTCACCCTATGGAATATCGACCACCCGACCTATCTATCCAAACGCCTCAACACTATTAGTGACTACCTACTAGCACAATCTGATGACCTACTAATCCTTACCGAAGCCAATGAAGGCCTACAACTCCCCGGCTACCGGGGATACTTCAGTGCGCCTTCCCCCTACCTGCGCAAGGGCAGAACGCTGCGACCACCGAATGCTTACCGGCAGGTGGCTATCTACAGTCGGACAGCCCTGACTCAACTACCCGTTCGTGAATCGATCAATGGAGTGCTCTGTCGGCTGCCGCTGAACGACTTAATTTATATATACGGCAACGTAATCACCATAAAGGACCGCTGGGCACCGTGGAGTACCATGCGCTATTCGGACCGACTCACCGAACAGCTACAAGCCATCCGATCTTTGCACGGGACCTCCTTCATCGTATGCGGCGATTTCAATTTCAGGGCTGGGAGCTCCTATAATAAATCGGGATACACGGCGCTGCAGGATCTAGTACATACACTTGGACTAAGATGGCCCACTGCAGACGAGACCCGCACCGTACAGCAAATCGTGCACTCTCCAGACCTGCTCGTCACCTATCGGGTCGGGGAAGCCGGCGGGCTGAGCGATCACCCCCCCTTGCACCTCAGCCTGCGCACCGGCGGCCCCAGCCCGCACGTAAACATCTGACGGGCGATTACCTTAGTGCCTACAAATCCCCCCACATGAAAAAGATCGGTATCCTCTACGGCCGCGAACGCTCCTTCCCCCCCGCTGTCATCCAGCGCATCAACCATAAAAATATAGACGGGATTCGCGCCGAGCCGGTCAAGATCGATAAGGTGGGACAGGGCCTTAACCCCGGCTACGCCGTCATCATCGACCGCATCAGCCAGGACGTGCCCTTCTACCGGGCCATGCTCAAGAACGCCGCCGCTACGGGCACCGCGGTGATCAACAACCCCTTCTGGTGGAGCGCGGATGAGAAGTTCTTCAACAATGTGCTCAGCGTAGGCCCCGTCGGTGTACCCGTACCCAAGACGGTCCTGCTGCCCAGCAATACCCATCCCGACGACACCACCGACGAGAGCTTCACCAACATGGCCTACCCGTTAGACTGGCAGGGCATGTTCGACTACATCGGCTGGCCCGCCTTCATGAAGCCCCACGCCGGCGGCGGCTGGAAGAGCGTCTACAAGCTCAACAATGCCGAAGAGCTCTGGAAGGCCCATAAGGAGACCGGTCAGCTCGTAATGATGCTGCAGGAGTCCATCGAATTCACCAGCTACTTCCGCTGCTACTGCATCGGCCGCAAGCACGTGAAGATCATGCACTACGAGCCCCGCAACGAATTCCTGGAGCGCTACAACGCCAACTTCGACGTTTCCCAGGAGCTGCTGGACACCATCCGCGACTACGTCATCAAGCTCAACGAGTGGCTCGGCTACGACTTCAACACCGTAGAATTCGCGGTCCGCGACGGCATCCCCTACGCCATCGACTTCTGCAACCCCGCCCCGGACGCCGACAAGTTCAGCGTCGGTGAAGAGAACTTCGAGTGGGTCATCGAGACCGCCGCCAGCTACGCCATCGAGCGCGCCCAGCAGCAGGAGCCCGGCAAGAACAACCTGACCTGGGGGGAGTATATCCGGCAGTCGGTGGGGGGTGGCTATGCGTTTGGTAAATAGATCGCCGCTGCGCGGTTAGATCGCCTATCGGCTCGTTAGACGCTTCGCGGTAGACCGCTTCGCGGAGTAGACTGCCTACCCGCAAAGCGGTCTACTCCACCGAAGGTGGTCTACCCACGAACGTGGTCTACCCCGCCGACAGGCGTTCTACCCAGCAAAGCGATAATCCAGCGAATACCGCCCAGGCCCGGCGATCAATAGTACGATCGCGGCGATAGCGTAGTGCAGTGGGGTGGCGATCTTGCCCCATTCGTCGCCGTTGGCGGCGTGGACGAGGAAGGCGGCGACCAGCATAGTGATGAGGTAGGGGACGGCGGCCAGGCGGGTGAAGAAACCTACGGCGATCAGCAGACCGGCGACGAACTCGGCGGTGCCGGCGAGGATCAGGCTGGCGGGAGCGCCGATGCCGATGGGGTCGGCGAACTGGAAGTTGCCGCTGAAGATCTTGATCACCTTGCCCAGCCCGTGGGCGAAGGCCATTTCCAGGCCGAACCACAGGCGGAGGATGAGGAGTCCGAGGTCGATGTTTCCTTTAGTCATGGATCAGGAAATTTTGAGGAAGGCCCCCTTGACCGCGGTCCAGAGGGCACCGGCAGCCCGGTTGTCGCCGCCGGCCTTCGCATCTTCGATGAAGTCGAGGCTATCGGCAATGAGGTAGGTAGTGCCGGCTACGGTGAGGGGGAAGTAGTTCGCTACCTCCAGGTGCAGGCCGAGGCGCGGCAGGGTGTAGCCGAAGAGCATCACCTTGTTTACGTTCAGGCTACGCACCAGGGTAGATAGGTCGAGATCTTGGTCTGCCGGCCACTCCAGCAGGTGCAGTTGAGTACCGGGATCGGTATAGCCGGCCGCACCCAGGATCTTACCCAGGAAGGCGCGGCGGGCAAGCTCGCCGTAGTACAGGACGAGCACGTCAAGATCGCGGGCCGGACCGAGCTTTTCGAGTGCACCGGCGGTGTCGGCTTGGTCGATGAGGGTGAAGGGTAGCACTGGGGCAAGGTAACTATCGGACGCGATATCCCGGCGGCAACATCCACCGGCTAGCAGTACATTTACCTTCCCAAACCGCCCCGATCATGACCACCACCCAAATTCGTACCGAGCACGTCCAGCAGTCGCGGCTGGCTACCGTAGACTTCAACGACCTGCCCTTCGGCAAGATCTTCAGCGACCACATGTTCGTCAGCGACTACCGCGATGGTGAGTGGACGGACGACCGCATCGTCCCCTTCGGTCACCTCACCATGCACCCCGCCAGTATGGTGCTGCACTACGGACAGGCCATTTTCGAGGGCATGAAGGCCAGCAAGCACGAAGACGGTACGCCCCTGCTGCTTCGCCCCGAGGAGCACGCCAAGCGCCTCAACCACAGCGCCCGCCGCATGATGATGGCCGAGTACCCCGAAGACCGCTTCGTGGAGGCCATCACCCAGCTCGTAGCGCTGGACAAGGACTGGATCCCACCGGCCGCGGGCAGCGCCCTGTACCTGCGCCCCTACATGTACGCCACGGACGAGTTCATCGGCGTGCGGCCCAGCCAGACCTACCGTTTCTGCATCTTCACCGCCCCGGTGGGCCCTTACTACGCTAAGCCCGTCCGCCTCAAGGTAGAGCAGCACTACATCCGCGCCGTCCCCGGCGGCACCGGAGAGGCCAAGGCCGCCGGCAACTACGCGGGCAGTCTGCGCGCGGTGCACGAGGCCAACGAACAGGGCTTCGACCAGGTACTCTGGATGGGCGGCCCGGACATGAAGGAAATTCAGGAAGTAGGTACGATGAACGTCTTCTTCGTGATCGACGGCGAGGTCGTCACCCCGGAGACCGACGGAGCCATCCTCAAGGGCATCACCCGCAAGATGTTTATCCAGATCCTGAAGGACAAGGGCATACCGGTCAGTGAGCGAGTTATCACGATCGACGAGGTCGTACGCGCCTCCGAGGCCGGTACGCTACAGGAGATATTCGGTGCCGGTACGGCGGCCGTGGTCAGCCACGTATCCGAGCTACAGTACGGCGATCAGCTCCTCCGGGTCCCCCCGGTCGAGGAGCGCAAGATCGGCCCCATGCTCAAGCAGCACATCGACGGACTGCGCGTCGGCCGCGTAGCGGATACGCACGGCTGGCTGGTGCGGGTGTAGGAACGATCCCATGGTGAAAGCGTTATCTTGCTACCATGGGACACGACTTAGTCAACGAACTACTAGACCACCCCAACCCCGCCGGGATTCTACGGGAGGTAGAGCAAGTACTTGCCAGCGAGCGTGTCGCTCGGGAGAAGTTTCGCGCCTGGTTGCGGCCGGATATCAAAGCCGAGTTCATCAACGGAGAGATCGTCGTGCATTCACCCGCGCTGCGTCAGCACAATCAGACTGTCAAGTACATAAGCTTTATGCTAGAAGATTATACCTCCAAGTATGATCTCGGTGAAGTCGCTATTGAGAAAGCGCTGGTAGCATTAGAACGGAACGACTTTGAGCCAGATATCTGCTTCTGGCACAAAGAAACCGCTGATACCTTTTCCGATAAATTGATGTATTACCCTGCGCCGGACCTCGTAGTAGAGGTACTCTCCAAGAGTTCGACTGATCAGGACCGTGGCGTCAAATTTCGCTCCTACGAAGAAGCCGGCGTGAGTGAGTACTGGATCGTAGACCCTAATTTGCATACCATCGATCAATTTGTGCTAGGTCAGGATAAGGCAGAACGGCTGGTGCTACAAGTTCACGCCCAACTGCAAGTCAGCGAACACCTCACATCATCCGTACTACCCGGCTTTACTGTGCCCTTCAAGGCCTTTTTCGATCTCGCTGCGCGTACCAAAGCGCTCGCTACGCTCAGTCCTCCAGCGTAGTCACCACCTCCAGCTCCCCATCCGCGCCGCCGATCAGGAAGTAGCCCTCTAGCTCGTCATTGCCCTCGACCAGCTCCAGCGCGCCGGCAGGTCCCAGCACCATACAGGCTGTTGCGAAAGCATCCGCCGTGGCGCAGTCGTCGGCTAGTATACTGGCACTCAGCAGCGCATTGCGCTCGACCAGTCCGGTACGGGGGTCGATGGTGTGGCTGTACTTCTCCCCTTCCACCTCGTAGAAGTTGAGGTAGTTGCCACTCGTAGCGATGGCCCGCCCCTTCTCCAGGGGGAGCACGCCGGCGGCAGCCACTTCCGTAGCATCTTCTTCCGGCAGACGGATAGCGACCGTCCACGGCTGTCCGTTCTTAGTACCCCCGGCGCGCATCTCGCCACCGATGTCGATCAGGTGGTTGGGGCGGCCGCGTGTAGTGAGTAGCTCCGAGAGCAGGTCCACGCCGTAGCCCTTGGCACTCGCATTCAGATCCAGCGCCACGCCTGGCTTGGCCTTATGCAGGAAGCCATCGTCGAAGCGGAGCAGACCGAAGCCCACCTGCGCTCGCGCACTATCCAGTGCCACGGTGTCCACTGCCCCCGTCTTTCGCTGCTCCCCTCCCCCGAATCCCCAGAACTTGACCAGTGGCCCCACCGTGGGGTCGTACGCACCCTGCGTGGCCCGCACTACGCGGCCGGCCAGTTCCAGATTAGGCACGAAGTGCAGCGTACCGGCCAGGGTCACCCCCGTATCGCTACGGTTGAAGCGGCTGATCGTACTCTCCTCCACCCAGGGGGAGAGCTCCAGGTTGTAGGCCTCCAGCAGACTGTCGACGCTCTCCTGTAGCCCCGGCAGCGACTCCCCCAGGTAGGTGATGCGGTAGTAGCTCCCCATAGCTTCCCCGTTGATCCGGTGAGCGGGCAGGTAGCCGTCGTCCTCAAAGGCGTTACAGGCACACAGCAGCAGGAGCAATAGGGCGGGGACGCAGGTGGAAAGTCTCATGGAAGGGTAAAGGTAGCTTACCCCAAATGTTACCGCCCCGCGGCCCCGTCCGCTAGTTTAAGGCTTCACGTAGACCAGCCGGCACTGCGCACAGCCCACCAAGCCTAGCCCCCCCTCCACGTTACTGCTCACTTGGGTGGGTTCGGCGAAAGGATTACCGGTATTGGCGCGCGCCATATCACGGGAGCTCAGGTAGCTGACGGTGGCCGCAGTAGTGCGGCAGATTCGTAGCAGGTGCTGAGAACGACCGGCCAGCGTAAGGGGTAAGAAGTGGAGCCGCGGACCGGTAACGGTCCGGCCGTGAAGCCAGTCGACCAGTGAACGCTCCGGGCGACCCAGCGTACCATCGCTGCGGTAACTCCGGCGGTCGTGCAGTAGGAGGTAGTAGTCTTCCTCCCCCGACGGATTGAGAAGACTGACCCAGGCGCGGTGCTCGGCAAATCCGTTCTGCCCCTCCTCGGTAGTGGCGATCTCTAACCCCTCCCCCACCCCGTGCTCGGGGGGTATCGTCACGGTGCCGCGGGCAGTCAGGTCCTCATAGGTAACACTGACCGTGTACCGTCCGCCAGCCCGTAGCCTCACAATATCGTTGGAGATCACGTACCCCGCACGTAGCGGATCGGTAGAAAGCGTGAGGGGGAAAGTTTGCAGGCTGTCACTGATCGTCACCTGCGCTCCGGAGACCAGGTCGCGCCCGCTTCTGTCCGGTGGCGGACTACCCACTGCCGGGGCCGTCAGCCGCACATCCACCACGATGAGGCTGTCCTGTGGTTGCAGTAGGGTAAACACCGCGAGTTGGGGGATGAAGGGTACTTCGGCGTCCGCAATTTCCTGGATGAAAAACTCGGTACAGCCCATCATGCCAAGGGCCAGCAGCAAGGTCAGGTAGCGCATCAGAAGGAGAAGTTATAGGCCACGGAGGGGATTAGGGGGAAGAGTGCCGTCTTGGTAAGTACCCGCCGGCGGTCCTGCCGGTAGCGGGTTTCTACGAAAAAGGGGTTGGCCCGGGCGTAGGCATTGTAGCACCCTAGTTCCCAGTAGGCCTCCCCCCAGCGTGGGTGTCGCTTCCACTGTAGGGCCAGGTCCAGGCGATGGACGGCAGGGATCCGGTAACCGTTGCGTTCGGTGTGGTGGTCCAGGTCGATGCGGGTGTTGGTAAACCCCGGCAGTACCGGTGCCGAGTAGATACTGTTGGGTACGGTAGTGGGCACACCGCTACCGTAAGACCAGGCAGCGGTCAGCAGTAAGTCCGGTCGCCACTGCCAGCTGCCGCTGAGGGTGAAGTCGTGGCGGCGGTCCTGATTGGCGGCGAAGTACTTCTCCGCGTTCACCCCCGCCAGTCGATGACTGACCCAGGCCAGGGTGTAGGCTAGGTTTAGGCGGAGGCGGTCACTTTGGTAATTGCCACTCCACTCGCTACCGTAGGCCCGGCCGCTGCCCGTGGTGACGTTATCGATCAGGTCCGTCCGCCCGGACCGCTCGGGCTGATCGAATACATCCAGCAACAGGAAGGTCGCGCCGTTGCGGTACCCCAGCAGGTCGCGCATCCGGCGGTAGTACAGCCCCGCAGCGAAGGTCCACGGGCTTGCGGGGCGCTGGTAGATAGTCCCCGCCGACCACTGCTGTCCGCGCTGCGGCGGCATGCGATTGCTAGCCGGCACCCAGAGGCTGGTGGGCAGGCCCGGTCCTGAGTTAGATAACAGGTGGAGGTACTGCGTCGTCCGGGCGTAGCCCAGGGTCAGGTGCAAGGCGGGCGAATACCGGTATCTGAAACTAAGCCGCGGACCTACCCCGGCATAAATCGGTCCACTCACGGGCGCAAAGAGACTGAGCCGCAGCCCGTAGTTGATCTCTACCCGGTCGCTCAGTTGCCACTCGTCCTCTGCGTACAGGGCGTACTCTGGGGCGCGTACGCGCTGGGTAGCGACCGACTCGTCCGCTCCCAGCTCCCGCCGGGATAGGGCGGCCAGGGTAAAGTCGTGCCTCACCGCCACCGCCCCGAAGCGCAGGGTGTGCCCGGCACCGAGGTAGAGGTCAAGGTCCAGTGTGATGCCCGCGTCCTGTATGCCACTGAAGTACTCCAGTCCGTAGAGCGTATCGCGCACGATCTGCTCGTTGGTGACCGTGAAGTCGAACTTGGTGTACAGGGCGGTGATATTCAGAAAGGCGCGCTCCCCTACTACGCGGTTGTACCGGGCGGTGAGGGTGCGGTTACCCCAGTCAAAACCGTCGCGCTCCGTACCGCCGGGTCGGGTGTAGGCACTTCCGAAGGCATCACGCCCCGTGTAGCCGCTCAGGTAGAAGCGGTCTCCCCGCGGCAGCGCGTAGTTAAGCTTGAAGCTACCATCGTAGAAGTGCAGCGTCCGCTTTTCTCCCTTCGGAGTCACCAGTCCTAACAGCAAATCGGCGTAGGTACGGCGGCCACTGACCAGGAAGCTGGCCCGTTTGCCCTTCCCCAGCGGTCCTTCCAGGGTCAGCCGCGAGGTGAGCAGGCCGATCCCCCCGCTGCCGTGCCGCTCGCTGCGGTTGCCCTCCTTCATGCGCACGTCTACCACCGCCGCCGTACGGCCACCGTAACGAGCCGGGAAGTTGCCCTTATAGAGGGTGACCCGCTGAAGGGCATCGGCGTTAAACACCGACAGGAAGCCAAACAGGTGATAGGCATTGTACACGGGGGCACCGTCGAGTAGGATCAGGTTTTGGTCCGGACTACCCCCCCTTACGTACAGACCCCCAAAGCCCTCACGGGGGTTCGATACGCCGGGAAGCAGCTGCAGGCCCTTCATAATGTCTTTTTCTCCGAATAGGACCGGCAGTTCATTCACCGTCTGCAGAGAAAGCTGGCTTACCTCCGTCCCGCGCACCCTCGAGCCGACCCGTACCTCCACGGTGGTCAGCACGGACTGCGACGGCCGCAACGCCACGTCCACCACACTGCCACGCCCTTGCCGCACCGTATCGCTGGCGTAGCCTAGGTAGCTATAGATGACCGGCACCGTCGTATCGGCGAGCGGCAGGCTGTAAAATCCGTAGGCGTTGGTTTGCACACCGGTACCCGTAGCCGGCACGTATACATTTACCCCCATCAGCGGCTCACCGGAGCCGGCCTCCGTCACCGTACCGGATAGCGTCCGCTGGGAGAGGAGCATACTCGGCAGGAGAAATAGCAGCAGGAGGTAGCGCAAAACGAGAAGTTAAGGGGGCGGGGCCGCAGGTGAAAAGCTTATTGGCGGAGGGCGGAGATGCGGACCGTTTCGTAGTCCATGCCATCGAAGGTCGGCCGGGGACCGATGTCACCGATGGTGGTCAGGGTGAGGGCGTCGCCGCTGAGCTGATAGGTGTACCCTCCTAGCAGCATCCGGTAGTCGTTGGTCTGTTCTTTGCTTACCGTATTGCCGTCGGCTTCCATAAACGAGAGTTGATCCTCGTTGCTGCGGTAGTCGGTCAGCCGGTAGTGCAGGAAGAGGACCTGCCCGTCGGGCTTGGTCAAGGTAGCGGTGCACTGTCCTCCCGCCGCATTGTCGTCTCGGTCACAGTCCGAAAAACTCACGGTGTAGTCGGTCGGGATAATGGTGGTATCCCGGAAGGGTTCGACCATTTGCCTGAGGTCGATCTGGGTGAGGGTGTAGTCGCCGCTGAGTCGGTCCAGCAACACCTGCTCTTTATTGCAGGCAAATACTGCCGCACCGGCCAGCAATAGGATGAAGTACTTCATATTTAAGGAAGATTGGGTAAGGGAGCGGTCCCTGCTAAGCAGTGACCGCTCCCCGGGTGAAGAATTATGTTAGAAGCGTAGTCGGAAATCGAGTACGCCGACGCTGTACTGCCGTTCGCAGGCATTCTTGTCTACGGTAATGGTGCCGATGTAATCGGAGGCCTGGAAGCGGATGCCCTGGGTGGTGACGCTATAAGACTGGTTTCCCCAGGCTACAGTGATGTTAAGGGTTTGCCCGTCCTCGCCTCCTGAAAACCAACCTTCATCCTGCTCCTCCCAACGGAAGGTGATGATGTCGCCGTACGCCTCATACCACCGGAATAAGTAGGCATTTTGGTCATACCACGTATCGTTGATCTCGTTGCGGTCAGGGATGTACAACTGATCGGTTAGCGTCTGTCCGCCGGCCCCGATAGGATCGCTGACGTATATATTATTATTGCCTCCGAATACCTGCATGCGTAGCTCTGGCCTGCCAAATGTTTCCAGTGAGCCGATGTTGTCCAGTCGCATCCCCTCCAAGTAGGCAATCATGTTCCAGTCGCGGTCACAGTTGGTGCCGCCGGTCGGGGGCGGGGGGCCGGGGTTAGGGTGGGTGTCACAGATCTCCTCGCCGTTGACCATATAACATTCGAAGGGCTCGTTCTTCAGCAGCGTCTGTTGGCGGGGAGCAATCCCCATTATCAGCTCTTTATCGAGTTCGTACTTCCCGCGCATGTATAGCATGCGCTCGTTATCCGCCAGGGTAATGATGGTATGGTTGGGCTTATTGTCTACGTCGATAAATTCGATCTCACCGGAGCTGTACACGGCCTCGACCGAACGCGTATCGTCGTGTAGTTCGGGATGTAGTACTACGGGAGGGGCATAGTTGGTCACGTCCCAACCAAACGGATTGACCGGCACATTAATGCTGAGCAGGGGAGCGGTTTGATCAAGCGTCGCGACGATCCGGCTGGTTATGCGACCTTCCGTGTACAGGCTTTCTTCAGCGGTAAGAAAGGCCTGCTCAAGCGATCTTCCGTCCGTCATGGCGTCATTTTTGACCATGCCGTACACTACCTCGTAGTCGTAGGTAACTGTTTTGAGCGCTTCAGTTTTGATGAACGCTCTTACCGTCGGATCGTCAAGCGCTTTCAATAGCACCTGCTGGGCGACTTCGTAGGTTTGCGCTTTGTCCAGTGAGTGACTGGGGTTCGTGGCCTCGTCCTTTTCACACGCTACTATGGTAAACAATAGTAGGAGCAGTGGAACTAGTCTAAGTAATCGATAACACATTGATAGATAGTTGAAGGGTGATAAATAAATAGGATGCTGACTGTGGTCATGCAGCCAGCGATTGCGATATAATGTTAGCAAATAGTGGAACCGATACGGTCACAAACCCATCGGCTACGATAGTGGGATAGCGGCCCGCCTTAATGGAAGCCCCGCTGGTGGGGAGGCCAAGCTTTCTTAGTAGGAGGCCGGCGACGGGAAGCGAGCGGTGCAACTGCAACAATTCGTTGTCGAGTAAACCGTGGGAGACGGCCGTGAAACTGCCGCAATAGAAGTGCACCAGTAGCCGTTGCGTGGGGCCATCCAGCGCAATTAATGCTTTAACGGTAGTGCCATTCTCGCTATCACCGTCGTCAGTCAGACAGCCGAAGCATACGGTTGCGGGCAAAGCCGCTTGATAGTCGAAGGTGGGCCGGGGTCGGTGCATGGAGTTAGTGGCTTACGCTTCACTAAGTCCGCACGGACCGTAACCGTGACCCTTACGACAGCAATTTTTTCGATACAAAGTACAGGCCGAGCCCACCACCTGCTCCGCCAGCCAGTAGGAGAAGCCATAACAATGGCCCTTCCCCTTCTTCATCGTGGAGCGGATCGACCGCCCCGGTCAGCGTCAGATTAGCCCAGTACTTCGGCTTACGGAACTCTGTGGGGGCATTATCTAGGTAGTCCACCACAGCGTACTGCATTGCACGATCCAGCGGTTCACCTTTGCCTATCTTGCGGTAGAAGGTCCCCATAATGTCACTCGTCACCTGATCGGAGGCGGCCCAGCGACTGGCGATGGTAGCTTCGGCACCGGCCAGGGCAAAGCCGCGCGCTAAACTGTTGAAGCCTTCGTCGGGTTGCAGTACCCCCCGGTCGGTATGACACGCGCTGAGGACAGCCAGCCGGCTAGTCAGATCAAGCCCGACGATTTCTCCTAGGGTCAGGAAAGCCCGATCGAGTGCGTCGCCGGTCTGATCGTTGTGAAAAATCAGTGCGGACCGGAACGGGTCCAGCTCATCGTACCAGCCATGCATAGCAAAGTGATAGATTTTACTGGGTGGTCTTCGCCTCAGAAAGTCGGTTTTAGTAGCGCGTGCATTAACTCTCGCCTCACCATCCAGGATGTCAGCGGCTGCCTTTGCTTCCGCAACGGCGTAGGGAAGTTCCGATAGTACGGGACCACGCCAATCGTCCTTATCCAGCGGGCGACTTGAGCCAACCATCGCATTATTATAGGATATACCGTAGGAAAGAACCGGGTTTACCTTCGCCCTCGCCTCCACGCGACTGTCTGCCTCTAGCAACTGGCTACTGTAGGCTAAGCCGACGGCATAATCGTTAATCAGGAAATGCCCGTCGTGCCGCAATGCCTGGAAGGACACGTTCCAGAGTACGTCGTGTGGGACAATCCAAAGTCGGTCCACCTGGGGGCCTGCAGCTGCTAGTGGTTGGGCGAGTAGTACATCGTATAGTCTACGGGCTGCCGTAGTGTCGATGAGCGCCTGGTTAATTAGTTCCTCCAAACCGTCGGGCAGGGGGACGGCGTAGTACCTTAGGTCCGCATTCTTCTGCGCGGCAAAGCAGTGGATGTGGCTATCACCTACGTAGTAGTCCAGCAGTAGCTGATGCTCATCGAGTGACGCTTGCACCTGCGCATAGATCTGGGTTGAGGTTCCTATGTAGCTGGCGTACTTAGGGTAATCCGTACGTAGGCGTTGATTTAGTTGCCGTATGGTGGTCGATAGTTGTAGTACGGTATCCCGCAATGCACTTCTTTCGGCGGTACCGGCAGCAATTAGGGCGGCTTCCAGCCTCGAAAGCCTCAGCTGCATACGGTTCTTCTCCTCCAGTAGCTCATCCGGTACGCCAATCTGCCGTGCTAGTTCGGTGGCGTTCAGTTGTTGGTAGAGTACCTGACTCTTAGTCCCGGCGGCAATCTGACGTGCCTGTTCTTTGTACTGTTCATCGCCGGTAACCCGGTACATTTGCATTGCAATGCGGATGCCCGCTTCGTATAGTTCGCGTTCGTCGAGTGTGCTTATTCCGAAGGAATGGGTAGCGCTCAATGCCTGCTCGGAATGCCCTACTAGACTGTCAAGTTTGGTGTGGACTCGGAGCGCCTGGATTAGGTTCTGGGTCCCTCCCATCCGTTCGCAGTGGTCCCGTAATGCGATCAGCCATTCAATCAGTACGGTGCGATCTAGAACGATGCCGTGATAGATATTCGGAAGGCCGTACTTATCGGGCACCCCATCCGACAGCAGGTTCAGGCTTTTACTAAAATCATCCTGGGCTTTTTGAAACCGCCCATTAAGGCTGGCTGCTTCTGCTATCCGAAGGTATATCTCAGCGTATGTGGCCCCGCTTCGACGACCGTAAAATGCTGTTGCCTTTGCAATTGTTAAGCGAGCAAGCGTATCGACACGCTCGAACTGCTGCTGTTCGGTTGCAAGATTCAGTAGGTTGACGTAAGTATTGATCTCCTCACGACAGGCATACGCGCTAAATTCAGTGGAGCAGTTACGCTTATGGCCTGCTAATGCTTTCTCGAATAAAAGGTTAGCCTGGGACGGTTGATTGAGACGTTGGTAGCAGATACCAATGTTGAGGTACACGCCAAAAATTCCTTTATCTTTGTTTTCTGGGGTATCGTACTGCTTCAAGTAATGCTGTAGTATCTGTAGGGCGATCAAATTGTTTCCGGCCTCTAATTCTATTGCCGCTGCAATTTTATCAACTCTACTGACCACAAAATCGCTCTTGCTGTTTTCCGGTCTTGTTCTAACAATCGAAAGGAGTAATCTAGCTCGTTTTAGATTACCCATGTAAGCATTAAGTGTAGCTTCATGCAATAGGTAACTTGTGTAATATCGGTCTCTTCTCGGATCCTTCAGAGCTTCCACACGATTCAGTTCTTGTATCGCGGATGCATTCCACTTAGCTGCCGCACTGTTTTGTTCTAACTCGCCGTAAAGTGCCCCCTTCAGATGAAGACTACGTGCATAGTCCACTATGTGAGTATTCCCAAAGCGCCGCCGGCGAAGCTCAATTACTCGATCCAGCTTATCGAGTACTCGTTCATAGTTTCCGACATCCATTAGGGCGAGCACCTCCTTGTGCATGACTTCGGCCAGGAAGTTGGTCGTATCACCGGCAGGACGGCTCCCCAGGTAGTCCTGCAACAAGGATAGCCGCGCATCCAAATCCTGCGTGCCCCTAAGTCGATCCAGCACGAGGGAGTCCTGTTGCAGAAGCGTGAGCTGCCCCCAGCAGCAGCAACTAATCAGTACACACCAAATAAGCAACACAAAATTCATCAGGGCTAGGCTTCACTCACACCGGAGTAAAGCAAACCTAACGAATTATTCCCGCCGCACCAAGTGGGTCTCGTGGGTATACTGCGAGGTGATGGTGAGCACGTAACTCCCCCGGGGCAACTCTTGAGTAGCGATGTTGCTACTTACCACCCCTGCCGGCAAATTCTTAGCGTAAACTAATTGCCCGCTGGTACCAAACAACGCAATGCGACAGCCGGTCTCGTTCTGGGGTAGCGTGAGCATAAGCCGGTCTACGAAGGGATTAGGATACAATTCCACAGCTACTGCTGTACCACCTGCTACAGCTTCGGGAAAAGCCGGGCAATCATCCTCGCGAAAGGGGATACTGCCGATGGCCGTATTACCGGAGTGTAAGTTTGGCTCGACCAGTTCAGCCAACTGCCGCAAGGCCTCGCCGCGATCGTACTGGGTGAGCAGTGCCGCCAGTAAGCCCGTCACGATGGGCGCAGAGAAGGACGTGCCGCTTACCTCCAGAAAGGTGGAAGATGCGTGATTCGGCACCGATACGTGATCGCCTAGTGTAAGGTAGTCGACATTGTTGGTACCGTAATTGGACCAGGCAGCCAGCTCATGCTGCTGTCGGTCCATCGCTCCGACTACCAGCACGTTTTCTGCTGTAGAGGTAGCAGGCAGGCGAGCCCGCCGGTCCAGATCCAAACTACTGTTCCCGGCTGAAACAACCAGTTCGAACGGATAGGTAGCAAATTGCTCGTCTAAGTAAGCCTGCACCGCTTCCACACAGTCGACCCCACTAAATCCTAGCGACAGGTTGACCACGTCCATACTGTCAGCCGCCGCCCGGTCAAGGGCCTGTAGTACGCCCCAAAGCGTACCGTGTCCCGTGCCGTCGATAACTTTGTAAGCGTATAGTTCAGGGTGCTCGGCAGCGACATGAGCGCTGAAGACCTGTTGTACCACGCCAG
Organism: Neolewinella maritima; assembly: GCF_923081025.1. Lineage (GTDB taxonomy): Bacteria > Bacteroidota > Bacteroidia > Chitinophagales > Saprospiraceae > Neolewinella > Neolewinella maritima. Next base: position 965,099 of record NZ_CAKLPZ010000001.1, on the reverse strand, counting down.
CAACCGCCGTACCGTGTCCGAGCTCGTCTGCTGCCTCACCGGCGTACTCTACCTGACCGAACAGGTCGGTGTGGTGGTCTGGGGAGACGCCAGTATCCACGATGCCAACCCTGACCTTCTTACCGGCCTGAGTGGTCGGCATCTGTAGAGCCGTAGCGAAGGTTGCCGGACACGCCGCTACGCTACTCAACGACATCGTTTGCGGTACCTGAAGAGGGTAATTAGGAATAATTATTTGATCCCGTTCAGCAGTTTCTTTCTCCTCGTTCAGGATGTCGATTTTGTCACAAGCTGATCCCTCCAGGCTACTATTGGCCTGTAACAGTAGTTTTCCCTTCTCCCCCGTTGCCACCACCTGCGACCCCGCCGGAACGGAAGCTTTCCACAACCGTCCCTTCTGTGGGTGCCCCGCCGGCAGCACAATGTACTGTCCGGTGGTTTCTTCAGAAGGTGATTGGGCCGGTAGTTGCGCACTGCTGATCAGCACCAACACGAGGAATAGGCAGCGGGTAACGCAAGCAAGACAAGGGGTGTTCATAACGGGGATTTTGCCCCTACTAAGTCGACCGGTGGGGATAGCGTGACATCAGCGCGTGTAAACTCTACGTTAAGTCGCCGAAAAAATATCCGGCCGCACCGGTCACACCCCCCTACCTTACTGACTTAGTAGCACTAAACTTCAATGCATGACCTTTCGTAGCATTCGTAAGCTTAAACCGACCACGCCCCCTGCGGTAGCGGATGATGCGCGGGCCGCCAAAAACTTCGGCTTATCGGAAGCCCGCTTCGTACGGCTTGCCGAAGAATTACGGGAGGGTAATCCCTTGCTCTTTGAGACCATCTTTATTGCTCAGGTGGATTTCTGCAAAAACACCCTGCAAAAGACGGACGGCTATACCCCCGAGGAGGCCCACGAGGCCAGTATGGATGCCCTATTGTATTTGCGCAAACTCATTATCAATAATAAAATTACCTACGGTAACCTGCGCCACCTTTACATCCGCATTGCCCGCCAGCGCTACGCTCGCAAACGTGGCAAGCACTTGCGCACCGTGGATATGACCCCGGAGACCCACGACCGGCCCGAAGACGTGCCGTTCGAGGCTACGGAATACGAACAACTGAAGGCCGCCCTGTCCAGACTAGGCGAAGGCTGTCAGCGGCTACTCAAGAGTTATTATTTCCTAAACAATAGCTGCGCCGCTATCGCCGAGCTTACGGGTAATAAGGCCGCCGCCATTCGCAAACAGAAAAGCCGCTGTGTGACGCGCCTGCGGGCCTATTTCGTGCAACTATCAAACTAACTGAAGCTATGTCAATTCGTCAGCAACTCGCCGATCCCCACCTGCCCCCCGAGGAGGAAGACCGCCTGATCGGTGCCTTTATACGCCAGCACGGTCGCGACGAACTGCGCGCCCGATATGAAGAGAAGTATCGACAACTGCGGCAACCGGCCACGGTGAAGAGCCAATCGATGGCAAAAGTCCGCCGGTTATACTTCTTCCTGAGTGGCGCTGCCGTGTGCGGACTGCTTGTTTTCCTCTACACCTCCCCAACCGTGTTCGGCAACGGGCGACAGGATAGGCTACTAGCCCAGTACCTCACCGTGGCCGACCACTACACCCCCACGAGCCGCGACACCGACGGCACCCTACTCAGTACCGATCTGTACGCGAATTTCCGCGCTCAGCGCTACCAGGCCGTCGTCGACCAGACCGCAACCGCCACGGATCCCGCCGCCCGCTACTACCGTGCCCTTGCCTTCATTGCCTTGAATCAATTTGCCCAAGCTATCACCGTGCTCCAACATTTTTCACCGGCCGAAGAATTCGCCGCAGACGCTAACTGGTACCTTACCCTGCTGCTGCTTCAAGACGGCGAAACAGCCACGGCCCGGACCCGCTTACAAACCTATACGCCCGAAGATGGTCTGCACTACCGGCAGGCGCAAGCATTACTGAAAACGCTGGAGTAAGGCGGAGACCTAGAACTCCGCTACCACCCCGGCAACAAATTCACCCCGAAGCTCCACGTGCCGTCTTTGATGAGTGGACGGGCGAAGTAAGGCTCTACGACCAGCTGACCGAAGACGTTGATGCGCGTGCTTACCCCGGCCGTGAAGATGGGCCGGGCAACCGGTCCCGCCGCACCAGATCTATCGGATGCACCGCCGCCGAGCTGGCTGTAGTCTGTGAAGGCCAGTCCGCCGTCGACAAATAGGTTGAGGTCGCTGAATAGGAATTTGGAGCCGATCAGGGCCAACTGCTTCGGACCGGTGAAGGGCACGCGTAGCTCTACGTTGCCCACGAAGAGCTTGCTGCCGATGAGCTCATCGATGCTGCGGACGGCCCCGTCCAGAGCCGCTACGGCGTCGTTGCCGTTGAGTCCGCGCATGTACCAGGGGCTGCCGACGTAGAGCGGAAAGAGGGTGTTGCCCTCGCTGCCGTAGCGTCCGTAGTGCAGCGCCCGCACGGCCAGTGCCCCCTTGCCGAGCCAGACGTAGCGGCGGTAGTCCGCGTTGACGGCCGTGAAGTCGAACTCGCCCAGGTAGCGATCCACCCCGAAGCGGAAGCGGCTGCCCCGCAGGGGACCGGTGAGGCCGAAACTCGAATTATCCCCCACCAGGGCTACCCCACCGGTGAATAGGGAAAAGCCGGGCTGCTCCAGGTCCCTGCGCCGCTCGGGCTGCACATTAGCCTGGATGGGATACCCGGTGAGGGGATTGAAGTAGCGGGCGTACTCGTCCACCCGGTTGCCGAAGCGGCTGAAGGTCATACTCCCCTCCAGCCGCAGCTCGGTGGTGAAGGGCAGACTGGCGAAGGCCCCTACCTGGTTCTGGTAGAGCCGGCGGATGAGGTAGGGAGCATTGATGAGCTCCGCGTACTGCTCCTCCCCTACCTGGATGGAGTCGAGGTAGGGCTCCAGGAAGCCGAAGCTGCGGTAGGGCGTACGGCTCAGCGAGAAGCCGTAGTTGAGGCGCGACCTGCGGTTGATCCAGGCTACGCTGCCGCCGAAGTCGGTGATCTCGCCGTTCAGACTGATCCCCGTAAACAGCTGCTGGTTGCCCAGGATATCGCTGAAGAGCAATTGGGCACCGCCGGCCAGACCGGCCGTGGTGCCGAAGGTCTGATTCGTACCCACCCCGGCCCCGGCTCCGCCGCTGGCGTAGTCGAGTTTGAACTTTGGCCGGTAGGGGATCTGCTCTATGTCACTAGCCGCAATGACGGGCGTCTGCTGCATGTCAGACATCAGCGCGTCCACCACCACCGGAGCCCGTCGGTTGAGCCGCGGCAGCATAGCCGGCGACAGATCGACGCTGTCGGGAGAGACCGCCGTGCCCTTCAGTGCGGCGATGTCCACACCGTAGAGTCGGTATCCCTTCTGGTTGAAGTAGGTGTACACCAGGCGGTTCTGCTGCCGGTCGATACTCATGGCCGGCGCGTAGGGCGTGATGCCGCTGACGCCCGTGAGCAGGTCGGTCAGCTGCTCTACCCCACCGGTGGCCGGATCGTAGCGGTACACGTTGCGGAACCCGTCGCGGTTACTCAGGAAGTAGACCCGGTCGTCGGCCCCCACTACGGGGTTCAGGTTGTCGGCACCGGGGAAAACCTCGATCTCGCTACTCTCCCCGCTAGCCAGGTCGTAGGCGGCTAGGTTGAAGCGTAGGGCGCCGTAGGGACGCTCCCCGCGCTGAATACTGCGGGCGTCGGTACTGTAGTAGATCGTGCTACCATCTGCCGACCAGGCGGGATGAATTTCACTATACTCATCGTCGGTCAGTTGGGTCACTCGTTCGCTGCGCACGTCGATGCGGTAGAGGTCGGTCTGCCCTTCCTTGAGTCCGGAGACCACGATGCTGCGACCGTCCGGCGACCAGGCCGGGAAGCTGAAGGCCGGTAGGTCCTTCGGACGAATCTCGCGCTCGGCCCGCCCTTTATTTACATCGGCAATGATCAGGATAGTCTGTCCCTTGCTAGTAGCGGTGTAGGCAAACCGCCGGCTGTCGGGGCTCCACGTGCCACTGTTCTCGATGTAGCTCAGGGCATCAATGTGTGTGCCCACCGTAGCAGTCTTGATCTTACGGATCTTCTCTCCGGTCTGGGCGTCGGCCAGGAACAGGTCGATGCTGAAAAGGTCCTGCTCCGAGAGGTAGATCATGTACTTACCGTCGGGACTCAGCTCCGGCGCGATGTTGACGCGGCCACCGTTGCGGTCCGGCCCCACCAGTTCGTGGCCCACGTAGCGGTCGGCCTTAGCATTCCCGATCTGCTCGGCGTACGTTTTGCGCAGGGCGTCTTCCCATAGATCACTGAACTCTTTAAACTCATAGCCAAGGATTAGCTCGGTCGCCCGTTCGAGCCCCCACTTGGCTGTGGCGCGGAAGTAGGGATTGATGATGTCGTCGCCCTTCAGTCCGGTCACGAAGCTCCAGAAGGCCTGTCCGTAGCGGTAGGGAAAGTAGCGGCCGCCGCTGAGGTCCTTCAGGCTGGGCACGTCGTCGTTGAGCACCGCATCGCGCATCCACATGGCCGTGAAGGGGTCTACGGAGCCGATGCTGAGGTATTCGGCCAGTCCCTCCACCATCCACAGCGGCAGGTTCTGCAGGTCGCGCAGGTTGGTGGAGTCGCCGCGGATCACCATATCGTACTGGAAGGCGTGCACCAGTTCGTGGCCCAGCACGTGGTGGGTCTGTGCGTTGGTCTGGGCTACGGGCAGTACCACCCGGTTCTTGAAGGCTTCGGTCACCCCGCCGGTCCCCTCCCCGATGCTACCGCTGATGGCGTTGGTTTGCTGGAAGTCCGCATGATTCGCGTAGATGATCATCGGGTTCCGGAAGTCGATGGTATCCTGCAGCACGTACTGGTGGTTGCGGTACCACTCCTCGCTATCGTTCAAAAAGCGTTCGCGCCAGGCCGCGTTATCGATGTAGGTATACAGCTCGAAGTGGGGCGACTTGTATACCTCGAAATCGAAGGTCTCGTAATGTGGCTTATTCCTACCGAAGGAGTTAAACCCCTGAGCAGTAAGCAGAACGGGCAGGGTAAGGAACAGGGTCAGTGTCAGGCGTAGCAGGATCATCGCGGGCTACTTTTAGGGTATATGGTTTAAGGTAAAAACACCCGAAAGACGGTTTTTCCCCTACTGCTTGCTGGCGATTGGAACTTAATAAAATGTTATTGTCGGGGCGCGGTCGCGGGATGCGGTGTACGCGGGAACCTGCCTCCTTGCACCGGCGGCCCCGCCCCGGGATAGTAGCGCATGTAGCAAACCCACCTCCGCTTTACGCCGTTGGCACATGTAATGACTGCCTCCACCCCCGCCTCTACTGTTTCTCAGGAGTACGACTTCGCCTACCCCGATCGCTACCTGCCCATTGCGGAGTACGGTATCATCGGTAACCTGCATACGACCGCCCTGGTGAGTGTGACGGGGAGTATCGACTTTATGTGCCTGCCACGCTTCGACTCGCCCAGTGTGTTTGGGCGTATTCTGGATGCGGACGTGGGGGGCTTTTTCAGTTTCTCCTGCGTAGCCGACGATACCAAACACAAGCAGCTGTACCTGCCCGGTACGAACATCCTGCTGACCCGCTTCCTGAGCGGCGACGGGATCGCGGAACTGACCGATTTTATGCCCATCGCAAAGGAGGAGCGGGATTTCGCCATCTTCCGGCGGCTCAAGGGGGTATACGGACACCACCAGGTGCGGGTGAGTCTGCGGCCACGCTTCGGCTACGGCAAACGCGGCGCGGCGGTGGAGAAGAATCCCGACGGGCGGGGCTACCTCATCCGCGATCCGGAGGGTGAGCAGCCCACGATGCTGCTGCTGACCGACGCGGAGCTCACCATCAGCGACGACGGACTGAGCGGCCTGATCGAACTGCATCAGGGAGACGACATCGATTTTGTCCTGACGCTCAACGAGGGGGTGGACTACGCACTAGACTACATGGAGGCCTTCACCGCCTGCCGCAGCTACTGGACCACCTGGTCGACCAAGTGCCAGTATACCGGCTTCTGGAAGGAGGCGGTGCTGCGCTCCGTACTCACGCTGAAGCTACTTACCTCGGCCCATTTCGGCAGCACGGTGGCTGCGGCTACCTTCGGTCTGCCCGAGCAGATCGGCGGCGAGCGCAACTGGGACTACCGCTACACCTGGATCCGCGACTCCGCCTTCACGATGTATGCTTTCCTGCGCCTGGGGTATACCGAAGAGGCCGAGCACTTCATGGACTGGATCCGCGACAAGTGTATGGATCACCTGCAGCTGATGTACGGCATCAACGGGGAGAAGAAACTGACCGAGAAGAGCCTGGACCACCTAGAGGGCTACCGCGGCAGCTCGCCCGTACGCATCGGCAACGGGGCCTACGATCAGAAGCAGATGGACATCTACGGTGAGCTCATCGACACCATCTACCTATATAATAAGGCGGGGGGCAGTATTACCCATGAGTTCTGGATGTCGATCACCAAGCTGGTCGACTTCGTGATCGCTCACTGGAAGGACGAGGACCACGGCATCTGGGAGGTGCGCAGCGGCAAGCAGCGCTTCCTGCATTCGGCCGTCTGCTGCTGGGTAGCCATCGACCGGGCCATGAAGATCGCCGAAGACCGCAGCCTGCCCTGCCCCATGGGTGAATGGCGTAAGGTGCGCGACGAGATCTACCTAGATATTTACGAGAACTTCTGGAACGAAGAACTACAGGCCTACGTGCAGTTCAAGGGCAGCGACACCGTGGACGCCAGTGCGCTGCTCATGCCCCTGCTGCGCTTCGTATCCAGCCAGGAGCCCCGCTGGCTCAAGACCTTTGCGGCCATCGAGGAAAAGCTCAGTGCCGACGTACTCATCTTCCGCTACAAGGCCGAGCACGGGGCAACGGACGGCCTGGAGGGTGAGGAAGGGGCCTTCGTGATCTGTTCCTTCTGGTACGTCGAGTGCCTGGCCCGCATCGGACAGATCGATAAGGCCACCGTCGTCTTCGAAAAGATGCTGGGCTACGCCAATCACCTGGGCCTGATGAGCGAAGAGATCGGTCTGCACGGTGAGCAGCTGGGGAACTTCCCGCAGGCGTTTTCGCACCTGAGTCTGATCTCGGCGGCTTTTCAGATCGATAAGAAGAATCAGTAGGGGGGGGGTTAGATCGCCTTCGGCTCGGTAGATCGCTGCGCTCGGTAGACGCCTTCGGCTGGTTAGACCCCTTCGGGGGGTAGACCGCTTCGCGGGTAGATTAGACGAAGGGGCCGAAGCGTTCGAAGTGGCAGGTGTAGCCGCCGGGGTTCTTGACCAGGTAGTCCTGGTGGGCTTCCTCGGCGGGCCAGGCTACGGTGAAGGGCTCTAGGGTAGTGACTACCGGGCCGTTCCACCGTTCGGATTTATTGACCACGTCGATCATCTCTTCAGCGATACGCTTTTCCTCTTCGTCCTGGTAGAAAATAGTGGACCGGTAGCTCGAACCGCGGTCGTTACCCTGACGGTTCACGGTGGTAGGATCGTGGACGCGGAAGAAATAATCCAGTATGAGGGCGTAGGACGTTTCCTGCGGATCGTAGGTCAGCTCGATCCCCTCGGCGTGGCCGGGGTGGTTCCTGTATGTAGGTTGTTCGTTGTCTCCGCCGATGTAGATGACTTCGGTATCCTTAATGCCGGGCCGCACCCGGAAGAGGTCTTCCATACCCCAGAAGCAGCCTCCAGCGACGTATGCTTTCTTTAAATTGCTCATGCTATTTGATCTTTTTCACAGTATGCTATCCATCAAACCCAGCAAGCCCCAGGAAGTTACACCCCATTGCCCATCTACCCAGCCGAAGACGTCTAACGAGCGAAGCGATCTAACCAGCCGAAGGCGTCTACCTACTTATACCCAGCCGCCTGCAGATCAAACAGCTCCGCATACCGCCCCCCCAGCGCAGTAAGCTCCTCGTGACTGCCCTCCTCCACTAGTCCGCCGTACTCGAGGAACAGAATGTGATCCGCCATGCGCACCGTACTGAAGCGGTGGGAGATCAGCACGGCTGTTTTTCCTTCGATCAGGGCTGTGAAGCGCTGAAAGACCTCGTACTCCGCCCGCGCGTCCAGGGCACTGGTGGGCTCATCGAGGATCAGTAGTTGGGCATCGCGCATGTAGGCCCGGGCCAGGGCGATCTTCTGCCACTGCCCCCCGCTCAAGTCCACCGCACCGGCGAACCTCCGCCCCAGCAACTGATCGTAGCCGTCGGCGAGAGTGCTGACGACCTCCGAGGCCAGGGACTTATCGGAGCTGTCCTCGATGCGGGGCTGATTGCCGATCTCCTCGATGCGGCCCACGGCGATGTTTTCGCGGGCGGTGAGCTGGTAGCGGAAGAAGTCCTGGAAGATGACCCCAACGTTGTCGCGCAGCGAGCTGAGCTCGTACTCCCGCAGGTCGCGGCCGTCGAGCAGGATGCGACCCGCGCTCGGTTCGTATAGGCGGGCGAGGAGCTTGACCAGGGTGGTCTTGCCGGCACCGTTCTCCCCCACCAGGGCTACTTTCTGCCCTACGGGGAGCTTGAACGACAGGTTCTTAATGGCCGGAGTTTCGCTATTCGGATAGGCGAACGAGACGTTCTCGAATTCCCAGCCGGTGCGGATGGGGTTCGGGAAGGGCAGGGAGTTGCCCTTGTCGGCAATGAGGGGTTCGATGGCAAAAAAGTCGAACAGGTCCTGAAGGTACAGCGCGTTCTCGCCAATGGTGGAGAAGCGGGACAGAATGGTCTGTAGCCCCGACTGCATCCGCCGAAACGCACCGGCGAGAAAGGTCAGTGATCCGATACTGATCACCCCGTTGATGGTCTGGAAGATGATGAGCACGTAGGCCCCGTAGTAGGTGAGCGAACTGATCGCGGAGAAGAATGCCCCCCAGCTCGCCCGCTTGATGGACAGCGTGCGGTTGGCCCAGTAGTAGTCCATCGACAGCTTATCGAAGCGGTCGGTAATGAAGTTGGCCAGTCCGAAGATCTTGACCTCCTTGGCCGTTATGTCACTGGCCCCGATGTAGCGCAGGTAGTCCAGCTCCCGCCGCTCGGGCGTCCAGCTGCGGGTGAGGCTGTACATCTGCTGGTTGAAGTAATTCTCCTGCACGAAACTGGGAATGACCGCCACGATCAGCAGCACGATCAGCCAGGGTTCGAAGGCCGCCACGCTCACGCCCAGCACCACCAGGGTCACGGTACTCTGAAACTGGGCCAGTAGCTGCGAGATCAGGTTGGCCCGACTGGAGGTCTGCCGCCGCGCCCGCTCCATCTTGTCGTAAAATTCCGAATCTTCAAAGTGGTACAGATCCAGCGAAGCCGCATGCCGCATCAGGTCCACGCTCGTCCGGTTGTTGTACAAATCACCCAGCAGACCGTCCACCAGACTGATTGCCCGACTCAGCAGATCCGACGCCAGGGCCAGCCCCAGTTCCAGCGCGATCATCTGCCACAAAAAGGTCGTATCCCCCTGCCCCCCGATGATGGCCACTACCTCGTCGATGATCAGCTTACCCACGTACAGGATCGCCGTAGGCAGCGCCGCCTGCAGCACCCGCAGCACCACGTTCGTGATCGTCAGCGACGGACTAGTCCGGTAAATCAGCCGAAAGAACGGAGGAAGATTGCGGAGTGCAGAAAGCTGATCCCGCCAGGTCGTCGCTTCCTCCTTAGGGGCTCCACTCCCCCGTCTACCTAATGCCATACCCCCCTAACACCCCAGACCGAAATCGGGTCACTCCCCCACCAAAGGCGATCCACCCGCGCAGCGGCCTACCCCCCGAAGGGGTCTACCGAGCCGAAGGCGATCTACCGAGCGAAGCGATCTACCCGCGCAGCGGTCTAACCCCCGAAGGCGCCTAATCCTTCTTCTTAAAATCTCCCCGTTTCCACCCATCAAAGAACTGCTTCCAGGCCACCGGACTAAAGATGTTCATGGGCGGCCGCTGCCCGATGTAGTAAGTCTGCCGTGCCTGCTGCCGCAGGTAGTAGCTGCTGTTCTCCGCCCCGGAGCGGGGTACGGTCTCGGCCAGGCGCTCGAGCTTGTCGGCGCTCAGGTTCTCCGTGGCGCGTGACTGTAGCTCGGGCGTGACGTCCATGGCCAGGAATTCCAGCTTGAAGTGGTCGCGACTCGGCCAGGGGAAGACGACCGCTTCGGGCAGGTCGATGGCGTTGTAGGTCATGAGCTGGACCAGGCTGTACTTGTCGTCCTCCAGCTCGGGGTCGATGACGAACTCCACGTCGTCGTAGCCCAGGGCGCTGAACAGGATCGTATCCCCCTTATGCGCTACGATACTGAAAAAGCCCTCCAGGTTGGCGTAGGTGCCGCGGCCGTCGGACCGGATGAGGACCGTGGCGTAAGGCACCGGCTGCAGTTGACTGGTGGTACCATCCAGCACCATACCGGAGAACTGCACCAGGGGCTCACCGTACTGATCGACCAGCTGGGCGTGGGCGGTGAGGCTGAGAAGGAAGACGATCGGAAGGAAAAAGTACTTCATGCGGGGGAGCGTAGTCTGGATAAAGACAAGGTGGGGCGGGGTGTGGTTGGTGTTAAACACAGATTACGCAGCCTGGGGCAGGGATTTAACACAGATTAACGGCCGGGAACGACTACTCCTCCAACGCTAGCGAGACTACTTCCAGCATGGTCTCTACGTACTTTACGTCCACGCCCTTGAGGTAGCGGGGCTCGATCTCACGGACGTGCCGCTCGTTCGAGGCGCTCAGCAGGATGGTCTTCATACCCGCCCGCCGGGCCGCCAGGAGCTTTTCCTTGATGCCGCCTACCGGCAGAACGCGGCCGCGCAGGGTGATCTCGCCCGACATGGCCAGGTACGGTTTTACGGGCCGACCGGTGTACACGCTGGCCATAGCGGTAAGCATCGTGATGCCGGCACTGGGACCGTCCTTCGGGGTAGCCCCCTCCGGTACGTGAATGTGGAGATCCTGATTTTTGAGTGCCTCCTGCTCAATACCGATGGCTTCGGCGTTAGCCTTGAGGTAGCTCCGCGCCGTCGTAGCGCTTTCCTTCATTACGGTGCCGAGGTTGCCGGTCTGCTGGATGCCGCCCTTGCCGGGACTCAGACTGGCCTCTACGAACAGGATCTCTCCGCCCACCTGCGTCCAGGCCATGCCGATGGCAATACCCGACTGCCGGCCCACCCGGTAGGGCTCCCGCTCGAAGGGTCGGGGACCCAGGACGTCCTGCAGCATGCCCCGCGAGAAGACGACCTGCTCGGCGTCTTCCATCGCGACCTGTTTCGCCGCGTGGCGCATGAGGCCAGCTAGCTGACGGTCCAGGGCCCGCACACCGCTCTCGCGGGTGTAGCCCTCGATGACCTCGCGCAGTACAGCTACGGGCAACTTAAGGTGCTTGGCCTTCAGGCCGTGGGCCGCGCGCTGTTTGGGGATCAGGTGGCGGCGGGCAATTTCGAGTTTCTCTTCGGTGGAGTAGCCGCTCAGGCGGATGATCTCCATACGGTCGCGCAGGGCGGGCTGCACGGTCTGCATGCTGTTGGCCGTGGCGATGAAGAGCACCTTGCTGAGGTCTACGTCCAGGTCGAGGTAGTTGTCGTGGAAGGTTGTATTCTGCTCCGGATCGAGTACCTCGAGCAGGGCCGAGGAGGGGTCGCCGCGGTGGCTCTGTCCGATCTTGTCGATCTCGTCGAGGATGAAGACCGGATTGGCCGAGCCCACCTTGCGCAGCGACTGTACGATGCGGCCCGGCATGGCCCCGATGTAGGTCTTGCGGTGACCGCGGATCTCGCTTTCATCGTGTAGTCCGCCCAGACTGATGCGGACGAACTTGCGGCCCAGCGCGTGCGCGATGCTCTTACCCAGACTGGTCTTGCCTACACCGGGGGGGCCGAGCAGCATCAGGATCGGAGCCTTCATGTCGCCCTTCAGCTTGAGTACGGCCAGATGACCCAGGATACGGTCCTTCACTTTTTCCAGTCCGTAGTGGTCATCGTCGAGCACCTTGGCGACGGACTTCAGGTCGAAGTTGTCCTCCGTGTAGTCCTGCCAGGGCAGATCGAGCAGCATCTCCAGGTAGCTGAGCTGTACGCTGTACTCGGCGACCTGGGGGTTCATGCGTTTGAGGCGCACGAGTTCGCGCTCGTAGGTTTTTTCGACTTCTTCGGGCCACTGCTTGTCCATGGCGCGGGTCTCGAGCTCACTGACCTGCTGGTCATTGGGGTTCTCGCCGAGCTCATCCTGGATGGCCTTCATCTGCTGGTTGAGGAAGTACTGCCGCTGCTGCTGCTCGATGTCCCCGCGGGTCTTGTTCTCGATCTGGTCGCGCAGTTCAAGGATGCGCAGCTCGCGCTGTAGCTCTACCAGTACGCGCTCGGCCTTTACACCCAGATCGTCCGTTTCCAGAATTTCCTGCTTGGTCTGTACCTCTCCGTTGAGGTTACTGGCGATGAAGTTCAGCAGCTGGCTGGGCCGGTTGATGTTGTCGAGCATCACCTGGGCCTCGGTGGGGATATTGGGGCTCAGGGCTACAGCCTTGGCGGCGATGTCCCGTACGCTGTCGATCGTGGCCTCGTAGGTCATCGCCTCGGTCGACTCGGCGTAGGTCAGCGGCTCGATGGTGCCGGCCATGAAGGGGGTCTCGGCCGTGATGGCGGTGCGGCGCACCCGCTGTCCGCCCCGGAGCACGGCCGTAAGACTACCATCGGGCATGCGGAGCATCTTCAGGATACGGGCCAGGGTGCCTACTTCGTAGAGGTCCTTCACGTCGGGCTCCTCCACGCTGACGTCGCGCTGCGAGAATACCGCGACCAGTTTGTTGGTCTGCACCGCCTTATGGATCGCGGCGATGGAGCGGTCGCGGCCGATATTGATGGGGGTGACGATCGTAGGGAAGAGCACGGCGTTCTTCAGCGCCAGTATGGGGATGGGACTGGGGGTGTTGCCGTCCACCAGTTCCTCATCGCCATCTTCCAGTCCGATGAAGGGCAGTAAATCCTGGTCGTCGTCAAATCCTCGGTTATCCATATACAATTGCTAAGGCGGTGGGTGGGCGTGCGACCCGTAAAGGTACTGCGTGAACGTGCGATGCACGCTACGCGGTAGCCGATACCGGGCCGTGTAGCGCAGCCGGGCGCGGTCGCAGGTGCGGTGTACTTAGCCTAACAGGATATTTTCGGGCAGTGCGGGTAATTGGTCCCAAGCACTCAGATCCATACGTAGGGCTTGCGTGAGCAGGGCGGGCCAGGTCGTAGGTAGGGTCGTCGGGGGGACAATGCGGGTCAGGCCCAGACGTTCCAGCGCTTCCATCTTAGCCTGTTGTTCGCTGAATGGGCGTGGCTCGGGTTGACTGAGGAAGGGCACCCGCGCGGCCCCCACTTCCATCATTGTGTTGGTGCCTCCGCTGCCTACCACCACGTCGGCGGCCTTCAGGTAGGGGAAGGTGTCCGGAGTGAAGCCAATGCAGTGCAGGTTAGCGGGTGGATCGATCAGCTCCCCTACCCTGCCGACCAGCAGAAATAGCCAGTCGGGACACTTCCGCGCAATCTCCTTCCAGGTCCCCTGCACCTCCCCGATAGCTATCGAGGCTCCGCCCGCCCCATTTACTACCGTGACGATCTGCTGATCGATGGCTAGCTGCAACTGTCGCCGGCACTGCACCTTAGTCTCCCGCCGCTCGTCGTAGCGACTGAAGGTGCCCAGGTAGGTGGTCTTTTCGCGTACCCAACCGGGGGTATGCGCATCGTCCAGGGCCGCGGGAAAGGGCGCGATGAGGTGATCGGCCAACTGAAAGGCAGCTACGTGCGCCGGGTCATCGCGGTGACCGTGCAGCCGTACTAAGGCCACCCGGCAACCGCACAGCCGTACGAATAGCGCGATCTCGACCGATAGGTCCACGATGAACAGCGCAGGCTGGTGTACGGCGATCCACTGGGCCAGCATGGCCATGCGCTGCTGTACCCCGGGCAGACCAATGGGCGCATAGTGTAGGACTTTGTGCTGAAGCATGTCCGCGGCGGGGTCGCGCGTCGTGCTCACGTCGGCGGGTAGCACATGGACCTGCCCACCCCGCCAGCCATGGAAGTAGTCCGGCGCGGAGGTGAAGACGTGAATGGGAGCAGCGGTAACCCAGCGCTCGGCCAGTAGCTTCGTACGGGTAGCGTGTCCGCTCCCGTGATGGTGGACGTAGAACGCGACGGGCGCCAGCTCAGGCGACGACACTGACGGAGGGGCGGCGGGCGGCGGGAACGACGGCGGGTAGCGGATGCACCTGCGGCACGAGCTTGAGGTACAGCTTCTCGTAGTCGCTGATCATACGGCCGATGGGGAAGTGAAATTCCGCCCGGCGGCGGCAGGCGGCGCGGTCCAGCTCGGCGGCACGGGGCATCGCGGCGGCCATGGCCTCGATGTCGCACTTGGGTACGATGATGCCGCAGCTTTCGTCCAGGATCTCTCCGGCCGCCCCGCTGTCGAAGGACACGATCGGCGTACCGCAGGCCAGCATTTCGGGTAGGACCAGTCCGAAGGGCTCGTCCCAGGTAGAGGTGAACAGACCGACGGCGGCCCGGCCGGCTTCCTGACAGATCCCCCGGTGGTCCAGGTGACCGATGTAGGTGATGTCGTCGTCGAGCCGGGGGGCGATCTCCCGCTCGAAGTAGGCGTGGTCGTAGATGCTACCGGCCAGCCGCAGCTGGTAGCCGGCCCGCTTGGCGGCCTGGATGGCGTACTCGGGTCCCTTCTCCGGACAGAAGCGCCCGAACCAGAAGGCCATGGCGGGCTCCGCCTCGGAGGTCTCCTGCCAGCGGTCTACCTGTATCCCATTGTGAATGACCTTGCAGTGGGTGATGTCGGTAGCCCACTGCTCGGCCACGCTCTGGCTGACGGCCACGAACTGGTTGCCCAGGTACGGACGAGCCAGGATCACGCCGCTCTGTAGCGAGGGAAAGGGCGGACAGTGCAGGGTGGTCACCATCGGGCAGCCTAGGGTATGGGCCAGCGCCAGGGGCAGGAAGTGCAGGCAGTTGTTGTGCACTACATCGAAGCCGCCCCGCTGGATGGTGGTGACGATGTCCATGTAGGCGTGGAACTTATTGACGAAGTTGAGTCCGAAGCCAGGCTCGTTCTGGAAGAGGTCTTCGGCCCCCTCCTGCTCGACTGCGTTGAGCGTGGGTTCAACTACCTGGAAGCTCTGGTCGGAATCCCGCAGTGCAAACAGGGTGACGTCGTGGCCATGGCCCATCAGCTCCTGGGTCAGGCAGTGGGTGTGCATTTCAAGTCCACCGTGGAATGGTTCGCTGATGGGGAACTTCAGGTGGGCGATAATCGCAATTTTCATCCGGTAAATTGGGTGTAACTGCTGATCGATCGGAGTAAACGTAGTCCCGATCGATCATTTTGCTCAGATAAAAGAAGGTTGTACGTTCCCCTAACCGTCATATTTTCGTTTGTGTTCCGAAATGTGCAGCTTTTAAAACAAATCGTTGTCCTCCCGGAGCTCGCATTAGTCGATTAATCCGTACCGCCCTAATCCTTTCCCCGCTCCGCAGAGTTTTCTCACAAACTACCCCTTCATGGTTACCATCTTCCCCCTTTCCCAGGACAATATGCTCGGCTTCACCCTCGACGGAGAGGTCGATGAGCCCGGTATGCGCAAGCTGCTCATGGCCATTGAGGCCAAGGTGGTCACCCACGGTAAACTGCGGCTGCTGGGCAACATCAAGAACGTCGGCGGCTTCAGCAGCTACCAGGCCTTCTGGAACACCGTCAAGGCTAAGAAGGACCTCTGGGAAAAGATCGAGAAGTACGCCATCCTTACCGACCACGGCTGGCTCAGCACCCTCAGCGGCGGCATCGATTTTCTTACCCCCCGCATGGAAGTGAAGACCTTTAAGCTCAACGAGGGCGAGCTGGCCCACCGCTGGCTGCAGGCATCCACCGAAGCGCCCCCCACCTCGGAGGGCGTCAAGACCATCGACCTGGGCAACGACCGGCTGCTGGGCCTGGCCATCGTCGGCAAGCTCTACCCCGCCGACTACGACCGCATCAATGTGCTCGTAGAGGAAAAAGTACGCCACCACGGCAAGGCCCGTCTGCTGCTGGAGGTGGTCACCACCGAGGGCATCAACGCCCGCACCCTCTGGGAAGACCTCAAGGCCAGCATGAAACTCTACAAGGATGTAGAGCGGGTAGCCATTATCGGTGATCAGTCCTGGCTCAAGACCAGCGTCAAGCTATCCGACCTGCTCACCCCCGGGCTGGAGCTGGCCGCCTTCTCCTCCGTAGAGCACAAGCGGGCCATCGCCTGGCTGGACTAAGCCTAGCCCGCGCTGGTGTCCGTACCCCGCCGCGGCCGGATGATGAGTCGCAGACTCTGGTTGTAGTTGATGTAGTTGTACAGCCAGTTCAGGAAGACAAAGATCTTGTTGCGCGTACCCAGGATGGCGAACAGATGCACCAGCAGCCACACCAGCCAGGCCAGGATGCCCCCGAAATGAAATTCGGGTTTGGGGATATCCACTACGGCACGTGCCCGCCCGATCGTGGCCATACTTCCCTTGTCGTTATAGGAGAAGGCTTCCCAGACCTCGCCGCGCAGGTGGCGGTAGCGTAGGTTCTTGGCCAGGTGCTCCCCCATCTGAATAGCCACTTGCGCCACCTGCGGGTGTCCTTCCGGGAAGTCCGGCTCCTCCATATAGGCTACGTCGCCGATGGCGTAGATACAGTCGGTACCCGCCACGCGGTTGTGGCGGTCTACGGCCAGCCGGTTGCCGTGGGTGATGGCTTCCTCGGGCAGCCCCGGGATCGGCATTCCCTTCACGCCCGCCGCCCAGATCACTTTCTGACTGGGGATCGTACGGCCGTCCTTCAGTGTGACCAGCCGGCCGTCGAAGTCGGTCACCCGGTTGTTCAGGATCACCTTCACGCCCAGCTCTTCCAGGTAGCGGAGGGCCTTTGCGCTACTGCCGGCACTCATGCCCTTCAGGATCACGTCGCCAGACTGCACGAGGTAGATATCGAACTCTTCCTGTACGTGCAGTTCGGGATAGTCCTTGGGCAGTACGTGGGTCTTCATTTCGGCCAGGGAGCCGGCCAGCTCCACGCCCGTGGCTCCGCCGCCTACGATGACGATATCGACCAGTTCCTGTCGGTCCTGGTAGGAGGGGGTGGTCAGCGCGTCTTCGTAGTCGTCCAGGATCGAATTGCGCAGGTAGAGTGCCTCGCTGACTGACTTCATGGGCAGGGTCAGCCGCTCCAGTTGTTTGTTGCCGTAGTAGTTGGTGTCCGCGCCGGTGGCTACGATGAGGTGGTCGTAGTTGCAGTGGCCCAGGGGAGTCTGCAGTTGCTTGGCGGAGGTGTCTACGTGGGTCACCTCGGCCATGCGGATGAACATATTCTCCCGCCCCTGGAAGAGCTTGCGGAAGGGGAAGACGATGCTACTCGGCTCCAGTCCCGACATGGCTACCTGGTAGAATAGCGGCTGGAACTGGTGGTAGTTGTTGCGGTCGATGAGTACGACCTGGAAGTCAGACTTCGCCAGCTTACGGGCCAGTTGCAGACCGCCGAAGCCGCCCCCTACGATGACCACGCGTTCCAGTTCGCTCTCCGGCAGATTTATCTTAGTCGTTGGATCCATACGGGGTGTAAGTTAGCACCGCTAGCGAAGGTTCAGGTGCTTCGCTAGCTATCGCGGCCGGTGCGGTGTTTGCTACCAATGAGTTATCTTGACCAGCTAACCTATTTGCTGCTCGATCATGCCAAAACAATCTATTCCTACCCGCCGCCGCTTCCTGCGCACCGCCGCTACGGCTGCCGCGGCCTTCACCATCGTCCCCCGCCACGTGCTGGGCGGAAAGGGCTATAAAGCACCCAGCGATACGGTCAATATCGCCGCTATCGGTGCCGGCGGCAAGGCTAGTAGTACCATCCCCCAGATGGCCAGCGAGAATATTGTGGCCCTATGCGACGTGGATGTATCCATGAGTGAAAAGCTGCGCTCCATGTTCCCCAAGGCGGGCTTCGAGATGGACTACCGCGTGATGCTCGACAAGTACGGCAAGGATATCGATGCCGTCGTCGTCTCCACCCCCGACCACACCCACGCCATTGCCGGTTTGGCCGCCATGGGTATGGACAAGCACGTCTACATCGAAAAGCCCCTGGCCCGTACCATCAGTGAGGTACGCGCCCTTACCGAAATGGCCAAGTCCAAGCCCCAGCTCATCACCCAGATGGGCAATCAGGGCGCCAGCGGCGAGGGCATCCGCCGCACCCAGGAGCTGGTCGAGGCCGGACTGATCGGTGACGTACACACCGTATATGCCTGGACCAACCGCCCCATCTGGCCCCAGGGCGGCAAGCTCCCCCAGGGCACCGACCCCATCCCGAAGGATTTCGACTGGAACCTCTGGCTCGGCCCCGCCGCCATGCGGCCCCACAACAATGCCTACCACCCCTTCGCCTGGCGGGGCTACTGGGACTTCGGCACCGGTGCGCTAGGCGATATGGGCTGCCACATCATCGATACGCCCTTCTATATTCTCGACCTGGGCTACCCCACCAGCGCGGAGGCCAGTGTAGTACAGGTGTTCAGTAAAAACTGGAGCCCCGACTACAACCCCGGCACCTGCCCCCCGGGCTCCAAGATCCACATCAAGTTTCCCGCCCGCGGCGAGAAGCCCCCCGTAGAGCTGATCTGGACCGACGGCGGCATCCTCCCCGGCACCCCCGAGGAGCTGACCGTAGACCAGAGCCTCAACCCCAACGGTATCATCATGGTAGGTACCAAGGGTAAGCTTATGGCCGATGTATACGGCGCCGACCCCACCCTGCTACCCACCGCCCGCATGGATGAGATCAGCGTACCCGAATCTATCCCCCGCGTAGCCACCAGCCACGAGATGGACTGGGTGAACGGCATCAAGGAAGGTTACCAACCCAGCAGTCACCTCGGCAAGGCCGGCCCCCTTACCGAGACCATTCTCATGGGCAACCTGGCCGTACGCGGCTACGACTACCGATTCCCCAAGGGCGACCAGACCGAGGCCACTGATGACGACGAGTACGAAGTACGCGGCCGCACCCGTCTCAACTGGGACGGCGAGAACATGCAGGTGACCAATGTGGATGAGATGAACGCGTTCGTGTCTCCGCAGTCTGAGCGGTCGTTTTAGGTTTTAAACACGGAGTGCACGGATTTGGGGCACGGATTTTCACGGAGGTGTGGATGATGGGATGGCTCCGTGAAAATCCGTGCAATTAAATCCGTGTCCCTCCGTGTTTAGATCCCCTTAGTCCAGCAGCCGCCAACTGACCCCCACCCGCAGTGCCGCGTCCGGATAGGGATGCTCCGCCGTGAGGTAGAGGAGCCGGTTGGTCAATAAGGTCTGCGCCTGCACGAACTTTACGAAGAAGCGGAAGCGCGTGACCCGCAGGCTGAAGAAGGGATCGACCTGGACGGCGAAATCCGTACGCTGCGCGTCCTGCAGCTGGAATTGCTGCAGCACGGGGTTGTAGTAATTGGGCTGGAAGCTGGAGGCGTAGCGGATGTCCATACCCAGATTCACGTTTAGCACCCCGAACCACTTGCCGGCGTAGTACAGACTGTGCTCGCCGTACAGCTGAGGCAGGCGAAAGACCGTCTCATCGGCTTGCTGTAGGAGTACGCGATTGTCTAGCCGGTAGCTGCCGAAGCGGAAGTTGCGTTCGGCCGTGAGTTGTAGGATGCTGTTCGGACCGGAGCTCTGCACCGGCGTGCCCGCCGCATCGAAGTAGATGTAGTTGGTGAGCAGACTGTAGGCCAGTCCGGCACGGATGCCGACGAAGGGCAGGGTGTAGGCCCCCTCCAGACGCAGCTCGAGGGTCTTGGCGAAGTCGCGGGCGTAGAGCTCGCTGCCGTTGAGCAGATAGGTACGCTGCAGAAGATCGGGGGCGTAGAGCTGGTTGAGGCCCAGCAGTTCGAGCTTACCGGCCCGGCCCAGGTCGAGGGTACCGGCGGCCTCCACGCGGTAGTCGCCAATCTGGCCCAGGAGATTGAGTTGGGCGTCGACGAGGAATTGTAGCCGGTCGCTGGGCCGCAGACCTACGCGGGCGGTGGCCAGCACGAAGTTGGCGGTACTGTCTCCATTGTCGCGCAGTACGCGATGGAGCTGGTGGATCAGGCTTACTTCCAGCACGTCCTTCTGTACGGTTTCCCGGCTGCCCGACTGGCTGCGGCGGAAGGTGGATAGCCCCAGCTCATTGCTGATCACGTTGTGCTGTAGCTGGCTGCGCAGTCCGCGGGTGTCGAGGTCCAGGGCGGGATAGCGGTTGTAGAAACTACTATCGCCCGCCTCGCGCAGACTACTCATGCGGTAAGCTCGCCGGTCGATGCGCAGCTGGTGCTTGACGGTGAAGGCGCGGCGCTCCCGCCCAGTGAGCGTATCCGTAGCCGCGCCGAACTGCAGGTACTGGGTAGCCGACACCTGCCGGTAGCTCTGCCGCTGGAAGGTGCTGGCCAGGTAGGGATCCAGGGTGGCCAGGTCGCTGAGCTCGCCGATCTGTGCGGCATCGATATCGACGATACCGCCATTCTGCTGCTCCTCGAAAGTGTTGGCCGAGAAGGTGAAAAAGCCGCTGTAGCGACTGCCCGGGGGGCGTACAGAAAGGCCCGTAGACACCTGGGTATTGCGCACCGCCGAAGCGGGGTACTGATCCTGATCACCGGTCTGGAATATGCGGTCATAGTCCAGCAGCAGGTTCACGCCGTCGGCGAAGTTGCGGCTGAAGCGGGCGGTCAGGCGGCCGTCGTTCTGCTCGCTACCCCGCAGGTAGCGCAGGTAGGTAAAGGGACGTTCCAGCCGGTAGAAGTCCAGCTCATCCACCTCCACCCGGTAGAGGTCGAACTGACGCTGCCCCACCTCCAGTCCCCGCCGTCGGACGGGCGTATACCGCAGCGGATAGGCCGCCGAGCCGATCTGGCCCAGGGTAGCGTAGTCGAAGTCCACCGTCCGGTCCGGCTCGTAGTACTGAAAGCTATTGAGCAGGCTATCCGCAAAGCGACGCTCCTGATTAGGATTCTCTACGCGGTAGATGAAAATGCCAAAGGTATCGGGCAGCACCTCCCGCTGTTGCTGTGGTGTACCCCGCCGGGCCGAGGCCGCGTCATAGTCCGGGTCGTCGGGATCAAGCTGCCCCCGGTCACTGGGATCCAGCACCTGCGCCCCCGCCCCTACCGCGTACAGCAGCAGCCAGAGTCCCCACACATACTTCCATTGCACCATACCGCTCCCTACATTCTACCTAAACCAACGCCCCAAGGACACCATTCTCCCCCCACCCGTTGCCCGCCCCTACCCGCGAAGCGGTCTACCCCCGAAGGGGTCTACCCAGCCGAAGGGGTCTAACCAGCCGAAGGCGATCTACCCGCGTAGCGGCCTACTTAACCAGTTTCGGATTCATCCCCATCTGGCTAAAGCCCCCATCGTGGTACAGGTTTTGCATGGTCACGTAGCGGGTGAAGTCGCTGAACAGGCTGGCGCAGTACTCGCCGCAGGCCCGACCCGGGGCATTGCCGAGGGGCGACATCGTATCCGCATAGCCGAAGAACTCGTCGAAGCCCTTGACGCCCTTGCCGGCCGTGGTCATGGTGGGCGACTGGCTGATGGTATTGACCCGCACGTGGTTCTTCTCGCCGAAGTGGTAGCCGAAGCTGCGGGCGAAGGATTCGAGCAAGGCCTTGGACTCGGCCATCTCGGAGTAGTCGGGGAAGGTGCGCTGAGCGGCGATGTAGGTCAGGCCCAGGATACTGCCCCAGTCGGCCATGTGATCGCCCTTGTAGAGCACCTGACACATCTTGTGGAAGCTGATGGCCGAGATGTCGAAGGTCTTGAGCATCCATTCGTGCTTCAGGTCGGTGTACTCCTTGCCCTTGCGGACGTTGAGCGACATACCGATGGCGTGGAGTACGAAGTCGAGCTTGCCGCCCAGGATCTCTTCCGACTTGGTGAACAGCGCTTCGAGGTCTTCGATGCTGGTGGCGTCGGCCGGGATGACCTCGGCGCCGAGCTTCTCGCCGAGCTCATCCAGGGAGCCGAAGCGCAGGGCGACCGGGGCGTTGGTGAGGGTGAACTTGGCACCCTGCTCCGCGCAGACCTCGGCGACCTGCCAGGCGATACTCTGATTGTCGAGGGCTCCGAAGATGACGCCGCGTTTGCCGGCGAGAAGTTGACTACTCATGCGTTTGGTCGTTTTGCTGACGGGTGAAGGTACGTAAGCGGTACCTACCCGCGATGCTCCGTACGACTTGCGGTTGCGGCAGCTACGGGTTACATTAGCCAGTAGTCACATTCACTACCTCCATGGCAAAAGCACGTCGCAAACGCAAGGCCGCCCGTACGGGCACGCCCCCTCAGATCAAACGCTTCTTTCTGGTGACCGCTACGGTCGTGTTCATCCTGCTCGTACTGATGTACCTGTTCGCCTTTTAGGGGCGGCTTCCGGACTGCAGCCGCTCGCGCACCGAACGCACGATCTCCGGCAGCTCGGCCGTCTCCAGCACGCGCTTATGGACCACCACCGGAGTGGTAAAGCGGGGTACGCCCTGCCGGCTCAGCAACTGTACCCGCATATCGTAGAGGTTGGCCGTACGCACCACGTCGTAGCGGTAGGTCTGCGCCTCGTTGTCGTAGGTGAGCACGAAGTAGAACTCCAGGGGCAGCGGCCGGCCCACCAGTAGAAGCAATGGCGCGTCGAGCATCTGATTTTCTCCCTCCCGCAGGGGACGGAAGCGACCGGTAAAGGAGGGGTACTCACGAAATTCGGCCCGAATGCCCGCCGCGATCAGAGTATCCCGGGCCGTCAGTAGCATGCTGCGGTTCAGCGTGAGGGGGTCCATGGGTCCGGTACCGGCGTGTAGTTCAGGATGCGGTAGCCAGCGGCCCGTGTGGATCTCCCGGTACGTCATGGGGCCCAGCTGAAGCTTGTAGTCGAAGGCCGGGAAGGTGGGCGCGTAGTAGCCGGGGTAGTAGTGGGTGAAGTCCTGCTGCATCCCATACTGTACCTCCAGTAGCATCGTGAATACCCCCAGGCTGTAGCCGGCATAGGCCGGATCGTAGATACCCGCTTTGGTGTAGATCACGCGCCGGCCTACGTCGAAGTAGCTGAAGGCCACCAGGCGCTCGCCGTCGTAGACCCGAAACAGCTGTGTATTGAGGACCCGCTCGCCGTCTTCATTCATGACGTTGTACTCCAGGTCCTCGCGGGTCTTCTCGGGGTGGACGTCCATGTACAGCCGGTTGACGCGCAGCAGCTCCCCGTCGGGGAAGCGGGCGGCCTCGTGCACGATGCGGAAGCGCGCGGAATTGCGGCGCAGCAGCTTGCGGTGGCGCTTTTTAAAGGTGAAGTCCTGTAGGGAAAGGCGGATCTGTAGACAGCCGTGCAGCTCGTCGTCGTCCGTACGCAGGTAGTCGCTGGTGTAGATGGACTGCCCCGTAGGTCGCCAACCACTGGCCAGAAACTCGTCGAGTTGCTGGGGAGCGATGACTTTGGTGGGGTGGATAATATGAGTGGCCAAACGAGATGCGAACTGGAACACGGAACAAACGCAGCGTAAAGGTAATCGCTGGGGACCGGTGTTTGTTCTATCCTCTGGCCTTCGTTCGTAGGAGATGTTGCGTCAACGCTACCAGGGAATACGCACGGTAGCCGGGAAGTGGACTTCCGGCCGAGCAGGCTGCTGCCCTGACCAAGAAAACGTGCCCGAGGGGGATGATCGGGAAAGTCCTGACACCGCATCGATTCGATCCAGATTAGTTGCAACCACGTACATTTAGCAGCCGCACGCTAGCTTTAGGTTCGATCCTCCTCCAGGCGGCACCCTCCTTAACATGTGGGAACATGGGGGGTACGCTGCGCATACTGAGACCGTTTTAAAGGGTGTGTCAGAAGGTTCACTTGCCTCCTTACCACACCAGCTATGCAGAACGGACGATTCGATGTAGAAGCGCCGAGCGGAGAGGGGCCATCCGACCCTCCGGCCGGCAGCGTCTTCTCGATGGTACTCCGTGCCAGATCGAGGTGGGTGGTGGCGCTAACCAAACGGCGGAATCAGTCTATGATTTTAGGCTGATTCTCACTTATTGTTTTAGAGGTACTATATAATGAACAACTACTCGTTTGATATTTTTGACACACTACTCACACGTAAATTTGCTAATGATAAAGGTGTTTTCGTTGCATTGAGGGAGCAGCTTAAGGGAATAACTAGATTAGAATTCCCTGATTACTTCATCGATGAATTTGTCAATCTCAGGGTGCGTGCGCAGAAAGTAGCGCATGAGACGTCCTCCTTCCCGGAGATCACGCTCCGTGAGATATACACGGCCCTGGGTTCAGAATTCCATCAGATCGAGGCGGAGCACCTCGAGCTCCTTCAGGAATTGGAAGAAGCCATCGAGATCGACAGCTGCTACCCTATACCACAGAATGTCTCTAGCGTGGTCAAGATCATCGAATCCGAACAGAACGTCTTCCTGATCTCAGACATGTACCTCAGCAAGGCGGTTGTCATGCAAATGCTTGAGAACGCTGACGCTCGCCTAACGGCTATCCCCCTGTATTTATCGTCTGAGCTAAAGCTGCGCAAGTCAGACGGAACGCTGTTCAGTCATGTCTGTACCGATCAGAATATCCGGCCAGCGTCACTTATCCACACGGGTGACAATTTCGAGAGTGATTGCGTCATGGCCAAGCGCATGGGGGTGAACTACATATTCTACCGAGATCCCGTTCTAAGTAGCATTGAACGGAGTTACTTCAGGGAAGAACAGAATATATTCCTACAGCTCTTTGCCGGCGCGAGTAAGCAAACACGGCTTGAGGGATATGACCTAAAGCCGTCGTATCGGCTTGGGGCAAGTTTTATGGGACCTATGTTCTACGGCTTTGTCCATAATTCATTGAAGCAGGCAGTTGACGAGGGGATCAAACGACTCTACTTTCTGGCACGGGACGGCTACCTGCTGAAGATCATCGCAGAAGAGATCATCGCCTGTTTTCACTACGATATTGAGATCCGTTACCTATACACGTCCAGACAATCCACCTACTTCGCCTCGATTTTCTGCCTCACCAGCAGCAGTTTCCAGTGGATCTTCCAGGAGATGGACAATGTGATCACGTTCAACATTGTCGCAAAGCGTTTACACTTCAGGGCCGATGTACTAATTGATCATCTCGGTGCCGATCTGAGGCAATCCCTTATTGATAACGGACTGGATCATAGACTCACGAGAAAATTGATAAGCCGTTTACAAAACGAACTGCTGAGCAATACTAGCCTGAAGGCGAAGGTAGAATCGAGCGCGAGCGTTTACCGGGAGACTGTCATTAGCTACTTCGAGCAGGAAGGACTTCTTCAGGATAAGCGTGTCGGCTTTATTGATATAGGATGGAAGGGAACGCTTCAGGATACTATTTTCAGGATCCTCAAAAGTAAAAAGCCTACTTTCGAACTGATCACTTACTACTTAGCGGTCACCCACTTCAGTGCACATACCGCTCCGGAGAACAGGAAGGTACCCGCTTACATGTTTCCATCCATCCGGGCGGGGAAAGGCCCCATCCTCGAATTACTGCTGCAGTGCGAACACGGAACGACCCTGAGTTACCGTAAAGGTGATAACGGACGATTCGAGCCCGTGCTGAAAGACCCCTCCGTGCATCTCGAGGCGTGGGGACTGAATAACTATGCGGAGGGCATCCAGCGCTTTTCCCGTACCCTTAGTCGATCCCTGGCCGCATACCCCCATATCGAGACCACGTATACGGCGATCACACCCATTCTTATCGAGATGCTAGAAGATGCTACTCCTGAGGTAGCGGCTACCCTCGGAGATCTTTTCTATAGTGGTAATATCGAAAACTCCAATATCCGGGTGTTCGCTCCGCCGTTCAATATTTCGCGGGCGTTAAGCTATATCATTTCCAGCAGGAAACGACAAAGTGCCTACACCCAGTGGTTTGACGGGTCTTACTCCCGGAGCCCACTGCTTCCGCGGATAGTGGTTCAGCTTGATCCCCGACTTACCTTATTGAATATTACCAAAAAGTATATCAGCAGAGAAGAGCTAATGGAAAAGCGACAACACGTAAAACGATTCGTTCAGCTGCATCTCGATTTTATTCGTAGATAAGGTGCAGCGTTGCCGTTCTATTCTGAGTCATCATCCAGGATCATCGGCCGTGGGGCGCTACACCAATCTGCCCCAGCACCCGTTCCCGCTCCTCCGGCGTATTGGCGTTGGTGAGCGGACGCCCGTCCGGCAGGTCCACGACCGCTACGTCGCTGTTGATGAGCAGCTTGCGCGGACAAGCGTAGCCCAGACTCAAAAACTGCAGTAGCCGCTGATAGGCCCGCGGCTCGTAGATCGCCACCAGCGGCTCGGGCCAGGGTTTGCCCGGACCGCGCACCGCGGTAGCCAGTCGGTCGGGTCGGCGGGCGGTCAGGAGCGTGCGCAGCGTCGCCTCATCCAGCAGCGGCAGATCGCAGGCCAGCACCAGCCAGGCGGCATCGGGGGCCGACAGGAAGGCCGAGGCGATGGCACCGGCGGGCCCCAGTCCCAGAAAGCGGTCGGCTACCAGGGGGAGGTCAGCGACATTGGCTGCGAAAGTGGCATCACGTACCGAAAGGTGTACGGGTAGCTCCAGACTACGGCACAGGTCCCGTAGCCGCTCCACTTCTGTTTGTCCATCGCGGTAGACCAGGCGGGACTTGTCCGCCCCCATCCGCTCGCTCTTGCCGCCGGCCAGGATCAGGGCACGTAGCGGTGGCGTGGCTGCCTGCAATAGCTCTAGTAGCTTCGGCAGGAGCGTATCAACGGCGGAGAAGGGTAACACAGCCGGCGCGCTTTCCTGCGCCTCTACGTGCTGCTGTAGCCAGTCCGGAACGGTCTCGGTGTCGACCAGTACGACGGCCAGCACATCGCTGAGTTGATCTTTTCTGCGCACCAGCGTCCCCGCCTTGGCCTCGTCTACAAACACGATCTGACGGGCGGCCGGGTAGTGGTTGCCGTTGACGAGGGCCAGGTCGTACTGTCCGCCCAGTAGCCGGTCGTCGAAGGCGTTCCAACTGGCGTGGGAGGAGGTGAAGTGCTTGCGGTCGGAGCGGATCGAGGTAGCAACCTCCGGCGCGGTGTGCTCTCCGGTAACCAGCAGCGTACGGTAGTCACCGAGCTGCTGCATCCAGTCGCGCATCACGGCTTCCATGCGGGCACAGGTCGAGCCCACGAAGGCCAGTTCAGTGCGGGCATACTGCCCCAGGGCGGGACGGGCGAGGGGGGGATGCTTGTGGTGCATGGCGATCTAGCGTAAGGACAGGGGGAGAAAGTCAAACGCCTCACCGGCCGAAAAGGTAGTGCGGCCCCGTGGCAGTACGCAGAATCCGTCGGTCCGCAGCAGACTCAGCAGATCGCCGCTGCCGCCGTGGTCCAGGGGGCTGGCCCGCTGCTCCCCGCTTACCGACGCTAAACTCACCTGCTGAAACAATTGCAGGTCCGGCACGAAAGTCACCTCCCGGGTAAGCACGGCCTGCCGGGCCGGCCGCACCACCCCCAGTTGCTGACGCAGGAACGGCCCCACGTAAGCCAGGGCGCCCACCAGGCTCGACACGGGATTACCGGGCAGGGCAAACACCATAGTCTGCGTGCTGCGCCCTACCCAGAGCGGCTTACCGGGCCGCTGGGCTACGCGGTGGAACAGCCCCTCTACCCCGGCCGTGGCTAGCCAGTCGGGCACATGATCGAGCTTACCCTTGGATACGCCGCCGTTCAGTAGTAGTAGGTCGTGATCGGCCAGGAGCTGCCTGAGGAGCTCCTGCCCGAGCCGGGCTTCATCGGACAGGTGGCTTACGGTCGGCTCGATACCTACATCGCGGAACAGGCCGGCCAGTTGCCAGACGTTAGAGCTGCGGATCTGGTGCGGTAGCGGCGTCTGCTGTACGGGTACCACCTCGTCGCCGGTAGAGGCGATCGCTACGCGGGGCCGGCGGGCTACGGTCACCTCCCCCACGCCGTAGGTCGCCAGCGCGGCCAGTTCGGCGGCACCGATGTAGCGGCCCGGCTCGAGCACGCGGTCGCCGGCCCGCCCGTCGTTGGCGCGGCGGTGGATGCTGCGGCCGTCCTCCACGCCCTCGGGGACGATGAAGGCATCGCCGTCGCGCTGCAAATCTTCGTAGCGGATCACGGTAGTGGTGCCGGGGGGTAGGGGCGCGCCGGTCATCACTTCTACGCAGTGGGAGGGGTCCGTCAGGGGCAGGGGGGCGGTACCCGCGGGTGCGGTGTGGGCTACGGGAAAGCGACGTCGGCTGCGGTAGGCCGCGTAGTCGATCGCGATACCGTCCATGGCTACCCGGTCGAAGGGCGGCTGATCGCGGTCGGCGTGGACGGTCTGCCGCAGCACCCGGCCGGTCGCTGCGTGCAGGGGGATGGTTTCGTTGCCCCAGTCAAAGGACTGCTGGAGAACGAGCTGGAGGGCGGCCTGGGGGTCGGTCATGGGCGGGGGATGTCCGGTAGAGGATGCTACAGATCGAAGTTATTGACGAATAGAGACCGCAAACTAGTGGTCCCGAGCGGGACCAATTAGTCTAAAGTCTTCAAACGTACTCGATCAATACGTGTGTGGCTTAGCGTAAGCTGAACTGGAAGGGAATGCGTAGACGCCTGACGACCGGCTGACCCTCCGTTACCGCGGGTAGGAATCGGGGCAACTTACGCGCTGCGCGCAGGGCCGCCGTGTCGAGGGGGGCGAAGACCGGCTCGGCCACTCCGAGTACGTGGACCGCCCCGTCAGTCTGCACTTCTACCGTGACGATGACGGTGCCCTCTACGGCATATTCCTGGGCAACGGCAGGATAGTCCAGGTGCTGACGCAGGAATGAGACGAAGCCGGCCCGCCCACCGGGAAATGCTGGCACGGGACGGTTGATAACCGCGGCCTCTCGTATTGCCGGATTAGCTATGGGCGGCGGAACGGAGGGGGCAGCACCGACGGCAGCTACCCTTGACTGGGCGGGTAAAGCAGACAGGCAGAGTAGCAGCAGGAGGGTGAGGGTGATCGTGCGCATAGCGGGTAGGTAGTTATCCGGCTAAGACGACCATTGTATGTAGCGATACGGGCCCGACCGGGTGGAGGCACATGCCCCCTGTAGTACTATGTCTATGTACTAAACCCCGTCTCCGTTACGCCTTCCCTGCTATTTCCCGCCCTGTTACACCGGATCTATCATACCCGCCAGGCGCTCCCTCACCTGGGCCTCCACCTTCGGATCGGTCACCAGCCCCGGCGCGTGCCAGGGTTTGACCCGTGCGTCGATCACCACCGGTCCCCGGCAGCCCCAGTGCTTGTGCTCCGTAAAGCTGTCGATGCCGTGCAGGTCGTGACTCGGATTGGAGCGCGTGAAGGTGGCCCAGACGAAATTGGAAAAGTCGGCGGACAGGAACGTACTGTCGTCACACACTACGATGAGGGGCAGCTCGTCGGTGGTCACCCCGTCTACGTTGGCGTCGAGGAATGGCTGCAGGTCATCGTAGCCGGTGGCTTCGGTAAACTCGGGGCCCTCGATGGCCAGGATACCGGGTACTACGAACTGGGGATTGCCATAGCCCTCCGGCAGGTCGAGCCCTTCGGGGACTACATCACTCAGTTCACGTCGCTTATCTCCCCGGCAGGCCCAGATCAGTTTGCTGCCCGCATTCCAGCCGGAACCGGAGTAGTCGAGCGTATCGATGGTGGTGCGGGTCTGGAAGTGCAGATCCCGCGTGGGGTCGAAGCGCTCCAGCAGGTGGGCGAAGAAAGCCGGCTGATCGTCGGCGTCCAGTGCGGGATCGTCTTCGGAGGCGGCGATGAGACAGTACTTGGCCAGGCTGGTCTGTCCGGAGCCTAGGATGCGGTTGGCCTGGGTGATGATCTCCTCGGGTACCTTATCGCGGAAGGGCATATAGCGTTCCGAACCGATAGCCAGTAGCAGGGGGTGCACGCCGGCCTCGTCGACGGCATTGATCTGCTTGATGCCGGGAAACTCCTGTCCGGTCAGGTCCTTGACGATATGGTGGATCATGTAGCCGAAGCTGGAATCCTCCTGCGGCGGCCGGCCCACCACCGTGAAGTGCCAGAGCGGATCCTTGCGGTGCCAGACGGTATCGACGTCCATGACCGGAAACTGGTGCTGCAGCGAGTAGTAGCCCAGGTGATCGCCGAAGGGGCCCTCCGGCATCTTTTCGTTCTTGCGGATGGTGCCGGTGATTACGAAGTCGGCATCGGCCGAGAGCAGGTGATCGCCGTCCCACGTATAGCCGAAGCGCCGACCGGCCAGCATACCGGCGAAGGTCATCTCACTGAGTCCCTCGGGCAGCGGCATGATGGCGCAGAAGGCGTGGCTCGGCGGACCGCCCACGAACACCGAGCAGCGGAAGGGCTCGTCCGTCTTATTGTACTCCGTATGGTGCACGCCGATGCCGCGGTGCAGCTGGTAGTGCAGCCCGATCTCCTGGTTGAGCGCGTAGTCATTGCCGCTGAGCTGGATGCGGTACATGCCGATATTGGTCTGCATCGGTTTGCGGCTGCCGGGGGGCAGGGTGCAGACCTGCGGCAGAGTCACGAAGGCCCCGCCGTCCATGGGCCAGGACTTCACCAGCGGCAGCTGATCGATGGTCGTGCGGGCGTACTTGATGGCCGGGCGCAGGTGGCGGCGCGGTAGGGCGGTGGCGGCCGTGAGGGGTGCCGAGGCGTAGCGCAGCGGGTTCTTGAAGAAGTTTGCGGGGTCGGCCTTCAGCTCCACTACTTTTTTGACCTTCGGCAGCGTCTTGCGGAACAGGAAGTCGGTACGCGCGTAGGTGCCGTAGATATTTGAGATCGCCTGAAAGGGGGAGCCCTTCACCCGTTCGAACAGGAGGGCGGGGCCGCGGGATGCGAAGACCTGGCGGTGGATCTCGGCCATCTCCAGGTCGGGATCTACTTCGTGGGAAATGCGGAGAAGCTGGCCGGTACGTTCAAGATCATCGGCGGCGGCGCGGAGGGAAGGATACATAGCTGCCCTAATGAATCGGCCATCCCTTTGGTTGTGGGGGCAAAAAATTAGCCCCCGGCCAAAAATGGACCGGAGGCTGTAACGTGTGTATGAGAGACGCCAAAAACAAGATAAAGTCTCTCGCCACGTCGCCTTAAATGTACGTTACCCGACAGTGTAGTAGATTGCCGCCGCACAATAAATGTTCCCCAACCGAGTGGAGCACTCACTAAATCAGGGAATTAATGGACAGCGTTTACAGTACTTTCCCTTTTTAAGGTACTTTTCGCAGCACTTCTTTTTCTTGCCGCGCTCCCGCTTCGTCTCGTTCGTTTTCTTCCGCATGGCTCCTATAACCACTCAACGTATCAATCTGTGGTCATCCCCGCGTAATATCAGCACGGCACTGCTATACGCCTTCGCCCAGCGTGCGGATACGACGGTGGTCGACGAGCCCCTCTACGCCCACTACCTCGCGCGGCAGCCCACTGAAGCCAACCACCCCGGCCGCGACGAGGTACTGGCTACGCAGGAGCCGGACGGCAAGCGTGTCATCCACAGCATGCTCC
Source organism: Neolewinella maritima (assembly GCF_923081025.1). GTDB lineage: Bacteria > Bacteroidota > Bacteroidia > Chitinophagales > Saprospiraceae > Neolewinella > Neolewinella maritima. Next base: position 933,528 of record NZ_CAKLPZ010000001.1, on the reverse strand, counting down.
ACCACGACTACGGCAGCCCGACGGTCGTCTTCAAGCAGATGACGCACCACCTCATCGACCTGCCCCGCGACTTCCTCGACGGCATGACCAACGTACTGCTCATCCGCGACCCCCGCGAAATTCTGGCCTCCTTCGGCAAGGTCGTCACCCGGGTCACCGATCAGGACATCGGGCTACCCCAGCAACTCGCCCTCTTCAACTACCTCCGCTCCCGCCCCACTAGCCAACGGGGGGTGCCCACCGTAGTGGACGCTAAGCGCCTCCTGCTGGATCCCGCCACCGTACTCGCCCGACTGTGTGAACGGCTAGGGCTACCCTACACCCCCCATATGCTCAGTTGGCCCCCCGGCCCCAAACCCTACGACGGCAGCTGGGCCAGCCACTGGTACGCCGGAGTACACAGCAGCACCGGCTTCCGCCCCTACCGGGAGAAACAGATCGAGCTCTCCCCCACCCTCTCGAAGATCGCCGAGGCCTGCACCCCCGCCTACCACTACCTCCTCCACCACGCCCTATAACGCCTCCCCTACCCCCCCTAACCCCTTCCCACCTTAACCCCCTAACCCCCTCCCCCATGCTACAAACCCAGAACCCCGCCAACGACAACTTACAGGTCTACATAGACGGCCAGCTCCTGCACCGCGACGCGGCCAAGATCAGCGTATTCGACAGTAGCGTGCAGGGCGGCGATGCGGTCTGGGAGGGCCTGCGGGTGTACAACGGACGGGTGTTCAGTCTGGACGCCCACCTCGACCGGCTCTACGATTCGGCCCACGCGCTATGGTTTCAGAGGGTACCGGAAAGGGATACGGTGATCGACGCGATCCGGCAGACGCTGCTAGCCAACGACATGCGCAACGACGTGCACATCCGCCTTACGCTCACCCGCGGCCGCAAGATCACTTCCGGCATGGACCCCCGGCTGAACCAGGCGGGCTGCACCCTCATCGTACTGGCCGAGCACAAGCCGCCGGTGTACCCCGAGTCAATCACCCTGGCCACCAGCTCCGTACGCCGCAACCCGCCCATGAGCGTAGACTCCAAGATTCACCACAACAACCTGATCAATAATATCCTGGCTAAGATCGAAGCCAATCAAGCCGGAGCCGATGCCGGACTGATGCTGGACAAGGACGGCTTTGTATCGGAGGCTAATGGCGTGAACGTGTTCTGTATCCGGCGCGGAGAGGTGCGGACGCCGTATGCGGACTACTGTCTGCCGGGTATTACGCGGGCGACGATCCTATCACTGTGCCAGGACCACGGTATTCCCCATCAAGAAGCGCGGATCTCGGTGAGCGAGTTCTATACGGCCGACGAGGTATTCACCACGGGCACGATGGGCGAGCTTACCCGGGTCAGGGCGATTGATGGGCGGGAGATCGTGAATAAGCACGGGGCGTCGGTGCTGGAGCGGGTGCAGGCTCACTTTCGGGAGCTGACGCGGTCCGGCGGCACTAAATTACTGTAGATGAATTACTGGATACTGGGGGCCGTCCTCCTCTGCTGTTGCACCTGCGGCCCCGCCCTGCGTACGGATGGGGTGGCGACGGTGTACCCGGATGCGGACTGGGAACGAGCCCGGCCGGATGAGGTAGGTATCGACCCCGACGTGCTGAACGATGCGCTGGACTACCTGAGGACGCACTGCAAGGAGGACGGTCTGGAAGAGGTACTGGTGATCCGGTACGGACAGCTGGTGTGGGCCGGGGACAGTATCGACAAGGTGCACGATATCTGGTCGTGTACGAAGAGCTTTACGGCGGCGGCGGCCGGACTGCTGGCGGCAGAGGGGCGCATCGGACTGGACCAACCGGTAGTGGAGCACGAGCCACTGCTGCGGGAGCACTACCCGGAGGTGACCTACCGCCACTTCCTGACCATGACCAGTGGTTATGACGCGGTGGGGGATAGCCGCTGGGGCGAGCCGAGCCAGGATTGGTCGTGGACCCCCTACGTGCCCGCCCCGCCCCTGTTCGAGCCCGGTACGGCCTACGCCTACTGGGATGAGGCCATGATCATGGCTGGTCGGGCGCTGACGCAGGCTGCGGGGATGAGCCTGAACGCGTACCTCGGGCAGCGGTTGCTAGGCCCCATCGGCATTCAGCAGCGGGAGTGGTGGGGGGAGGGCTACGTGGGGGATTCGGTGAAGATCAACTTCGGCGGCACGGGACTGCGGATGTCGGCCAGTGAGCAGGCCCGCTTCGGTCTGCTGTACCTCACGGGCGGGACGTGGCGGGGCGAGCAGGTGATCCCGGCGGCCTGGGTGGCGGCCTCCATTACCAGTCAGGTACCCGAGGCGCTGGCCCTGGCCGATACCGACCGGCGCGGTACGGACGGCCGGGGCACCTACGGCTACAACTGGTGGATCATCCCGGCTACTGACGACCATCCGGCGGCGGCCTACACCAGCGGGCTGAACCATAATGTATGTCTCATCGTCCCCGCCTGGAATATGGTCGTGGTGCGCATGGGGGTGGACGGGAATCCGGCGGCGGGTAAGCAGGTGGTGTACACGGAACTGCTGCGGCGGCTGGCGGTGGGGGTTTCGCCGCGGAGGACGCAGAGGGAGCGGAGGTAAGCACACTCCGCGTCCTCCGTGTTCAGGCTACTTTTTGAGCGTCAACGAATAGACGTCCTTGCGCCGGTCCCGCAGATTATGCACGCTGCCGTGTTCGTGTAGCTCTTTGAGCAGATCCAAGTCTACGTCGGCCACCAGGATCATTTCGGTATTGGGGGTGGCTTCGGCCTTGACGCCGTTGCTGGGGAAGGCGAAGTCGCAGGGGGTGAAGACCATGGACTGGGCGTACTGGATGTCCATATTGTGCACCTTGGGCAGGTTACCGACCGAGCCGGCGATGGCTACGTAGCACTCATTTTCGATGGCGCGGGCCTGGGCGCAGTGGCGCACGCGGCTGTAGCCGTTCTGGGTGTCGGTGAGGAAGGGGACGAAGAGGATGTCGACTTCCTGATCGGCCAGCAGGCGGGGCAGCTCGGGGAATTCGACGTCGTAGCAGATGAGGATGCCGATCTTGCCGCAATCGGTGTCGAAGGCCCGCAGCGTGTGGCCGCCTACCATGCCCCAGACCTTGGCCTCGTCGGGGGTGACGTGCAGCTTATAGAACTTCTCGACCGTACCGTCGCGCTTGCAGAGGTAGCCGACGTTGTACAGCTTGCCGTCTTCCTCCACCGAGGGCATGGAGCCGGTGATGATGTTGATGTTGTAGGAGATCGAAAACTCACTGAATTTTTTGACGATCGGCTCGGTGAACTCGGCGAGCTTGCGGATCGCGACGGGCTCCTTCAGGTCGTTGTAGGCCGCCATCAGCGGGGCGTTGAAGAACTCCGGGAAGAGCGCAAAATCGGAGCGGTAGGCCGCCAGGGCATCAACGAAATATTCGGCCTGCTCGAGCAGGTCTTCGAGATTTTTGTAGGAGCGCATTTGCCACTGCACCAGTCCGAGGCGTACCACGCTCTTGTCTACGCTGGCCTTGCGACTGGGGGCGGTATAGTAGACGTTGTTCCACATCAGCAGCGCGGCGTACTCCTTGCTTTCGTGATCGCCCTCGAGGTAGTCCTTGATGATGCGCTTGACGGCGAAATCGTTGGCAAACTGAAAGTTCAGTACGGGGTCGTGGATGTCCTTCGACTTGACCGCCTCGATGTACTGTCGGGGGGTAAGCTCGTCGGCGTGCAGGTGGTACTTCGGCAGGCGGCCGCCGAAGGTAATCCCCTCCAAATTAAGCTCCTCACAGAGCTCCTTGCGGTAGTCGTACATGCGGCGGCCGAGGCGAAGTCCGCGGTACTTGGGGTGCACGAATACATCTACCCCGTAGAGGGTGTTCCCGTCGGAGTTGTGGGTCAAAAAGGTATAGTCGCCGGTGATCTCGCGGTAGGTATGCCGGTCACCGAACTGCTTATAATCTACGATGATGGCCAGGGCACAGCCGGCAAGCTCGCCGTTGATGTGGACGGCGATCTGTCCCTGCGGAAAGATGTCGATGAGTTTCTGGATGTGCTCGCGGTCCCAGGAGGCTTCGGGCAGCACGGCGTAGGCCTCCTCCATAATTTCACGCAGCCGCTCGTACTCATCGATGGAGAGGTACTTGAGTTCGACCTTCTCGATCTCCGCATGGGCGGCGAAGTTCTCGACTTCCGGGGTAGAGGGGCTAGCCATAGGGGTGGTTTTTCGGTTGGGGTAAAGAGAGGAAACGAAATGATAGCGGCCTAAGTTGGAGGGCTAAATGAAAGTAGCACGGAGGGGTACGAAGCAGTCATTCGTATACTGCCGTTGATAGCCGTGGTCCTCTGCGATTCTCTTCGGTTCTCCGCGGTAATGTTTCTATGTCAGTCCTTCAACTTCAAGACATAAACAGATTTATACCGCCCCATATCCTCCCGGTACGCTTCTAACTCCCGCTTCGTTTCCAGTGTAAGCAAGCTGCCCAGCGGCTGCTCGACCTCGAACAATCGGGGAATGACGCTGCGTATCGTCTCGTCCCACTGCGGGTAGTACTTGTCGAAGTCACCCGGACCGATACGCCTGCGGCAGCCGGGCTGATCGCAGGCCAGCTCCATTTCGACGTCGAGATTGAACAGGCCGTATTCGTCGGTCAGCTGCTCCCCCGCGGCGATGTCGCGCAGGGCCATCTCGAAGCCGTAGCCCGTGGAGATCGTATTGCACTGACAGCAGTGGTTGACGTACTTGGCCAGATCCCAACTCACGATGCGGTCGCCCCGCTCGTCGATGTAGGAGTACTTGTCGATCACGGCCTGCATCTCGGGGCCGTGCCGGTCGAAGTCGGCGGGGGCCACGGTGATCTCCAGACTATCCTTCACGTAGACGATCGTACCGGCGGGGATCGGCGCGGTGGCAAATACACCGTAACCCACGGCGTCGGAGATATGCTGAAGTCGGGTGTCGGGATGGATCATGGGTGGGGTCCTGACCTGATCAGGACTGGTGCAGCGTGGTTTGGGAACACAAAGTAGACCCGGGATACTTAGCAGTACGCAAATTTTTCTGCTCGCTGCCCTACCGCCTGAGTATCCTCCCTATTGCTTTACGGGGGAGACTGCGCACCTGCGACCGCGGCCACTCCCCTATCCTTTAGGGCAATAAAATAGTCACCACTTTTGAATACTCTACCGCCAAGTTTAATTTTCTTAGCCGCTCTTTATTGCGTTATATTAAATTTATTTGCCTATTATTGCAATCGGTTGCACGACCAAGTTTCCCCAGTTAGTCACCTAGTCTTTAGTTGATGCTTCGCGCCCTGCGCGGAGCTGGACCTGGCGTGCAGCTACCTCTTTCGATTTACACCATAACCTACTAACACAACATCATGCAAAAATTTTACTTGCGCACCCCGGTGCGTGCGGGTAGCCTCATGCTGCTCCTCTTCCTTTTGCTCGGCGGCGGACCGCTGAGCGCCCAGTCCATCGTGAGCCAGCACGGCCGCTTGCGGGTGGACGGCAACCGTATCGTCGACAAGAGCGGTACGCCGGTGAGCCTGGCCGGCAACAGCCTGTTCTGGAGCAATGCCGGCGACGTGAGCGACTACTATAAGGCCGCTACGGTCAATACCCTGGCCGACGGCTGGAACAGCTCGCTGGTCCGCGTAGCGATGGGCGTGAAGGAGAGCTGGGACGGTGGCCGCGGCTACGTGGACAGTCCCGACGCGCAACTCCTCAAAGTGACCACGGTCATCGATGCGGCCATCGCCAGGGGGATCTACGTGATCGTCGACTGGCACACCCACGAGGCGGAGCGGTATCAGCCGGAGGCCATCGCCTTCTTTACCGAGATCGCGCGGCGCTACGGCAACCGCGATAACCTGATCTATGAGGTGTACAACGAGCCCATCAATCAGTCGTGGTCGACCATCCGCAACTACGCCCAGGCGGTGACCGACGCGATCCGCGCGATCGACCCCGACAACCTGATCGTGGTGGGTACGCCCTTCTACTCCCAGCGCGTAGATGTGGCCGCCGGCAACCCTCTACCCGACCGCAATACCGCCTACACCCTGCACTTCTACGCCGGCACCCACGGCGATGACCTGCGTAGCAAAGCGCGCACCGCGCTGAGTAGGGGCATAGCGCTCTTCGTCACCGAATGGGGCAGCGTACTGGCTTCGGGCAAGGGCGAGCCCAATGAAACGAAGACCGATGACTGGCTGGACTTCATGCGCGAAAACCAGCTCAGCCACGCCAACTGGGCCATCAGCGATAAGCTGGAGGACGACGGCAGCACCGGTGCCAACGCCGTGCAGCTCGGCAAGGGCGTAGCCGGACTGCAAAACAACCAGCTCACCCCCTCGGGCAGGCTGGCTAAGCAGATCATTTCGGACTGGGGTAGCGCCGCCGGTCCGACGCCCCCCCCACCGGCTACCGGCGGCGTCTGCAGCTCCGTACAGTGTATCCGTGACCGCATGGCCTCGGCACAGCCCGGACAGGAGATCGTCGTAGCCGCGGGTACCTACCGCATCAGCAACACGCTGAGTAGCACCTTTAGCTCCGCCTACCTGTTTTCGGACCGCAACGGTACGGCCAGCCAGCGCATCACCCTGCGCGGCGAGAATGCCAATAACCCGCCCGTGATCGTGGGCAGCAGCAACAGCAACGGCTACCTGCTCAGCCTGGAGGGCGACTACTGGACGGTCAAGGATATGACCTTCCGGACCGGCGCTAAGGGCGTCATCCTGGACAATGCCAACCACAACCAGCTGATCAACCTGCGGGTAAGCGACGTGGGCGACGAGGCCATCCACCTGCGCGACGGATCGAGCAACAACCTGGTGCGCGGCTGTACGGTCACCGAGACCGGTCGCAACCAGCCCGGCTACGGGGAGGGCATCTACGTCGGCTCCGATAAGAGTCAGCACCTGGAGGAGGGTGGCACGAAGGCGAAGTACCGCCGCAGCTGCGACAACAACGTGATCGCCAGCTGTACGATCGGGCCCAACGTCACCGCCGAGGGCGTAGACATCAAGGAGGGTACCCGCAGCACGATCGTACGCTTCAACAACTTCATCGCCCGGGGGATCTCGGGAGCGAACAGCGCCGATGCCTTCATCGACGTGAAGGGGTCCGAAGCCTTCATCTACGGCAACACCTTCCGGGCCGACGGTGAGCCCAATGTCGTGGCCGGCGTAGACTTCCAGGACCGCGGCACCGGCTTCCGCACCGGCGAGAAGATCGCCGTATACAACAACACCTTCGTGCTGGGCAGCCAGTCCGGCCAGGTGAGCGTGGCCCGCAAGAAGGGCGGCGACCCTTCGGAGGTGCACGTCTGGGAAAACAAGGGCGTGGCCGAGGCCGACAAGTTTCCCAGCGACGGTACCCTCAACTACGTCATCCGCAGCTGCCCCACCGCGGCCTGGAACAACGTGATCACCTGCTCGGGTACGCCCCCCCCGCCACCGCCGCCGCCCACCGACCCCTGTGCCGGCACTGGTGCATCCATCGACGGGCGCATTCAGGCCGAGGACTACTGCCGCGAAAATGGCATCCGTACCCAGGCCACCGCCGACGCGGGCGGCGGACTCAACGTCGGCTACATTGACCAGGGCGACTACCTGGACTACCGGCTCTCCGTACCCACCGCCGGCAGCTATACGGTGAGCTACCGCGTGGCGAGTCTGTACAGCACGGGCGCCGTACAATTCCGCTCCGGCAGCACGGTACTGGCCACCACCGCCATTCCCAATACCGGCGGCTGGCAGAACTGGCGCACGATCACCACCACGGTCGACCTACCGGCGGGCGACCGCACGCTGCGGCTGTTTGCTTCCGGTCCGCGCTGGAACATCAATTGGTTCACCCTTACCCGCAACGGCACTTCGCCACCGCCTACGGGCAACCCCACGACCTGCTCCTTCGGTGCACCGTCGGGGAGTCCGCTACCGGCCCTGAACCAGCTGAGCTACAGCAATGTGCACGTACTCGGCACCGGCGACGCGTCAGCTAGTCCCGCACTTAGTCGGGACGGCCCCGCCCTGGGCAACTTCCGCCAGTTCAGCATCAACTACAGCGCGCAGTACGGCGACGTGTACCAGTTTGCGATCAACACGCGTGACGGTCGGCCCAGCTACTATGTAGACCTGCGCCCGACCCTCACCTACCGCTTCGACCGCGCCCAGCCCGACCTGACGCTCAGCGGCTCCGGCTTCGCCGGTCTGGACGGCAACTACTGGATTGTCAAGGACGGTGCCAACCTGGCCCTGGTGGAGAAAACGGCGGGCTACACCGTCTACTTCAGCAATTCCGCTACACCCCCCAACTGTGGTTCGGGCAGCGTGCGTCTGGCCCCGGCCGGCAGCTTCCGCGCGGATGACACCCCCGGCCTGTTCCCCAATCCGGTACAGCGGACGCTCTACGTGACCGGCCTCCACCAGGAAGCGGGCAGCTACCGCATCCTGGACATGCGCGGCGCGGTCGTGCAGCAAGCCCCCTTCGACGGCGCTACCCAGCTGACCATTAGCGTAGCCGACCTACCCACCGGCACCTATGTGCTGCGGGTGGAGCAGGCGGCGGGCAGCTTTACCGAGCGCTTTGTGCGGCAATAGGCTGGCATGGACTGGATCTGATAGGGTGACCCCCGGAGGTGTGGTGCGTTGGTGCTGCTGTTCGGGGGTTGCTTTTTTTGCGACCTACATATCATCATAAAATCGCTCCAGTAACTCCGCCAGTCGCTGCTGCACGCGGTTCAGGATGCTCGTCCGCCGCAGAATGCTCGGCTGTACGGTCATCACGGCCTGTACCTCCGCCTGGGAGGGTTCCCGCCCGTTGAATAAAGTGGTGTCAATGAGGCCCTGTAGGCCGTCGGCGGAGAGTTGCTCTTCCTCGGCGAGCTGTACGGTGGCGCGCTGCCGTTCGGCGCTCCAGAAGTTGGTGAACTCCTGCTCCACATCCCCCTGCTTGCCCACGCGGGGAAGCTCCTGCTCGATGAATTTTTCGATCAGCTCCCGCTTGCTACGCAGTTGTACTTCGTTGTTCAGACGCGTAGTGATCTCCTGGCGGCGGGCCGCTTTGTCCTGTTCCTTAGCCGTGTGCAGATTAGTCAGTAGCCGGATGATGTAGCTGACGTTGACCTGATCACGGTGGATCAGCTCGACCTCAAAGTCCACGTCGTTGAGGATACTCACCTTATTGCGCTTGGCCTCCGTGCGGACCTTGTCCCGGATATCCAGGTACTTGCTCTTGTAGTCCTCGAAGGTCTGTAGGTCGATAGCCACGTCGTCCATGTCGTACTCTGAAAAACCGGTCAGTACGTTGTCGATGCGGATGAGCTTACGGAAGGCCTGCACGAAGGACAATTCATCTTCTTCGGTCAGCAGCCGGTCCACTGCCTCCGGGGAGGGAACCAGCTCGATCAGGTCCGCCAGCGCCTCGTTGAAGCGCTGCACGTACACTTCGTAGGGCTCCATCAGGATCACCTCCTTGGCTTCCGGATTGGAGAATAGTGCGATGGCCTCATCGGTCGCCTTCTTGAGGTTGCGGAAGCTGACGATATTGCCCTGGCTCTTCACCTCCCCAATGATGCGGTTGGTGCGGCTAAAGGCCTGGATCAGACCGTGGTAGCGCAGGTTCTTATCTACGTAGAGCGTATTGACCAGCTTGGCGTCGAAGCCGGTCAGGAACATGTTGACTACCAGCAGAATATCCACCCGGTCGTCGTCGCTCGCCGTATCCTTTTCGCGGTCCTTGATGCGCTTGCCAATATCCTTGTAGTAGTTATAGAACTTCTTGCCGTCGCGGGTAGTAAAGCTGGTCCCGAAGTGCCGGTTGTAATCTTCGATAAAGGATTCCAGCCGGTCGCGGGTATGCACGTTTGCCGGACCGTCATTGTCAAAGTCCGGCTCCCCGATCATGCCGTCGGCCTCCCGGTCTTCTTCGTTGGCGGTATAGCTGAAAATGGTGGCGATGCGCAGTCCCGTCGTATCCCGCTCCCGGAACAGCTCGTAGTACTTGATCAGGTTATCCACGCTACTTACCGCGAAGATGGCCGTGAACCTCCGCTGGTGGGTCTTTCGTCCGTGGTTAGCGATGATCCAGTCCGTGACCTTTTCCAGCCGACCGGGGTCATCGAGTAGCTCGCGGGTGTCGATGGCTTCTACGTCGATGTCCAGGGCGACTTCGTTACCGTCCTCCTTATTCCGGTAGCGGCCCACGTACTCGATACTGAACTTGAGCACGTTCTCATCCCTGATCGCATTGGTGATCACGTACTTGTGCAGACAGCGTTCAAAGAGCGTCAGCGTAGTCTGCTTACCGCCCTGCCCCGCTACGGCATTATCGGCGAAAATGGGCGTACCCGTAAAGCCGAACAGCTGCGCCTGGGTGAAGAAGGCCACGATCCGCTGGTGGGTATCGCCAAACTGACTGCGGTGGCACTCGTCGAAGATGAACACCACCCGCTTGTCCCGCAGGTGAGCCACCCGCTCTTCGTAGCGCGATCCGGTGATGGCGGTATTGAGCTTCTGTATCGTGGTGACAATCAGTTTGGTATCGTCCGCCAGCTGGGTGACCAGCGTCCCGGTATTATCCGTTCCGTCTACACTGCCCTTGCTGAACTCATTGAACTCCCGCGTCGTCTGGTAGTCCAGGTCCTTACGGTCCACCACGAAGACCACCTTGTGTACCTCCGGCAGCTTCACCAGCACCTGCGCGGCCTTGAAGCTGGTCAGCGTCTTGCCCGAGCCCGTAGTGTGCCAGATGTAGCCGTTCTTGCGGCTGTTCTTCACCCGGTCGATGATGGCCTCCACCGCGTAGTATTGGTAGGGCCGCAGCACCATCAGCAGCCGATAGGTATGATGCTGCACGATGTACTTACAGATCATCTTCGACACGTGGCACTTCTCCAGGAACTCCCGCGCGAAGTCCTGCAGCTTACTGATCCGCTGGTTGGCGGCGTCCGTCCAGTAGAAGGTCTGCTTAAATTCCTGCCGCCGGTTATTGGCGTAGTACTTCGTATTCACCCCGTTGCTGATCACGAATATCTGCACGTACTGGTATAGCCCTCTGGCCGCCCTAAAGCTGTGCCGGTGGTAGCGGTTGATCTGGTTGAACGCCTCCTTCATCTCCACGCCCCGCCGCTTCAATTCGATCTGCACCAGCGGCAGCCCGTTGATGAGCAGCGTCACGTCATAGCGGTTCTTATAGCTGCCCTCCAGCGTCACCTGATTGGTCACCTGGTACTCGTTCTGGCACCAGTGTTCGGTATTCAGAAAGCGCACGTAGGTGGATGTACCGTCGTCCCGCTGCAATTGCATCCGGTCGCGCAGCGTCTTCGCCCGGTCGTACGCATTGCCCTTATCGAGGTGATTGAGTATGCGCTGATATTCCGTCTCGCTGAGCTGCAGGCCGTTGTGCCGCTCCAATTGCCGCCTCAGGTTAGTCAGCAGCGCCGCTTCGTCCGGCAACGTCACCCGGTCGTAGCCCAGCGTAGTCAGCTGCGCCATGAGTTGTTCTTCCAGCGCGGCTTCGGACTGGGTACTGGGGCTACGGCGTGTCATATCTGGGGCGGGGTCGCAGGTGCAAGGTGAATACGGTACGGTACGACGCTGCTTCCAGCAGCGACGGTACGCAGCTGCCTCCGGCAGCGGTGGGGTTTAGCAGGTAAGATAAGTGTGCGCGAGAGAGAATCAGATAGGATACTCCGTCGGCACCCCTTCTAACAACCTAGCGACATCAACCGCTGGTAGAATGGCTCGTGCAGGTGTGCGGGATAGCCGTGCGTGGAAATAGCCTCGCAAGGCTCCAACGGTAAAAGACCCAAGATGATCCAATAGCTGTTTCTCCAGACTGATTACGTCCTGGTCTTGTATAAGGCGCTCAAGCCATGAATCTTCTGTGAGCCTGAAACTACAGGTGACAGCGCAGGCTACAAAAGAGGGTCGATCTGATATAGACAGTTCAGTGATCGCGCGGCAAAATATAACTCGGTCCTCGGCCTGCACGGTGAACGCTGCGCCAAGTTGACCGGACGGTTCTGTGTCCAGTTCGAAATGCTGTTGCATAAATGCAAACTCTTCATCGACTATGCCTAGATAGGTGAATTGATAGGTTGATGATGACTCTATACTATCCACCACTATGTTGCATTTTATTCTGTTCGAATGTAATATAATTACCTGTTTTATGAGAAGTTCCGGGTTTGCGGCTTCTATTTTTGTCTAGAAGTGATACATCAAAAACAGGCTTGAGGTATGCTTTATGAACTAACGGTATGGTAAAGGTGATGATTGCACCTTCACCGGGTGAAGGGGTGTCCGCCGAGGCTCGTACACGACGGTAGGCTTCGTTTGCACTCATACGGGGGTGGGTAGCCGCGTAGTTAGCAGCTTTCCAGGCGGTAGACGTCTTTAGAATGGACACCTCAAGTGCAGCTTCAATCTTTGCAAGCGATTTAAGGGTGAAGTTGTGTCCGGGGGTCAGCCACTTGCTAACTTCAGATTCTTGCTTTCCCAGGGCCTTAGCCAGGTCGTTTTGCTTCCACCCCTTACGCTTCAGTTCGCTATGAATTTGATCGATCACCTCTACGGAGGTTTTTGCGAACCGCCGCGTATCCTGCGGAATCCGTTCCAATGCTTCTTGGTATCGTTTACTGCCCATGATTCTATAATTTAAATTCAATCTCATGACCGGTTGTAGATCGCAGCTCACCATCAACAACTCTAACATCGCCGACGCGAAATAACTGCTCGAAACGTCGGTTGATACGGACTGCATCCTCGAAGTAGGGTCGCACGTTATCACACTCCTGAGCGGTCCTCGCTTGTTCACTCTTGACACCACCGTTCAGTAAGATGACAATGCGTTCGCTCCACCTAATACAGTATAGCCGGATTGGATTGCCACTACCGACGACAATTTGTCCTTCGAAGCGAGCCGCTCGTGGGAGGGCGTGGGCACCCTTTTCGGGTCTGAAGTAGCGATCTTCGGCTCCGTACTGAGCGATCACCTCCAGTAAGGCCAGCAGTTCGTTGAATTGCTCTCGATAATCCTCTTCTTCGGTAAAGAAGCGGATGAATTCGTCCGTCTCACTCTCATCGTTCCAGGTTTCGCCGTCAGCACTCATACGCATGGTGTAGAAGTAGGTCTCCCCATCTTCCTCACGTTCACGAAACGCCTCCAGTCTTACGAAGTTCTTCACTTTAAAGTTAAGTTCCAAATTTTTCCTGCAAAATATGTCCTCGTTCACCGTCTTAGCAGGCAAACAAACAGTTGTATCGCATGCAATCTACTAACTCACTGTGTTAACTACCTGAGATCGCGGGGGTATTTTGCAGTGAGTGCACGCTGATTATGGTCTATGTGACCGCCGGTGGTTAGGCTGTGTTTCCACAGGTCTCCGGTTCCAACCCGGTCTTCCACCCAGAAAGTCGATCTGAGACTAGCTATCAAACCAGACAGCAGGACCAACTGGGCCATCTCCTGTACATTGTCCTCCCCAAGGAATGCTTATGTCGATAGATAACCTACTTCCCGTAAGGCCTGAGTAAGAGCTCGACAAAACCGCTGGTAGGAGGGTAGCCTGTTCAGACTCTCTAGTGGTACTGCCCGCCCAAGTTGCTCGTATAGCGAACTGATGTGCATTTTTAGGTTATCACTTCTATCATTATTGACTACACGCAGCACCTCATTCAGCTTGCTTTTAGGGTCAGCGTAGCGTTCCGGGTCACCGTGCAAATCGAGGTCTTGCGTATCGATAGTTGTATTCAAAACCTGCTTGAGTACTTCCCGATCCACTAACATCCATGCTTCCGTTTCCTGTACTGGTATGACCGGTACTACTATGGGCGCATCCTCCAAGTCGAGCGTGTCGATCGTTTCTAGGGCGGGTCGTAGTCGTTCGTTCAGCGCTTTCTTGTAGTTACTACTATCGGCATCGGCATGCAAGATCAGCAGATAGGCTCCACGACGCTGTGCGTCTCGGTAAGTCGCTACTATCTGGTCTACACCCTTCGCGCTACCACACCATTCCGGTGGGTACACGTCGATCTGCTGATTACTAGTCAGCAGTATACTTTCAAGTGTGCGTTCGATAATTGGACCCAAGAATCGTCCATCGGATTCACCTTCCCCCGCATACTCAACTAATAGAATGTTAGGCATCCGGTAGGCTTTCCTTGTTCTGCTGCGGAAGCCGAAGCTGGTTTAGATAATCCAATGCCTGACTAAGGGTATAACGTTCAATCCGACCTTTAGGGGAAGTACCATCGGCGTCTAAGACTATCTCATTCATACGGGTTGCAGGAAGTTTACGACGCCTGCCTTCGGTATTCACGAATGAGACTACTTTAGTGGTTAAGAGTGCGTGAACTCCTGGCTTATTACCGTGAGCTCTTAATGCAGCCTGTAGAAATGTTGGAGAATGTGTCGTACAGAGAACCTGACCAAGACCTGCATTCTCTTCCTCAAATGGTGAAAAGACAATATCTATCAGCAGATTCAACATTTCATTTAATACACGTGGGTCAACACCGTTTTCCGGCTCCTCGATTAGAAGGCATCTATTACTTTCCCTTCCCAACAGGTAGGTAGATAATGCAATTACACGTAACGTTCCCTCTGAAAGCAGATCAGCTACATAAGTTCCTCCTAGCGTGTCCGTGGCGGTCACTGTGGCTCGTTTGAAATCGTCTATGTACACGTCAACATCAACGATATCTTTAATTATCTTATTAACTCGTCGTGACAAATACTGTAAATCAACAGGATACTGCTTGATCAATTGAAGATGCCGCAGAATATTACTTTGTTTATCATCATTGCCTGATGCTCTTGCAAAATTCGAAAAGTGATATGGCTTCGCTAAGTCCACTAACTCTATTGACGATATCGCATTAAATACTGCTCTCAGATGTTTATCATCTCTGATGGTCGTTTCGCTAAGTGCTGTCTTATGTAAAGTGTTAGAATAATTTCCGAACTGGTACCTCCCCTTTTCGTTCTCATCGTTTGTAGAGAAGCTATCTATTAATACATTTGGACCACCGTAACTGACCATCACATATTTATCACGCTGATCTTTCGAAAGATAACGCTGAGGCCAGGAATCCTTCTTTTCGGAAATTGTTGTAAGCTTTTCACCAACAATTTCTACTGCATCAATATCTTCATACCCAATATCTAACCGCAACTTCAATTCATAACGCCAGCGATTATGTTCTAATCGCTCCATAAATTCTGTGCTGTAGCCCCGGGTCTGTAGGGGTAGCAATAGTTCCACAGCAATCACGATGTAGCTGCTGGTCTCTTCCTTGTTGTACTTCGTAAATACTTGAGTGAGTCCACCTCGCGTTTGGATAGACGGTGTATGCCCATTCGTTGCCATATCTCGAAGCAATCGCAACACATCAAATAGGTTACTCTTTCCTGAAGCGTTAGCTCCAGCAATCACGGTCAGTGGAGCCAAGTCCACTGCAAAATCAGTGAAAGTTTTAAAACCCGTAACCTCGATACGCGTGATCATTTTATCCGTATTACTGCCACAAGATACAGCCTAGCCATCACACAAACATCCCCTGCAACAGCCCCCGCTTAAACGCCTCCACGCCCGCCAGCTGCCGCTCCACCAGCGCGATGCGGTCGTCCAGGGCGCGCAGGAAGGTGGCGATGCGGCGTTGCTCGGGGAGGGAGGGGAGGGGTAATTTGATGCGCTTGATGGAGGTAGGTGATATACCTAATACTTTAGCCCCCTGCGCAATCTTACTAACCTGCTTTCTAAACTGTGGGGACTGTAGAAGTAAACTGCTGTACCCCAGTGCAATCTTATTGGGCTTAGGTCTGCCATGTATAGTGTGCAGGCCTGCATATAGCGGCACAGTGCCGGCGTCAACCACTTCGGTTGCCTTCCCAATGTCACTTACATCCTCCGAGGCGTCTGCTAAGAGCACATCCCCTACCCGAACAGTCTGTTTATAAGCCGCTCCCTTTGCTATTACTTCATTATTGATAAATGGTATTTCAGTTCGGCTAGCGTTCAGGTGATGTGAAAACTTGGTATGAATATCTCCGTAGTGTATATTTTTCCTGTCGCCTGCTTCGTAGTTCAGTTGGGCTCTTGATAAAGAATTAGTAGAGAAGAAGCCATACACTTCATCGATAGTAACTCTCTCCCATTCACCAACTGACTCCCCCGAAAACACCCGCTGCATCACCCCCCGCTTATACGCCCCCAGCAGCTCCAGCTGCCGCCGCAGCCCCGCCAGCCGGCCGTCCACCGCGGTGAGGAAGGTGGCGATCTTTTGTTGCTCGGGGAGGGTGGGAAGGGGAAATTTTAAAGACTTGACTGAGCTGCCCTTCAAGTTTTTCTGAACTCCACCTGCTGATAGCCTTAGTAGCTCATTCCTGCCAGACGTGCTGTTAAAATATGCTTTAGTAAAGTGCCCACTAATCATATTTCTATTTAAACGAAATCGAATAAGGAAGGCACCGGGAACAACAGGTTTCTCATAGCCTTCAAATAATCCTGTTATACCGATTGTACCACTACGTGCTATAACTAAGTCTCCTAATTTAAGAAAGTGACTTTCAAATTCCACAGATAAGTTTGCTTCAGGAACGTTGTCATAAGATATTGTTCCATCGTCTTCCATATCAGTCGTCCTAAGGCATACGACCGCCCCATTGTCCACATATTGATCTGAGGAAAATCGTGGGCCAAAAGCACTCTCTATAACGCCTTTTCCAAAACGAAACTCACGCCAATCCCCCTCAAACTCCCCAAACCGCATCGCCGGTACCAATCGCATTTCCATAACTAAATTTTCTTAAAGATTAAGCGCTGAGCCTTTCGGGGGGCCTACCGCGTAAGACCGCTTGCACCTGCGGCCCCGCCTAAATGAATAGGCCAGTCGGCGGACGAGCAACGGGCGCTACGCTTCCATGGCTCGGCCGACGACCGGCTAGAATGGTGTATCGATGCCTAGTTCCGCACAGAAGCCCGCGATTACCTCCGCATTGGCCTCCAGTTCCTTGTCGAGCGATTGGAGCTCGGCGCTGACGGCGGCCAGGTCTACCGGCTCCTCCTCCTCGAAGGTGTCGACGTAGCGGGGGATGTTGAGGTTGTAGTCGTTTTCGGCGACCTCGGACAGGGGGGCAACGTAACTGTACTTGTCCTGGGTGACGCGGTCGCGGTAGGTGCTGACGATCTTGTCGATGTGCTCGGGCAGCAGCACGTTCTGGTTCTTGGCCTTTTCGAAGTGGGCGCTGGCGTCGATGAACAGCAGGTCGTCGGGCTGCTCGCGGCACTTTTTGAAGACCATGATGCAGGTGGGGATGCTGGTGCCGTAGAAGATGTTGGCGGGTAGACCGATCACGGCGTCCAGGTAGTTGCGCTCCTCGATCAGGAAGCGGCGGATATGGGCCTCGGCGCCGCCACGAAACAGCGCCCCGTGGGGGAGTACGATGGCCATTTGCCCGTTGTCCGCCAGCTGGTGCACCATATGCTGTACGAAGGCGAAGTCGGCCTTGCTCTTGGGGGCTAGCCGGCCGTACGGACTGAAGCGGTCGTCGCCGTTGAACAGGTCGTTGGCACTCCACTTGGCCGAGAAGGGCGGATTGGCTACGATGGCCTCGAAGCGCTCGTCGACGTGCTGCGGCCGCTCCAGCGTATCCTCCTGCCGGATGTCGAAGGCGTCGTATTTCACCCCGTGCATGATCATGTTCATGCGCGCCAGGTTGTAGGTGGTGCGGTTGAGCTCCTGTCCGTAAAAGTAGGCCACCTCCTCGACCTCCTTGCGCACCCGCAGCAGCAGGGGGCCGGAGCCGCAGGTGGGGTCGTAGACGGTCTTGAGCCGGTGCTTGCCCTTAGTGACCAGCCGGGCCAGCACGGTACTCACCTCCTGGGGGGTGTAGAACTCCCCGGCCTTCTTGCCGGCGTTGCTGGCGAACTGTCCGATCAGGTATTCGTAGGCGTCGCCGAGCACGTCGGTCTCGGTGTCCTCCAGGGCAAAGTCGATCTTATCCAGGTGACCGAGCACCTTGCTGACTAGAGCGTTCTTGTCCTTCTCCGAGCGGCCCAGTTTGGAGCTGGTCAGGTCGAGGTCTTCGAAGAGCTTATCGAAGTCGTCCTCACTGGCTGTACCCATCGTCGAGGCCTCGATGTTGCGCAGGATGGTGGTGAGGTCTTCGAGGATAAAGTCGGTACGCCGGGCGATGTGGTAGAACAGCTCGTCGGGCCGCAGGAAGTAGCCCAACTCGTCGAGGCAGGCGGTGCGGATCTCGCGTAGGTATACGTCGTACTGGGGGTTGGTTTCCTTCAGTCCGTCGTACAAGAAGCCGTCACTCTCCTGCAGCAGCTTATCGTTCACGTAGTTCTCCAGCTGCTCGCTCAGGAATTTATAGAAGATGAAGCCCAGGATGTAGTCGCGAAAATCGTCGGCGTTCATCTTCCCGCGCAGGGTATTGGCGATGTTCCAGAGCTGGGTCTCTAGCTGGGCTTTGTGGTTGGTAGACACTGGGGGTGGGAGGGGTGTGAGGTGTGAAGGGGTAAGGTAAAACAGTTTGTGGGAAAGGGGGCGGGGGCGGGGTGGATTGAGTTTATACCGGCTGATCTGTAGATTGTGAAGAAGCTACGGGTAGTAAACTAGACACATCAAGCCTACCTAGTGGACCCTTACACTCCTTGCACAGCTTAGTTAGCGCTTTAGTCACCTCATCGACTAAGTCCTTGCGCTCTTGCGGCTCGAATAGCCTTGCGAGCAGTTGCGGGGTACTGAAGTCGAGCAGGGTGGCCTGGCAGGCCCACCAAAGGATAGTGGTTCGGTTTTCATTGTAGAAGTCCACATCCGCTAATACATCCTTTACGTGTTCTCGCTCAACCCACGAACTATTAGCCACTACCCCATATTTGACGATACTCGTCGCAATGGTCGGCACTCCTTGCACCTCAATTCTTGTGGCTTCAATCCAGTCATTATGACGAATTACAAGTGACGTATGTGATTTAGAAGCGACGTCCTCATATTTCATTTCCTTGGCCGGCCCGATCACCCAGTCACCTGCATCTAGATTTTCTCCTACCCGCTTGCTTACGTCCTTTAGGAAGCTTACTACCGCATCCGTTCGTGTCCCTTCAAACGCAGCGTGTACCAGGTGGGCCGCTACATATTGCTTACCGATTGCTTTACTTACTTCCTCGTTCATCATATCATTCGTTAATTGACCGGTGAGTTTCTTGATTAAGTTGCTATACTGCTTGATCGTCTCCCGTAAGGGTGCGTGATCAACCGCTTCGCGTTTGCATTCCTGAAGCCAGATTACAATATCCTTCCTGTACGATAGCAATTCATAATCCACTCCGGCAGTAAGTTTGAGGCTATTCGAGAAGGTGCTTTTTTCAGAAGCTATGTCTCCCTCTATCGTCAGGTAAATTAAGAGCGGTCTCTCTGGGGTATCGCTACTGAGATGATTGTGGTACCGTAGGAGCTGCAATGGTTGATCATCTGCCCATATCTTATTCTCTATGATCACTTTTTGATCACCCGTTTGCAGATAAATATCTGCCCGGCCGTTTCCGTCCGGCAACCATTTTTCTGCTTCTACATAGGTTTCTTCGGTTACTGTGAAATTGTAATCGTCAAATTTGGCGAAGAACAATTGCCCAAACACCGCCCCCATCTCGTGCGTGCCCTTAGGATTCAGCAAATCCGCGATAAATGCAGAGTGCAGGTACGCCTCATCGTGCTCCTTGCGCAGTAAGGAGAAGATGTTGTAGTTCTCCCGCTTCAGTCTGGTGATCTCCTCACTCTGCCGAGCCACTGAACCGACCGTTTGGAGTAAAGTGTGGACCGCAACAGTCGGGTAAGGATCAGGAGGCATATATCTAGGTGAGGGGTATACGTGTATTCCCCAAGGATACTACATATTATCTGCTGTTACCTACCATGCCGCGGCCCCGCTATAGCATCATTGGGGTTACCGCCGCTAGATCTACTAGTATAACATCTTCCAACAAGCGATCGTCAGGGTGGATTTAACCGACTAAATTGAACATCTACTCTTCAGATTAGTAGGTTAATGGATGACGTGACGCTAGTCAGTCAGCTACCTCAAAAGCAGTATAGCCCTCAGTTTGCAGCCGCAACCGCTACATTAGCCCGCGGCCGGCACCCTCCCTACCCCACCGCGCGGCCCCACCCCCCAAGTCTACCCCCTATGCACTTACGCATCGCACTCTTCCTTCTCCTGTGCTACGGCTGCCAAACCCCGGATCCAGCAGCAGCCCCCACGACCCAGCCGCCGGCACCCCTGACCTTCACCCCCCTAGCATATGCCGACTCCGCTTCCCTCCTCGGCGATAGCATGCCCTACCGGCGGATGTACGTCGAAACGCTGGTCGCTAGCGGTGGCGACCCCGTATTGCGGGATACCCTCAATGCGCTCATCACACGGCAGCTCCTGGATCGGATGCCGTCGCCAGACAGTACCCTCGAAGAACTGCTCCATACGTCGGTACAACAGTCGCTAACCGCCTACACTTCGCAGGAGGTAGACGCACAGGCCGTGCGCGAATCACCCTACCAGTACGTGCACATGGACGATCACCGCACGGTCGTCGAGTACCAGTCCGATAGCCTGTATGTGCTAGCCCATAACCACGCCTTCTACTCGGGCGGAGCCCACGGGATGTACTACACCGTGCTGCTGACCGTAGCCACCGATCCCGTACGGCACCTGCGGCTGACCGACGTATTCAAGCCGGGTACGGAGGCCGCGCTGAGTAAGCTGCTCACCGCCCGTACCAAGGCGCCCGGCGTCGCGTACACCACCTTCGAAGATACCATCCCGGCGACCGAAAACTTCGCCCTGCTACCCGACGGCATGCGCTTTCTGTACCCGCCCTATGAGATCGGTCCTTACGCCGCCGGCGAGATCGCGATCGAGCTGCCGTACGACGAGCTGCGGCCGCTACTGCGTACGTCGATGCTTCCCCTTATCGATCGCTTCCGGTAGCCCGACCGACCATCCACCGCACCTGCGAACACGCCCATCGACGTATTTTCACCCCATGCGCTACATTTTACTCCTCTGCCTCCTGGCCAGTCTCCCCCTTCACGCCCAGGAACCCGCCCACTGGCTGCGTCACGGTAGCATCTCGCCCGACGGCAACCACATCGCCTTCACCTACAAGGGCGACCTGTATACCGTACCCGCCGCGGGCGGGGAGGCCACCCAGCTCACCTACCACGAGGCCCACGACTATATGGCCACCTGGAGCAGCGACGGCCGCCGACTCGCCTTTGCCTCCAACCGCTACGGCAATTTCGACGTGTTCGTGATGCAGGCGGCGGGCGGACCGGCCCAGCGCCTCACCTACCACAGCAACGACGAAGTACCCTACACCTTCACCGACGGCGACAGCACGGTCTACTTCGGCGGCATCCGGCAGGACGCCGTGCAGCACCGACAGTTTCCCCACCGCTCCCAACCCGAACTCTACGCCGTAGGCAGTACCGGAGGGCGGGTAACGCAGGTGCTAACGGTACCGGCCGAATACGTTCAGGTGAGTCCCGACGGCACTACCCTGCTGTACCACGACAAGAAGGGCGGCGAGGATGAGTACCGCAAGCACCACACCTCGTCGATCGCGCGCGACATCTGGGCCTACGACCGCACGACGGGTACCCACCGACAGCTCACCACCGACAAGGCCGAAGACCGGCAGCCGGTGTACGCCGCCGACGGCGAGAGCTTCTACTACCTCAGCGAGCGCAGCGGCAACTTCAACGTGCACCAGCGGCGGACTGACGCGGCAGACAGTGACCAGCAACTGACCGACTTCAGCATGCACCCCGTCCGCTTCCTGAGCACGGGCGGCGGCGTACTGAGCTTCGGCTACGACGGCGAGCTGTATACCCTGCGCGAGGGGGAAGCCCCGCGGAAGGTGAAGGTCACGATCCGCCGGCAGGACATCAGCAACAACGACCGTTTTATTTCGCTAGACGACGAGATCACCGAGATGGCCGTATCACCCAACGGCAAGGAGATCGCCTTCGTGGCCCGCGGGGAGGTCTTCGTGACCTCCGTAGAGGAGTCCTTCACCAAGCGGCTCACCAGCACCCCCGAGCCGGAGCGCTTCGTGAGCTGGGGACCGGAGGGCAAGTCCGTCGTCTACAGCAGCGAGCGCAACGGCAAGTGGAGCATCTACGAGACCAAGAAGCTGCGCGACGAGGAGCCCTTCTTCTTCGCCGCTACCCTGCTGGAGGAGCAGCCCATCATCGAGAACGGCACCGACAATTACCTGGCCCAGTACGCCCCCGACGGCAAGTCGCTGGCCTGGATTGAAGGCCGCCGCAAGCTCAAAACCAAGGTGGTCGCGACCGGCGCGGAAACCACCCTGCTCGACTCCACCGACCTGTTCCACATGCGGGACGGCGATAAATACTTCACCTGGGCCCCCGACAGCAAGTGGCTGCTCGTAGAGTGGGACGTGCTGCTCAATAATAGCGAGGTGCTGCTAATGAAGTCCGACGGCAGTAAGCGTGTCAACCTGACCCAGAGCGGCTACTACGACTCATACCCCAAGTGGGTCAATAAGGGCGAGCAGATGATCTGGTTCAGCAACCGGGACGGACTGAAGTCCTACGCCACCAGCGGACAGTCAGAGGTGGACGTCTACGCCATGTTCTTCACCCAGGCCGCCTGGGACACCTTCAACCTCTCGAAGGAAGAGCACGAGCTGGTGGAGGCGATCGCGGAGGCCAAGAAGAAGGAGAAAAAGGAAGAAGCCAAAGCGAAGGACAGTAAGAAGAAGGAAGAAAAGGAACCGAAGAAAGACAGTACCCAGGTCGACCCCCTCACCTTCGACTGGAACAATATGCGCGAGCGCACCAAGCGGCTGACCATCCACTCCTCCCGCCTCGGCGATGCGGTGCTGTCTAAGGACGGTGAAACGCTCTACTACCTAGCCCGCTTCGAGGACAAGCTCAACCTCTGGAGTACCGAGCTGCGCAGTCGGGAGACCAAAATGGTGCTTAAGCTCGGCGCCAGCAGCGGCAGCCTGGAGTGGGATAAGGAGATGAAGAACCTCTACCTCCTCAGCGGCGGCAAGATCAGCAAGCTGGACCTGGAGAAGGAGAAGCAGACCCCCGTCAAGCTACAGGGCGAGATGGCCTACGACGAGCAGGCCGAGCGGCAGGCGATGTTCGATCACGTATGGCTGCGTACCAAGGCGGTGTTCTACCACTCGGACTTCCACGGCATCGACTGGGACACCATGCGCACGGAGTACGAAAAGTACCTGCCCTCGATCGGCAACTCCTTCGAGCTTACGGAGCTGCTCTCCGAGATGCTGGGCGAGCTGAATGTCTCCCACGCCGGCGCCCGCTACCGGCCCAAGGGTTTCGACAATCCCGATAAGACGGCCTCCCTGGGTGTGCTCATGGATACCGACCATACGGGTAGTGGCATATTGGTCGAGGAGATCCTGCTCGGCGGTCCGCTCGATAAGGCCAGCTACAATATTGCCCCCGGTATGGTCATCGAGCGCATTAACGGCGATACCGTAGCGGCCGACCGCGACGTAGCCCGCTACCTCAACCGCATCGAAGATCAGTTTACCTTACTGGATGTGCGTGACCCGCGCACGGATTCCCTGAAGACCATCACCGTCAAGCCCATATCGCTCAGTGAGGAATACCAGCTGCTGTACAAGCGCTGGGTGAAGATCAATGAGGCGGAAGTCGACTCGCTGAGTGGCGGTCAGCTGGGCTACGTCCATATTCCCGGTATGAGCGACGGACCCTACCGCAGCATCTACCAGGATATGATGGGTAAGTACTTCGAGCGCAAGGGTATGATCGTGGATACCCGCTTCAACGGCGGCGGCGACCTGGTGGCCGACCTGGCGATGTTCTTCACCGGGGTACCCTTCATCAGCTACGCTACCGAGGCCAAGGTCGTCGGCGGCGAGCCCACCTCACGCTGGACCAAGCCCACCCTGGCCCTGATCAACGAGGCGCAGTACTCGGACGGCCACTGCTTCGCCGCCGGCTATACCGATCTCAAGATCGGCAAGACGGTCGGTATGCCCACGCCGGGCACCTGCAGTTTCGCGGGCTGGGAGCAGCTGCCGGACGGTACGGTCTGGGGTGTGGTACCGGTCAGCGCCAAGGACATCGACGGCGACTGGATGGAGAACAACCAGACCGAACCACTGATCGAGGTGAAGAATATGCCGGGTGTGGTGGACAAGGGCCGCGACCAGCAGCTGGAGCGGGCCGTCGAGGTGCTGCTGGAGGACGTCCGCTAGGCCTGCCACCGCGCATTTGGGGGGGATATGGTTGGATATTTCGGAATCTCCTATATATTAGATTAAAGGAGATACCCGAAACGCCGCAAAGTGAGTAGGGAGGCGAAGCCGAAAACCTGATCAGAGTAGGCACTATACAAACTCACCGCTATGTTAAAAACACTTACTACGTCCGTATTCATCTGTTTGCTGGTCGTGCTCTGTACCTCGGTAGCCGTTGCACCTCCGGTAGCTACCGCGCCCGTCGCACTTACCCCCGCCGCCGCCCTGGCCGAAGCCGGTCTGCCCGCCGGTACGGTCGATAAGATAGAGGATCTCCTAACGATGACGCCCAAGGAGTACCGTAAGCTGACCGGCAAGAAGTTGTCCCTCAAGGAGGTCATCGTACTGAAGGCCGCCCAGAAGAAGATTAAAAAGCAAATGCGCTCCGGCGAGCGGCAACGTGACGATATTCCCGTCTCCAAGGGCCTGTTTATCGTATTGGCCATATTCGTCCCGATCGCAGCGGTGATCATGATGGGTATTGCCGACGAATGGTCCGGCAACCGCTGGTGGATCGCACTGATCCTGTACGCCCTCTGCTACATTCCCGGGCTGATCTATACACTTACCAAACTGAATGACTTTTCGTATAACGAATAGGTCATATACCCTAGCGGTCGATGGTCGACCACGCACATAAAGTGGTCCGGGAATACCCCCGGACCACTTTTTTATCTTTAGCCCCAAGCTACCGTGTCCATGCGCAGAACACTTCATTACCTATGGCTAGCCGCGCTACTGCTCTGTCCCGTCGTACTCTGGATATTGCCCGCCGATTTTTTCAATGACGGTAACGGACTCAGCTGTCCATCGCAAGTACTGCTGGACATAGAATGCCTGGGCTGCGGAATGACCCGGGCGGTCATGCACCTCCACCACTTCGATCTTACCGAAGCGATCTTTTACAATACCGGCGTACTGCTGGTGTACCCCTTTCTGGTCTGGTTCTGGCAGCACTGTGTGCGCACCGAGCTGCGCTGGCTGGAGCTCTGGCCCCGGCAGACTACGAAGCTACCCGCCTAA
This sequence comes from Neolewinella maritima, assembly GCF_923081025.1. Classification (GTDB taxonomy): domain Bacteria; phylum Bacteroidota; class Bacteroidia; order Chitinophagales; family Saprospiraceae; genus Neolewinella; species Neolewinella maritima. Next base: position 908,198 of record NZ_CAKLPZ010000001.1, on the reverse strand, counting down.
GCCTTCGCTAGCGGAGCAACTCCTCCACCGCCGCCTCGGTCTGCGCGTCCTTGCCCGCTGCCACCTCCCCGGGCTGCAACTGCACCTTCAGCGTAGGCTCAAACTGGGTGTTCTCCAGGAAGTAGCCTTCCTCCACCTTCCAGCCCCCCATAGGAATACCGAAGTAGAGCGTAGGATCGATCTGCGTTTCCCACCACACGAAGGTGCCGGTACCGGGTACGGGCATGCCGACCGTCTTACCTATGCCCTTGATGGTGTAGGCTACGGGGAAAATGTGGGAGTCGGAGTAGCTGCTCTCGTTGACCAGGACGATACTGGGCTTGGTCCAGCGGTTGAGGGGCTCGGAGCCGATGTACTGTCCGTGGGGGATCAGGTCCATGTAGGCCTTGCCGTCCAGGAAGTCAGCCAGCCGGTCGTGCAGGTTGCCACCGCCGTTGAAGCGGATATCGACCACCAGGGCCTTCGCGCCGATGTGCCGACCGAGTGCCGCATCGACCACGTCGCGCATACTGGCGTCGTTCATGGCCCGTACGTGTACGTAGCCCAGCTCACCGCCGGACAGGCTATCCACCAGAGCACGTTGCTGCCGTACCCAGCGGTCGTACAGCAGTTCGTTCTCCGCCCCCGTGCTGATGGGTTCGACGGTTTCTGTATGGGTATCCTTACCACTCTGAAAGGTCAGCAGCACCCGCTGTCCGGCCGTCCGGTTAAGTGCCTGGTGCAGCTGCCCGAGGTGACTGACCGACTGACCGTTCACCGCGGTGAGCACGTCGCCGGCTTCCACCTGTACGTCGGCCTTGTCGAGCGGACCGTCGCGCAGTACTTCCTCGACTACGAGGGACTCACCGTCGAGAGAAAACAGCATACCCAGTGCCGCCGTCTTATCGCCCAGCGGCTCCGACATCCGGAAGCCGCTCCCGGTATGGCTGGCGTTGGTCTCTCCCAGCATTTCGCTGAGCAGTTCGGCGAAGTCGTAGTTGTTGTTAATGTCCTTCAGCTTGGGCCGGTAGGCGTCGCGGTAGAAGGCCCAGTCCACGCCCTGCATATCCTCGACGTAGAACTTCTCGCGCATCTGCCGCCAGGCGTGGTCGAAGATGTAGGCGCGCTCCTCGGCGGCCTTTAGCACCATCTCCCCCTTGGACTGTAGCTTCTTCACCGTACCGTCGGCGATGGTGACCAGGACGGGATTGCCGTCGGCCAGCAGGAAGATAGATTTACCGTCGCGGCTCAGTTCCATGCCGCCGGCGCGGTCAGCTCCGAGCTCGGCTAGGCTCTCTGTCTTTTCGTTGCGCAGACCGATCTTATGCAGGTTGTACTTGCCGTCGGTATCGGCGAGGTAGAATAGCGTCTCGCCGTCCTCACTCAGCAGCTGGTCGGCGTAGGCATCGGTGAATTCGGTCAGGCGCTTCTTGCGGTCCTCCAGGCCGGCCCACTCGATCTCGAGCGGCTCCACATCCAGGGAGTCTTGGTCTTCTTTGTCCTTCTTCTCGTCTTCTTCTTTCTTCTCCTTTTCCTCCCCTTCCTTGACCAGGCCGAACTCCTCTTCGCTCAGGGTGGCGCGGTCGCGGGCTGCGCGAGTCAGGTAGAGGGCGTAGGTGTTGCCGTCACCGCTAAACCAGCCATTCTCGGCCCGGTTGCCCTCGCGGACGCTGTAGTAGTACAGCAGGCTCCCGTCGCGGCTGAACTTGGCCCCGCCGTCGCTGTAGCCGCCGAAGGTGACATTGGTGGGCTCGTTCTCCTTGGTGATGTCGAGCAGGGCCACGTTGGTGAAGAAGGCTACCCGTTCGGGCCGACCGAAGTCTGCGGCCAGGTAGCGGCTGTCCGGCGACCAGGCGAAGTGCATGTCGCCGTCAGAGTAGGAGTAGTTGTGCTCGGGACCGAGGACCATCACGTCCTTGCCCGACTTCAGGTTACGCACCATGACGGTCTTGCGGTTCTTCAGGTAGGCCACCTTTTCGCCGTCCGGACTCACGATGGGCTGAAACTCCTCCGCCTCCGTAGTCACCACGGGTTCTTCCTGCAGCAGGGTGGCGGTGAAGAAGTAGGGCTCCTCGTCGCGGTCGATGCTGGTTTTCATGATGTCCCAGCTCGTGTCGCTCTCGGAGGCGTAGTAAAGTGCCCGACCCTCCGGGTGCCAGCTCACGCTGCGTTCCTGCCGGGCGGTGTTGGTGATGCGTTTGGTGGTGCCGGTCTCGACGCTGCTCACGAACACCTCGCCACGTACAACGAAGGCATACTCCTTGCCGTTCGGACTCAGGGTGGCTTCCGTGAATTCGCCCGCTAGAGGTTTCACTGCATCCTGCGCCTGGCGCCCGTCGTAGTTTAGTTGGATGTCCACTTTTTGGGCCTCCTCGCCGGGGCGGAGGGTGTACAGTTCGCCGTGCCAGCTGAAGGCCAGGAGGCCGTCGTCGCTGCTGGACAGGAAGCGTACCGGGTGGCGCTCAAAGGTGGTCAGTTGGGTGGCCTCGCCGCCGGCTGCGGGCATGGAGAAGACGTTGAAATCGCCGCTGCGCTCGCTGAGGAAGTAGACCGTCTGACCGTCCTTGCTCGGCACCGGATGGCGGTCTTCTGCGGCGTGGTCGGTGAGCTGCTGGTAGCTGCCGTCGGCCGTGCGGTAGCGCCAGATATCGCGGGCGATGGCGCTGGTGTGGTGCTTGCGCCACTCGTTCTCGTAGCCCTTCTGGTCCTGGTAGTACAGGTAGTCGCCGGCGTAGCGCGCCTCTTCGGCGGGTACGGTAAACACCTGGCTGATGGTACCGTCGTCCACCGCCACCCGGTACAGTTCGGGCTGTGCGCCACTGGGGAAGAGCATATTGGAGGCCGCATCCTGGTAGCGTCCGCCGAACACCACCGCCGAGCCGTCGGGGGTGAAGGTGTAGGGGTAGTCGCCGCCGCTGTGGTAGGTCAGTCGCCGGGCTGCTCCGCCGGTGGCCGGCATGACGAACACATCGAAGTTGCCGTAGCGGTCACTAGCGAAGGCCAGCTGGCTACCGTCGGGGCTGTAGACGGGCATGAAGGCGTAGTCCGCCCCGATGGTGACCGGGCGGGCCCGTCCGCCCTGGGTGGGTACGGTGAAGATGTCGCCCTGGTAGGAGAAGGCCAGGGTGCTACCGTCAGGGGAGATGACCGGGTAGCGGAGCCATCCGGGAGCGTCCTGGGCGCGTACGCAGGTGCAAAGAAGTAGGGCGAAGAAGCAGAGTAATCGGGTAAGCATCCGGCAGGGTTGATTTGCTACGAAGATAGCCACGGGTAGACTAAAACGGCCGTGCCCCCCGGCGGGCGGCGGCCAGCGTTCGTTCGATGCGTTGCGCCCTGGTGGTGGCCCGTTTAGCGTTGAATAACCACTCCAGTATGCCGCGCTTGGTGGACGGTGGGTAATCCTCCCAGTGCTTCCAGGCAGTCGGCTCGCCGGCCAGGGCCTGCCGGAGGTCGTCGGGCACGACCAGCTCCTCTACATCATTGAGCGCATCCCATGTGCCACTGCGTTTGGCCAGGCGGACCATTTCCAGTCCGGGTGCCGCCATCCGCCCCTGCGCGAGAAGCCGGGCGACCTTTTGCTTGTTGACCCGGCTCCAGTTGCTCTTCGGGTTTCGGGGGCTGAACAGCTGGTAGTAGCTACGGCCATCCCGCTTATTGGGTAGGCTATCGATCCAGCCGAAGCAGAGTCCCTCATCCACGGCCTCGGCGTAGGTGAGGGAGGACCGGTCATCCGCCTTCCTGAAGATGATGAGCCAGATGCTTTGCTCCCGGCCGTGGTGCTCCACTAGCCAGGCACGCCAGGCCGGTAGGTCCGCTACAGCAATGGCCAGTCGGTCGCGGTAGGTTTCCTGGAATAGTATCATCTGCGCATCAACTTACCCAGACTGATAAAATGTGCCCACAGCATCAGGGGCACGACGACGGCCGGCAGCCAGACGAAGGGCAAGTAGAATATCGCTACAGTAGGTTGCCCGAGACCAAACCGTTGGTAGCCCGTCTCAGCTGAGAAAACCGCAATGATCACCACCGAAAGCAGCACCGCAATACCGAGTACATTATACCCGATCGCCCACCGCGCACCGAGCCACTGGCGCTTGAATACCGCATAGCCTACTAGCGGTCCCAGCAGGCCGGGGAGGAGATCGAAGTTATAGCCTGCGTAGGTCATGGCGCGCGCCACGTAGCCCGCAGTGTACAGGCCGTGTAGAAACACTACTTCGACCAATACCCGCACCCCCTGCAGGTAGTGCAGGGCCTCCAGCGAAGATCGTGCGCGCAACCTTGCCCCCAGTCGACTGAAGCCCAGCAGTAGGCCGACCACCACCATCGGAAGCAGTACGAAGGCCAGCCGGGGAGGAAGCCCGCGCGTGTCGAGGAAGAAGCCCGTACTAGCGATGCCGCTCACCAGCAGTAGCCACAGCAGCAGCATACCGAGCAGCTGCCGGTCGCGCCCTACGGCCCGGTAGAAGCCGTATAGGGCGAGTAGCGTGAGCAGTGCGAAGCTCACGTTCAGTGCGGGCAGGGGAAGGAAGGTGGTATGATCGGGCATACATCCGGCGGTGTAGCCTAAGGTACGCTAGGCGGCCCTATCCTTAACGAGCGTATCCGCCTAGATCGCCTGCAGAATATCGTACTGCGCGATCAGGTGCTTGCGGCCGCTGCGGTCGGTAGCCACTACGGCAGGGTTCTCCTTGGTGATGTGCCGGCCGAGCTCGCTGAGCGTCAGGTCGGAGCTCACCTCCGGGAAGGGCTGGCGCATGATCTTGCGCACGGGCTGCTCGGCGTGCTCCATAGGGTTTTCGAGGAGGTAGTTAAGTACGTCGGTCTCGGTGATGGAGCCGACGACCTCCTCGCCGTTGAGCACGGGCATCTGACTGAAGTCGTGCTCCTTCATCAGCTTGAGCGCCTGGCGGACACTGTCGTCGCGATTGATGCCCGCGAAGGCCTCCTCCTGCTTCTTGGCGCTGATCAGGTCGCGCACCTTGAGCTCGGCATCCAGGAAGCCGCGCTCGCGCATCCAGTCGTCGTTATAGACCTTGCCGATGTAGCGGCTGCCGTGGTCGTGGATTACTACGACGACCAGGTCGTCCGACTTGAGCTTATCCTTGAGTTGGAGCAGTCCCGCAACGGCACTGCCCGCCGAGTAGCCGAGCAGCAGGCCTTCCTCGCGGGCCAGGCGGCGGGCCATGACGGCCCCGTCCTTGTCGGTCACTTTCTCGAAGTGGTCGATGACGTCAAAGTCTACATTTTTCGGCAGGATATCCTCACCGATACCTTCGGTGATGTAGGGGTAGATCTCCTTTTCGTCAAACTCGCCGGTTTCCTTGTACTTCTTGAATACGGAGCCGTAGGTATCGATGCCCCAGGCCTGTACGGCCGGGTTCTGCTCCTTGAGGTACTTGCCCGTGCCGCTGATAGTGCCGCCGGTGCCTACGCCGACCACGATGTGGGTGACCTGCCCGTCCGTCTGTCGCCAGATCTCCGGACCGGTGCTCTCGTAGTGCGCCTTGCGGTTGCTCAGGTTGTCGTATTGGTTGAACCAGAAGCTGTTCGGGATCTCCTTGCTGAGCCGCTCGGCCACGGAGTAGTAGCTCCGCGGATCTTCGGCACTCACGTTGGTAGGACATACGATGACCTCGGCACCCATGGCGCGCAGGATGTCCAGCTTCTCCTTGCTCTGCTTGTCGCTGGTCGTGAAGATGCAGCGGTAGCCGCGCACGCAGGCTGCCAGGGCCAGGCCCATACCGGTGTTGCCGGAGGTACACTCGATGATGGTGCCACCGGGCCTGAGGCGCCCGTCGGCCTCGGCGTCGTCGACCATCTTGAGGGCCATGCGGTCCTTGATGGAGTGACCGGGATTGAAGGTCTCCACCTTCATCAGTACCCGACAGGGCATGCCCTTGACCACCTTATGTAGTTCGACCAGTGGGGTGTTGCCGATGGTCTCGAGGATGTTATTCTTTACTTCCATTGTATTTATCTACCACGGCGTGTTTCCGGCCGATCTAGTTTATTCTGCGTGAATCCGCGTTTGATCCCTTCAGCGGATCTCCACGATCTCCACTTCCAGTCCGCTCCGCCGCTGAAACTGACGCGCCATCAGGTTGGCCGCCCCTTCCTCCCGCGTAGGACCATCGATGTACAGCAGGTAGTCCGTAGTGCCCGGGGCCTCTACGCAGTCGCCCGCCGCTACCGTAACCGGCGATTGGTACAGGCGGTTGAGCTCCAGCGCCCATTCCCGCGCCGCACCGAAACTCGCATACCGCCCGAAGAGCAAAATGAAGACCGGCTCGCCCAGGGTGTAGAGCGGCAGACAGGCATAATCCACCGTAGCCACCCCGTCCGCATCCAGGCGGTAGCGCCGTAGCGAATCCGTATCGGCGATGTCCGCCTCCGCGATAAGTCCCCCCTCCGGTACGTTTATCGATAGTTCCGTAAGCGTGAAGCTGTCGTCCCGCCGCCGGTACTCCCCCTCCTCGATCTCGAGCGGCGGGGCGGGCGTGCGGCCGGTCTCCAGCATCGCCAGATCGGGCCCCGCTCCCCTACCCCCTTCCTCTGCTACGGGTGAGTAGGCTGCCTGTCGGTAGACTCCCCAGCCCAGCCCAACGAGCGCAGGCACCCCCAGCACGAGCACCCAGGCGCCGAGAGTATAGTAGCCCGGCCGCCGCCGCATGCCGGAGGGGAACAGGCTCCGGTACGCCCGCCGCCCGCGCGCCCGCAGCAGCACCGCCCGCCTTCCCAATTTACGCAGCACCTGCGGCCGCGCCCTGCGTACCGGTTGGAGGGCGGTCTGTGTAGGAGGGGGCGTTGTCACGACCTCCGCCCGCGCCAGCCACCGCGGTAGCTTGATGCGACTGCCGGCAAACTGGTCTACCTGACTGGGACTCATCACGTTGCGCACCACCTTGTCTGCCTCCACGGCCAGCAGCCCGAAGCCGTACTTGACACACTGCCGTTCCAGCTCCCGGTAGCGCCGCCGCGTGCGCCAGCTATCGGCCGCGAAGATGGCCGTGTCGTAGGCCACCCACTGCGCATCGGCGTAAAAGCGCTTGAACTGGTCCACGGCGTAGATGTAGCGGTAGCGTTTGAGCCGGCTCAGTCCCGTACTGATCGCCAGAAAGAGCGCTACCAGTAGACTGGCGAGCACTAGGTAGGCAGTGGGCAGACCAAACAGGCGAAACAGGTTCCACTCCGGCACCCAGCTGCCCAGCCAGGTGATGAGGGCGGCGGTTACGAGCGTCCAGACCAGCGCGTGGACGCCGATGCGCCAGTAGTTGGTCTGGTAGAGGATCTCGTGCTGCCGGTCCAGACTGGTGGCCTCCACCGTGGCGGTGAAGTAGCTGCGGTCGGGCCGCTGGTAGGCCAGGCGGGCATCGATGAGTACGCCCTGGTAGTAGTGGGGGCGGTCGGTGATGCGCGTGCCGTCGCTGCCCAGGTAGCGGGGCCGCAGCTTATAGTGGAAGCGCAAAAAATTGATGGCCAGGCCGCGGATCTGCTGTTCGGTGTACGGCATCGGGCGGTAAAAGTCGCACATAATGCGGTAATTCGCACACAACTTTCCCCCCACGTGCCCTTCGAACCCTTTTCCCTCAACTGCAATGGCTACTTCCTGCGCGCCGAACGCCCCCTGGTGATGGGCATTCTCAACGCTACGCCAGACAGCTTCTTCGCCGGCAGCCGGGTACAAGCCGATCAGGTGGGCGCGGCCGCCGGTGCAATGGTCGAAGCGGGGGCCAAGATCCTGGACGTAGGCGGTATGTCGACCCGCCCGGGTGCCGAACTGATCACTTCCGAGGAGGAGCAATCACGCATCCTGCCCGTCATCGAAGCGGTGCGGGCCGTGGCACCGAAAGTGGTCATCAGCTGCGATACGGTCTACGCCGCTACCGCCCGGGCCGCCGTAGCCGCCGGAGCCGGTATGATCAACGACGTCAGCGCCGGCCGCTTCGACGATGAATTGCTTGCCGCCGTAGCCGAGCTGCGCGTCCCCTACGTCCTCATGCACATGCCCGCCGCCACCCCGGCCACCATGCAGCAGCATACCCAGGACTACGGCGACAAGGTGGTCACCCACGTCTGGGACTTCCTGGCCGAACAGCTCATCGCCATCCGCCAGCTCGGTGTTTTAGATATCATTGTAGATCCTGGCTTCGGCTTCGGCAAGAACCAGGCGCAGAACTATACGCTGCTGAAGAACCTGCACGCCTTTCGCCACCTGGGCGTGCCCGTCCTGGCCGGTATCAGTCGCAAGGGTATGGTATACAAACCCCTGAAGACTACCCCGGCCGAGAGTCTGCCCGCCACGGCCGCGCTACATCTGTACGCCCTGCAACAGGGGGCTTCGATCCTGCGCGTACACGACGTAAAGGAAGGCGTGGAGGTGGTAAAGCTGTGGAGCTTGCTGGAGGAGGCTCGTTTGGTGGGGGAGGGTTAAACACGGATTACGCAGATTATGTCGCAGATTTAACACAGATTATACGTGGGGAGTACCGGCGATTGGCGTGCTAGTGCCTGTGGCAGTTGCGTAGTGAAATCCGTGCAGTCAATCCGGGTAATCCGTGTTTAACCTACCGAAAACAAAGCCACCCGCACACCCGTTTTCCAGAAGCCCATGGCCCAACAATCCCCCCCACCCCCATTCAAACAAGGCATCGGTACCGCCCAGATCCTCATCGTCGTAGCGATCCTCGGTATCCTGGGGGTGCTCGGCTACCGCGCCCTGCGCAATACGCCGGGGAGCTTTCTGGCCGGTCCGGCGGAGTACGAGCTGCAGTACCGTCCGGCCGACTTCAGCTACAACATCGATCCCGAAACGGCCTTGGCCATCCTGCAGAACCCCCGACGCTACCGCCGCGAGTTCGATGAGCTGGTGCACGATATCAATACCGATATCCTGGGGCACGTGGGCAACCGGATGGGACTCAATGACAGTCTGCAGCGGGCCGTCCTGCAGGAGTATGACCTTCAGCACCCGCAGTTGACTGAGCTGTATTACCAGGATTTTATGCGTCTGCGCGATACCAGTGCGGCGGTGTACGAAACCTGGTACGATGAGGGCGGACAAAAGGTGACCGAGATCTTCGAAGAGGTCGCCAGCAACTACACCTGCTTCATGCTCAACAAGGTGCTGGCCGCCGTGATCCGTACCCGCAACGGCAACATCCTGGCCAAGGGTGCCGACGTACAGAACCCCTGCTCCATCGCCATGGGCGAGGCCCTGCGCCCGCTGGTGGCCCGCATGCGGGAACGGGCGGCCATCGAGGACTTCAGCCGCAGCAAGGGCCTGTTCCAGGAAAAGGTGGAGACCGTCATCGGGGAGTTGGCCACCATCGAGATCAGGGATAAGAAGGGCATCAGCAAAAACCTGCAGACCACCGTCTGGGGCATGAACGTCTCGGAGACCGACGTAGAGATCACCGCCCTGAGTATCCTTAAGGTAGGCTTCCGGCTGAACGAGTACTTCGACCTGCAGCTGGACGAGCAGAACAAGACCATCAACATCACCCTACCCGAACCCGAGATCCTGAGCCACGAGGTACTCCCGAAAGTGGAAAAGCTCGATATCGGCTGGCTGCGCGAGGTCAAGGGAGTCAATATCGACGAGGGGGTGAACGCCCTGCGGGAGAGCTTCCGCGAGGATGCCCTGGAGAGCGACGTGATGGACCGGGCCAAGACGCAGGCCCAGCAATTGATGGATACGATGTTCGGTCCGCTGGTGGGCAATATCGGTCCGGGCTACCGACTGGTAGTAGGCTTTCGCGGCGCGCCCGGTCGGGTGACGCAGGGCGCCCTGGGGTAGTTTTGTACGGGTGACAAACTTTTCCCATACCTTACAGTTGCTACAACAACCGTTGCCCTATTTAATTACGTCGCTCATGCCCACCACAATCACCCCCCTGACGCAGGATTACGCTGCCTATACCCCCGCCGATTACCGCATCTGGCGCCTGCTCTCCGAGCGGCAGCGCGAGGCCCTCAAGCCCGTTGCCGCCCAGGAGTACCTGGACTGCCTGAAGGAGCTCTACCCCATTCTTTCGCCCGAGCACCCGCCCCGCTTCAGTGACCTTAGTCGGGCGCTGCGCAATGCCCATGGTTGGTCCATCGAGGTGGTAAAGGGATTCCTGCCCGTAGACGAATTCTTCCAGTTATTGGCCAACCGCCGCTTCTGCTCCAGCACCTGGCTGCGCAGCGAGAAGCAGCTCGACTACCTGGAGGAGCCCGATATGTTTCACGATATCTTCGGTCACATCCCGCTGTACCTGAATAAGGACTACGCCGACTTCGCCCAGAAGCTCGGCGCCATCGGTGTAAAGCACGCCGGCGACGAACAAAAGATCACCCAGCTACAGCGCCTGTACTGGTTTACGATCGAGTTCGGGGTCATCCGGCAGGAGCAGGAGCTCAAGGTCTACGGGGCCGGCATCTGCAGCAGCACCTCCGAGACCAAGCATATCTATACCGACAACGCCGTAGTCATCAAGCCCTTCGATCTCGATGAGATCATGGCGCAGGACTTCGTGATCGACAAGGTGCAAATGCTCTACTTCGCTATCCGCGACTTCAGCGAGCTCTTCGCCGCGGTAGACGAACTGGAATCCCGCTGGGGGTAGTAGTTCTGTAGTGCCCCGTAAAGGATTCGAACCTTTGACCTGAAATTTAGAAGATTCCTGCTCTATCCAACTGAGCTAACGGAGCGCGCCGCAAAACTACGCGCTAGCGGGAGAATGCACAACAGCTACCGGTCGTGCGGCGTCTTACTAGTATATTCCCCGCCCCATGTTCTTGAAAAAGCGGTTTCTGGCCCTGCTCGCCGTGTTCCTGTTCGTAGCCTATGCGGTCTACCGGCTGGAGCCCTACGTGCGTATCCAGATGGACGACCGCCAGCTCAGCGCCATCCTCGAGAGTGAGGAGCTGGACGCCGAGATCGGCTACCTGGAAGGCAGCAGCCGCAAACTCCGCTTCCTGCAGATCGGGCAGGACCGCAGCAAGCCCCTCCTCGTATTCATCCACGGTGCCCCCTCGTCGAGCGCCTGGTGGATCACCATGATGCGCGACTCGGCCCTACGCGCCGAGGCCAATATTCTAGCCATCGACCGGCCCGGCTACGGCGGTAGCGGACTGGGAAACCCCATGACCTCGGTCCGGGAGCAAGCAGAAAATGTCGCCGCTGTTATTCGCTCGCGCCGGCAACCCCGTCAGAAGGTGGTAGTGCACGGCAGCAGCTACGGCGGTACGGTGAGCGCCCGTCTGGCGATGGATTTTCCCCAATTGGTCGACGGACTCCTCCTACAGTCCGCCAGCATGGCTCCGAAAGAGGAATACACCTACTGGATCACTCACCCGACCTCCCACTGGTCACTTTCCTGGCTCCTGCCCAGCGGCATCAATACCGCCAACCACGAAAAGCTCGCCCACCAGGCCGAGCTGGAAGCTATGGCCAGCGAGTGGGACAATATCGACGCACCTACCGTTATCCTCCACGGCACCGACGACTGGCTGATCTATCCCCGCAACGCCTACTACGCCTGCGATAAGCTGACCGGTGCCCCCACGGTCGTCCACCATATGGTCAAGGGCAAACAGCACGATCTGCTTTACACCGCCCCGAAGCTGCTCAAGCATTACTTGCACTACTTGCTGGACCGCGTCTAGTCCTTACCGTACTTCTCGCCCCACTGCTGCTGCATGCGCTCGCGGATCTTCACCTCGGTAGCGTTATTGGTCTGCGGCTTGAAGAAGGCGGTGCCCGAAAGCTCCTCCGGCAGGTACTCCTGGCGACTGAAGTTGCCAGGTTTGTCGTGGCTGTACTGGTAGTTCTTCCCGTAGTCCAACTGCTTCATCAACTTAGTGGGCGCGTTGCGCAGGTGCAGGGGAACGGGAAGGGTGCCGGTCTGCCGTACCGCCTGCTGGGCCGCGCCGATGGCCTTGTAACTACTGTTCGACTTGGCGCTCGTAGCGAGGTAGATCGCAGCCTGACTCAAAATGATCCGTGCCTCGGGATAGCCAACCAGCTGAGCAGCCTGGGCTGCGGTGGTAGCCATGAGCAGGGCATTGGGATTAGCTAGTCCGACGTCTTCCGAGGCGGAAATCACCAGCCGGCGGGCGATGAATTTTAGGTCTTCCCCGCCCTCCACCATGCGGGCTAGCCAGTACACTGCGGCGTTAGGATCACTGCCCCGGATACTCTTGATCAGGGCCGAAGCGATATCGAAGTGCTGCTCGCCGGTCTTGTCGTAGCGTGTCAGGTTCTCCTGTACGCGGGCCGTGATGTAGTCGGTGTCGAGTACGACGGGCTGTCCGTCGGCCGCCTCGTGGGTCACCAGCTCCAGGACGTTGTAGAGCCGGCGCCCGTCGCCCCCTGAGAAGCGGAGCAGGCTGTCGTAATCCTCCACGACGACCTCCATCTTGCTGAGGTATTCGTCTTCGGCCAGCGCCCGGTCGACCATGCCGGTCAGCTCGTCCCGCCCCAGGGGCTCGAGGACGTAGACCTGGGCGCGGCTGAGTAGCGCGGGGATGACTTCGAAGCTGGGGTTCTCGGTCGTAGCACCGATCAGGGTCACGGTACCGGCCTCCACGGCACCGAGCAGGCTGTCCTGCTGCGATTTACTGAAGCGGTGGATCTCGTCGATGAACAGGATCGGGGAGGCGGACTGAAAGAACTTCCCCCGCTTCGCCTTTTCGATCGTCTCGCGCACGTCCTTCACTCCTGAGTTGATCGCCGAGAGCATGTAGAAGGGCACCTCCAGCTGACCGGCCACGATACGGGCCAGGGTGGTCTTCCCGACGCCCGGCGGGCCCCACAGGATGAAGCTGGGCAGTCGCCCCGTTTCGATGGCCCGTCGCAGTACGGCCCCGGGGCCCACCAGGTGCTGCTGTCCGACGTAAGTGTCGAGGGAGGTGGGGCGCATTCGTTCGGCTAGGGGCTGCATGCGGCGAAGGTACTGGTTCGCGTCGTGTAGCGCAGGAGCAAGAGAGCCTAAGCAGGATCTCCCAGCACCATCGCCCGGTGGGGGATACCATCCTCCAGGTACTCCTCCCCTACCCCACGGTAGCCCAGGCTCCCGTAAAAGTCCTGTAGGTGAGCCTGTGCGCTGATCTTCACCGCTTGCTCCCCAAAGTGTTCATAGAGTACACGCATAGAGTAGTCCATTAGCGGCCGGCCCAGTCCCTGTCCGCGGACGGTGGGGGAGGTCACCACCCGTCCGATGCTGGCGTAGTCCGGGTAGGAGATACCCCGATCCAGTATCCGGGTGTACGCTACGACCTTACCGTCCTGCATACCTACCACGTGGATGGCCTGCTGATCCTTACCGTCCGCATCCTGGTAGTAGCAGGTCTGCTCCACGACGAAGACCTCCTGCCGCAGGGCCAGGATCGCGTACAGCAGATGTACATCCAGCTGCTCGAAGGTGTAGTGCGTCCATTCGACCGTCATTCCATAAACTTTGCCACGAAGTAACGCACGGCCGGCTACACCGCGCTAGCTATCTTCGCCATGACCACCAGCTTACCGAGCGAAGCGACCTAACCCCCTCCCCCCCCTTGCGCTACTACCTAATCGCCGGCGAAGCATCCGGAGACCTCCACGGAGCTAAACTCGTAGAAGCCCTGCGCGCGCGCGACCCTGCGGCCGAGATACGGGCCTGGGGTGGTGAGCTGATGGCTGCAGCCGGCGCCGAGGTGGTCAAGCACTACCGCGAACTGGCCTTTATGGGCTTCGTAGAGGTGGTGAAGAACCTACCGACCATCCTGAGTAACTTCCGGGCCTGCAAAGCGGATATCGCGGACTTTCGGCCCGACCGCCTAGTGCTCATCGACTACCCGGGCTTTAACCTGCGCATGGCCAAGTGGGCCCGCAGGGCCGGCTACGACATCAGCTACTACATCAGCCCCCAGATCTGGGCCTGGCACACCAGCCGGGTCAAGCAGGTACGGGCTAATGTGGACCGCATGTTGGTCATTCTGCCCTTCGAAGAGGCGTTCTACGCGGAGCACGGCGTGGAGGCCACCTTCGTGGGTCACCCGCTACTCGATGTTGTGAAGCAGACGGATTCCCGTCCCCGTACCCACGTAGCCCTGCTACCCGGCTCCCGCAGGCAGGAGATCGATCGCAGCCTGCCCCCCATGCTGGCCGCCGCAGCCCGCCTGCCTGAGCAGCGGTACGTGATTGCGGGAGCGCCCGGGCAAGACGCGGAGTTGTACCGGCAGTACCTACAGGCTGCGGACGTACCGCCGAAGCTCGAACTGGTACAGGGCAACACCTACGAGGTACTTGCCACGGCCCACACGGCACTGGTAACTAGCGGAACGGCTACGCTGGAAACGGCCCTGTTCGGGGTGCCGCAGGTGGTCTGCTACCGGGGCAATGCCCTGAACTACTGGCTGGCGCGCCGGCTGGTAGCTAGCCGGATCAAGTATATCTCGCTGGTTAATCTGGTGATGGATCGGGAAGTCGTACCGGAGCTGATCCAGGCAGACTTCAACGTGACGCGGCTGACCGCCGAGCTACAAAAAATAATTGCCGGCCCCGTGCGGGACCGGCAATTAGAAGAGTTGCAACAGCTGCGGCGCGTGCTGGGCGCGGGGGGCGCGGCGGAGCGGGCGGCTGCGGCGATTATCGGATGATTACATATTGCCGAAAATAACCAGCAGGGCGTAGATAAGGCCCGGAAGGTAGAACAGCAGGGTAAGCAGTAGGGCGATCCAGAACTTGTTATTCAATTCACCTTCGTACACCAGTACGGCGACGGGAGGAAGCAGGACGGCCAGGATGACGAGCAGGATGGTGTTGGTGCTGGCGTCCTGATGGTTTTCGAGCGCATCCTTCACCGCGCGGCGCTGCTCCCGCTTGAGGGTACGACGCTCCTTGGCGGTCATGCTCTTCAGCGATGCGGTGTATTCACGGGCTGCTTCTAGTGCGGCGGCTTCCGTGGCAGTGGCCGATTCGGTGGTGGCCGGAGTGACGGGTACTCCAATGGCAGCACTCAGGGGACCAAAGGCCAGTAGAGTCAGCAGTAAGGAAAGGGTAAGTGTGCGGAGGCTCATAAAATGCAGGTATGGTCGGTCTGGCAGTATTGCCACCCAAGCAAACCCACTTTATCCTACGAGGTTTGTAGCCGGATCAAAAATGACGCGACACAGGCTGCGCTAGAACGAGTAGCAGCCATTGCCCCCGCGGCCTCCGCCCCAACCACCTAGACGGATGCCTACGGTGAGGTTGATTAGGAAGTAGAAATCATCAGAGCTGCCTCCCCGAGAGTAGTTTAGATTATCTGGTGCTTCGCCCGGTTGTACGGCAGGGTTGGAAAAGAAGGCTCCCTGGGTGGTTGTGTTAGCGAGCACTTCCTGGTAGTTCAGGCGTCGTCCAGAAATATCGTCCAGGTAATCAGTGCCGGTCAGCCGGCCACTTACCTCACCGCCAACAACAATGCGTTCCCCTAATTTGGCCCGCAGGCCGCCGCCGACGTGATAGGTCGTGATATTCAGCGCGTAGGGGGCCGGATCGTAGGCTCCGGTCCGAATACCCTGCCCTTCGGTCTTAAGCGGCTGTAGGTCATAGTACACTCCGTCATCCTGCGACTGCGGCTCGAAGGCGGTGCGTCCGATGCCCACCATCAGGTAGGGAGCTACAAAGCGGTCTTCCGGGTCGCCCAAATAAAAAAGGTCGAACTCAGCAGCCAAGCTAAATTCTTGGATGCGGGAGCGAAAGTTACGGGTGATGGCAGCGCGCTCGTCCTGACTTATCCGCACGGAGGTTTCGTTCTCCGCCTCGATGCGTCCGAAAATGCCATTCAGGCGCAGGCCGACCCGGCTGATCGGCCGGTACCGCAGGTAGAAGCCGCCGAAGGTGTTCCAGTCACTCAGAAAGCCGATACCCGGATCGCTCAGGTCGCCGTTGTACGGCATATCGCCCCCCTGCAGGCCTACTTCGAAGTAACGCTGGGCACTGACGGTGCTGCTCCCGCACAGTAAGGCCGCGAGAAGGAGAAGAAGGGTGAAATGTTTCATCAAGCTAGGTTGGGATCAAAGGAGGCAATACGGCTTAAACATATTTTCAGCCGTAAAATTGTAGGCGTCACTTGCTACATTTGGTAGCCAAGCGGACGCTCCGCAAATCGGTGAATAGTACCGCGCTTTGTCCGAATAAGTTCAAAAAACCCGTGGGACCTGACCTTTTACCGCCAAGTTCGGTTCCTTTGTGACTCATGGCCTCCACTCCCCCTTCACCGCCTACCGACGACGACGACGCAGCGACCAAACCCCGCATCACCAAGGATCGGCTGCGCCGCTCCCTGCGCATCTTCGACTACGTCTGGCGCTACCGCTGGCTATTTGCGCTGAGCTTCGTGATCCTGGGCCTGAGCTCGCTGGTGTTCCTGATCATCCTGCAACTCCCCGGCGAGGCCCTCAACGTCTACAACGGCAAGGGTAAGTACGGCCTCACCGTCGATGAGGTGTTTCTGCTCCTTGCGGGTCTGCTGGTCATCCAGGCGCCCCTCAGCTTTTACCGCGTACGCATCCAGGCCATCGTCAGCGAGCGCTCGATGGCCGCCCTGCGCAAGGACCTGTTTGCCAAGATCCTCCACCTCAATATCCCCTTCTTCGAGCGCAGCCGGGTGGGCGAGCTGACCAGCCGTATCACCAACGACATCACGCAGATCCAGGGGGTATTCAGCCTCACCCTCACGGAGTTTGCCCGGCAGATCATCATCCTGCTCGGAGCCACCTTGTTTATCCTCTTCACCATGTTCCGGCTGGCGCTGGTCAGCCTCATCGTATTTCCGGTGGTAGTGATCGCGGCCATGTTCTTCGGCCGCTACGTGCGCCGCATGACCAAGGCCCGCCAGGAAAAACTGGCCCAGAGCAACGTCATCGTCGAAGAGACCCTACAGAGCATCTCCACCGTCAAGGCCTACACCAATGAGGATTTCGAGCTGGCGCGCTACAGCCGCAGCATCGATGAGTCGGTCGACATTTCCATCCGTACCGCCAACGCCCGGGGCGTATTCTCGGCCTTCATCGTCAGCGTCATGTTCGGCGCCCTGTTCTTCATTATTTACCGCGCCATCCTACTGGTGCAGGCCGGTGACCTACCGGTGGGCGATCTGTTCAGCTTCATCGTCTTCACGGCCATCATCGGCGGCTCCGTGGCTAGTCTCGGTAGTTTCTACGGGGAGATTGTCGGTGCCCTCGGCGCCTCGGATCGCGTAGTCGACATTCTCGACAGTCAGGAGTTCGAGGGCACGGACGACGGGGTAGAAGAAGTACAACAAGAAGGGGCGGGGACGCCGGTGCCAATGAACGGCGAGCTGGCAGCGGCATCCTGTGACGACCTTACCGGTGCGATCGACTACGAGAATGTAGTGTTCTCCTACCCTACCCGCCCTGACATCACCGTACTCAAGGGCATCGACCTCCACGTAGCCCCCGGGGAGAAGGTGGCACTGGTGGGGGCTAGTGGCAGCGGCAAGTCCACCATCGTCAAGCTCCTGCTGCGTTTCTACCCCGTGACCCAGGGCCGGGTGACCGTAGACGGTCAGGACATCGAAGCCTTCGGACTGGAAGCCTACCGCGATCAGCTGGCCCTGGTGCCCCAGGAGGTCCTGCTGTTCGGCGGTACCATCCGCGAAAACATCACCTACGGTAAGCTCGACGCTACGGACGAGCAGGTCCGCGCCGCCGCCCGCCAGGCGAATGCGCTGGACTTCATCGACACCTTCCCGGAAGGACTGGACACCCTGGTCGGCGACCGGGGCATTCAGCTTAGCGGCGGACAGCGGCAGCGGGTAGCTATCGCCCGGGCTATCCTCAAGGACCCCAAAATTCTGCTCCTCGACGAGGCCACCAGCAGCCTGGATGCTGAGAGCGAGCGCGTCGTACAGGAAGCCCTGGATAACCTCATGCGCGGCCGTACCAGCATCATTATCGCCCACCGCCTGGCTACGATCCGCGACGTGGACCGCATCTACGTGATCGAGAACGGCACCATCGTAGAATCGGGTACCCACGCCGAACTGAGCGTACGGCCCCACGGAGCGTATTCGGCCCTGGCCCGCCTGCAATTCGACCTGGCCGAATGATCCAGCAGCAGGTAGACCTACGTCGCTTCAACACCTTCGGACTGCCCGCAGTGGCCGAGCGTTTCCTTGCGCTCACGGACGAGGCGCAGCTTACCGACCCCCTATTCCGACAAGCCCCCGACCTCGTGCTAGGAGGAGGAAGCAACCTGCTGCTCATGGACGAGCTACCGGGCCTTACGGTGCACGTCCAACTGAGCGGCGTGACCTGGGCGGACGGGAAGGGCCGCTACCGGGTAGCTGCCGGCACCGACTGGAATCAGTTCGTGCGCTACACCCTGGAACAGGGTCACAGCGGCATGGAGAATCTGATCCTGATCCCCGGTACGGTAGGGGCCTCGCCGGTGCAGAACATCGGCGCTTACGGATCGGAGGTCGCCGAATTCATCACCACGGTACACGCCTGGGAATACGGCGTGGGGGCGGTGGATCTGAGTCCGGCAGACTGTGCCTTCGGATACCGCGACAGCCGCTTCAAGCGGGAGCCCGGGCGGTACCTGATCACGGCCGTATCCTTCGACCTGAGTGAGCCGCGCGCCCTCAAACTGGACTACGGGGCTATCCGCACGGAGCTGGAACTGCGCCAGATCGATCAGCCTACGGCCAGTGACGTTGCTGCCGCGGTGACGGCCATCCGACGAAGCAAGCTCCCCGACTGGTTCTTTCTCGGAAACAGCGGAAGCTTCTTTAAGAACCCGGTGGTACCCCGCCCACAGTACGAAGCGTTGCACGAACAGTATACAGACCTGCCCGCCTACCCCATCGACGATACCTCCGTGAAACTTCCCGCAGGCTGGCTCATCGATCGCGCGGGACTGCGGGGCACGGGGACGCCGCGCGTCGGCACCTACGCCCGGCAGGCACTGGTGCTGGTCAATCGGGGTGGGGCGACCGGCCGCGACGTGCTTGCATTCAGTACACAGGTGCAGGAGACGGTGGCCGCCCGCTTCGGCGTACAACTGGAGCGAGAAGTGCAGTTGATCGGTCGGTGTGACTAAGTGAGTAAGCTGTACACGCAACCTCCGGGTCGATAACTGACTTAGAACACGGCACACAGTCAGTCTACCCCTTGTTCGATCTGCCTCCAGGACTTCCTCCCCTTTCCGTACCGAATGGGTCCCGCCACGTGGGTCCGGACTGCTCCTACTGCATCACCATCCCCGCCAAGGATGAGGCCGGGGGCATCGTGGCTACCCTGCGCGCACTGCACCTACAGTACGATCCTGCCGGGCGGCGCATACCCCCCACCCACTATGAGGTCATCGTGCTGGCCAACAACTGTAGCGACCGTACCGCTGCCGTGGCCCGTTCCTACGGCAGCCAGCATCCGGACTTTGGGCTGCACGTGATCGAAGTGGACATTCCACGGGACGTAGCCAGCGTAGGTGTGGCCCGCCGCTTACTGGGCGACCTGGCCGTGGCGCGGCTGCCCCCGGACGGTATCATCTGCACCACGGACGCGGATAGTACCGTCGACCGGCACTGGCTGTATTATACGGAGCAAGCCCTGGCGCGGGGGGCTCAGGCAGTGGGCGGGCGCATCATGGTGCGGCAGCGCGCGCGGGAGGGCTACCGCAAGATCTACCTCCAGGATGTGACCTACCGGATGCTGCAGACGCGGCTGGAGTCTAGCATCGACCCCTGCACGCAGGACCCCTGGCCACGCCACTTTCAGCACTTTGGCCCCAGCATCGCGGTGCGTAAAGCGGCCTACCTGGCCTGTGGAGGCATGCCCGCCGCGCGCTGCATCGAAGACATACAGCTGGTGTGGGCGATGGAGCGTATCGATATCCAGGTGGTGCACGACCCCCGAATCAAGGTATACACCAGTGATCGGGAGAGTGACCGGATCGATGGGATCGCCTTCAGCCATACCCTGGACGAGTGGGTGAAGATGGAAAACGAGGGACGTAAACCCGTCGTGTGGGGATTACGCCACTGCATCATGCTGTACAAGTGGAAGGTGGCGCTGCGCCGGGCCTTCTACGAACGCCGTATCGGCCATTCCCCGGCGCTGTTCGAACTGGCTAACTACCTGGGTATGTCGTTCCAGGAGCTGGAGAAACGGATCGTGGGGGCTCAGACGGCCGGTCAGTTGTACCAGGAGTTTCGACACATCCTGGAACGGACTCACGAGTTTTCCGACGCGCCCTTCGAGCAGGCGGTGCGGGAGCTGCGCCGGTTCACCCGTTCGATGCACCTGCGGCCCCGCCCTTCCGCTTCCAAACGTCGAGCCGGTAGCGATCGGCCCGCTCACTCCGTATAGCGTAGAAGTCCGGGAGCTGATCGGCAAAGGCCTCGTGTACCTCATCGCCGGTGAGGGGATAATCGGGGACGTAGGGGGTGTAGTGGACGAGCAGTAGGGTGCCTCCGGGATTCAGTGCCCGGCCGATGCGCTCGATGGCGCGGTCGAGGTCGCCGTAGCTCCAGTAGTAGCCCACCTCGGAGAGCACCACCAGGTCGAAGTGGCGATCGGGAAACTCCTCCGGCAGGGTCATGCGACGAAAGGAAACGTGCACCTCACCCGCGAGCCGTGCACGGGCACGCTCGAGGGCGGCTTCGGAAATATCTACGGCCAGCAGCCGGTCGCAGCGCTGGGCCAGTAGGGAGGTAAGCACGCCGATGGAGCAGCCGATCTCCAGTCCGCTGGCGTAGCGGGCTTCCGGCAGGGCGGCCAGGGAGGCGGCATACTTTTTGCGCTCGTAGGGACTGGTAGCGAAGTTCCAGGGATCTTCGCTATTGGCGTAGACGGTGTCGAAGTAGGCGTCCGTCAGCGTACGGTGGCGCTTGGTGGCGTCTTCGAAGAAGACTTCGGTGGGGTGACGGAAGTGATCGAGCATATTCTCCTGCAGCTGGAAGCCCGTGGGGTCATCATCGATAAGTCCGGCGTACTGGGAGGCGTGAGCGTGAATGGCGCGCTGCTTGCGCTCCTGCTGCTCGGCTACGGCGAGCTGCCAGACGACCATCTCCTCGGGGCGCGGCAGGTCGACCACGTTGGTCGCTTCCCACATCCACACGGGGTACTCGATCCAGCGCACACCGGGTCGGTAGCGGTCGGCCGCAGCACGGCAGATCTCCCAGGTGGCCCGGTGGTCGTCATGGGGGTCACGGCGCCAGGGTACTACGAGGGTATCGGCCTGCCACGCGTTGAGCTGATCGGTAAGTCCGGTGACGATGTCGCCGAAGTCAGGGTGCCACTGCCGGGGCACCGCACCATCCGGCAGGCGCATGAAGTGTACGTCCTGCTCCGGTACGCCGAGGATCGCGCAGGCGGCCAGGGCTTCCCGTTCCCGCAGCTCGGCCCGGGCGTTGTAGGAGTATTTCCGGGAGTTGGCGTGTGACATGGCGCCGTTGCTCACGAAGACTACGCGTACCCGTTGGCCGCGGTCGGTCAGGAGAGCGATGAGGCCGCCGCAGCCCAGGGATTCATCGTCGGCGTGGGGGGCAAAGACGACGGTAGACTGCCAGGCCTGCAGGTCGCCCACGGGGTGAACGGGTGCATCGGTGCGCAGGGCGGCCTTGCGGGCTGCTACCAGCGTGGGGTCAGTCGGAGGGAGCGTCATTAAAGTAGTATTGGCCTACGCTCTCCAGGGTCGCATCGGGGGCAGGCTGGCGCAGGTAGGTGGTGAGGTCGCCGTGCAGGCGGGCCAGGGGATGCGGGTGCAACATGCCGCGTACACCGACGGACACCTCGGCCAGTTGAAGAATTTCGCTGCAGTAATCGGCAATGGCCGTGCGGACCATATTGGCGTAGTTGACGATCTCCCGGGGGTCGGTGCTGTGGTCGTTCACGTGGCCGGCGCGGTCGAGCCAGTGCCGGCCGCTTTCGAGGCGGATGGCCATCTTGGCCAGCCGGGTACGCTGGTAGGGGTCGGCGGTGCGGCCGGCCTGCCGCAGGGCGGTGCGGGTAGCCTCGTAGACCGCCGCGCCGCCACCGAGGTGTACGGCCGCAAAGCGAATGGCGCCGCCGCTCAGGTGGGGCTGACTGTTGTAGTCTTCGGGTGCGCCCAGCAGCTCGTCGCGGGCGATGACGATGTCCGAGAAGTCGATCTTGTGGCTTACGCTGTTCTGCATCCCCACGGGTGTCCAGAAGGATGCATCCACCGGGGGGCTGTGGCGGTCCAGGGCAACGACACTCATCTGCCAGCCCAGTTCCTTGCCGTTGTGGTCGTGCAGCACACCGGGCACGATAGGTCGGGTGACCTGTACGGAGCCGCTGCAAAAGCTCTTGCTTCCCTGGATGCGCAGATCATCCGTTGCGGTAGGATGAAAGTGGATGCCATCTCCCATCTGGGTGTTCCACACGCCGAAGAGGTGACCGGCCCGCGCGTCGGCGTACCAGCGCTCCTGCTGGGCGGGGGTGCCGAACACACCGATCAGGTAGAGTGCATTGATGTGCCCCTCGTAGATGCGTCCGACGCTGAGACTGCCCTGGCCGATCTGGTACAGGAGCCGCAGCAGGCCGGCCGTACTGGCCTTGCGCTGGTCAAGGGGGGCGCCCGGCAGGGTGACGCCCAGGTAGCCCGCCTGACGCAGGGCATCCATCTCGCGGTGGGGGAAGGCCTGCGAGTGGCGGGTACTGGCCGACCATTCGGTGAACTGCCGCCGCAGCTGCTCGATGGAGATGAATTCGGTACTGGGGTCCCGGCTAAGGTGGGAGTTCGAAGGGAAGGAAGTAGCCATACAGTACTCAACTACTAGATGGGCGTGCTGTGTTCCCGGTACGTTCTATTAATTGAGAAAAGTAGGGGGTGCACGCGGGTCTCGGTGGGTACGGCTAGAAATAGATGCGTATCCCCTGCACCACGGCCAGGATGGCTAGAATGCCGCCGAGAAGAAAATTGATGTTGCGGGTCAGGAAGTGGGCACGCCGTTGCATCCAGCGCGCGCTGCGGGCATAGGCCCCGAAAATAGTCAGTGCACCGGCGCCTACGCCCACGGTGAATCCCAGCCGGGAGCCCAGATCGGCCGCCAGGTAGCCATCGGCCAGTAGCCAGCCGCAGACGGCAAAAAAGTAGGGGACGGTGAGGAAATTCATCAGTGCCAGTGCCACGCCGCGCAGAAAGGCACTACCGTGATAGGGCCGGGTGTCGGGGTCTTCAGCCTGCAGCTTGGCCCGGAATCCCTTGACGAGGAAGAAGGCGGCCAGGATTAGGAAGACCAGCACGGCCCACTGCCGCATGAAGGTGAGGATACTGGGGTGGGCCGTGAAGTAGCTGGCAAAGAATACGGCCAGCGCCGCCTGACTCGTGAAAGCCGTGGCCATACCCATCCCGAAGCGGTAGCCCGCCCGCCGGCCGGCCCGTAGGGTGACGCTTACACTATTCATATTGAGCATACCCGGGAAGCAGGTAGCTGCCGTGGCGGCGGCCAGACCAAAGAGCATGGCGGTAAGAAATTCCACCCGCCAAAGGTACGCGGGGTAGATTTAAGGCGCTGCGTATGGCGCATGCTACTAAAATTTAGCACCTTCGCACGACACTCACCAAAAGACCTCACCCCATGGATCCCATCAAGATCAAGTTCGGTACCGACGGCTGGCGCGCCATCATTGCGCAGGAATACACCGTAGACAACGTCAAGCGGGTCGCCGAAGGCACCGCGCTGTGGCTCAAGCAGCAGGGCGATACGGCCCGCGTAGTGATCGGCTACGACTGCCGCTTCGGTGGTAAGCTCTTCAGTGAGACCACCGCCCGCGTACTGGGCAAGCACGGCATTACCAGTCTGCTGGCTCCAGCCTTCATCTCTACACCCATGGTGAGTCTCGGCGTGGTCAAGGCGAAGGCCGACCTGGGGGTAGTCATCACCGCCAGCCACAACCCCCCGGACTACAACGGCTATAAGCTCAAGTCGCGGCTGGGCGGTCCCAGTATCCCCGACGATGTCAGCGCTGTAGAAGCCCTCATCCCCGATGCCGTACCTACCGATCTGCCGGAGCTGGATGCACTGCGCGAGCAGGGGCTGATCGAGGAGCACGACTTCGAGCAGATCTACCTGGACCATGTGAAGACCAACTTCGACCTGGATCTGATCCGCAATGCCGACTTCGGTATCGCCTACGATGCGATGTACGGCTCCGGTCAGTCGGCCATGGTCAAGCTCCTGCCCAAGGCCCACCACCTGCACTGTGCGTACAACCCCAGCTTCCTGGGTACGGCGCCCGAGCCCATCGCCCGCAATTTGCAGCAGCTCAGCGACGTGATCAAGGCCGATCCGAAGCTCAGCCTGGGCATCGCCAACGACGGTGACGCCGACCGCATCGGACTCTACGATGAGAACGGAGAGTTCGTGGACAGTCACCACATCCTGCTGCTACTGCTGATGTACCAGTACGAGTACAAGGGCATCAAGAACGGCGAGGTGATCCTGACCTTCTCGGTGACTGACAAGCTCAAGCAGCTGGCCGAGCAGTACGGACTACCCTACGAGGTGACCAAGATCGGCTTCAAGTACATCGCCGAGATCATGGCCGAGCGCGACGTGATCGTGGGCGGAGAGGAATCCGGCGGACTAGCCGTCAGCGGTCACATCCCCGAGCGTGACGGCATCTGGATCGGACTGATGATCGCCGAGTACATGGCCAAGTCGGGCAAGACCCTCAACGAGCTCATCCAGCAGGTCTACGACAAGGTGGGTAGCTTCAACTGCGACCGCGACGACGTACACGTGGACAACGACCGTAAGTGGGAGATCGTCAAGCAGGCCAAGGAGAACCCCTTCAAGAAGATCGGACCCTACACCGTCACTGACGTCAAACACGTGGACGGCACCAAGTTCTACCTCGACGGTGAAGACCGCTGGCTCATGGTACGCCCCAGCGGTACTGAGCCCGTACTGCGGGTATACGCCCAGGGCAGCGACGCAGCCGAAGTGCGCAAGATCCTCGACGCCGGACGGGCAGAGATGGGCATCTAGCCATGACCGAGCTGCTACGCCGCGCCTACGACCCGGCCAGTTTCCGCACCCAGGGCCACGCCCTGATCGACCAGCTGGCGGACTACCTGGAGGGGGTGACGGACCATCCCGCCAATCCCTACGCCACGCCCCAGGATAGCCTGTCGGTGTGGCGTAGCTTGTTGGAGCGGGGGGCGGCACCGGAGGAGGTATACCGCCAGTTACTTACCGACAACGTGCACCTCCACCATCCCGGCTACATGGGCCATCAGGTGGTGCCGCCGGCTCCGCTTACGGCCCTGGGCGACGTGGCGGCCAGTCTGATGAATGCCGGTCAGGCCGTGTTCGAGATGGGCCGG
Organism: Neolewinella maritima; assembly: GCF_923081025.1. Lineage (GTDB taxonomy): Bacteria > Bacteroidota > Bacteroidia > Chitinophagales > Saprospiraceae > Neolewinella > Neolewinella maritima. The sequence continues at coordinate 882,889 of NZ_CAKLPZ010000001.1, read as the reverse complement.
CCGGGAGCTGCAATGGAGCAGGTGGTCATCGAACGGTTCGCCGAACTACTCCGTCTGGCACCGACCACGGGGGGCTTTCTCACCAGTGGCGGCACCCTAGCTAATCTGACGGCGCTACTGGCGGCGCGCGCCCGGCAGTGGCCGGCGGGCAGCGATGCCTGGCAGGACGGCAACGCTACGGTGCGCCCCTGCCTGCTCGTCAATGCCCAGGCGCACTACTGCATCGACCGGGCCGTACGCATCATGGGCTGGGGGGCGGAGGGGATCATCCACGTGCCGGCCGACGGGGAATTGCGCATGCGCACCGAACTGATCGATGGACTGGTAGCGGATGCGCGGGCGCGCGGCCTTACGCCCATCGCGCTGGTGGGCAGTGCCTGTACGACCAGCACGGGTACTTACGATAACTTGAGCGCACTGGCGGACGCGGCCGAGCGGCACCGGCTCTGGCTCCACATCGATGGGGCCCACGGCGCGGCGGTGCGGCTGGATCCCGGGCGGCAGCAGCTGACCGAGGGGCTGGAACGGGCAGATAGCCTTACGCTCGACTTCCACAAGATGCTCATGACGCCAGCCCTCACTACGGGGCTTTTCTTTCGGGAGGGAGGGGACGCCTACCGCACCTTTCAGCAGGAGGCGGACTATCTGCTGGGACGCTCCGGCGCGGCGGAGGACGACTGGTCGGACAACGCCCGCCGCACCTTCGAGTGTACGAAGCGAACGCTGAGCCTGCGGGTGTTCACGCTGTTGACCACCTACGGGCCGGAGGTGTTCCGCGACTACGTGGTGCAGGTAGGTGCACTGGGGCGCACGCTGGCCGGGCTGGTACGCCGGCATCCCAATCTGGAGCTGTTCATGGAGCCCGATGTGAATATAGTATGCTTCCGCTTCGTGGATGCGGCCTTGCCGGCGGCGCAGCGCAGTGCCGTCAATACGCTGATCCGCGCTACGCTGACCGAGGACGGCACCTACTACATCGTACAGACAAAAATTGCGGCGCAAACTTACCTGCGCTGCACCCTCACCAATGCCTTCACCACGGAGCGACAGTTGGCGGATATGCTCGCCCGGGTGGTGGATACGGGGCAGCAGCTCCTATCGCTACGGGCTGCTCTACCACTTTAGCCCCGCCGGAGCAAGAACGTTTTCCGCCGGGCCTACGTTACTCCATCAGCACGACCGATCAATCCTTCTAAACCCTAATACTTTGCGTAAACCGATCAAGATTCACCCGGAAGGCCGTAGGGTGCTTGCCCTGCTGTTTGTCGGTCTGGCCCTGATCTGCGCGCTGGTCTACTATCGCGCCCCGGCCCAGTTGCCGGTCGTAGCCATTGCATCGGGACTGTTTTTCGTCACCATCCTGCAGTTCTTCCGCAATCCCACCCGTATGGTCCCCGAAGAGGCGGACCACCTGGTGTACGCGCCGGCCGACGGTAAGGTGGTCGTCATCGAGGAAGCTTACGAGCATGAATACTTCAAGGCTAAGCGTTTGCAGGTGAGTATTTTTATGTCGCCGGTCAATGTACACGTCAACCGCAACCCGGTCAGCGGACTGGTGACCTACAATAAGTACCACCCCGGCAAGTACCTCGTAGCCTGGCACCCCAAGAGCAGCAGCGAGAATGAGCGCACCACCGTGGTCATCGATACGGGAGAGACCGAGATCTTGCTGCGCCAGATCGCCGGTGCCCTGGCCAAGCGCATCAAGAACTACCTCGAGGTAGGCCAGCAGGTCGTACAGGGGGAAGACTTCGGATTCATAAAATTCGGTAGCCGCGTCGATCTGTTCCTCCCCATCGGCACCCGCCTGAAGGTGGAGATCGGCCAGAAGGTGAAGGGGAACAAAACCGTCATCGCCGAACTCGACTAGATACCATGAGCCGCCGCCGCAACCGATCCAGCAAGCAAGCCTACGACCAAAAAACGCTACGCGAAAAGCAGCTCGACTTCCGCCGTCATGCGCGCACCTACCTGGTCATGTGCGGCTTCTTTTTACTCCTCAACCTCCTCACCACCGGCCGTATCGGCTGGGCGATCTGGCCCATTATGGGCTGGGGCATCGGCATTACCCTACAGGCCCTGAGCCTCTACGGGCCGCTGGCCGATCCGGAAGACGTCCACCCTACCGACACCCCCCGGAGCGGTAGTACGCCCCTGCCCGACCTGGAGGACGATCAACTAGACCTGCGCGAACTGGACGCCCGGCGGCCCTACCGCGACGAAGACCTGGTGTAAAGCCGCTCGAACGCCTCCCCCACCGGCACCACGCCCGGACTACCCTCCCGCAGGCGCCGCGCGCGCAGCAGACTCTCCTTGCGGTGCGGTGCGAAGTCCGCATCTTTCTCCAGTAGTGAGTTTTCGGTGATATAATCGTTGTCCGCCCCGGCGTGCAGGAACCGTCCCTTGCCGAGGTAGAACCCTACGTGGGTCACCCGCTCGCTACCGTCGTCGCGGTAGCTACCGAAGAATAGCAGATCGCCCCGCCGCAGTGCGGTGAGTCCGTCGTCGAGCGGCACGTCCACCCCGGCGTGCACCTGTTGGGAGGCGTCGCGCGGGATCACGTAGCCATTGAGGTAGTAGGCCGTCTTGGTGAATCCACTACAGTCCATGGCCTTCGTACTCGTACCGCCCCAGAGGTAGGGCCGTCCCACCTGCTGGTAGGCCGTCTGCAGTATGGAGTCTACGACTACCCGGCCGGGTTGAGCCAGCCGTGCATAGTCCTTCAGATCGGTGGCCCGGACGTACCCCCGGCGATCGTCGGGTAGCCGCACCAGTTGGTAGTCTCCGGTGGGTGGCCCCACGCGTTGGACCAGGCAGCCCGCCACCAGTTCAGATACCAGTCGGCCGCGCTCCGGCGTATCCCACACGTCCGTCTGGGCGAGGCCGCAGGTGCTGAGTTCGGACAACCAGGCGGTGAGTCCGGTCCGATCGGTGCGCACGAAGGCCCCTTCCTCGAGCCAGGCGATGTAGCGGTCGGGGGTGCGGATGAGGTACCAGCCGTCGCGCGCGTCGAGCAATTCGATGGGTGTACCGAGGAGGGCCTGGGAGGTGAGCTCCTGGCTGTGTCCCGGCTCGGTGCGGATGTTGGCCACCGAAGTTCGGATGATGCCGTACTCCCCGGTCAGCTCGGCTCGCGGCAGTAGGGCGACGGACGAGCTGACGCCTGACCACTGCGCGGCCAGGGAATCCAGGGCGCGGGCCGCGGCGGGTACCGTGGTGTATCCGCTGAGCTGAGGACCGGAGCTTGTGGGTGATATACGTACCTCGACCCGGTCGGTACGGCGGTCCGGGGCGAAGCGCTGTTGTAGGTCCGTCACCGCATTTTCGTACTGTGCAAGGTCGGACTCCCGTTCTGCCCCTGTTTTACACGAGATAGCAGCTAACAACATTATTATAAAAATAATTGTGTTTCGCATTGGTTTAGGGGTTATTTTTGTCGTGACTCGGAACTTTCGGGTCCTGCGCTGTTACTATCAACGTAGTATTCACGGTTTTGAAGTTGGCTTTCGTATTGTGAGTTTTCATTGCTTTAGCGTACCGCCTGCAACAACACCATTTGTTTTCATCCTTTTTCCTTTTTCATTATGAATTTATTTGTTGCCCGGCTAAGCTGGGATACCGACGAAGATACCCTTCGGAACACCTTCAGCACCTACGGCGAAGTAGAGTCGGTAAAAATCATCCTTGACCGGGAGACCGGTCGTTCCCGTGGCTTTGGTTTTGTAGAAATGCCAAGCGACGAAGAAGCTCAGGCAGCCATCGAGGCGCTTGACCAAACTGATCTTGACGGACGCACTATCGTCGTCAAAGAAAACGACCGCAAAGGCGGTGGCGGCGGCGGAGGCGGCGGCTACGGTGGTGGCGGCGGCGGTGGATACCGTGGCGGCGGCGGAAGCGGCGGCGGCGGTGGATACCGTGGCGGCGGCGGTGGCGGAGGTTACCGTGGCGGCGGCGGCGGAGGCGGCGGCTATGACCGTGGCGGACGCGGCGGCGGAGGCGGCGGCTACGATCGCGGTGGACGTGGTGGTAGCGGCGGCGGAGGCGGCGGCTACGACCGTGGCGGACGCGGCGGCGGAGGCGGCGGCTATGACCGTGGCGGCTACAGCGGCGGCGGTGGTGGCGGCGGCTACGAGCGCGGCAGCTACGACCGTGACAACAACTCCAGCTACGACCGGGGCAACCGGGGCGGAAGCTACGACCGCAGCGGCGACAAGAGCTACGAGTAGTTCTTTCGCATGCCCAGCGCGTTCGCGCTGGGGCAACGATACGATAAAGCCCCCCGGAAGTCATTCCGGGGGGCTTTTCTATTGTATTTTCACCACCCTAAAATCCGATCATGACACACTATTACCTTCTTTTCTTTCTGCTGCTGGGCAGTTCCCTATCGGCGCAGCTCATCACCAGCGATCCCGCCGCCCCGGTAGCGGATAAGTCCCTCACCATCACTTACGACGCCAGTCTCGGTACCGCCGGCCTGAAGGATTGCGACTGCGATGTCTACCTCCATACCGGTCTCATCACACCGGCCAGCGCCGATGGCGGCGACTGGCAGAATATTCAGACCACCTGGGGGGTAGCCAACGATGAGTGGAAACTCACCCCCGTCGCCGGTGAGCCCAACAAGTACACCTATACCTTCTCCCCCACCGTACGGGAATATTTCGACGCCGATGAGAATACGGTCATCGAGCAGGTCGCGCTGGTCTTTCGTAACGCCGATGGTACGCAGGAAGGCAAAGCCGCCGGCGGAGCGAATATCTTCGTTGACATCAGTAGCGGCGATTCCCTTTCCCTAACCCTTACCGGTCAGCCAGGCACGCAGACCTACGCCCTCGGCAAGGTGCTCCCCGTCACGGCCGGCACTACCTCGGAGGCCACCATCTCTATTTTCGACAACGACAGCCTGGTCGCCACGGGTACGGGACAGGAGCTCAACCACGCCCTCCGGCTCGTCACCCCCGGTGCACACACCGTACGCGTCACCGCCACGGCTGATGGCCTGGAGGCCAGCGATTCGTTTTCCGTTACCGGAGAGCTTATGGTTGACCTGCTACAACCCGACGCATCCGTAATACGGGCCACCGTAGGTGATCAGGTCACGGTACAGGCTACCTCCTACATCACCGCCGACCTACAGCTCAGCGCCGGAACCACCGTGCTCCAAACCACTCGCGACAGTACGCTGACGCAGCTGCTCACCCTACCAGTGGGCGAAGTGGTCACTTATACCGTCACCGCGACGTACCGCGGTGAGACGGCCTCCCGCACGGTCACCTACATCACCGGTGCCCCCAGCATCGCCGCCCTGCCCGCCGGAGCCGGCCCCGGAGCTACCCGGATGGACAACGGTGACCTGATGCTGGTACTGCGTGCACCCGGCAAGTCGGATGTGTTCGTAGTCGGTAACTTCAACGACTGGGCTCCCGTAGCGGACTCCCGCATGAACCGCACGCCGGACGACAGCACCTTCTGGATTCAGCTACCCGCTGCGAGTCTACCCGACAGTACTTTCCTGTACCAGTATGCCGTAGACGATCAGGGGCGCTTCGCAGATCCCTACAGCACGCTGGTCCTCGATCCATTTGACGATCGCTTCATCGGTCCGGAAACCTTCGCCGGTATCCCCGACTACCCTACCGAGACGGAGGGTATTGTAAGCTGGCTCCGCCTGCAGGCTCCTGAATTTGTCTGGCGTAACGACGCCTTCGAGCTGCCTGATCCGGAAAAGATGGTGGTGTACGAGCTGCTGATCCGTGATTTCCTGGCGGATCACAGCTTCGCTTCGCTCACCGATACGCTGGACTACCTGGACCGGCTCGGTATCAATACCATCGAGCTGATGCCCGTCAGCGAGTTCGAGGGTAATATCAGCTGGGGCTACAATCCGAGCTTCCATATGGCACTGGATAAGTACTACGGTTCACCCGAAGACCTCAAGGCATTCGTGGATGCCGCCCACGCCCGCGACATCGCCGTAGTGCTCGATGTCGTGTACAACCACGCCTTCGGTCAGAGCCCCCTGGTACAGCTGTGGCCCGGTGCGGAAAGCTTCGTGCCCGGTCCCGACAATCCCTACGCCAACGTCACCGCGCGCCACCTCTACAACGTAGGTACGGACCTGAACCACGAAAGTGCGCTGACCAAGGAATACGTCAAGACCACCGCCGCCTACTGGCTGAGGGAGTTTCACGTCGACGGCTTCCGCTGGGACCTCACCAAGGGCTTTACCCAGAAGGTGACTACTACGGATGAAGCCTTCAGCAGCTACGACGCATCCCGTATCGCTATCCTGAAGGACTATGCCGACCTGGTGTGGTCCGTCAACGACAGTGCCTATATGATCATGGAGCACCTGGCAGAATCCCGCGAAGAAGAAGAGCTCGCCCAGTATGGCAACGGCATGTACTTCTGGTCGGGCTTCGATCCCCACAATGCCTATTTGCAGGCCAGCATGGGTTATGACAACGACAACCTTGCACCTGCGCTCGCGGCTAACCGGGGCTTCAGCGACCGTAGTCTCATTGCCTATATGGAGAGCCACGACGAGGAGCGGATGATGTTCAAGAACCTGTCCTTCGGTAATTCCGCGGGTAGCTATGACGTCACGGACCTGTCTACCGCCCTGGACCGGGTGGAGCTCAGCAGCGCCCTGTTCTACTCCCTGCCCGGCCCCAAGATGCTCTGGCAGTTTGGCGAACTGGGCTACGATTACAGCATCAACTTCTGTGGCGGCGACCGCATCGACGAATCCTGCCGTACCGACCCCAAGCCCATCGGATGGAGCTACCGCAGTCAGGCCGACCGCCGGGACGTCTACAACACCATCGCCGACCTGCTCTACCTGCGCAACAACTACGACTTCTTCCACGGTGACATCACCGGCAGCCAGCTCGGCACCGGTGCAATTAAGTACGTACACCTCAGTAGCAGTGACGGCGCAGCGGCCGTGTTCGGCAACTTCGACGTTTCGGCCCAGACCATCACCAATGCAGTGCCCTCCGCCGGTATGTGGTACGATTACTTCAGCGGCGACTCTACGATGATCAGCGACCCAGCCGCCGGCATCGAGCTGGCCCCCGGAGAGTACCGGGTGTACCTCTCCCAGCGGATAGAGCCTATGGGCGGCCGACTGATGACCAGCCTGAACGATCGCAACGTAGCGCGGCTGTCCTTTGCCGTCTACCCCAATCCGACGAGCGGTCAGCTCACCACCACCTTCACCCTGGAGCGTAGCGCGGAGGTCACGCTTACCCTGCTCGATCTACTGGGCCGCCCGGTACAGCAGGTGTTCCGTGGTAGCCTGGGTGCCGGCTCGCAGACCGTGCCCGGTCAGGTCGGCGGACTACCTACCGGTACCTACTTCCTGCGCCTGACGGACGGTACGGCCTCGGCCATTCGCCGCGTAGTGATCCGCTAAGGGCCTACACAGAAAAAGCCCCGGCACTCAAGCGTGAGTGTCGGGGCTTTTCTATTCAACGGGATGCCCCGCAGTGTCTACTTAGCCAAGGACTAGTCTACTCCGCGAAGCGGTCTAAACCGGCCGGAGGCCGGTCTATAAAGTGGAGGCGGCGAGAGTCGAACTCGCGTCCAGCGAAAGCGCAAAGCAACTTTCTACATGCTTAGGAACCAATCAAATTTTAGTGCACCGGGTAAGTCTGGTAACCCACTTAGGTCGGTGCCTTTGATCCTTTATCTCGCTCACGACTCAGATCAGGGTCGCGGGCCAGCCCGAGGGGGTGATGATATGCGGCGAAGTGTGTATCAGGCGTCAACAACACGGCACATTTAGGCAGTTAGTCTGAGACTAGGCTGCCATTGCATAGCTGGGAGTGCCAACTAAAGGGTTCGATCATTATTTTTAACGGAGTAACTGATCATGCTCCGGCATGCTTACTACAAAGCTTACTTCCCTGTCGATTCCGGTACGCCCCCGTTGGAGCTCGCCAATTCGGGCGACCATCTGATACAAAAACGCCCCACCCCCGCAAAAGTTCCTACTTCACCCGGGTGCGCAGCATTTCTTTTTTCCCCTCCGCGCTGGTCCACAGGTAGCCCACCAGCTCGTCCCCCTGCACCAGTGGCCCCACCCCCTCCGGCGTACCGGTGAAGAGCAGATCACCCTTCTGCAGGCGGAAGTACTGGCTCACGTAGCAAATCAGCTCGGTCAGCGAAAAGATCATGTTGCGGCTGTAGCCGTGCTGCACTTCCTCCCCGTTCTTCTCCAGGCTAAACTCCACGTCGTTCACATCGGGCAGGGCAGCGGGTGCAAAGAAATGCGCGCCTAGTGGGGCCGAGTGGTCGAAGGCCTTGGCGATCTCCCAGGGGTGTCCCTTATCCTTGCAGGCCTGCTGCAGGTCGCGCGCCGTCAGGTCCAGGCCCAGACCGATCCCCTCCACGTAGTCCATGGCAAACTGCGGCTGTACGTGGCGGCCGGTCTTACCGATGCGCACCACCAGCTCGATCTCGTAGTGGATGTCCTGACTGAAGTCGGGGTAAAAGAAGGGCTTATTATTATTGAGTACGGCCGAGCCGGGCTTCATGAATACGATGGGCTGGTCGGGACGTGCGTTGCCGAGTTCGGCGGCGTGGGCGGCGTAGTTGCGGCCGATACAGATGAGCTTCATGGAAGGATACGTAGGGAGAGTGAAGTACGGTCAGGGGGTCACGGGCGTCCACTCCGTACCGGCTAGATTAGCCTGAATGCGTGCGACAATATCGGTGGTATCGGCGGGCACGAAGGACTTGCCCGTGATGCGTTCGTACAACTCGGTGTAGCGCTGGGTGACGCTGGCTACGAAGTCATCCGGCATCTCCGGCATGATCTGTCCTTCCAGCCCCCGAAAGTCGTGGTCCATCAGCCACTCGCGGACGAACTCCTTACTGAGCTGCTTCTGGTGCGCACCCTGCTGCTGCCGCTCAGCGTAGCCTTCGGCGTAGAAGTAGCGGCTAGAGTCCGGCGTATGAATCTCATCGATCAGGTAGACCTCGCCGTCGAGCAGGCCGAATTCGTATTTGGTGTCGACCAGCAGCAGACCGCGGGCTGCGGCCATTGCGGTGCCGCGGGAGAACAGCCGGCGGGTGTAGTCTTCTAATTGAGCGTACACCCGTTCCGAGACGATGCCGCGGGAAAGTATTTCCTCGCGGCTGATGTCTTCGTCGTGGCCTTCCTCGGCCTTCGTAGCGGGGGTGATGATAGGCTCGGCAAAGGCATCTGCTTCCCGTAGGCCGTCGGGCAGGGGCACACCGCAGAGGGTACGGCGACCGGTCTGGTATTCGCGCCAGGCGTGGCCGACCAGGAAGCCGCGGATCACCATCTCGATGGGGATGGGGGTACAGGCCTTGCCGGTAGCTACGTTGGGGTCAGGATTGGCTTCGAGCCAGTTGGGACAGATATCGCGGGTAGCCTCCAGGAAGTGGGCGGCGATCTGATTGAGGATCTGTCCCTTGTGCGGAATAGCGCGTGGCAGGACGTGATCGAAGGAGCTGATGCGGTCGCTGGCTACCATCAGGAGCCGGTCGCCGCGGCGGTAGACGTCGCGCACTTTACCACCGTAGCGCTCGGCGGGGGGATCAAACGTAAGCTGGGTTTCGCGCAGGGCTTGCATGGGGAAGCTTTACTGCAATATTACCCTAAAAAGGGCGGGAGGGGGCGGAATCCGCTCCCCCCCGCGCCGAATTAATTCTGGTGGGAAGCATTCTTCTCCTTGTGCTTCTTGATCTGGCGGCGGAGGGCCTCGGCTACTTCGGCGGTGGCCCGCTCGATGCTCTCATCGGTGTGGGTGGCGAAGAGGTCGTTGCCCGGGATGGCCAGGCGGATCTCCACGGTGTGGCCGTTGGCGGCACTGCCGTCGTCTTCCTTCACGAATACCTCGGCGCGCTCGATGCGGTCGTAGTAGGTTTCTAATTTGTTGACTTTCTCGTTGATGACCGCGATAGTGGCCTCCGAAAGTTCCGAAGACTTATTAATGATTACCTGCATCTTGGCTTTGTTTTAAATAGATAAAGGGAGGGATACGCCAGTAACGGCCTACCTTGCACCGCGCCGCTTGGCGAGCGGCCGTGCAAGCCTAACCACCCCGTACCCCCTTTCGTTCGCCCCACTGCCATGCGCACAGCTGTTTCCTCCTTCGTCACCCACCGGGGGCACCGCATTGCCTGCCTGTCGTACCCCAACCCCGCCGCAACCGCCCTGCCCGTAGTGTGGGTGCACGGGCTCACCGCCAGCTACCGGTTCTGGGAGGTGGCCATGTATCCCGAGGTCTGGCGCGAGCGGGCCTGGTACTCGGTGAGTCTGCCCCTACACTACCCCAGTAGCTTCACCGAAGCGGCTTCGGTAGACGGACTGACGCGCCACCTGGACGAACAACTCTTCGCCGAGCTACTGGCCGAGCCAATCCGCGCCCTACTACCGGAGGGAAAATTTCACCTCGTGGGCTACTCCCTCGGTGCCTTCTCCTGCCTCAACTACACGGCCAAGTACCCGCAGCGGGTAGCCTCAGTGATCAGCATCGGCGGTTTCATGACCGGTCGGGCGCGGGGTCTGGAGGGCGTACTGCAGTTTTTCGCTCAGGGTAATCTGGTCCGCAGGGCACTATTCCATACGGGCTGGTGGATCCTGCAACGCCACGTCGTATTCCTCAAACTAGCTACGCTGTTCTACGCCCGGCGGTGGCGTCGACTGCTGCAGTATCCTCTGCTCGACCCTACCCTGGAGGCTATTTTTCCGGACGTCCGCCAGCATCCCATCGGCGGGCAACAGGCCCTGTTTCGCTACCTGCTGGACATGAACCTGATGGACGAGATCGACGACATCCGCACACCGGTCTGTGTCATCGCCGGCGACCGCGACCCCATCATCCCCTACGCCCACCAGCGGGAGTATGCCGCGCGGCTGCAGGCGGGTCACTTCGTGCGGCTGCCCGGCGTAGGCCACGTCGCCTTCGCGGAGGCACCGGAGGTGTTTCACCGTACGGTGGTCAACTGGTTAGCTGCACACGACTGAAACCATCCCCCAGCGGCTCCAGCTGGATCTGACAGTGGATCCGCTCCCGCAGCTGCTGCACGTGACTGATGATGCCGATGGTCTTTCCCTGCGCCTGCAGTTGCTCCAGGGTCACCATGGCCTGATCCAGTGTCTTACCATCCAGCGTACCGAAACCCTCGTCGATGAACAGTGACTGGATGAGCTGCTTACCGCGGGCCAGGTCCGATAGGCCCAGGGCCAGGGCCAGACTGATGAGGAAGGTCTCCCCCCCACTCAGCGTTTCCATCGTCCGGCGGTTGTCGTTCATGTAGTTGTCGATGATCTCTAGGTCGAGGGTCTCCTTGGCTCCCGGCGCGGGCGGGGCGTAGCACATCCGGTAGCGTGGATTGATCGTCTCCAGGTGCCGGTTGCCGATACTGACCAGCCGCTGCAACGTGATCGACTGCGCGAAACTGCGAAACTTCTTTCCGTCCGCCGAGCCGATCAGCTCGTTCATACGCGCCCAGCGGTCGCGCTCCTTTTCCAGGGCGGCTAGCTCGATCCGCTGGTGGGCTACCGCTTCGATGCGCTGCTCATCCTCCCGTTGCTGCTGCTCCAGCGAGCCGATGTCGCGCTGTACCCGCGCCAGTTCCTCTTCGACCTGCGCTTGTTCCGCACGTAGGGTACTGCGTTCGGGCAGGCCGACCAGCGCGGCGGCGGCCTCCCGGTATTCCGCAGCTACCCGTTCGGCCAGTGCCCGGTTGGTGGTGCATTCCTGTTCCGCGGCCTGTAGGTGCAGCCGCAGGTCCGCCAGCTCAGTCGGCCCCAGCAGGTGCCGGCGGGCTTCTTCCCGCGTCAAGTTTAGGGACAGTAGGGCCTCGGCCAGTCGTTCACTAACTACCAATAGCTCCTGGCTCAGGCTGGTACGCTGGGCCTCGATCGATTGCTGCCGCTCCTTCAGGGTAGCGAGCTGGGTGGCCCCCAGTTGGAGCTCACGCTGGTGATCGGTCAGTCGCTGCTGCACCTCCGCCCCCTGCCGCAGGTAATGTTGGCGGTAGCTACTGCTACTCGGGTGCGGGTGGAGGAGCTCGGTCAGCCGGTCCTCCTGCTGCTTGATCTCGGTTTGAATCTTGCTTAGGGTGATCTCTACCTGACCGATGCCCTGCTCGGCCTCCTCAAGTGCACGCGTTTTAGCGGCCAGCTCCGCCCGCTTGATCTGCAGTTGCGGTACCAGGGGTCGTAGCCGACGTAGTTTGTCCAGGCGTTCTCGGCCGGTCTGCAGCGCTTGCTGCTGGGCCCGTTTCCGGGCTTGTAGTTCCTCTACGGTAGCAGCGGGGGGCGATCCTAGCTGGGTAAGTTGAGCCCTGCGCTCCTCCAGTACCCGGCTACTGGCGTTCAGCGCGCTGCTGAGCGAGTTACGCTGATCGGTGGCTGCGGCTACTTGCTGTTCGACGGCCATAAAATCGTTACCCCGATGGAACACCGCTTGTTCTAGACTGCTGATCTGTTGATCTAGTACCACGCCATCGCTATACGGGTGGTGGGTAGCTCCACAGAGCGGACAGGGGTCGCCATCCTGCAACCTTTGCCGGTGTTCGTCCAGACTAGCGTGTAGGCGAGCGACCTGTACCCGTGACTGTGCCAGGTCAACCTCCAGCTCCGCGGACTTAAGTTCCTGCAGCAAGTGGTCTACGCTTCCGGTAGCCACCCGTACTTCCTGCGCCAGTTTATCGTACACCTGCGTTTCCTCCGCAATAGAATGTGCTACGGTCAGGTAGGTCAATTGCCCCGTCAGTTCGTTCAGCTCCTGTTCCAGGCGGGGCAGAGTACCCTCCAGCGTGTCCGTTTCCTCCGCGACCGCTTCGGCGGATAGTCCACCGAGCTGCTCTTCCAACGCAAGAATTTCACGTTTCAAGCGCTGCAGTTCGTCGAGGGTCGTTGTGCGCGTGCGCCGGTGCCGGGTCAGGTCCAGGGTAGCGACTTGCTGCTGCTGGGCCAGTAGCTTCAGTGCGGTTTCCAGTTGCTCAGCGTCGGCCAGGCACTGTTCGCGCTGGGGGCTTTGCTGGGTGAAACGGAGTAACTGTTGGTCGAGCGCCTGCTTTTGCTCATTGATCTGTTCCTGTGCGGAAGCTGAGGCCTTCACTTCTTCCTGATTGACTGCGCTGCGCGTCGCGACGTGTACCAGCGCCGCCGTCAACCGTTCTTCCTCCTGCAGGTCAGGCCGCAGGGGCAGCAGCTTATCGCATACCTTCAGCTGCTGTCGCTGGGTGGCAAGCTGCTGCCAGACCTGCTCACACGCCGCTAGGTTTGTGGCGGTAGCTTCCTGCTGATCAGCCAGCCTGGCGGCCTGATCGTGCCGCGTCAGTTGCGTAGTGAGTACGCGCAGCCGCTCCTGTAGGGCAGCCACCACCTCCGCCCGTTCGCTTAGGGACGCTTCGAGGATGGCGCGTTCCTCGGCACGTAGTGGCAGGATATGTTCCAGCGCCGCCGTGGCCCGCTCGAAGTGATCGCGGGCAAGTTTGTGCCTGCGGTAGGCACCCTGGCTCAGTTGATAGTACACCTCGGTGCCGGTGATCTGCTCGAGTATCTCGGCTTTCTCGCCGGGTTTAGACTTTAGAAACCGATCGAAATCTCCCTGAGTGAGCATGACCGAGCGCACGAAGCGTTCGTAGGTAAGGCCCGTAACCTCTTCGGTCAGTCGCTCTACGTGCCGCTTCTTGGTTTGCAGAATATCGTAGGTGCCGGTATCCGTGTTCCAGCGGCTGATCTCCCGGCTGCTGCCCTGCAAGTCCTTGTGGGCTTTGGAATGCGCCCGTCGCCGTCGCCATACGCTCCGGTAGCGTCCGGTGCCGACCTCGTACTCTAGCTCGGCGTGGCACTGTGCGGTGCCGTGGGTCATCACCGTAGCTACTTCCTTCTTGGCATCGGTCAGGGTCTTGGTCCGCTCGGTCTGCCCGTAAAGGGCCAGGGTGATCGCGTCGAGTATAGTGGTCTTACCGGCCCCGGTAGGCCCTACGATGGCGTAGAGCGGGTGATCGGCCAGGGGGGCTTGCGTGAAGTCGATCACGTGCTCCCCCCGCAGGGAGTTTAGGTTGAGGATGCCAATGCGAAGGATCTTCATGCCGGCTCTTCATTGATCCAGTCGCGCAGCACGAGAAAGTCATGGCGCAGGGCGGTAGCCATCTCTTCACTGGGTTGCGCGCGGGCGCAGAGTTGGGAGAAGACCTCCAGGGGGTCTAGTTCGTCTAGCTGTTGCTGTATCGGATCGTGTCCGTTCATGGCCGAGTGGGGGGTGAGGCGCTCCCTACTGATTCGGATGAGTTCGATGGTTGTCTCGGAGCCACATTCGGCCTGTACGTCCCGCAGGTGCTTGAGCAGCTTTTCCCGCAGATTGGGGATGGGGTCGTCCGACAGTACCCGCACCTCGGCCCAGGGGGTCAGGGTATGCACCGTATCGCTCCGTACGGCCTCCGCCAATCGCCGTTTGATTTCCGGCAGTTCGTAGCGCAATCGAAGCAGGGTACGGGCATAGGGTACGGGTACCTTCCTACTGCTGACCGGCTCACCGGCCCGACCGATATCCACGATCCGGACGCTGCGCGCGGCTTGTCCCTCCACGAAGGTCAGCGGTACCAGGCTACCGGCGTAGCGGATATGCTGCTGATCCCCCACCCGCTGCGCGCGGTGGATGTGGCCCAGGGCCACGTAATCGAAGCAGCCGGGAAAGGCCCCGGCCTCGATGTTCTGCTCGTTGGCCTGGTAGATGTAGCTCTTCTTTTCCTCGTCGTCAGATGCCCCGGCGGCGAACAGGTGACCGGTAGCTACGATGGGCACTGCGTCGTGCGACCGCTGGGCAACGGCCGCCGTGGCGATCTCCTCGAAGTGGTCGCGGATACCGGTGCGCAGGGCGTCAGCCCGGTCCTCCACCGTCTCCCCAAAGCGGGCGGTGCGCAGGTCGCGCTCCCGCAGGTAGGGTACCGCGGCGATCAGTACTTCCTGCTCCCTACACTGTATGCGTACGACCCGCTCCGCAGCCGGAGTATCGGCCGCGCCCACCACGTGCAGCTGCAGGGCCTTCATCAGACTGCGCGGTGCGTTCAGCAGCGAGGGTGAATCGTGGTTGCCCCCCACGATGACCGCGGCGGTACAGCAGGTACCCCGTAGGCCAGCCAGGAACTCGTAGTATAATTCCTTGGCCTGGTTGGAGGGGTTGGTCACGTCGAATACATCGCCGGCCACGATGACTACATCGACCCGTTCCGAGGCCACCGTTTGCAGCAGCCACTTTAGGGCCGCCCGGTGCTCATCGCTGCGGTCGCGGTTGTAGAGCCGGTGTCCGAGGTGCCAATCTGCGGTATGAAGGATACGCATCAATCGTGTCCGGTGAATTTCTGGTGGGCGGCGTTGCTGCGGTAGAAGGGCGGGTAGTCGCCATTGGGAATCTCCGCCTGTCCTGCTGTTCCCTGCTTATACTCGTAGGTCCGGGCCTGGAAGGTCCCGCCATCCCTTACCCGTACGCTTACTATAGACTTCCGGTATTCGTCAGAGGCGTTCCCCGCTACGCCCTCATAGGCGTCAAGCAGTTCCCAGGTTTCGGCTACCCGGTCGGCATTGAGTCGGTACAGCTCTCCGGTCGTAGTGCCGCCGCCCTGCACGAATCCGGGATAGCCCCCCAGATCGATCAGTCGGCCGGAGGTAGTGGCCTTCCCGACCAGCGTAGCCCGCCGGCGCAAAAACTTGCTCATGCTGGAGGGGATATCACTGCGCAGCGTGCCGTAGGCAAAGAGGTATTCATCGGCCTGACTCATGAGGCAGTAGGTAGGGGATGCCGGTCGCGGTAGGCGGCGACCAGATCCAGGTGATAGTAGGCTACCGTTCCCCCGGGGTAGTGCTCGGCAATGTACGCCAGGATGCCCCTGCGCCCCTCGGCATCCGGCACGTGGCGCATGGCCTCGTCGATCCAGTTCATCGTCTCACCGGGTAGCAGATCTTCGATCTTGAACTCGTGCCCCTCCCCGTAGGCCTGCGCCAGGTGGCTGTAGGTGGTAGTGGCTTTGAGTCCGCGCTTACGGGCGATGTCACGCGGGGAGGCCCCGGCCATATACTGTCGGTAGGTGACCAGGTGGGTGGGCGTATCGCCGCGACTGGCCCGGTCTTCGGCCTGGCGCGCTTTGCGCAGGTCGCCCTCCCGGGTGGATGGTGGGATCGTCGGCGTGGCCTGGGTACTAGTAGGCTGCTCATCAGAAAATGACTTGATGGCCTGCAGGAAGTGGGCGCCGAAGCGGGCCAGCTTGACTTCCCCTACCCCACTGACGCGCGACAACGCCAGCTCGGTACGCGGCGCACTGGCGGCCATTTCCTCCAGCGTCTTGTCAGAAAAGATGAGGTAGGGTGGAATGGCGGCCTCACGAGCCAGGTTGCGGCGCACCTCGCGCAGTACCTCGAACAGGTTACCCCGGCTACGCGGCGCGGCGGCGCGCTTGGCGGTCTTGCTCTCCTCCTGCTTCTTGCGGTCCTTGATGATCTGGAACTTGACCAGCTCCACGGTCTCCCCGTCGAACAATACCCGGCGGGCGGCGGGGGCCAGCCGCAGTTTGTTGTAGTCTTCATGGGCCACGTAGAGGTAGCCCAGGCTGATGAGCTGTCCGAAGTACTGGTTCCAGTCGTAGCTCGACATATCGCGGCCCGCGCCGTAGGTCTTGACCTGGTCGTAGCCGTTCTTGCGTATGTCCTGCCGGCCAGACCCCCGCAGTACGTCGATGGCCATGCCCTGACCCACCGACTGCCGCAGCCGGGCCACTACGCTGAGCGCCTTTTGGGCCAGCACGGTGCCGTCAAAGCGCTCCGGTGGATTAGCGCACACATCGCAGTTGCCGCAGTCGTCGCTGTGGTCCTCGCTGAAGTAATTGAGCAGGATGCGCCGCCGGCAGGCCAGGCTCTCGGCGTACTCCTTCATGCGGTCCAGCTTTGCGAGCTGGATGTCGGCATTGCCGCCGCCGGAGATCATGTCCTTGAGCGTAGTGTAATCATTGTAGGAATAGAACAGCAGGGTGTCCGACTTGCTTCCGTCGCGCCCCGCCCGCCCGATCTCCTGGTAGTAGTTCTCCAGGTTCTTGGGCATGGTGTAGTGGATCACCCAGCGCACGTTGCTCTTATCGATGCCCATACCGAAGGCGATGGTGGCACAGACGATGAGCGTCTTGTCGTTGATGAAGTCCGACTGCACCTTGGCCCGGCGATCCGCGCTAAGTCCGGCGTGGTAAGCCTCGGCGTTGTAGCCGGCCTCGCGGAGCTTATCGGCCAGGTTCTCGGTCTGCTTACGGCTCAGGCAGTAGACAATGCCGGCCTGCTCGGGTCGCTCGCGGATGAAGCGTACGATCTGCTCACGACGCTTCTGTCCGGGCCGCACTTCCAGGCTTAGATTCGGTCGGTTGAACGAAGCGATGAACTGCTTGGCATCGGGGATACCGAGCTGCTCGGCCATATCGCGGCGGGTGAGCCGGTCGGCCGTAGCGGTGAGCGCCAGCACGGGCACGTCCTGGAAGGCGGTCTTGAGCTGCTTGAGCATGGTGTACTCCGGGCGGAAGTCGTGGCCCCAGGCAGAGATACAGTGGGCCTCGTCGATGGCGAACAGACACACCCGCCGCCGGCGCAGAAAGCTGAAGAAGCCGTTGGAGAGCAGCTTTTCCGGACTGACGTACAGCAGGTGCAGCTCGCCGTTCTCGTAGGCCTGCTCTACGGCGTGGGACTCATTACCCCGCTGACTGCTATTGAGGTAGGCGGCCCGGATACCTACGGCGGTGAGGCCGTCGACCTGGTCCTTCATCAGTGAAATGAGGGGACTGACCACCACCACCGTGCCCGGCATCGTCATGGCCGGGATCTGGAAGCACATGGACTTGCCGCCGCCGGTGGGCATCAGTACGATACCGTCGTTGCCCGCATACACGTGCTCGATGATCGACAGCTGCTGGGGCCGGAAGTCATCGTAGCCGAAATACTTTTTGAGCGCCGTGCGGGCCAGTTCGGGTGTCATTCGTTTCACTTAAGTGGTGGGGGTTGGCAAATATTACAAATTGTTTTAGGAACTACAAGCGTGTTTGAAGAATTTATACCATTAGTTTTATCGCCCCGCCAACGATAATCTTTTTCCCCGTCCCTTTGCCACTCGCCCGGGGTTCCCTAATTTTAGCCCTACGATGGCTAACCGTTTTTGGAACCGACAGATCAACCGCCTGGAACGGGCGGGTAACGATGACTTTCTGCTCATCCTCACGGGCGGTGCCAGCTCCTATGCGACCCATGAGCTCCACCATCTGCTGCGCCGGCTGCGACTGGAAAGTATGCGACTGCGCGAACTGCGGCGCACGATCTTCCGCCTCGGCGTCTGTATTCCTGCCATGCTCTTCACGGCCTGCGCCGCCGGACTGCTCGGCTGGCACCCCGTCGTCTACGGCACCCTGGCCGCCCTGGTGTTCCTGGCCGTAGTACTGATCGGAGCCACCGCTTACGTCCGCGGTCGCTTCAGCTGCCACGACCGCGGAAAACGGCTGCGCTGCATCATCCAGCAGGAGCTGGAGCGCAGGCGCAAGGACGTCAGCGCGTTCTAAGCCGTCGTAATTAACAGTTCTTTAGCAAACGTAGGAGTGACTTTTCTGTTTCACCGGAAAACACACACTATGTTCACCTTTACCCGGCGGCTCCTTATGCCGCTTCTTTTGTTTAGCCTTTCGGCTACGGCAGTAGCTCAAACCACCCAGATCGATTTTGAAGAATATACCCTGGACAATGGCCTGAAGGTCATCCTGCACCAGGATAATTCTACCCCCATCGTTGCCGTATCCATCATGTACGAGGTAGGCAGCAAGGACGACTTTCCCGGCCGCAGCGGCTTCGCCCACTTCTTCGAGCACCTCCTCTTCGAGGGCAGTGAGAACCTGGAGCGCGGAGAAATCGACGACTACATCCAGTCGGCCGGCGGCATGATGAACGCCAACACCAGCCCGGACCGCACCTACTACTACGAGATCCTGCCCAGCAACCAGCTTGCCCTCGGTCTGTGGATCGAAAGCGAGCGGCTACTCCACGCCAAGGTGGAATCCGTAGGCGTAGAAACCCAGCGGCAGGTCGTCAAGGAGGAGCGTCGCGAGCGGATGGATAACCAGCCCTACGGCCGCGTCCTCCCCGAGCTCTACAGCCGGGCCTACAAGGAGCACCCCTACAAGAACCCCACCATCGGCTACATGGAGGACCTGGATAGCGCGGAAGAAGCCGACTACGTCAATTTTTACAAGACGTTCTACGTCCCCAATAATGCTATCCTGAGTATTGCCGGTGACCTGGACCTCGAAGAGACCAAGGCACTGGTCGAGAAGTATTTCGGCGACATTCCTACCGGTCCCGAGCCTCCCCGTGTAGCGGTAGAGGAAGCCCCCCTGGGTGGAGAAGTACGCGATACGGTGTACGACAACGTCCCCCTGCCCGCCCTCATCATGGGCTACCGCACCGTGGCCCGTTCGCATCCCGACTACTACGGCATCAGCATGATGAACCAGGTGCTGAGCCAGGGACAGAGCAGTCGCCTCAATAAGGCCTTGGTCGACGAAAAAGAACTGGCCGTACAGGTAGGTAGCTTCCCCGCCAGTAGCCAGGATCCCGGCGTAGCCATCGCCTTTGCCATCACCCGGCCTGGCACCACCGACCTGAAGGCCGTGGAAAGCGCGTTCGACGAGCAGGTAGACCGCATACAGACCGAGCTCATCACTGACCGCGAGTTCGAAAAGCTGCGCAACCAGATCGAAGTGCAGGCCATCTCCAGCTACGGCAGCGTAGCCGGTATCGCCGAGAGCCTGGCCAATAACGAGATGTTCCTCGGCGACGCCGACCTCATCAATACCGAAACGCAGCGCTACCTGGACGTCACCAAGGAAGACATCCGTCGCGTAGCCCAGAAGTACTATACCCCTGACAACCGGGTGGTCCTGTACTGGCTCCCCCAGCCCAGCAGCCGCTAGTACTCCCCTCCCCTCCACGCTAAAAGGTTAATACTATGTTTTATTCTATATACCGCTATGCGGTACTTATACTGCTCGTGACTACGGCCGGCAGTCTCACCGCTTCCACTACGTACTTCGCACCTGCGGCCCCGCCCCAGACGGCACCCGCCGCCCGGGATACCACTCCGCCGGTAAACGCCGAGTTCCGGATGACGGCCCCCGAACCCGGTCCCGCACCCGAGATCCAGCTGGGTGATTTTGAAGACTTTGAGCTCGACAATGGCCTGAAGGTCGTATTAGTGGAAAACCACAAACTGCCCCGTGTGAGCTACCAGCTCTTCGTGGACGTGCCCCTGCATATGGAGGGCGCGACCGCCGGTGCGCAGGAAATGCTCGGTAGCATGCTGCGGCGCGGAACCTCCGAAATGACTAAGGAGGAGCTGGACGAGGCCATCGACTTCATCGGCGCCAACATCAGTACCAGTGGGTCCGGAGCGTACGCCTCCACGATCAGTAAGTACAAGGAGCAGGTGCTGAAGATGATGGCAGCTATCGTCCTGGACGCGCAGTTTCCCGAAGCCGAGTTCAACAAGGTCAAGGAGGATACGAAGGCCGGACTGGCCCAGCAGCTCACTACGCCGGATGCCATCGCCGACCGCGTGCGGCAGACCATGGTGTACGGCAGCGACCACCCCTACGGTGAGTTGATGACCGAGGAGACGCTGGAGAATATCGACCTGGCTGCCGTGAAGGCAGTCTACGATACCTACTTCGTACCCAACCGTAGCTACCTCGTCATGGTGGGTGACCTGACCCCCGAAGAAGCCCGTACGCTAGCCGAAGCCAACTTCAGCAGCTGGGAAGAAAAGGAGGTCATGGTACCGGAATTCGATACCCCGCAGCGGCCCGAAGGCATCAAAGTAGCCTTCGTGCCCCGCGCCGGTTCCGTACAGTCTAACGTGATCATTGCCGATCCCATCAAGCTGGAGCCCGGCACGAAGGAGGCCATCCGCGCCGGTCTGCTCGACATTGTGCTCGGCAGCAGCTTCAACGGTCGCCTGTTCGCCAACCTGCGCGAAGACAAGGGCTATACCTACGGCGCCTACGCCAGTACGTCGGAGAATCCCAACATCGGCAACTTCCGGGCCAACGCTAACGTGCGCAACGAAGTGACCGACTCGGCCATCGTACAGTTCATGTACGAACTGGACCGCATCGCCAACGAGCCCATCACGGAAAACGAGCTGACCCTGGCCAAGATGCAGACGGCCGGTAACTTCGGTCGCGCCCTGGAGAGCCCACAGCGCATCGCCAGTTTCGCCCTGAATACGGTGCGCTACGACCTCGACCGCGACTTTTACCCCGAGTACCTCAAGGTGGTGCAGAACAGCAGCATCAACGACGTAAGCGAAGTAGCCAACGAACTGATCGACCCCAAGAACGCCCACATCATCGTGGTCGGTGAAAAGTCCGTAGCCGAAAAGCTCGCACAGTTTGCCAGCAGCGGCACGGTCGACTACTACGACGTCAACGGCCAGCCCGTAGACATGAGCGATATGGACGCCCCCACCGACGTGACGCCCGAGCAGGTCCTCAACGGCTACTTCGAGGCCATCGGTGGCAAGGAGGCCGCCATGGCACTGGAGAACGTCTCCATGACCATGGAAGGCAGCATCCAGGGACAGACCATCAACCAGACCATGATCAAGACCAACGATGCCCGCATGAGCAGTCAGACCAGCATGATGGGTATATTACTGGCCGACCAGCGCTACGCCAACGGCAAGGGCATGGTCAAGCAGCAGGGACAGAGCGTCCCCCTCCCCGACGAGGCCATCGCCGCCATGAAGGACGAAGCCGCCCTGTTCCCCGAAGCCACCTACCTCACTATGCTCGACAGCATCACGGTAGAAGGCAGCGAAATGGTCAACGGCACCAAAGCCATCGTACTGGCCATCACCAAGAATGGCAGCACCAGCCGCGAGTACTACGGCGCAGACGATATGTTGAAGCTACAGTCGGTCCGCACCCAGGGCCCGCAGACCATCACGCAGAGCTACAGCGACTACGCTGAGGCCGGTGGCATCCTCTTCCCCCGCACCCTCAAGGTCGAAGGCATGATGCCCATCCCCCTCGAGATGCAGGTCACCGAAGTGACGGTAAACACGGAGCTGGACGAGTCGCTGTTTGAGATGGAGTAGGTTAGGGAGCCTTCGGCTTTTAGATCGCTAACGCTGCTAGACCGCTGTCGCGGGTAGATGTACTACCCGCGCAGCGGTCTAGCTATTTAATCCCATACTTAACAATACAGTAAATAGCCCGCACCCCATCCCGCCAGCCGATCTTC
The DNA here is from genome assembly GCF_923081025.1 of Neolewinella maritima. Taxonomy (GTDB): domain Bacteria; phylum Bacteroidota; class Bacteroidia; order Chitinophagales; family Saprospiraceae; genus Neolewinella; species Neolewinella maritima. The sequence continues at coordinate 860,583 of NZ_CAKLPZ010000001.1, read as the reverse complement.
TTGCCGTCGGCGTAGGTGCGGCCGTAGTAGCTGATGCCCACTTCGTAGATGCGCACGCCGGGGATACGGGCCACCTTGGCGGTGACTTCCGGTTCGAAGCCGAAGCGTTCTTCCTCTAGGTAGAGCGACTGGACCAGCTCGGTGCGGAAGAGCTTGTAGCAGGTCTCCATGTCCGTGAGGTTCAGGTTGTTGAATACGTTGCTGAGGGTGGTCAGGAACTTGTTGCCGATCGTGTGCCAGAAGAACAGGATACGGTGGGGCTTGCTGCCCTGGAAGCGACTGCCGTAGACGACATCCGCTACGCCATCCAGTAGGGGGGGCAGCAGGTCGTTGTATTCGCGGGGGTCGTACTCGAGGTCGGCATCCTGGATGATGAGGTAGTCGCCCGTGGCGCGGGCGATGCCGGTGTGCAGTGCAGCACCCTTCCCGCGGTTGACGCGGTGGTGATGATACTGTATGTCGAAGGTGGGATGGGCGTCCTGGTAGCGGCGCACGGCGGCCTCGGTGTCGTCGGTAGAGGCATCGTCAACTACGATCACTTGCTTGGTGAGTCCGCCGATCAGCGCTACCTCACGTACCCGGTCGAGGATACGGTGGATGGTACGGCCTTCATTAAAGGCCGGGATGACGATGGATAGCGTCGGAGGCGAAGACATAGGCGGCGGTTTTCCGGTGGCGAAGGTAGGGGGCGCACCGGTACCGCATTAGGCGAATAGTAAAACGATCAGTAGGAGTACCACGAATAGTTTACCACACAGAATATCAAGTTTCATACGTCAAGGGGGATAGGTCGGTTACATGAGGTACTCGTTGAACTTGTCAACGCGACAATATAGTATACCGTTAAGGGGTCTAATTCATGACCAGTATGTTCCACCGCGTACCATAAATGGACGGGGCGGGGCCGCCGGTGCCGTGTCCTTTACAGACGCAAACCGACCAACTGATTCTAGGCCAAAACCCACCCTGGTTTACCGATGTTCGACGGGTGTGTGTTTTTTAATGACAATTTGCAAGCCGCTAATTTGACGGCGGCGTGAGGCCTCCCAGGTGGTGGCCACCTACCTTCACCCCATGGATATTATCCTCTTTGCCAAGGCGCTGCACGTGATCGGCTTTATCAGCTGGTTCGCCGGGCTGTTCTTCCTCGGGCGGCTGCTGGTCAACCACGCCGAGACCGATGTGGTGGCCGAGGCCGGTCTGCCCGACAGTCCCCTGCGTGCCCAGATCCTGCGGGAAGAATACAGCGGCATGGAGGGCCGGGTATACAAGGTGATCACCACGCCGGCCATGATGATCACCTGGACGGGCGGGCTGATCATGGTGGCGGCCAATCCGGCCTACTTCGTCAGTGGTACCCCAGGCTGGCTGGCGGTCAAGCTCACCTTCGTGGTATCCATGGTAGTGTACCAGCTGTACACCAAGTACCGAATCATGCTGCCCATGCAGGCCGGTGAGCGTCCGTTGTCGGCCTGGCAGCTGCGGCTCTGGAACGAGGTGCCCACCTTTTTCCTGGTGGCCATCGCCTTCACGGCGGTATACGGAAAAGTAGGGCAGCTCAGTTATCTTTACCTCGGTATCGGGGTCCTGCTGTTCTGCCTGCTCATCTACCGGGGCGCCGTGGCCTACCGCAACCGCCGCGCCGAGTCTATCCGCCTTGAAAAATAACCTAGCTATGATCCACCTTGGAATTATCGAAGACGAGCCCATCATGCTCGCCAGTGTCGAAGAATGCTTTGACGGCAACCGCGACGTCAAGGTCGTGCACGCCGCCACCAGCGTCGAAGACTTTCTGAGCCGCGTACCGGCCAGCAGTCCGCTCAACACGCTACTGCTCGACATCATGCTCCCCGGCATGAATGGTATTTCCGGCATCCCCCACCTGCTCAAGCGCTGGCCCGAGATGGACATCATCATGCTCACCAACAGCGACGAGAGCGACAACATCTTCCGCGCCCTCCAGTCCGGTGCCGTAGGCTACATCTCCAAGCGCCGCGTGAACCCCACCATCATTCGCGACGCCGTGCACACCGTCAACCGCGGCGGCAGCTACATGAGCCCCTCCATCGCCCGCCAGGTCGTCGCTTTCCACAATCAGCAGCGCAAGAAGAGCAGCGTTTCCTCCGCCGACCAGCTTACCGCCCGCCAGCTCGAGATCGTCCAGGGCCTGGTCGACAACCTCAGCTACCGCGAGATCGGCGAGCGCCTCGACATCAGCATCGAGACCGTCCGCGACCACATCAAGAACATCTACCGCAAGCTGCAGGTGAACTCCAAGATGGAAGTGGTGCATAAGAAGCTTAAGGGGGAGATTTAGGGCGCTTCGCTTGATTAGATCGCTTCGCTCGTTAGATCGCTTCGCTCGTTAGACTGCTTTCAGCAGGTAGACCGCTTCGCGGGTTAGACCCTCTACCCGCGAAGCGGTCTAAGCCCGAAGGGTCTAACGAGCCGACAGGCGATCTAACCAGCCGAAGGCGTCTAACCAGCCGAAGGCGTCTAACCAGCCGACAGGCGATCTAACCAGCCGAAGGCGTCTAACAGGCGAAGCCGTCCAACCAGCCAAAGGCGTCTAACCGCCAAAGGCGATCTATCTTACCGCCATGAAAGCCATCATTCCCGTAGCCGGAGCGGGCATGCGTCTGCGTCCCCTTACGTATACCCAGCCTAAGCCCCTCATTCCGGTAGCGGGTAAGCCGATCCTGAGCTTTATCGTGGATCAGCTGATCGACCTGGGGGTGACCGACTTCGTGTTCATCATCGGTTACCTGGGCGAAAAGATTCGCGAGTATATCGAGCGGGTGTATCCACAGCTGAATACCAAGTTCGTCAACCAGGAGGAGCGGATGGGCTCGGCCCACGCGATCTGGCTGGCCCGTGATCACTACGCCGACGCTGACGAGATTATCATTTTCTTCGGGGATGCCATCATCGACGCCGACCTGATCGAGTTCGTGAAGTCAACCACGAGCTGCATCGGAGTGAAGACGGTGGAGGATCCCCGTCAGTTCGGCGTCGTGGAGCAGGACCGCGAGGGTAACATCCGCGGCCTGATCGAAAAGCCCACGATACCGAAGTCGAACCTGGCCATGGTGGGCTGCTACAAGATCCGGGAAGTACAGACCTTCATCGAGGCGTGCGCTCACAACCTGGAGCACAACATCCGCAGCATCGGGGAGTATCCACTGACCGACGCCCTGGCCCGAATGCTGGAGTGGGGCGTGGAGTTGCGGACCATCCGGGTAGACAACTGGTTCGACTGCGGCCGGCGCGAGGTGCTGCTACAGACCAACGCCATCTTCCTGGACCGACCGGGCTTTGCTACCGACGATCCCCCACCCTACGATAACGCCATCATCATTCACCCGGTGCACATCGGGGCGGACTGCGACATCAGCAACTCGATCGTCGGGCCCCACGTCACCGTAGGTGCCAACACCAAGCTGATCAACGCGATCGTGTCCGACTCCATCATCGGTGACTACGCCCGCATTTACGACATCGTACTCCGCAAGTCCGTGGTGGGCAATGATGCCAGCATCGGCGGCATGCGCCATAGCCTCAACATTGGGGACAACACCGAGATTGACTTCGGCGGATAGTACCTTTAACGTATGACCCTGGCCGTCGCCATCCTTATCTGCCTGTTGCTTTCGGCCCTCTTTAGCGGGTCGGAGATCGCCTACGTGTCGGCCAACAAGCTGCGCGTAGAGCTCAAAAAGAAGCGCAACAACACGCGCAGCCGGATCCTCACCACCTGGTTCGAGCGCCCCGCCCAGTTTCTCAGTACCATGCTGGTGGGCAACAACATCGCCCTGGTCGCCTTCACCTCCCTGATCACCGTACCCCTCACCTACCTGGTGGGTACGCAGCTGGGCATCGAGTCGGACGTAGTTATTCTCCTGCTGAACACCCTGCTGATCACCATCATCGTGCTCATCTTCGGCGAGTACGTGCCCAAGACGGTCTTCCGGATGTATTCCGACAATGCGCTGTACTTCTGGGCCCTCCCCCTGCGCTTTCTGCAGGTGCTGCTGTATATCCCCAGCGTGGTGATGACTACAGTGAGCGACTGGGTACTGCGCCTGTTCTTCAAGCGGCCCAGTGAAGAGCTCGATACGGTGCTCACCCGGCTGGACCTGGAGAACTTCGTGAACCGGAGCCAGACCAGCGAGGAGCAGGAGTCGGCCATCGACACCAAGCTGTTCGGCAACGCACTCAACCTGGCCGACGTACGCCTGCGCGACTGCATGGTGCCCCGCACGGAGATCGAGTCCATCGACGTATCGGCATCGGTCGAGGAGCTGGAGGCCAAGTTTATCGATACCCACCTGAGCCGCCTGCTCATCGTAGATGGTGACATGGACAACGTGCTGGGCTACGTGCACCACCAGCAGCTGCTGGAGTTTCCGGAGACGATCCGCCAGTGTATTCTCGAGCTGACCTTCATCCCCGAGGTAGCCCGTGTGGCCGATATTCTGGATCGCGCGGTGAAGGACCAGCTCAGTATCGCCTGCGTGGTAGACGAGTTCGGCGGCATCGCCGGGGTGGTCACCATGGAAGACCTGCTGGAGGAGATCTTCGGGGAGATCGAGGATGAATACGACGAAGACGATTACGTGGAGGTAGACGAGGGCAACGGCTACTATAAGTTCAGCGGCCGGCTGGAGATCAGCTACCTCAACGATAAGTACGCGCTGAAGCTGCCCGAGGGTGACTACCAGACGCTGTCCGGCTTCATCGTCACCACCGCCGAGCGGGTCCCCGAACAGGACGAGGAGCTGGAGTTGGAGGGCTTCAACTGCCGGATGCTGGAGGTCAGTAACACCCGCATCGAAGTGGTCCACCTGCACGTCCTTCCCCCCAGCGACGCCGAGTAGCGAACTGTCCCGCTGCTCCGTCGTTTACCGCTCTTTATCCTAGTCCCGCCCCCCCATGGAAGAATTCATTGAACTCGTCAACGCTACCCCCGTCGTCATCCGTATGGCTATCCGTATGGGAGTGGCGCTACTGCTGGCTACGGTCGTGGCTCTGGTACTGTACGGCATACTGCGGCGTACCGGCCGGCGCACCGAGAGCTATACCCTGGAGGCCATCGCCCGGGAGACCCGCAATGCTTTCTTCTGGTTTTTATCCTTCGCCCTGACGGTACTGTTCTGGCAGCATCTGGAGGACTCCGTGTACCCCGAGGTCGTCGAATCGCCCTGGTACCTGCACTGGGGCATTCGGCTGGCCCGTACCGTGCTGTACATCTTTGGTGCCCTCCTACTCATCCGTATCGTCAACGTGGCAGCCGATACCGTCCGGCACCGCTATAGCGTCAATGCGACGAATAACATCCAGGAGCGCAAGATCCTCACCCAGCTGCAGTACATCCAGCGCATCGTGGGCATCATCATATTTATCGTTACGGTGGCCTTTATCCTACTGCAGTTCGAGGCCGTACGCGCGCTGGGTACCGGACTGCTTACCTCGGCCGGGGTGGGCGGTATCATTATCGGCTTTGCGGCCCAGAAGTCGATCGCTAACCTGCTGGCGGGCTTTCAGATCGCCTTTACCCAGCCCATCCGCATCGACGATTCGCTCATCGTCGACGGTGAGTTCGGTAAGGTGGAAGAGATCACCCTTACCTACGTCACCCTCAAACTCTGGGACCAGCGGCGCATGATCGTGCCGCTCAACAACTTCATCGACAATACCTTCCAGAACTGGACGCGCGGCGACACCCAACTCATCGGTTCGGTATTCATGTACGTGGACTACACCTTCCCGGTCGAAGCCCTGCGCGAGGAAGCTAAGCGCTTTGTCGAACTACAGGAGGTATGGGATAAGGAAGTCTTCGGCGTCAAGGTGACCGACAATAATGCGGACGTGATGACCATCCGCATCACCGCCAGTGGCAGCAACTCCGGCAATACCTTCGACCTGCGCTGCGCAATCCGCGAGCACCTCATCGGCTGGATCCAGGCCAAGCACAGCGAGCACCTGCCCCGTACGCGGATCGAGATGAGTCCGGCCATAGGGCAGCCCGCAAATCCCGGTGCACATACCCCCAAATAACGCGCAGTTGACCAGTAGCTGCGCACCTGCGGCCGCGCACGTTGTACCGGTCCCGGAATAGGCATAAATAGCCGAAATATCCCGCAACCATCCCTACCCCACCCGGTTAGTTTGGGTAAGTAATACGACGGGATAATGAGCAAACGCGCGGCACTAGTTTGGTTTAGACGGGACCTGCGGCTTCACGACAATGAAGCCCTCAGCGATGCGATGAAGCACGGCGACGAGGTGCTGCCCGTGTACATCTTCGACCCCCGCGAGTGGCGCGGCTCCCTGCCGCTGACGGGCCTGCCCAAGGTGGGTCCGCACCGCGCCCGCTTCATTCTGGAAAGCGTGGCCGACCTGCGCGAGAACCTGCGGCAGCGGGGGGCGGACCTGATCGTCCGCGTCGGTGAACCCGAAGAGATCCTTGCCGAACTATCGCAGCAGGCCAAGGCAAGCTGGACGTTCTGCAACCGCGAGCGCACGAGCGAAGAACTCAAGGTGCAGAACGCCGTAGAGCAGAGTCTCTGGACGATCGGCCGCGAGGTCTACTACTCCCGCGGCAAGCTGCTATACTATACCTCCGACCTGCCCTTCCCGATCACCCAGACGCCGGATACCTTCACCCAGTTTCGCAAGGAGACCGAGCGGCTGACGGCGGTGCGCGAGCCGCTGCCGACGCCCAGCCGCATCCCCATGGTGACTGATTCGGGCATCGAGCCCGGCGAGCTGCCTACGCTGGCCGACTTCGGACTGGCGGAACCTCCGCAGGACGAGCGCTCGGCCATCGACTGGCACGGCGGAGAGACCAACGGACTGGACCGGCTGGCCTACTACCTGTTCGACAGCCACGCCATTGCGACCTACAAGGAGACCCGCAACCAGCTCATCGGCAGCGACTACTCCACCAAGTTCAGTGCCTGGCTATCGCAGGGCTGTCTGAGTCCGAAGCGTATCTACGCGGAGGTGAAGGCCTACGAGGCCAAGAACGGCGCCAACGACAGTACCTACTGGGTGGTGTTCGAGCTGCTGTGGCGCGATTTCTTCCGTCTGATAGGCAAGAAGCACGGCGATAAGATCTTCCAGAAGCGGGGCTTCAAGGACGCCGCCGACCCGGAGTGGAAGCAGGACAGCGCGCTGCTGCAGCGCTGGATCGACGGGCAGACCGGCACGCCCTTCATCGACGCCAATATGCGTGAGATCGCTCAGACCGGCTTCATGAGCAACCGCGGCCGGCAGAACGTAGCCAGCTACCTGGTCAAGGACCTGAAGGTGGACTGGCGCATGGGCGCCGAGTACTTCGAGCACATGCTCATCGACTACGACGTGACCAGCAACTGGTGTAACTGGAACTACGTGGCCGGCGTGGGCAGCGATCCGCGCGAGAACCGCTACTTTAACATCCTGAGTCAGGCCGACCGCTACGACCCCAGCGGGGAGTACGTGAAGCTATGGTGCCCGGAGCTCAGTGAGGTACCCTCAGACTACGTGCACCAGCCCGATGTACTGAGCGATGCCGACCAATCGAAATACGGCATACGCCTCGGAGCCAGCTACCCCATGCCGCTGGTGCCCTCGGAGAAGTACCGCAACAAGCCTACCCCGGCCACCCAGAAGCGGAAGGGCCGGGACCGGCGGAACCGGCGCTACGCCTGATCACTCACAGCGGTAGATCAGATCCTCCAGATCCGGCGTAGCGGCTAGCTCCCCCTGCACCGCGCAGTATTCGTCTGCACCAAACAAGCTAGCCGCCCGCCCGAATAAGTCCGTGGTGCCCCGTAGCGCCTCACTGACTTTACCCAGCTGGGGATAGCTCCATTCGTCCTCTCCCACGACGTACGGCCTTAGGTAGGCGTACGCCTGCGGTATACTCCCTCCCGTCGGTGACACGTAGCCCCATAAGTCCACGCCAACCCCCTGGGCCAGGTACGCAAGGATGGTAAAGCCCCGTAGATTCATCGTACTGTACGACAGCGACTTAGTCCGTTCCAGTTCGTGGGGTTGTGCACCGTCCGGTTCGATCTGTGAATCGATCCGCTGCTTCACGCCTTCCGCTACGGCCCGGGCTTCCTGCTCGCGACCTAGATAACTGAGAATGCTGAGCACCTGGGCATCGTACCAGGTTCCGTGGTTGTTCAGACGCGTTTTTTCCTCGATACCGAGTTCGCTGGTCTGTAGCCAGTCGAGGTAGGCAGCCAGCCAATCGGCCGCCCCCTGCTGCACCGCCGGATCGATCCCTCCGGCGAGTTGCAGCACCTCCAGACTGGTCACCAGGTCGATCACGTCCGTCAGTTCGATCACGCCGAAGCAGCGGCCGGTATTGTGGCCAGGAATACCCTGGGCGTAGTTCAGGTGGGGGTTCATCTTCGTTTCCGGGTCGATCAGGAAGGCGCGCAGCAGTAGCGCGGCCCGTTCCCGGTAGGTCGCCTCACCGCTGAAGTAGGCGGCGTAGGACAGGGTCTCCACCGCCCGGGAGAAGGCGTTGTGTTGCTGCTTATCCGTTCCCGCGCCCTGGGTGATGGGATTGACCTCCCCGTCGCGGCGTATCCAGGGCAGCCCGTCTTCCTTGGCGGGGTCGGGCCACCAGTAGGGCCCCAGACTGAGGTAGTCTTTGGGGTTTCCGCTCGGCGGCATCACCTCCTTGTTGACGATGGTGTAGACCGGTCCGTCGAGCTCGGCGTCCGCCTGCTCTAACAGTCGCTCTACCACCCCTACGGTCATTGGTTCCTCGGCTACGTATGCTGCACGGATGGCCTTTAGGTGAGCGACCGGGTAGTTGGTGAAATCGGAGCTTGCCGGCACGTCCGACACAATAGCTTCATTCGTCGCGGGCGGCGGCGCGCAGGTGCAGAGTCCTATGGCAAGAAGCAGGAGAAACGGCAGGTGTAGTACTCTCATCAGTTGTCCAGTTTGAGCACCTCGCTACCGGCTAGTAGGAAGGCACCAGTTCCAAAATTTTGCCAGCTGTCGGCGCTGGCGGGTTGGGGGTCGGCACCGATATTTTGCACCCAGCCTACCTTGCCGCTGGCCTGCTGCGCCGCCTGCAGTCCCCGCCAGGCCTTATACACTACGGGGAGGTAGTCCCCCCGGTCGAGTATACCGTTATTGATCCCCCAGGCCAGGGCGAAGGTGTAGAATCCGCTACCGCTGACCTCGCCGTGGTCGAAGGATTCGGGAGAGAGCAGGCTGGTGCGCCACAGGCCGTCGTCCGGCTGAATGGCCTTGATCTTGGTCGCCATTTCCCGGTACAATTGCAGAAAAAAGGGACGGTGGGTGTAGTCCTGCGGCAGCTCGTCCAGCATCAGCGCCAGACCGCCCAGAACCCAGCCATTGCCGCGCGACCAGAAGATCTTCTTGCCGTTGACTTCCCGGCGGTCGTCGGGCGAGCCAGTCCACAGGTAGCGGGCATCACGGGCGAAGAGGTGCTCCTCCTGGTCGTAGAGCAGGTCGTAGGTTTCGCGGTAGTAGGTGTACATCGTATCCAGCAGGGCGCGGTCGTCGTAGCGCATGGCGTATTCGGTGATCACGGGCGGGGCCATGAACAGGGCATCGCACCACCACCAGAGGATGGTCTTTTCGTCGCTACGGGAGCCGGCCTTCCATTCGTGGGGCTGGTTGAGGTGGGCGTCCAGCCAGGCTTCGGTAGGTTGCAGATTGGCCACGTCCGGCGTCTGTTCATCCAGGTACAGGTAGGCGTAGGAGATCGCCACGTCGTCGGCGTGGAAGTAGCGCTCGTAAGTCTGCCAGTCATTGCGCTCCCCCATATCCGCGATTGCCTGCAGAAAGACCGGATTGCCGGTGGCGGCGTGGGCCCGGGCTACACCGGTGTAGTAGGCGCCGTTGGTCCAGTCGGTGGGTGCCTTGGCCTGAATGGGGTTGGCCTCCTGCCACTGCAGGGCGGCGACCATGGCGGCTTCGATCGTCTGCGGTGACTGCTTGGGGCGTGAGGCACAGGACAGGCAGAGGGTGAGGACGGCGAGAATACTGAAGTAGCGGTTCATGGTGTGGCTTGTATGCTTAGTTAGAACGGTATTTGATACGATCACCGGTGGGTCGAATAGGCGGCTACTAGGCATGAAGATTAGTAAGTAGACCCAAAGCCGGTATAGTGCGGAGCACCTTCATCGAGGTACGGTGAGCCGGAAGCGTGCGCTCCGGTAGTCTGCCGATGATGTACCGATGCGAAGCTCATACACCCCGGCTTCCAGTCCCCGCTCCATGTCCAGGCGCGTGAATTCCAGCATAGCGGGGGTGATCGTGAAGGTCACGGTACGACGCTCCCCGGCCCCCAGCAGAATCTTCTGAAAACCCCTGAGTTCTACGTCCGGACGGGTCACCGAGCCGATCATATCCTTGAGGTACAACTGGACAACTTCCTTAGCCGGCCGGGTGCCCGTATTGGTCACCTCCACGGAAACCGTGATCGAGTCCGGCGCTACGAGCGTGGAGTCCGATAGCCGCAACTCGCCGTAGTCGAAATCGACATAGCTCAGCCCGTGACCGAAGGGGTACAGCGGTCCATTTTCCATAAAGAGATAGCCCTTTTTGTTATTGATCTCCTTGCCGCTGTAGTGGAAGGGTAGCTGGCCGATCGAGCGGGGCACGGTCACCGGCGACTTCCCGGCGGGGACTGCCTCCCCGAACACGATCCGGGCCAGCGACTCGTCGCGAAACTCGCTCAGGTCCCAGCCGTCAAGGATCGCATCGGCCTGCTCGCTGATCACGTTGATGGAAAGCGTGCGGCGGTGCAGCAGACACACCACTACCGGCTTGCCGAGTGCCTTTACGCGGCTAATGAGCTCGTCCTGCGGACCAACGGGCTCGATCGTAGCCCGGTCCCCCAGCGCGCCGTTGAAGAAGCCCTCCTTAGCGGTGTATTCATCCCCGCCGAGGAAGAGAATGACCACGTCCGCCTCGCCGGCTAGTGATTCCAGTCGGTCTAGGTCAGCGTCCGTATCCGCGTTCAGTACCGGCACGGCCGAGGCACCGTCCGTCAGCGCGAAGCCGCGGTCCGTGATGAAGTTCGTGTACTCCCCGGCCACCGCGCGAAAGGCATTCTCGGTGTCCTCCCCGACGAGCGGACCGAGAAGGGCCACCGTCTGGTCTCCCTGCGACAGCGGTAGCGTACCGGCCGTATTCTTGAGCAAAATGATCGACTCCAGGTCCGATTCCCGCGCCAGATCCAGCGCCGCTTCGGTGCGCACGCCGGCTGCGGTTTCGGCCACGTCGATGTAGGGGTCGTCGAATAGGCCTAGTATGAACTTCGTCCGCAGCACGTGCCCGGCCGCCCGGTCAATGTGGGCCATCAAGCCCGAATCAGCTTCCAACATTGCCGGCAGTAGCGCGTATGCATCGTCGGCGTAGAGGTCTACATCCATACCGGCCTCCAGGGCCATCCGGGCGGCATCCTCGGGCGTCTCGGCCACCTTCATGAAGTAGTGCAGGCGACCGATGTCGTTGGCGTCGCTGACCGTGTAGCCCTCGAAGCCCCACTGCTCGCGTAGCACTTCGGTGAGCAGCCACGGATTGGCGTGGCTGGCTACCCCGTTGAGGTCGCCGTGACTAGCCATGATGCCCAGTGTCCGCGCCTCCTGCACGGCAGCCCGGAAGGGCGGAAAGATCTCGTCGATCAGGGTCCGCTCGGAGATCTCGATGGCCGCGAAGTTGGTGCCGCCCAGTACCTGCCCGTAGCCGGCAAAGTGCTTGGCCACCGCCCCGATGTGCGTCTTATTTCCGAGCCCGGCGTAATCCCCCTGCACCCCGGTGATGGCGGCGACGACCATCCGGGTAGTCAGGTAGGTATCCTCGCCAAAGGCTTCGCTCATCCGGCCGAAGCGCGGGTCACGCACCACGTCGGCCTCCGGAGAGTGGCACATGTGCATACCGCGCAGCCTGGCTTCGCGACCCACGACGTCCCACTGTCGGTGCACCAAGTCCGGATTAAATGACGCCGCCGATGCGATCGGCCGGCCAAACACCGTGGAGCCCGCCGCGTCGACGCCGTTGTAGCTCTCCGTGACGAACAGCGCCGGAATGCCTAGCCGGTTGTTCTCGATGATGTAGCGCTGCAGGCTATTATTGAGCGTAGCTGCCGCGACCGGATCGAGGTGCTCCCCCGGGTTTTTGATCCCCGCGATACCATGCTGTAGGCGCTGCTTCACGTCTTCACTCAGCGTCATCTTCCCCGCTTCATCCCCTTCTACCCCCCTATTGGCATGGAAGATGCGCATTTGCGCCACCTTTTCCTCGGGTGTCATGCGGCCCAACAGATCGGCTACCCGTTCATCGACCGACCGTGCGGTATCGCGGTAGGCAGGCGTTTGGGCGCATACCAGGCTACCGATGAGGGATAGGCCGAGCAACAGCATGAAGGGTCGTAGGCGGTTCATCGGTCGGTCGTTAGGGGCAGTACCCATTGGAAGCGGAGGCGCACCGGGCCCAGTAGGCCGGAGGGCTCCAGCGGATCGTCGGCGTCGTAAAACTGCCCGGTAGTAAAGGTGGTGCGGGGTCCCGCGGGTCGGGGCGCATTATTCGTAAACCAGGCGGGCATGGAGGTAGTAGGGCGGTAACCATCGAGCCCGGGCCAGGCGTCGTCGGGGTAGCGTTCCTCGCCGATCAGGCGGTTGGCCCAGAGGTTGGTGACGGCTACGGACAGCGTATTCGTGCCGGCCGTCAGGTAGTCGGTTACGTCGCGCTCGAAGGGCGGCATCCAGCTTACCCCCAGAGACTTACCGTTGATGCTCACTTCGGCCACGTTGCGCACCTCTCCCAAATCGAGGATCACCCGTAGGTCCGGATCTAAGCGGTCGCGCGGTACGTCGATCTGCATAGTGTAGATAGCCGTACCGGAGAAGTAGCGAATGCTGTCGATCGCATGGTTCTTCCAGTCGGTTAGTTGCGGAAATTGCAGCGTCCCCCCGTAGCCCCCCGCCGCGTCAAAGGTCACCCGCCAGGGGCCGTCGACGGGCAGGGCGGCGGGCACTTCTACGGTGCTAGTTACGCGGCTACTGTCGCTGAGCTCGTGGGAATAGGTACCGCTCTGTTCGATGTTCACGTACAACTTCCCGTCGTAACCACGGTAGTACCTAAGGGCCTCGTCGGCGGGAACGCGGGTGCCGGGCAATACCGAAACGGCCAGGCTATCCGACCGGCGGAACACTACGAAAACTGACTCGCCGGCCTGGAGGGGGAGGCGTACTTCAGTAATACTTTCGCTCCTGCGGTACCGCCCCACTTCCTGTCTGCTTCCATCCAGGGGGTTCCAACGTTCGGGCAGCTTACCCGTGTTGCGGAAGGTGACGTCGTAGGTTGTCGCCGTACTATCGGCATTATAGAAGAAGTAGATGTCCTCCCCCACTTCGGTACGCCGGTGCACGTAGTCGATGTCGTCGCGGCCGGCGAAGGTGGCATCGGGCGTAGCCTGTGCCCAGTTGTACGGCTGGAGCAAGTCACCGAGGGCTTCGGCCAGTTCGGCAAACTCCTGCCTGGCCAGCGTGTCGTGTCCGTAGCCGATGAGGCGCGTGGGTGCGCTTCCGTAAACCGGCACGCCAGCGCGAGCGATCGCTGCTAAGCGGCGCAGAGTGGGTAGCGTGAGCCTATCGCTATTCTGGAGGGCAAGCATCCGGTAGGTCGTGCCTTCGGGTAGCACGAGTTCGTTGCCGACGATCTTGATCCGGTCGATGAGTACTTCCGCGTTGATACAGTCGTAATTAATGCTACGGGGTATGGCGGGGGTAAAGTCGTCGCGGTCGAAGGTGGAATTGGGGGCGCCATCGCCCACGAAGACCAGCAGATCGGCCACCGGTACGCCCTGCCGCAGCAGGTAAGAGCCCCGGGCGATGTAGCGAAACCAGTCGGCTCCGGCATTCGTCCACCAGGTCTGCGTACGGTCGAAGTGGAAGCCCCAGCGGTTCATGGTCAGCCCCGGTGTGACGTGGGTATTCGACTGGTGCACGAAGCGGTGGAACATGAACTCATTAATGCCCTGCGCCCAGCCCGCATCGCCGGAGGTTTTTGCCATGGCGGGGTTACCCTTCCAGTTGATCTGGGGGGTGGAGGTAAATGACTCGGCGGAGATCACCGGCTTGCCGTAAATGTGGGCGGCGGAGACGGCCGACCGCACCTGCGTGATCGGCCGGTTCATCCAGAACTCCCCCATCGGAATGTCGGCCTTTCCCCCCACGGCCAGGTCATTGAGCGGACCGAAGCCGTAGGGCTCGATGTACGCCTGCATTCCGTCGGCGGCGCACAGCTCGGCGAAGTAGCCGAAGTAGTTCTCGGTCATCAGGTCGCTGATCTGCCGGCGGTAGTCTTCGAGTACGGCCTCGGTAGTGGCGGCACTGCCCACGAAGCGGCCCGCCAGTAGCGGTAGGTAGTCGATTAGCTCGTAGCCGTAGCGCTCCCGGAAGCCTTCGGCGAATCCCTCCGTCCAGTTCTGTCCGCCCATCTCGTAGCTGTCGATCTCGAGGTACTGCATGGCAATGGGCGCCACGGGGCGGGCCTCGTCGATGACCTGCTTGACGAAGTTATCGTAGTGCAGCTTAAAGGCCGGCCGGCTGAGTTTATCTACCTCCAGCCCCCTACCCTCTTCGCTGGCCGGATTGTTGAAGGCCCCGGTCGAGGTGTAGCCGAAGCGCATCACCGTCCAGTCGCCCGGCGGCAGGGTCGTGGTGAGTGTGCCATCGACGACTTGGTCTGTAAGCACAAGGATCGTCGCCGGATCGATGACTTGATCGGGCCGCGGCGTACCGATAGGGCCGAGATCGGCATCCTCCGTCCGTGCGATCGCCAGGCGGCCGAGGGGGTTTTGGTAGTAGTAGTTGCTGGTCAGCTCGGCGTCGCGTATCGTGACCTCGCCGTCGAATACGATCCGGAAAAAGCGACTACTCACCGCAGCGAAGTGATCGTTTACGGCCCACTCACCCTTGCCGGTACGCACCTTCATCAACGGGCGGACGGGTACGAAGGTCCATCCGTCACGGGAGGTATAGAGCGTGGCCGTGATGTGCCGGTCAGCAAATACAGCACGCGCCGAGCGTACGGACTTCGCAATGGGATAGCTGAACTGTACCCAGCTGCTGTCGCGCTTCGCCCCGGGGAGGGTGATCTCAGCGTCGATACGTCCGTTGGCAACGGTGGCCAGATCGACCGCCGGGTCGGAAGCGGTCACGGTGGCCTGGTTATAGCGGTCGCGGTACTCCGTCCGTAGGGCAGGATAGGCGATCGTGGCAATGTCGCGGTAGAAGCCCTCGCGGATAGTGGGTTGCGGCAACTGCAGCTCCACCTGCCCCCCGCCCACGACGGTATCGCGGTACACCACCATTTTCATCGACTGCTCGGGCGTCACCCAGGGTCCGCCGCTCGACGACCAGCCGTCGCAGTTGTGTACGCCGAAGGTGAGGCCCAGCCGTTCGGCCTCGGCGGCGGCGTGGGTCAGTATGTCGTGGTGCTCGGGGGAGTCGTAGGTCACCGTTCCCAGCGGAATACCCTGGGTGACATTGAACAACAGCAACCCGCCGATACCTACCTCAGCCATACTCTCCAGGTCCTTGGTGATGCCGGCCTTCGACATATTACCGCTCATCACGTGGTACCAGGTGCGCGGGCGGGCCGCGGCGGGTGGGTTGATAAATTTGCGTTCTAGTTCGGTCAGGGGTCTGGGTGGCACGGTCACTGCTGAGGTGGCCACCTTCCCGTCGGGCTGCCGCACACAGGTAAGCATACAGAGTAATGCAATGACGATGGTGTACTTCACTGGCGCGTCAACTTGAGATCGAAGATCTGGAGGTAAAGCGGGCGTGCATCCCCCCCGGTCTGCTCCTGGAGGTAAGCGTACAGCAGCCCGTCGACCAGCTCGGAGCGAAAGTGGCTGAACTGCGGCCCATCGGTCTTCGTGTATACGGTCTGCCAGTCGTTGGTGCCTACGGGGGCCGTACGGATCCGGATGCGCCCGTCGGAAAGCTCCACGCCTATGAGGATGTCGCCGCTACTGTACAGTTTTCCGGAGGGGATAACTCCGCCCACTGCGGAAGAAAACCTCTGACTGCCCGCAGGTCGCCAGTAGTGTACATTTCGCCCGTCGACGGTCGTGATGAAGTGAATGTCACCCCGTCCGCTTACGGTAAATTCCGGTCCGGAGCTAGTTCTGGAAGGCTCGGCGGTCCCGTAGTCCGCCGCGGGGGTGGCAAGCTGAACAGCGTCCGCCCGCCCTATCGGTAGCCGGATGGGCTGGTCGTCTACGTCGTACCAGTCGGTGAGCCCGTAGGGCGGCAGGGCGTAGGCGTAGTATAGTCCGCTATTGTACACGTACTTTTCCCGCTCGGCGTAGCGGATCGAGAAGCCCGAATGCAGCTTCCCCTGCTCCATCTTCATACTCCCGTATACGCTGTAGCGGTGGGGCAGCGGGATACGGCCCTGCGCCCAGCTGAACGACTCGTTCCAGCCCGTGCTGTCGTAGACGGCCAACAGGTGTTCGCCGCTGCCCGAACCGCCGAGTCGGTAACCCACGATGAGCCGGCCCTGGGCATCGGTCACAAAGCCCGGATAGGTTGTCCGCTCGTAGTTCTTCCCCTCGACCAGGTAATCGCGTCGGTCGTTGAAGCGCTCCCGCGTGAAGTCCGCATCCGCCACGAAGGCCGCACCCGGCGCCGTGACCCGGTAGTTGAAGTAGTGGTCGGGGAAGTTCTCCGCATCGTACGCATGCATATCGTAGAGCAGGTGCACCGTACTGTCGATCATACTCACCGCCACCGCCGCGGTATTGTGACTGTCACCCTTCGTCGTATCCCCCCGGTAGCCGATGTGCCGGTCGGGAAACTCGATGGTCACCCACTCTGCCTCCGGTGTGTCCACCCGGCGGCGCGAAAGCATCAGGTTACGCCTGTCCATCCCCCCCCGGTACCAGCTTACGAATACAAAGCCATTCACGATCGCCATACAATCCCCGTGCGCCGATATGCGCGATCCGAACTGGTAGTCCGTCCCGCGCTCCCCTGCGAAGTACAGACCGTCGGTAGCCACCAGGCTCTCATCGATCATCGCGGGTTCGATCGACTGCCCACTTACCGTAACTAAGGGTAGCAGTATAAAGGGAAGTAAGCAGATGATGGTAAGTCTCACACGTATACGTTTAGTTAGTTCCCTCAGAATGAATTTACCCGCACCTCCACCCGACTTTCCCCCGGCCCCAGGCGCACCGAGCCGAAGGCCGGATTGACCTGCTCCCCGTTGACCGTGACGGTCTGCGTCTCGTCGGTATCGAGATAAAACTCGCCGACCATATTGCCCGGCAGGTGCAGCGTGTAGTACTGGTAGCGATCGTTGACGTGCTCGTACTGGCCCCGGATCTCCCCGCGTAGCGTAGGTACCGTAATACTGGTCTGCCGGAGAGTACCCATCTGCGGACGAATACTAGCCACCCCGTAGCCCGGCACCATAGGCTGAATCCCCCACAACTGCCGCGGAATGATATTAGCCGGCACCGCGCCCCAGGCGTGATTGAGGTCCAGGTTGGTCTTATACTTATAGCCCCAGGCTTCCATGGTCATGGTGGAGCCCTCGCGGATCATATTATACCAGCTGCGGTCGTCGGTGCTGGTGAGTAACTCCAGGGCGTAGTCAGCCATGCCTGCCCTGAAGAGCGCCTCCATCAGGTACTGCGCGCCGTATACACTGGCGGCCATACCCCGGCTCCTGATGTGCTCGCCTACCGACTGCACGTGCTCCTCCGGCACCATACCGAAGGCCAGCGGAAACATATTGGCGTGTACCGAGGCGTGGTCCGTCCCCTCCCCGTCTACGTACACGCCCCGCTCCTTGTCGAACAACTTCTCGTTGACCGCCCGCTTAGCCTGCAGGGCAAGTACTTGGAACTCGAGCTGCTCCCCGGGCTTACCCAGTGCACCGGCGAACTCCGCCATAATCTCCATATTGCGGTAGAAGAGCGCGTTGATGACGGTATTATTGGGCATAAAGACGAAGCCGTCGCGCTCGCCCGGAGTATCCGATTTGTTCCAGCCGGCGGGGGGCCAGTCGACGATGTCGCGCAGCTCGGCCTCCGGATCGGAAAAGCCTAATTTTTGCATGTAGTCGGGCGTAATGCGCGAAGAGCTCACCAGGTGATCGTCGCCCACCAGGCCGATGAGGGTCTTGTACTTCAGGTCTTCGTAGTAGCGCGCGATGAGCTCGGTATTGCCGGTGTACATATAGTCGGCGTAGAACATCAGGGCCACGTGCTGCTGCCACTCGGTGGGCCAGGTGGGGTGCTCCATGAAGTACTCGATGGTGCGCCGCCCGATGGCGTACTCGCGGTCGGTCGTATAGTGACTCAGCTGGTTGAGGTATGCGTCGGCCTCGTAGGGGATGCGCTCGCGGTCGCCGTCTACGTACAGACCAGCGAAGGTCGTCGCCTTGATGGTGTAGCGGCATAGGTCCCAGATCTGGTTGAGGATACTGTCGCTACTCTCGAAGTGGCTGGCCGCATCGTCCCAGTAGCCGCGGTAGACCAATTGAGTGACGGTCTGTAGTCCACCATATTTCACTCCTTCCACCATGGCGTACCGAAAGGGCAGTAGCACGGGAAAAGTGTCCGGCAGCTGAGCCGCGGCGGGCTTGGTGTTGCGCTCGTCCGCTACCAGGGGCAGCAGGTAGGTATGGGTTCCCTGGCGCACCGGCAGTTCGACCCGTGCGTAGCGGATGGTGCCGCCCGGTGTGGGGTTGATCAACCCTTCCTCATTCAGCAGCTCACCGACCGATACGGTGAGCGTGTGCGGACGGCGGGCCGTATAGGTGAGGGACATAGTAGCAAAGGCGTCCTTACCAAAATCGAAGAATAGCGCGCCGGCACGCTCGTCCCGTAGGGCCGGCAGAATGGTGTCGATCTGAAAACGGTTCTCGGTGGTCAGGTAGCCCAACCCTTCCTCCGTTGTCGGCCCCATAAATTCCTGGGCGGCGGAGTAGGCCGTGAGGCGGTTCACATCGTCCCAGATGCGCACCTTCCAGTAGTAGGTCTGGCCAGACTGCAGGGGCGGTCCGGCATATTCCACGCCCACCGAAGCAGCATCTTGCACACGCTTGCTGTCCCATACATCACCGACGTTGTTATCGATCAATTCCCTACTGGATGCCAC
Source organism: Neolewinella maritima (assembly GCF_923081025.1). Taxonomy (GTDB): domain Bacteria; phylum Bacteroidota; class Bacteroidia; order Chitinophagales; family Saprospiraceae; genus Neolewinella; species Neolewinella maritima. The sequence continues at coordinate 841,417 of NZ_CAKLPZ010000001.1, read as the reverse complement.
TAACAGTTGGTATGCCCCCTGCACGCCGGAGCCGTCCGGCACCACCCAGCCGAACTCCGGCGCGGGATCGCGCAGCGGCAGACCGGCGGGCTGCCGCAGGTACTCTACGGACAGTCCCGTCGGGGCAGCCGAATAGTCGTCGCTGTAGGTAGCGATCAGTTCGTCCGTCTTCCGCCGAAACTCCAGTAGCTTTTCGCGGTAGGCCGGGTCGGTCGCCAGGTTGGCGGCCTCGGCAGGGTCCTCGGCCAGGTGGTAGAGCTCCTCGGCACCCTTGTCGTTCAGGTAGCGGAAGTACTTCCAGTCCTGCGTCCGCACCCCCTCGCTTGGCGGAATATGCTCGAACTCCCAGAGGTGCTCGATCAGTGCGGTGTCGCGTTGCAGCTCGCCGGTCCTGCCGTTCACGATCGGCAGCAAACTGGTGCCCTGGTAGTAGGAGGGTTCGGGCAGTCCGGCCAGGTCGACGATGGTGGCCGGCACGTCGATGTTGAGGGCCAGGGCGTCGCTGTCCTGGTGCTGCTGCACCCGGGGGTCGTATACGATGAGCGGCACCCGTACGGAGTTGTCGTACATCAACCACTTGCCGGCCAGTTGCCGCTCGCCTAGGAAATAGCCGTTGTCGCCCATAACGATGATGACGGTGTTCTTGTCCAGTCCTTTTTCCGCCAGCTTCTTCCGCAGCTTTCCGATCTCCAGGTCGACGCCGGCGATCATGCGGTAGTATCCCTTGACGCTGTGCTGGTACTTTTCGGGGGTATCGTAGCGCCAGGTCCACCGTAGGCGATTAAAGCCGTCGCGGACGGGCTGTGGCAACGCATCGAAGTAGTTTTGGGCGGCGAGCGCGGGTGCGGGTACATCCCCTGGAAGCAAGTCATTCGTCTCCGCCTGCCAGAAGTACTGGTCTTCCGCCGGATCGTGGGCGTGGGGGGCACTGAAGCTGAGACTCAGACAGAAGGGCTGCGCCCGATCGGCGTGGCGGTCTACGAAGTCCAGCGCCTGCTGCCCGGTATAGCGGGTGAGGTGCACGGTATCCCCGTCGAGTGTTTTGTAGTAATAGCCCCGGCGGTCGGGGTAGGCATTGTTGCGGTCGTAGGTTTCGTACTCATCGAAGAGCCGGTCTTCCCCATCGTAGCGGATCCCGTACTTGCCGTAGAAGCCCGTGCGGTAGCCGGCCTGCCGCAGCACGGCGGGGTAGGCTTCGGCCAGGTATTCTTCGCGGATGTTGCCGGTCTGAAAGTTGAAGCGGTGGGTGCGCTCGTACACCCCCGAAAGGATGGAGGCCCGACTGGCCGCGCAGATCGGCGTGGTCACCATCGCGTGATTGAAGTAGGTACCCTGCTCGGCTAGGCGGTCCATTTCCGGGGTCGTGGCCAGGGGATTACCGACGTAGCCGATGGCATCGAAGCGCTGGTCGTCAGTAAGGATAAAGATGATGTTCGGCTGCTCGGTCTGCTGCGCGGGGAGCACGGCAGCGGCGGCCCACAGGAGGAGTAAGAGTATGGGGAAGCGGTGCGGCATAGAGAAATGTACCTAAAAAAACGCCCCCCTTCCGCCCGGATGAAGCGTCGGGCGGATGGGGGGCCAAAAACATTCGATCATACGTCATTAGTAGCGCGCATTGCGGTAGCTATCGGTCGTGAGGTGTGCCACCCCGTTAGTGAAAATGTAGTTGTGCTCTCCGATGCGGCCACCCTTTTTGGTACCCTGCAGGTCGTCCGAGCGGTTGACGTTCAGGCGGAAGCGGTCGTCGCGGTTAATGGTCATGACGCCATCGTCTCCCGGTACAAGGGTCTGAAAGAAGTAGTCCTGGAACAGGACGTTCAGCGGGTCGAAGCCGTTCTCGATGTAGGCCTCGATGATGTGGTAGCGCAGCACGGTGCGCAGCCGGTCGATCTGGTCGGCGTCCAGGGAATCCAGGGAGGTACTGGTAGCCCCGCTCAGCTGCTGCAGGATCTCGCCGCCTTCGGTAAACGCGGCATCCTTGAGCAGCAGGTAGGTGCGCGGGTCCGTGTTGGTGGAGTACTCCGCCTCCATACCGGTGAGGGCGATGGCGGAGTCGAGGTAGTAGAAGTCGTCACCCGGATGCATCTGCAGGAATTCCAGGGCCGTCATGTTGAAGGTGACCTGCGGGGCGATGTCGGGATCGAATTCGAACTGCCGCTGGCGCTCCAGGTCGCAGCCCGAATACGTGAGTAGTACGGTCAGTAAAAGGCCGCTGGTGTAGAGAGATAGTTTCATGGTGTCGGTCTTTACTGGATGTAGCCAGGGTTCTGCGTGAGATTGGGATTGTCGATGAGGTGTCCCTCCCAGATGGGAAAGACCAGCTGCCCCTCCGGGATGGTGGCGATGGTATCGAGCGCCTGCCGTACACGGTCGGTAGCGCGCAGGTCCCACCAGCGGTCGCCCTCGGCGAAAAGCTCCAGCTGGCGTTCGTCGAGCACCAGGAGCTCCAGGCTTTCGGTATCCGGATAGTCCGCTGCATCCACCAGGGGGAGTTGGCGAGCGGTGCGCACCTCGTTGACCAGCTCGATGGCTACCGCGGCATTCCCCAGGCGGTTTTCTACCAGGGCCTTGAGCAGCAGGACGCCGGCGTAGCGGTAGACGGGAATATTCGTCTGGTCGTCATTGGCACTGAAGTTGATCTTGGTGTATTTCGCGGCCCGGGCCTCCCCGATGGGTCGATCTTCGCGGCTCTCGAAGTAGCGCCAGTCACCGAACAGGGTATTACCGAACTCATCCGTTTCCTGCGGCTCGAAGTCCGGATACTTCGCCACCCAGGCGGCGGAGTCGACGGGGAACTTCTCGATCCACTTGCGCTCCAGGGTCGGCGAGATGAAAAAGCTCGGTATACCGGCGAAGAACAGCGCGTAATTGCCCGAGGCACCGTTGCCGTCTTCCAGCAGGTCGTAGCGAATGGAAAAGATCAGCTCGGGCCCTTCCTGGAATTGCCCCAGGTTGAGATCGTTGAGGAACAGGCGACTCCAGCTTTCCCGGTCGGTGACCAGCTCGTATTCGTTCAGCGCGATGATCTTGTCGAGGGCTTCCTTCGCCCGGTCGTAGTCCTTCAGGTAGGTAAACACATCGCCCTGCAACGCCCAGAGTGCCGCCTTGGTAAAGCGAAACTCCGTACCGGAGCTGGTGATCAGCTCCGCCGCCCGCTCGAGATCGGGCAGGACGACCTCACGCATAATGATGTCTCCCTCCGTAGCCGGCCGGGTAAGGTCCTGGCCGAGTCCGATCACGGGTTCGGTGTACAGGGGTACCCGGCCCCATACCCGTACGGCATCGAAGTAGGCGTAGGCCCGCAATACATGCGCCTCCCCGAGCAGTTGGGGGGTGAAGTTGGGGATAGTGGGGATCTTCTGGATGGCCAGGTTGGCCCGACCAATCATCTGGTAGAGGTCGTTCCAGCGCAGCACGTCGGCGTTGGACTGGGTGAGCTGGTTGGTCACCAACTCCTCATTGGTCACCGATACGCGGTCGCTGGCGATGAAGTTGTCGGAGCGGAACTCCCCCCATAGGTAGTGATTGCGCCGGTAGGTCTGCTGCATCGCGTCGTAGATGGCCGCGACCCCGGAGGCGGCATCCCCGTTGTTCTGCCAGAACTGCGCATCGGAGGTCTGGCTGAAGGGCTGCTCGTCGAGAATATCTCCGCAGGAGGTAGCCAGGGTGAGGGCCAGTAGTAGAAGTCCGCCCGCCGCCTTGGTAAAGGATATAGATTGCATGGTAGAAAATTAGCTTGGAGGGAATGGGAGGGTTACAGACGTACCTTGATGCCGAAGATGTATTCGGTCTTATTGGGGTAGCGCAGGTTGTCGATACCGGGTTGGAGGGCACTGCCGCGGGAGCCTAGCTCGGGATTGTAGCCTTCGTAGTTGGTCCAGGTGATGGGGCTATTGATCGACAGATTTACCGACAGGCCGTCCAGCCAGCCCAGCCGGTTCGTGATGGTGGTGGGCAGATTGTAGTTGAAGCGGATATTGCGGAGCTTGATGTAGTCTCCCTCAGACAGATAGTAGCTGTCCAGACCGATCCGGTTCTGCGAGCGCCTGCGGTCCAGGCTGGGGTATTCCACCTCATCCCCCGGCTGCAGCCAGGCTCCGTCGATCCGGTCCGGGTGGGGCGTGGCGCCGAAGGAGGTAGCCGTATTGCGCCGGTCGTCGTAGTTGCGGTAGATGTCGTTGCCGAAGTTGTAGTCGAAGAGGAAGGAGAACGAGAGGTTGCGGTAGGTGAACTCATTGAAAAACCCGCCAAAGAACTTGGGCAGTCCGTTCCCGATGACCGAGCGGTCATTGGTGTTGTCGATCGTGAAGTCGCCGTTAAGGTCCTTCCAGATCACGTCTCCGCCGCCGAGGACCCGTCCGGCCGCGCGCAGCTGATTCACTTCGCCCTGGTAGACCTGTCCGTTCAGGGTATAGTTGGTGAAGCTGCCGTCCCCGTCGAAGTTGGGCGTCAGGCGGGTCCCGTCAGCGGTGAAGGCATTGGACTCGTCGTACGGAAAGATGCCGGTGTTGATGAAGCCGTAGATGTTACCGATCGACTCACCGACCTGGATGATGAACTCATCGTCCTGAAAGCCATCGGGATCGGCCAGCAGGAGCACCTCGTTTTCGTTGGTGGCTATGTTGAAGCTCGTGTACCAGCGGAAGTCACCCACCTTCAGGGGCGTACCTCCGAGCGTCAGCTCGATACCCTTATTTTCCACCGAGCCGATGTTCTGGCGCGCACTACTGAAGCCGGTCTCCTCCGGCAGCGGCACTTCGTACAGCAGCCGGTCGGTAGTCTTGACGTAGTAGTCCGCCGTGGCCGTAAAGCGACCTTCCAGCAGCTCCAGGTCCAGGCCGAAGTTGACCTGCTCCGTATTCTCCCAGCCGAGGTCGGGATTGGATAGCTGGGTGGGTGCTACCCCGTTCACCCCGTTGTAGATAAATCCCGGGGTGTACAGAAACTGCGCATCGTAGTTGCCGATCCGCTCGTTGCCCGTCACCGCGTAGCTCGCCCGCAACTTGAGGTCGGAGACCGTGCCCCGCATACCGTCCATAAAGGGCTCGGCACTGATCCGCCAGCCCAGGGAGACTGACGGGAAGTTGCCATAGGGCTGATCCGTACCGAAGCGGGAGGAGCCGTCGCGGCGCAGCGTACCCGCCAGCAGGTACTTGCCCTTGTAGTTGTAGCTCAGGCGACTGAAGTAAGAGAGCAGCGAGTGACCGTCCTTCAGGGTGCGGGTAGCGCCCGTATTCAGCTCCGCTACGTTGTTGAAGGTGCGGATGAGGTCGGAGGCAAAGCTCACCGCCCGCAGCTCGGAGTACTCACTGGTCCAGCGCTGGGTCTGCATACCCAGCAGGGCGGATACATTGTGGTCGCCAAACTTTTTGGTGTACGTGAGGTAGTTCTCGTTTTGTATGTCGTAGTCCAGGTCCTGCCGTTCCCGGCCGGTGGGCGGCTGACCGATATTACGCACGATGGTAGGCTCGAAGTCGTTGCGCTTGCGCTGCCGGTAGTTGATGCCGAGCGTAGAGCGGAAGGCCAGCTCCGGCAGTATCTTGAATTCGATGTAGCTGAAGAGCGTCGAGCGGAAGTTGCGGTCGTCGGCGGTGGTCTCCAGGGCTTCCCCCAGGGGGTTCTGCCGCCCGAACACGGTGGGGAACAGGTCTCCGTTCCCGTCCCGCACCGGCAGGTAGGCCGGGCGCTCCGAGAGTTGGCGGAACACCGTGTTCTCGTTCAGGCCGTTCTGTTTTTCGTAGGAGGCGTTGATCCGCGTGCCGGCGCTGATCACGCGGCTGAGATCGAAGTCGACCTTCAGGCTCGTGTTGATACGGTTGTAGCCGCTGTTGAGCACCACGCCGTCTTCGGTCAGGTAGCCCGTATTCCAGTAGAAGCGGCTGTTCTCGCCGCCACCACTCAGGGAAATGCCGGACTGATTGCGCACGCCCGTCTGCAGAATAAGGTCCTGGATATCCACCTCCTGCTGGAAGCGGGCACTGAGCGAATCCCTATCGGTACCGGTACCGATGCCGCCACTGCGCTGCTGCTCGAACAGGACGCGCTGGCGGGTATTCGAGATGGGGATGAGGCTGCTCACGTCGCTGATGCCGGTAGAGTGGTTGATCTCCAGCGTGGTCTTGCCGGACGTGCCGCCCTTGGTGGTGATGATGACGACCCCGTTGGCCGACTTCGAGCCGTAGATCGCCGCCGAGGCGCCGTCCTTCAGCACCTCGATGGAGGCGATGTCGTTGGGGTTCAGGTTATCGATATTATCTAGCTGCTGCCCGTCCACTACGTACAGGGGTTCCACGCCGCCGCCGAAGGTCGATGTACCGCGGATCCGTATTTCGGAGCCGGCGCCGGGTCCGCCATTGGTGGAGATCTGCACGCCCGACAGCCGCCCCTGAATGGCATCGAAGGCATTGACCGGCGTGGTCTGCGTGATCTGCTCCTCGTCTACCGAAGCGATGGAGCCCAGCACGTCGCGCTTGCGCTCCGTCCCGTAGCCGATCACTACGATCTCGTCGAGCAGGGCACTATTGCCGCCGAGTACCACGTCAATGACCGTCTGACTCCCCACCTCGATCTCCTGGGGCGCGAAGCCGGTATAGGAAAAACGGACCGTCTTGCTGCCGTCCACCAGATTGAGGGAGTAGTTGCCGTCCAGGTCGGTCACGATACCATTAGTAGTACCGACCTGTACGACACTGACCCCGATCAGGGGCTCGTTGTCTTCCGACGTGACGGTGCCACGGATCGATCCCTGGGCCAGCAGACCGACAGTGCTGAGTAGACTGCACAGGAGCAATAGGGTACGGGTGGTTGTTAACATGATCGAGTAGACTAAGTGAGGGAGTACGCGAAGGGAAGCCGACGGAATGCGACCTCCCCATTTCTTCTTTAAACATAGCATATTTGGCAAGCCACCACTGTCCTGTACTGTCCTGCTATTCACTACACTAATTATCAGAATTTTATACTGCGTGTGCCGTAACCGTGTCATTATGACGCATTTACGAGAACAACCGGTTGCACAGGGCTTAGTCCAGCAGTCGAAAATTTTATTGTTTTTTGTTTTGCCGCGGGACCAATACAGGACACGACGGGCACCATACGGATTAGATACGACGTTCCTGCCCGGTCGTCACCCAGTAATGGATTGACACACCTCAGCCCCCCTATTTGCGTTCCCCTCCTTTATTGTAATTTCGCCACCCGCCCCACAAGGCACGTACTGAATGGCCAAAACAAAGAAAAAAAGTCCCCAACTCGGGCTCAGAATGGGACTCAGCGATGAGCGTATCCCGAAGTTGTTCGGCCTGCTGCTGCTGTTCATCGCGGTCTACCTGACCATCGCCTTCGTCTCCTACCTCTTCACCTGGAAGATCGACCAGGACCGCGTGCTGCGCTTCAGCTGGAAACTGCTCTCGGAGGACGCCGCTACGGTGGACAACTGGCTGGGCCGCCTGGGCGCCTTCCTGTCCAACTTCTTCATCTACTTCTGCTTCGGGGTACCCAGCTTCCTGCTCGTCTACTTCGTGGGCCGGCTCGGGCTCAACCGCCTGCGGCGCGCCGCGCTGCGCCCGATGGCCAACCTGTTCGTCAAGCTAATGCTGGCTACCATCGGCTTCTCCGTGCTGCTGAGCTTCGTGTTCGGCTCCCTGACGGACTTCCCCATCGGCGGCGGTATCGGCGACTACCTGGTCTCCCACCTGAGCGGTGTGCTGGGCGGCTTCGGCGTGATCCTCTTACTGCTGCTGCTGGTAGGCCTCTACCTGGTCTTCGAGGCGCGCATCGACTTCAACGGCTCGCCAGCCCAGATCCGGGCGGACGTGGTGGATCACTTTTCGTCCATCTTCCGGGGCAAGCAGCCCGCACGGGGCACTTCCGCTACCCGCAACGCACCGGCGGCCGCGCCCGCGGGTGCCGCACTTTCCCCTACCCTGCCCCGCCGCGAGGGCAATGCCCGCATCCTGGCCCCCGGCGGTACGGACGACTTCGAGGTAGAGGGACCGCAAACCCTGTCCGAAAAGGGCCTGGAACAGCTGAAGGGCGAGCAGATGGAAATGCCGATGGACAGCGTCGGCGACCTCACGCTGGTGACCCAGGACCCCCTGGCCGTGGGTGCCGACAATCTGTTGGTGGCCGATGGCGATACCGGCATCGATACGAGTCTGGCCGTCACGGAAGAGAATCAGGACCACAGCGAGCCCTACGACCCGACGCTGGACCTGCCCAGCTACGAATCGCCCCACTTGCAGCTACTCGTGGAGTTCGACAATCAGAAGCAGGAGGTGGATCGCGCCGAACTGGAAGCCAATAAGGACCAGATCATCGAGACGCTGCTCAACTACAAGATCGAGATCACCAAGATCCGGGCTACGATCGGACCCACTGTAACGCTATACGAGATCGTGCCGGCCCCCGGTGTACGTATTTCCAAGATCAAGAACCTGGAGGACGATATCGCGCTGTCGCTGGCCGCCCTCGGTATCCGGATCATCGCGCCCATCCCCGGCCGCGGTACGATCGGTATCGAGGTGCCGAACAAGAACCCCCAGATGGTGAGCATGCGGGAGGTGCTGGAGTCGGAGAAGTTCCGCACCGCCAAGATGGACCTGCCGCTGGCCCTCGGCAAGACGATCAAGAACGAGGTGCTGATCGCCGACCTGGCCAAGATGCCCCACCTGCTGGTGGCCGGCGCGACGGGTCAGGGTAAGTCGGTCGGTATCAACTCGATCATCATGTCGCTGCTCTACAAGAAGCATCCCTCGCAGGTGAAGTTGGTGATGATCGACCCCAAGAAGGTGGAGCTATTCCCCTACGCCAAGCTGGAGGCCCACTTCCTGGCCTTCCTGCCGGGGCAGACCGAGCCCATCACCACCGAGACCACCAAGGTCATCCACATCCTCAACTCGCTGTGTATCGAGATGGACCAGCGCTACGACCTGCTCAAGAAAGCGGCGGCCCGCAACATCAAGGAGTACAACGAGAAGTTCGTCGCCCGGCGGCTGAACCCCGAGAAGGGACACAAATTCCTTCCCTTCATCGTACTCATCATCGATGAATTCGCCGACCTGATCATGACGGCCGGCAAGGAAGTGGAGATGCCGATCGCGCGCCTGGCCCAACTCTCGCGGGCGGTGGGTATCCACCTGGTGATCGCTACCCAGCGGCCCTCGGTCAACATCATCACCGGCGTGATCAAGGCCAACTTCCCGGCGCGGATCGCCTACAAGGTGACCGCCAAGGTAGACTCGCGCACCATCCTCGATGCCGGCGGCGCGGACCAGTTGATCGGTCGCGGCGATATGCTGCTGAGCAACGGCGGCGACGTGGTGCGCCTACAGGGTGCCTTCGTAGATACCCCCGAGGTGGAGGAGGTGATCAACTTTATCGGCAACCAGCGGGGCTACGTAGAGCCCTACCTGCTGCCCGAGTACAATACGGACGAGGAGATGGCCGGCTCCGGCTCGCTCAGCTACGCCGACCTGGACGATATGTTTGAAGACGCCAGCCGGCTCATCATCAGTCAGCAGCACGGCAGCACCTCCATGATCCAGCGGCGGCTCAAGCTGGGCTACAACCGCGCCGGCCGCATCATGGACCAGATGGAGCAGCTCGGCATCGTGGGTCCGGCCCAGGGCTCGAAGCCACGCGAAGTGCTGGTGTACGACGAGATGGAGCTGACGCGCTTTATCGACGATCTGCGGAATAAGGGCTAGCTCAGGAAGCACTTAGAAGACTAGCGTCGCTCTCTCCCAAGCACCGTGCCCACCAGGCCGATGGTCAGGTACTGCAACTCACCCAACATATACTGCTCCCCAGACGGGCCGTAGCGCTTGCCGATGGGGCGGAAACTGTTCTGGTAGGTATATACCAACTGTACCTTCTCACTCAACTGGTAAGCCAGATACAGGTGGGTTGTAAGGCGGTACTTACCCAGTTGCGGGTTGGCGGCGGTACGCAGCCTACCCTGATCCACCCGAAGGATCCTACCCTCCTCCACGAAGAAGCCGTAGGTGTCACTGGATGGCAGGATCTCCCCCGCCAGCGTCTGCTCGACGATGTCGTAGCGCACCGGGTCGCGCTCACCGATAGCCAGTACGCCGACACCTCCACCCCACTTCAGCCGGGGAATGGTCTCGAAGTCATATCTTTCTACACTCAGCCGCAGGTGATACGCGCTGAACCCGCGCTGGTGTAGCACCACGCTGACTACCGTGGCCGGCGCGGATGGGTCTAAGGCCGGCACGATACCGTTGAAGTTTCGCACGACATTAAACCCGCCGAAAGACTCACGGGACAGCGAAAGGGACGGGGTACCCCAGCGCGCGTTGACGTGGTAAGCTACCGCCAGGCCCAGTCCGTTACTCCACCCCCTGACAGTCTCTCCGGACTCCTCGATCCGTAGCGGACCGGAGTACACGGCGGCGCGTACGCTAAACTGAGCGGCTGCTTCGGCACCGAGGAAAAAGAAAAGTAGCAGGGGAAGTAGGCGCTTCATCACCGGATGGATTTAGCAGGTTTGTAGATCATCCCGACGTTAAAGGCCAGTACGTGGCGTTCGTGGGCGGTGGGGTCGGGCGTAGGGATGGACTCCTCTTCGGGCAGGGGGTAATTCTCCACCCCGATGCGGTGGGCACCCTGGTAGTCGATCTCGCGCAGCTCGTAGCGGGCGGGCTCCCCATCCCGGTAGGTATTCCAGGTAGCCAGACCGTGATTGAACAGGCCGGTACCGATACGCAGGGCCAGGTGGCGGGACAGCCAGTGCGTATAGTGTAGCTGGACCACTGCGCCCAGCTGCACCGGAGCGAGGTAGCGCAGAGTGGCCGTGCCCGACAGGCCGGAGGGAGGAAGGACTTCCGGCGGATTACTACCGGCCTGGGTGGGCAGGATCAGCCTACCGTAGGTGGCTAGCTGACGCAGCCGCGTTGGCCCCACGGTGAGCAGACCGGATAGCGCCAAGTCACCCGAGCCGACGCGCAGGTTGAGCTGTCCGCCCAGGCCGACGTACACCCGCAGCGTCTGCTGTATCACTACATCGTTGAGTCGCTCACTCGGCCAGTTGGGCGGCAGGGGCACGTTCGCTAGCCGTTGCAGTGGCAGGCCGGCCCAGGAGGTCACCTCCTCCCGCTCCAGGCGGCCAAGGCTGAGGAGCAGACTGAAGTTGCGGTGCAGGCGGGCTTCGGCATCGAGGGAGGCTCCCCGGTAGTCGTCCGCCGCGCCAAGGGGGTTATAGAGCGACAGCGCATAGCTCAGTTGCGGCCCGGTTTGTGGTAGGGAGTCGGTCTGACCGGCCAGGGGCAAGACCGTACACATAGAAAGAAGGAGCCAGAGGAAGCGCATCATTCGGGTTGTTTTGGGGTGCGGACCGGCGGGTAGAGTCCATTCGCGGCGCGCTGCACGCGTCGGGCGCGCCAGGAGGGAGGAGTGGGCGGCGGGGGTACGATGATCAGGGACTTGCCCAGACCATCGGCCTGATCGATGAGATAGGTAGAGGACTGCACGGCTGCCGGTGCGCGGGTCGGCAGCGGAGGCAGTACGACGGGTGGGCGGCGCGGAGCCGGTATGGACGGTTCCGACTCGGGTAGCGCGTACCTCAGGGTAGTCACGGCTGCGGCCGGTGGCGTGGTCGGCTTCGGCACCACCGGATCGGGAACCGCCCGAGGGACCGACGGCAGGGAAGCAGTGGGCGCGACCGCAGGCTGCGCAGGGGATGGAATGGGTTGCGGTGCTTGGGTAGCAAAGACTGGATCTGGGGGCGTGCTGTCCGTCCACCGCACCTGCGTGCCCGCCCCGAGGAGAAGGAGCAGGGCCAGGCTCCAGAACCAGTAGGCCGTGCGGGGACTGGGATGGCGTGGGGGAAGCTGTTCGCGCAGGGCGGCCCAGTCGGCGTCAGTGGCTTCGGGGGAGTAGTCATCCATTGATTGTCGCCAGTGGGCATCGTATGGTTTCATGAGCCCAGTTTGTGTTGGTGGGTGGCTTGGTAGGCGGCCTGGAGAAGGCTGCGGGCCTGCTTGAGGCGCCAGCGGCTGGCAGTCTCGGTGATGCCCAGCTCGGCGGCGATCTCGGCGTGGGTATATGCATCGAAGACCGTGAGACTAAAGACCAGCCGCAGGTGATCGGGCAGGCGGTCCAGCAATCGGAGGATATCGGCTACGGCCAGGGTATCCAGGGCGTGATTGTGTACCGTGGCCGGCCAGCTGAAGTCGCGGGCGGCGAGCCGGCGCTGCGAGCGGGCCTCGTCGCGCAGGTGGTTGAGTACGGTACGGCGCGTGATGGTGATCAGCCAGCCCTCCAGCTTGCCCTCCTCCCGGTAGTCGTCGAGCGACTGGAAGATCCGCAGCATGGCGGCGTTGAGCAGGGGCACGGACCGCTCGCGGGAGCCCAGGTAGCGCTGGCAGATGGGGAGTAGTAGTGGGAAGTACCGGCGGTAGAACGTCTCCTGGGCCCGCAGCTCCCCACGCTGGCAGGCGGCGAGTAGCGGGTCGATAGGTGATGGAGGAGAGGCCATGGAAACGGATGGGTGAATGCGCTACTCAGTATAGCACCAACTGCAGGGCCGGCGTGAGGGGAAGCGTACAATTTTCCCATATTTTCGAAGGTTGCCGGCCGCTGTTTGGACCGATCGGGATGGACTGATCGCTTCGGAAAGTCATCCGTTCCGTTGGGAAATTAGGCTGATCTAGGAAGGCGATGGTCATTATACATTGTCGACCAACAACAATCCCCCCCTTACCCATGAAGCACTTCGCCCTTCGCATTTTTTCTTCCGCCTTCCTTCTTTTTCTACTTACCTCACCTGCGCTCGCACAACGGTACACCTTTGGTATCGAGCAACTCGACCGGGGAAGCGCGGTCATCTTCTTCAATTCCCCCGCGTTCGAGGAAGACGAGGCTACTAAATCCTTTACCCAACAATCGAGCGTCGAGTACATCGGCAATGATATGGAAGATCGGATCTCCTCGGTCGTCGTACCCGCGGGTATGGTCGTCACTATATACGAGCACCGGGGTGGTCAGGGGCGCTCCGCCAAGTTGTACCCAGGAAACTATAACCACCTGATGAACTTCAACGACCGGATCTCTTCGTTTCGCATAGATGCCTTCGACGACGCGAACAACCCCCGCGTCTACCTCTACGAGCACGGCGATATCTACACCCGCCGGCAGGGCATGCAGGGCTTTGCCGAAGGAGAGTACGCGAAGAGCGAGCTACTCTGCAATGACTGCTTTACCTATGCGCGGGTACAACCAGGAGCGCAGGTCCTGTTATTTCGCAATGACCTCAGCGATCCGATGAATGAGTCGAACCTGCTAAAGGCCCGTGGCGATAAACCCACGGATTTCGATCTGCGTCGGCTCGGTATGAACGATGCTGTATCCGGAGTACGCGTTTCCGTACCGGGGTACGCGCTATCCCACGTAGAGTATAAGAACCGGACGGTAGTCAAAACGGAGGAAGAGCGCCGTATCGGCGGCACGAGCTGGCAGGACGGCTTCAATGCAGTCGCTGAATCGGAGCAGACGGTGGATGTAGGGTGGGAATACCAAGCTTCGGTCACCAGGTCCGTTTCCAATAGTACGGCCCTCGGATTCAAGACCACTGTCTCGTCTACGATAACCGTAGGAAGTGCGCCGGTGCAGGCCGCCCTAACGGTAGCGCTGGAGAAATCGATTCAGAATACAACGACCGTAGGACGGGATAAGACGGAATCCTACACCCAGAGGAAAACCTTCAGTCAGAAAACCAAGACTCCGCCGGGCTGCCGCACCAAGGTGACCGTAATGGGCACTCCAGAGGAGGTTATCTATGACGTGGTCGAGACCTACGTCGAAGTGAATGAAGAGGGCGACAAGGTGCGTAACGGTAAGACGCGGGAAGTCAAAAGCAAGGTGCGCGTGAAGTCGGCTACCAACGTCCGGGGAGTAGTCGAGGGAGACTGCCAGGGTGATAAGACCAGCCCACCGATTGCAACCACTACGGCTGGTACAACCCCTCAACAGCCGACCACCTCCACGACCAGCACCTACGGGCAAAAGGAATTCGGCTCCGGCAATGACGGCACCGAAGTAAACCTACCCGGCACCTTCAACGTCTACCGCAACGGCCGGCAGTACTCCGAGATCGAGTGGGACAGCGAGGAGAGCGTCTGGAGTGAATGGGACATGGAAGGCGACTGGCTGGGCGACTACCGCGAAACGGAGCGCAACAGCATCATGCTGGTCCTGGTGGATACGGACTCCGGCAAGGAGTTGAGCATCGAGCACAACAAGCAGGGTAGCATTTTGGTGAAACCGTCCGCTAACGCCGCCAATAGCTCCATCGAAACCTACGGAAGCCTTACGGCCGCCGGCTCCGGTGGCATGGGCAACGGTCAGCTAGCTACCTCGGGCGGAAGCGATGATCCCGCGCCATCTAGCTACGGAGAGGAGACCTTCGGCTACGATGCCGAAGCCATCCGCGAGGCAGGTGACACGGGCTCCGAACCCGCGGAGACCTTCGAGGTCATCGATGAAGACGGTTACTTTATCTGCCAGCTATCGTTTGATGCAGAAGATAGTCTCTGGCTGGAGGTCGACGAGGACGACGACCTGGTGGGCGAGTACAAAGTCACCGCCCGCGATGGCCAACGCCTCGAAATGCGGGAGATCGACTACGGTACCCTCCTTACGGTAGACCTAAGCAGCGGTAAGGTGTACTCCGACAGCAGTGGCGAGCAAGAGCTGGTAGGCTACATCAATCGGTGATTCGACCCTCCTGCCCCGACCATCCCTACGGAACAAGCCGACTAGCTCGACGCGTGGATATGGTTGGGGCGGGGGTGAATCACTCCGTCGGTGAGCAGATCGTACCAGAGCAATAAGCAAACACAGGTGAACTGCCACCAGCCCCCTGGTATCGCACCCATCGGCGAAGTTTCTCAAAAAAATTACTTGTCATGCAAACCGATATACATAAAACTCCGTATGTTTGTAGTAGGAACGGTGATCTACTTTTGCGGAATGCCTGACCAACACAACTTATAAACTCGATTTATACCATGTTCAGAAGGCCCTATCGGGTACTTCGCTAATTTGATTACTCTTCATATTCTGTTTTATCCATGCTCATGCGAGGGGCGGTGGATAGTACTCCGCGGTTTTATTCCCCACCCACGCTAGGGGTTAGCGAATAAGACTATTTTATTTATTCTCAGCGCTTTTGCGCCAGTAATAGACCTATGACAAACAATGTATTTCCGACCCTTATGGGTCGCGGCAGCCGTGTGGTTGCCCTCCTCCTCCTATTTGCCCTATCGTTCTCCGCAGCAGACCTTCGCGCGCAGTGCGAAAACGTCGGCACGACCTATCTACAGGATAATACGAACGGAGACGGGCTGGTAGTCATGGAGGCCGAACGCCCTACCAATTACCACGGATCCACCCGCGCGGGCCACGGGCCTGAGGTGATCTGGTCGGAGCGCACCCGCTCCACCGCCAACCAGGGCGGCTACGTGATCGTAGGCACCGTCGAGCAGAACGCCTATGAGCTGCCCGCCGACGGGGCACACCTCGACTACCGGATCAACTTCACCACCACCGGTACCTACTACATCTACTTCCGCCACGCCGCGGCCGGAGACCGCGACAACTCCATCCATATCCTAGTAGACGGCGTAGTTGTGCAAGCGACCCAGCAGTTCGGCTTTGGGACCCGGCAGTGGGACTGGCGCTGGGAGCGGGCCGCCGCCAGCTTTGCCATCAACACCACCGGCGACCACACCATCACCATCGCCCACCGGGAAGACGGACTGGCCATCGACCGTATGGTCGTCACCACCGACCCCGCCCGCAGCTTCGACCGGCGCGGACCGCAGACCACTGAGGCCGGCAGCAACACCGGCGCCGCCGCACTGACCACCCTGGCGGTCTACGAGCAGGACACCATCACACTGGACGGACTGGTCGTCATGGAGGCCGAGCGCCCCACCCGCTCCATTCGCGGTCAACAGCCCTTCCTCTGCCGCGAATGGGTAGCGGCTACGAACGATCTCGACGCCAGCGAGCTGTCCTTCGTGTACGTAGAGGATCAGAACAGTATATCGGATAGCTTCAACTACTACCTGGCGCCACGCCTGGACTACGAAGTGACGTTCAAGCGCACCGGTCGCCACTACATTCACCTGCGCCACAAGGGCACCGCGCCCGGAGACAATTCGGTATGGACAAACTTCGACTACTCCGATGAGGACCGCTTCAAGATGAATATCAATACCGGTGACTGGCAGTGGGAGACC
This sequence comes from Neolewinella maritima, assembly GCF_923081025.1. Taxonomy (GTDB): domain Bacteria; phylum Bacteroidota; class Bacteroidia; order Chitinophagales; family Saprospiraceae; genus Neolewinella; species Neolewinella maritima. The sequence goes on along the minus strand of NZ_CAKLPZ010000001.1, from coordinate 825,152 downwards.
ATCGGCCGCGACGCCAGCTTCGTCGTACCCGATACCGGCACCTACATCGTATCCATCTATATGCGGGAAGACGATACGCCGATCGATAAGATCCTGATCTCCCCCGACGCTAGCTACCGCACCTCCACCGCCCTGGGCCCTGACGCTACGGAGACTGCGCCCTTGCTAGTGTACCAGCAGTCCTCCAGTGATAACTACCCCGTGGACATGCCCGCCGAAGTCCCCTCCGCCGTCTCGGCCGGTAAGGGCGCTCATGCAGGAACGCACTGGTACGCCTACCAGGACGATGACGCTATCGACGACCGCTACGCCATGGTGCCCGATGCGGGCGTACGTGCCGAGAACTCTCTCGACGTACCGATGCTGCACTACGCGATCGACTTCGTACAGACCGGTCAGCACTACCTCTACCTGCGCCACCGCTCCGTATCGAACGGAAATTCCGTAGCCGTCTACTTCGACGGTACGCTGGTCTCCAGCCACGTTGCCATGCCGATCGACCACGGCAATACCTGGACCTACACCCGCATGAACCCCACCATCGACGTCAACTCCCTGGGCCGCCACACCCTGAGTATCCTGATGCGCGAAGACGGCACGCCGCTGGACCACATTATAATGAGCACGAGCCCCAACATGACCACCGCCAGCCTCGCCGCCAGCAGCCTGCCCGTCGAGCTGACCTCCTTCACCGGACAGACCGATGCCCGCAGCAACTCCCTCTACTGGACCACCGTACACGAAGACAATACCGCCACCCACGTCGTGGAGCGGCTCGCTGAAGGCCAGGCCGACTGGCAGTCCGTAGGCGAAGTCACCGCCGCCGGTAGCAGTACCGAGGCCCTCGACTACTCCTTCGTCGACGCCCGCCCCGTGGCCAAAGCCTACTACCGCATCCGTACACTCGACTACGACGGTACGGCCACCGTGAGCGACGTCATCACCCTGACCCGCAACAGTACCGCCGCGACCACCTCCGTATCCGTATTCCCCAACCCCACCACGGACCGGGTCACGCTGAGCTACGAGCAGCCGACCGACGGTACGATGACCGTACGCCTGTTTTCGTTGAGCGGACAGCAGGTCATGCAGCGCACGGCCCAGGTCGAAGCCGGCAGCAACGAGACCACGCTCTACCTGTCGGAGCTCGCCGCCGGTGCCTACCTACTCTCCGCGCAGCTGCCGTCCGGTGCGCTGATCCAGGAGCGCATCGTCGTCCGCTAGACCCTACATTAGGGGGCGGGGCCGCCGGTGCGCAGGCTATAGAGTAAACGCACTCCTGCGGCGTCTACCCCCCTACCATGTACGAGGTCCCTTCATCAGCCGACTGGTCCGATACCTACGCCGCCTACAGTGCGGAGTTGCGGGAGTTCGTGCGCACCCGCGTGCCCGCCCCGGAGGTAGATGATCTACTGCAGGACGTATGGGTGCGACTGGCCGAAGCCCTGGAGACACAGCATATCGCCCAGCCCCGCGCCTGGCTGTACCGGGTGACCCGCAACCGGATCGCCGATCTGTACCGCGGCCAGGAGAGCCGACCGGCCGTACGCGACTTGCAGGACGGCGATGCCTACGTAGCCCCTACCCTATCCGGCGACACTACGGATGTACTGGAGGAGATTACCGATGCGCTGGACCTGCTGCCCCCCAAGCAGCGGGAAGTATTTACGCGCAACGAGCTGGAGGGAGAGACGCTGCGGGAGATTGCCGATGACCTCGGGGTGCCGCTCAAGACAGTGATCTCGCGCAAGGGCTACGCCAGACGGCGGCTGCAGGATATTTTACTGGATACGTATGTGGATTATTTCGGATTGGAATAGAGTATTGGAGGTAATACGCCGTCTACCCTACTAAACGTAATACCATGCAAGAGCAGACACAATCCCGCGGCCGGGGGGGCCGCCGCCGTAACCGCCGCCGTCCGCAGTACGGGCCCCGCCGTCCGAAGCACAACGTGCCCGTCAATATCGCGGAGACCGATACGGACTTCGTGGCGCAGGTCTTCTGCGTCGGCTTCGATAAGGAGAATGTGCGGGTGACCCTGACCGGCGAGCATATCTACATCAGCGGCACGCGGCAGCCGGAGGATGCCCACCCCGACTTCCTGCTGCAGGAGTACCCCATCAAGAGCTTCGAGCGCTGGTTCGAGCTGAGTGAGAAGGTGGACCGTACGGCGGTGACCGCTTCGTTCGAGGATGGGATCCTCATCATCACCGCCCCCAAGACCCGGGAGGCGCAGCGGCCGGAGCGGGAGGTGCCGATCGACTAGTAGCTCCGCCCCTACCCTTCCGGGTATAGCGGAGGTGTAGAAGAAATGGCTACATTTCGGACATGATCTATTCCTCCGCTGTTCGCTCCTGCTACCGCACCGGCGTCCCCGCCCTGTTGTTTGTGCTTCTTTTTATGGGCTGTACGGGGGGGAAGGAGGAGGCTGTGCGTGAGGCTACGGCTACGGCCGACGAGCGGCAGCCGAACGTACTGTGGATCGTGTGTGAGGATATGAGTCCGCTGATCGCGGCCTTCGGGGATTCGACGATCGCGACGCCGAACCTGAGTCGATTGGCGGCGCGGGGGGTGCGCTTTCCGAATACTTTCTCGGTGGCCGGGGTGTGCGCGCCGAGCCGTAATGCGATCGCCACGGGGATGTACCCCATCAGTATCGGCGGACACAATATGCGGACGCAGTACAATGTGGAGCGGCTGCGGGACCTGGGTCTGCCCGGGGAATACGGGGCGCTGCCGCCGCCGGAGGCGAAGATGATGAGTCAGGTGCTGCGCGAGCACGGCTACTTCGCGACCAACAATAAGAAGACGGACTACCAGTTCGAGGCCCCGAAAACGGCCTGGGACGAGCAGGGGCCGCAGGCACACTGGCGGCACCGGCCGGCGGGACAGCCCTTCTTTTCCATATTCAACCTGGAGATCACCCACGAGAGCCAGGTCTGGGAGACCAACCGCAAGAACCTGCGCTTCCGGGAGGGCTTCGAGACGGACACTTTCCCCATGGAGGACTACCAGGTACGGTATCCGGACGACGAGCGGCCGGACGTGATCCTGCCTGCGGGCGCCGAACCGCCCCTGCCCCCCTACCTGGCCGACACCGAGCTGACGCGGCAGGACGTACGGCGGGTATACGACAACATCCGCATCATGGACCAGCAGGTCGGCTTCCTGCTCGATCAGCTGGAGCAGGACGGGCTGACGGATTCGACGATCGTGTTCTTTTATAGCGACCACGGGGGTCCGCTGCCGCGGCAGAAGCGGCTGCTCTACGACTCGGGCCTGCGCGTACCGCTGATCGTAGCCTGGCCGGACGGGCAGCGGGCGGGGCAGATCGATTCGCTGCTGTTCAGCTTCGTAGACTTCGCCCCCACGGTGCACAGTATGCTGGGCATCGAGCCGGCAGACTACCTGCAGGGGCAGGCGCAGTTCGGCAGCTACCAGGAGCCGGAGCGGCAGTACGTCTACGCCGCCAGCGACCGGCTGGACGAGCACTACGACCGCATCCGCGCCGTGCGGGACCACCGCTTCAAATACCTGCGCAACTACTACCCCGAGCGGGGCTATTACCTGCCCGTGGCCTACCGCGAGAAGCTGCCTTCGATGCAGGAATTGCTGCGGCTGCGCGATGCCGGCCAGCTGACGGACGCCCAGTCCCAGTGGTTTCGCGACCGCAAGCCGGCGGAGGAGCTATTCGACACCTGGAACGACCCGTATGAGCTGCGGAATCTGGCCGGTCAGTCCGCCTACGCCGACAAGCTCACCGAGCTCCGCACGGCCATGGATGAGTGGCTGGCCCGCGTCGGCGACCTCGGCGAGGTGCCCGAGGTCGAGCTGGTACAACGGTTCTGGAACGGGGGGGACGTGATGCCGGTGACCGGTCGGCCGCAGCTGCGGCGGGACAGCGTCGGTCGCTTCATCCTGGAGAGCAAGACGCCGGGGGCGCAGGTTGCGTATCGGATCCTACCGGCGGATGCGGACAAGCCGGGCTGGCGGGTATATACCGAGCCCATCGTGTTTGACCTGGACGGGGGGGATACCCTGCGGGCGGTGGCGCAGCGGATCGGGTACGGGGAGAGTGGGGTGAGTGAGGGATGGTGAGGGGGGATGTTGACCGCTGAGCCTGTTGAGGTGAACGTAGTCGGTAATGCTGAATCAATTCTCCGCAGAAGTCGAGATGAATTCGTTATCGGTAGCCGACGTCCAGTTTTCTATATGGAGTCCTTCAATTCGCAAAAGGTGCTTAGTGTTACGAGTGACCAACGTCCAACCCTCATGTAGCGCAGTACAGCCAGTGAGTAGATCAAAGTTGGGGATGAGTTGTCCCAAGTCTTTCAGTCGTACACGCTCCTTAGCGTAGGTTTCCCGGATCGGACGAATAGGTAACACTTCAAACAATTGCTCGATTTCGATGGCTTCCGCTAAGTGTTTTTCAAATTGTGCACTGTTATAGGCACCATAAGTTAACTCTAGCAATGTGATCTCCGAGATATAGCAATGCTGTTCGCCTATTTGACCGACCTTTTCTCCGAGATTGAATTTGCCCTTCAAATAGAAGATGCAGATGTCCGTATCTAGAATATAGGCCATCTAATCGAAGGATATTTCCCGGTCAGGCAGCATGCGGCTAGCATAGATATCCTCTACTAAGGGATCAACGTCTATGTCTGACCAAGCGCCATACAGCCTACGTGCTACAGCTTGCTTGCGTTCGACAACCGTCGCGCTATTAGCTAGGTCGACGGAGGTCCGGATACTATCGGTCAGCCCGCTCAGCAGAGCAAGTTTATCGGCTACCTCTAGCCCCTCGATCTGAGATAGTAAGTTATGTACTACTGGATTGCTCATGTACGGTAGGAAGTTATGTTACAGTAACGTAATATTATCTAGGTAGGTTGGTCCGTCATTTTGGTTAAGATAGCAGTGTCAATTGGAAGAAGTCCAGTGTTAGACGGGCCTGATTGAGAAATTTTACCTGCTTGTAGCGTTCCCAAGATGGCAGCGAAGTGACCGGGACGCCCTGGGACCAGCTACGTAAGGCGGGCTGAACGCAGGGCGTCTCACTTAGACAATCCTGTAAGTGTATTAGCATCAGCAGTAACCACACGATCAAGCACTAGCAGCATCCGCTAGCAGCTCATCTTCATCAGTCTGAAAGGCAGAGGCGCCGTATTTACCCAGCAACTCAATGAAGGAGCGGCGTGTGATGCCCACGATTTTAGCACCCTGGCCCGAAGAGATCATTCCCTCGTCAAATAACTTGCTAGCAAACAGCATCTTAAGATCGAAGTCTGTAGCGTGCAAATCGGCGGGTAGCTCGACGTGAAAGCCCATGATTGCTTGGTTTGGTACAGATAACGTTAAGCAATATACAGAGGTTGCGGTCAGCTTCACGCTAATAGGATGAGTACGCCGTACGACCTCGGTTTGCTTTAAGTAGTTTAATTCGTGCCGCAGGCTAGTGGGGTCGGTAGCTACTGGTAATGCAATCGCTGTATATCGATCGATTCGTTCATAAACTGGAGACTTGGCTATCCATTTGGTGAGTGGACCTGCGTAGATAGATTGAAATACATGAGCCTGTGCGTACCTGATATCTTCCCAGCATGGCAGCGGCACTCGGTCTACCGCGGAGGGCGCAGAGGGTCGCGGAGGCGTACGTACGGTGGCTCTGCGTTGCTCAGCGCCCTCGGCCTACTCCCTATTTCTCTATAGAAGCGCTCCGCCGGTAGTCTAGATAGAAGAGTACACTCGACAGGAGGAACACTAGAATAACTTCTAAGAGCGTGACAGTACCCTTGATCAGTACGCTGGCGACTGCTAATCCAACCGTAGTGAGTGCTGCATATACGAATGGATTGATTTTGTTGTACATGTTAGTTCGTTGGTGGGGTGTCAGTGACATTGGGATAGTGTGCGTGGTAGTACGACAGGCCAATCAAGGGTTGTTTTTATCGCATACCGCATTCTACAACGACTCAAACTCGGTACTTCCACATGCTTGCTAGTTAAGTTTCTTCGGACTTCCTCACCATTCTCCTTTCAATAGTGGGTTTATGTCGCTATCTAATAGCATAGTGCTTATATCATTTTCTTTGTTCCAACCTCTAAGCGAGTACAAAAATTAACCAAAGTTGGTCCGCCAGGTTGTAGCGCCCTATAACAACAGATCATGTATACTTCAGCCTTCAGAATAGTTAGTATTTGGGCAGTCACAATCGGTGAGGAAGTACTCAAACAGGTTTGCCAGGATGACTTCATCGGTTCCAACAAACATATTGTACATAGCGATCATGCCAGGGCAGTAAGTATAATCGCCCGCTAAGCACATCGTAAAGTATTCGAATAGATAATCAAAACCACCTTTGTCATAGCTGAACCAATCTGCATGCTCGTTCATCGCTTCGATAGCTCCATCTAAAAAGCCTGCACTACGCGTGTCGACGTTGAAAATAATGTATTCTACTAACCGCCTCGTGTCTTTGTCCCTCGCGTACAGATCGCTGACGTTCCGCACGTTTGTGGGTCCATATGCAGTAGTCGCTACTTCCTCACCTTGCTCTGAAACAAACTGAACGCACAGACTGTCTAGTTCGGCGCCTGATTGAACCAGAGCATACGTAGCTTGCAAAGCGTTCAACCTCTTGATCGGGCCCACTACCTGGGTGGAGGTATCGAGTAAGACTATGGTAAATTTACCTGTGGTAGTCTGCTCTAGCGTGACTCCACTAGTGTCAATCAACTTACTGTTACGTAGGGAGTGCTTTATCGCTTCAAGATGTGCGCTAGCTTGCGTATTTACTATACTTATGGTGCAACCGGGTAGCATACACCACAGTAAGAGCGAAAAGAAAAAATAGAGAAGTCGTTGCATACTACCAATACTAAAATTACTCTCCGCTTAGCTCATCTTCAGGACCAATCAGGTGGTTGACTTGATCAATATCCACAGCACATACGGTGGCAAACTCCAACTGAGCGAGAAAGCGAGTCATCGACTCTCTGTTCCACACCAACCTGTTGTCGGTGAAGGTGAAGAGCACCTTATTTCCATGTGTAACGCTGTATCTATATATGTCCGCATATCGATTTGACTGAAATATTAACGATTGCTCTAGATGAACCTCGCTAAGCTCCACAGTATAATTATCGCTGCGGTTATGGGGAGGGGTCATAGCGCTTTTTAGGGGAGGGCTCACAAGGTCTCGGGTACACATCAATTATAGCCTTAGATCTTTGTTTAGTGGTCCAAACGTCTAAATCAATCGCTTCATCAAAAAGTTGTCTCCACTTGTCTGAAACTTCCTGCTCCTTAAACTTGATGATGGTATATGAACTATCCCAACATATCATTTCAATTAAACTATTATCTAGTAACCAGTTACTACTATCCCATATTTCGGAGTTCCCCTCCACATAAGGTAGGCTATTCCTATCAAACTTGATATCTGTGTGCCTATCGAATGCTGCTAGATAGCCCCAAACTACCTGTGGATTTATCTTCCGACACAAATCCATCTCTTTGCTATCTAGAATGTAATAATTTTGATCGTGTCCAATCGGAAGATAACTCAGAGCATCTGTATTTAGGTCCAAATCTGATACAAACCACTTCAGCGTTCTGATTCTGCTTACAATCGGCACCAGAAGCACTTCAAGGTTGGTATGAAATCTGAGCTTGTTACTCTTTTCTATAATCCAATTCATGTAACTAATATTAGGCGCCATATGCATCTGGCGCGAGGAATGCATAAGTTGTTGCTGGACTCACTTCTAAATATTCTAGTGTGCTTTTATATACTACTGAACGGAAGTAGTCATTGCATCCAATAAAGCTATAGGGAAGATCATAGTCACTCCAGATAAGAAACGATTTATCTTCCGTCCAGATGTAATTTGGTGTCGACCCATACGGTGGCTGCTTACCTATAATTAAGCTCGGCGAATCATTGCTTTTTATGGTAAATTGCTGCTCTGCATCTTCAACGTTATTTACCTCTCCTAACAAGCCTGAGGATAAGAAATCATAGTAACAAATAAGATTTTCGTACCCATAGTCGACGAGTAACTTTGAGAGCTCCTTTATTTCAAAACAGTCAAATCCATAATTAACGAGTCCATACAAATTACTTGGAAAGGATCCATTGAACTTACTTCTAAGCACATCGGGATTAGCTTCAGCTTTAAATATTAGTCCTTTTCCTTCGAATAGTTCTCTCCATAGAACTCGCTGATAAAAGTGATGATTTATGCACAAATCTTCTGGCACTCCTTGGCCCATTAATGTAGCACCCACAAGTAATTGATCAAATGCCGTCTTTGGAGAATCCTGATATAGTTTATTCAACTCATGATGAGATAAATTGCCCAAATCATTCTTGTCTAAATAGACTGAATGAAAAATCTTGAAGTAGAAGTCAAAGTCATTACCGATAATTTCGCTTATCGAGGTTGATTCACGCTGCTTGTTGATAAGTGTAAATGGCCACTTACTTTTATCAGGTTTAGTTAGTGTGATTTTCATCTATGTGGGGTTGAGATTGAGTATGGTTGTGGGCAGCGGGAGGCTGTGCAAAAGTTCCTTTGAGCCAAAGTTACACCAACGATCATTTAGGTTTTAACTAGCAAAATTCACATCGTCAATATAACTACATCACCTTGTTTTGGCTGAGCGAAGCTTGTACGGCCTGCGAAGCGGTCGTTTGAGCATTTGCACAGCCTGACATTTACGCCTACGCAGCTGGACCTTAAGCCAAGTTGGCGTTGGCGCCTTATTCCGCGCATTTTGCACCAGCGCGATTTCTCTTTATTCGGCAATTTTTAGCAGTAGATGTCCGTGAGCTATGGGAGACAAAGAGTTAGATCATCCAACGTCCCTATATTTCTTCCTCCTTCGTTCAATTGTAGCTCGGAGTTGACAGACATGTTCAACCCCAACTGGTTTATTGAACCGAATATGAATTTGAGCAAAGCTGTGCAAGATTCCCCAGGTTGTAACTGGTTGCGGCCGATCAAGTAGACTCTGCATGAGTATTGCATTTCCGATTTATCTATTTGACAATGTGCTGCATACCCATTAGGAATTGGTGTTATTCTTCCACCTTCTGAAACCAATGTCAGTGTCCCTTTAAGATCGCTATTCTGAAGTTGCAGGTTATCTTTGTTCCAATTCATCTTTCATAGTAATTTAAGCCTTACTGTTTGCTGAATGGTAACCCTTTACATATTTATCAAGTTAACATTACAGGCTTTGTGGTTGTCCCATAGGGTAAATAAGATAATGGCGTAGTCTGCTAATTCGAATTACAAAGGAAGCGTCACTGGTGCCGTTGTAAAGGCTATTTGCCATTCACTAAGCAGGACTTCGATCGACTAGTTGTCAATTGGGTCAAATCCGTAGACAAAGCTATTAAGGAAGCCATTTGAACTTTTCAACCTCACTATATTCATCAGCTCTTTGAAGTAATTAGCTACCCTTGCTCGGTCTTCTGTATCCATATCTAATACATATGGATCAAATCTTTTTAGTCTTATTTTAATTGCATCTTGATACTCTTCATCGGTTGTGAGCCCTACCGCATCAATCGCAACGTGACCGCCGGGCTGATCAAAAGTTGGCTGCCCACTCTGTTTTTGGAAGGTATCCGGCGGTGGCGCGCCCGGACCAAGGTTCTCCTGGACGAGCTACTTACCCACCTCGAACCCTATAGGCCCCGCCCGGGCCGTGTACGCATCAGACGGATCATGCGGAGTCAGGACCGACATGTTTACGAACCCAACTATCGCTCAGCACTCTAATGGGCTATAAAGGCAGCAGGTCACGGCACGAGCCGCCTCACGGCCGGGCGGGGGCACTATACTTTAAAGATACGAAGCGGACAACATGAGTGAGAAACACCCCCAAGGCTAGGCCGGATGGGTATTCTGAATACCTACAAATACTCTTAGCTTAATGGAGTTGAGGCGGTGTTCGCCGCATTATAAATTATCGTTCCAAATTTTAGATACCATTTTGTTTAATTCATTACCCCTTTCATGTATGGCCACTTGGTCAAAGTGATAGTTAAAATCCGTCAAGGAGAATTCTTCAAACTCAAGTGGAAGAATATTTGGTAAAAATCCCCCCAATTCTTTTAAATAGTTTATTCTCTTTTCGCTAGGCAAATTATCCACTTTGTTGAAATATTCCGCAGGAGCAAGCAGATAGTTCCCAATTAAATTTGTGTAGTATGAGTAAACTTCCTCGTCTTCAAAGTAATCGGAATATATCTCATACCTATTTGATGGGAGTATTTGAATTGGAACAAGTCGATTGTTCTTTCGCAATGATATAAGTTCTTGAAATGAAATATTAGTTTGGTTATCCAATTTGACTTGATAGACAAGCCTACAAAACAAGTATCTTATAAATCTGTAATTCTTCGAAGTCACTGTCAAATCAGTAATATCAAACGGAAGAGCATTTGATTCGTAAAGTTCTTCAGAAAGTCGCTTTCTTAACTCTACTATTTCACAATTACGAATATTTTTTATCAATGAGAAAAGTGAGTAGCTAATAGATGATTGCCCAATAGGTTTTTCATTAATTGAACGGCCTACCGCGTAAGCGTCCAAGAATTTTGAAACTAAATCTATTTTTTCGTTCACAGTAGACTCGCTGTCGAGTTTAGATATAGCAGCCATGTAAAGTGGTAAACTCAGTGAAGTTGCAATCGAGTAATAACTTGAAATTGCTGCTACAGATCCACCGTCATATTTTCCATTGGTCTTCTTCAATACCTTTTGATACACGTCACAATAGAACTTGAAGTCGTTCTGAATGAAATAGAAAACGCTATCGCTAGTATCAAGATTAAGATACTTTGAGTTATCTCTTACCCATGTATGAAAATGAGTACCGATCTTACCAAAGTCTTCGTTTCCTGAACCTTTTTTTCTGTTTCTTTGAGTTCTAGCATACTGACCTCGGAGCCATGCTTTCATAAACTCATTATCCTCTTTAACTGAAAATTGATGAAGTTGGCTAATTTTCTTTTTCCATAGATCATTAGCCCTATCACGGAACTCTATCGTATCAATGTTTGATAACAAATAACCCTTAAGCATCTCAGTAGGGGTGAGACTTAACCCCCTATCGTTCATGGTCTCAAAAATTGTAAATGCGTTCTCTTCACTAAACGTGACAATTTCTACAAATAGTAATTTTTCTTTAAGATAGTCAATAAACATCAACAGCTTTTCTCCTCTTATCTCTTCCGAAAAATATGATTCGATGTCGTTAAAACGGTCTATCATATTCTGTACTGACTCATCTTTTTTATCTACCTTCTGTATTAGTGGAGCGAACAGACCTGCGATGTGTTCTGACTCTGCAATATCTATAATCGTCTTTCCTTGATATAAAGCGTCAAGTACATCAGTTCTATCAGGGACTTCAATATTATATGATTTCCTTCCATGCCTTTTCGAGTAAATTAGAGTTTCAATGGTTTCTTGTTCTTCATAATTGCTCTGAAGTTTATTAAGATGAATCAATAGTAAGGTTAATGTGGTAAGTCTTTGCTGCCCATCTACAATTGACTTTGAACTACCTTCATCGATTAATATGATCGGACCAAGAAAGTAAGTATTATACTCAACTACATCAGCAATAGTGTGACCATCAGCATAATTTAAAAAAAATGCCTCTTCTAAATCTAAGAGTAGTTGTTGCAACTGCTTGCTCTCCCACTTATATTCTCTTTGAAAATAGTCGACTTTATATTTTTGATTATCTAGAAGTTCTCTTAAACTCCTCGTCCTGGCTTCAATTTTGTTGCTCATTATTGAATGTCTTTTAGCAGCGAACGTAAGATAAAATAGGCGGGCTCGTAAACTGATAGATTCTGCCTCGTGGGCTGTATTTCACCGTGAAACAACTTATTACGCAAGGTATATAACAATTCTATGACGGCTTGCGACACGAGATTAGGATTGTTAATTAGATTTATGGTATGTATCCTTAACACATTACGATTTCCATCCGCTATCAAATTTTCTTTAACTTTTGGATTGATTTCTAGATAGCACCTTTCTGCCACACCTCTTTGATTATTGGACAAATTACTGTGCGCTAATGAATTTAAAAAGTGAGTAGGTTCGTATTTATTATGACTATAACTATAAACAGTATTATTGTTGTTATTTTTGTTTAAAATCTGAAGGGTGATATCCCCGCCTGCAAGCTTTTCAGCTTTATACAAACGGCCGCGATTTTCAACGACGGGAGTTGTTGACATTATAGGATTTTCTCTATAATAAATAGATCGTAGCGATATTGGATTTACAGCATCAGGTATTGGATACATATCTAACCTTCTTTGTAATTTTGCTAAATAGTACTTAAACTCCTGTGCAGCGTCGTCATTGGTTTGAAGTAAGGCAATCATTCTAGAGCGAAAATGATTGTTATCGGACTTAAGGTTATCAATGCATTCTCTATCTCGTGTAATTTGATAGTGATTTACGTACCAAGCGTTAAACGGAATCCAAGCTCTCACAAACAATGAAGCAAAATCCGTGTCAGATTGAGATAAGAGTAGCCATTTGTTTATGTGTCCAAAGAATTGATTAGGCATGAATTGATTGCTTTGCCTTTAAATTATTGATCAAGGTACGATTTTTTATGTTTGATTGCGGCGAATGTTTACGCCTACGCAGCCGGGGCACTCTTCCCTGAATTAGACCATCTTCATCCCACCCAAGAGGGGACGGCGCGGCGGCACCGGGCACCCCTTGCACTCACCAGCACTCCCCTACCCAGCCCCGGTTGACGTAGGCGTGGTGTTGGGCGATGTAGATTTTAATCAATAAATGATATTGATTTTAATTCTATCCGTATAGATTTCACATTATCCTTCTGTTTTCCATAGGCATCTTCTACTTGCTTCGAGAAACTGTTTGCTCGATTCTCTAAGCTAATAAAATTCACATTGTATCTAAACATTGAATATAGGAATAATATAGTTAATAGTAGTGCCGCGTTTATATTGATAAAGTAACACACTACAATTGCTATTGCCAGTATTGGTAGCAGAATTAACTTACCCTTCTTGTTGTTTGCTACTAAATTATCCTTTATATCATTGAATTCATTCCTTAAATGATTTTTCGTTTCCTCATTTAATTCAGACCAAGGAAAAAACGGATGCTGCTTCAAAGAATCTTCATACTTTTTGTGTCGTTCAATTCTATAACCTCTTTTGTATCTTCGATCTCTGACTTTTATTGACTGCAAGCCCGATTCATCTGTGCCTAGATAAAAGTTTCGTCCGTACTTGAGATATCTCATATTGAACACAGATAACCAATAGCTTTCAGACACAGGTAGAAAGGAAATTAGTTTAAACTTCTCTCTTTCCTTTCCAGGGTTACTTAATTTTAAATACTTTGGAAGTATACCTTCTACCTGATCTTCAAACGGAATAGTATGGGTGTCTATAACTTCAAACATGCTTGGAACTGTTGACCACTTTTCAGGAATCGTTTCTGGATCAACTCTATATTTGTTAATCTTTTTGCTCATAATATTAGTGTACCGTCGTGTTTGATGTGAGTTAAGATTATGCTGGTGTATTTAGCAGGAATTTGCTCTTCCGCAAATTAACTAGCTAAGTTCGTGCCGGCTTTAATGCCGGTATGGCGCCCAACATTTGTACACACGCATTGCGTATACACACAATTGCGTATAGCCCCCCAATCTGCGTCAACCACTTGACGTGAAGCCTCGGTTGTCGTTGTTCCCCCAATCGCGTATACACACCACCGCATGTTGTATATACGCAATAGCCACAAGGCTCCGCCCCCCATGTGTCGAAACACCTACCCCAACCCGCACCCAGCTGCTTCATCCAGAACACTGGCTCAAAATAGAACAAGCAATTCATATATACCCTACGCACCCGCGGCCCCGCCCGGATATAATGCTAGCGCGCCAGCGGAGTAAGCACGATATCCCGCCACCGCACTTTGATGCCGCCGCCGTCGTGGATCTGTAAGGCGATGCCGCCCTCGCCCGCACCGATCTTTTCGTCCGTGAGGGTGACCATTTGGTGGCCGTTGAGGTAGGAGGTGACGGTGGGCCCCTCGGCGCGGATCCGGAGGGTGTTCCACTCTCCTGCCTTCAGGTGCTTGTCCTTTTCCGGGTCGGGCTTGATGAGCCAGCCGCGGCCGTAGGACTCGTAGATGCCGCCCGTATCGTGACCGGGCGGGGCTACTTCGACCTGCCAGCCGCTGATCTTGGTGCCGTCGACGGTGGAGCGGATGAATACCCCGCTGTTGCCATCGGCCTCCTGCTTGAACTCCAGGGTGAGCTCGAAGTCGTCGTAGTACGCATTGGTGCTGAGGTAGCCGTAGGCGGCGTCGGGACCGCTCTCGCAGACCAGCTCGCCGTCCGCTACGTACCAGCGCTCGGTGCCGTGGACGGTCCAGCCGTCGAGGTTCTGTCCGTTGAAGAGGGTTATGGTATTCTCGGAGGCGGGTGCGGTGAGTGTGGTGCTGGCGGGACGGTTACAGCTCAGGAGAAACAGCAGGAGCAGGGACGGGAGAACGGTAGACCAGGTCATAGTGGAGCGTAGCTAGGGAGTGAGCCCGGAAGATAGGCTACCGCTGCCGGAATCGGCCGCGCCGCCTACGATGACCTCCCAGTCCAGCTCGGGGCGCAGGTAGGTGGCGGCCAGGTCGCGCACCTCCCGGGCGGAAATGCCACGAATAGCCGCATCCAGGCGCCGCAGGTGGGCGGCTGCGTCGTATTCCTTGATGATGGCCGAACGGTGGCGTCCGCTGACGGCAAGGGGTCCGTCGAGGTCCATGACCAGTCCGCCGATGAGGTAGGCGCGGACCATGTCGAGCTCGCGGGCGGGGACGAGGTCCTGCCGCAGTTTGTCCATCTCGGTGAGGATCTCGCGGCGCACCTCGGCGACGTTCTCGTTGGCTACATCGGCCGAGATGCCGAAAGTGCCGTCGAAGCGGTAGGTGTCCAGGTCGGAGTCGATGCCGTAGGTGAAGCCCTTCTCCTCGCGGATGTTGCGCATCAGCCGACTGCCGTAGTAGCCGCCCAGGATGGTCTCCAGTACGCAGAGACCGGGGTAATCATCGTCCGTGACCCGAAAGCCGCGGCGGCCCCGGCGGATCATCGTCTGCTGGGCGCGCGGACGGTGCAGCTGCAAGACCTGCGGCGGACCGGCATCCACCCGGTAGGTCGGCTCTGCCGCGCGGGTACCCGTCGGCAGCTGACCGAAGGTGGCCTCCAGCAGCTCCTCCACCTCCGTACTCAGCTGGCCCACGATGCGCAGGGTGGCGTTGGCCGCGCCGTAATACGTGCGGTAGTGCTGCTGCACGGCCTCCAGCGTAAGGGCTTCGTACTGGGCCTTCGTACCGCCGTAGCCGTAGGGGTTGCTGGCCCCAAAGGCCGCCTCGGAGAGCATGCGGTAGGCCAGGGTATCGGGGTCTTCCAGATCCTCCCGCAATTGCTGCTTGCTGCGTTTGATGTAGCGCTTGAGTTCCTTGGCCGGGAAGGTGGGAGCGACCACCACCTCCACCATAGCGGGCAGCAGGCGGGGCGCGTGCTTGACGATAGTGGCCAGACTCAGGTTCGCGGTATCGTAGTCCTCCGGCGTGCGCAGGGCGGTGCCGTACTGCTCGAACAGGGTCTCCAGGGCGGTAGCGGAGTGGCTGCTGCTGCCCTCGGTGAGCAGGGCGTTGGTGGCGGCGGCCAGCAGGGGTTGGGCTTCGTAGGGGCGGCCGGCGCGCCAGATCAGCTCCACGCTCAGGATGGGGGCCTGGGTGACGTGGATGGCTACTACCCGTAGTCCGTTGGAGAGCGTCCACTCCCGGGCGGGGGGTAGGGCTGGGACGCTGGGGGTGTTTACGTGGGGGGTATATGACATAGTCTAAACACGGAGAACACGGATTTAGGGCACGGATGACACGGAGGTGTTACACGGTGTAGCTGTACGGCCGCCTCCGTGTAATCCGTGAAAAGAAATCCGTGCCCTCCGTGTTTAAATTTACCATATTCAACCTCAGTTAGACAGCATCACCGGCATCACCAGCATCATGATATCCTGTCCGTTCTCCTGCTCGGTGGGCACGAGGATACCGGCGCGGGTGGCGGTGCTCATTTCCAGCTTCACTTCTTCGCCTTCGAGTACGCCCAGCATTTCTACTAGGAACTTGGCGTTGAAGCCGATCTGTAGCGGACTGCCGTCGTAGCTGCAGCTCAGTTGCTCGGTGGCTTCGTTGCTGAAATCGAGGTCCTGGGCGCTCACGGTGAGGCTGCCGTCGGCGATGTTGAGGATGACCTGGTTGGTGGTCTTGTTGGCGTAGATCACGATCCGCTTCAGGCTGTTCTGGAAGTCGGCGCGATTGACCAGCAGCACGTTGGGGTTATCGGCCGGGATGACGGCATTGTAGTCGGGGTAGCGCGCGTCGATCAGGCGGCAGGCCAGCTTGGTGTCGCCGTATTCGAAAAAGGCGTTCGACTTATCGAAGCTCACGGTTACGGCTACGTCGGTATGCGGCAGCGCGCCCTTGAGCAGGTTGAGGGCTTTTTTAGGAATGATGAAGCTGCTGGTCAGCTCGCCGTTCACGTCGCTCAGGCTGTACTTTACCAGCTTGTGGGCGTCGGTGGCTACCATAACCAGCTTCGAGAAGTCGACCTGAAAGTAGACGCCCGTCATGGCCGGCCGCAGTTCGTCGGTCGAGGTGGCGAAGAGCGTCTTATTGATACCCTCCAGCAGGCTCATGGCCGTCACGCTGATCTCGTCGGCCTCGCTGGGCTCCGGAATATTAGGGTAGTCGCCCCCAGGCTCGCCAGCTAGCTTATACTTGCCGTAGGCGGAGGTGATAGAAATACCGTAGTTGTCCTCATTGATATCGAAGGTCACGGGCTGCTGCGGCAGGGCCTTCAGGGTATCGATCAGGATGCGGGCGGGTACGGCTACTTGTCCGTCGCCGTCGGCGTTCACTTCCAGGCTGGTCACTACGCTGGTCTCCAGGTCCGTAGCCGCTATTTCCAGCGTGTTGCCGCTGATCGTAAACAGGAAATCTTCCAGGATCGGCAGTACCGGATTAGACGCGATGGCCCCCCCGGCCAGCTGTAATTTCTTCTGCAGATCGGAACTGGAAACGGAAAATTTCATAGTGGGCGTGGCTTTGGGCAAACATAGGGAATTAGTGGGGTAGTGTGGTAGTTCTGTAGTTCTGTAGGGGGTAGTTCTGTAGGCGGGAGAGAACTACAGAACTACGCTACTACAGAACTACCTCCCCGGTCTCCAGCGTAGACCAGCAACGCCCCAGACGCCAAACTGCGTTTTGGACAGGAGCAGGGAATCGTCCTGGTCGGGCTTACCGATGTAGCGCTCGGCGCGGTGATCGGTGGCGTTGTTGACGCGGACGTAGGCGGAAATACCCTTGAACAGCTCGTAGTCGGCCGCCAGGTCGAGGGAGATGACGGCGTTGATCCAGACGGGCTGACCGTCGCGCAACAGGTCGAGGGTAGAGCTGCGGTAGTTGCCGGCCAGCACGAGGTTGAGGCGGGTGCGGGGGTTGGAGTAGACGAAGCTGAGGTTGGCCGAGCGGCGCGGGGCCTGAGCCAGGGTGTTGTCGGTGTCGTCGCCGTCGAGCTGGTAGCTGTTCAGGTTCACGTTGCCGTTCACGTTCAGGATGCGCAGCTTGGGGTTGAGGAAGGCAAGGCTCTGGTAGAAGCCCAGTTCCAGGCCCAGCAGGCGGGCATCAGCGGTATTGGCGATGGAGTAGCCGAGGGAGGGTTGCTCATTGACGAACTCGAAGTTGGCGACGCGTACCGTGGGGTCGGTGAGGAACTTGGCGTAGGCGCTTACGCTGATCAGTCCGTCGTTGCGGCCGTAGCGCTCGTAGGTGAGATCGAGGTTGCGGCTGTAGGTGGGAGATACGTCGGGGTTATCCAGGGAGAACACGTCGAGCCGGGCCTGCCGCCGCTCGGCGAAGCGCTGGGTGGGTACTACGGTAGCGTAGGGTACGCGTGCGATGGCGTCGTAGTAGGAGAAGCGCAGCTGGTGATCGCGCCGCAGCCGGTAGGTGATATTGAGGCTGGGAAACAGGTCGTTGTAGCTGGTGGAGTCGGTGTCCTGACTGCGCTGTAGGGTGTAGTCCAGGTCGGTGTACTCGTAGCGCAGGCCTACCGAGGTGGTCAGCTTGGCCGTCCAGTTGGTGAGGTACATCAGGTAGCCAGCGGCGATCTTTTCGGAGGCGTAGTAGTTGGGTCCGCTGGTGAGATCGGGGTCCTCGTCGAGCAGGGATTCATTGCTCAGGTCGGGGAAGCCGGTCGACGGTACAGCCGGACCGCCGCCCGCTACGCCCTGGTAAAACTCCTCGTAGGTGCGCTCCTTGATCCGGTACCGACCGCCGGCCCGCAGGAAGCTGGTGCGGCTAGAGTTGAGGTGGCGGGTGATGTTAACCCCACCGATGGCGATATCCTCCTCCAGGTTCAGGTTGAGCTGCTCGGTGAAGCGGCGCTCGAGGGACTGTCCGGCAAAGCGGGTGTCGGTGGGCAGCAGGTCCTCGAAGGGCCGGTCGGCCGTGGCCGCGCCGTTGTCCACCGTGCTGGAGTTGAAGGCCCGCTGCCGGTCGCGCAGCCGCTCGCTGGTGCTGGCAAAGCTGAGCGCGTAGGTCAGTTGGGTGAGCTTGAAGTTGTTCTCTACTTCCAGGGCCACCATGTTCAGGCGGCGCTCCTCCTTCCAGCGGCTGCTGATGCGGTCTTCCAGAGCGGTAGTGGCGTTGCCGCGGTTGAAGTTGGTCTCGCGGGTCATCACCTCGTCGTCGTTGGCGCTGTAGTTGTAGCTCAGGCGCATGCGGTTGTAGATGCTGGGGCGGAGCTCTACGGCGCCTACCAGACCGGTCTTGGTGGTCATGCGGTCCGTATCGATGGGGCGCACCCGACTGATCTCACGTCCGGTGGTGCCGTTCTCGCCGTAGTCGAAGCGCTGCGTGCGGTTGCCGCGGTTGTGCCGGAAGTAGCTGCCGGCCAGCAGACCGTAGACCGCCTCGTCGCTCAGTTCGGAGTTGAGCACGGCCGCCGCCTGGGTGATGCTGGACGACTGCCCCGGGATCTGGTCGAAGCCGAAGTTACTGCCCCCGCCGGCCTGTAGCAGGATCTCGGCCTTGTCCTCCGGCTGGCGGATGCGGAAGTCTACCGTACCCCCGATGGCGTCGGCGTCCATGTCGGCACTGCGAGCCTTGATGACGCGCACTTCCTCCACCAGGTTAGACTGGATGATGTCCAGGCTACCCGCCCGGTCGGCCTCGGGCTGCACGGCGGGCAGCCGCTGTCCGTTGAGCGAGATGGCGGTGTACTGCTCGGGCAGGCCCCGCACCTGCACTAGCTCACCTTCGCCGCGGTTGCGCGTGATGGTCACGCCCGGCATGCGCTGTACGGTCTCGGCGAGGGTGATGTCGGGATATTTGTTAAAGGTCTCGGCGTGTAGGATGGTCTGCGGTACCACGGCCGACTGCTGCACCCGCAGGGCCTGTGCCTGTCCGGCCGCCCGCCGCCCGTAGACGATCACTTCGCCGGTGGTCATGAAGCTTTCCTCCATGCGGATATCGACCTCGAGTTCGCGGTCCGTGGTGCTTACGACCACCACGGTATCGTAGTTCTCGAAGCCCAGGTAGGTGGCCAGCAGGCGGATGCGGCCGGGGGGCACCGACAGTATATAGTGACCTTCCAGGTCGGTGACCGCCCCGATCACGGAGCCGACCACCCGCACCGAGGCGCCGATCAGGGTATCGCCCTGCGGACCGGTCACGGTACCCATCAGCTCGGCTTCCTGGGCGCGTAGGGTGGTAGAACAACAGGCAGCCGCCAGGACGAAAACAAACAAGAGGTACCGCATAGTGACTAAAGCGACCCGGCGCGCCGCTTTGTTTACCTGCAGCGTCATAATTTACCCCACCTAAAAAGCCGCCCCATGCCCGCCACCCCCAGGATCGTATTTCTCGACGCCGGCACCGTCGACGACCTGCCCGCCTTCGCCCGCTTCGACGAGCTGGGTGACTTCGCGAGCTACGCGCTCACCTCCCCCGAGCAACTCCTGGAGCGCGCCGCCGGGGCCACCGTGCTCATCACCAATAAAGTAGCCCTCAGCGCCGAAACCATCGAGCAACTGCCCGAGCTGCAGCTGATCTGCGTAGCCGCCACCGGCACCAACAACATCGCCAAGGAGGCCGCCGCAGCCCGTGGTATTCCGGTCCGCAACGTGGCCGGCTACAGTACGGACTCCGTCGCCCAGCTCACCCTCACCGCCCTGTTTACCGTAGCGATGGACCTGCTGCACCTCAACCGGGAGGTCTACAGCGGTAACTACTCCCGAGCCAAGGACTTCACCCTCTGGCGCCAGCCCTTCTACGAACTGCGCGGACAGCGCTACGGGATCATCGGACTGGGTACCATCGGCCGGCGGGTAGCCGAACTGGCCACGGCGTATGGTGCAGAGGTCGTCTATTACAGCGCACGGGGCAACGACCACGACGCGCCCTACACCCGCATGGAACTCGATGAGTTCCTCGCGACCTGCGACGTAGTCAGCATCCACTGCGCGCTGTCGGAGCAGACTGATGGAGTGCTCGACCTCGACCGCCTGCGCCAGATGAAGTCGTCGGCCTACCTGGTCAACGTAGCCCGCGGCGGCATCGTCGTGGAGCAGGACCTGGTCACCGCCCTGGACGAAGGGGCCATCGCCGGAGCCGCCGTAGACGTGTTCCGCGAGGAGCCGCTACCGGCCGACCATCCCTACCTGCGCGTCCGGAATCGCGACAAATTGCTGCTCACCCCCCACATCGGCTGGGCGAGCGTCGAGGCGCGTACGCGGTTGATCGAAGGAATTATGCAGAACATTCGGCAGGGGGTTTAATTCGCGGCTTCTCGCGTATCCCCTTAGCCCCCTTTGTTTGTCCGGTCGTTCGTTATTACAGTCTATCACTTTCCTCCTGTGTTGCCTACTGGGTAGCCGTACGCTGCCCGCCCAGACCGAGCCCGAACAACTGATCGAAGACGTCATCGCCCAGGAAGCCGAGGACGGCGGTGAGTTCACCTTCAATGCGGCCTTCGACCTACTGGAAGCCTACGCCCGCCGGCCACTCGACCTGAACCGCGCCGATGCCGAGACCCTATCGGCTACCTACCTGCTAAGTCCGCCGCAGATCGATGCCCTGCTGGACTACCGTCGGCAGATGGGCAGCTTCGTGAGCGTGTACGAGCTGCAGGTCGTACCGGGGCTCGATCTGGAGACCATCCGCCGCCTGCTGCCCTACGTGACCGTGGCCCGCGGACTCGACGATATCAATGTCCCCCTACGCACCCTCTTATCCGAAGGCAGCCGCGAGCTGTTCGTACGGGCCAGCCGCCGTCTGGAGCGCGCCCGGGGCTACGAGGGCGACGACCCCCGCTACACCGGCGATCCCTGGCGCACTTACGTGAAGTACCGGCAGCGTTACGGTACCCAGCTCAGTCTGGGCGTAGTAGCCGAAAAGGACCCCGGCGAGGCCTTCCTGCGCGGCAGCAACCGGCGGCGGGGCTTCGATTTCTACAGCGCCCACCTCTTTCTGCGGGGACTGAACCGGCGGGTGCGCGCCGTAGCGCTGGGCGACTTCTCGGTCAGCTTCGGCCAGGGACTGGTCCTGTACACCGGCTTTGGCTTCGGCAAGAGCAGTCTGACCACCTCGGTCGCCCGCCGCTCCCCCACCCTGCAGCCCTACGCCAGCGTCAACGAGGCCAGTTTCATGCGCGGCGCGGGGGTCACTCTAGCCTTCGGTAAGCACGTCGAGGCCACGGTATTCGGCAGCCGCCGCGCCCGCACCGCTAATCTAGACAGTGACTCCACCAGCGTGACCTCCCTCGGCCTCAGCGGACTCCACCGCACCACCGCCGAGGTTGCCGACCGCAACGCCCTGCAGCAGCACAGCTACGGCGGCAGTCTGCGCTACACCCCCACCGACCGACTGCAACTCAGCCTCAACCTGCTCGGCGAGCACCTCAGTCGCCCACTCCTACGCACGCCCCGGCCCTACAACCGCTTCTACTTCAACGGCGACCGGCTCCACAACCTGAGCCTGGACTACCACTACCGGCTGCGCAATCTATCCTTCTTCGGCGAGGTCGCAGGTGCGGTGATCGGCGGACGGGCCATGCTGCACGGCGTCAATGTGGGACTGGACCGCCGCGTAGACCTGGCCATCGTGTACCGCAACTACGCCCGTGACTACCGGGCACTGAGTGCCCAGCCCTTCGGGGAGTCGGGCGGGGGCCGCAACGAGGAGGGCATCTACCTGGGACTGGAAGTGCGCCCCGCCACCCGCTGGCGTATCAATGCCTACTACGACCTGTGGCGGCACGACTGGCTGCGCTTCAACATCGACGCCCCCAGCAGCGGCCATGAGTACCGGCTGCGGATCAACTACAGCATAAAGCGCCACCTGGATGCCTACGTAGAGCTGCGCAGCGAAACCAAGGGCTACGGGGTGGCGGCGGCCGGTCCGGACGTGAAGATCGACCCGGTCATACCGCGCACCCGCTTTCAGGCCCGCTTCCATACGGGCTACAAGCTGCGTCCGGCCCTGGAGTGGCGCAGCCGGCTCGATCTGGGCTACACCGAAGACGCCAGCAAGGGCCTGCAGCGGGGCGTGATGCTGTATCAGGATCTACACTACCGTCCGCTGGGTCCGCTGAGCGTATCCGCCCGCCTGGCCGTCTTCCATACGGATGGCTACGACGTGCGCTTCTACGAATACGAGAACGGGCTGACCTACAACGCCCGCGTCCTACCCTACTACAACGAGGGGGCGCGCAGCTTCCTCCTGCTCCGCTACAAGGGCATCCGTCAGCTCACCCTGGAGCTGCGCCTGGCCCAGACCCGCTCATTTGACGGTCGCACCTTCGGCAGCGGGCTGGAGGCTACGGACAAGACGCGGCGTACGGAGGTGGGCGGACAGGTGATCTGGCGGTGGTGACGTATAACCTATCTTAGCTGTTCTACGTTTTACTCCTATGCCATTCACCATCGAACTCCCCGCCGACCGTCGCGTACAGTTACGCTTCGAGGATAGTCTTACCCCGGTGGAGTTCGCTGCCTTCTGCGCCCGCCATCCCGAGCTCCTGGTCGAGCGGGAGCCAGATGGTCAATTGTCTATTATGTCTCCGGTACACTTACTTTCTGGCGGACAGGAAGCCGATATTGTCATTCACCTAGGGATGTTCGTGCTATCGCACAAGCTCGGCAAGGTGTACAGTCCGACGACTGGTTTCACTCTACCCGATGGATCGGTGCGGTCAGCGGATGCATCCTTCGTGAGTAAGGAACAACTTGATCGGCTCACGCAGGAGCAAAAGCACAGTTTCGCCCCCGTAGTGCCGGAATTTATCGTTGAGATCCGGTCGGATACCGATCGGATCGGACGGCTACAGACCAAGCTGCGTGAGGTATGGATCGCTAATGGCGTACAACTTGCGTGGCTGATCGATCCTAAGAATCAGTTGACCTACATCTACCGGTCCGATGGTAGTGAGCAGGTGATCACCGGCTTCGATAAGGTGCTCTCCGGCGAGACGGTCCTCCCGGGCTTTGAGCTTCCATTAGGTGATCTGGAGATAGGCTAGTTACCCACTACTACCCGTAGCCGTTCCGGCAGCAGACCCGCCGTGACCGGCGCCTGTCCCAGCCACTCGCCGTCCGCTTCCAGACCGGTGATGCCCGTGATCCGTACGTCGGTGGCGTGGGTGGTGGTGACGCCCTCCACCCGACCGATACTATTCGTGTAGAAGCGCCAGCCATTCGCGAGGATGCGACGGGTCGGCAGACCCACTGCGTAGGTAAGTGCCAGCGTATCCGCCGTGGGATCAGCCTGGGGGACCAGTCGCATGCCGCCGCCGTTGTAGCGTCCGATGCCTAGATTGATCGTGTGGAAGCGGCCGCGGACGCTGGTGCCGTCGTACTGCAGGTCCAGCTCGGGCGGCGTGAAGTCGGGCAGGTAGCCTAGCGTAAGCAGGGGATACAGCAGACCGTGGCTGACCGGTAGCTTCGCCGATCGGCGTACGACCTCGGCATCGTAGGCCATGCCCGCCACGTTGATGAAGTACTGCACCTGCGGCCCCGCCCCCTGGGTGTGGTAAGTGAGTTTGCCGATGCGGTGGGGGATGGTTTTGCCGGCCTGTAGTACCGGGATCCAACGCAGGATGTGGCGGGGTACGCCCAGGGTGCGGCACCAGTCGTTGCCGGTGCCCAAGGGGAGGGGGGCGTAGGTTACTTCGGAGAGCGCGCCTTGCCGGACAAGCGCGTTGATGATGTCGTGGTGGGTGCCGTCACCGCCTACGCCTACGAGGAAGTACCGGCCGTCGGCGAGGGCTGCCGTGACGAGTTGCGCCAGGCTGTGGTGGTCGTCGCTCACGGCGAAGGTGAGGTCCGGAAGGTGTTTGCGCAGTACCGGCAGGGCTGCTTGCCACCAGCGCCGTGCCCGACCGCCTGCGGCGGCGGGATTGATCAAAAAGTGGGGGGCGGCTAGCATGCTGCAATGATACGCTTCGTCTATTCCACTCCCGCATTCATCCATATCTTACCATTTTCCATCCCTAGTTGTACATCTTGCCGGCTATGACGCAATCCCCTACCCTGGTGAACACCTCCGCACCCGTGATCGAAGTGCGCAGCGTGCGCAAAGCGTACGGCGAGAAAGTCGCCGTGGACGATGTCAGTTTTGCCATGCCGCCGGATGCGATCCTCGGTCTGCTCGGCCCCAACGGAGCGGGCAAGACCAGCCTGATCCGCATGATCACCACGATCACCGCACCCGACGCCGGCGAGATCTACTTCCAGGGCGCGCCACTCAACGGCTACCACCCCACCCAGATCGGCTACCTGCCCGAGGAGCGCGGCCTGTACAAGCAGATGTACGTGGGCGAGCAGCTGCTCTACCTGGCGCGGCTCAAGGGACTCTCTACCCGCGACGCGAAGTCCCGCGCCCAGGAGTGGCTGGCTAAGTTCGAGCTGGACGGACAGTGGAAAAAAAAGGTCGAAGAGCTCAGTAAGGGGATGCAGCAGCAGGTGCAGTTCATCGCCACGGTGATCCACGAGCCCAAGTTGCTGATCCTGGACGAGCCCTTCAGCGGACTGGACCCGGTCAACGCTACGCGCATGCGCACCGAGATCCTGCGACTGCACGCCGCCGGCACGGCCGTCATCTTCAGTACCCACCGCATGGAGCAGGTGGAGGAGCTCTGCGAGTACATCGTACTGATCGACCAGGGCCGCAACATTCTACAGGGCAAGGTGCGCGACATCCGCCGGCAGTTCATCGAGCACCGCTACCGGCTCACCCACCCCGGCGATCCCCTACCCGCCGCCCTGGCTCAGCGCTACGAGCTACTCAACCACACACCGTCTACGGTCGACATCCAGCTCTCGGAGGGCGAAGACGGCAACGTGCTACTGCGTGCGCTACTCGATATGGGCGTACACATCCAGGGCTTCCAGGAGCTCCTGCCCAGCCTCAACGAAATTTTCATCAAGCGCGTCACGCGGCTCAACGCATAAGTTATGTCCAATCTCTGGCTCGTTATCCAGCGCGAATACGTCACCCGCGTACGCCGCAAGTCCTTCATCCTGGCCACCCTGCTCACTCCCATTGGTATGGCCCTGTTCGTGGTCGTAGCCAACTTCGTGCTCGGCTACGAGAACGACGATGTGCAGCGCATCGCGGTCATCGACGACGCCGACCTGTTCGGCGGAGCCATCGCCGACGAGAGCGGGCTGTACTTCGATTTTGTGGATCAGTCACTGGCCAGCTTGCGGGAGGAGGAGCCCGGGGGTACCGCCTACGCCGGCATCCTGGTCATCCCCACCATTAAGAACCTGCGCAGCCGCAACTACCGGGCGCAGTTGTACAGCGACGAGACCCTTAGCATGGACGTGCAGGGCAAGATCCGCCGCCGCATCCAGAGCGCCCTGCGCGAGTACAAGATCGAAGCCCTGGAGATCGACCAGGCCACCCTGGCCAGTCTGGATACGGACGTCACCGTCAAGGTGAGCAGCCTCTCCCCCACCGAAGACGGCAGCAACGAAGACCGCAGCATGGCCACAACTATCGGCGCGGGTATCGGTAGCGTGATGGGCTTTTTGATGTACATCACCATTTTCGCCTACGGGGCCATGGTGATGCGCTCCGTGATGGAGGAAAAGACCAGCCGCATCGTCGAGGTGGTCGTCTCCTCGGTGCGCCCCTTCACCCTCATGCTGGGCAAGATCATCGGTGTGGGCATGTTGGGCCTTACGCAGGTACTGGTGTGGCTCGTCACGATCCCACTGCTGCTCTTTGTAGTCGGATTGCTGTTCGGTATCGACGGCAGCAATCAGCCCGAGATGGCCGGCTCCCCCGAGATGGACCCCCAGGAGCTGCAGGGTATGGTCGAGCGCGTGCTGGCCGGCCTGGGTGACCTCAACTGGTGGATCATTGCCCCCTCCTTCTTCATTTACTTTTTGGGGGGCTACTTCATCTACGCCTCGCTCTTCGCGGCGGTGGGCTCCTCCATGGGCGACGATATGGGAGAGGGGCAGACGCTCACCATCCCCATCATGATCCCCGTCATTCTGGCCTTTTACATCATGATGGCGGCCATCCAGAACCCCAACTCCAGTCTGGCGGTCTGGTCCAGCATCTTCCCCCTCTTCGCGCCCATCGTGATGCCCGCCCGCCTGGCCTTCGATCCGCCGCTGTGGCAGCTCGGGCTCAGCATTCTGTCCGTCTTCCTCTTCGCCGGACTGATGATCTGGGTGGCCAGCCGCATCTACCGCGTCGGCATCCTCAACTACGGCAAGAAGTCCAGCTTCAAGGACATGGGCAAGTGGATCACCGCCAAGTACTAAAGCGTAGCCGCCTCCCCGGGCACTATCACCACGTTCAGTAGCTTGATCACGAAGGAGCAGGCCGTCTCGCTGGCCAGCGTAGGGCGCATCGCTTCCTTCAGTACGTCCATCACGGTATCGTATTCTCCGGTCAGCTGCGTAGCCAGGTGGTTGGTCGCTACCTGTATCCCGGCGTGGCCGTGCAGCCGCTCGATGAAGGCAATGATGGGCGCCTCGTAGTCCGGCGTGAGGGGGTAGAGCGAAAGGTCGATCGATACGTGCATAGGGCGGGGCCGCCCCGATAGCTATCGGGGCGGTGCTTATCAGGGAAGGAAGGTAAACTTGTACGACAGCGACACTACCGGGGCGCCGAAAATGCTCAGCCGGTAGGCCGCGAACGGGCTACCTGAAAAGATTCCCAGTGCCGGGGTGTTGGCGTCCCGGGGCTGGTAGAACACATTGTAGGCGTTGTCGCGGCCGTAGAGGTTGTAGACGGTGAACACCCAGTCGCCGGTCCAGCGGCGCTGCTGTTTTTTGATGTTGTGGATGGTCCAGCTGAAGTCCAGCCGGTGGTAGATCGGCAAGCGGTCGTTGTTGCGCTCCAAAAATAGCGGGACGGGTACGCCCCGCACCGTCACGAAGCCGTTTGGAACGGTGTACGGACGGTTGCTCTGCACGATCAGGTTCAGGCCCAGTTCGTGGGTGCGGCCCTCGTTGAGGATCAGGTTGCTGGTGAAAGTATGCGGCTGGTCGAAGTAGCCCGGGTACCAGGCCCCGCGGTTGATGCGGGTAGTGGGTCCGTCGCCGGCTACGCGGTTCTCGATCCGGGCGTAGGTGTAGTTCAGCTCACCGGTGATGCGGCCGCTGCTGCGCCGTGCGGTGAGCTCCACGCCGTAGCCCCGCCCCTCCCCGCGCAGCAGGTCGGTTTCTACGGTGGGGTTGAGGAAGAAATCGGCCCCCGGTTTGTACTCCAGTAGGTCGGTGATCTGTCGGTAATAGGTCTCGAGCTGAAAGATGTACTTCTCATTGGCAGTGCGGTGGGTCAGGCCCAGGGAGTAGAGGTCGCCGGTCTGCGGACCCACGTTCGGGTCGCTCACCTTCCAGCGGCTGGTAGGTACGGGGGTGGTGGCGTTGTAGATGTTCTGCAGGTACTGCCGCGAGCGGGCGTAGGACGCCTTGAAGCTGGTCGTACTGGTGACCCGGAAGTTGAGGCCCAGGCGGGGTTCCAGACCACTGTAGGTCACGATCTCCTCCCCCTGTCCGAAGGGCGTAACGTCCAGGAGGGTGCCGGCCCGCAGCTCTTCGTCCGGCCGGTAGGTGCGTAGCTCGCCCGGTCCCAGCTGCTGGTAGCGGACGTACCGCAGGCCCGCGCTCAGACCGAGGCGATCGCTGATCTTCCACTCGTTCTCCACGTAGGCCGCCGCCTCTACGCCGATCTCCTGCTCCAGTTCGAGGGGGGTGATGCCGCTCACGCCGCCGGGATCCAACCGGCCGGGATTCAGGCGGTACCGGTCGTACTGTATGCCCCCGCCGAGCTGGTGCTGCCCGGTGGTATAGCCCAGCGTTGCCCGCCCGATGGAGTAGTCGATGCCGGACAGGAAATTGACCCGCCCCCCGTCTTCCTGCACGAAGCGCAGTTCGGGATCGTAGTTGGCGCGGTGTGCACTGACGTTGAGGGCTAGGTCGTCGGTAAAAAAGTGCAGCCACTCCAGTCCCCCATTCAGAGTCAGGTAGGCGTACTGGTTGGCCACGGCCGGCACCCCACCCACCTGGCTGATCAGGTCGACCTGGTACACATCCTGACTGTAGAAACCCGACAGGGTAAAGAAGTCCCGCTCGCCGGCGCGGTAGCGAAGCTTTACGGTGGCATCGGCAAAGCGGCTCCTAGTATTTTTGAGGCGGTCGATGACGGGGAATAGTGCATCGTTGTAGGCCCCGCGGGCGGAGACCAGCAGGCCCAGACGCCGCCGCTTGTCCAGCGGGGTCTCGATGGCCAGATTACTGGATATCAGTCCGATACCCCCCCGGATCTCCGTGGGTTCACTACCCGGCGTTTTGGAACGGACGTCCAGCACGGAGGCGATACGCCCTCCGAAGCGGGCCGGGATATTGCCCCGGTACAGGTCGATGCCCGCCACCGCATCCGGCGTGAACACGGTGAATAGCCCGAACAGGTGGGTGGGCGTGAATACCGGTGCCCCGTCGTACAGCAGCAGGTTCTGGTCGATCGTGCCACCCCGTACGCTCACGCCATTGCTCGCCTCCCCGGCCGAGGAAACCCCGGCCAGTAGCTGCAGGGACTTGAGTACATCGCGCTCGCCGAGTACGGTGGGAACATTTTCGAGCTCCCGGGCGGATAGCTGCTCCACACCCATCGCGGGCCGGCTCAGTGCGAGGCGGTCGGCCCGATCGGTGACGACGATGGTCTCGAGCTGCTCGGAGCTGGCCTCCAGCCGCAGGGTGGCTTCGAGGTCGTCGCGCAGTTGGAGCTTCTGTTCGAAGGGCGCGTAGCCGGTGTAGCTGGCCCGCAGGGTATAGACGCCGGGCTCGGCCGTCAGCGTGAGGCGACCCCGCTCGTCGGTCTGTCCCGCTACCCGTCCGGGCGATAGTTGCACGCTGACAAAGGCCAGGGGCGCATCGCCGTCCAGGTCCACGACACGCAGCTTCAGCTCCACGGATTGGGCGAAGCCGCTGAGGGGTAGCAGCAGTACGAGTAGGCGGATCAATCGGGCCATCCGTCCGGTTTGATGGGGGTGCGGCCGTTGCCACTGCACGGTGCCTGCGGGGGGGTGAAGGGTGGGTTGGAGGGTTCCAGGCGGATGGTACGGTCCCGCGGGGGTGGTTCCCCGAAGGTTGCGTCACGGACAAAGAACAGCCGCCGCGTGGTCCGGCTGGCTACCCGTACGTTGCCCAGCACTTCCGGTCCGTCCGGGTCCAGGTTACGCACATTACCGTTGAGGGCTGCGGGGAGCGTGGCGTTGAGTCCGCTGCTCCCCCGCACGATATCGGCGGCTACCTTTCCGTAGGCGTAGGCCTCGGCGGTGAGGCCGTACTGGATGGCTTCGATGAGGATGCCGCCGAAGTCGGTAAAGTCGATCTCACCGATCGGCCGATCCTGCACCGCTCCGCCGGCGAAGGCCTGGTCGGTGGATAGATCGAGTTGGTTGCCACCCCGCTGGCGGAAGCAACCGTCTTCGCTCGACTCACAGAGGTAGTCGTAGCGCTCGTTGTTGGTGGTAAAGCGTTCCACGGGGATACACTCCCCTTCCCGGTATACGCCGCGGTCGCAGCTGGCGCAGACCACCTCCTGCTCCCAGTAGCGGTAGTTCCATTCGTAGTAATCCTCCGTGCCCTCCGGGTCGGTGAAGTCGAGCAGGAGGCGGAATACGGGCACAAAGCGGCGCTGGGCCGTCACGAAGCGCCCTTCCTGCTCGAAGGCTACGCGGAAGTCATCGATGCGGCTGGCTGCGGGAAGTAGCTCGGCCGCCGAGATCGCCTCCGTGCCGTCGGGAAAACGGACGTTGACGAACCAGCGCTCTCCGGGTTGTACGGCGAAGTCCGCAGGTGCCCGGTAAGTACCGGGGACGTCCGGATCGGCCTGCCACTGCACCCGCGTGCCCGCCCCCTCCTCCTCGGCCAGTACGGTAGCATCGCTGATGGGGTCGAGGGTGAGCTGGACGTCACTGAAGTTAGACTGCCGCACGGTGAGCTGACTCTGCCCGGACTGGTCCGTCAGCTCCCCCTCCACCAGGTAGAAGGGCTGCTCCAGGCGGAAGACGGGCTCGGTGGGCTCGATGCAGCCGGTGCAGAGCAGGGTGAATACGATAAGTGCCAGACAGCGGGCATACAGCATGCCGTAAAGATACCTACTGCACGATGGCTACCGGGCGCAGGAAGTCGACCTCCCGGTCCAGCGCCTGCGCGATGGTGGCGGAGTCCGCCGTCAGGTCGATCGAGCCCAGCAGAAGATCCAGTTGCGCGGTCACGTCGAGCCGCAGGTCGAGTCCGCGCTCCGGCAGCAGGTCGTCGCCGAAGTCGAGCGAAAAGGGAACGCTGCCGTAGGAGCTCACCGAGAGGGTGTCGCCGCCGGGCGTCAGGGTGTACTCCAGGCGCGACTGTACGTAGCCCCGCCCGTCCCGGTAGTTGAGCCGGCCGGGCTGGGTACGCAGGGCATCGCCACTGGGGGCGGTGAAGGGGATCACGTTGCGGTAGCGATCCGGCAGTCCGTAGGTGCCGCTGAAGCTGCGCAGCGCCGCGGTACCGATACGCAGGGTACCGACGGTAGAGGTGGTGACCGTCGTGGTCGCCAGCAGGTAATTGCCGTTCAGAATCACGTCGGTGGTGTCGCCGGCTATTCCTTCCTGCAGTTCGACCGGGCGGGCGGGTTCGGCCAGTTCCGTGGCGGTAGACTCCAGGCGCAGTTCCCCCAGGTAGTAGCGGAAGCGGATGAGCTGGAACGGGTGCCCTGCTCCGTCGGTATAGGTTTGTCCTACGACCAGGGCCGTATCGTTCCACTCCGGACTGATGCGGATCGAGAAGTCGGGATAAACGCAGCAGTCGGTACAGCCCTCGTCGGCCTGCAGGTCGTAGTTGTCCGCATCCGGGTCGAGACAGCCGACACGGTCCTCGTAACAGCCCGTGCAGAGCAGAATAGCCAGACCGTAGAGTAGAATGCGCAACGGAGGGGGGTGTACTTAGATGATCATACCGGCGGCTACCGTCTCGTTGGTCTGCTCATCCACCAGGATGATGCTGCCCGTGATGCGGTTGCGTCGGTAGGTATCCGTGAGTAACGGCTTGGTGGTGCGCAGCAGTACCCGGCAGATGTCGTTCATCTGCACCTCCTTATTCTCTTCGTCGCGGTGCAGGGTGTTGATGTCGAGCCGGTAGCGTACCTCCTTGATGATGCAACGGGCTTCCTGCGTGGTATGCATGATGGCGTACTTGCCACGGGGCTGCAGGGGCCGCTCGTTGAACCAGCAGAGCATAGCCTCGATATCCTGGCTGATGTCCGGCTGGTTATTCTCGCGCACGATCATATCGCCGCGGCTGATATCGATGTCGTCCTCCAGCAGCAGGGTGACGGACATCGGAGGAAAGGCTTCCTCCAGTTCGCCGTCGTAGGTGTCGATCTTGGCGATGGTGCTGCTGAAGCCACTGGGTAGTACGGTCACCTTGTCTCCCTTCTTGAATACGCCACCGGCAATGCGGCCGGCGTAGCCGCGGTAATCGTGGTACTCATCGCTGTAGGGGCGGATGACCGTCTGTACCGGCAGCCGGCAGTCGATGAAGTTGTTGTCGCTACCGATGTGCACGTTCTCCAGGGAGTACAGCAGGGTGGAGCCGCCGTACCAGTCCATATTCGTGCTGCGCTCGACGACATTGTCACCCAGCAGGGCGGACATCGGGATGAAGTCCACGTCCTTCACGTTGAGCCGGTGGGAGAAGGTGCTGAAGTCTTCCTTGATCTTTTCGTAGACGTCTTCCTTGAAGTCCACCAGATCCATCTTATTGATGCATACGATCAGGTGGGGGATCTGTAGCAGGGAGGCGATGAAGCTGTGCCGCCGCGTCTGCTCCACCACACCGTGGCGGGCATCCACCAGGATCAGGGCAACGTTGGCCGTGGAGGCGCCCGTAACCATATTGCGGGTATACTGCGTATGGCCCGGGGTGTCGGCAATGATAAACTTGCGCTTCGGCGTAGCGAAGTAGCGGTAGGCCACGTCGATGGTGATGCCCTGCTCCCGCTCGGCCTTGAGTCCGTCGGTAAGTAGCGCCAGGTTCACCCCTTCCTCCCCGCGCTTGGCGCTGGTCTGTGAGATCGCCTCGTACTGATCCTCGAAGATCGACTTGGAGTCGTACAGCAGCCGGCCGATCAGGGTAGACTTCCCGTCATCGACGGAGCCCGCCGTAGTAAAGCGAAGCAGTTCGGTATGCGCTAAAGAATTGATCATATGCAACGTACTATTTACAACTAAAAATTGCCCCCAACCCGCGAAGCGGTCTACCCGCCGAAGGCGGTCTAACGAGCCGAAGGCGATCTACCCGCGAAGCGGTCTAACCAGCCGCAGGCGACCCTAAAAGTACCCCTGCTTCTTCCGGTCCTCCATCGCGGTCTCCGACCGCTTATCGTCCGCCCGGCCGCCGCGCTCCGTCTTGCGGGCGATGCTGACCTCGGCGATGATGTCCTCCAGGGTAGTGGCCGTACTCTCCCAGACGCCGGTGGTCGTGATGTCACCGATGGTGCGGCAGCGTACGCTGCGGGTGACGAGCTGCTCCTCCGGGCGGCGGGGCAGGAATTCGGAATCGGCCAGCAGCATGCCGTCGCGCTCGAAGACCGGGCGCTCGTGGGCAAAGTAGAGGCTCGGCAGATCGACCTGCTCGACGGCCAGGTACTGCCAGACGTCCAGCTCCGTCCAGTTAGAGATCGGGAAGATGCGGAAGTGCTCGCCGAACTGCTTGCGGCCGTTGAACAGGTTCCAGAGCTCCGGGCGCTGGTTCTTGGGGTCCCACTGGCCGAACTCGTCGCGGTGGCTGAAGAAGCGCTCCTTGGCGCGGGCTTTTTCCTCATCGCGGCGGCCTCCACCGAGGGCGGCGTCGTACTTGCCCTTCTCGAGGGCGTCGAGCAGGACGGCGGTCTGCAGGAAGTTGCGCGTGGCGTTGTAGCCGGTCTCTTCACGGACCATGCCGCTGTCGATCGCCTCCTGTACGGAGCCTACGACGAGATTAGCACCGATGCGTTCGACCAGGGCGTCACGGTAGTCGAGTGCCTCCTGGAAGTTGTGGCCGGTATCGACGTGCAGCAGCGTGAAGGGGATCTTGGCGGGGTGGAAGGCCTTGACCGCCAGGTGCACCATCAGGATGGAGTCCTTGCCGCCGCTGAACAGCAGCACGGGGTTCTCAAACTGGGCGGCGACCTCGCGGAGCACAAAGATGCTTTCGGATTCAAGCTCCCGCAGGTGGTTGAGCTGGTAGTTGGCGGTCATGCGTGGGGGAGTTGTAGGCGGGGGGTAAGTGCTTCGATGAGTTGGGTGGCGGCCTGCTCGACCGTCAGGTCGGTGGTAGGCAGGTCGAGGAAGGGGTCGGGGGGTGCTTCGTAGGGGCTGTCGATGCCGGTGAACTGCTTGATCTCACCCGCCCGGGCCTTGGCGTAGAGCCCCTTGACGTCACGGCGTTCGCACTCTTCCAGGGGGGTGTTGATGTATACTTCGAGGTAGTCATCGCCGACGATTTCGGCTACGGTAGCCCGGATGTCGCGCGTAGGGCTCACGAACGAGCACAGCACCAGCGCGCCCGCCCCGGCAAATAGCTTGGCGACCTCGGCGACGCGGCGCACGTTCTCCTGCCGGTCCGCCAGGCTGAAGCCCAGGTTTCCGTTGAGTCCGTTGCGGACATTGTCCCCGTCGAGTACCTGCACGAATACGCCGCGCTCGAACAGCCGGCGCTCTACGGCCGCCGCGATGGTGCTCTTGCCGCTGCCGGATAGCCCGGTCAGCCACACTACCCCACCCCGGTGGCCATTGGCCGCCTCGCGCTCGCTGCGCTGCACTAACTGCTCGTGAATGGGATGAATATGCTCGGCCATATACTGAAATGAGGCGCGAAGATACAGCGAGCCGCTACAATGACGCTACACGTAGGCCAGCGGGTTCGCATCGATGGCCTTCAACCGGGTGATCACGTCGGCCGGATCGTCCGCTCCGAATACCGCGCTGCCCGCTACAAGTACCCGCGCGCCCGCCTCCAATACCTTCTGGGCGTTCTGCAGACCGATACCACCGTCCACCTCGATGAGGGCCCGGGAGTTCTGCACCGCGATCAGATCGGCCAGCTGGCGGATCTTGGGGATGCTCTGGTAGATGAACTTTTGTCCGCCGAAGCCCGGGTTGACGGTCATGACCACCACGACATCGAGCTCCTCGATCACGTTTTCCAACTGACTCACCGGGGTGTGGGGATTGAGGGCCACGCCCGCCTTCACGCCGGCCTCCCGGATCTGCTGAATGACGCGGTGGAGGTGGGGACAGGCCTCGGCGTGTACCGTGATTCCGCTGGCACCGGCCCGGGCAAAGGACTCGATGTAGCGCCCCGGATCCTCGATCATCAGGTGCACGTCGACGTACTTCTCGGCCCGCTCGGCGATCTGCTCGACGATGAACTGGCCGAAGGAGATGTTGGGCACGAAGCGGCCGTCCATCACGTCCAGGTGAAACCAGTCGGCGTCACTGGTATTGACCAGCTCGATGGCCTTATCTAGGTGGCGAAAGTCGGCGGCAAGCAGGGAGGGGGCTACAAAATGTGACATAGAACTGCGTTTAGCAAGTCGTAAAGCTACGCCGCGGCAAACCAAGAGCCCGGTACGTGCCGTTTATGGACTGACCCCTTACTAGTATATGCGGCTACTGCTTTTTTTCCTGTTCCTGGCACCTGCGTGCAGCGCCCTCCTGGCCCAGGGTAGCCCGAAACTGCGCTACGACTACACCCAGCGCGACCCCCTGGCCGGCCATGCGCCGCAGACCTGGCTCACACCCGCTGATGAATTCAATAAATCTCGTTTCTATACCTCGGTAGGCATCGGCACCGGCACCTACGCCGCCTTTGGGATCGGACTGTACTCGATCTGGTACAAGGACTACGAGCTGGAGGGCTTCCATACCTTCAACGACTGGCCGGAGTGGCAACAGATGGACAAGGCCGGTCACTTCTTCACCGCCTACTTCTTTAGCCGTTCCGCCTTTGCCGGACTGCGCTGGGCGGGCCTGAAGCGTCCCGCCGCCCGCTACGCCGCCCTGGGTGTGGCCAACCTGCTGCAGGGCACGATTGAAACCCTGGACGGCTACAGCTCCGAATGGGGCTTCAGCCTCAGCGATATGGGGGCCAACCTGGCCGGCAGCCTGGTCTTCACCGCTCAGGACGTGCTGTGGCAGGAGCAGCGCATCCTCATTAAAGTGAATAGCGACCTGCGCCGCCCGCCCGACGTGCCGGTCACCAATGGCCAGGGTCAGCAGTCCAACCTGGGCTACATCGACCGCGAGCGCTTCGGGGATAACCCCTTCGAGCGCTTCCTTAAGGACTACAACGCCCAGACCATCTGGGTATCCGTCAACCCCGCCTCCTTTCGGCCCCACAGCCGGCTGCCGCAGTGGCTCAATATTGCGGTCGGCTACGGCGTGGAAGACGTGTACGGCGCCTACTATAATACGTGGCAGGACAACGGCGGTGGGTTCGGCTACCGCAACGATGCCCGCCGCCGGCAGTGGTACCTGAGCCCCGATATCTACCTCAGCCGCATCCCCACCAAGAAGCGCTGGGTGCGCCTGGCGCTCGGTATCCTCGACTTCGTCAAGGTGCCCGCCCCGGCCCTGGAGTACAGCCGCGGTAAGTTCTACGGGCGCTGGCTGCGGTAGCCCCCCCGTGAGGACCACCGCCTTACCTTGCAGCCATGGCAAAATTGCGCAGAAACCATGCATCGCGGGGCGGCACGGCCTCCGGTACCACCATCGTTAAGGTCGGGCTCTTCGCCGCCATCCTCGGCGGACTGGTCTGGGGCTTTCACACTTTTGGGGTTACGTCATCGGGGGAAGGGGCCCCCGATGTAAGTCTGGTGCAGCGTACTGGCTACACCGGAGAAGCTTACTACCTACCCAGCGGGGCATCCGGACAAGTGATCGACCACGAGGGTTTCGTGCTATCCTACAATGAAGACTGGGAACAGGCCGACTGGGTGGCCTACATTCTCACCCGTCAGCACCTGCAGCAGGAGTGGACGAAGCGCGACGACCACTTCCGGGAGGACCCGGCGGTGCGTAGCGGCTCGGCTAGCCTGGGCGACTACCGGGGCAGCGGCTACGACCGTGGCCACCTAGCCCCCTTTGCCGACTTCGCCTGGGACGCCGAGCTGGCCGACCGCACCTTCTACCTCTCCAACGTAAGCCCCCAGGCCCGGCAATTCAATCAGGGCGTATGGCGCGAGCTGGAAGAGCTGACGCGCGACTGGGCCAAGCGCGAGCAGCAGCTCTACGTCGTCACCGGTCCGGTCACCAGTGAGGCGCCCAAGTTCTACATCGGTCGCGATAACCGGGTGGCGGTGCCGAGGTCCTACTTCAAAGTGCTGCTGGATCTGGAAGACCCGCAGCAAAAGGGCATCGGCTTTGTCATCCCGAACGAGGTGAGCTTCGAGCCACTGACGGCCTACGCCATGAGCATCGACGAGGTGGAGCGCATTACCGGACTCGATTTCTTTGCCGACCTTATGCCCGACGACCTCGAGGCCGAGCTCGAAGCATCGGGCAATCCGGATTTCTGGCTATTCAGTAAGAAGAAGTACGACCGGCGCACGAAACAGTGGAACCAGGTGAAAAATTAATATGGCTACAGCAGACGACTTTCGCAACGACATCTCCACCGGGTACGCCTTCAACGGTCCGTCCATTGTACTCGGCGGAGCCATGCTCGGCGGGCACACCCAGACCGATACCCTGGTACGCATCCCCCTGGGTACCCTCAACCGCCACGGCCTCATCGCCGGCGCTACCGGCACCGGTAAGACCAAGACCCTGCAGATACTCGCCGAGCAGCTCAGCCGTGAGGGCGTACCGAGCCTGCTGATGGACATCAAGGGCGACCTGAGCGGCGTAGCCGTACCCAGCCCGGGCCACCCCAAGATCGACGAGCGACACGCCGCCATCGGTATTCCGTTTGCGGCCAGTGGTAGTCCGGTCGAGTTGCTCAGCCTGAGTGACGAGCCGGGGGCACGGCTGCGCGCTACGGTGCTGGAGTTCGGTCCCGTGCTGTTTTCTAAGATGCTCGACCTCAACGATACGCAGTCGGGCATCATCGCCGTAGCCTTCAAGTATGCCGAGGATAAGGAGCTGCCGCTGCTCGACCTCAAGGACCTGCGCAAACTCCTGCAGTACCTCACCAACGAGGGAAAGGAAGAAGCAGAAAAGGACTACGGCCGCATGTCCACCTCCTCCGTAGGGGCGATCATGCGCCGGGTCGTTGAGCTGGAGGGGCAGGGTGCGGAGAAGTTCTTCGGCGAACCCAGCTTCGACGTAGCGGACCTCACCCGCCTAGACGAGCTCGGCCGCGGTATCGTCTCCATCGTACGGCTCACCGACGTGCAGGACCGGCCCAAGCTGTTCTCCACCTTCATGCTCCAGTTGCTGGCCGAGATCTACACGACCTTCCCCGAAGAGGGTGACCTGGACCGACCCAAACTAGTGGTCTTCATCGATGAGGCCCACCTCATCTTCGATGAGGCTACGGATGCCTTGCTCGACCAGCTGGAAGCCATTGTAAAACTCATACGCTCCAAGGGCGTCGGCTTGATCTTCGTGACCCAGAATCCGGCCGATATTCCCTCCGACATTCTCGGTCAGCTCGGACTCAAGGTGCAGCATGCCCTCCGCGCCTTCACGGCCAAAGACCGCAAGGCCATCAAACTGGCCAGTGAGAACTACCCCCTGAGTGCGCACTACAACATCGCACAGACCCTGACCGAACTAGGTACCGGGGAGGCCTTCGTCACCGCCCTGGACCGCAAGGGCCGCCCCACCCCACTCGTGCGTACCCTGCTGCGCGCGCCGGAGAGTCGTATGGATGTGCTGACCGACCGCGAGATAAAGCAGCTAGTGAATGATTCCCCCCTGGTCAAAAAATATAACCGGGAGGTAGACCGCGAGAGCGCCTACGAGATCCTGGAAGAAAAGCTCACCCAGGCCAAGGCGGCGGAGCACCGCGAAGAGATGGAGGCCCAGCACCAGCAGGCCCAAAAAACAACGACTTCCCGACGGCGTAAAACCGTGGAAAAGTCGTGGTTTGAAGAGATGACCGGCAACACCATGGTGCGCCAGATCGGCCGCACCGTAGCCCGGGAAGCTACCCGGGGGCTGCTGGGCGTACTGGGTATTCGT
The DNA here is from genome assembly GCF_923081025.1 of Neolewinella maritima. Taxonomy (GTDB): domain Bacteria; phylum Bacteroidota; class Bacteroidia; order Chitinophagales; family Saprospiraceae; genus Neolewinella; species Neolewinella maritima. The sequence goes on along the minus strand of NZ_CAKLPZ010000001.1, from coordinate 786,328 downwards.
AAGACGCGTCGGCGGCGGCGGTAAGCCGCTCGTCCGCCGAGCGATTAACAGGAAAGATTTCAGACAGTCGGCGGACGAGCTAAACTGCGTATAGCTCGGCAGACGACTTACCTACCTACTGTCCCTTGTACTTCTTTACCGCCTCGGTGAGCCGGGGAAGCACCTCGAACAGATCGCCCACCACCCCGTAGTCGGCCGCCTTGAAGAAGGGTGCGTCGGCATCCTTATTGATCACGACGATCGTCTTGGAGTTGTTTACGCCAGCGAGGTGCTGAATGGCACCGCTGATACCCGCGGCGATGTAGAGATTGGGGCGGATGGCTACGCCGGTCTGACCGACGTGCTCGTGGTGGGGGCGCCAGTCGCTATCGGCTACCGGACGGCTACAGGCCGTAGTAGCGCCCAGTGCTTCGGCGAGGTCTTCGACTACACCCCAGTTTTCGGGACCCTTGAGGCCACGGCCGCCGCTGACGACGAGCTCGGCTTCGGGCAGGGGTACGCGACCGGTGGCTACCTGGTGCTTGACCACCTTGGTCCGGGGCTCGGGCAGGGTGATGTCCAGGGCTTCTACCGTGGTGCCGCCCTGTCCCAGTTCTTCTACCGGAATGGAGTTGCCGGCTACGCTGATGATCTTGACGTCGGTCAGTAGCTGTACGTCGGCAAAGGCCTTACCGGAGAATACCGGCTTGCGGACCGTGAAGAAGCCGTCCTTCATCATCGGGATGGCATTGGCACCGGGCACGGAACCGGCCTCGAGGCGGGCGGCCAGGCGGCCACAGATGCTCTTGCCGGTGCTATTGTGACTGAGTACGATGACCGTCGCCCCCAGCTTCTTAGCGGCTTCGGCGACTGCCACGGTGTACACCGCTGCGTCGAACTTTTCCAGATTAGGGCTTTTCAACTGATGCACCTTGCTGGCACCAAAGCGACCCAGATCCTCGGCACCGGACGCATCCCCGAGTACGAGGGCATGACACTCCGTACCCAGCACATCGGCCGTTTTCTTACCGTACACCACTACTTCGTGGGCCATTTTCTTGAATTGGCCGTTGGTGGCCTCTGCGTATACTAATACCATTATGCTAAGGGGTTAGGGAGATTAAGGGGTCAGGGGGTTACGGAGAGAAGGGGTTAAGGCTGTGGGAGCGGGATTGGAGCGTGACGGATACTATCACTACCGCCTTAACCCCTTAACTCCCTTACCCCCTTCATCAGATAACCTTCGCTTCTTCGTGCAGCAGGCGTACCAGCTCGTCCATATTGTCGGCGTCGATGAGCTTTACGCTACCTTTCTCTTCGGGCTTGTCGTAGTGGGCGATGCGGGTGGTATCGGGGAAGTCGGTAGGTGGCACCACCTTCAGGGGCTTGCGCTTGGCCATCATGATGCCCCGCATGTTAGGGATGCGCTGCTCGGCCAGGCCCTTGGCACTGCTGATGGCGAAGGGAGTCTCGAGCTCGATCACTTCCTCGCCGCCCTCGATGTCGCGGGTGACGGTGGCCTGCGTGCCGTTCATCTCCAGCTTGCTGGCCTCGCCGATGTAGGGTACGTCGAGGAACTCCGCTACCATAGCACCTACCTCGGAGCCGTTGTAGCTGATGGTCTCCTTACCGAAGAACACGATATCGTAAGACTCCGCACGAGCGTACTCGGCGATCTGCCGGGCGGTGTAGAGGCTGTCCTTCTCTTCGGTCACGTCGATGCGTACCGCGTCGTCGGCACCGATGGCGAGTCCCTTGCGGATCACCGAGTCATTGTCTGCCGGACCGACGTTGAGGATCGTCACCGAGCCGCCGGCCGCTTCCTTGAGCTCCAGGGCGCGCACCAGGGCGTACCACTCATCGTAGGGGTTCATGATGTACTGTACACCGGTGGTATCGATGTCGCCACCGTCGCCGGTCAGCTGAATTTTCGTGGTGGTCTCGGGCGTCTTACTGACGCAAACAAGCAATTTCATACAGATCGTTTAAACGCAAATATAGTAGCGAATTTTCGCTAACCCAACGGAGCCGCAGCCGCTAAAGTTGTCGGCAGCCACCACTGCACCAGAGGGTCAGGCCAAGTTAGCGCGCAAACTTGGATATGGTAAAGGGTAGAACGGGACTGCCGCCGGGACCCCGCTGATCGAGCTGTCCGTTGACAAGCAGTAGACTATCGGGCGTAGCGGCAACGGTCGTGGGAAAGCGAAAGTCCGGGCTGTTGGTGATGCCTACTACCTGACCGTTAGCGTAATCGCCGTCCATCGCAATGGTCACCACCTCGGCGTTCTGGTTGCGCACCACGAACAGCAGGTCGTTGTCCAGGGCCAGGCCGTCGCCCGCCGTCAGGGAGAAGCCGCCTACGTTCACCTCGGTCACCGAGCGATCGGTCACGTCGATGCGGAAGAGTATACCGGTGTTGGACTGCACAGTCAGCAGGTAGCGGTCGCCGGGGGCGATGACGATACCGTTAAGGTTGAAGCTAGCCTGATAGTTAATGATGGTACTGTCGAGATCGAGCCAGGATTCCAGGCTGTCGCCGCCGGTGTAGCGGTACAGCACGGGGAAGTAGGAGTCGGTCAGGTAGGCGGTGCCGTCGGCACCGACGGTCACGTCATTGATAAAGGTGCTGTCGCCGGCCGGTACTTCATCGCTCGGCAGCTCCCGCACCTGGTTGTTGCCCAGATTGACGACGTAGGCGGATCCCGTGGGCCCTCCGGCTACGTACAGGTCCGTGCCCGATATATCCATACCGACGGCCACCCCGATGGAAGCTCCGGTCGTAGGCAAGGGCTGCAGGCGGCTATCGGTCTTTAGTCCGGCATAGATGGTACCATCGACCGTGGAGCCGGTATATACGCGGTTAGTCGTTGCATCGTACGCGATGCCTTCGGGGAATTTAGCTTGCTCCGTTATGATGATCGGTACGATCTGGTTAGCGACCGGGCCGGGCACGTCGTCATCGTCCTGACAGCCGGATAGCGAGAAGAGAAGCAGGGCAAGGGGGAGGAGGTAACGCATAGATCTTTGATGGTTGGTTACCCCTAGTAAGTACCTCCGCAGCGAAAGAGTTCGCTAGCCGATCAGGGCCGTTGGTGGACCCGCAGCACCGCACCCGCGACCCCGCCCCCCAGCAGGATACCCGCGGCGGCATCCGTAGGCCAGTGCTTACCGGCCCTGACCCGCAGGAAGGCCGTGCTCAGTGCCACCACACTAGCCAGTAGCCGCCCGTACCAGGCAAGACGCGGCAGGTAGGCCCGCAGCAGTTCCGCGAAGAGCACCGCCCCGGCCGTTGCATTGGCCGAGTGCCCCGAGAGGAAGGCCGCGCGGTCCTTACGGGTCAGCGGCCGGTCCAGCGCCCAGTCGCCGTGGTAGACGTAGGGGCGCGGCCGGTTCACCGTATTCTTGAGTAGGCTACTGGTCGCGAAAGTGAGCAGCATCGTCTCCAGCCACAGCAGCAAAATGAAGGGATAATACGGGCGCGTACGCGGGTGCAACGACAGGAGCAGGGGCAGCGTGGGGCCACCGTAGAGTCCGGCATCGGCCAGCTGTCCCGCGCCGGGCCGGCCTACCGTACTACCGAGCCGGTCGATGGGGTTGATCTCGTCGCCGGAATAGTCCGTACCGTAGGGAGAAAACACCGGCGTAGTATCGCGGCGATCCATCCAGATGGCGGCCAGCAGAAAGCCGATACCGCTCAGTACGATGACGATCTCCTGCGCTCGGTCGAGCGGGAAGAGGGACTGTGGCAGGTCGGCGGAGCTACTTTGATCGACCACCATGCCGGATTTGTTGCTGCTGAGCGACCTGGCTCTGGCGCACCTTATCCTGCTTACCTTCATTTTCGACCTTGGTGACCAGGTCGTCGATCCAGTCGTCGGGGATCTCCTTGATCACCTCGCGCAGACGGCCGCCCCAGAGCGCGCCGAGGTGACCGGTATCCTTCTCATCGAAGCGCGTCTCGTGCATGAAGCCGGTATCCTTGTGGTAGATGACCATATCGACGGGATAGCCGACGTCGTTGGCGCTCACCCGCGTAGAGTCGAAACTGAGGAAGCCGCACTTGATGGCAAAGTTGAGGGGGCTGTCGTAGCTGAGCGTGCGATTCAGGATGGGCTTGCCGTAGCCCGAGTTGCCGATGATGGTGAAGGGGGTAGCCTCCCCGATCTCGATCCAGTTGCCCTCGGGGTAGAGCAGGTACAGCTTATGTTCCTTGTCGTTTTCGAGCTGTCCGCCGACAATGGTAAACAGGTTGAAGCTCAGGCCGGCGGCGGCCAGGCTGGCCTTGTCCTCATCGGCCACCCGGCGCAGCTGTTCACCGAAGGCATTGACGGCCTTGTACATCTTGTCGAAGTGGCTGCTCTCGGTTTCCAGCACTTCCTCGAAGTAGGTTACGGCCTTATCGCGCACCGAGCGCAGCCCGGAGGTCATCAGGAAGATGTTGTTCTTACCCTGCTTGTGGATGGAGATCTTCTTGGCCGAGGTGGTCTCGGAGCCGGAGGTGATGCGGGTGTCGGCGATGGCCACCAGGCCGTTCTTTACGCGGATGCCGAGGCAGTAGGTCATGGGAGGATCTGGTTTGCGGTCGGCTTAGCCGGGAGTATTGGTGACCTGGGTCTGTGACTGCGCGCCGTTGGACTGAGTCTGACTCTGACGGGGCAGCGTACTATCTGTTTCAACAGGATTGAAGTAGGTCCGTTCGATATCGTCGTGCAGGGCGTAGACTTCGCTCAGGGCATTATTGAGTGCATCGATGGGGTCGTCGCTGATCTGATCGTAATCGATATAGCGGAAATAGCTCAGCAGCTTACCCGCCCTGAACTGTGCCGGATCGCGGACGTCCGACTTACCGTGCAGGCGGGCCAGCAGGCCGACCACCCGGTCCATATTGTAGGTCACGGAGCGGGAAAACTCCGGATTGGCGATCAGGAACTCCAGCGTAGTGCGCCGGGTCTGCTTGCGGCGGTAGGCTCGGCGGTGCATGTCGAAGCCCTCCAGCACCTTGAGCAGGATGGTGTGCTGGTACAGCTTCAGGATCTTGTTTTCGTCCGGTCCGCCGCGGTCGCTGATCACGTCGCCGTCGTTTAGCTTGGCGTTGATGATACGGATCACCTGCGCTACCCGCTCCAGGTGGATGCCGAGCTTGACGAATACCCACGACTCGTCGTGCAGCAAAGTATCGTGGATCCGCGAGCGGATGATGGCGCACTGCCGGCTCACCTCGAAGGTATAATCATAGAGCCCCCGCACGGCAAAGTCCTCCGGGTCGGTGGCGTGGCTGTTGACATAAAAAGTATTGATCGCCTCCCAGAGCTCGGTAGAGATGACGTGGCGCACGCTGCCGGCATTCTCGCGGGCCGCCTTCACCGTAGCGCGGATGCTGGTGGGCACGCTATAGTCCATCCCTACCCGCTGCAGCACCTGGGACTCCACGAGTTCTTCCCCTTCCTCCCACTCGCTGCCGTACATATTGAGGATGGACTTGAGGATAAAGTCCTTGCTCTGGCTCATCGGCGCGTCGAGCATCGAGAAGTACTGTACGCGCAGGTAGCGGGCCAGGTGCTCGGAGCGCTCGATGTAGCGGCCGGTCCAGTAGAGGGTAGAGGCGATTCTTGCTAGCATGTGTGGGAGGGGTTAAACACGGATTACGACGGATTCAGGGCACGGATTAAACACGGATCGAAAGGGGCAGACACCACGATACTCCGTGTCTGATCTGTGCCCCAAATCCGAGTAATCCGTGTTTAAAAAACCTAACAAATCACCCAGGTATCCTTACTCCCCCCACCCTGACTGGAGTTCACGATCAGGCTACCCTCCTTGAGGGCTACCCGGGTGAGGCCGCCCTTGAGGATGCGCGTCTTGTCGGCTCCGAGGAGGGTGAAGGTGCGCAGGTCGATGTGGCGGGGGGCGAAGCTGTTCTGCTCCTCGATGTAGGTAGAGTGGGTGCTGAGCATGATCTTGGGCTGGGCGATGAAGTTGCGCGGGTCGGCTTTCACTTTCTCCGCCAACTCGTCGAGCTCGGCTTTACTTAGTCGGTCGCAGATCATGACGCCGTAGCCACCCGACATATCCACGGGCTTGACGACCAGCTCGGCCAGGTGCTCCAGCGTGTACTGGAGGTCTTCGGGTTTGCCGCAGATGTAGGTGGGTACGTTGCTGATGATGGGCTCCTGCTTGAGGTAGAAGCGGATCATGTCGGGCACGTAGGCGCAGATGGCCTTATCATCGGCAATGCCGGTGCCGGGGGCGTTGACGATGGTGACCCGGCCCTTAGCGTAGGCGCGCATCAGTCCGGCTACGCCGAGCATGCTGTCGGGACGGAAGACCTCGGGGTCCAGGTAGGCATCGTCGATGCGGCGGTAGATCACGTCTACCCGCTGGCGGCCCTTGATGGTTTTGAGGTAGACGGTATCGTCGTCTACGTATAGGTCGGGGCCCTCCACCAGATCACAGTCCATGAGGCGGGCCAGCAGGCTGTGCTCGTAGTAAGCGGAGTTGAAGGGGCCGGGCGTGAGCACTACACAGCGGGGCTCGCCATCGCGCTGCGGGGCTACGGACTGTAGGGTCTGCAGAAGCATGGCGGGATAATCACTGACCTCCTCCACCGGTACGTGGCGGAACATACCGTAGAGGGTGCGCCGCATGGCCGCGCGGTTGGACAGTACGTAGCTCACGCCCGAGGGGCTACGCAGATTATCCTCCAGGACGTAGAACTTGCCGTCCGTGTGGCGTACTAGGTCGGTACCGCAGACGTGGGTATATACATCTCCCCGTGGCCGGATATCCTCCATGCCCTTGACGTAGTGGCTGCTGCTCATGACCAGCTCTTCGGGCACGACCTTTTCCTTCAGGATGGCGCGGGCACCGTAGACATCCTTGAGAAACAGGTTGAGCGCGGTATTCCGCTGCTCCAGGCCCATCTGCAGCTGCGTCCACTCTTCCTGATCGATGATGCGGGGGAAGAGGTCGAAGGGAAAGATCTTTTCGCGGCCGCCGCCGTCTTCGGAGTACACCGCGTAGGTGATGCCCTGATTGAGAAAACTCAGTTTGGCGCTTTCGTTGAGCCGCTGGAAATCGCCCGCGCTGAGCTCGTCGAAGCCTTCCCGGATGGCCGGATACTTGCCGTAGTGGTGGGTGAAGTCGCTGAACACTTCGTCGAGCGTACCCTCCGGTACGGTATAGCCGGTAAAGAGGCCGGTGGCTGGAGTCATGGGCGGAAGCAGTTGGGCAAGCGGAGTGCTCGACGGTTAAGCCAACAAAGTACGACCGTAGGATTTATATCGCCTACCTTGTTCCGACAGCTTCCCCTCTATGCCGACCCGAGTAGCCCTACGCCACCACACCAAGTACACCTACGACCACGCCGTCAAGCTCTGGCCACAGGTGATTCGGCTCCGGCCGGCCCCCCACGCCCGTACGCCGATCCAGGCCTACAGCCTGCGGGTACAGCCCGAAAACCACTTCATCAACTGGCAGCAGGATCCCTTCGGCAACTACCTGGCCCGCATCGTTTTCCCCGACGAGGTCAAAGTGAAGGAGCTGGTCATCGACGTGGAAGTGATCGCCGACCTGGTGACCTTCAATCCCTTCGATTTTTTTCTGGAGGACTACGCCGAAGCCGTTCCCTTCGACTATGACGACCAGCTGGCCAAGGAACTGAGTCCCTACCTGGAGGTGACCGAGGAGAGCCCGCTGCTCGACGACTGGATGACCGAGGCCCGCAAGCACGTCAGCGGCACCACCGTGCCCTGGCTCGTGAGCATCAATCAGCAGCTGGCCAACGACATCCACTACAACGTGCGCATGGAGCCCGGCGTGCAGAGCTGCCAGACCACCCTGGAGCGCCGCAACGGCTCCTGCCGCGACTCGGCCTGGCTGCTGGTGCAGATCCTGCGCCGCTTCGGACTGGCCGCCCGCTTCGTCTCGGGCTACCTGGTGCAGCTCACTTCGGACGAAAAGGTACTCGACGGACCCAACGGACCGGAGGCCGACTTCACCGATCTGCACGCCTGGGCCGAGGTCTACCTGCCCGGTGCCGGCTGGGTAGGCCTGGATGCTACGAGCGGACTCTTCGCCGGAGAGGGGCACATCCCCCTGGCGGCCACCCCCGACCCGGCCAGCGCAGCCCCCCTGAGCGGGTTCAGCGAGCCGGCCGAGGTCACCTTCGATTTTGCCAACGTGGTGGAGCGGGTCCGGGAGATCCCCCGGGTCACCAAGCCGTACTCGGACGTACAGTTCAGTGAGCTACTCGCGCTGGGCGATACGGTGGAGGAGTCGCTGCAGACCGGCGACGTCCGCCTCACCATGGGCGGCGAGCCCACCTTCGTCAGCGAAGTGGATCAGGAGTCGGAGCAGTGGAACGAGGACGCGGACGGACCCGACAAGCGCCGCCTGGCCTACGACCTGGCCGTTAAGCTCAAGGCTGAGTTTGCTCCCGACGGCTTTATTCATCAAGGGCAGGGTAAATGGTACCCCGGCGAACCCCTCCCCCGCTGGCAGTACGCGATCTACTGGCGCGAAGACGGTGAACCGCTGTGGACTGACCCCAGTCTGCTAGCTAACCCCACCCACGATTACCGGGTCGATGCGCCCCGCGCCGATGCCTTCGGCCGTGCCCTGGCCGAGCAACTCGCCCTGCCCGCCGACCGCTGTCAGCCCGCTTTCGAGGACACCTTCTACTTCCTCTGGGAGACCGGCAATCTGCCCACCAACATCGACCCCCGCAACGTCGATCCCCTCGACACGCTGGCGCGCAAAACGCTCAACGAACTGCTCGATGTGGGCCTGGATAACCCCCGCGGCTACGTCCTGCCCCTCACCTTCGACCACAACCAGGGACAGTGGCGCAGCAGTGTCTGGGAGATGAAGCGCGAGCACGTGTTCCTCCTGCCTGGTAATTCCGGTATGGGCTTCCGCCTACCACTCGACCGACTACCCAAGGCCAGCGCGGAGGAGCAAGCGGCGATGGAGCTGGCGGCCAGTCCGCAGGAAGCACTCCCCGACCTGCCGGTGCACGGCGCGCTACCGAAGGGCATCGCCCCTGGCTCAGCTGATACGCACCTGCGTCCGCGCAAGGACTTCCTGGTACGCACCGCCCTCTGTCTGGAACCCCGTGAGGGCCGACTCTACATTTTCGTTCCGCCCCTGGAGAGCGGAGAGAGCTACGTTCACCTGCTGAGTGCCATCGAGGCGGTCGCCACGGCGCAGCACCTCCCGGTCATCATCGAGGGCTACCAGCCGCCGAGCGATGCCCGGCTGACCAAGCTCGTCGTGACGCCCGACCCTGGCGTGGTGGAGGTCAACGCCCAGCCGGCGAAGAGCTGGCGCGACATCGTACACAACTACGGTAAGCTATTCGACCTGGCCAAGGAGAGTAAGCTGGGCACGAATAAATTCATGCTGGACGGCCGCCACACCGGCACCGGCGGCGGCAACCACATCACGCTAGGGGGTACGACGCCGGCCGAGAGTCCGCTGCTGCGCCGGCCCGATCTGCTGCGCAGCTTCATCAACTTTTGGCAGAACCATCCGGGATTGAGCTACCTGTTTAGTTCGGCCTTCATCGGACCCACCAGTCAGGCCCCGCGGGTGGATGAGGGGCGGCCCGACCAACTATACGAGCTCGAGATCGCCTTTAAGCAGTTGGACAAGCAGAAGGACCCCGCGCCGTGGATCGTCGACCGCCTGTTCCGCAACCTGCTCATCGACGTGACCGGTAATACGCACCGGGCGGAGTTCTGTATCGATAAGCTGTATAGTCCGGACAGCGCCACCGGCCGACTCGGTATCCTGGAAATGCGCGGCTTCGACATGCCGCCGCATAAGGAGATGTGCCTGGCGCAGTTGCTGCTGATCCGCGCGCTGACGGCGGCCTTCTGGGCCAAGCCCTACCGCCGTCCGCTGGTACGCTGGGGTACGGCCCTACACGATAAATTCATGTTGCACCACTACGTGCGGGAGGACCTGAAGGAGGTCTGTGACTACCTGCGCGAGGCCGGCTTCGACTTCAAGCTGGAGTGGCTGGAGCCCTTCTTCGAGTTCCGCTTCCCCGTGCTGGGCAGCATCAGGCAGGGGCAGACCTCGCTCGAGCTGCGCAGCGCCATCGAACCCTGGCACGTGCTCGGCGAGGAACTGGGCAGCGCGGGTACGGCCCGCTACGTCGACTCGTCGGTGGAGCGGCTGCAGGTGCGGGTCACCGACTTCAACGTGGACCGCTATGCCATCCTGTGCAATCGGGTAGAGGTACCGCTATCCGCTACCGATCGCGAGGGCGAGTACGTGGCCGGCGTGCGCTACAAGGCCTGGAATCCACCCTCCGCCCTGCACCCCACGATCAAGCCCGACGTGCCCCTGGTCTTCGACCTGTACGACCGCTGGAACGAGCGCAGCATCGGGGGCTGCACCTACCACATCACCCACCCGGGGGGGCGCAGTTACGACACCTTTCCCGTCAACAGCCTGGAGGCCGAGAGCCGCCGCGTCAACCGTTTCTACGACCACAACCACAGCCAGAAGGACGTGGAGCAGGTGGTACAGGTAGCGGCGGGTACGCCAGTGCAACGCTTTGCCGAAGGGCTGGCCCGTACACTGCCGGCTATTGACGTCAAAAAAGTCACCTTGCGCGGAGAGTTTGGCCGCACGCTGGATTTGCGGCTGGTGTAATTAGCGGACTCCTTGGATCTTTATCGGCTTGCCGTTGAAGTGCACTTCATCGCCCACCGTCTTGTGCAGTAGTAGGCCCCCGATGGGCGACTGGGGGGATATGCAGTAGTAGCGTGATCCTGCTAGGGTGACCTTACCCAGCCCTACCGCGAGGTAGTACGTGCCGCGATCGGTGATGATCAGGCTACCGGTCTGTATGCGTGGTGAACTGTGTGCAGGGTCTATTTTACCGAGTGCGTGTTTGACCTGCAGTATCTCGCTCAGTTGCCGCTGATTGTTCTGCTCTTCCAGGTGCAGCATGGCCCGGCCGGTCTCGAACTTATCGCCCGCACTGCTCTTGGTCTCGCTGCTGCGGGAGGCGTCGATGGAGGTGAGGTTCTGGGTGATGGTGCGGATGGTCCGCTCGATGTGTTCCGTGCAGGCTTGGTAGAGGGCGGCCTTTACTTCGTGGGAATCCATCATTGGGTTGAGTTTGGATTATCGGACGCCCAGCCCGTTTCCGAATCCGGCAGGCGCAGCCACGAAGCCCAGCTTCCCCTGCGCATCCTCCGCCATCAGGATCATCGCCTCGCTCAGCACGCCGGCCATCTTGCGGGGGGCCAAATTAGTAACCACTACAACCTGCTGACCGGGCAGCTCGGACGGATCGTAGTGCTTGGCGATGCCGCTTACTACGCTGCGCTGCTCGCCGGCGCCCAGGTCGATGGTAAGCTGCAGTAGCTTATTGGATTTCTTGACGGGTGCCGCGGTGACGATGGTGGCGGTACGCAGGTCTAGCTTGGTGAAGTCGTCAAAGGAGATCTCGGGCTTAGCCTCGTCGGCTGCGGGGGTGTCGATGATTTTTGCTCCTCCGCTCTGCTCGGCGGACGAGGCGAGCTCGGCCGACGAGCGGAGCTTGTTGCGCTGCCGCAGGACGATCTGTAGCAGGCTGTCGTCCTTGCGATCCACGATCTTAGGGAAGAGGACGCCCGCCTGCCCGATGGCGTGTCCCGCAGCGATCAGGGGGCGACCCGCAGCGAGGGTATCCCGGGCTACGGCCCAGTCGCCGTTGGCTACGATGTCCTGCTTGAGTACGGTACGCAGTTTGGCGCTGACCAGGGGGACGAAGGGGTGGGCCGTCAGGGCCAGGGCCGCCGCGACCTGGATACAGTCGAACATGATCTCGGCGATACGGGGATCTTCCGGATCGGCCTTAGCCAGCGACCAGGGGGCGGCGTCCTGCAGGTAGGTGTTGCCGAAGGTGGCCAGCTCGACGAAGGTGGTGGCGGCGTCCTTGAAGCGGAAGGCCTCGAAGTGGGTAGCTAGGGTGCTGAGGCTTTGTTGGAGTTGGTGTTGCACCTGCGAACGCGCCCCGGTGGAGCGGGGGACTAGACCGTCGAAGTACTTGTGGGTGAGGACCGTGACGCGGTTAAAGAAGTTGCCAAGTTTATCGGCCAGGTCCTTATCGTAATATTCGGTGAAGCCGTCCCAGGTGAAGTCGGCATCGGACTGCTCGGGCAGGTTGCGAATGAGGGCCCAGCGTAGGGCATCCTCGCCGTTGGGGAAGTCTTGGAACTCCTCGATGTACTCGTGCAGTTCGATGCCCCAGCCGCGGGACTTGCTGAACTTATCGCCCTCGAAGTTGAGGAACTGGTTAGCGGGCACGTTTTTGGGTAGGACGTAGTCCCCGTGGGCCCGCAGCATGGCGGGAAAGATGAGGCAGTGGAAGACGATGTTGTCCTTTCCGATGAAGTGAGTGAGCTCGGTATCGGGGTTCTGCCAGTAGTCGCGCCAGTCGCGGCCGTGGTCGAGGCACCACTGCTTGGTGCTGGAGATGTAGCCGATGGGGGCATCGAACCAGACGTAGAGCACCTTGCCCTCCGCTTCGGGGTGGGGCACGCTGATGCCCCAGTCGAGATCGCGCGTGATGGCCCGGGCCTGCAGGCCTTCGTTGAGCCAGCTCATGCACTGGCCAATGACGTGCTTCTTCCAGGTAGTGGGGTCGTGGACCTGCTCGCCGTCTACCCTACCCTCCTGGATCCAGCGGCGCAGGAAGTCCTCGTGCTTAGCCAGGTCGAAGTACCAGTGCTTGGTCTCGCGCAGTTCGGGGGTGCTGCCGCTGAGTACGGACACCGGCTCGATGAGCTCGGTGGGCGACAGGTCGCTGCCGCAATTCTCGCACTGGTCTCCGAAGGCCTCGGTGTGGCCGCAGCGGGGGCAGGTGCCCTTGATGTAGCGGTCGGCCAGAAATTGCTGGTACGCCGGATCGTAGTATTGCTCGGTCGTCTTGACAATGAATTCGCCACCCTTTTGGTCTAGGGTGCGAAAGAAGTCCTGGCTCGTCTCGTGGTGCAGCGGCGTGCTGGTGCGGTGGTAGTGATCGAAGCTGATGCCCAGGGCGGCAAAGCTGGCCTTATTGAGCGCGTGGTACTTGTCGATGATATCGCGCGGGTCGATGCCCTCCTTCTTGGCGCGCAGCGTGATGGCCGCGCCGTGCTCGTCGCTGCCGCAGACCCAGAGTACGTCCTTACCCATCAGCCGCAGGTAGCGGGCGTAGAGATCGGCGGGCAGGTAAGCGCCGGCGAGGTGGCCGAGGTGGAGCGGGCCGTTGGCGTACGGCAGCGCGGAAGTAAGCAGGTGGGGCATGGCGGTAAACTAGGTCGCGCAAAAGTAGCGCGCGGGGCGGGGACGAAAAAGATGTATACACGTTCGTTGTCTGCACAACAATATAGCTAAGGCGGTCGTTCTGGTACGGACACGACGAACAACAATGCTTTAAATCCTACTTTAGAATTACGATTAAATAGACACTAACACACATTTCGGAGGAGCGACGGACCATAGTCCGCCGCTCCTCCTTCTTTTAAGAAAGAAGGTGTTTAGCCACCAAAACAGTCGTTAAGACCTATATGTCCAAACAACATTGGCGTATAGGGGTCGTTACCCTAACAGACTTATTGTACTTTTTACAATAAGTAACCTATCGACACTGAGGCTGGTCCCCGTCGGCTACTATCCACTATGAAACGCGTATTCACTCTATTCTTATCCTTAATTATCACCGGTAGTTCTTCCGCCCAAGTCTGCGAGGTGACAAGCAGCTTTTTCGACATCTGCAGTAGTTGTTCTACGGGTTCGAATCCGGCCATCGTCGACGGGGTGTTTCGCGGCCAGCTGATCGTCACGGGGGGAATCAGCTACACCCTGCCGGAAAGCTGTACGTCCGCTTTCACCTTTGCGGATAATGTGACGATCAGGATAGATAATAAGGTCACATTTGAAATTCCGGGGGGGATTCAGATCGCACCGAACACTACGGTAGCGGTAGACGGCCACGTGAACGGTCAGTCCGTACTGAGTGGGCTGACCTATAGCCCTAAGGGCGGCTCCGGCGGCAACTATGCAGATCTCTCCGCGCGGCTATCGAATCCGGACGACTTCACTAAGAGTGCCTCCGGACAGCGCGCATCACTACCCGTAGAGTTAGCTTACTGGGAGGCCGAGCCGGCGGACGATCACATCGCGCTCCGCTGGGGCAGTGCCAGCGAATCGGATAATGCCTACTACGAGGTGGAGCACTCCGTAGACGGGGTGACGTTTCGGCCCGTAGGCCGACGGAGCGGCCAGGGGGATAGCCGCACGCTGCTAGACTACAGCTACACCCACACCGAACCCACCGCAGGACGTAATTATTACCGCCTCCGGCAGGTAGACCATGATGGCTCTACGGAGCTGTCGGGCATCATCGTCCAGGAATACAGCAGCTCCCGGAATAGCACCACGGCAGTGGCCGCCACCCGCCCCTACCCCAACCCCGCCCGGGCCGGGCACCTCCTGACCGTAGGGCAGAGCGATCAGCAACAGCAGGTGACGATCTATACCGCGGCGGGTATCCACGTCGGCACCTACCGACTACAGCAGCAGCGCCTGCGGTTGCCCGCCGATCTCCGTACCGGTAGCTACGTGCTACGGGTAGGCACGACCGCCCACCATCTGCTGGTCCGCTAGCGTCTCAGGGCACATATTGTGTAGGGTCATAAACTTTAACGTTTAAACAACATCGCCATTAAGGGGTGATGAACCGGCGATACCGGCATGTGTAGTGCCTGCGGACGCTCACCGGCAGACTTGAATAGTGCGGCTGACTATTGATAGTTAGCTACCTGACCGTAGCATCGTATATTTAGTGTAGGCTTTAACAGTTCCGCCATTTGGCGGCGCTGTGGGCGATAACACTACACACACTATGCGACACATTTACACCTGTTTACTCTTCCTGGTTTTCTTTGGCGGCTCGTGCGTTGTGAATGCACAGGGAGGTTGCATCATAATTGCAAACAACCAAGCATTCTGCACTGCCTGTTCGGGCAACATCTCTAGCACTGGCGTGATTTCCGGCACCATCACCGTGCAGGCCAGTAACTTCACCCTACCGACCAGTTGCCCGGAGTCAGGAGCCCTTAGTATAGGGGCGCTGAACCTTAGCCTGAGCAGCGGGGCCAAGTTGACCGTACCCGATGCCGTGCTGGTCGATGGGTCGGCAGCAAATACTTTCACACTGAATTTTGCAGGCTCAAGTAATCAGGCCAACTTCATTTTTCGGGGCACAAATTTCAACCGAAATCAGTTCGCGCAGGCCCAGTCTAACGTACGTGCCGAAGGTGCCGCCGCTCCCGTCACCCTACTGTCCTGGAATGCTGCCCCGCTCAAAAGTGACGTACAGCTAAGCTGGTCGAGCATCGAGGAGGTTGACAATGACTTCTACACCGTCGAGCACAGCCAGGATGGCGTCCACTTCGTCGAGCTCACCCGCCTGGCCGGCGAGGCCAGCTCCGACCAGATCCTTCACTACAGCTACCTGCACCGTGCACCCGGCACCGGTCAGCACTACTACCGGCTCGCACAGCACGACTTCGACGGTACCCGTACCGTCTTCGATATCGTGAGTGTGCACGTGGGTGAGCAGCCAGCCATCGGGCTGTTCCCGAACCCCGCCAGTCCGGGTCAGCAGGTGCAACTAAGCTCCGTCGACACCGGTACACCCATCAGCCTGTACCATCCTGACGGCCGCGAGGTAGCGCGCTTCCCCGCATTCGACGCGCGCGCCCCCTACCTTACGCTGCCCACTACGCTGCTCCCCGGGGTCTACCTGCTGCGGAGTGGTACGAAAAGCAGTCGCCTCGTCGTGCGCTAAGCCGGGACGCACTCGACTCCGTCTAGTATATGGCGTTGACGAAGCCTTCCCGGGTCGCAAAATCTGCATTCCCCGGCTCCCAGCCGGCCGTGAAGCGGTACTCGGTGGGCTCCCCATCGGTAAGCCTGAGCCGTACGTAGTAGGAGGAGCTGATGGGCGTCTCGTCGGGCATAAATTCGCCGGTACCGAGCACCTTTGACTCGTCTGCTGTGATGGCCATACCCAGTACCTTATCCAGCTCGGCCTGTGGACCGTAGGTGTACATGACGAAGCGACCGGGTTGCTCCACGGTATAGACCGTGTCACTGAGCAGGTTGACGATACCGGTGAGCAGTTCTTCGTCGCCCCGCAGGCCCGTAAAGGTTACCGAGGAGGTATAGCCGTAGGTACCGGTATCGATGCCGATCTCCCAGTCGAGGTCCAGGCTGCGACCGGCTACCTCCCAGCCCCGGTAGCTGAGGAGCAGGCGCGAGCGTTCGGGTGTCTCTTCCAGCACCCGGACCGTCTCCTCGGCTGCATCCCCGAGGTGGTACGCCTGGCCATCGATCATCAGTCCGATGCTACCGGCCCCGAGGGACGTACCGACTTTGAGAACATCCATACCCCAGTCGGAAAAATCGTGGTAACTCTCCCCGTCTCCGCCGGTGTTTAAGCCTACGCTGTCGAGCACCATGTCGCGCGTCCGCTTGCCGAATATATCGATGGCGTTGCGCTCGTCGAAGTAGATCCGAAAGCCCACGTTCTCGTTTTCCCAGGCGGGTCCCTCCACCTGATAGACGTAGGGAGTACGCTTGGCAATGTGGTCCGTTGCGCGCGTAGCCTCGGTGACCTCCTCGAAGGTACCGTCTTCCCGGGCTTCGGCGAGACGAATATTGGTGCCCGTAGTAGCTACCGGCGTCGTCGATGCTTGCGCGTCCGTGGTAGTCTCGGCGTCCGGGTTTCCACAGGCGGTAGCTGCCAGGAGTAGGACGAGTATAGATAATCTGTTCATGTGCTAGTGGGTATTCGGTTACTGGTTCAAGCGGTTGAGCGCCTCCAGGTAGTAGTAGTCGCCGTAGTTGATGTTGACGTCGAGCTCCCGCTCGCGATCGGTGCCGCTGCGCGGCTTATTGCCGGTCTGGTGACGCAGTAGTCCGCCCATCGGATCATCTACTCCGGCCAGATACTTCGGGCTGCTCAGGGCGGTAAGCAGTCGCTCCGCTTCGCTGCGGTACTTGGCACTGCCAGTCACTTCGCTGAGCGCGATAAATGCACTGGCCGCGATGGCCGCTGCGCTAGCGTCCTTCTCCTCCCCCGGCGCATCGAAGTCCCAGAATGGAATGGTGTCCGCGGGCAGGTTCTCGATGAAGTGATCCGCCGACCGGATAGCCCGGTCAAGGTAGCGTTGGTCGCCCATGTCCTGGTAGGCCTCGGTGAATCCGTAGATGGCCCAGGCCTGTCCGCGCGCCCACATGCTTTCGTCCGCGATCCCCTGGTGGGTGGTGCGGGAGCGCACGGCTCCGTCGGCGGGATCGTAGGTCACCACGTGGTAGCTACTCCCGTCGGGGCGGAAGTGCTCGGCGTCGGTACGGTCGGCATGACGGCGTGCCATGCGGAGGTAGCTGCTATCGCCGGTCTCCCGGGCGGCGAAGTTGAACAGGTGCAGGTTCATCATATTGTCGATGATGGTTAGGTGGTTAGTATCCTCGCGGTCCCAGCTCCGGATGGTCTTTACGGTGGGGTTGAAGCGGCCGGCCCCCGTGCGCGCCGCGGTCAGCAGCGGCTGCAGGTAGGTGGCGCTATCACCCGTCAGCTCCAGGGCATTTCCGAAGCTGGAGTACATGATGAAGCCGATGTCGTGGTTGCGGTCGTAGGTCTGATTTTCCCGCAGGGTCTCGGTCCACTTTTTGGCCTGTGCGAGTACCTCCGCGTCGCGATCATGGGCGTACACCTGCCAGAGGATACCGGGGAAGAAGCCGGTGGTCCAGTCCGTTTTGCCGACTTGCCGCCAGGTCCCGTCGTCCCAGGCGTTACGGGGCAGTCCGGCGGCAGTGTCCAGGCTGGTCGCTGCGCGCAGGTACTTGACTTTAGCCAGGGCAAATATGCTGTCGACCGGTATACTGTACGTAGCAGCGGGCGGGTCCGCAGGTGCGGGAGAACGCTGGCAGGAGGCGGTGCACACCGCAGCGAGCAGACAGACGAGGAGGGGAAGAATTCGCATAAGTACGGTAGAATGATCAGGCTAAAGTTAGTGCCTCCTGGCAATTCCGTGTATATTTGACACAGAAACTTCTTCTTATGATTACCATGCGCCATGGCGTCCACCCCGACCACTTCAAGTTACAGACCACCAGCGAGCTACGCGATGAGTTTCTCGCCACCGGCGTGATGACCCCCGGAGCGGTGACCCTGTTCCACTCCTACTACGACCGCTTCATCTTCGGCGGCGCGGTACCCACTGATCAGCCCCTCCAGCTCGAAAACGACGATGCCCTGCGGGCCGACTACTTCCTGGAGCGCCGCGAGCTCGGCCTGCTTAATTTGGGCGGTAGCGGTACGGTGACCGTAGACGGCACGGCCTACACCCTGGAGCGTTTCGACTGCCTGTACATCGGCCGCGGTGCCCGGGACGTACGCTTCGCCAGTGCTTCGGCCGGCCAGCCCGCCAAGTACTACATCAACTCCGCCCCCGCCCACAAGGAGTATCCCACTACGAAGGCTACACAGTCCGAAGCCAACCGCATCGCGCTGGGCGACGAGGCCCATGCCAACAAGCGTGTACTCTACCAGTACATCCACGAGCAGGGCATTCAGAGCTGTCAGGTCGTGATGGGCTTCACCGAGCTCGCCGAGGGCAATATCTGGAACACCTTTCCGCCCCATACCCACGCCCGTCGTATGGAGGTATACCTCTACTTCGACCTGCCGGAGGACGAGCTGGTCATGCACTTCATGGGTAGCCCCGAAGAGACCCGCCACCTGGCCGTGCGCAACGACGAGGCCGTTATTTCTCCCCCCTGGTCTATCCACAGCGGGGCCGGTACCGCCGCCTACCGCTTTGTCTGGGGCATGGCCGGTGAAAACCAGTCCTTCGCCGATATGGACGCCGCTCCACGCTCAACTATCCGCTAGCTATGTTCGACCTCACGGGCAAGACCGCCCTCGTCACCGGCTGCAAGCGCGGCATCGGCTTCGCCATGGCCGAAGGGCTCGCCGCCGCCGGCGCCGACATCATCGGTGTATCGGCCAGTCTCAGCGAGACGGACGCCATCGCCCAGGCCGTTACCACGCTCGGCCGCCGCTTCACCGCCTACCGCTGCGACTTCTCGGACCGCAGCGCCCTAACCGACTTCATCGCTACGGTAAAGGCCACCCATGGCACCCCCGATATTCTGGTCAATAACGCCGGCACCATTCAGCGGGCCCCCGCCGCCGAGCACAGCGATGCGTACTGGGACGAGGTGATCGCGGTCAACCAGACCGCCCCCTTCATTCTCTCCCGGGAATTTGGGCGCGATATGGTCGCCCGCGGCAGGGGTAAGATCATCTTCACCGCCTCCCTGCTCACTTTCCAGGGCGGCATCACCGTACCAGGCTACGCGGCCTCAAAGGGGGCGATCGGTCAGCTGGTCATGGCGCTATCCAACGAGTGGGCCGGCCACGGCGTGCAGGTCAATGCCATCGCGCCGGGCTATATCCGCACCGATAATACACAGGCGCTGCAGGATAATGCGGAGCGCTCCGCCTCCATCCTCGGGCGCATTCCCGCCGGACGCTGGGGTGAGCCGGACGACTTCAAGGGACCCACCGTATTTCTTGCCAGCGCGGCCTCGGACTATGTATCGGGCACCGTACTCACCGTAGACGGCGGATGGATGGGCCGCTAGATACCCGCGTCACCGTACGCAGCGCAGCGGCTACCCATACGGCCGACTGCGTGGTCTTCGGCTACGCCGAAGGGGAACTGCGGGTGCTCCTCGTGCGCCGCGCGGTGGAGCCCTTCCTGGGCCACTGGGTACTGCCCGGCGGGGCTATGGCGGAGACCGAGCGGCTGGAGGAAACCGCCCGCCGCGTACTCCTCGAACTCGTCGGCGTGCGCAATCTGTACCTGCAGCAGGTAGCTACCTATAGTGCACCGGACCGCCACCCCGTGCGGCGGGTGGTCACTACGTCGTACTACGCGCTGGTGCGGCCGGAGCAGCACCAGCCGACGGCCCTGGGCTACCTCAGCGAGGTGCGTTGGTTTCCGCTATCGGAGGTACCCCCACTGGGATTTGACCACAGCACGCTGCTCGCCGATGCCCATGCCCGCCTGATCTTGCACCTGCGTACGCGCCCCCTGGCCTTTGACCTACTGCCCGAGCGCTTTACGCTGACCGAAGCGCAGGGGGTATACGAAGAGATTCTGGGCGAAGGCCTGGACCGCCGCAACTTTCGGCGCAAGCTGCAGACCTACGATTTCCTTATCGAAACCGAGGAGAAACGCCGCGGTGTGCGGGGCGGACCGGTACTATACCGCGTACATGTGGATCGATTGCGGGCGCAGCTACAGAAAAATACATAACTATACCCCCGTCAGTAGTACTATTGATCTCACACTCACTATTCCCCTATATGAAAGCTGTTTATTCTAACCTGCTCCTCGTGAGCGTACTCTTTCTGCTTACCTCCTGCGGACCAAAGATCTACGAAGCGCCCGGAATGGCCGCCGCTACCTCCCGCCACCAGCTGATCGCGATCCTGCCACCTACCGTAGCCATCAAGGGGCGTCCGAAAGACGATCCGGAAGCCCTGGCCCAGGCCGCACGCGACGATACCTTCACCTTTCAGCGCGAGATCTACAGCTGGATGCTGCGCCGCAAGCAGCAGGGCAAGATCCGCAACCTGGAGATCCTGGATCCCGAGACCACCAACGCCAAGCTCACCAAGGCCGGCTGGAGCATCGACGACCGCAGCATGACCCCCGCCGAGATGGCCCAGATCCTGGGCGTAGATGCCGTGATCACGACGCGCTTCAATATGAGCAAGCCCATGAGCCAGGGCGCGGCCATCGCACTGGCCGTACTGGCCGGTGCCGCCGGTGCCACGAATGCGACTACGGTGAATATGGACATCCACGACGCCGAAAAGGGCATGATCTGGAACTACGACTGGGAGGCCAGCGGCGGACTGATGAACAAGGCCGAAGACCTCGTCGAGGCCCTCATGCGCAACGCCAGCAAGCGGATGCCCTACGCGGTGAACTAAGTTTATTCAAGCTTAGGGCAATAGGCTGGGCGCTGGGGTCCGACGACTATCTTTGTCGCTCCATCTACCCAAGTGCCCAGCTCATGAAACCAGTTTTACTCTACCTCAGCCTCCTCTGTAGCTTGTTCATCACCGCGCAGGACCGTGTGCTGATCACCGGACTGCTCGACGGGACCGCCCCGGGCGCCACGCCCCGGGCCGTGGAATTGTACGTGAAGGGCACGGTCGATCTGAGCGCTTACACCGTACAGCGCTACGCCAATACCAATACCGAGGGCACGCCCATCACGCTCTCCGGCACCTACACGGATGCCTTCGTCTACGTGGTGAACGGTACGGATGCCTTCGCCGAAGCCTTCGGTACAGCGGGCGACTTCGCTAACGTCATCGCCTCCGGCACGGTATCCGGCAACGGTAACGATGCCTTCACCCTGGAGCTCGACGGTAGTATCGTCGACCAGGTTGGCGGACCGATCGGTGACGATACCAGTATCTATACCGACAGCTACCTCTACCGCACCAACGGTACGGGCCCCGACGGTACCTGGGTAGCCGATAACTGGATTACGCCCGGCAATAACCTCCTCGACGGCCTTACGCTAGTAGAGATCGGCGCTATCGTTCCCTTCGGCACCTACCAGGGAGGCGGCGGCAGCGACGGGCCTACCCTATCCATCACGGCGACCACCGACCTGGCCGAGCCCGGCACCGACGGTGGCTTTACGGTAAGTCTGTCGACAGCGGCGGACAGTGACCTCACCTTAAGCTATGCGCTGAGCGGCACGGCTACTCCCGGTACTGACTACCTCACTACCGGCGACCAGCAGGCTACCATCCCCAGCGGCGAGCTCAGCGTAAGCGTCATTCTTACCGTAGTAGAGGATGAGCAGATCGAGGGCAGCGAAACTATCGTGGTGACCCTCGGCGCCATCAGCGATACCAGCTATACCAGCGGTGCGCCCGCTGAACTCCTATTGCTGGACGACGACCTAGGCACCGACCCCATCGCCATCCACATCGTGCAGGGCCGCGGCGAGACCAGCCCCCTGGCCGGCAATACCGTCACGGTAGAAGCCATCGTGACGGGTGACTTCGTGGACGGCCTCGACGGCTTCTACGTACAGGAAGAGGACGCCGACGCCGATCAGGACAGCCTGACCTCCGAAGGCGTCTTCGTATTCGCACCCAACGCGAGCGTAACCATGGGCGAGCTGGTCACCGTAACCGGCGTAGTCGAAGAGCGCTTCGGTCAGACCCAGATCCGGGGGGGCGGGGACGCCGGTGCGGCGATTACCCGGAAGTCTGCCGGCGCGGACTTACCTACCGCCGTGATTCTTACCCTACCCCGCGCAGATTCCCTCCTGGAAGCCCTGGAAGGTATGCGCGTCACCCCCCGCGACCTGGTCATCACCGACGTGAGCAGCCTGGCCCGCTTCGGTGAGGTGGAGGTGACCTCTGACGAGCGCATCATCCAATTCACCGAATGCAACCGGCCGGATGCTGCCGCCCTGGCTGCCTACCGGGACAGCATCTCCGCCGACCTGCTGCTCATCGACGACGGGCGGGGCGGAAGCAATAACCTGCCCATCCTGTTCGCTGGCACCGATACCCTGGAAGCCAGCGATCAGATCCGTGCCGGACAGACCATTAGCGGCCTCACCGGTGTGCTGGGCTACGGCTTCCGTCGCTACCGCATTCAGCCTACCCAGACCGAAAACCTGCGCCTGAGTGGTAACGACCGGCCCACTAGTGCGCCGGAGGTAGGCGGCGAATTACGCGTAGTCAGCGCTAACGTGCTCAACTACTTTACCACCCTGAATAGCCGGGGTGCCGATACCGAGGCAGAGCTCATCCGCCAGGAAGACAAGATCGTAGCCGCCCTGTGCGAGCTGAACGCCGACATCATCGGCCTCATCGAGATCGAGAACAATGACAATATCGCCCTCGCCCGTCTGGTCGATGCACTCTCTACCCGCTGCGGCGTACCCTACGCCTTCGTGGTCTCCCCCAATACCGGTGACGACCAGATCATGGTGGCCCTGGTGTACCGCACCGACCGGATCGAGGAGTCCGGCACGGCGGCTGCACTGGCCAGTCCGGATTCCCTCTTCGTAGGACGCAGCACCAACCGCGTACCCCTGGCCCAAACCTTCCGCGTCATCGACGCCGGCAGCAGTAACCTGGGTGAGGAACTGACCGTCTGTGTCAACCACTTTAAGAGTAAGGGCGGCGGCTGTGGCCCCGGCAACGACGACGATGGAGGTGCCGGCAACTGCAACGGCACCCGCGCCAAAGGAGCCCGCGCACTGGCCGCCTGGCTGGCGACCGACCCTACGGGAGTAGACGATCCCGACGTGCTGGTCATCGGTGACCTCAACGCCTACCGCATGGAGGAGCCCATCAGGGTACTGGAAGATGCCGGCTACGTGAACACCAAGCGCCTGCTCGGCAACGACCGCTTCCCCTGTGCCGGCGGTCCGCCCAGCTACGTCTTCGGCGGAGCGTGGGGCAGCCTCGACTACGCGCTGGCCAGTGATTCGCTGGCGCCGTTCATCACCGGAGCTACCGCCTGGACGGTCAACGCGCCGGAGCCCGCCATACTCGACTACAATACGGAGGGAGCCAGCGACAGTCTGTACGCACCCGATTTCTACCGCTTCAGCGACCACGATCCCATCGTAGTGGGCATCGACCTGAGTCAGCTCGTGAACAGCGTGCCCAACAGCGTGCCCAACGGCTCAGGTGCCGAACTGATGCGCACCGGATCGCACACCTACACCTTCGCCGGCCTACAGCGCGCGGGCAGTTACCTGCTCACCAACTCGGCCGGCCAGGTACTCGGTAGCGGTACCGCACGGATACTGGGCACACAGCTCAGTGTGGCGGGCCTACCCGCCGGGGTCTACTTCGTCGTGCTCCGGGAGCCGGGTGCCGGTCAGGCTACCTTCAAGCTCGCCGTACTGTAGCGGCAACTCGGGCCCTACTCTACCGAACTGATGAGCTTCACTTCCAGCACGAGCTGTCGTTCTTCGCGTACGATATTGAGCTTAACGACCTCGCCGGGCTGGTATTTTTCCAGCTCCAGGTACAAGTCGGAGTTGCTGCTGATGGCATTGCCGTTGATCCCGATGAGCACGTCGCCCAGGTAGCGGCGTCCACGGGAGTCGATGCTCAGGCCCCTCAGCCCCGCACTGGCGGCCCCGCCCCCGGCTTCTACGCGCTCTACGATGAGGCCCTTGTAGCCGCTGTACTGCCGCAGGTCAGCACCCAGTACGGCGCGGCGTACTTCACCGTAGCGGATCACGTCGTCTACCACGTAGCGCACTACGTCGACGGGAATGGAAAAGCCGATGCCCGCCGAGGCACCGGAGGGACTGTAAATGCTGGTATTGACGCCGATCAGCTGACCGTTACTGTCGAGTAGCGGACCGCCGGAGTTTCCCGGATTAATGGCTGCGTCGGTCTGGATGGCCCCCTTGATCGGTACGCCGGCCTGACTACGGATCTCGCGATCCAGGGCCGATACGATACCGGTGGTGAGGGTCTGGTCCAGTCCGAAGGGATTACCGATGGCGTACACCGCCTGCCCTACGCGGATATCCTGACTGCTGCCCACCCGGATGGGCTGTAGCTCGCTAGCCGGGGCACTGATCTTGAGTACTGCCAGGTCCTTCTCCTTTTCGAAGCCGACCACGCGGGCATCGTAGGTCTTACCGTTGCTGAGCGTGATGGCGATCGAGCTGGTATTGGCCCCATTGATGACGTGAAAGTTAGTGATCACGTGGCCCTGCTTATCCCAGATAAAGCCCGAACCCGAGCCGCTCTCCACCTCTCCGTAGCTCCAGAACGAGCGCCGCATCGCCTTGGTCGTAATAAAGCAGACCGCCGGCGAGGCTGATTCGAATAGACGGATGGTACGCTGCTCTTCCGGGTTATACGGGAGGGCGGGTCCGCCGGTGCGCAGAACGGTAGAATCCATGCCGGCGGCGCGATCGGGTAACGGTCCGGTGTAGCTGGCCTGCACCATATCCGCCTGTGGGGTGACGGCGGCGGGAAACCAATAGCGGCCGGCGGCGAAGGCGGCCAGTACGATCAGAAAGGAAAGCAGAAAGTTTTTCACGTGTCGTCCGATTACTTACAGCCTACAACGCATGAGGGCGGTAAGCGGATATAAAAAATTGGTCGGTATACACCATAAAATGCGCCCGCTACTCCACGGTAGCGGGC
Organism: Neolewinella maritima; assembly: GCF_923081025.1. Classification (GTDB taxonomy): domain Bacteria; phylum Bacteroidota; class Bacteroidia; order Chitinophagales; family Saprospiraceae; genus Neolewinella; species Neolewinella maritima. The sequence continues at coordinate 761,061 of NZ_CAKLPZ010000001.1, read as the reverse complement.
GCATTTTAAAACGGGGGCCGGTCCCTTAGTTGCGTTCCAGTTGTTCCAGCCAGTCGGTGTAGGTACCCAGCAGTTCGGAGTAGTGGGTCTGGGCCTGGGCGGCGTAGGCGGGGTCGAGCAGCATGCGTTCTACGACGGGGTATTTGGACAGATCCAGGTCGGCCTGCTCCTCCAGCGCGTCGACGACCAGCTGACCGAGCTCCTCGCGGCTATTGTACTCCTTATCCTGGAAGTAACCGGAGACCGCATCCTGGTGGGTGGGTGATACACTGTACAGGCCGGCCGCCGGGGGCATGGTGCGGCCGGTGGTCTCGAAGGCGTGTACCTCGAAGGCGGGATCGAGTTTGGCCAGGGCGTCCTGCATGCCGTTCATGACGGTCTGCATCTGGTCGATCATACCGGCCATATCGTTCTGGTTGATGCCCACCGCACAGGTGATCATCTGGTACGCTTCGCCGCGACGATCGGGATCGGAGGCTTGCCAGGCCACCCCGATGATGCGGGCGTAGTCCAGGGGTAGCATCTGCTGCTTACTCACCGCGATGGCCAGGCCGTCTCCTTCCCCGGAGGGCAGCAGGTAGTCGCCGATCAGCACCACGCCGCGCACCTTGACGGGCACCTGGCCGATGAAGGCGATCTTTTCGTACAGGGCTTCCGCTTCGGCGCTGGGCGGCATGGCACCCACTACGGCCGGGGCGGCGGAGACCACCATGAACTGATCGGCTTCGGTGAAGGTGCGCGAAACGGCCCCACCGATCACCCCGACTACCTCGCCGTACTGCAGCTGTTCGGTGCTGTCGTGCTTGATGAGCCACTCGGCGTAGTCGCCACTACCCGACTGATAGGCCACTCCGGTATTGGTGATCGTAAAGCCCAGGAATACCCCCAGGTCGACCCCGGCGAAGACCGCCGCGATGGCCGCATCGAAGATATCTACCGGATCGAAGGGAATACTGGCGAAGCTGGTGGCAACCTTGATGACCGACACAATGAACTTGACGGACAGAATGACCAGATCTACGACCTCCTTCGTGTTAACCTGGCTACCCAGTGGAATTTCATTCTCGGGGATGTTCTCGTCGCCGGCCTCCCGCGCCTCGTTGCTCTGGTCGTAGGCAATAGTATCGCTGCCCGCGGTTTCGGTACTGCCCTTCGCTTCGTCGGGGTCATATTCCAGTAGGTCCTTAGAGGTATCCTTGAATTGCTGAACGATGAAGCCGGTGTTGCCCTCGATGCGGCCCTTCATTTCGCCGTCGGCAAAGAAGGCTACGAAGTTGTTGATCGGCGCCCATTCATTGACGCGGATGGCCATGCCCTGGCTCGCGCCGGAGACCTGTAGGGGGTAGTTATTGAAGCTACCCACCGACCCGTTCGTGATCTCGGGACAAAAGCGGAACCTGGCCTCGTTAGTTTCCCCACTGGTGATGCAGTCCGCTACGTCCAGAGAGTTGTTGATCGTACCGGCACCGTTCACGGTGAGCGGTCCGGTGAGGAAGGACGCGCTGTTGTTCGTGACGTTGAGTGCGCTACCGATGGTGGTCACGCCGGTCACATTCAGCGCGCCCGAGAGGTTGGTGGTGCTTGCGTTATTGACGTTCAGTACGTTGTTCAGATTCGTCACACCGGCTACGTCGAGCGTATTGTTGAGCTTGGTAGCGCCGTCTACGTTGACTGGGCCGCTCAGGTTAGTGGTGCTGCCGTTGGTGACGTTTACGGTACTGTTCAGGTCGGTGGTACCGTCTACGTTGAGCGTGTTATTGAGGTCGGTGGGGCCGTCCACGTTGACTGGACCGCTCAGATTGGTGGTACTGCCGTTGTTGACGTTTACGGTACTATTCAGGTCGGTGGTGCCATCTACGTTTAGCGTATTGTTAAGGTCGGTGGGGCCGTCCACGTTCAGGGGGCCGGTCAGGTTCGTGGTACTGCCGTTGGCTACGCTCAGGTCACCGTTGACGATGGTATTGCCTCCGCTGATGTTGAACTCCGCGTTGTTCTGTACCGTGAGGTCATTACCGATGTCGAGGTCGGAATCGATCAGTACCGCGCCGGAACAGAGAATCCGGATACGCTCCACGTCGTCGGTCACGATAATCAGGTCAGCGCAGTCGGTGGTGCCGAGCTTGTCCTTGGTCGGATCGGACGTTCGATTGCCGAATAGCGACCAAGCCTGGGCGGGCACGCCGTTCTTGGCCTTTTGCTCTAGCTCGCCTTCGCTGCGCAGATCGCCGGCCGTGGCGGCATAGAAGGCATACGGCACGGACAGCATCTTGCTGTTGCTGATCGTGACGAAGCGGCCGTTCTCCATGATCTGTATTTCCATCCACACCTCGGAGCTGCTCCAGGGTACCTCGGCAAAGGTGCCCTGTAGGGCTTCCCCCTGGCCGATGGTGAGGGTGAACAGGCCGAGCGCGTTGGTCTCGACCCGGTGGTGTTCGGCGTAGACAACGCGATCCGCCTGACCATCGGCCAGTAGGTTGATCTGTAGTTCTACCCCGGTATTGGGGAGGACCTGGGCCGCCAGATCACGGGCTACGGCCTGGTATTGCATCCCCTGCGGCACGCCCTGCGCCAATAGGAGCGGACAGGTGGCGAGGCAGACAAGGAGGGAGAGTAGTAGTCGTTTCATGATCAGTTTAGTTTGATGACGGTGAAAGTTTGCGTGTGCTGGCCACTAGCCTGGGCTACGCGCAGCTGGTAGGTGCCCGGCGGCAGTTGGATCAGGTCGAGCTGCCGGGTTGCCCGGTAGGTTTCGCTCTGCTGGCGCACGACCATCCTACCCCGGGTGTCTAGCACTTCCAGGATGGAGTAGGCCTCCTGTTGCGCACCAGTGACGGTCACGTTGAGCAGGGACTGCGTAGGATTGGGGAATACGGTGATTGTGGGGACGTTGGCATCCGCCGTGGTGGCCGGGGCGGGGGGCAGTACGTGGAGCAGGGGCTGATGGAAGCCCTGCGTGAACAGTCCCCCCGGCGTAGCCAGGGTGTGGGTGGCGAGCTGGCCGACCGTCCAATCCAGCGCAAGCTGTTCGGTATGGTCTGACCCGCCACCGACGGCCAGGACCTCCTGCGCCGTAGCGGCATAGGAGAGCCCTACCGCCAGGGGCAGTAAAAGTAGGCGCATCATGATGGGTGGTACTATACAGCTACCGACGCGTGGGTAGCGCGCGGCAGGAGAACCTGCGGACGTACGTCAGTAGCTGGAGGGGTGAGTAAATGGGAGTAAACGTTCCGGCGCCAGTCGAGCGCTTCGGTCCTATAATGTACGGCACGTGCGGACGGCAAAATGGCCGCAAATACCAAAACCACCCAATTGCTTTCCCGGTGCCTACAAATCCACTCCCAAACTCAGCATATAGTTTCCGCCCGCCTGGGGGTACATGCCCATCAGCGTGGTCGGTGACCCGTCGAAGCGGTAGCGGTAGCTCCAACCGTTGCTGCTGTACAGCCGGTTGGTCAGGTTGCGGAGCAGGAAGGTGAGGCGGTAGCGCTTGCGCAGGCCGTAGCTCAGCCGCAGGTCGCTGTAGTAGTAGCCGTCCAGCTTGCTCTGCGCGGCACCGCTATTGTCTACGTAGCGGGCGCCGACGTACTTGGTCTGCAGGGCAGCCCCAAAGGCGTGCTGCCGGACCGTGCGATCGTAAGCCAGTTCTAGCGCGCCAGTCAGGTCGGGACTGAAGCTCAGCGGGGTATCCTCCTGGCTCACTTCGGCCTGACCTAGGTAGTCGAAATTGTCGTCGTAATCGTCCAGGATCTCGGTGTAGGCCTTGACGCGGTTGCGGCTTAGGGTCAGATTACCGCCCAGGGTGAAGTGATCGGCCAGCTGCACGCCACCCTGCAATTCGACGCCGAGGCGGTAGCTGCGCGGCACGTTGGTGCGGATGTACTCGCCCACATCATTGAGTGCGCCGATCAGTACGAGCTGGTCGCGGTACGCCATGTGGTAGACGTTCACGCCGAAGTTGACGCGCTGCAGGCTGCGGGATATCCCGATCTCGGTATTGAACAGCTTTTCGGGCACCGGGCGGGTGTCGACGGGATTGTCCACGAAGTCGTTCCGGTTCGGCTCCCGCTGGGCGACGCCGAAACTGGCGTAGGCGCGGGTACCCCGTTCGGGCAGGTAGACCAGTCCGGCCTTGGGGTTGAAGAAGGTGTGGCTGGCGGTCTGGTCGAGCAGCTCAGCCCGATTGTCCAGTCCCAGGAACGCGTAGTTGACGTGGCGCAGCTGAGCGTCGCCGTACAGGCTGAGCCGGTCGGTGAGGGCGTAGTTGGCGCGCAGGTAGTTATTGAAGTCGCGCTTGGTGGCGTCGTTGTCGTAGTAGCGCTGGCGGATCTCGGAATCCCCGGCGGCGCGCGCCCAGATCACCTCGCCGTAGTGCCCGCCCTCGTACTGGTTGGCGGCCCCGCCGAAGGTGACATCCCAGGCCCCGCGCTGGTAGCGCAGGCTATAGACGGTGCCGTAAAAGTGGTTGTCGAGCCAGCGGCGGCGGATCAGGTCGCTCGTAGCCGTATCGGCCACAATCCCGTACTCACTTAAGTCCTCCCCAGCCTTATACTGCTCGAAGTAGCCCAGTCCGCGGGTGTAGTGTCCGCTCACGCTCAGATCGAGGTGGCTGTTCAGGCTTCGGTTGAAGTGGAATTGGTAGTGGTTCTGCCGGTAGTTGTCCACTTCGTTGTCGTAGGGCTCGCCCGACTTCTCGGTGCCTACCGAGTTATAGGTGCGGCCGAAGGCGTCGATCTCCTCCTGCGTCACGCCGTTCCAGCTCTGGTAGGTGACCTCGTGGCCCCCGAAGGCGATAAAGCTGAACAGGGATTTGCCCAACTGCTTGGATACGGCGGCGTAGTAACCGTCCAGATCGGCGGTGGCCCGGTCGACGTAGCCGTCGGAGTGGATCTTGGAGTAGCGGGCCTCTATGCCGAAGCCGCCGTCGGTCTTGCCGCGGTAGCTGACCACGCCGCGGCGGGTACCGAAGCTGCCTAGGCCGGCGTCTACACTGAGCCCGGGCGTACCGTTGCCGCGGCCGGTGGTGAAGTTGATCGAGGCGCCGAAGGCGCCGGCCCCGTTGGTGCTGGTACCTACGCCACGCTGGATCTGGATCAGGTCGGCCGAGGAGCTAAAATCGGGCAGGTTCACCCAGTACACACCCTGGCTTTCGCTGTCGTTGTACGGGATGCCGTTGATGGTGATGTTGGTCCGCGTGGGATCGCTGCCGCGGATCCAGATGCCGGTGTAGCCTACGCCGGTGCCGGCATCGGAGTTGACCACTACGGAGGGCGTCCACTTGAGCAGGTAGGGGGCATCCTGACCTACGTTGCGCAGTGCAATATCTTTTCTGGTAAGGTCCACGTAGGTCACCGGCGTCTCCTGCCGGGCGGCGGTGGCCGTGACGGTGATGGGGTAGTCGAAGTCGTACACCTGATCGATGGTATCGACGGCGGTGGTAGTGGTGGTTTGACCCAGTACGAGTCGAACGAAGATCACCAGGATGGTGATCAGGCTAAGCCTAAGCATATGCGGTACATTTTCCCTTCCCGGCATTACCCGGGCAGGTTCCTTGAGTGAATCAAAGGGTATGATCTCAGCCGTTCCCAGAAAGGAACAGCACCCCGTTGTCGCGGCAAATGTACGTAGGGAGAGCAGTTAAACCAAGCGGGCGGGGCCGCAGGTGGGAGGGAAGAGGAGCAGCGGCTACCGGCCGGCGATTACGACCACCCGTTTGACCGCCCGGCCCGCTGAGGCATGGACGACCAGCGTGTATAATCCCACCGGCAGGTTACCGTCCAGAGGAAGTCGCAGCAACTGCTGACTGCTGCGGGAGGTTACGACCCGAAGTTCCCGCCCGAGCGGGTCGAAGAGCCGCACTACCAAGTCTTGTAAATCGTCCTGCCCGCTCCATTCGAGTAAGAGCTCTTGCCCGGCGCTTACCGGGTTGGGGTAGGCAAGCAAAGACGCGCTCAGATCTGGTTCGTACGTAGCCGTAGAAAATAGTACGTCCGTGCAGGCGTAGTCTACGCGCTTCAGTTCGACACTACCCTGATCATCGTTACCACCGGCTGAAAAGCAGCGCAAATAGAACGGACAGATGCCATCGCAGTAAAACCCATCGTAGGGGAACATATAGCGATCTATAGTGCCAAGTAGTTCATACCGCCAGCCAATTGAGAAGGCTCCGTCTACGTAATGCGGATACGCTCTTGAGGCTAAGTCTCTTAAGTATTGACCCCGCAGCGTCCTATCTCCCACGACCATAGTCCCGACGCTGTCGACCCTGAATGGCAGGTATTCAACATCACGGGCATCGCTGTTGCGCATCTGCGTGGGGATGTAGAAGAAGGCCGTGTCACCTGCTTCAAGCGTGAAGTCATAGAGTACGTGAAACGCACTATCGACGTAGTAGAGCAGCGTATCACCCCTTTGCTGTATGTAAAATGTATCGATCTCGTGCGGCAGGTAGTAGAAATCGAAAGCTAGATAAGGAGTGTCTACCGTTTGCAGGATAGCGGTAGCAGCCTGCCCATCGATGACCGTATCGCTGCCAACGGTCAATTGGTGGGGGGGCCAGGGTCGGCCAAGCCCGATACTGCCGTAGGTCCAGCGATTACCGGAATCCGTCCAGTCGACTGCTTGGGCTTGCACTGCACTACTGAGTATAGCTGCAAGACTCAGCACCCTTATTAGGTCAAATACCTTTTTCACTGCTTGATCATTAATTAGATGAGGTGAAGCTTCCGGAACCCGAAGTTTTCATCCGTGCAACAGATGAAACGGAAGGTCCCGAAACACTTACCGTTGCAGTAGTAGCACCGGTTTGATCAGTAGTGTACACAGGGCCGTCATACTGGTTGTTAGGACTGTCAACCGTTCCCGTCAACACACTCGTTTCGGCACCAGCAGATAATAGGTAAGCTTTATCCTGTAAGAGCCCATGAACTCGCGTGACCTGATCGTGCGTCAATGCATTGTTGCTAGTGTTATAACCAACTACATTATTGTCATACCCGAACTGTGAAGAGTAGCCAACTGGAGTGTCATCACAACGATCATTATTCCAGGAGTGATATAGTCCAAAATAATGTCCTAACGCATGACGTAGGTTTGCTCCTCGAAGCCAACACTTTCCTGATAAGACCATGTACTAGTATTCTTTCAAAATAGACAGCTACGGAGTTTAGATCAACCCTGAGATCCCTCTTATAGGGGGATAATGGGCGAAATGGGCTTCAAATCCCCAAACTTGGTAGAGGCGTCGTTCCACATATAATACAGGAACGTTTGGCTACCTGTATTATATAGGTATATTTTCAGACCCATCATCCTTTTGGAACACATGAATGATGATTCGAACAGTTTTGACCGGTACATTCGTCAGATCAATATCGCAGCCACTACGGTTCTTACTTGGGTCAAATGACTTAGTAATTACGTCTTCCATGCCACAGCTATACTGCGCATATGCGCCCATAGAAAACAGACAGAGGGCAACTACCCCCCCGCACCGCGGCAAGGAGTGAAATAGTAAAGTTATATGCCATAATGTGATTGGGTTATACCAAGCTACCTAAACGGAGGGGCGAAGCGTCCCGTAGCGATAATACCGATAAACACTGAAAACTATACGAAAAGCAGCCCGGTCGGTGATGAACAACTCAAAGCTATCGCTGCGCCAGTTGCCGCGCAATGGTCCTATAGTTAAAGTTTTCGCTACCCCGTACCTTTAGCCAAATTAACCTCCGTTCATGTACCGTCTGCTGTTGTCTCTTTTGCTTCCCGTACTTCTGCTCACCTGCGGCCCCGCCCCGGAAGACAACATTCCGCCGGACGTGCCGCAACTCTCTACCCTGCCCCTGCTGCCGCTGCCCGCGGAGATTACCGACGGTGAGGGCGTGAGCTACTACAAGACCTACGCCGGCGATATGACGCCCAGCAGCGACGCCACGATCGGCGATGCCCAGCGCTACCTGCAGCAGCGGATGCCTGGCCTGATCCTGCCCCTGCAGTACCGCACAAGCGAACGCCTGGCGGAGGGCGCCTACCGCATCGACTTTGCCGACGGAGAGATCGAGATTCAGGCCAGCGACCGCGATGGCATGCTCAACGCCGTCAAGACACTGGCACAGGTACTCCACTTTTCGGGCGCGGACGCGGGTGCGGTGTACATCAGCGAGGGCGAAATTTCGGATACGCCCCGCTACGCCTACCGCGGCTTCATGCTGGACGTGGCGCGCCACTTTTTTAATCCGGAAGAGGTCAAGCAGGTCGTCGACCGCATCGCGGCCTATAAGATCAATCACCTGCACCTGCACCTGAGCGACGACCAGGGCTGGCGCATCGAGATCAAGGGGTACCCCCGCCTCACCGAGGTGGGCGCGGCTACGGAAGTGGACGGTACGCCGGGCGGCTTCTACACCCAGGCGGAGTACAGTGACCTGGTCGATTACGCCCAGCAGCGGGGCATCACGGTGATCCCCGAGATCGACATGCCGGGGCATACGAATGCGGCACTTTCCGCCTACCCGATCCTTAACGTAGACGGGGAGGAAGTGCAGCCCTACACGGGCACTAATGTGGGCTTCAGCACCTTCGACGTAGACCAGGATTCGGTGTACGTATTCATCAATGACGTGGTCGAGCAACTGGCGGCGCTGACCCCCGGTCCGTACATCCACCTGGGGGGCGACGAGAGTGACGCTACGGATCACGAGGACTACGTCCGCTTCATCGACGAGGTGCAGCAGATCGTGCAGCAGCACGGCAAGACGGCCATCGGCTGGGACGAAGTAGCGACCTCCAAGCTGGCCCCCGGTACGGTCGTGCAGCTGTGGGCCCATCCGGAATATGCCCTACAGGCCAAGGAGGCAGGCAATCCGGTACTGATGAGCCCGGCCACCCGCACCTACCTGGATATGCAGTACGACAGCACGAGCCGCATCGGACTGCACTGGGCAGCCTACATTGAAGTAGACTCCGCCTACCTATGGGATCCGGCGACGCTGGCCCCGGGTATCAGCGACGGTGATATTCTGGGCATCGAGGCGCCGCTGTGGAGTGAAACCGTGCGTACGTTGGAGGACATCGATTACCTCACCTTCCCCCGCCTGCTGGCCCTGGCCGAGGTGGGCTGGACACCGCAGGACCGCCGGGAGTGGGAAGACTTCAAGCGTCGGCTACGGGCACAGGTCGAGTGGCTGGAAGCGCAGGGGGTGGGGGTGTATGCCTCCCGGGTGTTGGAGTAGGTAAACAAGGATCACACGGATTGAGTGTTGGGACAGGAGTGACAGGTAGGGCTTAACTTCGGGATATGCGTAACCTACTTCTACTCCTTCTTTTGTCGTTGACATCCGGTATGGTGATGGCCCAATCTGATCAAACTTGGTATGCTGTGCTGGATGCGGGTGGCCAGCAGCTCCCGCTGAACTTGGAATTTAGTGACAGCTCGGGTAGTCTGCAGAGTCCGAAGCAGACGGATCAGCGTATTCCGCTATCCAGCGTTCGGTTGACGGCAGATTCGTTGCAGTTTACCGTGGATGCGCTGCAGCTGCGGTACCGTGGTGCGCTCCACCCGGATAGCATCGTGGGGGTATTTCAGCAAGCAACCTTTGCGACCGAGCTGATCTTTTACCCCGCGCCGCCTGCCGGGTACGATGCTGGTCCGCCCGCCGCAGCCAGTGTGCGCCCGCAGGATCCTACGGACTCTCCTTACGAACGCCGGTCCGCCAGCTTTCCGGGGGGTGCGGAGGGGGTGACCCTGACCGGTGAGCTCACCCTGCCGTCGGATACGCTGCCTAAGGCACTGCTCGTGCTAGTCTCCGGCTCCGGACCGCAGAACCGAGACGGGGAGCTCGGTCCGCCGATCAATCACCGTACCCTGCTGGTACTGGGTGACTACCTGACGCGTCATGGCTACGGCGTACTGCGCTACGACGAACGGGGCGTAGCGGAGAGTACGGGTGACTTCGGTACGGCTACGACAGCCGACTTTGCCCAGGACGCGCAGGCGGCCGTGCGCTACGTGCGGCAGGACGAGCGGTTTGCGGATATCCCCGTGGGTATAGCGGGCCACAGCGAGGGGGGACTCATCGCTCCCATGGTGGCCGCCGAGGGTGTACTGGACTTTGCGGTACTTCTTGCCGCGCCCGGTATACCTACGGATAGCCTCTTACTGGATCAGCGGCGGGCCATCAGCGGGATGACCGCGCCGGACGAGCCGGTGCTGCGGGCAGTGTATAGCTACACCAAAGAGCATTACAGGGAGGACGAGCAAGCTTTTCGCGATGGATTGCGCGCGGTGATCCTGTCCGTCATTCCTAGTCTGGACTCCGCCACCCGGCGCAGTATTGTAGACCCAGCGGACTACGCCGATACCTACGCCAACCTGATGACGCCCCCCTGGATGCGGTACTTTCTGACGGTCGACCCCGCCGACTACCTCCAACGGATGACCGTACCCGTGCTGGCCATCAACGGGATGCTGGACCAGCAGGTAACGATTGGCAACCTAACCGCCGTAGGTGCCGCCCTCGAGCGGGCCAGAAACGCAGACATCACGCTGGTGGAAGTACCGGGCGTGAATCACCTCCTGCAACCGGCCGAGACCGGGGCACCGGGGGAATACGGAGAGATCGAAATGACCATCTCGCCCACTGTGCTGGAGACTATCGTGGCCTGGCTGGATGAGCGTTATTAGGTCGAGGCGTTATACGCCGAGGGTAGGCTAACATCGGCATGGACTCGGCGTGCAACGCCTCGACCTTTGATGGGCTCGGACCGGAGGCCACTCGACCTTTGCGGTTGGTGACCGATCTTAGTGCAATGGACCGCAGAACATTCCTCCAGACCAGCCCGGCACTCTTTGCCCTTCCCCTGACTGCGCACCCGCGGCCGCGGCCGGTGGTCCGACGGGTAGCCCTCATCGGCTGTGGCTGGTACGGAAAGAGTGACCTGATGCGCCTGCTGCAAGTTGCGGAGGTGGAGGTGGTAGGGCTCTGCGACGTAGACCGCCAGACGCTCGAAGGGGCCGCCGCACTACTAAAGGAGCGGCAGCCTACGGCTAAACCAGGATTGTACGCTGACTACCGGGAGATGCTGCGGCAGACCCGGCCCGGGATCGTCCTCATCGCTACCCCCGATCACTGGCATGCACTGCAGGCTATCGCGGCCATGGAAGTAGGTGCGCATGTGTACCTGCAGAAGCCGGTGGGGGTGGACCTGCGTGAGTGCGCCGCGGTACTCGAAGCGGCCCGCCGGCACGACCGGGTGGTACAGGTGGGTCTGCAACGCCGCAGCACCCCCCACCTCGTGCAGGCCAAGCGCGATATCGTGGAGACCGGTCTGCTCGGCACGATCGGTCACGTAGAGCTCTGCTGCTACTACCACATGCGGGATACGGCCGTGCGGGAGGTGGAGCCGGTACCGGACTTCTTCGACTATGACGCCTGGACCGGGCCCGCCCCCCTGCTTCCCTATAGGGGACTGCCCCACCGCCGCTGGCGCTCCTTTCAGGCCTACGGCAATGGCATTGTGGGCGATATGTGCGTGCACATGCTGGACATGACCCGCTGGATGCTGGACCTCGGCTGGCCGGACCGGGTAGCCAGCACGGGCGGTATCCGCGTGCAGACCGCCGCCGACGCCACTACTACGGATACCCAGACCGTGGTATTCGACTACCCGGAATTTAGCTGTGTGTGGCAACACCGGAGCTGGGGACCGCCGGTGGACGAGGACTTCCCCTGGGCCATGACGCTCTACGGAGCGCAGGGGGTGCTGCGGGCCGATCCGTATAAGTACGACTTTAGTCCGCACGACGGCGAGACCGTCCGGGTCGAAGCCGTGTACGAGCGCGACGCCTTTCCGGAAGACCTGACCGAGCCGGATATCGAGCTGCACACCGCCCCGGCTACCCGGGCGCATATGGCGGACTTCCTGCAGGCGATCGATACCGGTGGCCGGCCGGTGGCCGATATCGCGGAGGGGATGATCTCCACCGCTGCCTGCATCCTGGGGAACCTGGCGCTGGAGGCCGGTCATCCGCTGGCCTACGATCCGGTGGCGCGGGCGATCGTGCCGGAGCATCCCGAGCTTCTGGCCCGGACGTACCGCCCACCCTACCAACATCCCTAGCGGACTATCTTCGCGGCCATGTCGCAGTCGGTGTCTAACGTCCTGAAGTTCATTGTATTTATAGGACTCGGCTTCGGCATCCTGTATCTGGTGTACCGCAGTCAGCAGGCGGCCTACCTGGCCGACTGTGGGCTGCGCGGCGTGGCGGAGAAAGACTGCAGCCTGATCGACAAGGTGTGGCGCGACTTCCAGGGGGCCAACTTCTTCTGGTTGTTCATGACCCTGGTGGCCTTCTGCATCAGCAACCTCAGTCGGGCCCTGCGCTGGAATATGCTGCTGCGCACCCTGGGCAAGCAGCCCCGCCTCATCAACGCCTTTCTGACCATCAACCTCGGCTACCTCGCTAACCTGGGCTTTCCCCGCCTCGGCGAGCTGGTGCGGCCGGCGGCCATGGCCCGCTACGAAGACATCAAGGTGGAGCGCGTGATCGGCACGGTAGTGGTGGGCCGTACGGTCGACGTGGTCATGCTGCTCTCTCTGACCGGTCTGGCCCTCCTGCTGGCCAGCGACCGGCTGCTGGCCTGGCTGGCCGAGAACGCATCGGTCAGCGACAAGCTGGCGGGTCTGGAATGGTGGCTCGGTAGCGTGGTAGTACTGGGCATTGGCGCGCTGGCCCTGGCCTGGTTTCAGCGGGGCCGCATCCGCGCTACCCGGGTGGGCGGTAAGCTGATGAGCATTGTAGCGGGCTTCGCGGAGGGGCTGCGCACGATCGCTACGGTGCGTCGGCCCTGGCTGTTCGTCCTGCACAGCCTCAACATCTGGCTGATGTACTTCTGCATGACGCTGTGTGTATTTCTGTCCTACGCCCCTACGGCGGAGCTGGGTCCGCAGGCGGCGCTGGTGACCTTCGTATCGGGGGGTTGGGGGATCGTGGTACCGAGTCCGGGCGGCATGGGCAGCTACCACTACCTGGCGCAGGCGGCCCTGGGACTGTACGGCGTGCCGGGTGAGGATGCCTTCAGCTGGGCGAATATTTCCTTCTTTTCCATCAATATCGGCTGTAACGTGTTGATCGGGTTACTGGCCCTGTTGCTGCTGCCGCGCATCAACCGTTCGTATCATCCTGCTTAACCCCCTCCTTTGTTCCGATCCTGGCGTATCGGCCGCATTTTCGGCGTTCCTACGGAGCTGCACTGGTCCTTCCTGCTGGTGCCGGTGGCGATCCTGGTATACTCCTACGAGACGGGGGTAGGATTGCGGTGGTCGCAGGTGCGGTGGTGGTCCAGTATTACGACCCTGCTCTTCGTCTTCGTGCTGGTGCATGAACTGGGCCACGCGCTCACGGCGAAGGCGTGTGGCGTACGGGCGGAAAAGATCATCCTGTTCCCCCTCGGTGGCGGCGCGCTCATCCCCACCGAACCCGAGCGGGTGTGGCAGGAGGTACTGATCTACGCGGCCGGTCCGCTGGCTAATGTGCTGCTGGCAGTGATCGCACTTCCCCTGCTCCTCTGGCAGCCCGGGGGCTGGTACATGATCCAGTTCTACCTCAACCCCTTCAGCAACCTGATCGTCGCGCCTACGCTCACCGAGCAACTCCTGGGCATTACCCTGGCGGTTAACGTAGTACTCGCGGTGGGCAATCTGCTGCCCGCCTACCCGCTGGACGGCGGCCGTATCCTTCGCGCCCTCCTGAAGCATAGCCTGGGCGACCGGCGCGCCACGGTAGTGGCTACCGTACTGGGTATCTTGATCGGTCTCGGACTGATCGGGCTGTCCATCCGCCTGAGCGATCCGGTACTCTCCCTTAGTGCCCTGTTCATCGTCAGCTTCTCCGCCCTGGAGCTCAACCGCGGCTGGCAGCGGCGGCAACTTCAGCGTACCGCACTGAAGGACGTTCTGCGCCCTCCCCCACCCGACCGCGTGTACGCCTCCGATACGGTGGCCCGGGCCCGGGTGCTGTTTTCGCGCACCGATGCACGCGTCCTGCCGGTGTACACCAATTGGAACGAGCTGAGCGGCTTCGTTGAACGGGAGGTGCTGCACCGGGAGGCCGGGCGGGAAGAGCCCGTACGACTGCACTACGAAGCGGAGTACATCACCGGCACCGTGGAGGACGATCTGCTGGAACTGACGGAGCGGATCGTTGCGGCTGACGTATACGGAGCCGCCATCTACCGGGGCGGCGTGCTGGACGGCTTCGTATTCACCGAAGACGTGATCGTGCTGCTGGACCGCTCGCCGCGGCGTTTCTACAAGCGGTTTAGATCCCCAACTTCGCCTTCACCAGGGGCATGATGTCGTCGCTGTCTTGTCCGTACAGTACGGTATTGAAGCGAGAGGTATCGAAGATGAGCTGGTAGCCCCCTTCCTGCGCCACGGCCTTGACTGCATCGCGCGCCTGTTTGATGATGGGTCCTAGTAGTTCCTGCCGCTTGCGCTCTACGTCTACCCCCATCTGCTGCTCGTACTGTACGATCCTGTCCCGCTCGGCGGTAAGTTCGGCCTGTAGCTCCCGCAACTTTACGGGGGCGAGCTCTTCGCGCTGGGCTTCGATCTCCTGGACGCGGGTCTTAAGGTCCGCCACCATCTTTTCACCCTGCGCTACCAGTTGATTATTGTAGGCGTCCAGCTCAGCCTCGGCGGCCTTCGTGCCCGGCATCTCGGAGATGAGAATGGCGAAGTTGAGGTGGCCGTACTTCTGCGCGCTGAGGCTGGCTACGGACAGAAAAGCAAAGACGGCAAGAAGCAGGATACGTGGCATACCACGAAGGTAGCGCCCGGGTAGCAGCGACTTCAGCTACCCCGCTGCTTTAAGGAAATAGTAACATCGCTGGGGATTGACTTTAAAGCCACTTTGCAGGAATCAACATTTTTGTTTGAAATAGTTTGTTTGTCAAACAAAAGCGCCTACCTTGCGGTCCAAGCGATCTATCTATGAAAGTCAATCTCCCGATCCCCGCCGGCTGGCGTCTATTCTTCGAGCAGCTGTACCGCCGCCTGTACCGGCAGTTGACGAGTCCCTGGACAAAGCTGGCCGTACTGGTCGTACTAGCTGTGGTGGTGACGCGCAAGGAGCTCACTTTCACCTTCAGCGTGAATGGGGGAAATCTGTTCGGCAGCCGGGCTTCGGTATTTAGCAGTCAGCACGAAGAGGCACCACTAGCCACTTTTGCCGATTACACCCCCAGCAAGCGCAACTGGACCACCCGCGAGCTCCAGCAACTGGCCTACGTGAAGGACTACCGGCAGATCGCGCTGCGGGAGATGGCCACCCACGGCATTCCCGCCAGCATCACCCTGGCGCAGGGCCTGCTCGAGAGCGGCACCGGCAGGAGTACTCTGGCTACCCGCAACAACAATCACTTCGGACTCAAGTGCTTCAGCAAGCAGTGCAGCAAGGGCCACTGCAGCAACCACAGCGATGATCACCACAAGGACTTCTTCCGCATTTTCTCCAAGCCCGAAGAGAGCTACCTGGCCCACAGCAAACTGCTGCAGAACGACCGCTACCGGAAGCTCTTCACCCTGAAGCGGACCGACTACAAGGGCTGGGCACGCGGCCTCAGCAGGGCCGGCTACGCCACCGATCCCAACTACGCCAATAAGCTGATCCGCCTCATCGAAGGGCTGGAGCTGCACCGCCTGGATAAGTAAGGCGGAACCACGAAATTAAGGTTTGACGTTTTGAGTGTACTCTCGCCCACCTCCCTAATCCCGGGGGGTGGGCTTTTTTGCAGCTACGCTCAGATTGAGCCAAGCGCTCACTTTAGCCCGTACCTCTCGTTCTTCCGCTGCTGTCACGTGGCCGAGATTGGTGGGTAGAAAAGCAGCTTTTCCGAAGGACTGGATGGCATCTACCGCCACGTACATGCGCCCGATCAGTCGCGTAGTTCCCTCGGGACGGGGAAGCAGCGGCACCCGGTAGGGATCGTTGTCGGCGTAACGGCCGGCGGGAATGATGGGGAGGAAGGAAACGTTCTTTATCTCCTGCCGGTAGTTGGAGGCCGTGGAGGACAGGCAGAGCACGAATTGGAAGGGAAGCTTTACGTCAGGACGAAGCTCGTAGACTACAAAAGGCTCAAAGGTCAAGGTGGTAGGCGGCATGTGAGGCGTAGAACGCCTGGAAGCTATCACAAAGTTCCAGTGATTCTTCGCGATTGCGGCGGTAGGCTTCTTTCTGCGCTTCAGTCAGGGCGGTAGCTGGTGCGGTGGCTGCAGGCCGTTGGGCGGAGGGACCGGTATACGCTACCTGAGGAAGCGATGCGGATCCGCCACTGACGGATAGGGAAGAGTCAATACCTGTATTCAATGTGCAACCTTTTAACTGTGGGTTCTAACCACTCAATCCCTATCGGGTTGAGTATCAAGACGGAAACGCACCCAAGATAGGCCCAATTGCCCTACTTACCGATGCAGAAGTTGGAAAAGATGTTACTCAGCAGATCGTCGGTGGTGATCTCACCGGTGATTTCGCCTAGGTCACGTAGGGACTGCCGGATGTCCATCGCCACAAAATCTTGCGACAAACCCGACTGAAGGCCCTCCGCTACCCGCTCCAGCGCCCGATCGGCCCGGGTGAGCGCATCGTAGTGCCGCGCATTGCTCAGGATCACCTCCTGGGCATCCAGCGCGCCGCGGCCCTGGGTAGCTACGTGCAGCAGCGTATCCTGCAGGTACTGCAGATTGCTCTTCTCGCTGGCGATCATGGGGATGAAGCGCTCCAGGGGTACGGACCACTTCCCGTCGTAATCCTCTCCGAAGTAGTGGCTGTACTTCGTGTAGGGATTGAGGTCCATTTTGTTGGCCACTACAACGAGGTCGAGCTCTTCGCGGTACAGCCGGTCCAGATCAGCGGTGAGCGTAGCCGGATCCGTATCGATGATGTCGAAAACGTAGATCAGCAGTTGACTACTCGCTACCCGCTGCAGGGTACGCTCCACGCCCATGGCCTCGATGGTATCGGTGGCCTCCCGGATACCGGCCGTATCGATGAAGCGGAAGGTCATACCCCCGATGGTAATGGCCTCCTCGATGGTATCGCGGGTGGTGCCGGCAATGGGTGAGACAATGGCGCGGTCTTCGTTCAGCAGGGCGTTGAGCAGGGTGGATTTACCGGCATTAGGCCGACCGGCAATGACGGTGCTCACTCCCTCTTTGATGGCATTGCCCAGGCGGAAGGAGGAGGTCAGTGCGGCGATCCGCGTACGAATCTTGGCGACTAGCTCCGAGAGTGCACTACGGTCAGCAAATTCGACGTCCTCCTCCCCGAAATCCAGTTCCAGCTCGATCAGGCTGGCAAAGTCGATAAGCTTGGCGCGCAGCTCCCGGATCTCGTTGCTCACGCCGCCGCGCAGTTGTCCGAGCGCGATCCGGTGGGCGGCGGCGGAGCGGGAGGCGATCAGGTCGGCCACGGCTTCGGCCTGACTGAGGTCCAGCTTACCGTTCAGAAAAGCCCGCTGGGAGAACTCACCGGGTTGGGCCGGCCGGGCACCTGCGTCCGCGCCCAACTGCACGATACGCTGGAGAATGTAGGGGCTGCCGTGGGCGCTGATCTCGACGGCGTCCTCCCCGGTATAGGAAGCCGGGGCGCGGTATATGGTCAGGACGACCTCGTCGATGGGCTGGTCCTTCTCGTCTGTCAGTACGCCAAAGAGGGCGCGGCGCGCGGGTGCGGTGAGCAGATCGTGGCTCTGAAAGTAGGGAGCAAAGAGGGCGATGCTCCCCGGGCCGCTCACGCGCACGATACCGATGGCCCCCTCCCCGGCGGGCGTGGCAATGGCGATGATGGGGTCAGGCATGGGTGGGGTCGGCTTTGGGTAGCGTGATGCGAAAGGTGGTGCCCTTGCCGAGCTCGGAGTGGGCCACGGTGATGCGGCCCCGGTGGTATTCCTCGACGATGCGGCGCACGAGGCTAAGGCCGAGGCCCCAGCCGCGCTTCTTGGTGGTAAAGCCGGGATCGAATACGCGGCGCTGGTTGCGGGACGAGATGCCCTTACCGGTGTCACTGATGTCGATGATGACCTTACCGTCGCGTTCGGTGACGGTGCTGCTGATCTGTCCCTGACCATCCATAGCGTCGAGAGCGTTGCGCAGCAGGTTCTCGATCACCCAGTCGAATAATAGGGGGTTGATGGCTACGGACAGTTGACCCGTAGCGGCACTGGGGAAGTCGAAGGTCACGCGACGGGGCGCTCGCTTTTCCATGTAGGCGCGGCATGCGTCGAGTTCGGCGTAGATGTTGACGGGTTGCAGCTCCGGGGTGGCACCGATCTTGGAAAAACGGTTGGCGACCATCTCCAGGCGCTCGACATCCTTGTGTAGTTCGGAGGATACTTCCATGAGATCCTGATCGTCGGCGTAGAGTAGGTTCAGGTGTTCGACCCAGCCCATGATGGCGCTGATGGGGGTGCCGAGTTGGTGGGCGGTCTCCTTAGCCAGGCCGACCCAGACGCGGTTCTGCTCGGCGCGGCGGGCCTGGTTGATACCGAATATGCCGACCACCAGGAAGGTGCCGATGAGGGCAAACTGGATGTAGGGGAACAGGCGCAGTTTGCGGATCAGGTTGCTGGTGCCGAAGTACATCAGTCCGCCCACGGGCATGACGACGGGGGGCTTGCCATTGGCCTTCAGGTCTTCGAGTTGCTGTAGGATGTAGGCGGTATCTCCCTCGCGGCCGTCCCAGTTGATGGCCTCTACGTAGCCACCACCGCCGGGCAGGGCCCAGATAGCGGGGATGGTGGTGTTGTTCTGGATGATCTCCTGCTGGATGGCTACGTCCTGGTTGAGCACGTCCAGGTCGAAGGTGCCCGCGTCGTCGCCGAGGTCGTTGAGGTCGCGGATGGAGGTTTCGTAGAAGCGCACGTAATTCTCCTCGATGACCGACAGCTGATTGGCCAGCCGGTTGGTGTACCACACCGAGGCGATCACGATGACCAGGCCGATGACGGCCAGGTACAGCGGCCAGCGGGAAGAGAGGAGACTGCGCATGGGGTGGCGGTGAGGCCGGAGGAAGTTAGTCGCTAGCAGTAAACAGTTGGGGGGATGGAAAAATTACGGCATTTCCATACTGAGGCCCAAATCCTGCAGCGCACGGCGGCTGGCCTGCTGTTCGGCGCTTTTTTTATTGTAGTCTTCGCCCACGGAGATGCGGCGGCCGTTGATCACTACGGCTACGCGGAAGCGATCGCGCTTGTCCTGCTTGAAGCGCTTGAGGATCTCGTAGTCGACTTTCTGTCCGCTCTTCTGGCAGTGCTCCAGCAGTTGGCTCTTGTAGTTATCGTCGTAGGTTTCGAGGGTATCGATGTCTACGTAGTCGCGTAGCATGCGGTTGACGATGAAGTGGGTGGTACCGATGTAGCCCTTTTCCACGTAGACGGCACCCACCAGGGCTTCTACGGCGTTGCCGAGCATAGAGCGCGCGATGCGGGTGTTGTTGTAGGTGCTGAGCAGTTCATCGAGGCCCATATCGTGGCCGATCGCGTTGAGGCTCTTGCGCTTGACGATCTTGGAGCGCATCTTGGTGAGGAAACCCTCGTCGGCGGTGGGATACTTCTTGTAGAGGTACTCGGCTACGATGGTGCCCAGCACGGCATCGCCCAGAAACTCTAGGCGCTCGTTGTTTTGTCCGCCGTAGGGATGGCTGCGATTCGTGTCGTTGCTGCTCTTGTGGGAAAAGGCTAGCTTGAAGACATTGAGGTAGGCGGGGGTGAATCCGAGGAGCCGACGCAGGCGGAAGACGAATTCCTTTTCGGGCGAAAAGAAACGGTTATAGATACGGCGGACTACTTTGATCACAGAACGGGGGGGAGCTAGTCGGTAAAGCGCTTAAAGATAGTAGCGGAGTTGTGTCCACCGAAACCGAAGGTGTTACTTAGGGCAATGTTAACGGGCTTGTGTACGGCCTCGTTAAAGGTCAGCTGCAGACGTGCGTCGATCGAGGGGTCGTCCGTGAAGTGGTTGATGGTAGGGGGCACGAAGCCATGCTGGATGGCTAAAATACAGGCAACGGACTCGATGGCGGCCGCCGCCCCCAGTAGGTGGCCGGTCATCGACTTCGTGGAGCTGATGTGCAGATCGTAGGCGGCCTCCCCGAAAGCCAGTTGGATGGCCTTCAGCTCAGCAGTGTCGCCCAGCGGGGTGGAGGTGCCGTGGGTATTGATGTAGTCTACCTGCTCGGGAGACACGCCGGCGTACTGCATGGCGTTTTCCATGGCCAGTTTAGCGCCTACGCCGTCCGGGTGGGGGGCCGAAATATGGTAGGCATCCGAGCTGGCGGCGTAGCCGGCCACTTCGGCGATGATGGTGGCCCCGCGGGCGCGGGCGTGGTCGAGGCTTTCCAGTACTATGGCACCGGCGCCCTCGCCGAGCACGAAGCCATCGCGATCGGCATCGTAGGGCCGGGAGGCGGTGGCGGGGTCGTCGTTGCGGGTGCTGAGTGCCTTCATGGAGTTGAATCCACCGATGGACACCTTAGTGATCACGGCTTCCGATCCGCCGGTGATCATGACGTCGGCGCGGCCCAGTCGGATATCGTCGGCCGCAGCAGCCAGGGCGTGGCCGCCCGAAGCACAGGCGCTCACCGTGGCGTAGCTGGGTCCGCGCAAGTTGTACTGCATGCTGATGTAGCCGGCCCCCATGTTGGCGATCATGCGGGGGATCATGAAGGGGTTGTAGCGGGGTGTACCATCGCCGCCGGCGAAGTCTTCGATCTGCTCTTCCAGGGAGCGGAGTCCGCCGATGCCGCTGGCCCAGATGCAGCCGGCACGGTCGGGGTCTACGGCCCGGGCGTCGATCGTGCCGGCCTCGTCGAGTAGGCCGGCCATACGCAGGGCTTCGTTGGCGGTGTGCAGGCCCATGAGGGTATAGCGGTCCTGGCGGCGCAGCTCGCGTTTGTCGATGTGGGTAGTGGGGTCCCAGTCCTTGACTTCGCAGGCGAACTGCGTCTTGAACTTCCCGGCGTCGAACTGGGTGATGGGGCCGGCTCCACTGCGCCCCTGCTGGAGGCCCTGGAGGTACTCGGGGACGGAATTGCCGATGGCCGTGAGGGCGCCAATGCCGGTGATTACTACTCTATTCATCGTAGGGTGCAAGGTAAAAAAAATCGCCGCCCGCTACCCACTGTGGGGTAACCGGGCGGCGACAGGAAAGGTACGAAGGCGTGAATTACTTCTCCACGCTGCTTTCCAGGTAGGTGACGGCCTGGCCGACGGTCTGAATATTCTCCGCCTGTTCATCGGGGATGCTGATGTCGAATTCCTTTTCGAACTCCATGATGAGCTCTACGGTATCTAGCGAGTCGGCCCCCAGGTCGTTCTGGAAGCTGGCCTCGGCCGTTACCTCGCTTTCGTCTACGCCGAGCTTGTCGACGATGATCTGCTTTACTTTTTCTTCAATGCTGGCCATATTCTGAGGTGGCTTTAGTGATTAAATGCGGGCGCAAAGAAAACCAAAGGGGTTAACCTGCGCAAGTCGGCCGACAATTGGCGACGGCGGCGCCAAGGTAACACCACAAAGCATAAAGTGTGTAGCCAGCCGGCAGAATGACTAAAACCGCGCACCCGCCGTGAGGCCCAGGTAGGTGGCTAACTCCTGGGTGGTACCGGATGCGGAGAAGCCCCGCATACACTGTATGCCCACGGTAAACAAGTCTAGGTATAGCGTGACTGCGCCCCGTCCCGCCCAGTCGATGGTAGACTGATCGAAGGTCACGGTCTCCGTACGGTCGTCCCCCAGCGATAGGCCCGGCGCTACCGCGACCGTCAGTACTACATTCAGATCCAGATCGGCCGGTAGCAAGCGGTAGGCCAGCCCCAGGGGCAGGCGGAGGTGGCCGTAGTCGAAGGCCGGCGCCTGCTCGGTCTCGTAGCGACTGAACTGGTAGCTCAGCCCGACCAGTGGAGCCAGATTACCAGCGCCGAAGAGTACATCCGCGCCGAGTAGTAGCCGGTCGCCGGTATAGGTGAACACGTCGTCGGCGGGTTGTACGAGGTCGATCTGTCGGTCGCCCGTTAGGACGCCTAGGTAGGGGTTGATCTCTACCTGTCCGTAGCTCGAAAAGCTACAGAGCAGGAGGAACAGGATACGGTGTAGTGTAGCTTTCATCGGTTAAGGTCTGCTCAAAAGTATCTAGGTGGCCGTACTTAACAGTAATTTTACCGCCGGTACCGGAAACGTAAAAATAAGCCCGGCTACCCGGCCGTTACAGTTTTCTGATACCCTGCCGCCGTGGAGCGCGGGCATCCTTCTTATGTGACTTAATCAACTATGCAACAACTACTCCGATTCCTTTCCATCCTGGCCGTTATTGGCAGCCTAAGCGTACCGGCTACCGCCCAAATCAAGGCCTGCGTGGAAGGTCCTGGTGGCCGCAACATTCAACCCGGTACGGGAGGGCCCTGCGTCAACACCGTAGTCAGCGCGGTCCCCTTCCTGCGCATCAACCCCGATGCCCGCGGCGGTGCCATGGGCGATGCCGGCGTAGCCCTGAGCCCCGATGCCAACGCGATGCACTACAATGCCAGCCGCCTGGCCTTCACCGAAGAAGACCTCGCCCTGGGAGCTACCTATACGCCCTGGCTACAGGCCCTGGGCCTGAATGACGTCTACCTGGCCTACCTGGGCGGCTTCAAGAAGCTGGACGAGAATCAGGTCGTCAGTGCCAGCCTACGCTACTTCAGCCTGGGCGATATCCAGTACACGGATGACAACAATACGCCCCTGGGCACGGGCAAGCCCAATGAGTTCGAGGTAGCCCTGGCGTACAGCCGTAAGCTCACCGAAACCTTCGGTCTGTCCATCACCGCCAAGTACATCAACTCCAACCTCGCCTCCGGGCAGCAGGTGCAGGGTACGACGTTGGAGGCCGGACAGGCCTTCGCCGCCGACATCGGGGCCAGCTTCCGCAGCCAGCCCCTCGGGCCCAGCGGTAATATTTTGGCCATTGGCGGTGCCATCACCAACATCGGTAATAAGATCACTTACACTCAGGATACGGTCCGTGACTTCCTACCCGCTAACCTGGCCATCGGTGCGGCCTACACCTTCAACCTGGACCAGTACAACCAGATCACCATCACCGGCGACGTCAATAAGCTACTCGTCCCCACCCCCTGCGACGGCAGCGCCGACTGTACCCGCACCCAGGACGAGATCGATGACCTGAGCCCCATCAGCGGTCTGCTCACCAGTTTCAGCGATGCCCCGGACGGTTTCGGCGAGGAGCTGCGGGAGTTTACCCTGAGCGCTGGCGTCGAATACTGGTACGCCCAGCAGTTTGCCGTGCGGGCCGGCTATTTCTACGAGAACCCTACGAAAGGCGACCGGCAGTACCTCACGGCCGGACTGGGCCTGAAGTACAATATCTTCGGCATCAACCTGAGCTACCTCGTCCCTACGAGCAACCAGCGCAACCCCCTCGATAACACCCTGCGCTTCAGTTTACTCTTCGATTTCGGCCAGGGTAGCAATCAATAATTGCCGTGCACAAACCCTGACCCATGGGGTGTTAAAGGGTAAATCATGGGGTTGCGCGGTAAATTTTTTTGACAGTTTCTGCAATATTTCAGATCAACTACCCGTATATTGCAGTAGACAAACGGCGGCTACACCCGCTAAAGAATTTTTATAACTGGGGTTTAGTTCAGGAAAGGTGCGACACTTGTGTCGTGCCTTTCTTTTTTCTGCTTGCTACAGCTACCTTGCCGTTAGCCCCCGGCGTATGTCTATTCTGTACCCCTTCCCCCACTTCCACACGCCGCCACCCGGCACCGTTACTCACCTACCGGTAACGCGTAACGGGATCCGCAACCTCTCCCCCGCGCCCTTCGTACGGCGGGGTGGACCAAGCTTTCCCGTAGTACAGATCGGTACTACAGCGGGCAGCAGTTGGGGCATTGGCGGACTACTACCCGCCACTGCGTTCAGCGACGGCAGCGTGCGGCCCCACGAGGACACGCTGTCCCCCCGGCTGGCCCGACAGCGCGAGCTGGTCCTCCGCGACGGTGGCGCGCTGGGTAAACCCGTCCTGCTGACTGTTCCTACCCTCGCCCCCCTCCGGCAGACGCTCCAGCAAGTGGCCGCCCCCCTACTGCGGTACCATACTGCTGACCTTACGTACTGTCTTCATGCCGCCTGCGGTCAAATCGCCCCCCTTCCCCTAGCTGCATTAGGTACTCCCGTGATCGCCGACGGCCACCACCGGGCCTATACCCACGCCGCACTAGCCGCCGATGGAGTCGCTGGTTTCGATATGATCCCCGTCGTACTCATGGGTGGAGACACTCTGCACATTGACACCTTCATGCGGGTCATTCAGACTACGAAGCCGCCCGCCCAGCTACTGACCGAGCTATCCGCTTACTTCCACATCCAGCCCACCGCGCAATCTTCCCCCGTGCAGGCGACCGGCCAGTGGCTGTACAGCTACCGCAAGCAGCACTACCACCTATCCCGTAAAGCTTCCCGGGGCGATACCACCACGGACGCCGGCTGGCTCAGCCATACCGTGCTCCCCACCGTCTTCGGCATATCGGACCTTCGCCTGGACGACCGCATTGACTCCGTCCCCCCCCCACCCCTGGTCAATGGCCACGTCCAACTCCCCCCCCGCTCGGATCATGAAGCCATTCTGCTCGGCAAGCCCATTATCACCGAGCGCTTCTTCGCCGAGGTAGATGCCGGCCGGCTACTCCCCCCCAAGAGTACGTACTTCAGTCCCCGGCTGCCTAGTGGCTTGCTGGTCTGGATCCCTGGAGATTAGACGCCTTCGGCTCGTTAGACGCCTTCGGCTGGTTAGATCGCCTATCGGCTCGTTAGACCCTTCGGGGTTAGACCGCTTCGCGGGTAGAGGGTCTAACCCGCGAAGCGGTCTACCTGCTGAAAGCAGTCTAATGAGCGAAGCGATCTAACGAGCGAAGCGATCTAACGAGCGAAGCGATCTAACGAGCGAAGCGATCTAACGAGCGAAGCGATCTACTTAAACCGAATAGCCTTAACTGGATCGATCTGAGTGACCAGGTAGGAGGGCAGTACCAGAAACGCTAGGGTGATCACGAAGGTGCCGAGGTTCAGTCCCAGGATCGTGAGCCATTCCAGCTTGATGGGGGCTACGGCCAGGTAGTAGCTTTCTTCGTCCAGCTTGACGATGCCGAAGGTCTTTTGTGCCCAGGCCAGGCCGAGGCCGACGAAGTTGCCTAGCAGGAGACCGACGATGACGATGAAGCCGGCGTAGTAGAGGAAGATCTTGCGGATGCTCCAGTTGTCTTGGCCTAGTGCTTTGAGGGTGCCGATCATGTTGGTGCGCTCGAGAATGAGGATGAGCAGGGCGGTCATCATGTTGATCACGGCTACGAGTACGACGAGGATCAGGATGATGATGCCGTTATAGTCCTGGATATCAAGCCAGTTGAACAGCTCGCGCAGCTTATTGCGGATACTGTCGGCGTAGAGGTGCTGTGGTAGTACGTCGTAGTGGATGTAATTGGCGAAGGCGTTCAGGTCATCGATGTCGTCCAGGATCACTTCGAAGCCGCCGACTTCATCGTCGCGCCAGTTGAGCAGGCGGCGCAGCTGCTTGATGTCTACGATGGCAAACTTGCTGTCGTACTCTTCCAGGCCGGTCTTATAGATGCCCTGTACCCGGAAGGCCCGCGACTTCTCTTCCCGCAGGCCACTGAAGTACACGAAGTCGATCCGGTCCCCCACCCCGATCTGGAGTCGGCGCGAGGTGCTGTTGGAGATCAGGATGCCGCGGGAGGTGCTGTCCTTTACCACCTCTAGGGCGTCGCCCTCTACCATATACTGGGCGAAATCCTCCCAAGCGAAGTCCTGGTCGATCCCCTTCAGGATCAGCGGTTCGGTATCGGCCAGCTGCTCTCCTTCCTGAAAGACCGAAACGATGCCCGGCAGCAAAATGAAGGGTTGAATATTGCGAATACCGCCCTGGGTGGTGCGCTCCTCCGTACTGTTGGTGCCGAAGGGGTCTTCGAAGTCGCGGTAGGTGATGGGGCCGAGCTCCTCGAGACTGGGGTAGAAATCCTGCTCGGTGCTGATGGGGTACTCCGTGGTGAGCATGATGTCGTTGGCCGCATTCTCCTCCGTGATGTGCACGTGGCCCCAGAAGCCGAAGATCTTAACCGAAATTTCCGTTTTGAAGCCTGAGATCAGCGCGCTGGCCAGCACCATGGTCGCCATTGAGATCGCTACGGCCACTACCGCGATCCCGATGATGGTACGGCTGATCGACTGCGAGCCCCCCTTGGCGACGCCGCGGGCTAGGAAGAGCGGTAGGTTCATGGGGTAAAGGTAGAGCCTGCGGCTGGTTAGGGGCTCTGCTGGAAATATGAAATGTATAGTTCGTACAGTTGACATATGCCAACTCTATAGTGCACTTTGCCATTTGTGACGTTCTTTGCACTGGCGTACGCGCCCGCCTGCTGTATTCCGGAGCCGTATCGCCTAGCCACCTAACGAGCGAAGCGATCTAACGAGCGAAGCGATCTAATGAGCGAAGCGATCTAACGAGCCGAAGGCGATCTAACCCCTAACGAGCGAAGCGATCTAATGACAAACTTTATTGACGAACTCGAGTGGCGCGGCATGCTGCACCAGCTCACCCCCGGTATCCGTGAGCATATGCAGGAGGGGCCCCGCCGGGCCTACATCGGCTTTGACCCTACGGCGCCGTCGCTCACGATCGGCAACTACGTACAGGTGATGCTGCTGCTGCACTGGACGCGGGCGGGGCACGAGGCGGTGGTGCTCTTCGGCGGGGCGACCGGACGCATTGGTGACCCCAGTGGCAAGGACAAGGAGCGCGAACTGAAGACGTATGAGGAGCTGGACCACAATCTGAGTCACCAGCGGGCGCAGATGGAACGGCTGCTACAGACGGGCGGGGGCGCCGGTGCGCAGGTGGTGAACAACTACGACTTCTACCGGGACATGAACGTGCTGGACTTCCTGCGTGACGTAGGCAAGACCCTGACCATCAGCTACATGATGAGCAAGGACAGCGTGCAGAACCGGCTGGAATCGGGGATGTCGTTCACCGAGTTTAGCTACCAGCTGCTGCAGGGCTATGACTTTCAGCGGCTGTACGCGGATCACGGGGTGACGGTGCAGATGGGCGGCTCCGACCAGTGGGGCAACATCACCAGCGGCACGGAATTCGTGCGGCGCAACCTGGAGGGAAAGGCCTTTGCGGTCACTACCCCCCTGCTCACTAAGGCCGACGGCAGCAAGTTCGGCAAGAGCGCGGAGGGTAACGTGTGGTTGGATGAGGAGCTGACGAGTCCGTACGACTTCTACCAGTTCTGGCTGCGGGCCGATGATGCGGACGTGGCGACTTACCTGAAGTACTTTTCCCTGCAACCTAAGGAGGCGATACTGGCGGACTGCGCTACCGTAGCTGCCCACCTGGGTGGGGAAGACCGGTACCGGGAGGTGACGGCCATCAAGACCGCCCTGGCCGCCGAGCTTACCGAGCGCATTCACGGGGCGGAGGGACTGGCTACGGCCGAGCGGGTCACGAACATCCTGTACGGACGGGGCGCTACGGCGGATGACCTGCGGGCCCTCGACGCCAGGGCATTCCGTGCCCTACAGGGTAACATACCCACTTTTCCCATCGATCGCGGGGTACTACCTACCGGCCTGCTGGAGCTGCTCTCGGAGCACAGCGACGTGGTAGGCAGTAAGAGTGAGGCTAAGCGAGCGGTGCAGGGCAACGCGATCGCCATCAATAAGGACAAGGTGAGTGATGTAGAGCGGCAGGTGAGCGCCTCCGAACTGCTGCACGACACCTACCTGATGGTGGAAAACGGGAAGAAGAAGCGTTACTTATTTGTAGTAACATGAATCCGCAGGCGGGTAGAACAACGTATGTAGCTACAACGATTGCCTCCTCCTTGGGGGTTAAGCGTTAAGATTTTCTCATTTTGGGGAGGATCGTATACACATTCACCAAATCATGTTATCTTGTGCCTACATTTGAGTTTTAGCTTACGTTATCCCAACTTTTCAGCTTAGGATAATCCCCATGACCTACAGTTATAAAAACCAGCGATCCGCCCTGGCCGGCTGATCGCCCTTTACATACACACCTGTTTCTTTAGCCTGACCTATTGATTTACCCTATTGCCCCTACTCGCCCCGCGCGTGTAGGGTAGCGGTGAATTTATACCTGGCCTGAAGATTTTTACGCATTTGCTGGTCCGTGCCAGTACGACACTATAACAACACAGATGAAGAATTTTTACCTAGCCTCTGTGCTCGTGGTAAGCCTAATGCTGACGTTTCAGCAGGCCAACGCGCAGCTTTCCGTTTCCGCCAGTGGCATTCCCTTCCTTATGGAAGTAGCCGAGGCCAGTACCGCGGAGCAAGCCATCACCCTCCAGGCCGGGCAGCCCTACTACTTCAGTACCGCCTTCCAAATCGACGCGATCAGTAGCTCCTGGACCGACCGTATCCTTACGGGCCTACTGATGGACGATCAGATCAGCGGAGACCAGTGGGTTTATCCACAGCTGGTCCGGCGGGGCGACGCGGTATTCGTAGAAGTGCGGGCCACGGACCTGGCGGACAACGGCGTAGAACGCCGGGTGCCCTTCGGGCAGCCCCAGCAGCTCATCATTCGCGGTGTGTGGGACGGTTCGTTTGCCGTGACGTACAGCTGGACGCTCTCCCCCACCCCTACGGCAGAGGACAACGACTGGACGGAGATCGGCTACCACTTCGTGTGGGGACAGCCTATCCTCAGTTCGCTGTACCGCAACACTACGTATGATGCTGACATCACCGGCACCCTCGGTACGGTACGCGTGGTGCTGGACTACGAGCAGGTCGCACCCGACGGCCCCGTAGCCCCCACGAACAACGCGCCCGTACTGGAGCAGATCGGTGACGTAGCCACCACGGAAGGCGAAGTGACCACCATCACCCTGCGGGCAACGGATGAGGATACGGACGATCGGCTGACATTCTCGGCAAGTGCCGCACTACCCGCTTTTGCCAGCCTGACCGATAACGGAGATCGGACCGCTACCCTGCGCGTCGCACCATCCGTAGGAGAGGCAGGCACGTATGCAGGTATTGTCGTGACAGTCAGCGACGGCGAGCTATCCAGCAGCGAGACTATTTCATTGGTTGTGGATGCCGCCCCGGTAGTCAGTGGCTGTCCGCCCATCAGTATCCTCCCCTGTGAGGACGTTGCGGTAGCTCTGCCCCTCAAGTTTTCATTCAACGGGGACGAGAACGGCATCTACGACCGCAACGGTCAGGGCATCGGCTTCACGATGGTGGATGCCCCGTCCAATAACCTATTCCCCGCTACGCCCACCAACCCCAACGTACCGGGCATGGAGCCGAGCCTGCTCACGGTAGTGGGCGGCAAGCTGGTCGTGACCAGCACCAAAGGCATCAACTACCAGCGGCCGGCGGTCAGTGCCAATACCAACAGCCAGGTGAATGCACTGGGCGTAGGCATCTCCGCGCCCGCCAGGGCCTTTGCTGTATCCGTAGATCTCACTCAGCCGAACTTCGACGCAAGCGCCGGTGCAAACTCCCAGCAGGGCGGCCTATGGTACGGCCTCGGGGAGGATAACTACATCAAGCTGGTAGCCATCAAGTCGGCCAGTGGACTACAGCGGATCCAGCTCATGGTCGAGACCATCGACCCCACCGATGCTACCGCCGTGGTACTTAGCTCGCTGACCACGGAAGAATTTGCTTCTACGGCCCAGGTCCTCCGCCTGGAACTCGTCCTGAACCCCGTAGCCCGCACCGTAGCGGCTACCTACGTAGTCAATAGTGGCACGGCCATTCCCGTGACCGAAGACGGAGTAGGCACGCTCGCCGTACCCGTATCCTTCATTACCGGCACCGACCACGACGGGCAAGCGGGTACTCCCCGGCTATCCTACGCGGGA
Source organism: Neolewinella maritima (assembly GCF_923081025.1). GTDB lineage: Bacteria > Bacteroidota > Bacteroidia > Chitinophagales > Saprospiraceae > Neolewinella > Neolewinella maritima. The sequence goes on along the minus strand of NZ_CAKLPZ010000001.1, from coordinate 731,083 downwards.
GTGTTCACCTCCCACCGCAACGCAGCGGCTGCGGATGCCATCGACTTTGCGTTCGACAACTTCGCCATCGGCGAAGTAGCCAGCAGTGGCGTGCCGCGCGTGACCGCCGTACTGCCCCGCGACGGTGCGGTAGGCGTGTCGCCCAGCACATCGGTATCCGCCAACGAACTCTTTCTGCCCAACGGCCGCAACGGCGTATTCGGGGTAGACAACAGTACGATCTCTCCCCAGACCGTGCGGCTCTTCAAGCTACCCTCCAATACGGCCGTGCCCGCTACGACCAACGGTACCGGCGGGGGTGATGCGATCAACCTGACGCCCTTGTTCCCCCTGGAGGCCAATACGACCTACCGCTTTGAGGTGGACGGCGTAAAGGACCTAACCGGCGTAGCCTTCGCAGCCTTCAGCTCCACCTTCACGACCAGCACCGGTGTGACCGGCGGTGGGGGTGATCTGGATGCCGTCTCCTTTACCAGTGGCGGTAAAGTAGCTACCCAGGCACGCTATACTAGCCTGGAGATCGGTCCCGACGGACGCCTCTACGGCCTCAGTATCGACGGGGTGGTTGACCGCTTCGACGTAGCCGATGATGGCACCCTGAGCGGCAAGACCAGCATCACTACCCTGACCGATACGTACGGCTCGCGCTCCGCCGTGGGCTTCACCTTCTCCCCCGACGCTACGGCAGACAAGCTGCTGGCCTTTGTCAGCCACTGCTCCGGCGGTCTGACCAACGCCCCGGCCTGGGACGGAAAGATCAGCCAACTGAGCGGCCCGGATCTGGGTACCGAGCAACTGGTGGTCACCAACCTGCCCCGCTCGCGCCGCGATCACCTCACGAACAGCATCACCTTCCGGGAAGGACAACCCAACGTGCTGTACTTCCTACAGGGCTCCAATACCGCCGGAGGTGCGCCCGACAACGCTTGGGGCAACCGCCTGGAGCGGCTACTGAGTGCGGCCAGCCTTCGCCTGGACCTCAACAAACTTCCCCAGAACACCTGGCCCCTCAACGCCAAGACGACCATGAGTGCGGCAGCCATCAATGCGGCAGACACCAATTCACCTACCCTCGGTAGCGGCACCGGCACCTACCGGGAGAACAACCAGACCTTTCCCGACGACGGTACCTACAACCCCTACTTCCGCGATGCTCCCCTGACGCTGTACGCCACCGGTATCCGCAACGCCTTCGACCTGGTGTGGCACTCGAACGGACAGCTCTACATCCCCACCAACGGCACCAACGGAGGCAGCAATTCGCCGGCCTCGGTCGACGGCACCCGGCGCCCCGACGGCACGGTGTACCGCTACGACGATGCCGCCGGACGCTACCCCGCCATCCCCGCCGTGACCGGCAACAACACCCAGCGCGATTACCTCTTCCGGGTAGACCCCGCTAGCACGATCGGCTTCTACGGTCACCCCAACCCCCTGCGCGGCGAGTTCGTCCTCAATGGCGGTACCGGAGAGGTCAGCACCTACCCTACCGGCATCCTGCCCGACGTCAATTTCCGCGGACCGGCCTTCAACTTCGAATTCAATAAGTCACCCAACGGCGTGATCGAGTACCGCAGCAACGCCGAGAATGGCAACCTGCGCGGTGCCCTACTGGTGTGCCGCTACAGTGGCGGCTCGGACATTATGGCCCTACTGCCCGACGGACCCAACGGCGATATCGCCACCGTCAAGGTGGGTATTCCCGGCTTCACCGGCTTCACCGACCCCCTCGATATCGTGGAGGACGTACGTACCGGCAACCTGTACGTATCCGACTTCGGCACCCAGTCCATCACTCTGCTGCGGCCCAGCAACCAAGCTACCCGGCGTCCCTTCCTTACGGTAGATAAGACGCGCATCCTGGCCGAGGAGATCGTAAGCGCGCCATCCGGTAAGCAGACCACGGTCTTCCTCACCAACTCCGGCAACGCCGTCCTGGAAGGCGCCACGGCTACGATCACCGGAGCAAATGCGGCTGATTTCACCCTTACCATGGGCAACTTCCCCGCCAGCCTGGGGGTCAATAGCACTACCTCGGTACAGGTGAGCTTCACCCCCTCCACCGCCGGGGCCAAGGTGGCTACCCTTACGTTCGCCGGCACCAATGCCGAACCCGTCGTAGTAGCGCTGCGCGGTCTCGGCAAAAAAGGACTCGGTGGCAGCAATGAGCCCTCGCTACAGCAGATCCTCGATACCTACGGCCTGCCCGTTCAGGTCGGGGATCAGAACCCAGCTACCACCGCGCTGGACCTGGCCGCGGGCAAAACCTACGACGACCTGCTGGGAGATGAACTAAGTCTACAGCAGTTCCAGCGGGCCGGCAATGGCAACGTAACGGTCGAAGTACTGGCGGTTTACGGTCCCGAAGCCAACGACCCCATCGTAAGCTTTGGCTGGTACGATGGAAATGCAACTAACAGCAACGAGCTGTTCAGCGTACGCAACGATGTGGCCGGTAACGGACAGACCGTCACCCCCCGGGTGAGCGGCAACCTGTCGTTCAATCCCGGAGTAGCCACCTTCGGCTTCTACAGCCGCTGGCCCTACTTCAACAACCGTACGCTGTACAGCGAAGACGCCCTGAATACCTTCAGCGGTGCCCTGCCCCACCACGTGCGGGTGTACCAAGTACCCGGCGAGGAGAACGCCTACATCGTAGCCACCGAGGAGCACATCAATACCCCCGACTACCAGGACATCGTCGTGCTCGTACGCAACGTAGCCCCCGCCGGTGCCCCGCTCGCTACGGCTAGTCCGGAAGAGCTGCTCTTCGAAGCTACCGTAAATACAGAGGGTAAGCAGACTGACACCAAGACCGTCACCATCACCAATGCCGGCCAGACTGAGCTACTCATCGGCGAGGTACGACTTACGGGTCCCTACGCCGATCAATTCTCGGTGACCGGCCCATCGAACAACAGCCTGGCACCCGCGGCCGCGCAGGACTATACCGTCACCTACACCCCCGATCTGAACCAGGATAACCTTGGCTATCAGGGGGCAGAACTAAGCATCGAAACCAATGGCGTGACCGATGGCAACTTCCGCATCGGTCTGCACGCCCTGAAGAAGGCCGGCTTCGAAGGCGGCCAGGAACCCGCCCTTCAGGCCGTGGTCAATACCCTCGGACTGGGGATCGATGTGGGATGGACGACCCTCACCACGACCACCGCCGCTACGGTACAGGGCCAGGAGGTCATCGCACCGCTCTTCGCCGCGGCCGGTAGCGGTCCGGTAGGCATCGCGTCGGTAGCCCGCTACTCTCCGGCGGAGACCCTGCCCTTCGGTGTGTACACCAACGCAGGTGGCACGGTCACCACCACGCAGGTAGGTGTGCAGGCCGGCGGTATCGTGAACGCCCAGACGCTCTATCCCCGTCTGGCATCCGGTAGCAGCAGCTTCACCGCCCCCGCCGCGCCCTTCGGCGTGTACGTGGAGTCAAAAACCTTTAATCGGATCAACTACACCCAGGACGAGCTCAACACCGGCATCGCCCACCGCAGCCGGGTATACCCCGTACGCGATCGCAGCGGTCAGCTGGTGGAAAACAGCTACCTCGTATGTTTTGAAGACGCGACCAATGGCGACTACCAGGACTACGTTTTCCTGCTCACCAACGTGAAACCTGCCGGGGCGGGGGCGCAGGTGCTCAGTTTTGCCCCGGCGCGCATCGACCTGGAGGCAGCCCGCGGACAGGTTTCCGCGCCGGCCCGTACGCAGTTGATTGCCAGCGTCGCTCCCGTGGGTACGCCCATCCGGCTCACCAGCGATGCGGACTGGGTGGTACTGCCTACGGACGTGCGTATCGGCGAGCCGCTGACCTTCGCGGCCAATGCCTACACCCTGGCCGACGGCACCTACACGGCCACCGTGACGGCTACGGCCAGCGGCTACGCCCCGGCTAAGCTGGCGGTAACGGCCACTGTAAGCGGAACCGTCATCGTAGCGGCCCGGATCAATTTTCAGGACAATACCTTCACCCCGCCCGCCGGCTACCTGGCTGATGTGGGTGAGGCGTACGGTATCCGTCCCGGCGGCAAGACCTATGGTTGGATCAACCCGGACACTAAGCAGCCCCAGGATAACCTCATCAGTGCCCGCGGTGCGGCGCGCGGTGTGACCAACACCAGTACTACCGAAGACAAGCTGCTGCGCTCCTTCGCTATGCTGGATCAGATAGACCTCTCGCCCCGCGCCCCGCGCGACTGGGAGATCGAGGTACCGAACGGCACCTACCGCGTAGAGGTGACGGCCGGTGACCCCCAGTACTACAACAGTCTGCACTTCCTGCGGGCCGAGGGCGTGGTGTTGATCAAGAACTTCGTACCCACGGCTACGGATGTCTACCGTACGGCCTCCGCTACCGTGCGGGTACTCGACGGCAAACTGACCATCGACGACACCGGAGCCTACAATACGGGCAATAGCAAGATCGTCGCGCTGAGCTACACCAAGATCGACGGGGCCACTGCCCTACCGACCATCATCGCTGACGTGAGTGGATTCCAGACGGCCAGCGGTGCCTATGCCGGTGAGGCTACGGTGACGCTGCGCGCGCAGGACGAATCCGGCAGCGGCATTCAGTCGCTGGGCTACAGTGTGAACGGTGCAGCCTTCGTGGCTTACTCCGCTCCCATCAATCTGCAGCTACCCGTGGGTACGAGCTCGGCCGACTACCGGCTAGTCGCCCGGGCCACCGACGGCAACGGCAATACCGCCACGAAGGAGATCACCCTCCGACTGGAGCGGGCCACCGGCGCCGTACTGCGGATCGAGAATATGACCAAGCTGCCGGGCACGAGCCGCGGCTTCCCGGCCGAGGACTACTTCTCGTTTCACTACAATAACGTCGTCAAGCTCTACGACGGCGAGCGCCCCCGGGTGCACGACAGCAACGTGATGCGGATCCATAACGACGGTACCGCTCCCCTGCGGATCACCGCCCTGACCAGCACCGACGAGTCCCTGTTCACCATCAGCGGACTGAACGTAGCGGCCGGCGGACTAGAGATCGCCCCCGGCAGCTACGCCGACGCGACGGTCACCTTCGTGGCCCGCGACCTGGCGGGAGCAAAGCTGATCCTCCGCGAGCAACTCGTACTGACCTCCAATGCAGACAACCCCGCCGCCGCTAAGGTGACCTTCAGTGGCTCGTACTCCCAATTCATCGAGGGCGGCAATGAGATCACGACCCAGCAGGTCTTCGACGTGTTCGGCTTCCAGACCACCATGGGCCGGGACGAGAACAACCAGTTGGTGACCAATCCGAGCTCGGACTACCCTACTTACGACCGCGTCGATAGCGGTAAGGAAGGATCGCTGATCCTCTCCCCCTACTTCGTGCAGGCGGACGCCAGCAAGCCGGTCCAGATGATCCACATCGGTTCGTTCCAGGGCTACAGCACACCGACTGCGCAGCTGCAGAACGCCAGCAACCAGACCGTAGGAGGGATGAACTACGGCATGGGCCGCCTCTGGTTCCAGAGTATCCTGCCGAAGTCTAGCAACACCTCGACCATCCTGGCCGGCGACCGCACGGATCGTATCACCGAACCCTTCCAGATCCGCATTGCCGGCTACCGCTCTACCGGCGGTACGAGCCGCAATACGCTCAAGAATGAGATTCTGGGTATCCGCGTCTACAAGGTGATCGACCACCACGGCAACGTGATCCCCAACGACTACATCGTACTGCACGACTACATCGGCACTGGTTGTGCGGCCGGGTCGGGCAACTGTGACTGGCAGGACAATGCAGCCTACCTGACGAACGTCCGTCCGTTTAATACACCCAGCGCTTCGGCGATCGCCGACGTACGGGTCGACCCCGGCGTGGTGCGCAGCTACGGCGTAGCCACTGCCTTCGATAAGGGATACGCAGGTAACGATCTGACCTACTCCGCTACGCTGAGCAATGGCACTCCCCTACCCAAGTGGATAGAGCTGGATGGCCGTACGGCGGAATTCGTCATCAACGCGCCCTACAGTGCCGCCAGTACGAGCAGTACCGTGCGCGTCACGGCGACTGACCTGAACGGGCTTATGACCAGCAGCACCTTCCGCCTTATCGTGGCAAGTAGCGACCTGGACTGTGCCATTTCGGCCAACGCCGACGGACAGACCAAGACCATCTTTTGCGAGGGAGGAAGCGTACAGCTGAATGGACGGACCAGTACCGGCGTGTATAAGTGGACCGGGCCCAACGGCTTTACCTCCGCAGCCGCCAATCCAGTCGTCAGCGTACCGGGTGTATACACCCTGACCTCAGAAACCCTGCTGTACGGTACCTGCCCCGGCACGAGTAGCGTAACGGTGAATACCGATTATGGCAACGCGCCGAGTCTGCGGATCGCCGCTGCGACCAGCACACTGACCTGTTCGGTAGGTAGCATCGAGCTCACCGCCGTCTCCGGAGCCTTGTCGCCCAGCTACTACTGGTATGATGGTGATCGCCTCATCGGTACCGGGCGTCGGCAGGTAGTCACCAGGGCTGGCAATTACCGCATCAGCGCAGTAGGTACAGATGGCTGCACCGCTACGAGCAGTATCATCATTACCGAAAACCTCACTCCGGCACTGCCCGGTACCGGAGGGGATATCGCCGTCTGCCGCTTCGAGGCGGGCTTCAGCCTGTACGCGCAGTTACTTACTTTCGGAGGTAGCCCCCAACTCGGTGGACAGTGGACGCTCTACGGCTCGCCCGTACCCGATGCCTTCGATCCCGCTACGGCCAGCTCCGGGGTATACACCTATACGGTAGGTGGTGCCAACGCCAGCTGCACCAAAGCGAGCAGTACGCTGATCGTAGTGATCACGGAGGCCGCACGCTACTACCGCGATGCGGACGGTGACGGCTTCGGTAACATGGACGCAGCCAAACTACTATGTGCCCCGGAAGATGGCTTCGTGAGTAATGCCAGTGACTGTGACGATGCGGACCCCTCGGTCCATCCCGGAGCGGCCGAGCTATGCGACGGAAAGGACAATGACTGTGACGGTACCGTAGACGAAGGAGATGCCTGTACCGGTAGCGCCACTGCTATCCGTATCAATGCCGGCGGTCCTACGACCGACAACCAGGGCAGCACCTTCCGGGCCGATCAGTACTTCCTGGACGGAAACAGCTACCTGAACGCTAACAACAGTCTGCCCGCTATCTACCAGACCGAACGCACGGCGGGTAGCCCCTACGTGCTGCGCTACGCGCTGCCTCTAGCGGATGGTGCGTACACCGTGCGCCTACACTTCGCCGAGATCTACTGGGGTGCCATCGGTGCCGGAGGTACCGGCCGACGCATATTCGACGTGCGGCTGGAGGGCCAATTGGTACAGGACAACTACGACATCATCGCCGACGTAGGTAGCCTCACCGCCGTGGTGAAGGAATACCGCGTCACGATGACGGACGGTACCCTCAACCTGCGCCTGGATGCTTCTTCTGGTGTAGGGGGTGTCAATCAGCCCAAGCTATCGGCCCTGGAGATCCTCCCCCTCGGAGGTGGTACGGGACCGAATACCGCACCGGTGGCTATTGCTACGGCTAGCCCCCAGAGTGGTCCGGCGCCCCTTAGCGTCAATCTGGACGGTACAACGTCCTACGATGATGGAGGCATTGCCAGCTATGCCTGGCAGTGGACCGGCGGCTCAGCCACCGGACCCAGCGCCCGCGTCAACTTCAGGGAAGGAATGTACGCAGTGACGCTTACCGTCACCGACCAACAGGGCCTTACGGGTACCGATGTAGTGAATCTCACCGTAGGCCGCAACATCCTCGATAACGACGGCGACGGCGTGGAGGATAGCGCCGACAACTGCCCCTTCGTAGCCAACCCCGACCAGCAGCTGCCCCGCTTCTACGCCGACGGTGACCGCGACGGCTACGGCGATCCCGCTACCTTCGTCGAAGCCTGTACCGCCCCGGCGGGTTACGTGGACAATGCGCTGGACAACTGTCCAAGCGTGTACTCCCTGGACCTGACCGATACGGACGAGGATGGCATCGGCGATGTATGTGACGAAGACAGCGACAACGACGGCGTGCGTGACGCAGACGACTGTGACCCGCGCGACGCCCGGATCGGTGCGGCCAAACTGTACTACGCCGACCAGGACGGCGATGGTTTCGGTGATCCCGCTCAGGCCGTGCTAGCCTGTACCGTGCCTACTGGCTACGTACTCGATAATACGGATAACTGCCCCGCGCAGTCTAATCCCGACCAGGTGGATACCAACGGCAACGGACGCGGAGATGTCTGTGACGGAGCCGTTGCCGCAAAGTCCAGCTTCTGGCTCGAAGCTGAGTGTGCCCGCGTCGGATCCGTCTGGACGGTGCGTACGGACGCCACGGCCTCGGGTAGCAAGTACGTCGACGCGCTCGGCAATACTGACCTGAACAACGTACCCGCTGACCAGCCCGCCAACCACGTGACCTTCGTGATTGACCAGGCCGAAGCCGGGGTATACAACCTCTTCGCTCGAATCAGCGCAGCCAACGGTGACTCGGATTCTTACTGGGTCCGGGTCAATAACGGTGCGTGGTACAAATGGTCTGGTGGTATCGTGGTAGACAATACCTTCCACTGGAACAAAATGCGCGTCAGCGTCGACCTGCTGGCCGGTGCGAACAGCATCGACTTCGCCTGGCGGGAAGGTCCCGCACGGCTCGACAAGCTGCACCTGACCAAGGGAGCGACCGTACCGACACTGCTTGGTGAGGAAGCCACGAACTGTGGTACCCGCACCAATCAGCCTCCCGTAGCACGCGCTACGGCTACCCCCACGGAGGGCGCTGCCCCCCTACGGGTAAGCCTGGATGCCAAGGGCTCCTTCGATACCGACGGTACCATCGCTACCTACGCCTGGAACTGGGCCGGTGGCTCTACGACCGGTGCTACGGCAAGCGCCACCTTCCCCGCCGGCACCTACACGGTCACCCTCACGGTAATCGACCAGCAGGGAGGAGCGGGTACTACGCAGCTCAGCATCCGCTCGCTCAATCCGAATGCCGATACCGACGGGGATGGCATCATCGATGCGGAGGATAACTGCCCGCTGACCGCCAATCCCGACCAGGTGATCCCGACCTTCTACGCCGATCGCGATGGGGACGGTCTGGGTAACCCCGCAGAATCGGTACAGGCCTGTGTGCAGCCGGCCGGGTTCGTCAGCAACCAGCGCGATAACTGCCCGACCCTGAACTCCAGCGACCTGACCGATACGGACGAGGACGGCCTCGGCGATGCCTGTGACCCCGACGACGACAACGACGGGATCGCAGATGCCGAAGACTGTGCACCGCTCGATGCTACGATCGGACGGGGTACGCGCTACTACCGCGATCAGGACGATGACGGCTTCGGTGACCCCGCCAGCAGCCTGCGCTCCTGTAGCGCGGTAGCCGGTTATGTGTTGAATAACACGGACAACTGCCCCCTGACTGCCAACCCCGGCCAGGAAGACAGCGACGGCAATGGTATTGGTGATGCGTGTGAAGGTGTGACCTACACTAAATCGGTCTTCTGGCTCGAAGCCGAATGTGGTATCGTCGGCAGTGCCTGGACGAACTTCACCGATGCGACCGCCTCCGGCGAGACCTACGTAGCCTCCCCCGGCAACAATACGCTGGGTGCGCCCCCCGCCGATACGGATGCGAACCGTGTGCGCTTCATCGTAGCCGACACCGAGGCCGGCAGCTACAACCTGTTCGCCCGCATCAGTGCCCTGAACGGGGATACGGACTCCTACTGGGTCCGGGTCAACAATGGCGCGTGGTACAAGTGGTCGGGCGGTATTCAGACGACCAACACCTTCAACTGGAACCGCATGCGGGAACTGGTCGTACTGAAGCAGGGCAGCAACGTGGTCGACTTCGCATGGCGCGAAGGTGGGGCCAAGCTGGACAAGCTACACCTGAAGCTGGACGCTACCCTACCTAGCGGACTCGGAAGTCTGGCGGATAACTGTGGTGTAGCGGTAAACGCACCTCCCGTTGCCCGGGCCAGCAGCTCGGTGTCCGAGGGCGCGTCACCGCTGAGCGTACAGCTCGACGGTAGCCGCTCCAGCGACCCCGACGGCAGCATCGAATCCTACGCCTGGACCTGGGCCGGTGGTTCCGCCAGCGGCGCTACCCCACGGGTAAGCTTCACGACCGGCACCTACACCGTACGCCTGACCGTCACCGACGATCAGGGCGCCACGGGTACGAGCCAACTGACGATCACGGCCTTCGACCCCACCCAGGATACGGATGGGGACGGCGTAGCAGATGCGGAGGATAACTGCCCTACCGTAGCCAACCCGGATCAGCAACTGTTCACCTACTACGCCGACTTCGACGGAGACGGCCTGGGTGACCCCGCCGATGCGGTACAGGCCTGCGAGCAACCTGCGGACTTCGTTGCCAATGCGGATGATAACTGTCCGGCTAACTACTCCCTGGACACTACCGACAGCGATGGAGACGGTATCGGTGATGCCTGCGACAACTTCGATGGGGCTTCTACCGACTTCAGTCTCGAAGCAGAATGTGCCCGCATCGGAAGTGGCTGGCGTATCCAACAGGCCGCGGACGCGAGTGGCGGACGGTTTACCAACTTCATCGGCGCGGCGGACTACAACGCTACCTCGGTCGGTGATCCTGGCCAGCAACTGAACTTCGACGTGACCGTGAACGAAGCGGCTACCTTCTACCTCTTCCTACGCCTTGATGCGCCGGACGGGGCCCGCAACTCCCTCTGGGTGCGGATAGACGACGGCAAGTGGCTCAAGTTCTGGAAAGGGAGCGATGGGAAACAGATCCTGACCACCGGCTTCGAATGGCGTAAGGTCAGCGACGACGCTGCTCCGGTAAGCTTTGCGCTATCGGCGGGAGCCCACACCATCACCGTAGCCAACCGGGAGCCGGGTACTCTGGTCGATAAGGTGCTGCTATCTAACCTGGATGCACGCCCCACCGGTACCGGTCTGGCCGCTACGAACTGTAGCACGGCAAAGGCCCTCACGACGGCAGCGACTCTGCAACGCAGCGAACCCACCGATGTCGAGGACCTACACGTGGCCCTGTTCCCCAATCCCGCGCGGGAGCAACTCACTGTCGATCTGCGCAGTGGCTATACGGGCCGGGTGGAGGTCATCATCACCGATGCTACCGGACGCCGGGTGAAGCAGTTCTTCGTAGACAAGACGAGCGAGCTGCACCGGATGCGCCTGGAGGTCAGCGTACTTACTAGTGGTATGTACCAGCTACAGGTGATCGAAGACGACCGGCAGGTGATCAAGCAGTTCGTGAAACTGCGGTAACCCACCGTATACCACCCATCCAACGGGGCCACGCAACACCTGCGTGGCCCCGTTTTTCGTTTTGTACCCCTTTTTTAGAAAATTTGGAGTGCCAACACAATAAACCTCCAGGTTTATTTTTGAAAGACGTCTAAATGACACTTACACGCTTTAGTCCGATAAATGGACTGTATATATACATCAAGTGACACATAGTGGTGACTAAACAAAAAGCCTTCTTAGCTGTCGGCTGCATCTTTCGCCGCCAGGCGGCGAAATGTGGGACACTATTTGGTTGTTTAAACCAATACAGTTAATTTAGGCTACGATTTTAGCGGGAGCCCTATTGGAAACCGCTACTTACACTATTGAACATAAACTATAGGTTGCGCTGCGTCGGTCGCTTACCCATGCAGCCACTATATACACAAGGCAACTCCATGTACTTGCAGCACGTACCCGTTCCGGTCGAACGACTGCCATAGATATGCCCGTATAGGTCCGCACCGCCAGACATACTGCCCAGCAGTATCTGGGAGAAGTGTGTCTCTACCTATTATAGATAAAGTTCTCTCTAGCATTACACCACGTCGTTTTCAGCGTATTCCTTACGATTTATCAATACTACTTAACACACGATTCTAAGACACTATATGCACTAGGACGATAGTCCGCAACAACACAAGTCATACTCACATTATGGATCTACTCTACAAAGCAGCTGCCAGGCTGTTCCTGGCCTTCCTATTGCCCGTAGCAAGCATTTACGGACAGCAATTTAGCTACATAGAGAATTTTGCCGGTTATGGCACCGGCAATCTCCACGAGATCGCAGCCAGTACCTGGCTTAAGGAGAAGGATGGCGACGCGGTGATCCCGGTCGTAGCCGAGGGGCTTTCCCCGAATAGCACGCACTCTCTGGACTTCTCCCTCGGTAATCACGCCCACGACTTCCTACCCCTCACCAATTCACCCGCTACGCTCACGGCCGGGGTGCCTTTTTATTTCGGCACATACTTCAATGTGAATGCCCTGGGGGGTAACGATGGCGGCAGAATTCGTGTGGCTATCCGCATCGATGACGATGCGGCGGGCGACCAGTGGGTCCGCCAGCAACTCGCCAAGGACGGCAGTAACCTAATCGCGCGTATCGGTCTGGCCGGAGCAGCATCTAATGCCGGCGTAGCCGGAGTAGACGCTGGTAAGACGGTACAGTTCGTCGTCCGCGGGGTATACGACGGTACTGGCACCATCACCTACAGCTGGACCATCGACCCCGCCCTGGATGACGAACAAACGACCTGGATGGCCGCCGGCACCCACAGCGTACAGGGCACCCCTACCATAGGTCGACTCTTCATCAGCAGCGCCAACGGCGGCAACCACGACGGCAGCGTAGGCCCCATCCGCCTAAGCACCGACTACAGTGAGGTAGTAACCGAAGATGTCGCCCCACCGCCACCGCCCGTCGCCTTTCCGTACAAAATCAACTTCCAGGACCAAGGCACCACCCCACCCGATGGCTACCTCAAAGATTATGGTCTGCCCTACGGCCTCCAGGACGGTGGCATCACCTACGGATGGACTAGCCTTTCCGACGGCACACCCCTCGATCTCACCACCCCCAGCAACGGCAGCGGTCGCAACCGCGGCAGCTACCCCAGTCTGAGCCTGCTCCAGCAGACTCTCGTACACATGCAGGGCAACGACGTATCCAGCTGGACCGGCAACCGGGCCACCGAAGCCCAGTGGGAAGTGGCGGTACCGAATGGCTTTTACGATGTCAGTATCGGCGTAGGCGACTCCGAAAAGGACAACGACCCCTCATTAACCCCCAATCACTTTATCCAGGTGGAAGGCATCACAGCCATTCCGCTCTTTGATGTGAACCCGGACCTTCCCGCCGGCGATCCCGGGCGCTTCACCTCCGCCACGGTCACCGTAGAAGTACTGGACGGCGTACTCACCATCAACGCCGATGACCCCGGTGCCTTTAACACCAAGGTCAATTTCGCGACCATCACGCCTACCACGGCACCCAACGGTCCGCCCACGGTAGCCGCCCAGACCTTCTCCATCCCGGAAGGCGAGGCCACAGGTACTACGGTCGGCACCGTACAGGCCAGCGATCCGGATACCGATCCCCTCACCTACTCCATCACCGCCGGCAACGACCCGGCGGCCTTTGCTATTGATGCGGGTACCGGTGAGCTAACTACCACTGAGGTACTGGACTTCGACCAGACCCCCACCTACGCACTCACCGTAGAGGTGAGTGACGGAACGACCGCCAGCTCCGCTACCATCACGGTAGAAGTGACCGACGTAAACCAGGTCCCCCCCTGCTCGCCCCTCAGTCTGCTGCCCTGTGAAGAGCTGGCGGTGTCTCTCCCCTTCGCCCTGTCCTTCGACGGTACGGAAGGCGGCCTGGCCGATGCCAACGGACTGGAGACCGGCTTCACGCTTGCAGACAACCACAGTCAGGAGCGTCTACCCCAGGACGGTGAGCCCACCTACCCCGACGTAAACGGCTACGAACCCAGCAAGCTCAGTGTAGCCGACGGCAATCTGACCGTCACCGCCACCAAGGGCATCAATTACGTGGCACGTACCGGTACCGGCCGCACTAATACGCAGATCAATACCCTCAGCGTAGGACTGACGGACCTCAGCGCCCCCTTCAGCATAGAAACCAAGCTACTGGGACTCAATACCGGTGCCGGCTCCGCGCAGGCCGGTCTCTACTTCGGCATCGATGAGGACAATTTCATCAAGCTCAACGTCAACAACAATTCGCAGGTAGAACTGCGGCAGGAGCTGGACGGAGCGATCGACGAATCTTCCACCGGCAAGATCCAGTCGGACGCATTCACCGCCGGTCAGGACGTGACCCTGCGCATGCTCGTCGACCCCGTAGCCGGCACCATCCAGGCCTTCTATACGCTGGACGACGGAGCGGAGGTACTGCTCTCCAGCGGCGGTACCACGTCTCTGGCGTTGCCCCAACGCTACCTGGATGGCCGCAGCATCGATGCAGCACTTAGCCCCATCACGCTGGCGGGCGTCTATGCAACCTACCGGAACAACAGTACCAGCTTCGACGCTGAATTCGACTATTTTAGCGTAACGCCGGAGCAAACCAACGCGGCACCCAGCATCGCCGATCAAACCCTGACGGTAGCCGAGGGCGGGGCCGCCGGTGCGGTGGTCGGTACCGTGGTGGCCAGTGATGCGGACGCAGATGCACTAACTTACTCCATTACTGCCGGTAATGATCAGGTGGTATTCTCCCTCGACGCCAACAGCGGCGAACTCACTGCGACGCAGGAGCTCGACTTCGAGCTACGCCCTTCCTATGCCCTGACCGTGGAGGTCAGTGACGGGGCCCAGAGCAACTCCGCTACGGTGACCGTCGAGGTGACGAATGTAGACGAGGCCCCCGTGGCCAGCTTCACCGCTACCCCTACGAGTGGCACATCGCCCCTGAGTGTCAGCTTTGATGCTACGGCGTCCAACGATCCGGAGGCCACCGCGCTTACCTACGCATGGGACTTTGGGGACGGCACGACCGGCGACGGCGCCACACCAAGCCATGTCTACACGGGTACGGCCACCTTCACGGCTAGCCTTACGGTCACGGATGAAGGCGGACAGGCCAGTGCAGCCACTACCCAGGACATCACCGTTGCAGTAGGGAACACCGCACCCGCGCTCGCGGCCATCGGTGACCTGACGGCGACCGAAGATGAAACGACTATCTATACGCTGACGGCCACGGATGACGATGCCGCAGATGCACTGACTTTTACAGCCAGTGGTCTGCCCGATTTTGCCAGTCTGACCGACAACGGCGATCGTACGGCCACCCTTACGCTGAGCCCTACGGCCGGCGACGCGGGTAGCTTCCCTGGTGTAGCGTTCTCCGTATCGGACGGTACGCTGACGGACGAGGAGACGGTAACTATCGTCGTGGAAGCTGCCGCGGCACCTCCCTGTACGCCCCTCAGTCTGCTGCCCTGTGGGGAGCTTGCGGTGAGTGTCCCCTTCACCCTGGCCTTCGACGGCACGGAGGGTGGCCTGGCCGATGCGAATGGCCTGGAAACCGGCTTTACGCTAACGGATAATCACAGCGCGGAACGTCTGCCGCAGGACGGCGACCCCACCTACCCTGACGTCAACGGCTACGAGCCCAGTAAGCTCAGTGTAGCGAACGGTAACCTGACCGTCGCGGCTACCAAGGGGATCAACTACCTGGCGCGTACCGGTACCAGTCGTACCAATACGCAGATCAATACGCTCAGCGTAGGACTGACGGACCTCAGCGCGCCCTTCAGTATCGAAACCAAACTGCTGGGTCTCAATACCGGGACTGGCTCCGCTCAGGCGGGTCTCTACTTCGGTATCGATGAGGACAACTTCGTCAAGCTTAACGTCAACAACAACAATCAGATCGAGCTACGGCAGGAACTGGACGGTGAAACCGGTAACGACGCTCGTACGAAACTGCAGTCGACTGGCTTCACCGCCGGTCAGGACGTGACCCTGCGCCTGCTCATCGACCCTGCGGCCGGTACTATCCGAGCCTTTTACGTGCTGGACGGCGGGGCGGAGGTACTGCTCATGGAGAGTGATACCAGCTTCCTGCCGCTACCGCAGCGCTACCTGGATGGCCGCGGTATCGCTCCGACCCTGAGCCCGATCACGCTGGCGGGCGTCTATGCGACGCACCGTAATAATGGATCTAGCTTCGACGCTACGTTCGACTACTTCAGTATCACACCGAAGGCCAATACAGCCCCCGCCATCGCCGCGCAGACCTTTACGGTAGCCGAAGATGCCGAGGTGGGCGCTGAGCTTGGTACCGTCGTAGCCAGTGACGCGGACGGTGATGTGCTCAGCTATACCATCTCGTCCGGTAACGCAGCGGGCGACTTCGCGATCGACCCCCAGAGCGGTCTGATCACCGTATTCAACGAACTTGACTTCGACCAGACGGCGGAGTACGTACTAGATGTAGCAGTGAGCGACGGCGAGGCCAGCAGCACGGCTACGGTCACCATCAACGTCACGGACGTGGAGGAGCCCGTAGTGGGCTGCTCCCCACTGTCTACGCTGAATTGCGACCGCATCGGCGTGACCCTGCCGTTCTCGCTGACCTTTGACGGGCCGGCCGGCGGCATCGCGGGTACCGGCTTTACAATGGTCGATCCGCCGGCGGTCAATCAGTTTCCCGCAACCCCCTCTAACCCCGACGTACCCGGTCTGGAGGAGTCGCTACTGAATGTAAGTGGTGGCCAGCTGATCATCACCAGCACCAAGGGAATCAACTACGAAAAGCCCCCCGCCAGTTCGGACAATAACACCCAGGTCAATGCCCTCGGTGTAGGGATCGTGGTGCCACCGACCAATGTATTCAACCTGACGGTGGACCTCACGCAGCCCAACTTCGCGGCGAGTGCCGGAAACAACTCCCAGCAGGGCAGTCTGTACTTCGGTATCGATGGGGACAACTTCATCAAGGTGGACCTGGTCAAGACCTCCGATACCCAGCAGAAGGTACAGATCGTACTGGAGCACATTAGCGACGCCGACCCCACCAAAGTGGATATCGTGCAGCTGGACAGTCCGGCCTTCCCAGCGACGGCCGGTACTATCCGTCTGCGGATGGAGATCGATCCGGTCAACGGGCTGGCCCGCGGCTTCTATAGCATCGACGGCGGCACGGAAGTGCAGGTGATCGATACCGGCGTGGAATCGGTGACCGTACCCCAGTCATTTCTCAGCGGCGTAGACCACGACAACAATCAGGGCACCGCCGCACTGACCTACGCAGGCATCTACGCCACCCACCGGCGGGCTGCGGCGGACCAGTCGCTCGACTTCGCCTTCGACAACTTCAGCATCGAGCTGGACGAAGTGACGCCTACCCTGGCCTTCGCCCCCGAGCAACTCACCGTCTCGGCCCGCGAGGGCGTAGCGATCGCCGATCGGACCGTAGCGCTGAGTAGCAGCAATAACCAAAGTCCGGCCATCACGCTGAGTGACGACCCCGACGCCAGCCCGTGGCTCGTACTGCCCACTAACCCCCAGGTGGGTCAGCTGGTCTTCGGCTTCCAGGACGGACTGGCCGAGGGCACCTACACCACGACCGTCTTTGCTAGTGCGGATGGGTACAACACCGCTCAACTGGCCGTTTCGGTCACGATCACGGCGGACGCCCCCGTGATTACGCTCAGTCCGACCAAGCTGATCCTGGACGACGTAGCCGGAGGTGCGCCCGGGCGGGACACTACCGTACTGGTCGCCAATACCGGCAACGTAGCCCTGACCAATCCGACTGCCACGCTGAGCGGTCCCGACGCGGGATCCTTCGTAGTGGACGCCTCCCTGCTGCCCGCCAGCATTCCGGCTAATGGCTCTGCCTCGGTCATTGTGCGGTTCGACCCTAATCGGGAAGGTCCGCACGCGGCCAGTCTGACGGTACAGGGTGACAACGCCAGTGCCGCCACCGTAGCCCTACGGGGCCTCGGTAAGGATGGCAACGGAGGAAGTAGCGAACCCTCCCTACAGTACATCTTCGATACCTACGAGCTGGGTATCGACGTAGGGGACCAGAACGTAGCTACCAACAAAATCGACCCCGTAAGCGGAGCGGACTACGATGACCTGCTGGGCGACGAGATCAGTGCCCAGCGCTTCAAGCGGGCAACCGCCGGCCAGGTAGAGATCGAGGTACTCTCGGTCTACGGTCCCGAAGCGAGTAACCCTATCGTGGCCTTTGGCTGGTACGCCAGTGGAGACAAGGCCTCCGCTATGGATGTATTCACCGTACGCAATAACGTGAGCGGCAACGGCCAGACGCTGAACCCCCGCGTTACCGGTACGCTAAACTTCGATCCGGGCACGGCCACCTTCGGCTTCTTCAGCCGCTGGCCCTTCTTCAACGAGCGGGTGCTGTACAGCGAGGACGAGCTCAACGACTTCAGCGGAGCCATCCCCCACCACGTACGGGTGTATGCCCTGCCCGGTGAGACCAACGCCTACGTGCTGGCTACCGAAGAGCACGTCAGTGGCTTCGACTACCAGGATGTCGTGGTGATCGTACGCAATGTGGTGATCGCCCCCGACGAGCCCGTCGTGGCTGCCCTGCGGGTCAATTTCTCGGACGAGGCCACCACGCCCCCGACGGGCTACCTGCGCGACTTCGGACAGCCTTACGCTGACCGGGGCACCCAAAGCTATGGTTGGGTAACACCCGGCACCGCCACGCCGCTCAGCCTGGTCGGCAACGGCCGCAACCGCGCGCCCAACCCCGATGTGGACATACTGACGGAGACGATCATGCACATGCAGTACGGTGATACCGAGGGTACCCGCGGCCCCACCGACGAGGGCGCCTGGGAGATTGCCGTAGCCAACGGCACCTACCGGGTAAGCGTGCGGGCCGGTGATCCGGATCCGGACAATACGACCGGTACCCGTCATGTCGTGAACGCCGAAGGCGTGAACGTAATCGACGAGACCATCCCCCCGGGAGGCTCGACCGTCTACAGCGGTACGGCCGTAGTGACCGTCAGCGACGGACGGCTGACGCTGGACGCCACGGGCGGCTTCAATACCAAGATCGCCACGGTGACCATCACCCCCACCGATGCCGATCCGCAGGCCTTTTTCTCGGACGTCAACCCCGCTAACGGAGCGACCAACGTGGCCGTCAATGCCTTCCAGATCGCGGTATCCGTCAATACCCCCACCGACTACGAGCTCGACAAGACCACCCTGACCGACAACGTGAAGCTCTTCGAGCTCACCGCTCAGGGCCCCGTGGAGGTACCCGCCAACTTCAACGATACGGGCGGTGGAGACGCCGTTATTCTCACGCCTACGGTACCCCTCAAGAATTCCACCAGCTACCGCTTCCAGCTTGCCGACGTGATCGCCAACCGCATCGGTGACCTCAGCGACCGGATCACCTTCCAGACCTTCGTGTCCACCTTTACGACGGCCTCCGAAGACGACACCAACCCACCCGCCGACCTGACCGGCGTGAGCTTCACCCAGGTCAAGGGTGCCGCACTCGGGGAGGGCGTTGCCGACCTGTTCACCAGCCTGGTCGTCGGACCCGACGGAAAGCTCTATGCCTCTACCATCGGCGAGACCATCAAGCGGTGGACCATTGCCGACGACGGCACGCTGACGGACCTGGAAGAACTTAATATCAACCTCACTGGTGCCAACCACCCCGTAACCGGTACCCCGGCGGGAGACGATCGCCTCGTCATCGGACTCACCTTCGCCCCCGAAGCGACGGCCGATAACCTGATAGCCTACGTCACCCACAGCGCCCTGACCCTTACCAACGGGCCAGAGTGGGACGGCGTACTCGCCCGCCTGTCCGGCCCTAACCTGCAGACGGTACAGAACGTACTCATCCACCTGCCCCGCTCCAAGAAGGACCACCTGACCAACAGCGTCGTAGTGGGCACCGACAATGACCTGTACATCGTACAGGGCTCTAACTCCGCCGGTGGCGATCCGGACGCGGTCTGGGGGCTCCGGCCCGAGCGCCTGCTGGCCGCCGCCGTACTCCGTCTGGAGGTGGACAAGCTGCCTGCGCAGTTGCCCCTGAGCGTCTACACGACCGACAACATCTCGGTGATCAACAGTGCGCCAGCCACCGGTCTGACCATGTCGGACGGTTCGTACAATCCGTACTCGGCTGATTCCCCACTCACGCTATACGCTACCGGTATCCGCAATGCCTACGATATGGTGTTCCACAGCAACGGCTGGACGTACATCCCCACCAACGGCACGGCCGGCAACAACAGCAGCTCACCCGTCACGCCGGCATCGGCCGACTACGTGAACCAGGACCCCACGGGCAAGGGCGTCCGGCGTCCGAACGGCACCTTCTTCGTCGATCCGTCCATACCTAAGGTACAGGGCGGGGAGACCCAAAAGGACTGGCTCTTCAAGTCCAAGGGCGGCAGCTACCACGGCCACCCCAACCCTTACCGCGGAGAGTTCGTGCTCAACCACGGCGGCCGGCCCTACTCCGGTCTGCCCGGACAGGCCGAATCGTCCTACACCGACGTAAGGAAGTATCCCAGCACCCTGGGCCAGGATGCCAACTACCTGGAGGTCGCCTACGACTTCGGGAAGAACAAGTCACCCAACGGGGCCATCGAGTACCGCTCCAATGCCTTCGACGGCAAGCTGCAGGGTATGCTGATGGTCGTGCGCTTCAGCGGCCAGGACGACATCATCGTGATGCAGCCCGGTAACAACTCGGGAGATGTGGTGCAGGCCTACCAGGACGTACCCGGACTCCAGAACCTGGACGATCCGCTCGACGTCGTAGAGGACCCCCGCACGGGCAACCTTTACATGGCACAGTACGACCGCGCCGGCGGCACCAAGCAGCAGCTCATGCTCATGCGGGCCGATGAGCCGGCCAACCCGGTCGCCTCCATCACCGCCGATCCGAAGGAGCTGCTGTTCGAAGTCACCGTGAATACGCAGGGTGACCAGACGCAGACCAAGACGGTCACCATCACCAACGAGGGCAGTAGCACGCTAGACATCAGTGCCGTGACCCTGACTGGTCCGTTCGCGGGGCAGTATAGCTTCACCGGCCCCACTGCGACCAGCATTGCACCGGCGGCCGCGCAGGACTATACCGTCACCTTTGCGCCCGACCTGAACGACCAGAACCTGGGCTACCAGGAGGCGGCGCTCACCTTCACCAGCAACGGCAACGACGGCGCGCCCTTCACGGTCGGGCTGCACGGACTCAAGAAGCGCGGCTACTTCGGTGGCAGCGAACCGCCTCTACAGGACGTGGTCAACACCCTCGGTATCGGTATCGATGTGGGCTGGACCACGCTGACCAGCAGCACCGCCGCCACGCCCAAGGGCGAGGAGGTGAACGTGCCCCTCTTCGAGGCTGCCGGCCCCGGCAACGTGGGCATCCGGCCCGTGGCGCGCTACTCCCCGGCGGAGGAACTGCCCTTCGGCTGGTACACGAACATCGGCGGTCAGGTAAGTCTGAATCAGGTGGGCGTACAGTCCGCCGGCGACGATCAGGCACAGACGCTCTACCCCACCCTCGCTTCCGGCACCACTTCCTTCGACCCCCAGGGAGCCTTCTTCGGCATCTACGTATCGTCCAATACATTTGGGCGCACCAACTATACGGAGGACGATCTGAACTCGGGCGTAGCCCACCGCACGCGCATCTACCCGGTCCGCACCCGGCAGGGCGTACTGGTACCTAACAGCTACCTGGTCACCTACGAAGACGCTACGAACGGCGACTACCAGGACTACGTCTACGTGCTCACCAACGTGAAGCCTTACGAGGCGGGGGCGCAGGTGCTGAGTTTTAGTCCCGATGAACTGAGCTTCTCGGTAGAATCAGGTCAGACCTCCACGGTCAAGACCAGTGTGCTATCGACCAGCTCCGCGCTCGGCGCCGATCGGGTCACCCTGACGGCGGACGACCCCTGGGTCGTGCTGCCCTCTACCGTGTCGTTCGACACCCCGCTCGACTTCGCGGTCGACGCTACGGGGCTGGCCAACGGCACCCACGAGACCAATGTGACCGCTACGGCTCCGGGTTTTGCCCCGGCCAGCCTGGTGGTACAGGTGACGGTTGCCGATGAGGTGGTCTTTGCTACCCGCATCAACTTCCAGGACAATAGCTTCAGTCCACCGACCGACTACCTGGCCGATGTGGGCCTGGCGTACGGTAGTCGTGGCAACGAGCAGTCGTACGGCTGGATCAACCCCACGACCCGTGCGCCGCAGGACAATACGGCGCAGGCCCGGGGTGCTGCCCGTGGGATCACGGCCGGTAGCTCCGATGAAGACAAGTTGCTGCGCTCGCTCAACATGTTCGATAAGATCAACTCGACCGTGCCCGCGCACTGGGAGATCGCCGTACCGAACGGCACCTACCAAATCGAGCTGGCGGCCGGTGATCCGGACTTCTACGACAGCCGCCATACGATCCGGGCGGAGGGCGTGACCATTATCGATGGATTCGTACCTACTGCATCCGATTACTACCGCAGTGGATCAGCTACGGTGGAGGTGCTGGATGGCAAACTGACCCTGGACGACGTCGGGACCGCCGCCAACGGCAACTCGAAGATCCTGTTCGTCAATATCGCTCCGCTAAATACCGCCGACCCCGAGCCCAGCGTGACCATCGATGTGGCGGGTACGCAGGATGGCGACGGAAACTACCGCGGTACGGTCACCGTATCGCTCACGGCTACCGATGTGGCGCAGAGCGGAGGAATACAGACGCTGGAGTACAGTCTGGACGGTGCGGAGTACTTCGACTACACCGAGCCGCTGCAGCTCTCGCTGCCGCCCTTCTTTACGACCTTCGACTACACCGTGCGGGCTCGTGCTACGGACGGTAACGGAACGGAGGGTACGGAAACGGCATCCTTCACCCTGGTACAGTCCAGCGGTGCCATCGCGCGGATCGAGAACCTAACTAAGGTACCCGGTACGCAGCGCAGCTTCCCGGCGGACGACTATTTTACCTTCCACCGGAACAACAACCCGCTCAACAGTGCCGGGCAAACCATCAAGGTACACGACCGGAACGGCGTGCGCATCCATAACGACGGTACGGCCCCGCTGGTGATTAACGGACTTACCACCTCCGATGTAACTGACTTTACGGTATCCGGTCTGGAAATCCCCGCCGAGGGACTTACCGTGGCTCCCGGCGCGTCAGTAGACGCTACGCTGACCTTCGTCACCTCGGGTGGTGCTGGTAAGCGGCTGGTCACCGAGTCACTCGTACTGACGAGCAACGCCGACAACGCGGCCACCGCTACCCTACGCGGTGCCTACATGACCAAGTCGGAGGGCGGCAACGAAATCACTGCCCAGCAGATCTTCGAGGCCTACGGATTCGGCACTGAGATGGGCCGGCTGGCCAACGGTCAGATCCAGGTACGCCCGAGCTCTGACTACCCCGATCCGGCAGACGTGAGCAGTGGAGCGGAGGGCGATATGATCCTCTCCGATCTGTTCGTGCAGGCGGATGCCAGTCAGCCAGTGCGGATGCTGCAGCTTTCGGCCCTGCACGGGCCCGGTGGCGCACCCACCGAGCTGCGCAATACCAGCAACCAGGTGGTGAACAACATGAAGTACAACCACGGCGGCCTGTACCACCAGACGCTGCTGCCTAAGCTGACCAATACGTCTACGGAGATCGCCGGGGCCAGTGCCTCCCGGATCGAAGTACCCTTCGAGATCATGATCGCGGGCTACCGCTCATCGGGCTCGACGAACGGTAGTGGAGATAAGCTGCTGGGCCTGCGCGTATACCGCGCGATCGACGGTGACGGCAACGTTATCCCCAACGAGTATATCCTTAACCAGGACTACATCGGCGGGGGTTGTGGCGCCGGCTCGGCCAACTGCGATTGGAACGACAATACTTCGTACATCATCAACGCCCGACCCGTCGCGGTGCCATCGGCTACGGCCATCGAGGACCTGGCGGTGCAGTACGAGGAGACCGAAGCATACCGGATGGATGCATCCTTCGATCAGGGCTACCCCGGTAACCGGCTGCGCTACTCCGCTACGCTGGCAGACGGCTCCGCCCTCCCCAGTTGGATTGCGGTAGATGACGTGACGGCTACTCTGACCATCAATGCTCCCGTCAGCGCGGTAGGCAATCAGTACGCGATCCGGGTGACGGGTACGGACTACAACCTGCTCACCGCGTCGTCGACCTTCCAGCTTACCGTAGAGGGAGATATCAACTGTACGGTGGAAGCCAATGCAGACGGCGGCACGAAGCACCTGGACTGCAGTACCGGGAGCGTGACGCTGAGCGGACAGACCTCCACCGGCACCTACAGCTGGACCGGTCCGAACGGTTATACTTCCGCCGAGCAGAATCCGACCGTGACCGTAGCCGGAGTGTACACCCTGGCGGCGGCTACGGCTGAGTGCCCACTGACCAGCGAAGTGACGGTCACGGCGGCGGAAGCCACCCAGACGTACTACGCGGATGCTGACGGCGATACCTACGGGGACCCCGCTACGGCTACCCAGCTGTGTGCGCCGCAGGCCGGCTTCGTCACCAACGCAACGGACTGTGACGACACCGACGCGGCCCGTAATCCCGGCGCAGCGGAAATTTGCGACGGCGTGGACAACAACTGCGACGGACAGGTCGACGAGGGCCTCAACTGCTCCAACGATCCGGTGGCTATCCGCATTAATGCGGGCGGTCCGCAGGTGAATTACCAGGGAGAGACCTTTTCGGCAGACCAGCAGTTTGCGGGAGGTAAGGTGTACACCAACGGTGGCGCCAGCGTACCGGACATGTACAAGAGCGAGCGTAGCGCCGCGGCGCCCTTCACCTTCGGCTACAACGTACCCGTGCCGAACGGGGAGTACACGATCCGCCTGCACTTCGCCGAGATCTTCTTCGGCGCTTCGGCTAACGCGCCGGGGGCTGCCGGCCAGCGCGTCTTCGACGTAAGCCTGGAAGGACAGCTCGTACTGGATAACTTCGACATATTCGCGGAGGTAGGCAGTCAGACGCCCACCGTGCGCGAGTACCAGGTGACCATTACCGACAATGTTGTCAACGTATTCCTGGACGCCTCCGCAGCAGCCGGTGGTACGAACCAGCCGAAGATCTCGGGCCTTGAGATCATCTCCCGGGAGCTCATCAATGATGCGGACGGAGATGGGGTGGCCGATGACGAGGACAACTGTCCTACGATCTTCAATCCGGAGCAAAACCTGACGACCTTCTATGCGGATACGGACGGAGACCAACTCGGTGATCCGGACGACTCCATCGAGGCCTGTGAGGCTCCGGCCGGATACGTAGCCAACAGTGGAGACAACTGCCCCACGCAGGCCAATGCCGATCAGACCGATACGAACGGTGACGGTGAGGGCGATGCTTGTGATACCGATGATGATGGGGACGGCGTGCCCGACACCGAAGACTGTGCACCGCTCGACGACCAAATCGGGGCCGCACAGACCTACTACGCGGATACCGATGGCGACACCTACGGCGATCCCGCCACGGCTACCGAGCTGTGTGCTCCCCAGGCCGGCTTCGTCACCAATGCGGACGACTGCGACGATACCAATGCGGCCGTCAACCCCGCCGCCGAGGAAATCTGTGACGGTATCGACAACAACTGCGACGGACAGGTCGATGAAGGCCTGGACTGCGGCAGCGATCCACTCGCTATCCGCATCAATGCCGGTGGACCCGCAATGACCTACGAGGGTGACTTCTTCGCCGCCGACGCCTCCTTTGCGGGCGGTAAGGTATTCGCAAATGGTTCGGCTACCGTTCCCGGCCTCTACCAGACCGAACGCAGTGCCAGTGCACCCGTCACCTTCGGCTACAACGTGCCAGTGGAAGACGGTACCTACCGCATCCGTCTACACTTTGCTGAGATCTATTTCGGAGCCACTAATGGTGGTCCGGGAGGTGCAGGCAAGCGTATTTTCGACGTGAGCCTGGAAGGACAGCTCGTGTTGGACAACTACGACATCAACGCGGACGTGGGGTCCGAAACGCCTACCGTCAAAGAATTTGCGGTGACCGTGACCGACGGTGCGGTGAACCTATTCTTCGACGCGACCGCGGCGGTGGGTGGAGTGAACCAGCCCAAAGTCTCCGCCCTGGAGATTCTCTACGACGGTCCCGTGGTGGTCGATACGGATAAGGACGGTGTACCCGACAACGAGGACAACTGCCCGACGGTAGCCAACCCCGACCAGCTACTACCGACCTTCTACGCAGACCAGGACGGCGACGGACTGGGTGACACAAACACCACCATACAGGCCTGTGAAGCGCCGGACGGTTACGTAGCCACCCCAGGTGATAACTGCCCTACCGTGGCCAATCCCGGGCAGACCGACACCGATGAGGACGGGGAAGGAGACGCCTGCGACACGGACGACGATGGCGACGGTATACCCGACGTAAACGACTGCGCCCCGCTCGACGATCAGATCGGCGCCGCGCAGACCTACTACGCGGATACCGACGGCGATACCTACGGAGACATCAACGCCCCCACGCAACTCTGCGCTCCGGTGGCTGGCTTCGTCACCAATGCCGCAGACTGCAACGACACCAACGCCAGCGTATACCCCGGTGCGCCCGAAGTATGCGACGGCCTGGACAACAACTGCAACGGACAGACTGACGAAGGACTCAACTGTGGTAGCAACCCCACGGCAATCCGGATCAATGCCGGTGGACCCACGATGAGCTACCAGGGCAACACCTTCGCTGCCGATGCCTCCTTTGCCGGAGGTAAGGTGTATACGAACGGTAACGCGACCAAGGTGCCCCTACTCTACCGGAGTGAGCGCAGCGCAGCTAGTCCGGTAAGCTTCGGCTACAACGTGCCCGTAGGTGACGGTCGCTATACCGTGCGCCTGCACTTCGCCGAGATTTACTTCGGGGCAACCGGCGGTGGAGCCGGTGGCAGCGGCAAGCGTGTCTTCGACGTGAGTCTGGAGGGACAGCTCGTGCTGGACAACTTCGACATCAATGCCGCCGTAGGTCCAGAAACCGCAACAGTACGGGAGTACAACGTGAGTGTGACGGACGGGCAGATCAACCTGTTCTTTGACGCCTCCCCCGCCGTCGGTGGAGTGGATCAGCCTAAGCTATCCGCCCTAGAGATCATCTACCAGGGTCCGGTAAGTACCCCGCAGACCGCCTTCTGGCTCGAAGCGGAGTGCGCTACGGTAGGTAGCGGCTGGACGACGGTGACCAATGCGGGAGCCTCCAACGGCAGTTACGTCGTCTTCCCCCAGGGGAATTCGGGTAGTGCAGCGCCGGCCGATGTACCCGCTAACCGGGTACGCTTTACGGTAAGCAACGCCGAGGCCGGCGCGTACAATCTGTTCGCCCGCATTGGTGCCCCATCCGGCAACGATGACTCTTTCTGGGTACGCATCAACGGCGGCAGCTGGTACAAGTGGTTCAGCGGCATCACCCGCACCAGTGGTACCGGGCTGGCCTGGAACAAGTACCCTGGCAGCCAGCCTACCCTGACCGCGGGCAGCAACACCATCGACTTCGCCTACCGCGAAGACGGCACCCTGCTGGACAAGCTCTACCTCGCTAAGGGAGGTAACCTCCCCAGTGGCGCAGGCAGTGCGGCCGGCAACTGTACGGCTTCGCCGGCCAACCAGCCGCCCGTAGCGAAGGCCAGTGCCAGCCCGACCTCCGGTACCTCGCCGCTTAGCGTACAGCTCAACAGCGCCGGCTCTTCCGACCCCGATGGCACGATCGCCAGCTACGCCTGGACCTGGAACGGCGGCTCCGCTACCGGTCCTAGCCCGACGGCCACCTTTACGACCGGCACCTACCAGGTCACCCTGACGGTAACGGACAATCAGGGGGCCAAGGCGACCGACGCAGTCACCATCAATGTATCTGCCCCTCCGACCACCGGCACCTCCACCTTCTGGCTCGAAGCCGAGTGTGCTGCCGTAGGCAGCACGTGGACGGTAGGCAGCGCTCCCGGCGCATCCGGTGGTAAGTACGCGGTAGTGTTGAGCGGCAATGCGTACGACGCACCTCCGGCCGATGTACCCGCGAATCGTATCCGCTTCAGTCTAAGCAACGCCGAGGCCGGCAACTACGCCTTGTTTGCCCGGGTCAATGCCCCGTCCGGTAACGACGACTCCTTCTGGGTGCGCGTCAACGGCGGCAGCTGGTACAAGTGGAACGGCGAGTTCAAGCTGAATACCGGCTTTGCCTGGAATGCATACTCCGGTCCGCAGATTAGCCTCACAGCCGGTGCGAACACCGTAGACTTTGCCTTTCGGGAGGACGGTACGCAGCTGGATAAGCTCTACCTGAGCAAGTCCGCTACCGCGCCCACCGGTACGGGTAGTGCGGCAACCAACTGTACGGCCTCGCCGGCCAATCAGCCGCCCGTAGCGAAGGCCAGTGCTACCCCGACCTCCGGCACCTCACCGCTCAGCGTACAGCTCAGCAGCGCCGGCTCTTCCGACCCCGACGGTACGATCACCAGTTATGCCTGGACCTGGAACGGTGGCTCCGCTACCGGTCCTAGCCCGAAGGCCACCTTTACGACCGGCACCTACCAGGTCACCCTGACGGTGACGGACAACCAGGGGGCCAAGGCGACCGACTTGGTAAGTATCACCGCTACCGCACCACCCACGACCGGTACGACCAGTTTCTGGTTGGAGGCCGAATGTGCCGCCGTCGGTAGCACGTGGACCACTGGCAACAGCGCCGCCGCCTCTAACGGCAAGTTCGTGGTAGTATCGAGTGGCAATAGCACCGCCGCTCCACCCGCTGACGTACCGGCGAACCGCATCCGGTTCACCGTACAGGGTGCCAAAGCCGGTAGTTACCACTTGTTTGCGCGCATCGATGCACCGAGCAGTGGTGACGACTCCTACTGGGTACGCGTTAACGGCGGTAGCTGGTACAAATGGTGGACGGGCATTAGCCAAAACGCCGGCTTCCAGTGGAACAAGTACCCCGACGGCCTCCTGGCCCTCAGCGCAGGCAGCAACACCATCGACTTCGCCTACCGCGAGGACGGGACCAAGCTCGATAAGCTGCACCTGAACCTCACTGGCACCCAGCCCGGTGGCCTAGGCCAACAGGCGACCAACTGTGGTAGCCCAGCGCCGGATAGCGACGGAGACGGCGTGGCCGACAGTCAGGACAACTGCCCCACCGTACCCAATCCCGACCAGACCCTACCCCGCTGGTACGCTGACTTCGACGGCGATGGCTACGGCGATCCGAATGACTTCGAGGATGCCTGTACGCAACCGGCCAACTTCGTAGCTAACCAGCTCGACAACTGTCCGGGTACAAATACCGACAACCTGAACGACAGTGACGGCGACGGTATCGGGGATGCCTGTGACACGCCCGCTCCCGCTACCCAGAGCTACTGGCTGGAGGCCGAGTGTGCCACCGTAGGCAGTGGATGGGGTATCACGTCCAACCGCTTCGCGTCCCGCGAACTACAGGTCGTATTTGTCGGAGCGAAGCGCACTGCCGCACCGCCCGTCAACGAGCCGGCACAGGAAGTGCGTTTCACCGTCTCCCTAGCCCAAGCTGGTACCTACCATTTGTTCCTGCGGATGAACGCACCCGACCTGGGTCGTAACTCCTTCTGGGTACGGATCGACCAGGGTGCCTGGATCAAGATGTGGAAAGAGGTCGGCGGTGCGGACCTGCTCACTAATGGGCTGGAATGGCGCAAGGTCAACGACGATGCCGCTGACCGCAGCTTCCAGCTACCGGCCGGCACCCACACCATCACGGTGGCCAACCGCGAGCCAGGTACCGTACTCGACAAGGTGTACCTGAGTCCCACGGCTACGGCACCGAACGGAGCGGGCGAAACGGCGACCAACTGTGGCAGCACCACCAGCCGCGAGATGGGTGGACTAGGATTCGTGCAGCAAGCGCCCCCGGCGGCTACTCCCGAACTGAGCTTATTCCCCAATCCCGCACGGGAGAACCTCACGGTGGACCTCGTGAGTGACTATACCGGCCGCGTAGAGTTCATCGTCACGGATGCTACCGGGCGCCGCGTGAAGCAGCTGTCGGCAGATAAGAGCAGTGAGTCGCACCGCATGCAGATCGAGCTTGGCACGCTCACGAGCGGAGTATACCAGTTGCAGGTGATCGAAGGAGACCAGCAGTCGATGAAACAATTCGTCAAACTGAGGTAGCTACTCCCCGGACCTAGCTCCTCTTCCACGGGGTCGCGCAATGCTTGCGCGACCCCGTTTTTTATTTCAGTATTCCGATCCACCATACCATATACATTAGATACCGAACTATGTATCGTGACAGCAACTGGTCAGACTGACCCAGGCCTGTTTCTATTTGCTAAACAGCTATATGTAATGCCCAACCTATTTATTCGGGTGATACTACCTATAACAGCTGCGCCGCGCCGCTTTTTGTACTCGTAGCCTTGCAAAAACTTGAGAAATTTCTTGTTTTATTGACGCATTAAAACTAGATTACAATACCTTTCGGTAGCAGCCTATGCTTGTTGCCGTGTACGCACTATTGAACTGAACGTAATCCCCAATCACGCTGGCCCAAATCTAGCTGGGCCTATACACAAGAAATTCACCTCTAGCTAAATTTATTCGATTCCACGCGCTGGGAATCAACGGGATTGGTATGCCTTACCGGGCGTATACCTACTGCTTACCGCATTGGGTAGCCCGAGCTTACCCCATCCCGCTAGTCCATCGGTCCTCCCAATCGCTCCCCGTTCCAAGCAGTACACATGCCGAGGGGTAGGGAAGCTGCTGGATCTGGCCTGACGGGTCTGATCAGATTCCACTTGCGTTTTTAGCCTTTTGCCAATTCACCATAGAAAATCATACGTCCAAATACGCCCACACTTCGAACAACACAACAACTGTTATGAACTCACGATCACCTATTCCCGCCAGCAGGGTCTATACGTGCTTCACATCAGCTATTCGTCATGGCGTACTATTCGGACTGCTGTTCATCGCGATCAATCTGCGGGGACAAAGCTTTGGAGAAAGCAACCTCGACTTCAATGGCAATGGAGGGGTATCTAGTGGTACCTCCCTGATGTTTGGTCCCGACGACCGGCTCTACGTACTAGGCATTAACGGTACCATCGATATCTTTTCTATCCAACGGAAGGGAGTCAACGATTACGAAGTCATAAGCTCCGAGGAACTACCGGACGTAAAGAATATTCCCAACCACAATGACGACGGCAGCTCCAGTGGAGGTAACGATCGGGAAGCTACGGGCCTGACCGTCACGGGTACGGCAGCCAATCCGGTGATCTATGTCACATCGAGCGACTCCCGAATAGGCGGACCCGGCGGTGATACAAACCTGGATACCAACTCCGGGGTCATCACCCGACTAAGCTGGAAGGGCAGTATGTGGGAGGTGGTAGACATCGTACGGGGGCTTCCCCGCTCGGAAGAAAACCATGCCACTAATGGACTGGAGTTCGTTACTATAAACGGTACGGACTATTTGATCGTTTGCTCCGGTGGCCATACCAATGCGGGATCGCCCTCCGATAACTTTGCCTGGACCACCGAGTACGCACTGTCCGCGGCCATCCTATCGGTCAATCTGACCCAGTTGGAAGCCCTACCTATTCTGACGGATGCGAATTCCGGCCGCAACTACATTTACGATATACCTACGCTGGACGATCCCACCCGGGCCAATGTGAATGGTATTATCGACCCCGATGCACCGGGCTACACCGGTAGTGACGTCGGCGATCCCTGGGGAGGCAACGACGGACTGAACCAGGCCATGATCGTAGAGGGCGGCCCCGTGCAGATCTTCTCCGGGGGCTTCCGCAATACGTACGACCTGGTCGTCACGGCAGACGGCAAGGTATACAGCACCGACAACGGGGCCAACGGAGGTTGGGGAGGGCTACCGGTCAATGAGGGCATGGACGGTACGGTCACCAATAATTACATCCCCTCCGAGCCCGGCAGTACCAGTCCGGTAGGTGGGGAGAAAGTAAATAATGTCGATCACCTCACCCTGATCACCACCGATATCCAGAATTATACTCCGGGTAGCTTCTACGGTGGGCATCCTACGCCTATACGGGCCAATCCGGCCGGAGCGGGACTGTTTACCAACCCCACGCAGAATGCCAACAGCAACTCAGTGTTCCGCACCCTCATCTACGATCCCGATGGCTCCCGTGGGTCGGGCTACACGACCAACCCGGGTATAGCGCTACCCGCCAATTGGCCACCGGTACCCCTCAGTCAGGCCGATCCCCGGGAGGGGGACTGGCGTGGGCCGGGCATCAGTAATCCGGACGGTGACAATGACGTACTCATCGCCACTTGGGGCACCAATACCAACGGAATAGATGAGTATACCGCCTCCAACTTCGGAGGCACAATGAAGGGCGACCTATTAGCGGGTAAAAACGGGGGGGTGCTACGCCGGGTCGAATTGAACCCCGACGGTAGCCTCAAGACGCTGACCCCCTCCTTTATTTCTAACCTGGGGGGTAATCCGCTCGGCGTGACCTGTAACAGCGATACCGACCCATTCCCCGGAACCATCTGGATCGCCACCTTCAACAGCACCATTAAGGTGCTGGAACCCCAGGATTTCGCGGTCTGCGTCCTACCCGGAAATCCTGGCTACTCCGCAACAGCAGACAATGACGCGGACGGCTACACTAATCAGGATGAGATCGATAATAAAGCAGTCGATCAAACGGTAGAGGATGTCATCTGCAACGGGGGTAACCAACCCGAGGATTTTGACAAGCCGGCGGGAGGGATCCTCGTCTCCGACCTCAACGACCCGGACGATGACAACGACAATATCCCCGATGCCAGTGACCCCTTCCAACTGGGCGATCCCCTAAGTAGTGGCACCGATGCCTTTAATCTGCCGGTGCGCAACGACCTGCTGTCCGATAATCAGACCCTGAAGGGTTACCTGGGACTCGGCTTCACGGGTATGATGAATAACGGCGCGGCCAACCCCAACTGGCTGAATTGGCTTGACCGGCGCGACGACCCAAATGACCCTCACCCCAACGATATCCTCGGCGGTGCGGTAGGTGCCATGACCATGCAGATGACGGCCGGTACGGCCCTGGGCAGCAGCAATACCCAGGAAAAGGCCTTTCAGTACGGTGTGAACGTAGATCAGCTTACCGGCGGGTTTACCGTAGAGGGGCGCTTGTTCAACTTCGCGGAGGAGCTGCAACTGTACGGTACTTCAGCCCCCCCGAATGCAGAGGTGGGCCTATTCATAGGGGACGGCACCCAGCATAATTACATCAAACTGGTCCTGACCGCTAGTGGTATGCTACAGGCCCGTCAGGAGATTAACGATACGCCCCAGGCGCCGATCACTGCCTCCCTTACTCCGAGCCAGGATATCATTCTATACTTTCAGATACAGCCCTCCAGTGGGATCATCACCCTACAGTATGCGGTGGACGGCGGAGGGGTGCAGACCCTGGGATCTATCAATGCGCAGGGTAGTGTACTGGCCGCTATACAGAGCAGCAGCACTCCCCTGGCCGTGGGGCTGATCGGCACATCCAATGCTCCGGGGGAGGAAGTAGAAGGTACTTGGGACTACCTCTACGTGCACAGTACGCAGCCCTACGTGAAGCAAGCCCTTCCGGATATCGAAGCGATGGTCAACGCGGTAGATCAGACCATTGAGTTCGGAGATTACTTCGGAGACGATACCGGCGACGAGAACCTGGTGTATACCATCAAAAGTAACAGTAACCCGGCCGTCGGAGCGAGCATTAGCGGCGGCGTGATGACCATATCGTTCCCGGCCACTCCGGAAGTCGCCGTGCTCACCATCCGGGCTACGGACAACAGCGGTCTGTTTGTAGAACAGTCGTGCACCGTCACCGTGACGGATAAACCCGTACCCATCCTACGCATCCGGGCGAACGGCGCTACCCTGGCGGCCTCGGATGCACCTCATCCAGACTGGATCGGCGGCCTCGGTGCCGGAGCGCAGAGCGGCAGTCATAATGGCCTGACCTACGCCGTAAATACCGGCAAGGTCTCGAACCACAGCACCACCGGACGACACACCTCCCTACCCGACTACGTACCACAGGCACTGTTTGCCAAGGAGCGCTATGACGTAGGCGCCGCGCCGGAGATGGAGTGGACCGTTGATCTGCCTAACGGCAATTACTTGGTGCGCCTATATATGAGTAATGGCTACTCCGGAACATCGCAGATCGGTAAGCGGATATTCGACATTTTGATTGAGGGACAATTAGTACAAAACGATCTCGACCTGGTGGCGCAATTTGGTCACCAGCACGGTGGCATGCTCGAGTACCCCGTCAACCTCACGGATGGCAGTCTCAATATTCTGTTCGGGCACGTAGTGGAGAATCCGCTCATCAATGGTATAGAGATTCTAGCCAGCGGCGGGCAAGTAGTTACTCCCGTCACGGTGAGTCCGATCGCGGATCAAAGCAATCAGGAGGGCGACCTGATCAACCTGACGGTATCGGCCTCCGGCGGGGACCCCGACAAGAACTTCTCGTACAGCGCTACCGGTCTGCCGGAGGGCATCCAGATCGAACCTACGACCGGACTACTCTTCGGCACCATCGCCGGCGGAGCCGCTGTAGGAAGCCCCTACAATGCGGTCGTCACGGTAAGCAAACCCGGCAGCGCTACGGTAAATGATGCCTTCAACTGGACGGTCACCGGTTCGGTCGGCGGCGCGAGCTGGAATGACCAGACCGATAATGAAAACTACACGGCCCGCCACGAATGCTCGTTCGTACAGGCTGGCGACAAGTTCTACCTCTTCGGAGGGCGGGAAAAATCGACTACGCTGGACGTGTACGATTACCAAGCCAAGACCTGGACTCAGATCTCTAACTCCGCGCCGGAACAGTTTAACCACTTCCAGGCCCTGGAGTATCAGGGATTGATCTGGGTGATCGGTGCGTTCAAGACGAATAATTTTCCGAACGAAGTGCCCGCAGATTATGTCTGGGCGTATAATCCGGCTACAGACGAATGGATCCGGGGGCCGGAAATTCCGACTGCCCGCAAACGGGGATCGGCCGGCTTGGTGGTCTACGACGGTAAATTTTATATCATCGCCGGTAACACCGACGGTCACGATGGAAAGTATGTTTCCTGGTTCGATGTATTCGACCCCGCCACCGGCACCTGGACCGTATTAGCCAACGCACCCCGCGACCGCGACCACTTCCACGCAGCCGTACTGGGCAATAAGCTATACGTGGCGGGCGGACGCCTATCCGGCGGCCCCGGCGGCACCTTCGCGCCCCTGATCGCCGAGGTGGATGTCTATGACTTCACTACCGGCACCTGGTCTACCGCACCCGACCTGCCTACGCCCCGGGCGGCGGCCTCGGTAGCTACGCTCAATGATGAACTGTACGTGATCGGCGGAGAGATCGGCATAGACTTGCAGGGTAAGCCAGTACGCGATGCCGTAAAGACCACCGAGGCGTTCAGTCCCGCTACGGGTAATTGGTCGACCAAAGCGGACCTGCTTACCGAACGCCACGGTACCCAGGCGATCGCCTCCGGCGACGGTATTCACGTAGCGGCGGGATCCAATACCCAGGGCGGAGGGGGAAAAATGAAGAATATGGAGTTCTACGGCACGGACAAGCCAGTGGGTACACCCCTTACGGCCAGCCAACTGCAGGTGCCGGGTAGCGTAGACGTCAGTCCGAACAGCCCCACCAGTATCACGGCGATCAGTGCGGGAGGCAACACCGGCACGATCGTGACCAAGCTGGCGATCACCGGCCCGGACGCCGCATTGTTTTTCGTGGATACTCCCGTCGACTTTGCCTTAGTCCCACCCGGAGGTAGTCTTAATCTCGGCGTAGGGTTCAGCGGTAGCGGAAGCGGTAAAACGGCCACTTTAGTCATTACCTACGGTACTGCCGGCACCGCTACCGTAACCCTGAACAGTAAGGTGCTCACCCCCGGAAACGTAGTGTACCGGGTGAATGCGGGCGGAGCGCTCACGGCCGCCATCGACGCCGAGCCGACCGACTGGTCCGCAGATCAGGCCGCAACGAATGCATACGGCAACGCCACCACGGGCACTCCCTCGCCGTACTATAAGGTGACGCCGCCGGCGCAGGACGTTACCTACGGAGCCACCTTTGCGGGCACGAATAGTACGGGATATCCCGACGCACTGTTCTTCACGGAGCGGTACAGTACGGCATCAAATCCCAATAACATGCAATGGGACTTCCCGGTAGACAATGGCAGCTATACGGTCAACTTACTCTTTGCGGAGACATGGGCCGGCGCGAAGACGCCCGGTACGCGGGTCTTCGATGTATCGATAGAAGGCATAGCGGTACTGGACGATTTTGACCAGACGGTGGCCTACGGGTGGAATACGGCCGGCGTGGAAGCGATCCCCGTAACCGTAACGGATGGTAATCTGGATATTGACTTCATCAAGGGGGTGCAGAACCCTACCATAAAGGGCATCGAAATACTAAAGCGCACTGGCAGCTCCACGCCCCAGGTGAGTATCACTTCCCCCGCCGACGGATCGACCTTCGTAGCGGGTAGTACCGTCACCGTCAACATAGAGGCTACGGATATTGCGGGTATCACCCAAGTCGAACTATTTAACGGGGCGACCAGTCTCGGCAAGGTCCTTACCGCCCCTTATGTATTCACTATTACCAATGCCAACGGCACCTATACTCTGACGGCGGAGGCGTCCAACGGTTCGACCACGACGGTGTCCGATGCCATCACGATCACGTCCGTGACCACCAACACGGCACCCACCGTAGTCATCGATGCGCCGGGGCCCAACGCAAGTGTGACGCGCGGCAGCAACCTCACGCTGGCGGGTTCGGTGACCGACGCGGAGGAAAACGGCCTGGCTGCCGGCCTGGAATGGACCTCCAGTGACATTCAATTTTCGACGAACCCCCTGAGCGGTATCGGCGCTACTATCAGCGGTCGGCTGGTCACCCCGGGCAGTCAAACCATCACCGCTACCGTCACCGACAGCGGCAACCTCAGCGACTCGGAGGCGGTGACCGTCACGGTATCGTCGCCCCAGCTTACGATCGCCGCCCCCGTAGCGAATGCTACGGTGACGGGCACCGACGTACGCGTGCAGTGGACGGCTACGGATATGCTTTACGACCTGACGGAGCACTTCCACGTCTACGTCAATCCGGCGGACCTATCGAATATCGACACCGATGACCGCATATCGACGGCCTCCGCCATCGGGCAGACCTTTTGGGACCTCGACGCGTCCGACGGTATCACTACCGGCACGAACACGGTCGTGATCCGTGCGGCCAACCAGTTTCACGAAGAATTCCTGACAAACCCCAGCGATGCGACCAGCTTCGTTCAGGACGTGGTCACCTTCAGCGTGGAACCATCGGATCAGGTAGAATTGCCGGACGCCTGTGAGAATACCCTATACCGCATCAACGTAGGCGGCCCGGCGCAGCCCTCTGCGGACGATACCTCGCTGGGGTGGAGCCCGGACGGAGGCAAGTTCGGCACGACGGGCAATTCACCGTTTCTGGCCGCCATGTCCACCGGAAATAGTCTGTACAACGGCAATTCCGGTTCGGCCCACGCCGGAGCCATTGACATGACGGACGCCACGGTACCGAGCTCCGCACCGGCCAGCATCTTTAATACCGAACGGTACGACGTGCGCACCGCGCCGGAAATGAGGTGGGAGTTTCCCGTCACCCCCGGCACCGAAGTGCAGGTGACGCTGCTCTTCGCCGAACTATATAGCGGGATCACCCAGCCCGGGCAACGGGTGTTCGATGTAGCCGTCGAGGGGGCCGTACCGCCTGCGTTCGACAATATCGACCCCTACGCCATCGCCGGCGCCAAGGGGGCCTTCACCCGCTCGGCTACCCTGGTGGTGGCGGACAATATGCTGGTCATTGAATTCCTGCACGGCGTACAACACCCCGCCCTGAAGGGTATCCAGATCTGCAAGGTGGGGGAGGATGACTGCGCGAACCCCAACGACCCGAACTGCAACAACGCCCCAACCTCCTTCTGGCTCGAAGCGGAGTGTGCCACCGTGGGTAGCGGCTGGACCGCTGCGGCCGCTGCCGGAGCCTCGAACGGCAGCTATGTGGTCTTCCCCCAGGGCAACACCTACAATACGCCGCCGGCCGATGTACCCGCCAACCGCGTACGGTTTGCCGTGCAGGCGGCTAAGGCGGGTAGCTATCATTTGTTCGCCCGCATCGACGCAGCCAGCGGTGCCGACAACTCCTACTGGGTACGCGTCAATGGCGGCAGTTGGTTCAAATGGTGGACGGGCATCACGCTGGGTGCCGGCTTCCAGTGGAATACATATCCCAATGGACCCCTGGCGCTGAGTGCCGGCGGCAACACCATCGACTTCGCCTACCGGGAGGACGGTACCAAGCTCGATAAGCTATACCTGAGCCTATCGGCTACCGCACCGACCGGGGCGGGCGAAACGGCGACCAACTGTGGCAGTACCACCAGTCGCGAAATGGGTGGACTGGGGTTTGTGCAGCAAGCACCCCCGGCGGTTGCGCACGAGCTGAGTCTGTATCCCAATCCGGTGGTCGATCGGATCAACGTCGTGCTGACGGGCGATTATCGGGGTCCGGTAGACATACGGCTCACCGACCTTACGGGGCGCAGCCTTAGCACATTGCGGATCGACAAGGCCGGCGATGAGCTACGGCACGCGTTGCACGTGGCTGCGCTGCCCGCTGGAGTTTACCGGATCCGGGTCATCGAGGGCGAGCGACAGATCGTTCGACCGTTCATTAAGTTGTAATTCCGTAATCGGAATCCTTTGTTGCTAGGATGGGGTCGCGTCATTTGACGTGGCCCCATTTTCGTAGGGGCGCGGCCGCAGGTGCAGTGTACAGTACAGTGTGCGGACATTCGATGTACAAACAGTATCTTAGCAGCCGCTATAATGAGCTAACCCCCCCAACACGCTTTACATGTTCTGGAATTTTACCCGTACCAATCCGTTGGCCGCTATCCCCTTGTCCGGGCTGATCGGTCTGCTGGTCCTACTCTTATCTCCCGGCCTGTTTGCCGGATCCGCTCCGGCTGCGAGCGGCGCTATCGTCCGCATCGAGAACCTCACCAAACTTCCGGGTACGAACCGGGGGTTCCCGGCCGAAAACTACTTCACCCTACACCGCTCTGACCGCGAGCGCAACAGCGTCGGACAGGCCATGCGGTACACCGACCGCAGTAAGATGCGGATTCACAACGATGGCAGCGGTACGCTCACGATCACCAAGCTGACCACTACGAACACCAGTAACTTCCGCATCAATGGTGCCCCGTCGGGCAGTTTCCAGATCGCGCCGAAGTCGTTCCGTGACGTGGAAGTACTCTTCCTGACCAGCGGCGGCCAGACCCGCCGGCTCGTGACCGAGTCCCTGGTCATGGAGAGCAACGCCGACAACGCATCCAGCGTGCGGGCCACCTTCCGGGGTGCCTACATGCAGTACATCGAGGGCGGCAGTGAGATCAACGCGCAGCAGGTCATGGATGCCTTCGGCTTCAAGACCCGCATGGGGGTAGACGATAACGGCAACCTACAGGTACGGCCCAGCTCCTTCTACCCCAGTGACAGTCGGGTGAACAGCGGCCTGGAGGGCGACCTCATTCTGGCCGGTATATACGAACAGGCCGACCCCAACAAACCGGTACAAACGATCCAGATGGCAGCCTTCCACGGTCCCGGTGGCTCCTCCACGGAGTTTCGCGACGAGGCCAGCGAGCGTAGAGTGGGTGGGATGAACCACAACCACGGCGATCTGTACCACCAGACGCTACTGCCCCGCCTGCTCAACGACTCCAGGGATCCCGCCGGAGATTTTACCGCCACCACCGGTCAGCCATTCCAGATCATTCTGGCCGGCTACCGCAGCACCGGCGGCAACAAAGCGAACGAGCGCAAGAACGAACTGCTGGCCATACGCACTTATAAGGTAGTAGACGGCAGCGGTCGGGTGGTCCCTAACGAGTACATCGTACTTATGGACTACGTAGGCAACGGCTGTGGCGCAGGCAATAACAACTGTGACTGGAATGACAATGTGGCCTACGTCACCAACGTACGGCCACGGGCTAAGCCGACGGCCAAGTCCATCAGTGACATCGTAGCCGAGGTGAGCACCCGCAAGAGCGTCAACGTAAGCGGCTCCTTCAGCCGGGGCTACCCCGGCAACCAGCTGACTTACTCTGCCCGGCTATCCGGCGGCGGCAGTGTACCGAGCTGGGTCACGATCAATAGCGCCACCGGCGTAGTATCCATTAATGCACCCAGCTCGGCCAGCGGTCGGGACTACCGCATCGAGGTCACGGCCACTGACCTCAACCGCATCCAGGTACGGTCTACCGTGACCCTGAACGTGATCGGCGACAGCGCACCCGACGAGCCCGCCCCCCCCGCCGGTGAGGGCCACTACTGGCTGGAAGCCGAATGCGCGCAGGTAGGCGCCAACTGGAAGCTGAACAGCGGCTCGGTCACCGCCGAGCGCACCTCCATGAGCAGTCCGCCGAGCGACGTGGCAGCCAACCGCATCCGCTTCGTCTTCGAGGTAGACCGGTCGGGCAGCTACAAGCTATTTGCCCGCATCAAGGCGCGGGATGGCAACACCGACTCGTACTGGGTACGCACTAACGGCGGCAGCTGGTACAAGTGGTCTTCGGGCATCGACCAGAGCGGTAATTTTGCCTGGAATCGTCTGCCCCCCGGCGTCACCCTGCGCACCGGTAGCAACACAATTGATTTCGCGTACCGGGAATCCGGTGCAGAACTAGACAAGCTTTACATCACCTCCACCAGTACCGCCCCCTCTGGTGCGGGCAGCCAGGGCACCAACTGCGCGGCCACGCCGAGCAACAGCATCTATTGGTTAGAGGCGGAGTGCGCGCAGGTAGGCTCACGCTGGCAGCGCCAGTCGACCGGCTCGGCCTCCGGCAGCCAGTACGTAGTGGTATCCGGACGTAACTCCACCTCGGCCGCACCAGCCGACGAAGCAGCTAACCGCGTACGCTTCACCCTGATCGGAGCCTCCAGCGGCAACTACCGGCTGTGGGCCCGCATCGACGCCCCCAGCGGCCTGGACGATTCGTTCTGGGTACGCGTCAACGGAGGTGCCTGGTACCGCTGGTACCGGGGCATCGAGCAGGGGAAAGGCTTCACCTGGAATCAGCTGCCCCTCACCCTACCCCTGCGCGAGGGAGCCAACACGGTAGACTTCGCCTACCGGGAAGACGGCACCAGGCTGGATAAGCTCTTCCTGACCAAGGGGACTACCATACCCACCGGCCTGGGTAACCCGGCCAGCAACTGTAGCGCACAGGTCGCACAGGCCGGCGTAGCCAGTGTAGAAGCTGAGGCAGCGTTCGACGACGCATCTGCGGCTCCGGAGCTTAGCTTGTTCCCCAATCCAGTCTCCGATCGCCTGCAGGTACAACTGCGCGACGCCTTTACCGGCACGGTCAACGTAGTACTCACCGATGTGCACGGACGGCGCGTAAGTATCCTGAGCTACGAAAAGCCGGCGGAACGCCTGCAACTGGAGCTGGATGTGACGGATCTTCCCGCCGGACTGTACCACCTGCAGACCATCGCGGGTGATCGGCGTACCGTCCGCTCGTTCGTGAAGCGGTAGCAAATACTACGTTTTTCCGACCTAGACAGGGTCATGTGCTTCCGGCGCATGGCCCTTTTTTGTTAAAGAAATCTAAAACATTCGCCGCGGCCGGTAACTTTTTGCGAACTGAATGCCATAAACGCATGACGAGATGATTCAGCAGGCAAATTGGGTCTATTGCTAAGGTCTCACTCCAAATGTGAAGTATGCACCCTGGCTTACCTAATTCGATTTACATGCTGAAACCGGCGCAAATCGCGCCAAAAGCCCCCGTTTGACACTGTAGGAAGTGTTATTTATTCACTATTCTTGTGAACGCTATCTACTACTATACTCCGGACATCGATCCTATTTGTTGTCCGCTGCGTTCTCTGAGTACCCTAGTGAGAACCCAGTTTTTTGCACTTGAACAACACCATGAACTACCTCAACCCTCTAGCGCTAGCGCTACTCCTGTCCGTGTGCTGCCCATTCAGCACCGTCTTCGGACAGGCAAGCCTGGACACCGTCCACATCAATTTCTCGGATGCCCTCACCCCGGCACCCGCTCCCTACTTGCAGGACTACGGCCTGCCCTTCCAGGAGCAGAACGGACGCAGCTACGGCTGGGTCATTCCCGGTACCGCGATCCCCCTCACCCTTGCCGGCAACGGACGCAACCGTAAGCCCGATCCCGACCAGAACGTGCTGAATGAGACGCTCATGCACATGCAGTACGGTGATACAGGCGGTGACCGCGGCCCCACTGATCCCGGTGCCTGGGAAGTGGCCGTACCCAACGGAACCTACCGGGTAACGGTGCAGGCCGGCGATCTCTTCCCGGAGGGGCGGCTGGGCACCATTCACGTCATCAATGCGGAGGGCTACAACCTGATCTACCAGCCCACGGTATACGGTGCGGTCAATCAATTCACGGGAAGCGCCGTAGTGGAAGTAAGCGACGGGCGGTTGACGCTGGATGCGGAGGGTGGCTACAACACCAAGATCTCCTACGTGACGATCGCCGCGGCGGCGGGCGAACCCGAGGCCTTCTTTGCTGACGTAGTACCCGCTAACGGAGCCACCGACGTATCGCCCTACTCCTTCCAGATGACGGTATCGGTGAATACGCCCCCCGACTATGAGCTGGATAAGGCGAGCATCGTAGGCCGGATCCGGCTCTTCGAGCAGACGGATGCCGGCCTCTTCGAAGTGCCCTCCAATACCAACGATACGGGCGGGGGTGATGCCGTAACGCTCACCACCAACTCCCCCCTCAAGCCAGCCACGGCCTATGTATTCACGATCGAAGGAGTGCAGGCCAACCGGATCGGCCAACTGGACGACCGGATCACCTTCCGCACCTTCACCTCACAGTTTGTGACCGCGGCCGAAGACGACACGAACCGCCCCGCCGACCTAGACGGAGTGAGCTTCACCCAACTCAGTGGAAATAACCTGGGCGCGGGTACCGCCGACCGCTTCACTACCCTGACCATCGGACCCGACGGTAAACTCTACGCCTCCACCCTCGGAGAGACCATCAAGCGCTGGACCATTGCCGCCGACGGTACGCTACACGATCTGGAGGAGCTTTCTATCCCCCTGATGGGTAGCGACCACCCCCTGGATGCTACGGTACACAACTCCGACGAGCGCTTCATTATAGGACTCGCTTTCGCTCCGGAATCCACGGCGGACAACCTGATCGCCTACGTGACCCACAGTGCCGTCACCCTTACCGATGGCCCGGAATGGGACGGCAAGCTGACCCGGCTCACCGGCCCTACGCTGCAAAATGTACAGGACGTAGTAGAGCATCTGCCACGGTCCAAAAAGGACCACCTGACGAACAGTATCGTGTTCGGCCCGGGTGATGACCTGTTCTTCCTGCAGGGCAGTAACACGGCCGGTGGCGAACCCGATCCCTCCTGGGGCATGCGTGACGAAAGTCTGCTAGCCGCGGCAGTCCTGCGCCTTGACCTGAAAAAGCTACCCGCGACGCTGCCACTCAGTGCCTTCACCACGGAGGACATCACGGTGATCAACCAGGCACCAGCGAATAGCATCACGATGAGCGACGGGACGTATAATCCCTACGCCCAAAACTCCCCCCTGACGCTCTACGCCACCGGCATCCGCAATGCGTACGATATGGTCTTCCACAGCAATGGCTGGACTTACGTACCCACCAACGGTACGGCGGGCAACAACGCGACCTCCCCCAATACCCCCGCCTCGATTGCCTACTGCAGTCAGGACACCTCCGGTATCGGGGTACGCCGCCCGAACGGTACCTACTTTACCGATCTGACCATCCCCGCCATGCTGGGTGGAGAGACCCAGAAAGACTGGTTGTTCAAGACCAAGGGG
Organism: Neolewinella maritima; assembly: GCF_923081025.1. GTDB lineage: Bacteria > Bacteroidota > Bacteroidia > Chitinophagales > Saprospiraceae > Neolewinella > Neolewinella maritima. The sequence continues at coordinate 687,179 of NZ_CAKLPZ010000001.1, read as the reverse complement.
GGCAGCTACCACGGTCACCCCAATCCCTACCGCGGCGAGTTCGTACTCAATCACGGCGGTCTGGCCTACCAGGGCTTACCCGGCCAGTTGGAGACCAGTTACCGCGATGTAAGTAAGTACCCCGAAGACCTGGCGGCCGACCCCAATTACCTCGAGGTAGCTTACGATTTCGGCATGAATAAGTCGCCCAACGGCGCGCTGGAGTATACCTCCGATGCCTTCGACGGCAAACTCAAGGGCATGCTGCTGGTAGCGCGCTTTAGCGGTCAGGACGATATCATCGTACTACAGCCCGGTAATAAGTCGGGTGACATTATCGGCAGCTTCGCCGATATCCCCGGACTGCAAAGCCTGGATGATCCACTGGAGATCACGGAAGACCCCAGCACGGGCAACCTGTACGTAGCCCAGTACGACCGGGACGGCGGCGGCAACCAGAAGATCCTGCTGCTGCGCGTCGCGGATGCCAGCATTCCCACCGCCCGGATCGTAGCCGCCCCCTCCGAAGCCGTACTACAGGCTACGGTCGATAGCCCCGGTGCGACTACCGATACCATGACCATCACCATCACTAATGAAGGGGATGCCGATCTACACATCACCAACCGCTACTTCACGGGGCCCTACGCTACCCAGTTCAGGGTCACCGGTCCCTCGCCACTGACCCTCGCCCCCGCGGCCACGCAGGACTATACCGTCATCTACAAGCCAGTACTGGACTACAATGCGCTGGGTTACCAGTACGGCGAACTGGTGTTTGCCAGCGACGGCAACCAGGGAGCCCCCTATCCGGTGGACCTCTTCGCACTGAAGACCCGCGGCTACGGTGGAGATAACGAGCCCGCCCTGCAGACGATCGTCAGAACCCTGGGGTACGACATCAACGTAGGCTGGAGCAAACTGGCGAACGGCACCACGGCCGACCTCCTGGGTGATGAAGTAGACGCAAAGTTCTTCGCCGCGGCCGGCCCCGGCCCCGTGACGATGACGCCCGTAGCGCGTTACTCCCCCGCGGAAGTGCTGCCCTTCGGTGTATATACCCGCACGGGTAGCACGCTGACCCATCAGGAGGTGGCCAGCATTGCTGATGGAATCGAAAACGCTCAGCGATTGTACCCCCCACTGACGGCCGGTAGCAGCAGCTTCACCGCCCCGGAGGGTGGGTTCGGCCTGTACCTGCAGTCTGACTATTTCAATCGAAAGAGCTACTCACAGGATGATTTGAACCCCGAGGTACCCCACCGGGTACGGGTATATCCCATGCGGGATCGCGCCAGCCGCCTGCTGGAGGGAAGCTACCTGATCTGCTTCGAGGATGCCAGTAATGGCGACTACCAGGACTACGTATTCGTTCTATCGAATGTGAAGCCCTACGCGGAGACTACCGACAACGGATCTACCGGAGGGGACTTCAACGTCCAGATCAACTTCCAGGACAACAGTTTCATTCCACCCTCCGGCTACGTGGCCGATCAGGGTCAAGCGTACGGCAATCGCGCCGGTGGCATGACCTACGGGTGGATCAATGCACTGACGCGCTCCCCCCTGGATATGCAGGCGGACGCGTTCGGCGCCAGCCGGGGCGTGACCAACGCTACGGACGACCTGACGAAGCTGCGCAGCTCCGGCAATCAGCTTGACCGCCTGAATGGTCAGCAGGCCGACTGGGAGATCGCCGTACCCAATGGCTTCTACCGGGTGGAACTGGGTGTAGGAGACCCCAACGACCTGAATAGCTCGCACACGCTGCGGGCCGAAGGAGTGACCATCGTCGACAACTACGACCCCACCAACCGCTACTACGACAACCGGTCGGGGGTAGTAGAAGTGAAGGACGGTAAGCTGACGATCGACGACAACGGCGCCCTGGGGCAGAGCAACACGAAGATGACCTACGTCAAGGTGAACCACGTCGAGCAACCACTCGCTACGGGTGCCCTGGTACGGATCGAGAATATGATCAAAGTACCGGGAACCCAGCGTGGATTCCCCTACGACGACTTCTTTACCTTCCACCGCAACAACGTATCCGAGACCCATAAGGGGTATCCGATACGGACGCGCGACAACAGCGTGATGCGTATCCACAATGCGGGTGCCGCGCCTCTGGTCATCAACGAGCTGACGACCACCGATACGCGCAACTTCGTGATCGAAGGGGTAACGATACCGGACGGTGGCCTGATCGTGGAGCCCGGCGAGTACGTCGACGCTACGGTGCGCTTCGTGACCAGCGGTGGACCCAATGCCCGCCTCATTACGGAGCAACTGAAGATGACCTCTAATGCCGAGAATGGGCTACTCACCCTGGCAACCTTCCGGGGTGCCTATATGTCGCTGATCGGAGGAAATGCCGAGATCGACGCCCAGCAAGTGATGGACGCCTTCGCCTTCAATACTCGTATGGGACGGGATGCGAACGGTGAGATCATCGTACGGCCGTACTCTAATGTGCCGTCGGATGAAGACATCAACAGTGGCAAAGAGGGAGATATGATCCTCAGCAAGTTCTTCGTACAGGCTGATCCCAGCAAGCCCTTGCGGATGGTATCGCTCTCCGCACTGCACGGCGAAGGAGGATCGCCCACGGAGCTTCGCAATCAGAACTACAGCGTGGTCAACAACTTCCGCTTCAACCATGATGGCACTTACTTCCAGAGTCTGCTACCCCGTACGGACGTAGCGGGCTCCAACGAAGTAGCCGGCAAATCGGTCGACAACATCAACGTACCCTTCCAGATCATGATCGGCGGGTACAGCACCTTCGGCGGTAGCCGGACCAACCTGTACGAACCGGACGTGCTGGGTGTGCGCGTGTACCGGGCCATCGACCGCAACGGTAAAGTGATCCCCAATGAGTACATCGTCAACCAGGACTTCGTGGAGAGCGGCTGTGGCGTAGGTACCGCTAACTGTGACTGGAACGACAATACCAGCTACATCATCAATGCCCGCCCGGTAGGTGTACCCACAGCCAAACCGATCGCCGACGTAACGGTAGGGGTAGGCCAGGCTACGGACTACGTAGTGAGTAGCTCCTTCACCCGCGGATTCCCGGGTAACGTACTACAGTACTCGGCTACGCTGGGATCGGGTGCCCCCCTACCCGCGTGGATAGCACTGGGTGAGCTGGATGGCACCTTCCGCATTACCGCCCCGGCGGGAGCAGTCGGCTCGACACAGAACATCACGGTCACCGTGACGGACTTCAACGGACTGACGGCCAGCTCCACCTTCCGCGTGATCGTGAGCGGCACGGCCCCACCACCGGCCGAGAACGACGCGCCCATTGCGGTAGCCACGGCTAACCCCACGACGGGTGAGGCCCCACTGCTGGTACGCCTGGATGGAAGTGCCTCGCAGGACCTGGATGGTACGCTGGTGAGTTACGCCTGGGCCTGGAACGGTGGCACAGCTAACGGACCTACTCCGGACGTAACGTTTGCTACGGGTAACTACTCCGTCACCCTCACGGTCACGGATGACCGGGGAGCTACCGATACCGACGTGGTGGCTATCATTGCCACTGCTCCTACTACCCCGGAGCCCCCTACCGATCCCGAACCACCTACGGATCCTGAACCACCGACCGATCCAGGCACCCTGCCTACCACTGCCTGGCTAGAGGCCGAGTGTGCTACGGTAGGTGGCACCTGGACCGTGGTCGAGGACGCTGCTGCTGCCAATGGAAGTTATGCGGTGGTCATGCAGGGCAATGCTTACACGGCATCACCCGGAGACGTGGCTACTAACCGTATTCGCTTCGATCTGAGCGTGGCGGGGGGAAGCTACCAGTTGTTTGCCCGCATCAGTGCGGCAGGCGGCGGGGATGATTCCTTCTGGATCCGCGCAAACGGCGGTGCCTGGTACAAGTGGTTCAGCGGAATCAAGCAGGGCGGCTCCTTCAACTGGAATCGCCTGCCCGTAGCCCTTAATCTGAATGAAGGCGATAACATCATCGATGTAGCGTACCGGGAAGACGGTGCTAAGCTGGACAAACTGCACGTCACGCAGTCGACCACCGCACCAACGGGTACGGGCGAGACCGATGCCAGCTGTACGAATGATGGTGGTGAAGAGCCCGACCCCAATGAACCGCCCACGACCGCCCAGTCGACCTTCTCGCTCGAAGCAGAGTGTGCCGAGGTGGGTGGTGTCTGGACCGTGATCAACACGGCCAGCGCCTCGAACGGAAGCTACGCCGTAGTGCTGAACGGAAATTCGATGAACGCCGCACCCGCAGACGTGCCCGCTAACCGCATCCGCTTTGCCGTACCGAACGCAGCATCCGGTGCATACTTCCTCTATGCACGGGTAGATGCCGCCAACGGTAACGACGACTCGTTCTGGGTACGCATCAACAACGGTAGCTGGTACAAGTGGAACGGCAGTATCCGGCAGGGCCTGGGCTTTGTCTGGAACGAGTTGACCGGTGACCGGCCCGTCCTGCAGCAGGGCGCGAATACGATCGATTTTGCCTTCCGTGAGGACGGTACGAAGCTCGATAAGCTGTACCTGAGCAAGACACCCGGCCTGCCGACCGGTATTGGAATCGCTGCGGAGAACTGCGGCGGAACGACACCTCCCACCGATCCCGACCCGACTGATCCTACCCCACCTGAACCTCCGACCGCAAGCAATAACACCTTCTGGCTGGAAGCAGAGTGTAGTGCAGTGGGCGCTGGCTGGACTGTAGGCAGCGACGCAGCTGCCGCAAATGGTAGCTACGCCGTATTCCCCGTGGGTCGGTCCATGAATACGCCACCCGCCGACCAGGCCGCTAACTACCTGCGGTTTACCCTGGAAGATGCGGCGACCGGCAGCTATACCCTCTTCGCCCGTATCAGCGCGGCCAACAACCAGACTGATTCGTACTGGGTGCGTGTGAACGGCAGTGCCTGGTACAAGTGGAGCGGAGGCATTCGCTACGGTAGCGGCTTCAACTGGAACAAGCTGCCGATCACGGTAGCCCTTACCGCAGGAAGCAACACCGTCGACTTTGCCTACCGGGAAGCCGGAGCCCAGCTCGATAAGCTACACCTGAGCCTGGCGGGCGCTGTGCCGACCGGACTGGGTGAGACGGCCACCAACTGTAGTGGCGGTACCAGCCGGGAAATGGGTATGCTCGGCTTCACTACCCCGGTCGACGAACCCATAGCCGAACCCACCGTAGATGTATATCCCAACCCCATCTACCTGAACGCAACGCTCGAACTGCGCAGTGATTACAGCGGACGTGTACGTATCATCGTCACCGATATGACCGGGCGTACCGTAAGCGAGCAAGCCTTCGATAAGGAAGGGGAGCTGCTGCGCTCGGATCTGGAAGTAGCCACCCTTCCCGCCGGCGTGTACCGTCTGCGGGTGATCGAAGGCCAGCGCCAGACGATCCGGCCCTTCGTGAAGATGTAAAGTACCCCACGATTGTACCTCGGGAAGGGGCCACGCCAGCAGGTGTGGCCCCTTTTTTTTAAACATCCTCCGCCGGTAGGGTCTTCTAGCAACGCACAGTGCTGAACCCCACATAGACCGACTTCTCCTATGCGCTGTATAGCTACTACCGGCACCCTGCGTGCCTTGTTGTGTGTTTTCCTGGTGGCAATTGGCCTCGCGGAACTGTCCGGACAAGCCGTCATTCGTCTGGAAAACCTGACGAAGGTACCGGGCTCCGATCGCGGCTTTCCCGCTGACGACTACTACACCTTCCAGCGTACGCTCAACCCCGTTAACAGCGTCGGTCAGCGCACCCTGCACACCGAACGTAGCGGGATACGCATCCATAATGATGGCACTACTCCCCTACGCATCACGCGGCTGAGCACTACGGATACCAGCAACTTCACCATCAGTGGAGTGACGATACCCACCGGTGGCCTATCCATCGCAGCGGGGAGCTCGATCGACGCGCAGATCAACTTCGTGACCGATCAGGGGGAGCCCAAACGCCTGGTCACGGAAAACCTTCTGCTAGAAAGCAACGCCAGCAACCCCACCGATGCGGAGGCCACCCTCCGGGGAGCGTACCTGACGCTCACCGAGGGTAACAACGAGGTATCCGCCCAGCAGGTCTTTCAGGCCTTCGGCTTCACCACGACGTTCGGGCGGGACAGTAGCGGTGAATTGGTCGTGCGACCCAGCTCCGACTATCCCACCGCGCAGCAGGTCGATGCCGGCCGGGAGGGGGATATGATCCTGTCGTCCTATTTCGTACAGGCCGATCCCGCCCTCCCCATTCGTATGATCCAGCTCTCCGCCCTGCACGCCCCGGGTGGAGCGCCGACCGAGTTGCGGGATACCCTTAGCCGGGCGGTACTCGGTAGCATGCTCTATAATCATGGCCCCCTGTACCACCAGACGTTGCTGCCCCGGGCCAGCAATACGTCGGAAGACGTGGCGGGTGCCTTCACCGACCGCATCGACCAGCCTTTCCAGATACTCATCGCCGGCTACCGCACATCGGGTGGGGGGCTCAACAACCTGCGTAAAGATGAGCTCTTGGGCGTGCGCGTCTACCTGGCTAGAGACCGCAACGGCCGGGTGATCCCCAACGAATACATCGTGAACCAGGACTACATAGGGAATAATGGGTGCGGGACCGCAGGTTCGGCGAACTGTGACTGGAACGACAACACCTCCTACATCATCAATGCCCGGCCGCTTGCCGTACCCACATCGGGGCGCATCGCAAACGTGACGGCCACCGTGGGGGAAGTACTCACCTACAGCGTGAACGGAGCATTCGACAAGGGCTACCCCGGCAACAGACTCAGCTATACCGCCACCCTGGCCAGTGGTCAGGCGCTGCCCGGCTGGATCACCGTAGACTCCCTCTCGGGTACCCTACGCATCGACGCACCCGCCGCAGCCCTCGGTGACGTATACCCGATACGGGTGACGGCTACCGACTACAACCTACTCACGAGCAGTTCATCCTTTACCCTATTAATCGACGGAGCGGCGGACTGCACGGTGACGGCCGGTGGAGCAAACAACACGCAGGTACTGGACTGCACCACGGGCAGCGTACAGCTACTGGGTACATCCTCTACGGACACCTATGCGTGGAGCGGACCGAACGGCTTCACCTCCGCGGAGGCCCGGCCAACGGTCACGGTAGCCGGCACCTACGTCCTGCGGGGCGGGGCGGGCTGTGACCGCAGTAGTACGGTAGACGTACTGGCCGCATCCAATTGCGACGGGACACCCCCTGCAGAAAACCAGCCACCGGTCGCCATAGCCCGGGCCAACCCCTCCGACGGTGAGGCACCCTTACGCGTACGATTGCGGGGCGGCAACTCGGTAGATCTGGACGGACAGATCGTCTCGTATGACTGGCGCTGGACGCAGGGGGCTGCTTCAGGTAAGAACGTGGAGGTCGTCTTCGCACGGGGTACCTACTGCATCACACTCACCGTCACGGACGACCGGGGAGCAACGGGCGCCGATACGATCTGCATCGATGCAGGCGAGGCGGTCGTGCGGCAAGACAGCGTTTTTTTAGAAGCAGAGTGTGCGGAAGTAGGGGTGCAGTGGGCGGTAGACTCTACCGCCAGCGGGGTGACCTACGCCGCCCCCCTGGAGAACCGGGAATCGGACAGTCCGCCCGATGATGCGCCGGCCAATCGGCTGCGCTTCGAGGCGCGGAATATGGCGGAGGGCTTCTACCGGATTGCCGCGCGGGTAGCAGCCGCCGGGAGTAGCAGCGACTCCTACTGGGTACGCGTCAACGACGGAAGTTGGTACAACTGGAGCAGCGGAATCGCCGCTGGAGGGGAATTTCAGTGGAATTTACGGCCAGGGGAAGAATATTTTTTCGAGGGCACCAATACCATCGATGTTGCGCTGCGGGAAGCGGGTGCACAACTGGACAAAATCTATCTCAGCCGCAGCGCACGTCTGCCCACCACGGCGGGCACATTGGGCATAAATTGCTCAGACACGACTAGTGTGGATACTACTACCACGGTGGACACGACGCTGACTTCACTGTTTAACCCCCCTTTGAGCCTGGAATTACAGGTATATCCTAATCCAGCCACCACAAATTTATCGCTACGGTACGTCAGTACCTGGAGCGGTCCCGTCACACTATTTGTGATTGATGTGCACGGTCGGCGGATTCGGGAGCAGGAGTTTCGCAAGTCGGCTACGGAGTTTAGTACGGTAGTTCAAGTGGCTGATCTGCCGCAGGGGGCGTACCGCTTACTACTGATAGAAGGACAGCGGCGGGGCGTTATTCCGTTTTTGCGCTTGTAATAATTTGGCAAAAGTGTATGTTTGCACCGCATTATGTCCCCCATGGGGGGCGACTACCATAATAAACACATCAGGTTCGACATAAGCATTGGATGTTTTTCTGCACCACTTTTTGGGTGACAAAGAAGCGTCCTTCTTTCATTGGAAGTACCAAAGAATGTATATGCTGTCTGTTTTTACGTTGTCTTCGTCTCTCTCTCTCCGTGTTTCTATTTCCCGCGTTTTATCCCTTTCCACCGCCCGACGCTGGGCTGATGGGGTCACGCTAGCACCCGAAGTAGAACGACGACGGCACACCCCCCACCTCCACTATCGCACCCCCTCGCCGTTTGCCGCCACCTTCGCGCGGTCGATGCTGGTGTAGCCGTGCGGCTGTCTCCGTAAAATCTTATCACCTGTTCGGATGAATTTTATTCTCTCTCTCAGTTAAGTAATCTGTTAACAACTGGCCGTTCCGCTGCCTGAACTTATCCCCTAGTAGGATGTCTGTTTGACCAAATACTAGGTTAAGTTGTCAATATTTACGATCTTTGGCCGTTGTGTCAACCATGCGTAGGATCCTTGCACCGATTCTGCCCGTGAATGTTCGTTTTTGTTTAGGCTTTTTGGAATAACCAACAAAGGAATTTAGAGTATGGTATTAGGAATTACGACTAGCGCCCCCCGGGTGCTATGGGTCCGCACTGTTTGCTATGCCCTGTTGCTAGCGACATCGCTCACCTCCACCAGCCTGGTTGCCGCCGCTGCGCAACCCATCGCTCCCCTCCAAACGTACGTAAACGAAACCCGCACCTTTGTAATCAATGGTGCCTTCGGAGGTAGCACATCCTTAGCCTACGAAGCGTCGCTCTACGATGGAAGAGCGCTTCCTTCCTGGATGAAGTTCGACGGCAGCACGGGAACATTTACCTTCCGTCCCCCCTCTACCGAGGTCGGCAGGGTCTACCGGATCAAGTTGCTCGCTACGGACGATACAGATACGTCCTTCTATCTACTGGTCGACGACGAGAGCGACGACTGTACCGTGGAGGCCAACTTCGACCACCGGGGTATGCTCCTGGGGTGTTCTAGTGGTACCGTGGAATTGTTCGGCAAGACCTCGACGGGTTCCTACCGCTGGACAGGCCCCAATGGCTTCCAGTCTACCAGCGAATCTCCCCGTGTGAGCCGCCCCGGCCTGTACGTCCTCGATCCGAATGGCGGCTCGTCCTGCTCCCGCCGCAGCATCGTGGAGGTGATGCTGAAGGACTACGGCTGCTCCGAAAAATCAGCTAAGAACAACATTCCCGTAGGCAATATCCGGGTAGACCGGAACAGCGGTACGGCTCCCCTGCGCGTGAAGTTCGACGGCACGGGTTCCAGTGATTCCGACGGCAAGGTGATCACCTACAGCTGGTACTGGGATGGCGGTGACGCCTCTGGCACCAAACCTTACATCACCTTTCCGGAGGGTACCCACGAAGTATTCCTGGTAGTCACTGACGATACCGGAGCACGGTCCACCGACCGGATCACGATCAAGGCCGAAAAGCCGGTAGCTACCGCCGATGCGGTGTCTTACTGGTACGAGGCGGAATGCGCCCAGGTGGGTAGCAAGTGGACGATCGGCAGCAGCAGCTCGGCCTCCCGCGGCGCCTACGCTGTTTCCGGCTCGACCTCCACCAGCTCGGCCCCTTCCGATAACGCTGACAACCAGCTACGCTTTGACGTACAGGTAGCGAAGAGTGGCAACTACCACCTGTTTGCCCTCGTCGACGCTTCCAATACGACCAGCGATTCGTACTGGGTACGGGTCAACGGTAGCCCCTGGATCAAGTGGTACACCGGCTTTGAGCTCGGTAGCGGATTTCAGTGGAACAAAACTTCGGGCACCCTTGCTCTGCGGGCGGGAGCCAATCGCATCGATTTCGCATACCGCGAGAGCAACACCAAGCTGGACAAGATCGTAGTGACCACCGACGCTTCGGAGCCAAACGGACAGGGCGGCGAGGCCGACAACTGCTCGGCAGACCCCAACCGCGATGAGCCCGTTGCAGCTAGCGACAACTTCTGGCTAGAAGCCGAATGTGCCTTCGTAGGCCGGCGCTGGACGACCCAGACCTCTTCCTCCGCATCCACCGGTAAGTACGTAGTAGTCCGTAGTGGTAATTCCACGAACTCCGCACCCTCCGACATTTCCGACAACCGGGTACGGTTCACGATCGCTTCGGCCAAGAGCGGCAGCTACAAACTGTTTGCCCGCATCGACGCAGCCAGCAATACCGACGATTCCTTCTGGGTCCGCATCAACGGCGGCAGCTGGTACAAGTGGGCTAGTGGCATCACCCAGGGCCGCGGATTTCAGTGGAACAAACTACCCCGTACGGTAGACTTCCGCGAGGGATCGAACACCGTTGATTTCGCCTTCCGCGAAGACGGTGCCCGGCTCGACAAGCTGTTTCTGACCAAGGGAAGCAGTACGCCCAGCGGGACGGGTAGCGGTGCCTCGAACTGTGGATCGGATGCACCTACCGACGACAGCAGCGTCACCAATGTCTGGATGGAAGCGGAGTGTGGCCGCGTCGGGAACGACTGGACCAAGTACACCGGCTCCACCACGGGCTACTACTTCGACGGAGCAAACAGCCCCGATGGTCCCAGTATGGACTCCGACGAGCGGATCGACGTCAACGTCAATGTAGCCAAGTCAGGTACCTACCACCTGTTCCTCCGTATGGAGGCGAGCAGTCTGTCCAGCAACTCGTTCTGGGTGCGGGTCGATGACGGCAGCTGGATGAAGTTCTGGAAGAAAGTGGGTGGTGGCGATCTGCTCACCCAGGGTACGCAGTGGCGCAAGGTAGGCGATGACGGCAAGGATGCCTCCTTCAAGCTCAGCGCGGGCACCCACCGGATCACCATTACCCAGCGCGAAGCCGGTACCCGCCTGGATCGCCTGCTTCTGTCTACTTCCGCCAATACGCCTACCGGCAGCGGCGGAGCGGCCAGCAACTGCGGCTCGTCTACCTCCGTAGAGATGATGGGCCTGGCCACCACGCCGGTAGCCGACGAGCCTACACTGCCGGAAGCCACGACGCTGAGCCTGTACCCCAATCCAGCCTCCTCCGATCTTACGGTAGAGTTGACCAGTGGCTATGAGGGCCGGGTGAACGTACTGCTGACCGACGTGACCGGACGGCGCGTACAGGAGCTGTACTTCGACAAGGCCGGTGACCAGCTACGTACTCAGCTCGACGTGAGCCAGCTACCCGATGGTATGTACCACCTGCGGGTACTCGAAGGCGATCAACAAACGATGCGGCCGTTCGTGAAGCAGTAAGCCGCGCACCCATCACCACCTCCCGAGCGGGGCCATGCAGCAATGTATGGCCCCGCTCTTTGTTTAGTCCGGCTGCGTTAAAGTGTTATTATTATTAGCGACTCACTAAGAATTGTCAAAGTCCCGTTACTCTAGCAGCCAGACACCTTATGTGTCGGCTTGTTTTGTGTTCGTCTTACCGTTCTCTCTCATAAAGTAACCTTACACCCACATGGCATTTATATGCTCAACCGGCCACGCCCGGCCCTACCCGGCGTGCCCGCTAATCTACCTTATCGTATGCCTTTTCTTATTCACCGGCAGCTCCACGCTACTCGCTACCGGTGATGACCCGACGGCCGCAGCAGTAGCCCCCACAGCCAGACGAATCGCCCCGCAAACGGTGACCGCCGACCAGGCCCACCAACTCGTACTTAATGGGGCCTTTACGACCACTAGCCTACTGAGCTACTCGGCCCGCCGCAGCGATGGCAGCCCGCTACCCAGCTGGATGAAGATCGACCCCCTCACCGGTACCCTCGCCGTGACCCCACCGACCACCGCGGTAGGCCAGCTATACCACCTGACCGTAACGGCCACTACTACGCAGGAAGTAAGTAGTCAATCTTCGTTCTATCTACTGGTAGACCATAACCGCTACGTCTGTAACCTGGATGCCAATACCGACCGCCTGGGCCGCATCCTGGATTGCACTACGGGCACCGCCACGCTACGGGGCCATACCTCCACGGGATCCTACCGCTGGACGGGACCCAATGGCTTCACCTCCACCGAAGCCGAACCGGTCGTCAATACGCCCGGCCTGTACCAGCTCACCACCGTCACCCTGGATGGCAGCAGCTGCCCCCGTCGGTCCATTGTAGAGGTACGCGCCCATCACAACAACTGCGTAGAGGAGAACAACCACATCCCAAAGGCACTCATTACCCTTACCCAGGCCGTAGCCACGACCAATGAGCAGATCGAACTACTGGCCGATGGCTCCACCGACAGTGACGGCGAGGTGGTATCCTACCGCTGGAGCTGGGCGGGGGGTAGCGCTACCGGCCCCAATCCACAACTACAACTCCCGGCGGGGCAGCACGAAGTCATCCTCACCGTCATGGACAACGAGGGTGCCAAGTCTACCGATCGCGTAATGCTGCAGGTCGAAGAGTTACAGCTGGTAGAAAACTTCTGGCTTGAAGCCGAATGTGCCGCCGTAGGAACGAACTGGACCGTTGTAGAGAGTACGTCCGCCGCAGCAGGCCGTTACGTGATGTCTTCATTGAGCAGTATGGACGCCGCACCTGCGGACGCGCCCGCCAATTACGTGCGCTTTAGCGCCTTCACCGAGCGTGCCGCGAGCTACCAACTGATGGCGCGCGTTGCCGCATTCACCAACCAACACGACTCGTACTGGCTACGGGTGAATGGTGGCGCGTGGGTGAAATGGAACAATGGCTTTAAGCTCAATGCGGGCTTCCAGTGGGTCGCTCACCCCACCCGGGTGGAGCTGCAACAGGGAAACAACACGGTAGACATCGCCTACCGGGAGCCGGACACCCGGCTGGATAAATTGCTCCTCAGCGTACACAACGACCTACCCACCGGTATGGGCGAGACCGCCGAAGGCTGCCAGCTCAACGAAGCCCCCGTGGCCGTAGCCGCCGCCAGCAGCTACCAGGGCATAGCACCACTGACCGTCACCCTAGATGCCAGCGGATCGACGGATGCAGACGATAACATCTACTCCTACCGCTGGGCATGGAACGGTGGCTCGGCCGAGGGCATCGTGGCCCAGCGCAGTCTCCCCGCAGGTACCTACGCCGTCACGCTTACCGTCAGCGACGACAAGGGCGCCTCGGATACGGACGTCATCTCGATCCAGGTGGACGCACCACCCCCGACCGCGGAGAACGGTCCCGAATACTGGCTCGAAGCGGAATGTGCCGCCGTGGGCAGCAACTGGACTACCATGAGCTCCTCCCAGGCTGCCAACGGCAAGTACGTGGTCGTAGAACGGGGTAACTCCTACAGCGCACCGCCGGCCGACCTCGACGCTAACCGGGTACGCTTCGTAGTCTCCTCCCCCACGGCAAACCAATACCGGGTATTCGCCCGGATCGATGCACCGTCTAACCTCGACGACTCCTACTACGTGCGTCTCAACGGCGGCGACTGGTTCAAGTGGAGCAGCGGCATCGAACAGGGCAGCGGCTTCCGGTGGAACGCTATGCCCGGCGAACTGCACCTGCAGGCGGGTAGCAATACCGTAGATTTCGCCTACCGGGAAGACGGAGCACGACTGGATAAGCTATTCCTCACGCCGGTCAAGAACGGCAGCGTGCCCCGTGATATGGGTGAGTTCGCCACCAACTGCGGCACACCGGCCGATGTATGGATGGAAGCCGAATGTGCTACCGCCAGCGGCGACTGGGAGATGCAGACCAGCAGCACCGCCTCCGGAAGCACTGCTATCGCCTACGGCGGCGAGCGCAACATGACGGTCCCCGCTAGTGGAGCTACTGACCAGCAGTTGAGCTTCCCGGTAGTGCTGGAGCAAAACGCGGTGTACCACCTGTTCCTCCGTCTGAACGCCTTCGACCGGGGCCACAACTCCCTCTGGGTGAAGGTGGACGACGGAAGCTGGATGAAGTTCTGGCAGGAAGTCGGTGGCCGCGAACTGCTCACCACCGGCTACGAATGGCGCAAGGTCAACCACGACGGACAGGACCGCTCCTTCGAGCTCAGCGCCGGTAGCCACACCATCACCATCGCCAACCGCGAGTCCGGCACCCCGATCGATAAACTGTACCTCTCCCCCTCCAGTGAGCAGCCCAGCGGATTCGGCAGGGTGGCCACGAACTGCGGCGGCGGCACGACGACTTCCCGTGAGATGGGTATGTTAGGCTTTACCACTACTACAGCGGAGACCGCGGACGAGCCGGTCGACGGCACGATCAGCCTCTACCCGAACCCCGCGACCAGCGGTGTCACCGTGGCCCTGAACAGCACGTACCAGGGACGAGTGCAGCTTATCCTGACCGACGCGACCGGTCGGCGCATCCGCACCCTGAGTTACCGGAAGAAGGGCGCGCAGCTGCAGCAGCGCATCGGCGTAGCGAGCCTGCCGGCCGGTCTGTATCAGCTGACTATTCTACAGGGCGATCAACGGGATACGCAGACTTTCGTCAAGCAGTAGTCCACCGCCTAAGTTCGTAGTTTTACCCTTCCGTTGGGGCCGCACTGAACCCGTGCCGGCCCCAACGGTCATTTTACTCCTATGCCGCACGACCGTATCCGGGCCGCTATTGCCGTCAAACACGCCATCCTGGCCGACACCGCGCTGCTCAGCCGGCTGGAACAGGCTACGGCGGCCTGCGTGACCACGTTCCGGGCCGGCGGCAAGGCCCTCTTCTGCGGTAACGGTGGATCGGCCGCCGATGCCCAGCACCTGGCCGCCGAGCTCAGCGGCCGCTTCTACCTGGACCGCCCACCGCTCTTCGCCGAAGCAATGCACGTCAATACCAGCTTCCTCACGGCCGTGGCCAACGACTACGGCTACGACCACGCCTTTAGCCGGCTCACGACCGGCATGGCGCGCCCGGGTGACGTGCTTTTCTTACTCAGCACCAGTGGCAACAGCCGCAATATCCTGGCGGCTGCCGTGGCCGGCAAGAAGGCCGGCTGTACCCTCGTAGCCATGACCGGAGCCAGTGGCGGGGAGCTCGGCCACCTGGTCGATATCCTCATCAACATTCCCAGCAGCGACACGCCGCGCATCCAGGAGGGGCACATGCTCCTCGGTCACATCCTCTGCGAGGACGTGGAGCAGCGGCTGTTCGGCACCCCCTGATCATGCGCATCCCCCCTACCCTTTCCCTGATTCTTGCCAGCAAGTCGCCCCGCCGGAGCCAGCTCCTGGAGCAGGCCGGTATCCCCTTCACCATCCGTACCGCCGAGACCGAGGAGGTGTACCCCCCGGATACCCCGGTAGCCGAGGTAGCCCCCTACCTGGCCCGCCTTAAGGCCCGCGGTGCGGCCCACTTGCTACAGTCTGACCACGAGGTGCTCCTCACCGCCGACAGCGTGGTCATTGTAGACGACGAGATTTTCGGCAAGCCCCGCGACCGGGCCCACGCCATCGCTACCATCGGTCGATTATCCGGGCGTACGCATACCGTCATCACCGGCTGCTGCCTGAAGTCATTCACCCACGAAGAGGTTTTTTGCGGCGTAGCGCAGGTACAAATGAATAGGATCGAACCGGCGGAGATCGAATGGTACGTGGACACCTACCGACCCTACGACAAAGCGGGGGCCTACGCCATCCAGGAATGGATCGGCCTGGCCAAGATCGCGCGGATCGAGGGTACCTATCCCACCGTGATGGGCCTGCCGGTCGATCTGGTGTACGAGCGGCTAGTGACCGTTGCCGGGCAGTCAGTTGTCGGTAAATCGTAGTATCTTCGCGCCCCCAAGCCCTATGGGCGGGTAAAAATTAGACGTTCGACGTATGGCACTGATCGGTAAGATTCGCAACAACCCCCTGCTGGTACTCCTCTTCATCGGAGGTGGTATCCTGCTGTTTGTCCTTTCGGACATCATGAACAGCGGCAACAGCGGCCCCGTGGGGCCGGCCGAAGCCATGCTGGCCCGCGTCGGGGAGGTTGAGATCGAGCGCAATGAATTCGAGCGCACCCTGCAGGTAGCCGGTACCAGCAACGATGCCTACCAGAGCCGCGACAATCTCTGGAACTTCTACCTCAGCGAGGGACTCATTCGTAACGAGACCGACCGGCTGGGCCTGGCCGTTCCCCGCAGCGAGCTGGACGGACTGACCTACGGCCCCCGCTACAGCCCCATCATCCGCCAGACCTACGGCAACCGGCAGACCGGTCAGGTAGATCCAACCTTTCTCAATCAAGTGCGCGAGCAGATCGACGCCGGCGATATCTCCGAGCTAGAGCAGCGCTATCCCAACTTCGCCAACATCTGGACCTACCAGAACCGTCAGGTGCGTACGCAGCGACTCCAGGAAAAACTCAGCGCGCTGGTCTCTAAAGCCATGTACGCCCCCAGCTGGATGGCGCAGGAATACGCTGACGCCCAGACCGCCACCCGCCGCGCAGCCGTGGTCCGCATCCCCTTCGATGAGCTGGATAATGACGAAGTAGAGGTCACCGATGCAGATCTGCAGGAATACGTAGACGAGTACCGCAGCCGCTACGATAACCTGGAAGAAACCCGCCAACTGGCCTACGTAAGCTTTGCTGTGGAGGCCACCCCGGAAGACAGTGCGGCCGTACGCTCGGTCATGCAGGACATTGCACAGCGCTGGCAGCAGATCCCCGCCCGGGAAGACAGTCTGTTCGCAATAACCAACGACGGCTCCTACAGCGGCACCTACGTGACCGAGGAGCAGATCGCTCCCTCGATCGCCAGTACGATCATGAACGACGTAGCGGTAGGTGAGATCTACGGCCCCTTCGTGGAAGGTCAGCTGATGGCACTGGCCAAACTGATCGACCGGCGGGAGCTGTCCGACAGCGTCACCATTCGCCGCATCGTCCGCAATGCCACCATCCCGACCCAGTTCACCGAGGCCGAGCGGCTCATCGACAGTCTGCAGACCGTCCTCGAAGCCGAGCCCGGCAAGTTCAGCGAGCTAGCCGGCGAGTTCAACCGTGACTCCCGCAGTATCGCCACCAACGGACTACTCGAAAACATCGAGCCCGGCCAGCTGGACCCCGCCGTGGATCGCCTGGCCTTCGTCACCGGGCAGACCGGTCGGTTGTACAAACTCCGCACCCCGGCGGGTGTACAGCTCATCGAGGTCGTACGCCGTAGCAACAGCACGACCCCCCGGGTGAGCATAGCCTACGTCACCGAACAGATGATCCCCAGTAACGACACCGAGGATGCCGCCCGCGTCCGCGCCGAAGAGTTCCTGACCGGCAAGAATAACCTGGCCGAACTAAAGGCCGCCGCCGAGACCGAGGGGTACGACGTGGAAATCACCGCTCCCCTCAATATCGGTACCTACTACATCGAGAACCTCGGAAATGGACAGGACGTCCGCGACATGGTCTGCTGGGCCTTCGGGGCCGATCAGGGAGACGTCAGTGGCTTCGTCTACACCTTCACCGATCCTAATTTCTTCTACGAGGACAAGTACGTCGTAGTCGGTGTAGAGAACATACTACCCGTAGGCCAGGCCCCCGTAGCCGCCCTACGCAGCAGTATCGAAGGCCCCGTACGCGACCGGCTGAAGGGTCGTAAACTGGCCGAAGCCCTGGAGGGTATGGACCTGGCGCAGGCTGCTAGCCAGTACGACGCGCGGATCGACACCTTATCCGCCGTTACATTCACCCAGAACAGCCTGCCCCAGGGTATCGGCGCCGAGCCGAAGGTGATCGCAGCTGCGGCAAGCGGGACCACGAATCAGGTGAGCGGACCCATCGTAGGTAATAACGGGGTCTACCTCGTCAAGCCCCTCTCGGATGCACCGGGTGGCGCCAGTGGCAACCTGCCCAGTGCCCGCGTGGCCATGAACCTCAACAGCCGCACCCGGGTACAGCAACAGCTCCTCAACGGCCTGCGTGCCGAGGTGGAAGTAGAGGACCAGCGCGCGGCAACCGAATGTAGCAACCGGCGTTAAGATCAATGGACGGGGCGACCCGGCAAAACGAAGTAAGATGTCAGAAATAAAGCACGCGGGAAACAAGGGATACGTACTCATGGGGGGCTTCATCGCCTTTCTACTCTTCGTCTTCCTGTGCATCTACATTTACAAGGCCAACCAGGCCTTCGTGCCCGAAGACCCCGAACTGTACGGCGCACTTCTTTCGACCTGCGCCAGCTGGCTATAGTGCGGTGGTTTGGCGGGAGTGGTCCTGTATTACTGACGCTGTTGCTGGCCCTCACGGCCTGCATCAACGACCCGGCTGATGTGGCCCGCCTGGAAGAGCAACTCGACGATCAGGTAGAGGTGGCCCGCGATGTGCAGATCCTGTACAGCGATTCGGCGCGTATCCGCCTTATCCTGGAGGCCCCGACGATGTACAACTACCTTTCGCCGGCCGACCCCCGGCAGGAGTTTCCCGATGGCATCATTGCCTACTTTCTCGACGAGCAGCAAGATACCAGCAGTACACTGGTAGCTCACCAGGGCATCTACCGCAGGCGGAACAACCTGATCACGGTCCGTGACAGCGTGGTCTGGGAGTCAGCCGACCTGCAACGCCTGGAAACCGAGGAGCTGAACTGGGACGAACAGCGGGAGCTTATCTACACCAATAAGTTCGTCGTGCTTACGCAGCCGGACTACATCATCACGGGCTACGGTCTGGAGAGTGATGCCGGCTTCAGCAATGCGCGGGTCCTGCAGGTGGACGGCCGCATCCCCGTGAGCCGCCCGGCGGAATAAAGTAGCTGGTTTCGTAGTTTTGGCTAGGGAACATATACTACTCCGCTACATGCTACTGAACGCCGTAATTATCGAGGACGAACGCAAGGGGCTCGTCAACCTAAAGAATATGCTGCAGCTGCACTGCCCCGAAGTGGAAGTGATCGGCACCGCGGACGGAGTCCGCACCGGCGTAGAGCTATTCAGTCAGCCCAACCTACGGGTCGATGTAGCCTTCATGGACATCAACCTCAGCGACGGAAAGGTATTCCGGCTACTGGATCAGATCCGGCCCATCGAGTTCGACGTGATCTTCGTCACCGCCTACGACCAGTTTGCCATGAAGGCCTTCGACTACTCGGGGATAGCCTACATCCTCAAGCCCATCGACCCGGACCGCCTGATCGAGGCAGTAAGCCGTGTGAAACCCCGCCAGCGTGCGCAGACGGACGAGCGTATCGCCGCCATGCGCCAGTTTCAGGGCAACCCGAACTCGTTCACTAAGCTACCGATCGGTGCCGTCGACGGCTTCCACTTCGAGAACATCAGCGACATCGTGCGCTTCGAGGCCGAGGACAACTACACCCACATCCACCTGAAGGGTGGCCGGCGGATCACCACCTCGCGCACCATCAAATTTTACGAGGATATGCTGGCGGCCTACAACTTCTACCGGGTGCACAAGCGGCACGTGATCAATATGAATTACATGAAACGCTTCGTAAAGGGAGAAGGGGGCTACCTGATCATGGAGGATAACAAGCGCATCGACGTGAGCCGCCGGCGAAGGCCCGCATTTTTAATTCGTTTACGGGCGCTACAGGAGCTTTCTTAACCGTTAGCTACATATACTATATCTTTAGCAAGCAGGTGAACGCATTGCGCGGTTACCGTATTAGCACTTCGATACTACTGAACACCAAATAAATCTACTCACCTCCCATGGCCAAGACCGGGAAGAAAACTATTGAAGAGCTCAAGCAGGACCAGAACGTCCAGCCGCTAGATCGTGACACTATGGATCAGGTCACCGGCGGTAAGCGACGTGGCTACTGGTTCCGTCGCGTCTGCGGTGGCATCATGCCACAGTAAGCTCTCCCCCACGGTGCCCGCCCCCCCTACTCCGGCGGCCTTCACCCGTATCGAGGTCATCAATGATCTCCTGCATCGCTGTGTCTATACCGATCCCGTCCGGGCACGCACCCTGCTGGATGAATACCAGGAGCACCTCACCGTACTGGGCACCGAGCTGCAGTCGCTTCAGGATCGCACCGGCGAGGACTATGCCTTCAACTACGCCCGCTACCTGGCCAGTCTGGAAAGTCAGGAGTACCACCACCAGGCTGCCGCCGCCCCCTTTGCCGCCGCCATCGCCATTGCCGAGCGCCGCGACGATATCGGCGATAAACTAGAGATCTACCTGGATTACATCGGCCACCTGGCCAACCTGGGTAAGATCGAAGCGGCCAGTGACTACCTCGATACTTGCTACCGGCTCCTGGAGTCTTACCCCAGCGATCAGTACCGGGCCCGCGCGGCGAGTCGCCACGGCTACCTGTACCTGCTCTACTTCGGCTACCCCAAGGCCACCCGTAAATTTCTGGAAGCCGAGACCCTCCTCGAAGGGGGCACCTTTACCCTTACCCCTAAGGACCATTACTTCTATGCCCTCACCCAGGCTGGGCTGGGCGCCGTCTGTCAGAGCAGTGGCGAACGGCAGGGCGCGATCGTGGCATTCCAGCGCGCGATCGAGCGCTGCGAGCAGATCGGTCTGCGCGCGCGCCTACCCTGGCATCAGCTCAACCTGGGTAAGGAACTACTGGCCAGTGGCGAGTATCAGCACGCGCTAACCTACTTCCAGGCCGTGGTAGAAAGCGCCGCGCACGGCTCCACTCAGGCGCTTGCCGCGACCTACGCCAATATGGGCTACTGCTATCATCACCTGGACGAAGCGGCGCAGGCCACCCACTACCTGGCCGAGGCCGAGGCCCTCTACCGCAGTGAGCAGGTACCCGACCGGGTACAACTCGCCATCGTGGGCTCCATGCGCGCCACCCTACTGCTGGATAGCGGCCGCTGGGCGGAGGCCATCGAGCAGCTCCAGCTCATCCTCGCACAGGTACCGGTGGACGATCGCACCAGTGACCCCCAACTACTGAGCCTGACGGCCGATGCATACCTCTACCTCTCCGTAGCCTGCGAACACACGGATGACTTCCGTGCAGCCTACGCTCACCACCGCACGTACGACCACTACAACCAGCGCTACCATACCCAGATCGACCTAATGCGGCAGCAGCAATTTGCCGCCCAGTTCCGCGCCGAGGAGCGGGAACAGGAGAACCGTCAGCTAAAACTGCGCGCCAGCCAGCTGCAACTCCGGGCGCTGCGCGCACAGATGAATCCCCACTTCCTCTTCAATGCCCTCAATGGCATCCAGGCCAGTATCTCCGACAACGATGCGGCAACGGCCAGCAAGTACCTGGCCAAGTTTGCCATGCTCATGCGGCGCAGCCTGGAGTACAGCAATTACGAGGCCATCAGCCTGGAGGAAGAGCGGCAGTTCCTCACCGACTACCTGGAGATCAATCGCCACCTCCGCTTCGACGGGCAGCTCACTTACCGCATCGTCGTGCACCCCAATCTGGAAGAGGATATCATCGGAGTACCCACCATGATCCTACAGCCCTACGTCGAGAACGCCATCGAACATGGCCTACGCGGACAGGCGCGGGGCCACATCGAAGTCACCTTCAGCCCGGACGGCGAGGAGCACCTGCTGGCCACCGTGACCGACAACGGCATCGGCCGCAGCCGGGTCGCCGAGATCCAGGCCCTGGATGCCAGCCGGCGGCACCACCAGTCGCGCGGCACCGAGATTACCGAGAGCCGACTCCAGCTCCTCTCCGACGACCAAACGCAGTGGGTCACCACTACCGACCTCTACCACCCGAATCAGGAGGCGGCGGGCACGCGGGTGCAGGTGCGTATACCGATCAGTGACGTACCCCTGCGGCAGTACCAACGGCGGTGACGGCTTATCCCTACCTTGGATTACCTTTATCCTTCATTCACTCGCCACCAGTGTAGCCCTCCTTCAGGGGATACATAGCCGGTCGAGGAGCTACTATTCATGGCCGACCGATCCCTTCGCGACCGCGTACACGAAATTATCTTCGAGGCTGATACCCCGGAGGGAAAGATATTCGACATAAGTCTACTGGTACTGATCTGCTTTTCGATCCTGGTGGTGATGCTGGAGTCGTCCGAAGATTATAACGAGATATACGGCACGGCTTTCTTTTACATCGAGTGGATACTAACCATCATCTTTACCATCGAGTACGTGCTGCGGCTGTGGGTGACGATCCGACCGTGGAGCTATGCCCTCAGCTTTTACGGTATTGTAGATATTCTGGCGATCCTGCCGTCGTACTTGAGTCTGCTGGTACCCAATAGCCAGTACTTCCTCATCATCCGCATTCTGCGTCTGATGCGGGTGTTCAGGATATTCAAGCTGGGGCAGTACCTCAGCGAGGGGGATCAGCTGGGGCGTGCCATCATTGCCAGCCGCAATAAGATCGCCGTCTTCCTTTTTGCCGTTTCGATCCTGGTCATCATCATCGGATCGGTGATGTACCTGATCGAAGGCGGAACGAATGATGGCTTCAGCTCCATCCCCCGGGCCGTATACTGGGCTATCGTCACCATTACAACGGTAGGTTACGGTGATATCACGCCACAGACCCAGATTGGACAGTTTCTCTCCGCCATGGTGATGATCCTGGGTTACGCCATCATCGCCGTACCCACCGGCATCGTGACCAATGAGATGATAAACACCGACCCAAAAGGGTCACGGGTATCCACCCAGGTCTGCCGCTACTGCTCTAAGGAAGGACACGCCTCCGACGCGGAGTTCTGCAAGTACTGTGGAGGACGGCTAAACGAAGTATAGCCCCACGTCCGGCACCCACCAGAACCACCCGTTGCGGCATCTGTCGGGTAACCAATCCACACTCCATTGCTTACTCGCTCAACGCGCCGGGACACCCCCGCCGTGCATGCCGGCTCCATGGCCGATATCGCCTTTCTGCTCCTGATCTTCTTCCTGGTCACTACCACCATTGCCGAAGAGCAGGGCGTATTGGTGCGGCTACCTGCCTGGGAAATCGATGCTCCGATCACCCCCTCCTCCGAGGTGTTTACCGTTATGCTGAATGCCAACGATGAACTGTTGGTAGAAGAGGTCGCTGCCCGGTCTGTCGATCTGCCGCAGGCGGTGTACGACTTCGTTTTATCCCCGCAACGAACCCCCAAACAAGCCGTTATAAGTCTGGTCCACGACCGCAGCAGTAGCTATGCCCGCTACCTGGAGGTGTACGACGCTTTGCTGGCCGGCTACCATATGCTGTGGGACGAGTCAGCCAACCGGCAGTACGGCAAGCGGTACGCAATGCTGACGGAGCTGCAGCAAAAAAGCATCCGCGCGGAGCTACCCATGACGCTCAGTGAGGCGGAACCCATTGACGCGCTCAAGGCCGACTAGGTCGAGGCGTTGCACGCCGAGTGCGTGCGGATGGTGGCGTACACTCGGCGTGCAACGCCTCGACCTGTTGTAAAATGAAGGGTCGAGGGCCTCCGGTCCGAGTCTCCAGCGGGTGGAAGATGGGTATACTCGGACCAGAGGCCACTCGACCTTAGTATACACCAAGATCGGTAGGCACCGGGAAGGTCGAGGCGTTGTACGCCGAATGCATGCTGGGGGGTAGCGCACACTCGGCGTGCAACGCTTCGACCTGTTGTAAAATGAAGGGTCAAGGGCCTCCGGTCCGAGTCTCCAGCGGGTAAAAGATGGGTATACTCGGACCAGAGGCCACTCGACCTTAGTATACACCAAGATCGGTAGGCACCGGGAAGGTCGAGGCGTTGTACGCCGAGTGCATGCTGGGGAGTAGCGTACACTCGGCGTGCAACGCCTCGACCTGGTCAGTAGCAGCGAGTGACCACTTCCTGCGCCAGCATGCGGTAGCCGCGGACATCGAAGTGGATGCCGTCGCTGGAGTAGCTCAGTACCTCGTCACCGGGTTGCTGCTGCAAATCGACGAGGCAGTAGCCGCGCTGGGCGGCTAGGGTGCGTAGGGCGTCGCTGTAGGCCGCGGTGCACGCCTTCACCCCCTGGAACTCTTCACTGACTACCGCATCCGCACCGGCGGGGGGTGGGGTGAGTAGCACGATGCGCGGCATGTCCTGGCCCCGGTCACTAAAAAAGGCGCTGGTCCGCGATAGCAGCGTATCGAGCTGCACGATGATCTGCTCGTGGCGGTCACTGAATTTCTGCTTGCAGTCATTGGTACCCAGCGCGATGAGGATTTCGTCCACTCCACCCATTTCGGCGTAGCCCTGCCGCAGGTAGGGGGTGAGGTTTTCCAGGGTATTGCGCTGCATGTTGCCGTCGTCGGTGAAGCCCAGGGTATTGCCACTGAGCGAAGTATTGACCAGGGGCCCACCGCCGCGGATATCCTGTAGCTGCACCACCCAGCCCTCCCGGGCTGCCCCGTTACTGTCGCCGATGACCAGGATGTTGCGCTTCTGCAGTGGTGTGGTACAGGTCATCAGTAGAAAGCTGATCAGTACGAGAAAGCAGGATAATCGACTGGGCATGCGGAGAAGTTAAGGTAGCGCACCTGCGGCCCCGCCCCCCCGGAACGTGCGGAGAAGCCAACGGCGCTCAACGAGCAACAAGGTAAGCAGCAGGGTCAAGATAAGTAGCGCCCGGTACCACAGCGCCTCCGATACATCACCCGCCCAGACGGCCCCGGCAGCCAGCAGCGCATACCCCAGCAGCCGCCCGAAGGGGTAGTCGACGGGAAAGTGCCGACGCGACACCAGGTACGCCAGCAGGCACATGACGAGAAAACAGGTCAGCATACCCACTGCCGGAGCATACATGCCATACTGCGCGGTAAACAGGAGCGGACCGCCTACCGCAAAGACGGAACCTACCAGTGCAATACCACCGCCCAGGAAGGTCTGATCCGTAAGCTTGTAGGCAATACTGAGGTTGGAATAGATGCCGAACAGAAAATTGGCGGCCAGAAGGATGGGCAGGACCACCAGTCCCGGCCGCACGTCAGGGCCGATAAAAAACTGCAACCAGGGCAGGGCCAGCAGAATACCCGCGCAGGCCAGCGTACCGACCAGTCCGTACGCCCGCATGGCATCGGCGTAGATCCGGCGGTCTGCCGTCACCAGGTCGCTACTCGACTGACGGAAGAAAAAGGGCTCGGCGGCATACTGATAGGCCGTGACGAATAGGTTAAGAAACACTGCCATGCGCAGGGCGGCAGTGAAGTAGCCCGCTGCCGTATCGTCGTACTGTAGCAATACACTGGGCCCCACCAGGGCATTGGCGATACCGGCTACGGAGACGACCGTCAGCGGAAGGCTGTACCGCAGCAGGCGCCCGAAGGTGGGCGCGCTCAGTGCAGTAGTGAGCTGTGACGTGGGCTGGCGCAGTCCGTCGATCAGCAGCAGTGCATAGCGGACGCCGGCCGCCAGGGTGATGGCGATCAGGTAGTAGCCTACGCGAAAGGTGGGCTCGAAGCGTGCACCGAGGTATACCGGCAGCACGTACAGCAGCAGGTAGATCAGTGCGATGTTGACCGCTACATTGATCAGGTTGACGCTGACGAAGAACCAGGCGCGCTGCTGCAGCCGGAGGCGGGCCAGCGGTACGGCGCTGAGCGCGTCGAAGGCTACGGTGAGTAGCACCAAACGCACGTAGGTAGTAGCGGCGGGGGCCTCCAGCAGCTCGGCGATCTGTGCCGACGCCAGGAACAGCGGTACGATGAGCAATCCCACCAGCGCCCAGACCAGCCGCTGGGCCCGCCGGAAGACCAGCTGCGGAGCGTAATCGCCCCGGCTGGCAAAGCGGAACACGGCCGTATCCATACGGAAGACCAGTAGGGCGATGAGCAGCGCGGTCCAGAACATAAGGTTACCGACCTCGCCGACCTCGCCGTCAGTCATCACGCGGGTAATGAAGGGGGTGACCAGGGCGAACGTGAGCAGGCGGCCCAGGATGCTCGACAGGCCGTAGATCAGGGTTTCACCGGAGAGTTTCTTCAGGGACACGCCGCAAGGTAGGGCTACAATAAGGAGCCGGACAAAATGGTTACTTTTGCGCCCTATGGGGCACCGTTTTCTACTACGCGTTGCATAACACCAAGGTATGATTAAGTGCATTTTCGGGCTCGCTGTGACCCTGCTTTTTACCCTCCCGCTGTCCGCTCAGGACGACAGTGAGGTCCTCTTCACCGTAGCGGGAAAACCCGTCACTGTAGGGGAGTTTCGCTACATCTACACCAAGACCAACGGCGAGGACGCCACCTTCAGCCGCGAGAGTGTCATGGAGTACCTCGACCTCTACGAGCGCTTCAAACTCAAAGTGGCCCGCGCCCACGACATGGGTCTGGATACCGTAGTAGCCCTACAGAACGAGCTGGAGGGCTACCGCAAGCAACTGGCCGACAACTACCTGCTCGACCGCGAAGTGACCGACCCCCTGGTCGAACAGCTCTACATCCGCAAGCAACAGGATGTCGACTTCAGCCACATCCTGTTCAACGTGCCCAGTGACCGGCCCGCCGACACGCTGGCCGTATTCGAGCGGGCCCAGCAGGTCAGGCAGCAGCTCACGGCAGACAATTTTGCCCAACAGGCCGGACAACTTAGTGAAGATACCTACTCCAAGGATCGCGGCGGCCGCATCGGCTACGTAAGCGCCCCGCTGCCCAATGGTATGCACAGACTGGAGGAAGCTCTCTGGGCGGCGCAGCCCGGTAAGGTGTACGGTCCGGTACGCACCGCGGCGGGCTACCACCTGTTCGTGCGCCACGCTAGTCGGCCGGCCTACGGGCAGGTCGAGATCGCCCACATCCTGATCCGGAAGGGCGAGGACGCAGGTGCGGATACCGAGCCAGCGCGCGAGCGGGCGATGCAGGCCGCCGCCGCACTCGAGGCGGGTACCCCCTTCGAGGAAGTAGCTGCTACGTACAGCGAAGACGACAAAACTAGGAACCAGGGCGGTTACATCGGCTTTTTCGGCATTAACCGCTACAACAAGGACTTCGAGCAGGCTGCCTTCGCCCTGACGGAGGACGGGCAGGTAAGCGAGGTGATCGAGAGCCCCGTGGGCTTCCACATCCTCAAGCGCGTCTCGCGCCGTGGCGTACAACCCCTGGAGGAGCAGCGCCCTCTTTTAGAGGCCACCGTACGGCAAGACAGCCGCTTCGCCGCCGCCCAACGCGCGCTGCTGCAACGGCTCCGCCGACAGTACGGCACCGACCTTATGGACCAGAATCTCGCCACCTATACCGCCACGCTGGACTCGAGCTTCTTCGATGTGCGCAAGACGTTCGCTACGGACACCGACCTACCCCTGCTGCGGATCGGTGATAATACCCTGACGGTAAGCGACTTCAACGACTACCTCACCCGCAACGGGCGGCGACGGGCCACGCTGCAGCGCAGCCAGGCCCTGCCGGAAGCCGTACGGGTCCTCTTCGATGCCTGGGTAGAACAAGAGGTACAGCGGTACGCCGAGCAGCAACTGGAGGTCAAGTTTCCCGACTTCCGGGCCCTGATGCGCGAGTACCGGGAGGGCATTCTGCTCTTCGAAGCGACTAAACTGGAAGTGTGGGACAAGGCCGGAACCGACAGCACCGGATTGGAAGAATTCTTCGCCGCCCACCGCGAGCAGTATCAGTTTGCCCCCCGCGCCCGGGTGCAGTCGTTCCGCATACGCGTCAGCGATTCGCTGCAGGTAGCGGACGTACTGGCCTACGCCGACGGCCGCACGCCGGAAGAGATCATGGAATACTTCGGCCGGCAGGACGTAGCCGTAGAGGAAGAGCGTTACGAGGCGGACCGCCTGCCCGAAGACCTCAGCATGGAGGTGGGTAGCCAGACCGATCCGGAGCAAGACCCCAGTGGTACGGTCAGGGTATACCGGGTCGCTGCCGTAGAGCCCGCCCGCCCCAAGGAACTGCAGGAGGCCCGCGGCTATGTCATCGCTGACTACCAGGACCAACTTGAGCGGGAGTGGGTAGACGCTCTGAGGAAAACCTACGAAGTGAAGGTGAATAAGAACGTACTGAACAAACTGATCGCATCTTGAAGCTAGCCCTGGGGCTGGCAACGGCCAGCCTGTTCCTTTGCGCGTGTACCGAAGTACCGGAGGCCACTACGGACGATCCGGTGCTGGCCCGCGTGCACCAGCGAGAACTACACTTGTCGGAGATGGAGGGCATGTTCCCCCCACAGGCGAGCCGGGCGGATAGTACCGTCATCATCGAGGCGTTTGCCAACCGCTGGGCGCGCGATGCCGTCCTGCTCTGGGAAAGCGAGCAAAATGCGCCGAGTGACCTCAACCTCGATCGCCTGGTGCGCGACTACCGGGCCAGTCTGGTGCGTAGCAGCTACGAAGAACAACTGGTGAGTGCCAAACTCGACAGTACCATCAGTCAGCAAGAACTGGAAGCCTACTACGAAGCGACCAAGGAGCAGTACCAACTGGAGAAGCCCATCGTGCGTTGTCTGTTCGTACGGGTCCCCTACCCCACCCCGGAGGAGTCGCGGCTGCAGGAGCTGTGGAACAACGGTAAACCCCAGGATACCGCCGCCCTGGCCGACTACACCCGTAGTTACGCCGAGGTGGCGCTGCTGAACGACTCGGCCTGGTACGGCCTGGATGAAGTAGCCCAGCAACTACCCGAGGGTACGCTGACTCCTGACAATGTGAACTCCAAACGGGAGTTCAGCCAGCAGGACGGGACGCACCGTTACTACTTCCGACTCTTCGAGCTCAAGCCGCGTAAGGAAATTGCGCCACTGAGCTACGTAGAAGAGCAGGCCCGCCGCGCCATCCTCCACACCCGCAAGCGGGAGGTGCTGGAACGTACGCGGGAAGAGATCTTCGAGCGGGAGGCCCGCCGGAATAATATTACATTTTTTAGCCCCGACAATTGGGAACTATGAGCAAGCTGATTTCCCTAACCTGTCTATTACTACTGAGCTGCGGTGCGTACGCCCAGCAGCGTGCCGTGATCGATGAGGTTATCGCCCGTGTAGGCAGTGAGTACATCCTACTCTCCGAACTCGAGGAGCGCTATGCCCTGGAGCAATCACAGACCAACGACACCCTGCCCCCCGAGATCCGCTGCGCCATCCTGGACCAGAGTCTGGTGGGCAAGCTGCTCTTCAACCAATCTAAGCTAGACAGTATCGAGGTCAATGACGGTGAGGTAGAGCAGCAGCTCAACGCCCGGATCGACCGCATCCTCAGCTATATGGGGGGTGACGTCAATCAGTTCGAAGACTACTACGGCCAGAGCATCACTGCCACCAAGGAGCAATTTCGTGAAGACCTGCGCGAGCAACTCGCCGTAGACCGGATGCGGGGTAGCGTAGTGCAGGAAGTCAAGGTGACCCCCGCTGAAGTGAAGGCCTTCTTCGCACAGATCCCGTACGACAGCCTGCCGTACTTCAACTCCGAGGTGGAAGTAGGTGAACTGGTCATCAAGCCACAGGCCAACGACTCCACCAAGCAGGCCGTGATCGACCAACTCACCGCCCTGCGGCAGCAGATCATGGTCGACAGCATCACCTTCGAGGATGCCGCCCGACAGAACAGCTCCGACGGCAGTGCCCGTGGGGGTGGTGACCTGGGCTGGACCAAGCGGGGTAAGTTCGTCGCTGAGTTTGAAGCGGCAGCCTATAATCTGGATCCCGGAGAGATCAGCCAGGTTGTAGAAACAGAGTTCGGTTACCACCTCATCCGGCTGGATGGCCGTCGGGGCAACTCCATCCGGGTCAGTCATATTCTGCTGCAGCCGGAGATCACGGAGAGCGATCTTGAAAAGTCGCGCCGCTACCTCGACAGCATTGCCACGCTGATCAAGGTGGATACCTTCACCTTCAGCTACGCAGTCAAGCGCTTTGGGTATGACAAGGTGCAGAGCTACAATAACGACGGGCGCATGAGTAATCCCGCCAGCGGCAACACCTTCTTCGAGATCGGTGATCTGGACCCCGACGTGTACTTCGCCATCGACGAGCTAGAGATCGACTCCCTGAGCGAGGTGATGGAGTTTCGCGGTCCCACGGGTGATCCGCTGTTGCGAATCGTACAGCTTCGCTCCCGGACCTCCCCGCACCGCGCCACCCTTAGCCAGGACTACGCCAAGATCCAGGACGCCACCAAGAACGCCAAGCAGCAGGAATACCTCAGTGACTGGATCGAGCGCCGCGTGGGCTCCACCTTCGTAGAGGTGGATCCCCGCTACCAGGCCTGCCCCCAGATCAAGATATGGCTGGAGGATAGCCGCAAGATCACGGTGGGTGGCGATAGCGGCAGGATCATCACCGGTAAATAGCGCCTTCGGCCCCTAAGGGGGTGGCAGTTCGCTGCGGTAGATTATTCACGCTGCGTAGCCAGCTGGCAGTATTTCCTTCTGTATATAGAAAATAAGCCCTTAACACAACACCATGGGCACCCCATGGCCCGTTAATCTTTTATAACCAATGACGAAACTTCTACTCATACTCTGCTGCTGCGTCAGTCTTACGGTATCCGCCCAGACGGATTCACCCGCCGGCCGGTGGAAAACCCTGGATGAAGATACCGGTGAAGCTAAAAGCATCATCGAGATCTACGTCAAGGGGCGCACCTTCGACGGTCGGATCGCCGAGATCCTGACTGGTAATACCACGGCAGTCTGTACCGAATGCGACGGCAAGCTTAAGGGTGCCCCTATTCTAGGCATGCAGATCATCGATGGCCTGGAGCCGGACGATGAAGACATGGTCTGGGCCGGCGGCACCATCTTCGACCCCCAAAAGGGCGCCTCGTACAAACTCGTCGTCTGGTTCGAACCCGACGAGCCCGACGTACTCTACGTCCGCGGCAAGCACTGGACCGGCCTATACCGCACGCAGCGGTGGGTCCGCGAATAAAGTCTTACATTATTGCCTGTCCGGGGCCACGAACGGCCCGCAGGCATGGTCTTTTCCTTGACACTCTGATTTTACACACAAGTCTATTCCTCATGAAGCAATCATTTACTCACAACGACTTAGTCGCATACGTCTACGGCGAAGCCGATGCAGGTCAGATCGACGCCACCGAAGCGGCTCTTGCCGCCGACCCCGCGCTGATCACTGAATTGGCCCGTATGGTCGAAGCTCAGGCAGCACTGCCCCGCATCAAGTTCAGCCCCCCCCGCCGCATTGTCGACGCGATCCTGCGGTATGCACGGGGCGAGCCCACGCCGCAGCTTTGCTGCTAATACCCTTACCTTACCAAGAAGCACCGCCCCTCCCGGCGGTGCTTCTTTCGTTTACCCACCTTCTACAAAACCATCAGCATGCTAGATTCACTCATCGACGCCGCCAAGGGCCAACTCGTCGCTACCCTCACGCAAAAGACCGGCTTGCAGCCCGCTCAGGCCGAGCAGTCCGTCCCCCTGGCCAAGGAATCCATCACGGAAGGCCTCACTAGTGCCGTGTCCAGTGGTAACATCGGTAGCATTCTCGACATGGTCAAAGGCGCCGCTGGCAGCAGCACCGGTGGCGGGGCTGCCGGAGGACTTCTCCAGAACGCAGTATACCAGAGCATCGCGGGCAACTTCATCAGTAAGCTGACCGGCAAGCTCGGTATACCGGCTAGCATGGCGCAGACGGTCAGTTCCTACGCCCTACCCTTCATTATGAGCAAACTGGCCGGACGCGCACAGGAAGCCGGAGACACCCAGGAGATCGATAAGGGTAGTCTGCTATCCGTACTCGGCCTGGATGCCGGCGGTCTACTCGGCAAAGCGGGCGATCTGCTGGGCGGCGGCAAGAGCGACTCGGATGGAGGTTCCGGTGGTGGACTAGGTGGCGCGCTGGGCGGCTTTCTTAAGTAAACACTCGTGCCCTGACCGGGCCTGCTAGCACCGCCTTGGCGTATCATGCAGAAGAACTAGAAATAATCTCTACTAAGCTTGCACCGTAACTTTTAGCGATAGTATATTTGCACTCGCAATCAGGCAGCTAGCTGCTAGTTGCGACCAGGTTTGGTAGTTCAGTTGGTTAGAATGCCGCCCTGTCACGGTCCCGATTTAATCGGGACGGGTTCGAGTAACCTCGATTTAGATAAGGAAGCTCAAAATCAGTGAAATACTGAATGTCTTCTGGTTTGGTAGTTCAGTTGGTTAGAATGCCGCCCTGTCACGGCGGAGGTCGCGGGTTCGAGTCCCGTCCAGACCGCATAAGGGCTCGCTTCTTCGGAAGCGGGCCCTTTGTGGTTCCTATTGTGCACTCCATATGGATTCCGCAGCATACATCTACATCCTAAAGTCTGAGGCAGGTAAGTTCTATATTGGCTATACCCAAAACTTGGCAGAACGTATCCGTACGCACCAGGCGAATGAAGGCAGTTGGACGCGCGGTAAGGGACCATGGACCCTACGCTACTACGAATCCTTTGACTCAGATACTTTGGCCCGAAGTAGAGAGCTTCATTTGAAAAAGACGAAGAACAAGAATTACCTCGACTGGCTGATCATGAACGGTCCGGGTACTTCAGTTGGCTAGCTGAAACTTCACCGGCAGATTGAATGCCACCCGCACCGGGTGCCCCGCCTGGATACCGGGGGTGAAGGTGAGTCCTTCGGTATTGATACGTTCGATGGCTTGGAGCGCAGCCTGGGTACAGCCACCCCCTACTTCGCGGATTGGTTTGAGGCTAGAGACCGTGCCGTCTTTCTCTACGACAAACTGCACGACCACTACGCCCTCCATACCGTTATTTCGAGCAAGCGGGGGATAGGTGATGCCGCCCTGTACGAAACGTAAGAGCGCCCGATCCGAGCACTGCTTACGTGCCTCTCCACTCAACGCCTTGCACGCTTCACCGAAGACTGGCATGCGTTCTACGAATATCTCAATGGTGTCCTCATCGTGCGATGGCGGTGGGGGTGCAATTGGTGGCGGAGGGGGCGCTGCTCTGGAAGCCGTATGCGTCGGTACGGTTGCGAATACCGGCTCATTCATAGTAATGCCCTGGTCAATCAAGTCGACAGTCGGAGCTACTTCATCCGGTACCGCCTCGATGGTAGGCGGCGGGGGTGGCGGGGGCGGGGGCTGCGGCGGATCGAAGGTGCGCGGCGGAATCAGATCAATCGTTTCATCCACCTCGATCACGCCGGAGTAGACGGCGGGTGGAGCATCCCACTGCGTCCAGTTGAGGGTAAGGAGCGAGGCGAGCAGGGCGGCGCACAGCGATATTCGGTGGGTAGTCGGACCAAACCGTAGCGGATCGGTGCCCGCCAGTTTCGTACGGCCGTCTGTCGCTGAAGGTGTAGCCCCTTGCATATAGCGGCGTAGGAATAGTACGTAGAGGGTCAGGAGCAGGCATAGCCCACCCAGACCCAGCAGCACCGCGGTGCCGCTGAAGGTAAATACAGACATGATAAAAGAATTAGCAGCGTGAAGTGTGAGCCGGCTACACGGTGATACCGGGTAGATGTACTACGGAGCGGTTTTGGCGGTTCGACTACTCCTTTCCGTTCTGCGTTCATTCATCAGCCCCACGGTAAATCACTCTGCACCCGCGTCCCCGCAACCTCTAACTTATGCACCTACAGTACCCCGCCCTATTTCGCCAGCAGGCCTACATCGATGGCCAGTGGACCACCGCCAGTGACGGCGCGACCTTCCGGGTCACCGACCCATTCAACGACGAACTACTGGCAGAAGTAGCCGATCTGGGGGCCGCAGATACCGAGCACACCGTTGACGCGGCACATAATGCCTTTCCCGCCTGGAGCAAGCGTACCGCCGGTGAACGCTCTTCGGTACTGCGCAAGTGGTATGAGCTCATCCTACAACATCAGGAGGACCTGGCCGTACTCATGACCCGGGAGCAGGGCAAACCCCTGGCCGAGAGTCGTGGGGAGGTGGCCTACGGGGCCTCCTTCATCGAGTGGTTTGCCGAGGAAGGGAAGCGGGCCTACGGGGACGTGATTCCGAGCCACCGCAGTGACACCCGCATCCTGACCCTCAAGCAGCCAGTGGGCGTCGTAGCGGCCATCACCCCCTGGAACTTCCCCATCGCCATGATCACCCGCAAGGTGGCCCCGGCCCTTGCCGTAGGCTGCACGGTCATCATCAAGCCCGCCGAGGATACGCCACTCTGCGCCCTGGCCCTGGCGCAATTGGCGGAGGAAGCAGGCTTCCCGGCGGGCGTAGTGAACGTGGTGCCCAGTAATCAGCCGGCCGAGGTAGGCGAAGTGCTGACTGGTGACCGGCGCGTCCGCAAGCTCAGCTTCACCGGCAGCACCGCCACGGGCAAAAAGCTCATGGCACAGAGCGCGGGCACCCTCAAGAAGCTCTCCCTGGAGCTCGGTGGCAACGCCCCCTTCATTGTATTCGACGACGCGGACCTACAGGGCGCGGTCGCCGGTGCAATGGCTTCCAAGTACCGCAATGGCGGGCAGACCTGCGTATGCGTGAACCGTGTGTACGTACAGTCCGGCATCTACGATCGCTTCGTAGCGGCTCTGGGAGAGGCCGTGGCTGCCCTACAGGTAGGGGTGGGTACGGAGAAAGGAACCGACGTAGGCCCACTGATCAATGACGCAGCTATTGAAAAAGTGGAACGCATGGTAGCGGATGCGGTAGCCAAGGGGGCGGAGGTAGCCATTGGGGGCAGCCGGCACGAAGCCGGTGCCCGATGCTACACCCCTACCCTACTCCTGAATGCGGACGCTTCCATGGACATCGCCCAAGAAGAAGTATTCGGCCCGGTGGCTCCCGTATTCCGCTTCGAGACGGAGGAGGAAGTGATCGAACTGAGTAACGATACACCGTACGGACTGGCCGCCTACTTCTACGGACAGGACCACGCCCGCATCTGGCGGGTCGCCGAAGCGCTGGAATACGGCATGGTGGGCATCAATACGGGTATGATCTCTACGGCGCTGGCTCCCTTTGGTGGGGTGAAGGAAAGCGGCTTTGGGCGGGAGGGCTCGAAATACGGACTCGAGGATTACCTGGTGGTCAAGTACCTCTGTTGGGGCGGTCTGAGGGGATAAGCGAATGCCACGCCTCCCAATTGGGAAACGTGGCATCCGCAGTAGATAAGGGCTTGGTTTTTAGTTACGTCCGGGCGCAAAGTGGTTGCAGCCGAAGCTGGCTTCGGTCAGAAACTCCATGCCGGTGCTGGCCGACTGATTCTGGAGCACGGGGAGTACGTACTTCATGCCGCTTTCGCTGAGTACTTCGCATTCGCCGAAGTTGTCGCGGTTCTGGACGGCGGGGGCTTCGTGCTCCCAGTGGTTACAGTTCTTGCAGGTGGCTTCCATGGTATAATCTTTTTAATAGTGACAGATATACTTACATAAGCCACATAGACCAACATATGTTTGGCTAATTCACTTATAAACAGTTGTTTATAAACAGACTAAATAAGGAGAACGCTTATTCTATCCCCATGATCTTGTGCGTCTGGAGACTGACCCGCCACCGGGGGTGTGCCATGCAGTAGGCTACGGTGGCGGGCGTATTGTCGCGTCCGGCTTCGTCCTTGGGTTGCAGGAAAAAGTGGGTGAACGCCAGGTGCTCGAAGGCGCTGGGCTGAGCGGTGGGCTCGGGTTGGGGGTACACTAATTTGAGCTCGTCGCCGCCGGATACCGCTAAGGGGGCCGTGGCTTTGGGACTCACACAGACCCAGTTGATCTCGGGGGGCACGGGCAGGGTGCCGTTGGTTTCGACAGCCACCTCAAAGCCGGCGGACTGGAGTGCAGTGATGAGGGGTACATCCAGTTGCAGTAGGGGCTCACCACCGGTGCAGACTACGTAGGGCCGTCCGCCGCCGGGCCAGAGGCTTCGCACCAGGTCTACACACTGCACCTGCGTGTAGCGCCCTCCGTTTACGCCATCGGTACCGATGAAGTCGGTGTCGCAGAAGGAGCAGACGGCAGCGTGGCGGTCCTCCTCGCGGCCACTCCACAGGTTGCAACCCGTGAAGCGCAGGAAGACGGCGGCGCGACCGGCCTGGGCCCCCTCTCCCTGGAGGGTGTAGAAGCTTTCCTTGACTTTGTAGCTGCGGGGCATAGTAGGGGTAGACAAATTTCGGGGGCGCTTGGTTTGCCGCTACCTTGCGGGATGGACCAGTATTCCGTACCGGCCGGCCCCGCTGCCGGGGAGTTTCGCGATCGGAGCAGCAAATTTGTCGCCGCGCTCTACCACGTACAGGACGAGGCCGCTGCCCTAGACGCCGTAGCCGAGCAGGCCCGCATACACAACAGGTGCAACCACCACTGCTATGCGTACCGCCTGGGGCCTGGCCCGGACCGCTGGCGCGCGAACGACGACGGCGAGCCCAGCGGCACGGCCGGTAAGCCCATCCTGGGGCAGATCGATAAGGCGGGGCTGAGTGATATTCTCATCGTAGTATCCCGCTACTTCGGGGGCACCAAATTGGGTACCTCGGGGCTGATCAACGCTTACCGGGAGGCCGCCCGACTGGCGCTGGAAGAAGTGACGGTGACCCAGCAATTACTACTTACTGGGGTACGCCTTGCCTTCGGCTACGCGCTGATGACGCCGGTGATGAGTGCGCTGAGTCAGCTGGGACTGGAGATGGCCGACCAGGCATTTGGTGAGCGGGCCGAGGTGCTTCTGGAGCTACCGGAGTCTACCGCATCAGCGACCGTGCGGGAGTTACAGGCGGCTATTGCGGGGGTGTACGTAGAGGAGGTGGGAGATGACTTTGAGGTAGAGGGACTGACCGTTTTGGTGACGCCGACCGGGGACTAAGCTGTACATTCAGCCCACACTTACGCCGCTTATGCAATCAGGTAAAATACTTTTCTGGTCCATCACCGTGGCCCTGGCCGGCTTTCTGTTCGGTTTTGATACGGTAGTTATTTCCGGCGCGGACCAGGCCCTACAGGAGCTCTGGCCACGAGGCGAGCTCTTCCACGGGGTGGTCATCATTTCCTCGGCGCTGTGGGGTACCGTGCTGGGGGCGATGTTCGGGGGTATTCCTACGGATAAGCTAGGCCGCAAGCAGACGCTCATTCTCATCGGGGTGCTGTACTTCGTTTCCGCGGCCGGTTCGTCGCTAGCCAATGATCCGTGGCTATTCGCCGTGCTCCGCTTTATCGGCGGGCTCGGCGTGGGGGCTTCCACCGTTGCGGCTCCGGCCTATGTATCCGAGATCGCCCCGGCCGGGGATCGCGGTAAGCTCGTGGGCCTGTACCAGTTCAATATCGTATTCGGTATCCTGGTGGCCTTCCTGTCTAACTACCTGCTGAGCGACATGGGTGAAAACGCCTGGCGCTACATGATCGGCGTAGAGGCTATTCCGGCGGCCATCTACACGCTGATGGTCTTCACCGTGCCGCGCTCACCGCGCTGGCTGCTGACGCAGAAGAACGATGTCGCGGAAGCCACGCGGGTGCTGAACCTCATCAATCCGGAGGGGGACGCCGCGGCAACGATCGCCCAGATACAGGCCGACAACGCCCGCACCACGCCGGGGGAGACCATCTTCACCAAGAAATACCGTTTCCCGCTCATGCTGGCCTTCCTGGTGGCGTTCTTCAACCAGTTTTCCGGCATCAACGCATTTCTCTACTACGCACCGCGCATCTTCGAGTTGGCGGGGCTGGAACAGAGTGGTGCCCTGCTGAGCAGTATCGGGGTGGGGGTGGTGAACCTGGTGTTCACCATCATCGGCCTCAGTATGATCGACAAGTTCGGGCGGCGGCAGCTGCTGTACATCGGCTCGGTGGGCTACATCGTGTCGCTTTCGCTGGTAGCCATGGCCTTCTGGTTTGGCTGGCAGGGGGTGGCGGTGCCGATCTTTCTGTTCCTGTTCATCGCCAGCCATGCCATCGGGCAGGGGGCGGTCATCTGGGTATTCATCTCGGAGATCTTCCCGAATCACCTGCGGGGTAGCGGACAGTCCTTCGGCACCTCGGTACACTGGGTGCTGGCCGCGGCCATTCCTAGTCTGGTCCCCCTGCTGTTCGGAGTTATCGGCCCCGCACCGGTCTTTGCCTTTTTTGCCTTCATGATGTGTCTGCAGCTGCTGTGGGTCTGGCGCATGATGCCGGAAACCAAGGGGGTGAGCCTGGAGGAGCTGGATTTGCAGTTGAACGGGTGACGGTCGTGCAGCGGGGGAAAAGTAGTACTTTGAAACAGCTTACTTATACGCCATGCGCCACCTGATCTACCTCCTGCTCTTCGCCACCCCCCTCCTGGCGCAGACCAATGCCGATATCTACAACGCCAAGGTACCCGAGCCCGTCCTGATTTGGCATCGCGTGGCGGACGTCTCCCCCGGCCTGCAGTCGGTGGAAGCAGCAGAATTCAGCCCCGACGGTAGCCTGGCCGTCAGCGGCGGAAAGTTTGGCTACCGGGTGATGCTCTGGCGGGTGGCGGACGGTACCCTACTCTGGCAGAGTGCCCACGA
Organism: Neolewinella maritima; assembly: GCF_923081025.1. GTDB lineage: Bacteria > Bacteroidota > Bacteroidia > Chitinophagales > Saprospiraceae > Neolewinella > Neolewinella maritima. Next base: position 648,689 of record NZ_CAKLPZ010000001.1, on the reverse strand, counting down.
AAGCGAGGTAGAATGCGTCACCTTTTCGCCGGATGGCCGGCGCATCGCCACGGGTGGGGAAGACTACTTCCTACGGGTCTGGGACACCGCCACCGGCGAGCAACTGCACAGTATGGAGATGACCGAGGCCGGCTTCGACGGCATCACCTGGTCACCCGACGGCCGGTATATCGTGGGCGGCGATGAAGCAGGCAACGCGGTGTTCTTCGATGGAACCACCTACGCGGAGGTCGCGCGGATCAACTGTGGCTCCACCATCAACTCCCTGCAATTTACCGCAGACGGCACACAGCTGCTGGTAGGAGGTAATATTCAGACACTGGACCCCAACGGTCCGGGCGGTAAGACCTACACCGGCTTCGCTAAGGTTATCGACGTAGCCCGCAGGGCGATCATTCAGGATATTGGCGAGCAGCCCGGTAGCATCAAGAGTGTGCGGTACAGTCCGGATGAGAAACACTTCGCTACTGGTGGATTCGACAACAAGGCGCGACTCTTCGATGCGGCGAGCGGGAAGTTGGTGCGGGAGTTCACCGACCCACTCAAGATCGAAGCCGTAGCCTTCACGCCCGATGGCCACTACCTGGTCACGGGCGGTCACGCGCAGTCCATCAACTTTTACCGCCTATCCGACGGTGAACTCGCCCTCCGCCTACCCATGGCCCGCGTGGAGTATATCGACTTCACCGACAACGGTCGCCTGATGCTCACCAGCCACGAAGACTCCGGCCTGCTGAGCTGTTACCTGCTACAGAGCAATACACAGACCCGCGGCAATTACCAACAGATCGCCGATGAACAGCTCAACAACCGCGACCTGAAGGGCGGCAACTAGATGGACCGAAGAAAAATACTCAAAGGCCTGGCCGCCGGCACGATTGGCCTACCGCTAGCCCTGCGGCTGTTCGGCGGCAAGGGGCAGGCCCAGTCGCGGGGTCCGGCTACCGTGAGCGGAGAGCGCTTCGACTGGAAGATGGTCACCACCTGGCCGCCGGGCTTCCCCATCCTGGGGGAGGGCTGCCAGAAGCTAGCCGATCTGTGCCATGAGATGTCCGGCGGACGGCTCCACATCACCGTCTACGGCGGCGGCGAACTGGTGCCCCCCCTGGAAGCCTTCGACGCGGTACGGCAGGGCGCCGCCGAAGTGGGCAGCGGCGCGGCCTACTACTGGGCCGGCAAGCTGCCCGCCGCCCAGTTCTTCGCCGGCTTCCCCTTCGGCCTGAATGCCCAACAAATGAACGCCTGGCTACTGAGCGGCGGTGGTATGGAACTGTGGCGCGAACTCTATGCTACCGTAGGACTGATCCCCTTCGCCGGTGGCAACACCGGCGTACAGATGGGCGGCTGGTTCAATCGCGAGATCAATAGCGTGGCCGACTTCCGCGGACTGAAGATGCGCATGCCCGGACTCGGTGGACGCGTACTAGAGCGCCTCGGCGGTACCCCCGTCCTGCTCCCCGGCGGAGAGATCTATACCGGACTAGAACGCGGCATCCTGGACGCTACGGAATGGGTAGGGCCCTACCACGACTACATCATGGGCTTCCACGAGATCGCCAAGTACTATTACTACCCCGGCTGGCACGAGCCGGGTACGAGTTTCGAGTTCTTCGTCAACCAGGAGAAGTACGATGAGCTACCCCCCGATCTGCAGCAGATCTTTGCCGTAGCCACGCACTACATAAATATGTACACGCTCTCGGCCTTCGAAGTAAAGAATGCCGAATACCTGGAAAAACTCCGGCAGGTACCCGGGCTGTCCGTACGCCCCTACCCCGATGCGCTGATCGCTAAGGCCCGGAGTGCGGCTACGGAGGTGATCCGCGAGTACGCGGCCTCCGACGCTACGACCCGGAAGGTGTTTGCTTCCATCGAGGCGTTCCGTCGCCTAGCCAAACCGTGGAATGAGATCACGGAGCAGCGCTTCTACGACGAACTATCCTAGCGCGTGCTACAACTGGTGATCCTCCGGTACCCGACTCGGCGCGGTGATCTCTGTAGGATCGTCTAAATGTTCCGTAGGAGTCTTGCGCATCAACGAGATGACCACGCCGGCAGTGAGGGTCACAAAGATCACCACCAGACTCACCCACTCCGCCGGGTGCCATACCTCGTGCAGCATGAGCTTCACCCCCACGAAGGTCAGGATCAGCGCCAGGCTATACTTCAGGTAGCCGAACTTATCGATCATGGAACTGAGTACGAAGTAGAGTGCCCGCAGGCCCAGTACCGCCAGGATGTTGGAGGAGAAGACCAGGAACGAGTCCGTGGTGATACCCAGAATGGCGGGAATGGAATCGACCGCAAAAATGATGTCCGTAGTCTCTACCATTACCAAGGCTACAAATAATGGCGTGGCGGCCAGAACGTGTTTCTTACGCACCCAGAAATCGTGTCCGTGGTACTCGGTCGTGACGGGCACGACCTTCTTCACCAGCTTGATGATAGGGTTATCGGCCGGGTGCACTTCCTCCCCCTTGCCCACCATCTTGTAGGCCGAGTAGAGGAGCAGCAGTCCGAAGACGTAAAACATCCAGTCGAACTGCTCCAGCAGGTACACCCCGGCCAGGATCATGGCCAGACGGAAGAACACCGCCCCCAGGATACCCCAGAACAGCACCCGGTGCTGGTACTTGGCCGGTACCTGAAAGTAGCCGAAGATGACCGCGATCACGAACACATTGTCCATGCTCAGCGACAGCTCCACCAGGTAGCCCGTGAGGTAGTTGATCATGGCCGTGTGGGCCGGCAGATCCGAGTATACCCAGCCGTTTTCGTACGCCAGGTAGATGAAGCCGCTGAAGCCCAGACCGATCGCCATCCACAGGGCCGTCTGCCCCAGCGCCTCGCGGGTCCGTGGCACGTGATCGTGTTTATTGAGCACGAACAGATCAAGAAACAGCAGGGACACCACAAACACGGCGAAGCCAATCCACACAATGGGCATGTACAGGGATTTAAGGAGTCTATAACGGCCCCTGTCGGGGGATGTTCCAAAAAGATCGCACCGGCGGCCCCGCCCGCATGGCCCGTGGTTTACCTTTAGTGCACCAACCGTTCCATTGTTTTGCTCCGCCCCCTCATCCTGCTCGTCGGTCTCCTCTTGTGCGCGAACGCGGGTGCGCAGGAACGCCCCTCAGTAGCCCGGGCCTGGAACGAGGTATACCTGCAGGCCATCCGCCAGGACTTTGCCCGCCCGGTCGTGCACGCCCGCAACCTCTACCACAGCTCCGTAGCGATGTACGATGCCTGGGCTACGGTGCAGGGGCTCCGTGCCCTACCCCTGCTACAGACCTACCCCGGCTCCCCCGCCCTGCCGCGCGACCAGGCTAGTGCCGAAGAGGCCGTCAGTTACGCTGCCTACCGCGTGCTGCTGCACCGCTACCGCACTTCCCCAGGTGCCGCACGTACCCTGGAGCAAGCCCGGGAGCTGATGGAAACGCTGGGCTACGATACTACCTACGTCTCTACGGACTACCGCCAGGGAAACCCCGCCGCGGTGGGCAATTCTATTGCCGCACAGATCATTGCCTACGGTACGACCGACGGAGCGAACGAGGCGCTCAACTACGCCAACCAGGACTACCCCGACCCCGTCAATACCCCCCTCGAACTGGACCGCCCCTTCAGTCTGCTCGGCCTGGCGGACCCCAGCCGCTGGCAACCCCTGGCCTTTCCCGGTACGGTAATCGATCAGTCCGGGCAGGTACTAGACGGCAATGTTCCTAGCTTCCTGGGGGCCAGCTGGGGCCGCGTCACCCCCTTTGCCCTACCGGATGAAGTGAAGACGGTGTCCACTACCGCCAGCCCGATCTACGGCGCCAGTCCGGTGTACCACGACCCCGGTCCGCCGCCGCTGTACGCACCGGAGGACACGGCGGAGTTCAACTTCTACCGCTGGAACTTCGAGACGGTGCTGAAGTGGTCCAGTCACCTCGATCCCGACGACGGGGTGCTGTGGGATATTTCCCCCGGCGCACGGGGCAATCGCAGCACCCCCCTACCCACCTCGCCGGCGGAGTACCGCACGTTCTATGATCAGCGCGCGGGCGGGCAGCCCGGCGACGGTCACCCCCGCAACCCCGTGACCGGACAGCCCTACGCACCCAACGTCGTACCCCGCGGCGACTACACCCGGGTACTGGCGGAGTTCTGGGCCGACGGACCGGCCTCCGAAACGCCCCCCGGTCACTGGTTCGCCATCCTTAATACGGTGATGGACCACCCCCTCTTCGAGCGGAAGCTCCACGGCGAAGGGGAAGTGCTAGACGCCCTGGAGTACGACGTAAAGGCCTACCTCACTCTGGGTGGCGCGATGCACGACGCGGCCATCACGGCCTGGAGCATCAAGGGGAAGTACGACTACGTGCGGCCCATCACGGCGATTCGCTACCTGGCGCTGTTCGGTCAGGCCTCCGTGCCGTCACATCCTTCGTACAACGCCCGGGGGCTACGCCTCGATCCGGGCTTTATCGAGTTGGCCAATGGTGCCGACGAGGTGGTCAACGACACTACGCTACTACAGGTCAAGGCACGCGCCTGGATCGGCAACACCTTCGTCGACAGCAGTCCGGGAGGCTACGCGGGGGTAGACTGGATCAACCCCTTCGTGTGGGAACCCTACCAGCGGCCCAACTTCGTTACGCCCAATTTCGCCGGCTACGTTTCGGGCCATTCTACCTTCAGCAGCGCGGCGGCTACGGTACTGGAGCACCTGACGGGCTCACCCTACTTCCCCGGCGGACTGGGGGAGTTCGTCGCCGAACGTAATGAATTCCTAGTCTTCGAGCGGGGGCCGAGCGTCGATGTCGTGCTGCAGTGGGCCACATACCAGGACGCCGCTTCCGAAACCAGCCTGAGCCGAATCTGGGGTGGCATTCATCCGCCGGTAGACGATATCCCCGGTCGACGCATCGGTCCGCTGGTAGCCCGGGATGCCTATACGTTGGCAGACAAGATCTTCGCCCAGGAGGCTCTGGTACTCAGCACGGAGGACTCCGGAACCGTTCTTCCGGCCACCCTCTACCCCAATCCGGCCAGGGCGGGTACGCAGGTGCGGGTGCAACTGCCAGCGAGCGGCGTGGAACGCCTGGACCTATACAGCAGCCTGGGGCAGCGTATGCAGCGCGTGGTGGTCCGCGGTGACGGAACGGCCCACATCGAGACGGACGCACTCGTCGCCGGGGTATACCTGCTGGTCGACCCGGCCAGGACCGTCGTAGGTAAGCTACACATACAGTAGCCTAGTAGCTGTGAATACGGTAAGATAGCCGACGTTAAATTGTCCCAATAGTGGCCACTATTTTACTGTAATAAGTTGTAACTTGTTGTATTCCTTCTGTTTGCCGTCGGGTACGTCGGTGCAACGAAATACGTATCCCGACCGGTTTTTCCAATTGGTAGTAATCCCCGTTTCGGCTTTGCCGGGATGGGGATCTGCAGTTTGTCGGCGATTAGCCATTATGACTTAAGAGGGTTACTAAAAACCGCATGTGTAGGTCGATTATACTATTATTGGGTACGAAGTGTATCTACGTTTAATCAAAACCAACACACGCATGTACTCTACCACTACCCTGTGCCGCTGGGTTACCCTGCCGGCCATTCTTCTTCTGTACCTCCTTCCCCTCGCTGTATTCGGGCAGAACTGTCCGACGGGCGTGACCGTCACCGGCGGCACGATCGCCCTGGCCGAAGGGGGTGGAGACAGCACCTCCGTCTGTGCCGGCGACGGCATCGACGACCTGATCGACGTGACGCTCAGCGGAGCGACCGGCGATAGCAGTATCTACGTCATCACCGACGATAGCCTCAACATCCTGGCCCTGCCAGCCGCCCCACCCTTTAACCTCGAAGGGGCCGGGGATGGCACGTGCCTCATTTGGCACCTGTCGTACACCGGCGATCTGGGGGGTGCCGCCATCGACGGTCGGGCCGATAGCCTGACGGGCTGCTTCGAGCTCTCCAATAGCATCACCGTACGTCGCGACGGGGTGGATGGGGGTATTCTCTCCCTGGCCACCGGGGGAGATTCTACTGCCATCTGTGCCGATGACTCGATCTCGGACGCCTTCGAAGTCGTACTGACTGATACCGTAGGCACTAACAGTGCCTGGGTGATCACGGACGATAGCCTCAATATTCTCGCCCTGCCCGCCGGCCCACCCTTCGATCTGGACGGCGCGGGACCCGGACTCTGCTACGTCTGGCACCTCGCGTACGGAGATAGCCTGAGCGGCGCAACGGTAGGGGCGAATGCAGCTGACCTAGCGGGCTGCTTCGATCTGTCCAACCAGATCTTCGTGACCCGCGATACCGGTACCAACTGCGCTACGACCGCACTGCCGCCGGCCCTGGAACCCGGTCAGGTGAGAATGTTCCCCAATCCGGTCACGCATACGCTATCCCTCGACCTGAGCGAGCTGAGCAGCGGTACCACCATTCTGGAAATCATGGATGCGAGCGGCCGCCTGCTGGAACGCCGAGAACTAGGAGCGGCTAACGGCCGTCATACCTTCGACCTCAGTACAGCAGCCGCGGGACCCTACCTGCTGCGAGTGCGGAACGACGGCAGGATGCTCACCCGGCGCTTCGTGAAACAGTAGATTGCTATTCCATACTACTCCAATAAACAGTGCCCCCGCTAGTGATTAGCGGGGGCACTGTGCATGCTTACACATACCGTTAGGCTTATACCATCAAACGGATGGGCTCCTCGAGGGTAGCCTTGACATCATTGAGGAACAGGGCGGCGGAGGCGCCATCGACTACGCGGTGGTCGCTGCTCAGGGTCACCTTCATGATTTTGCCGGGCACTACTTCACCATTGCGGACAACGGGCTTATCGTTGATGCCGCCGACGGCTAGGATACAGGCGTCGGGCGGATTGATGATGGCGGTAAATTCTTCGATTCCGAACATGCCCAGGTTGGAAATGGTGAAGGTGTTGCCACTCATCTCTTCGGGTGTGAGGCGCTTGATCTTGGCGCGTCCGGCTAGCTCCTTGACCTCTACGTTGATCTGGCTCAGCGACTTCATATTGGCGTGGCGGATCACGGGGACCAGCAGGCCGTCGGCAATGGCTACGGCTACACCGATATTGACGTCCTGATTGACGCGGATACTATCCCCTGCCCAGCTGGAATTGATGGCCGGGTGGTTAGGCAAGTTGGTAGCGCAGGCCTTGAGTACGAGATCGTTGAAGCTGATCTTGACTGGGGAGACTTCGTTGATGCGCTTACGCAATTCCCAGACCTTGCTCATGTCGATCTCTACGGTGACGTAGAAGTGGGGGGCGGTGAACTTGCTCTCCGCCAGACGGCGGGCGATCACCTTGCGCATCTGACTGACGCTGGAGGTGGTGAAGTTCTCCTGTCCGGTACCGAGCGAGAAGGGGGCCACCTTCGGCTTGCTGTCTTCGGGCTGTGCGGTGACGCCGGGGCTGGGCTCGGCCTGTGGCTTAGGCTGGGGTGGGTGCGCGATGGCCTGTCCGCTCTGCGGCTGGGCAGCCGTACCGGCCGGGGCGGTGCTGCCGCTGGTCTGGGCTTCCTCGATGTCGCGCTTCACGATGCGTCCGCCTTCGCCACTTCCGCTGACGTTCTTCAGGTCGATGCCGGCGGATTTGGCCATGGCACGCGCCAGGGGGCTTGCCTTGACGCGATCGTCGCTGTCGTCAGTGGAAGCAGTAGCGCTGTCGGTAGCGGGCTCCGCAGCACTGCTTTCCGAAGCGGAGGCCTGGGGGGCTTCGGAATCGGCGGTATCGGTGCTTGCGCCGTTGGCAGCATCCGTACCGGCGCCTTCCAGGGCAGCCTTCCAGTCTTCGCCTTCCTCACCGATCACGGCGATCACGCCATCGATGGGTACGGCACCTTCCTTGACGGCGATGTGGAGCAGGGTACCTTCGAAGAAGGAGTCCAGCTCCATGGTGGCTTTATCGGTTTCGACTTCCGCCAGGGTCTGACCGGGTTCTACGGCCTCGCCTTCTTCGACGAGCCAGGCGACGATGTTACCCTCTTCCATTGTGTCGCTCATGCGCGGCATGCGTATAACCTCGGCCATAATTGCTGTACTTCTTTTAGGTGGTGCGTAAGGTCGGCAAATTTGGGGCCTAATCACGGGATAAACAAACTGTACCGTCCCCCGATTGTTTTCTATACTCCACTTGCACCCGGCTCACCGTAGGGGCTCTTCCCCCTGACGGCGCTGTTCTAACCTTCTGCATGCAATTTTCTTCCCGCCTTATCGAAGATGCCGTCAACGCCTTCGCCGGCCTGCCCGGTATCGGTCCCAAAACCGCCCTGCGCCTAGTCCTTCACCTCGTACAGCGCCCTACCGAAGACAGTAGCCAGTTTGCCCGGGCGGTATCCACTATGCGGCAAAATATCCAGCACTGCATCACCTGTGGCAACCTGAGTGACCAGAGCGTGTGCAGCATTTGCCGCGACACGCGCCGGGACAAGACCGTCATTTGCGTAGTAGAGAGCATCCGCGACGTGATGGCCATCGAAGAGACGCAGCAGTACCGCGGCGTGTACCACGTGCTGGGCGGCGTGATCTCTCCCATCGAAGGTATCGGCCCGGCTGATTTAAACATCGACACCCTCGTGCAGCGCGCCGCCGAAGCCGAAGTAGAGGAGGTGATCATGGCCATCAGCCCCACCATCGAGGGAGACACTACCATCTTCTATATCAACAAACAGCTGACGGAGGCCGATGTGCAGGTCAGTAGTATCGCCCGGGGCGTCAGCTTCGGCGGCGAGCTCGAGTACGCCGATGAGGTGACCCTAGGCCGGAGCATCGTGGCGCGCCGGAAGTTGTAAGCCTGTGGGCAGGAACGGTCCGGCATCTCCCCCACCCTTGATGATCTCCCGCACGATGGTAGAGCTGATATGACTGTAGGCCGGCTGGCTGATCAGGAAGAAGGTTTCCAGTCCGTCCCCGACGATCCCATTGAGCTGAGAGATCGTTTTTTCGTAATCGAAGTCGCTGCTATTGCGTAGGCCCCGCAGCAGGTAACGGGCTCCGATACGCTGACAGTAGTGCGCGGTAAGCCCCTCGAAGCTATCCACGTGCACGGTTGGCTCGTCGGCAAATACATCGCGCAGCCACTGCATCCGCTGCTCCAACCCGAATAGAGTCTTCTTCTGGCTGTTGATGCCAACAGCCACTACGATACGGTCGAAGAGGGGTACGGCACGGCGCACGAGTTCGACGTGACCGGTGGTGATGGGGTCAAAGGATCCGGGGAAAACGGCGGTGTGCATATCAGCGGGAATTTAGCGTGTGTTGGGCATGGTACTGCCCCCAGAGGAAGTAATACTTCGTCAGGGTATCGAGGTAGGCGTTCTGCCAGTAGTACTGCGGCTTGAAGAGCCAGCGTGCCAGGTTGAAGGGCAGACTGTAGCCCGTGATAATGGCAAGCCGACGCAGGACCTGCCACCGGTTAGGTTTTGTGTTACCGCGCATGCCCAGTCCGTCACGGCCGGCAGCCCGGGCCAGTTGGAGGATTCCAGCGAAGGTGTACTTATAGGGCTGCACCAAATGGTCGATGACGATCTCCGGATCGTAGTACACGCCGAAGCCGGCCCGACGAAGCCGGACCTGAAATTCGTCCTCATCCCCCCGCCCCACGCGCCGGCCCTGCATCCCGTAGCGTGCGGAGAAGCCGCCCACCTTCTGCCCCGCGCGCCGTCGCACCGCCAGCAGCCCGCCGAGCAGGTAGCGGTCCGCAGCCAGCTCACCAAAAGCAGCCTGGGGGGAGGGGCGCATGGGCCGTCGGTAATACCGACGTAGCCACCGCGGGGGTGGATCGCGAAACCAGTGCCGCACCATGCCGCCCAGGGCAGCAAAGTCCGCCGTGTCGAGTCGGTCGAGAAACCGTTGCAGCAGATCGGGGGGAGCCTGTATATCGTCGTCGAGGTAGAGTACCCAGGGGGTCGCTGCTGCTTCCAGGCCACGGTTCCGTGCGTGACTGAGTCCCACTGCGGCCTTGGTTGTGTACCCTACACTAAAGCGCTCAGCTACCTGCCGCGTGGCCTCCCTTCCGGCATTGTCCACGACCAGTACGGTGTAGCGATCCGGATCTGCAGACTGCTGGGCCAGTGAGGTCAGACTCAGGGCCAGCAATTCTTCGCGGTGGTAGGTGCAGATCACGACCGTCAGTAGCATGACCGAAGGTAGCTACGCCACCGGGCTCTTGCCAAATCTTGCCACCTTTACAGGGTGCGTCTGTCCATCATCATCCCGGTATATAATGCGGCCGCCTACCTGGAGCGCGCCATCACGTCCGCCATCCGGGCGGGGTCGCAGGTGCAGGGCCACTGGGAACTCCTACTCGTAGACAACAACTCTACGGACGGTAGCCCGGCGATCCTCCAGGCGTACCACGCCCGATACCCAGACCGCATTCGCACCCTTACCGCCAGCAAGCAGGGCGCACCGAGCGCACGCAACGTAGCCCTGGCCCTTGCACGGGGGGAGTGGATCCAGTTTCTAGATGCCGATGATTACCTAAACCCCGGTAAAATCGCCGCGCAGCTAGCCCTTACGACTACCACTACCGACTGGGTGATCGGAGCATACCGAAATCAGTATCCCGACGGCAGCACGTCCGATAGTATCCCCCTTCCGGATCCCTGGCAAGGTTTGGTGCAGGATCTGCGGATCGGCCATACCAATAGTAACCTATACCGCCGCTCCGCCCTGACGCGCGCCGGCAACTGGAACGAAGCCACTCCGGCCTACGATGATCCGAACCTTTACTTCCGCCTGCTCCGCACGGAAGCGAGCTACCTGATCGACCCCGTAGTGCGCAGTACGTACTACCATCATGCCGGCCCCCGGGTCACCTCCGGTGATCCGATTCCACAGGTAGCGCAGGCCCTGCAGCTGCTGGCTGAGGTCAACGCGCACCTCAGCCGCGCTGCACCAGAGTACTGGCAGACCCACGCATCGCTGTTTGTGGGCGCTCTGCTACGCAAGATTCGCATCCTGGCCACACATGACCTGGCGGCGGCAACCCGGGCGTACACCCGCTATTTCGGACCAGGCGCCATCTACGCTGACGTGGGCCGGCCCCATCAATTGCTGCCTAGCTATACCCGTCTCTACCCCACGCTGGGCTTTCGCAATCTGGAACGGGGTCGGCTGTTGCTAGCCCGCTACCTGCCATCGGCCCTGAAGCAGAAGCTGAAAGCGTAGTACCTTGACCGCCCGCCGCACTACGCCTGGCGACCTTACCCTTTCTACATTGAGCAACTCCTTCGGCACCCTCTTCCGCATCACCACCTTCGGCGAGAGCCACGGCCGGGGCCTGGGCGTAACCATCGACGGCTGCCCGGCCGGACTGGAGCTGGATGTGGAAGCTATTCAGCAGGAAATGGCACGGCGGCGACCCGGCCAGAGCCGGCTGGTCACCCAGCGCAAGGAGGGTGATACGGTAGAACTCCTCAGCGGCACCTTCGAGGGCAAGACCACCGGCACCCCGATCGGCATGGTCATCTACAACCAGGATCAGCGCAGCAAGGACTACAGCCACATCTACGACAAGTACCGGCCCAGCCACGCGGACTACACCTTCTCGGCCAAGTACGGCCACCGCGACTACCGCGGCGGCGGCCGGTCGTCGGCCCGCGAGACCGCCGCACGGGTAGCAGCCGGTGCCGTAGCCAAGCAGCTGCTCGCCCACCTGGGCGTAACCATACACAGCTACGTGGATCAGGTGGGTGACATTGCCACGAATCTGCCCCATGAGGACCTAGACCTGAGCCAGATCGACCGCAACGACGTACGCTGTCCGGACCCCACCGCTGCCGCTAAGATGGAGACGGAGATCCTGGCCGTCCGCAAGGCCGGTGATACCATTGGAGGCATCGTCAAGTGCGTCATCCGGGGGGTACCCCCGGGCTGGGGTGAGCCGGTATTCGATAAGCTACACGCCGATCTCGGTAAGGCTATTCTGAGTATCAATGCCTGCAAGGGCTTCGCCTACGGCAGCGGCTTCGAGGGGGTGAGCCTGCGCGGTAGCGCGCACAACGACGCCTTCTATACCGATGCCGACGGCCGCGTACGCACCCGCACCAACCGCAGCGGAGGCATTCAGGGCGGCATCTCGAACGGGGAGGACATCTACTTCCGCGCCGCCTTTAAGCCGGTCGCCACCATCATCTCCGATCAGGAGAGTATCAATGAAGGCGGGGAAGCCGTCACCGTAGTAGGTAAGGGCCGGCACGATCCCTGCGTACTACCCCGTGCCGTACCCATCGTAGATGCCATGGTCGCACTGGTACTGGCGGATCATGCCCTGCGCGCGCGGAGCAATCGTCTCTAGGGGGGTAGCCTTTTACCAACCTACAGGTCCGGCAACGCCCAGCCGTACCCCAGCCAGTCTTCCAGATGATCTATATCGGAGAGGACCGGGAGCCGGTGGGTACTCAAGCCCTGCACCTGCGTCCGCGCCAGTGTCTCTTCCAGTACATCGGAGGTGCTCCAGCTCATGTCCGTAAACAGCGTAGGGTGCGGATGGCGCATACCCAGTAGGTAGTACCCCCCGTCATTGGCCGGACCGATCACTACCTCGTGGGTCGTGAGGGCGGCAAACGCCTCGTCGAGTAGTTCGGTAGTGACGCCGGGGCAGTCGCTACCGATGATGATGACGCGGTCGTGGTGACGGGCGAAGGCATGATCGAAGGCGGCAGCCATACGCTCGCCCAGTCCCGGTCCTACCTGCACCAGCTTGATGAAGCGGTCGCCGGGCCAGCCATCGTCCGACCGCACGTGATCGGAGTAGTGCAGGTAGCGGGTGACATCGGTGAGCCCCAGGGCCTGGTCGCGGGTGTACTCCAGAAGGATGCCGTACATCCGGAGGGCCATCTCATCCCCGACGTCCTGGGCCAGGCGGGTTTTGGTTTTGCCGGCGATGGGGTTTTTGACCATTATGATCAGGGCGGGCTGCTGCATGGCGGCAAGATAAGTGTAGCGGGGCCCAACCCCCGGCCGGTATGCGCAGTTATAGTACCTCTCATTTTATTGCATATGAAAGCCATCTGGAACGGCCAGGTAATCGCCGAAAGTCCCGAAACGCTAGTCGTAGAAGGCAATCACTACTTTCCCGCCGATAGTGTCCGGCAGGAGTTTCTGCGCGACAGCGCCACCACCAGCTACTGCGGCTGGAAGGGGGACTGCCGCTACTATACACTGGAAGTAGACGGCAAGTCCAATCCCGATGCCGCCTGGTACTACGCCGATCCCCTGCCGCGGGCCGAACACATCCGGGGGCACGTCGCGTTCTGGAAAGGGGTGACCGTGCAGGACCAATAACACAGCCGCGTGACGCAGAGTATTTATTCTCCTACGGGTATCAGTAGGCAGTTTGACCGGGTACGCGAGCAGTCCGTCTACCTCTGTGCCCCCCTGGAGGCCGAGGACTATGCCGTGCAGCCGCATCCCGACGTGAGCCCCCCCAAGTGGCACCTCGGTCACTCCACCTGGTTCTTCGAAAACTTCATCCTGGCCGACTACGCCACCAACTACCTGCGCTTCGACGAGCGGCTCAACTGGTTCTTTAACAGCTACTACGAAAGTCAGGGCCCCCGCGTGCTGCGCAGCCACCGCGGCAACATGACCCGACCGGGCCTTTCCACCATTCTGGACTACCGCGCACACGTGGACCACGCCATGCGGGAATTGCTCGAGCAGGAAGATCCGGAGGTGGTACGCTTGACCGAGTTGGGACTACACCACGAACAGCAGCACCAGGAGTTGCTACTTACCGACATCAAGTACATCCTGGGCACCAATCCGCTCTATCCGGTATATCGCCGCCGCACCACGCCGTCGCCGGCCGTCGCGGCTGAACTGACCTTCCTGCCCGTCCCCGCCGGTCGCTATGCGATCGGACATACCGGGCAGTCTTTTTGTTGGGACAACGAACTGAGCCACCACGACGTCCTGCTGCTCGACTTCGCCATCGGTTCGCGCCTGATCACTAATGGGGAGTATCTCCGGTTTATGGAAGACGGGGGGTACGAGCGCTTCGAGTTCTGGCAGATGGAGGGGATCGCCTGGGCGCGTGAGCTGGAAGTGAAGGCCCCCCAGTACTGGTACCCCTCGGAAGACGGTTGGCAGCAGTACACGCTCGACCGTGGTCTGGTGGCCGTCGACCCTCACCTGCCGGTCACCCATATCGGCTGGTACGAAGCCGATGCCTATGCCCGCTGGGCCGGTGCGCGCCTGGCCACGGAGTTCGAGTGGGAAGTGGCCTGTAAGATCTTTTCACCGGATATCCCCCAGCGGGGCAACTGGGTGGAGCGGGAGAGTTACCACCCGACCGTGGCGACCGACCCCTCGGATCACCAGCTGCTGGGGCATGTTTGGGAATGGACAAATTCGGCGTACCTTCCGTATCCGCGGTATCCGCGGCCTGACGGAGCCCTGGGTGAGTACAACGGAAAGTTCATGATCAACCAGATGGTGCTGCGGGGAGGCAGCTGTGCCACGCCACTGCGCCACATACGCCCTACGTACCGTAATTTTTTCCAACCAGACAAGCGCTGGCAGTTTACCGGCATTCGCCTGGCTAAAGATGTATAAGTTATGACCATTTCACCTACCTCTCAACTGAACGCTTTTGCGCAGGACGTACTGGACGGCCTCTCCCGGCCCGTACGCCAGTTGAGTAGCAAATGGTTCTACGACGAGCAGGGCACCCGCCTGTTCAAGGACATCATGCGGTGCCCGGAATACTACCTGACCGAGGCCGAATCGCGCATCTACCGCCAGTGCGTACCCAACCTGCTGGACGCGCTGAACGCCCCCGCCTTCGACCTCATCGAGCTGGGAGCCGGTGACGGCACCAAGACGCAGATCCTCATCGAGCAGTTTCTGACGGCAGGCGTGCAGTTTTCGTACCGGCCCATCGACCTGAGCGAGACCGCGCTGAGCGAGCTCGGCACCCTCATCAAACTGCGCTGGCCTACCCTGGACTTCAATCCCATCCAGGCGGACTACTTCGAAGCCCTGGACCGGCTGGGGGCCGCTACCGGTGGCCGACCACGTCTGGTCCTGTTTCCGGGGGCTAATATTGGAAACTTCTCTCCCTCCGAGGCCGTCGGTACGCTGAAGCGGCTCCGGTCGTTCCTCAACCCCGGAGATCTTCTCTTTACGGGTTTTGACCTGAAAAAAGACCCCGGCGTAGTGCTGGCTGCCTACAACGACGTAGGTGGTATCACCGCCGCCTTCAACCTGAATCTACTGGCCCGCATCAACCGGGAACTGGAGGGCGACTTCGCCCTGGATTGCTGGCGCCACTGGGAGACCTACGACCCGGCATCCGGCGCGGCCCGCAGCTTCCTGCTGCCCGTCGAATCCCAGCAGGTCCACCTACGGGCCCTGAACCGGAAGTTCAGCTTCCGCGCCTGGGAGCCCATCGCCGTAGAGATCAGTCAGAAGTACAACCTGCGCGAAATCGAGGGGATGGCCGACGCGGCCGGCTTCACCTTCCTGCATCATGTCAGCGATGACCGGCAGTGGTTCACGAATAGCCTATGGCGAGTGCCCACCCCGTGATCCACCACTTCAGCTTGAGCATATCGAGCACCTTGAGGTTGCGCGTCCGCATCAGGTAGCGCACCAGCATTTCTTCCGGCAGCAGCTCCGCTAATTGCGACATGCGGGGGTAGCGATCGGCGAAGGTCGTCAGACGGGTCGTCAGGGTGGGATGTGCCTTGCGCAGACTCTTTAGCGTCTGCACCGCCTGCCGTTGCTTGGCGATGAATACCTCTTCAGGTTCCAATCCTAGATGCAATACTGGATTGTCAATATACTCAATACGTGTCCCTGCTGGAGCGAGTAGTTGTCCCCAAAGCGTATCTTCATGTCCGTAGCTATGTACTTCTGGGAAGGGGTTATCAAGAAAGAATTGCCGATCTACCCGAAAGTTGTTGCTTTGAAAGTGTAGGTAGGGGCGCGGGCGAAAACGCGCGGGTGCAAGCGCCTCCCGATAGCGACCGTATTGCCAGTGCAGACGAAGCGCAGGGTCGTCCGGCGGTTCACTAGTGTAACTTCTACCACCTACGACAACGGTAGCTTCGGTTGGTCGGCTGATATAGTTACGTAACAGGTAGGGGTTGGGCTCACCATCTACATCCAACATCACGAGAATGGCATACTGCGCGTCTTTGGCCATTCGATTACGAATACTGGCCCGGCCGGTGTTCTCCGGTAGGGCTACGTACCGCACGTTGGGTAGATCGGCGAGGCTTTGGTTGATGCACTGCTGCTCGGGGGCGCTACCGTCTTCGTATACCAGCACTTCGACCGCTTCGCTCATCTCATCCGCCTGTCGTAGCAGCTCGTGGACCAGCGGACGGGCATCGTAATTATAGACTGGTACGCAAATCGAAAGCATAGGGAGAGCGAAGGAACGGGTAAATCTACGTGTCATAGCGCAGACCGGACCCATTCGGGGGCCATTTTCTACCGCTAGTTAGGGGGTATGGCGTAGCGAATTTCGCTTAGGAACGGTTCGAAGTCGGGTAAATCAGAGGTTTTCGCTCCCCGCATCCAGCGGGTTGGTAAGCCGTTGGCCAGCCGGAAGGCATCCTCGACTGCGGCGGCCTGCTGCTCGTAATTTAAGTCGGCAAGACTCCGTGCGGCAGCCAATCCGGCGCGGCCACCGTAGTCGTAGCCCGACCGGGTATGTTGAGCGACCAGTGCACGGGGGATGTAGACCGCGCCGTGCTGCTCGTACTGCCAGACGTGCACCATCTCGTGTACCAACGTAGCCAGTGGTATGCTGCCCCAGCTATTGATGGTATGAAAGCTTACGTAGTAAAACCGAAAGGAGCGGGGCCCCAGGTGCGCCCGCTCGTCGATCCGCACACGGTGGTACGGTACACTATCTCCGAAGTAGGGATAAAGCATGTGATACTCCCGGGCGGTGAGCCCCCGCAGCTCCGGCGACAGGGCATTGCTAACGACCTCGTAGAGATCGAACAGGTACAGTAGATCGAATAGCTGAAATATCCGGTCCAGCCAGTGAGTAGCGACCACCGTAGGGGGGAGGGGCGATCGCAGTCTGCGGAGGCGCAGCCGAAAGCGTGATGTATACCGGAGCTGAGGTAGCATGGAATAGCCATGATACAAAACTGCGCTCACACGCTAGCCGGTACGAATATGCTGTAGGGGTAGGAGTCGAACCTACACGGGGCGGTTAGCCACAATTCAACGCTCCGAAGAGCGGCGCTCGCGCGGAGCCGTGAACTGGGTTTATACCGACCTCCCCACCCGCGAGACAAGCGGGCATGGCTGCCAATTTCATCACCCTACAAAATGTGGACGCCTGCCGTTGCTTCGTCCTTGCAATAGCAAAGATGCAATCATCGAGTCTTAATACACAAGTATTTTCAATAGAATTGAATCAACTATACAAAGTGTGTAGTTTATCGATGGTAATATTGAAATATTTTCAATACTGTAGCTACGGAATAGCCGATCATTGCGATTCGTTCACTGCAAACCAGAGCCCCTCCCGATCATCGCCCGCCATGTAGTCGATGAGCAGTTCTTCCCCGGCAGAAATGTCGCGGAGGGCCGTGAAGCGGATCTGGGCGAAATCGTAATCCATCTCGTAATCCAGGTTAGGGTCAGGTCCGTGATTGTAGAGACTGCCGTAGCCCAGGGCCAGGGCGGCACCGTCTCCATCCCAGATGAAGTAGTAGTCGTGGAGCAGGGTATCGTGGATGACCGTGCGCTCTGCCGCCGTCAGTACGATGACCGGAGCCAGCTCGACTACGGAGCCCGCGCTGATGGCAGCGGCTGTATAAACCCCACGCTGGCCGAGGGGACTGGGGCGGAGGTAGAGTCCGGGGAGCTGCATCACGGTCAGAACAAGCCCTGGATCACCTGCTCCTCGGTGATGCCCTCGGCTTCGGCCTTGTAGTTGCGCACGATGCGGTGGCGCAGTACGTACTTGGCGATCGCCTGCACGTCTTCGATATCCGGACTGTACTTGCCGCTGATGGCTGCGTGGCACTTGGCGCCCAGTACGAGGTACTGACTGGCCCGGGGGCCGGCGCCCCAGCTGATGTATTCGTTGACGTTGGTGCCGGCGCGGCTGGTATTGGGGCGGGTCTTGCCGGTGAGCTTGACGGCGTACTCCAGTACGTTATCGCTGATAGGGATCTTGCGGACCAGCTGCTGGAAGTACAAGATCTGTGCACCGCTCAGCACGTGCTTTACGGAGCTACGTTCTACGCCGGTCGTATTTCGTACTACGGCCAGCTCCTCTTCGTAGGAGGGGTAGTCCAGGGGGATGTTGAACATAAAGCGGTCTAGCTGAGCCTCCGGCAGGGGGTAGGTTCCCTCCTGCTCGATGGGGTTTTGGGTAGCTAGCACGAAGAAGGGGGCGGGCAACTGGTGCCGTACACCACTCACCGTGACGGAGCGTTCCTGCATGGCTTCCAGCAGGGCGGCCTGGGTCTTGGGGGGCGTGCGGTTGATCTCATCGGCCAGGACGATATTAGCGAAGAGCGGTCCGCGATTGAATTCGAAGTGCCGCTCGTCGTTCAGGATCTCCGAGCCGGTGATATCGGTCGGCATCAGGTCGGGGGTAAACTGGATCCGCTTGAAGTCCAGGTCGAGCACTTCGGAGATGGTGGATACCAGCAGGGTCTTCGCCAGCCCCGGTACGCCTACTAGTAAAGAGTGACCGTTGGAAAACAGGGAGATGAGCACCGTCTTGACGACTTCTTCCTGGCCGACGATGACCCGGCCGATCTCGGTGCGTAAATCTTGGTAAGCTTGCGCCAGGGCGTCAACGGCCTCGACGTCGGAGGTAAATTGGGGGGTAGCCATACAGTAAGGTGGTAGTGGTGTAAAAAGGTGTTGCGTACGGGAATGTTGTGCAGCCGCCCGGTCTCTTTGTACTTACTCCGCCCCGTAGCTCCTGTACACCAGCCGGCCCAGCCCCACGGCACCCAGTAGGAAGAGCAACATTGCCGGAAAGCCCCCCAGGGTAGAGATCAATCGGATACCGTCCAGACCCGCGAAGGAGACCAGCACCCAGGAGGTCGTACCGATCACTACGCCCCACAGGAGCTTCACCCCCACCGGGGCCTCGGCGGAGTCCGGACCGATCCCCCGTACACATAGGGCACTCATCGCCGATACATTGGAATCCGCCGCCGTGACGTAGGAGAGGAACAGGAGCAGCAAAAACACCGCTGCCGCAATACGTACGCCCGGCAACTCCCCGAGCAGCACATAGGCAACTGCCTCCGGTCCCGCGGTAGCTAGGGTAGTAGAGAGCAATCCGCCCGACTGCCCGTCCAGCACCAGGGCCGTACCCCCGAAGGCCACCATCCAGCAGGCGGCAAATGCAGCGGTGGCCAGCAGGTTCACCGCGATGAATTGACGCACGCTATAGCCCCGCCCGAGCCGCCCCAGGAAGAGTGCCGTGATGGGCGCCCAGGCGTACCAATTCGCCCAGTAGAAGCTTGTCCAGGCGTGGCTCCAGTCGCTGGGGATGCCCGGATCTAGTCCCAGATTACGGGGGATAAAGGTGGTCATAAAGTCTACCGCCGCGTACCCGGCCAAGCGCAGGGTATCCAGCACCGGGCCGGCAGCCAGCACGAAGAGCGCCAGCAGGATGAACCCGATAATATTAATATTGGAGAGCATGCGAATGCCGCGCTGCAGTCCCGTGGCCGCCGATACGCTGAATGCCAATACGACGGCTCCGATCAGTACCGCCAGTTGGAGAGGCGTCGCACCGGCGTCCGCGCCCAAAACGCCCGCCAGGCCGCCCTGTAGGGCTAGACTGCCCGCCCCGAGTGATGCCGCCATACCCGCTACCAGGGCAAACAGGCAAATGGCATCGATGGCCGCACCGCCGCGGCGATGGACCCGCTCGCCCAATAGGGGCACCAGCAGGGTACTCAGCGTGAAGGGCTGCCGGCGGTTGTAGAAGCCCAGCGCGAAGAGCAGCCCCCCAACCGTGTAGATGGCGTAGGGCGTCAGCGTCCAGTGCAGCAGCATGGTCGACAGGGCAAAGACGGCTGGCTCCCCCACCCCCGCCGGCGGCGGTGCGCTTACGTGGTAGATCGGTTCGGCGATCCCCCAGAAGAGAATACCGGTGGCGATGGTCGTACAGGCTGTAATGGCGAACCACCGCCAGGGCGATAGCAACCGCTGCGCGCCCGCTCCACCGATGACCGTACGGCCCAGCGGACTTAGGTACACCACCAGCAACAGAAGCAGGAACGCGCTACACGACCAGGAGAATAGCCAGTCGAAGCGCAGTAAGATCCAGTCGCTCGCCGCCTGCGCATAGCCGATCAGAAGCACGGGATCGTAGAGTGCGAGTGCGGCACAGAGTACGAGGGGCAGCAGGGGCGGCAACAGCACGCTGTAGCGGATACTGTGGCCGCTAGTCCGCACAGTCCCAGGTCCAGTCACTCAGGGGGTAGCGCGGCCCGGTGAAGTTGAAGTGCCACCACTCGGTGCGGATGGTGGCAAAGCCGTGACGCTGCAGCACATCCTGTAGAATGGCCCGGTTCTGCAGCACGCTGGCGGGCAGGTCGGTGGTCGTGGTGTAAGCTGCCTCGCCGAAGAAATCATAGGGTGTACCCATGTCGAGTTTTACCCCGGTGTCTAAATTGATCAAGGTGAGGTCGGCGGCGGCGCCCCGGCTGTGCAGGCTACCGCGTTTGGGGTTGGCTACGTAGCGGGCATCGGGCAGTACGTCCCAGAGGCGCTGTTGGTAGGGCCCTGGGCGGTAGCAGTCGTACATCTTCAGGCCCAGCCCGCTGCGCGATAGTTCGTCGTGTGCCGCGGCCAGGGCCCGGGCCACCTCCGGCCGGTAAAAGCAGCGGCCACAGTCGTAGATCACCTGCTTCATGAAGTTGTCGGTCGTAGCGTAGCGTAGCTCGAGCTCGATCGTAGGGGCTAAGCGCGTGAGCTCGGTCCAGGCCGTAGTATCGTAGTCGGGCGGTGCGGGGGTCAGGATGGGCGCCCCGATAGCTATCGGGGCCGGTGCCGGGGGGGGGATCGGAAAGCCGGCCTGCATGACGATCGTATCCTGCGGACTGGCCGGTGCGGTATCGCAATGCCACAGCAGTAGCAGCAGGGGAAGAAAGAGTAAGCACTTCACGGGCGGAAGATAGGGCGGTTTACCTGTCCTACTTGCCCACTAGCTGTACTTTGGCGGGGTATGGCCGATCAACAATCCGGAGGCACCCTGCGCCCCCTGCTCTTCCTGGGTGCCCTGCTGGCCGCGGCGGGGGGCTACCTGTACGTATTTACGGACGAGCAGGTCCACTGGCCGGCCTTCGGCAGCATGGCCCTGTTCTACGCCATTGTCTACTACATCGGGGCCCGGGCCGCCGGCAAGCGCCGCGAAGGCGATAATGGGGCGGAGGGTATGATGCTGGCCGGCCGTAACCTGCCGCTCTACGTGGCCATCTTCACCATGAGTGCTACCTGGGTCGGTGGGGGCTTCATCAACGGCACGGCGGAGTACACCGCTACCCAGGGGCTGGTGTGGGTGCAGGCGCCCTGGGGCTACGCGCTCTCACTCGTGATCGGCGGACTGTTCTTCGCCCGCACCATGCGCCGGCGGCGCTACCGCACCATGCTGGACCCGCTCACCGAACGCTACGGCACGAAGCTCACCGCCGTGCTCTTCCTGCCCGCCCTGACCGGTGAGCTCTTCTGGACGGCCGCCATCCTGACTGCCCTGGGAGCTACCTTCGGTACGGTACTGGGGATCGATCTGGAGACGGCCATCCTGCTCTCGGCCACGATCGCCGTAGCCTACACCGCCCTCGGGGGGCTCTGGGCCGTAGCGATGACCGACGTGGTGCAACTGCTCATTCTGTTCGTGGGCTTAGCCATGATCGTACCCTTTGCGCTGGCCTATACGGGGGGCCTATCGGCCACCTACGCAGCCTATACCGAAAAAT
The DNA here is from genome assembly GCF_923081025.1 of Neolewinella maritima. Taxonomy (GTDB): domain Bacteria; phylum Bacteroidota; class Bacteroidia; order Chitinophagales; family Saprospiraceae; genus Neolewinella; species Neolewinella maritima. The sequence goes on along the minus strand of NZ_CAKLPZ010000001.1, from coordinate 626,730 downwards.
TCGGCGCGGCGGCCAGTCTGCTGCCCTCCCGCGCGGCTCTGGGCAGTAGCTACTGGACGTGGTGGGACTATGCGCTGCTCCTCGTATTCGGTGGTATTCCCTGGCAGGTGTACTTCCAGCGGGTGCTGGCGGCGCGGGACGAGGACACGGCCGTGCGGCTGAGTCTGATCGCCGGAGTCGTCTGCCTGCTGGCGGCTGTCGCCCCCGTGCTGATCGGGATGGTGTCGGCTACGGTAGACTGGACGGCCCTACCCGCCGGTCCGCCACCGGATGCCAGTGCAACCCTGCCGTGGGTGGTGCGCTACCTCACGAATCCGGTGGTGGCCGTAGTCGGTCTGGGCGCGGTAGCGGCGGCGGTCATGTCGAGCGTAGACAGCAGCGTACTCAGCGCCAGCAGCATGGGTGTATGGAACGTGTACCGGCCGCTGGTGGATCCCGGTCTGCCGGACGGCAAGATCGCCAAGTTCATCCAGCGGACCATCTGGATCGTAGGCACGGCCGCTACCCTGATCGCCTTTCAGGTCAAGAGCGTGTACGCCCTCTGGTTTCTGTGCTCGGATTTTGTGTACTGCCTGCTGTTCCCGGCCCTGGTGTGTGCCCTGTACGACACCCACGCCAATAAGTACGGGGCGCTCGCCGGCTTTCTGTTAGCTGCCTTCCTGCGCTTCGGTGGGGGGGATGATACCCTGGGTCTGCCCGCCTACCTCCCCTACCCTGCCGACTTTCCGTTCCGTACCCTGGCCATGGTGTCCGGTCTGCTGAGCATCGTACTCGTCTCGCGCTTCGTACCGACCGAAGCCCCCCCAGCCCCTGCCTATACTTCTCCTGACTAAACTACCTCTCATGGACTGGCAGCCCTACAAAGATCACTTTGCCCGCAGTCTGGCCGCGGTGCCTCCTGAGCAGCGGGTCGAACTACTACGACTCGGTATGGCCCCGTTCGCCTCGGATCCCGCGCTGACCCTGCGCCCGGCCAAGCTGATGGTAGTGAGTATGAAGCCGTACGGTGCGCCGGATCGGAGCTACGCCTGTGGATGGGATGAGCGTGCAGTTACGCCCGGTCTGCACCGCTGGTACGACGGTGGTCGCCAAGGGAGTAATTTCGTGCGGGAGGCGGATGAGTTACTCACCTACCTAATCGACCGTCTGGGGCTATCCGTACCTGCACACGACATCCTGAACGTATACGCTTACTTCTACCGGGCTGCGGATGCGAAGCAGCTTAGGGAGCTCGGTCTCGACTTACTGGACTGTACGGAATTCCACCGTGCGTTCCTTGCCACCGTACAGCCGCAGGTGATCCTCTGCATTGGCAATGGCGCCGCGCCGTCTGCCTTTGCCACCTATCGGGCCCTGCTTGATGGAGATGTACGCGAACACCGGATCGCACCCCGCCTGCTGCTCCGCTCCTTCACGACCCCTGACGGGCTGCGGGTCATCGGTGTACCCCACCTGAGTTATATCCGGGCTGCGCCGCTACTGGCGGCCGTGGGTACACTGCTGGAGGAAGGGGACGGGCAGTAAAAACCCGGACAAACTAGCGTCTGTCCGGGTCGAAATGGAAATGTGAACGTCACAGTGTCAAAAAACTAAAGTTGCTGATAAATCCCGGGTAAGAAAACATGTGTATTCCTAGTGTAAGAAATGCAGGACTTTGCGCTCCTGGCGGCCTAATCCCTTGATTAACCTGACGGCAAATCTAGTGGCCGAACCTCCTATACTTTTATTAAGTCAGGGAGGAGCGACAATAAATCAGGGAAGGGCCGGCTTATTCCAGGGAACGCCCCCACCATGCGCAATATGCGCGTCATGCAGGGCTAGCCTTGCTTCACCGTCTAAGCCGCTACGCTATCTTTAGTGCCGAATTTTTGATTTTCATGCGGCTACGCTACTTCTTGCTGTGGGTCATTGTGGGGATGACCGTTTCCGCAGATGCGCAACACGAACGGGTGGCGGACAGCCTACTGGGCCGTGCGGATAGCTACATCTTCGTGCAACTCGACACCTTCCAACGCCTCTCCCGGCAGGCGGTCCGGGAAGCACGCCTGGGTAGTGATTCGTTCCTACTGGCAGAGTCCTACGAGTTCCTAGGCAACTACTACGCCGAAATGGGGGCCAGGGACTCGGTCATCCACTACCTGGAACTTGCCCGGGGACTGTACGTGAAGGACAGTAGCAGATTCGCCGGCTACTATGCCCTCAGTATCGAAGCTACCGTAGCGCAGGCGCGCGGCGACGATCCTGCAGCGCTGCGCAGCAGTTTCGCGCTGATGGAAGAGTGTGAACGTACGGACGATCAGCTCTGCCTGGCCGATGCCTACTGGCAGATCGGCTCGGTGTTCTACTACCAGGACCTGCAGGAGGATGCCGTCAAGTATAGTCAGGAGGCGCTGCGGCTCCTGGCGGAGGATACTGATACGCTCTTCTACGCCAGCTGCCTGATCGAGTACAGTGAATCACTGCGCCGGCTGGACGATCTACCGGCCGCGCGTCAGTCCCTGATCCTGGCCCGCGATCTACTGGCCGACTACGACGTACCGGTACTACTCGCCGAACTCTACCTGCACGCCGGTGCCAACCACTTACAGGAAGAGCTGCTCGACCTGGCGGACCAAAGCCTCGGCCTCAGTCTGCGACTAGCCCAGCAGACCGGGGCACACCTCACCGAGGCACTCGCCCTGGGGTATACCGGGCGGGTATATCTGCAGCGTAGAGACTTCCCGGCAGCCATTGCGTACCTCCGTCGCAGCCTAGTCCAGTCGGAGCGGATCGCCGATCGGACCTACCTGATAGAGCAACAGCGCTACCTGGCCGAGGCCTACGCGGCGGAGGGTAGGTACGATAGCGCCTTTTACTACAGTAGCGTAGCGGAGCGCAACTACCGGCTCTCCGTACAGCAGGACCATGACGAGCAGATCGCCTCCCTACAGGTGAGCTTTGAAACGGCGGAGAAGGAGCGCAAGATCGAAGAGCAGCGGACCGAGCTCCGGGGGCAGCGCAAACAGCTGTATGGCGTGATCGGCGTTGCTATCCTCTTACTTACCCTGGGCTTACTACTCACCGTACTGGCCCGCCGCCTGCGCCGTCGCGGCAACGAAAATCTGCAACTCGTCGCTCAGAAGGAAACCCTGATCAATGAGATCCACCACCGCGTAAAGAATAACTTACAGGTAATTTCCAGCCTGCTGCAGTTGCAGATCCGGGGTCTTCAGGCCGGTGACGACCGGGCCCGGATGGCACTACTTGAAAGTCAGGCCCGGGTGGAAGCAATGGGCCTGATCCACCAGCGCCTCTACCAGGAGGGCAGAGATTTCAATCAGGTGCAAGTTGCTGACTACCTACGCGAACTGGGCACCTCTCTGGTCGATACCTACCGACTGCACCAGCGGGTACGCCTGGACTTCGACATCGAGGACACTACCCTCGACGTAGACCTCGCCATATCGTTGGGCCTGATCGTCAACGAGTTGATCTCCAACTCCCTGAAACATGCCTTTCCCGACGGAGGAAGCGGTACGATCACCATCCGGCTTTACCGCCTGAATAAAGACCTGGTACTGCAGGTCAGCGACGACGGGCCCGCTCGGTCTACCTCCGTTCGCCAGCACCAGGAGTACTCGTTCGGCACGAAACTGATCGACCTCCTGAGCCGCAAACTCAATGGATCGATCGACACTTCGATCACGGACAGTTACCGCACGGAAATTCGCTTTCCCCATACCTCCCTATAGGTTATTGATCCGCGCGATGAGCTCGCTACGCTTTGAGCGACTCACGGGCAGCTGCTGATCCCCCACGAACAGGTACAGCTCCCCGATGCTGGTGACCTTTTGCAGATTCACCAGGTAGGAGCGGTGGCAGCGGAAGAAGGGAGCTTCGGTCGGAAGTAGCTTGGCAAATCGCTTCAGCGTCTTCGTGACCAGGTACTTCTGGTTTCGGGTGTACACGCGGCAGTAGTAGTCGTCGGCCTCTACCCAGATGATGTCCTTGAGCATAATGCGGGCCAGCCGCTCCTTCACTTTGATGAACAGGCGGTCCTGAAAGAGCATAGCGGTCTCCCCCCGTGGGAATTCCGGCAAGGTGGGCTCGGCAGCCGGTGCGGGGCCACTGGCAACGAGGGCCGCACTGCGTAAGGCAAGCTCAATAGCGAACGTGAGGTCACGGCCCCGGAAGGGCTTAGATAAGAACGCGCTGGGCTCGGCCAGGCGGGCCCGCCGGAAGGTGGCGTCGTTGCTGTTGCTGGTCAGAAAGATGAGGGGGATATCGTATTCCGCCCGGATCAGCATAGCCGCATCTACCCCGTCCAGGGTACCGGCCAGTTGTACATCCATCAGGATAAGGTCGGGGGGAGACTGCTGTACATGCTCCAGCGCAGCCTCTCCGGTATCGACACCGGTCACGGTATAGTCGAGTTGCTCTAATCGGTCCTGTAAGTCGGCGGCGATGATGGGCTCATCTTCAACAATCAGGATATGCATGTTCCGCATGGGCCAAATTTACACTGCCCCGGGCGGTTGGGATTGTCCGATAAGATACCCACCCGTCCATGCTGCCTGAAAATTAAATCCGCCGGTGATCGCATCGATGTCCAGCACTTCCCCCGCAAGATAGAGCGTAGTATGCAGGCGCGAGCGAAATGTGCGAAAATCTACCTCCTGCAGGTCCACTCCCCCAGCCGTAGTGAACTCATCCTTGTTCGTTGCCTTCCCCCTGACCCGGTACCGGCTATCGGTCAGGGAAGTCGCCAACCGATCCAGGGCGGTGTTTCCTAACTGGGCCCACTGCGTCCGGATATCCAGACCGGCCTCCGTGAGCAGATAGTGCCACAGGCGCTGCGGCAGGTCAACCCCCGATCGCGTACCGACCTGCTTGCGTGCCAACTCGTCCCGCAGCCTGCCCAGCTCCTCGCGTACATCCTGTTCCCGCCGGGCCGTCCAATTTACCGATAGCTCGAAGTCGTACTTCCGCGGATGCAGATCACGTGCGCCCCAGGCGCTCAGTCGCAGCACGGCCGGTCCGCTCAGCCCCTTATGGGTGATCAGTAGCGGTCCTTCCGCCTGAAGTTTGTCTCCTACGACCTGCAACCGGGCCCACGGCAGACTGATACCGGCCAGGCTGGTCAGTTGCGGCGCGTCGATGGTGAGGGCAAACAGTGAGGGTACGGGGGCTACAATGGTGTGACCGATGGCGGCAAGTAGCTTCCATACCCGGGGGTTACTACCCGTAGTGACCACTAGTCGGTCAGCGTGGTACTGCTGGCCGTCTACTCCGACTGTCCAACCGGTGGCCACTCCATCAGTTGGCGGGGCCGGCGCAGTGATGTGCCGCACGCCCGCCCCGGTCTGTACGCGTACGTTCAGTCGCTTAGCTTCATGCCACAGGCAGTCGATAATGGATTGCGAACGGTCGGAAGTCGGAAACACCCGGCCATCATCTTCGATCTTGAGCGCGACACCCCGATCTTCGAACCACGCCATCGTATCGCCGCAGGCAAACTTGTGGAACGGGCCAAGCAGCTCCCGGCCACCACGGGGGTAATGCTCGACCAGGTCTGCCGGGTCCCAACAGGCATGGGTGACGTTGCAGCGTCCACCGCCACTGATGCGAACCTTCTCCAGTACGGACTTCCCCCGTTCCAGCAGCAGTACTTCCTGCTGCGGGTGACGCTCCGCCAGGGCGATAGCCGCGAAGAAACCCGCGGCACCCCCACCGATCACGATCGTTCTCATATCTCCTTTGTTTTCCACCTCCCCCGCCGGAACAGGACCAGGGCCAGTACGGCCAGAACAGACTCAGCTACTACTACCGCCCAGATGACGCCCCGTACCTCATACCCCAGGTGAACCGCAAAGTAGTAGCTCAGCGGAATCTCCAGGAGCCACAGGCAGATGAAGTTCAGTACAGTTGGCGTGAGGGTATCCCCCGCCCCGTTGAAGGCCTGCACGGGAATCAGTCCCAGACCGAAGAATACGTACCCGATAGCAAACACCTGCAGGGCACCGATACCGTAGTCAATCGCTTGCGCGTCCTGGGTAAAACCCCGCACCAGCGGCCCCGCCAGTAGGTAGTATCCGATGGATAGAATGATCAGGTAGATGCAGGTGATGCGCAGCGTCCACCAGACTCCGGTCTCCGCCCGGCCAGGCTGCTTGGCACCCAGGTTCTGGCCGACGAAGGTGGCAGCCGCATTGGAGAGTCCCCAGGCCGGCAGTAGCGTGAACAGAATAAGCCGGATCGATACAGTGTAACCCGCCACGGCCGCCGAGCCGAAATCGGCGACGATACGGGCCAGGAAGATCCAACACGCCGAGCCGATCAGGTACTGAAAGGCTCCGTTGCCGGCGATCCTGAGGATGCGGATCTGCATGCTCAGGTCCACCGTCCAGCGACTGCCCGACAGGCGTACGACGGAGCGGCCCGTAGCCAGGATATACAGTTGATAGGCCACCCCGATGCCGCGCCCGATCGTGGTGGCGATGGCGGCCCCCTCTACGCCCATGCCGGGGATGGGGCCGAGCCCGAAGATGAAGATGGGATCGAGTACGATGTTGATGCCATTGGCGATCCAGAGTACCCGCATGGCGGTAGCGGCCTCGCCGGCACCCCGGAATACGCCGTTCAACAGGAAGAGTAGCATGATGATCCCGTTGCCCGCAAAGAGGATACGGGTGTAGCCGATCCCCTCGGCTACTACGCGGGGACCTGCTCCCATCAGGCGGAGTAGGTCGGCCGCGTAGAGGTAGGCGGGTACCGCGATCAGCAAGCTGAGCACTAGGGTAATGGCGATCGACTGTCCGGCAGCCCGACTAGCCAGGGCGGGGTTCTTCTCACCGATGAAACGGGCAATGAGGGCCATCGGGGCCACGCTTAGCCCGATACCGATGCTGTAGATGAGCGTCATCATGACCTCGGTGAGTCCGACGGTAGTCAGCGCCTCGATGCCGATCTGACCGACGAAGAAGGTGTCTACCAGGGCGAATATGCTCTCCATGGCCATCTCGAGCATCATGGGTACGGCGAGTAGCACGATGGCCTTGCGGACGCTGCCCGTGGTGTAATCGTAGGCCTCGCCGCGTACGGCAGACAGCAGGAGACGCCAGACGGTCATGGGGGAGGATACTAAATGAGACAAAAAAAGCGGATGCCTAGGGGCATCCGCTGGATAAATTACTTCTGATTTTGAAGGCTAAAAATCGGCACCGATCTGTTGCATGCGGCTGCCGGTTCCCCGACCCTGTAGGCGACCCTCCTTAGAGAGACCGTCGTACTTCCGCATGAGCAGATATGTATCTATTTGTTGAAGGGTATCGAGTACTACGCCCACCATGATGATCAGGGACGTACCACCGAAGAAGATGGCGAACTGCTGGTTGACGCCCAGTCCGGCTACGAAAGCGGGCAGGATAGCGATGAGGCCGAGCAGGATGGAACCGGGAAGGGTAATGCGACTGGTGATAGAGTCGATGTACTCTTCTGTCTCCGTACCACCGCGAATACCGGGGATGAAGGCGTTCTGCCGCTTCAGGTACTCGGTGTACTGACTGGGGTTGACTACCAGTGCGGTGTACACATAAGTAAAGGCTACTACAAGCACGAAGTAAACGATGTTGTAGATCGGCGAGGTGAAGTCGTTGAACTGCAGCGCGAGCCAACTGGTCTCCGTGTCTCCACCAGCGAAGCCAGCTAGGCTAGCGGGTACGAACATCAGTGCCTGGGCGAAGATGATCGGCATTACACCGGATGCGTTGACCTTGAGGGGGATGTAGTCGCGGGAAGTAGCAGAAGGTGCTGCACCGGTACCACGCCCGACCATTCGCTTAGCAAACTGGATGGGAATCTTGCGTACCCCGGTAACGATCATGACGGTAGCCATGGTGACCAGGAAGAAGCCGAGCATCTCCAAAACAAAGATGAGCAGCGCACCGGCCTGCAGGCGCGATTGCAGCTCAAAGCCTAGGGCGGCGGGTAGTCCTACGATGATGCCTACCGTAATAAGTAGGGAGACACCGTTGCCGATACCACGGTCCGTGATCCGCTCGCCCAGCCACATCGCGAAGATGGTACCGGTAGAGAGGATGATGATACCTGAGATCCAGAAAACGGATTCCGTCACGGCAGGACTTACACCGCCCTGTGAGCGGATGTAGGTGAGGTAACCTGCACCCTGAACGAGCGTGATGGCTACGGTAAGGGCGCGGGTGATCTGGGTGAGCTTCTTGCGTCCGCTTTCTCCTTCCGTCTTCTGGAGCTTCTGGAAGTAGGGCACGGCAAAGCCGAGCAGCTGCACGATGATACTGGCCGTGATGTAGGGCATGATACCCAGGGCCATGATGGAGGCGTTGTTGAAGGCTCCTCCGGTAAAGAGGTTGATTAGCCCCAGCAGATCGTTGGGATCACCCTGGCTGGCCAGATTAGCCTGTAGCGCGGCAACATCGGCGCCGGGAAGCACGATGAAGGATCCGAGGCGATACACGGCCATCAGCGCGAGCGTGAAGAGGATGCGGTTGCGCAGCTCATCGATCGACCAGATGTTCTTTATGTTCTCGAAAAACTTCATGGATCGTACTATTTAGGCGATGGTGACGGTACCGCCGGCTTGCTCGATGGCTTCCTTGGCGGAAGCACTGGCTGCGTGCGCGGTGATCGTGAGACTGGCGGTAACCGATCCGTTGCCCAATACTTTGACCCGGTCATTCTTCTTGATGATACCGGCGTCGTACAGGACGGTGGGGTTGATTTCGGTCAGGCCGTACTTCTCGCTGATCTCCTGCAGCTTCTTAAGATTCAAAGCTACGTATTCTACGCGGTTCGGGCTGTTGAAGCCGCGCTTCGGCAGGCGCATTTGAAGGGGCATCTGGCCACCTTCGAAGCCACGCTTGCTCTTGTAGCCACTGCGGGACTTAGCACCTTTGTGTCCACGCGTGGAGGTGCCACCTCGTCCGGAGCCCTGACCGCGCGCTACGCGCTTGCGGTTCTTGGTCGAGCCCTCGGCGGGTTTTAGATTCTTGAGTTCCATGTTATATTTTTATTCGCCGGTCGGCGTGTAGAAAGACTATGCGCGCTAGTTGGGGGAGCGCGTAGGTCCGTCTACTCTACTACGACCAGGTGAGATACCTTATTAACCATTCCGCGGATCACGGGAGTATCCTCCCGCTCTACGGTTTGGTGCATTTTCTTGATCCCGAGGGCCCGGATGGTATCCTTCTGGCTCTTGGGCCGGTCGATGACGCTCTTGACCTGAGTGATTTTTATGGTAGCCATACTAGATGGGTTGTGCCCGTAGGGGCGGCTAAGGATGACTAACCTTCGAAGAGCTTCTCCATGGAGATACCGCGCTGCTTGGCAATGGTCTGCGGGCTGCGTAGCTTCTGGAGAGCGTCGATGGTTGCTTTGATTACGTTGTGGGGATTGGAAGATCCCTGCGACTTGGCGAGTACGTTGTGTACACCGGCAATGTCGAGAACGGCGCGCATGGCTCCACCGGCGATTACCCCGGTACCCTCACTGGCGGGCTTCAGTAGGACCTTACCGGCACCGTACTTTCCGAGCTGCTCGTGGGGGATCGTACCCTTAAACAGGGGTACTTTGATCATGCTCTTGCGGGCTACGTCAGTCGCCTTCTGGATGGCCTCGGAGATGTCCCGTGCCTTACCCATGCCGTGACCGACCTTACCCTTACCGTCACCGACCACCACGATGGCGGCGAAGGTGAACGTGCGTCCACCCTTAGTGACTTTGGATACCCGGTTAAGGGCTACCATTTTTTCCTTCAGGTCAGACTCATGCTGGTCGCCCCGATTGTTGCGACCGCGGTTGCCATCACGCCGGTTCCGATTTCCACCGCTTCCGCCGCTAGTATTTCTGTTATCAGCCATTGGAGCTTGATTTAAAGGTTGAGGCCACCCTCCCGGGCGCCTTCTGCGAGTGACTTCACCCGACCGTGATATAAATAACCGCCCCGGTCAAAGAGCGCCCGTTCGATGCCGGCTGCCTTAGCGCGCTCGGCGATGAGCTTCCCTACGGCTTTGGCCTGGTCTGCCTTATTGCCGTCGTTGGCGACCGTAGCCTCGTAGCTAGAGGCGCTGGCGATGGTCTTGCCGTTCTCGTCATCGATCAGCTGTACGTAGATGTACTTATTGCTGCGGAAGACGTTCAGGCGGGGCTTCTGGGAAGTACCCTGGATCTTTTTGCGGACGCGCTGGTGAATGCGCTTACGCCGCTTGAGTTTTGTGAGTTGCATGGCGTACTTACTTTTTAGCGGCGGTTTTACCGGCTTTGCGGCGAATGATTTCTCCTTCGAAGCGGATACCTTTTCCTTTGTAAGGCTCGGGCTTGCGAAGGCTGCGGATCTTCGCGGCGATCTGACCGATCAGCTGCTTATCCATGCTCTGGAGCACAATGATGGGGTTCTTACCCTTTGCGCTTACGGTCTCGACGGCCACTTCCTTCGGTACGATGAAGTAGATGGGGTGGGAGTAGCCCAGGGTGAGAATGAGCAGGTTGCCCTTATTCTCCGCCCGGTAGCCTACACCGATCACCTCGAGGCGGTGGGTGTAGCCATTGGTTACTCCCTCGATCATGTTAGCGAGTAGGGAGCGGTAGAGCCCGTGGAAGCTGCGGTGGCGCTTGCTATCCGTTGGCCGGGTTACCTGTACCTCAGCATCCTTTACTTCGATGCCCATATCGGGATCGACCTGCTGGGTGAGTTCGCCCTTAGGGCCTTTGACCGTCACCAGATTGCTCTTGCTGACGGATACGGTGACACCCTGGGGAAGGTCGACCGGATTTTTGCCTATTCTAGACATAATAAATTGGATTGATCTTACGAATGGCAATACACCATTCTGCAGAGTTGGACGGCTTGATTAATATACGTAAGCGAGTACTTCTCCACCTACCTTCTGGTCGGTGGCTTGCTTACCCGTCATCACCCCACTACTGGTGGAGACGATGGCGATACCCAGCCCGTTGATGACGCGAGGCATTGCGTCGGACTTAGCGTACTGCCGTAAACCGGGCTTAGAGACGCGGATGAGCTTACGGATGACCGGACGCTTGGTTTCCTTCTCGTACTTGAGGGCGATAGAGATTTCTCCCTGCTTACCCTTACCGGCCTCGTCGTCGAACTTGTACTTCAGAATATAACCCTGATCGTAGAGGATCTCGGTCATACGCTTCTTGGTACGGGAAGAGGGAATAGTAACTACGCGGTGACCAGCGATCTGGGCGTTGCGAATACGGGTCAAAAAGTCGGCGATTGGATCGGTGACTGCCATGTTAAAGTATTGCGCCCCGTGGTTTTCCTTAGTGGAACTACCGGGGCTGTTAAATAGGCTGAGCGCTATTTGGAAGGCTCAGTGTAGAGTTACCAGGATGCCTTGCGGACACCGGGGATTTTGCCATCCAGGGCCATTTCGCGGAACTTCACGCGACACAGACCGAACTTACGCATGTAGCCCTTTGGGCGACCGGTAAGCCCACAGCGATTGTGTAGACGGATGGGGTTGGAGTTGCGGGGCAGCGCATCTAGTGCTTCCCAGTCTCCGGCAGCCTTCAGTGCTGCGCGGCGTTCGGCGTACTTAGCGACCATGCGCTCCCGCTTGCGTTCGCGGGCAATCAGTGATTTACGTGCCATTAGTCGTTGGTGTTAGTCTGGTTCTTAAAGGGAAGTCCGAGCGCTTTGAGCAGCGCAAGTGCTTCGGCATCTGTTTTGGCACTGGTCACGAAGGTGATATCGTAACCGGTGATATTGGCTACATCATCCAGGCTGATCTCAGGGAAGATGATCTGCTCGGTCACGCCCATGGTATAGTTACCACGACCGTCGAAGCTCTTATCGCTGATGCCCCGAAAGTCACGCACCCGGGGAAGGGCGGTGCTGATGAGGCGATCCAGGAAGTCGTACATCTTCTCCCGGCGCAGCGTGACCTTGGCACCAATGGCCATACCGTCACGCAGCTTGAAGTTGGATACCGACTTCTTCGATTTGGTAGTGACGGCTTGCTGGCCGGCGACCAGGGTCATTTCCTTGACGGCATTCTCCACCAGCTTACGATCCTGCGTGCCTTTACCGACACCCTGGTTCATCGCGATCTTCAGTAGACGGGGCACCTCCATGGGTGACTTGTAGCCGAATTGCTCCTGCAGCTTGCTGCGGACCTCTTCGTCGTACTTTTTCTTTAATCTTGGCGTGTAGCTCATTATGCTATGATATTATCGTTCCGCTTCCCGTAGCGCTGTAGCTTCCCATTCTCGTCTGCTTTGCGGCCGACCCGGGTAGGGGTGACTTCGTCAACGGAGGGATCTACCAGCATCAGGTTGCTGATGTGAATGGGGGCGGCCTTATCTACGATGCCACCGGCAGCCTCCTCGGTGGGCTTCTGATGCTTCTTGCGGATATTGACGCCATCTACCAGCGCACGGTTCTCGGCGGGAAATACTTCCAGCACCTCGCGGGCGGTAGTGCGATCTCGTTGAGCACCGCTGATCACGACGACACGATCGCCCTTCTTAATCTTGAGCTTCGGCATGTGCCGGCGCTGCTTGTCTTTGTAGGTCTTGTTAGCCATGGCTGCTGTGTTTATAGTACCTCGGGGGCGAGGGATACGATCTTCATGTAATCGCGGTCACGTAGCTCACGGGCCACGGGGCCGAAGATGCGCGTTCCACGGGGTTCGAGGGAAGCGTTCAGTAGTACTACCGCATTGTCGTCAAAGCGAATGTAGGAACCGTCCGACCGACGGATTTCCTTCCTGGTACGCACGACTACCGCTTTGCTGACCGAGCCCTTCTTAACGTTGCCGCCGGGTGAAGCTTCCTTTACCGATACGACGATTTGGTCACCGATAGACGCATAGCGCCGCTTCGAGCCACCGAGTACACGGATACAGAGCACTTCTTTAGCACCGCTGTTGTCCGCTACGCGCAAACGTGATTCCTGTTGGATCATGATGAATTTCTTTTAAGGCTTTACGCTTCGGTTACTTGGCTTGCTCCAGTACGGTGATGAGGCGCCAGCGCTTGCGACGGCTCAGCGGACGGCATTCCATGATGCGAACGATATCACCGATCTGGCACTGGTTGGTCTCGTCGTGAGCGATTAGCTTCTTCGACTTCTTTACGAACTTACCGTAGATGGGGTGCTGTAGACGACGCTCGATCTTGACGCTGATGGTCTTATCCATCTTATTGCTCACTACGATCCCGTCACGTGTCTTACGCTCATTGCGCTCGCTCGCGGTACTGTCAGTATCGGCTTCCGAGTACGTTCCGACTACCCGGGGGGCAGCGGCGACCGCAGCGGCTACGGGAGCAGTAGAAGTTTTCTCTTCCTTAGCAGCCTTGGGTTTGGCTGTTTCCGTCGCTTTCTTAGGTGCAGGTGCGGCGGTGCTTTCTTCTGACTGTGGTGTGTCAGTACCTTCCTCGTCCTTGGTGCTGACGATCTCGTTAACGGATCCTGCCGCTCCAGCCGCTGATTCTACTACGCCTTCTACGGCATCAGCAGCGGAATCGATGGCGTCATCCACCGCGTGGGTGATCTTATCCAATAGCCCTCCTCCGGATGATTCCTGGGCCTGTTCGTTTTCCGGGGTGTTCTTTTCCTCGTTGCTCATGGTCTTACTTTTTACGGCGGCGGCGACGGATGTCATCCCGCTTTGCGTGGGCTTCGGCGGGTAGTGCGGCTAGCTCACGGCGACGGATTTCTGTTTTGATCCGTGCGATATCACGCCGCACGGTACGTAGTTGAAGCGGATTCTCGATACCGTTCACGGTATGATCGAACCGCATCTTTTCGAAGCTGGTGGAGGTTTCGTTCAGCTGATCCTGTAGATCGGCATCCGACACATCCCGGAGCTCTAAGGTTTTGTTACTCGCCATCAGATCTTGATTGTATCGCCACGGCCCCGCAGTGCGGGAGGGAGATGTAGTTTTTGTGTGCGTGTTACCCCTGGTAGTCGACGCGGGTGATAGTTTTGGTCAGTACGGGCAACTTCTGGGCTGCCAGGCGGAGGGCCTCTTCGGCTACTTCGCGGGTCACGCCATCCAGTTCGAACAGTACGCGACCGGGCTGTACCTGTGCGACCCAGTGGTCAAGTGCACCCTTACCCTTACCCATACGTACTTCGAGGGGCTTGCTGGTGATGGGCTTATCGGGGAAGATGCGGATCCACACCTTTCCTTCCCGCTTCATGTGACGCGTCATAGCGATACGAGCGGCTTCGATCTGTCGGTTAGTGATCCGACCAGCATCGAGACTCTTCAATCCAAAGGTTCCGAAGGATACCAAGTTACCCCGTCCGGCCAGACCGGTGTTGCGACCTTTCTGCTGCTTACGGTATTTTGTTCTTTTCGGCTGTAACATGCTAGACTATTTAGAAGGGCTCTCTTAGAGCGGGGCAAAGGTACGCTTTTGCACCCACATGGGAAAGGATAGCGCTCGTTTTATTGCGAGCAAAATAAAGCAGCGTAGTCCAGACTATGCGGTCTGGACTACCCTGCTTCTTTGGGAAGGTTTTCAGCGCAAGCGGTTGCTTGATGAAAGCCGGTCAGATATTCTCGCCGGAGGCGGTTAAGTCAGTAGCCGGGTCACGAGGAAACCGGCAGTAGTAGTATACTATAGTGAAATGGGTGACAGCCTAGCGCCGTCCACCACCGCCACCGCGGCGGTTGCCCCGGTCGTTGCGATCTCCACGGTCACGTCCGCCACGACCTCCACGGTCATCGCGATCGCCCTTAGTGGACAGACCTGCATTCGGGTTGAGGTCACGCTTGCCGAGCACTTCGCCCTTACAGAGCCACACTTTAATGCCGATCCGGCCGTATACGGTGTGCGCTTCCTTGTGTGCGTAGTCGATATCGGCCCGGAAGGTATGCAAGGGGGTACGACCTTCCTTGTACTCTTCGGTACGGCTCATATCGGATCCGTTCAGACGACCCGAGATACGGATCTTAATTCCTTCGGCTCCGGCCCGCATGGTGGATGCGATGCTGGTTTTGATGGCGCGACGGTAGTTGATCCGCGCTTCGATCTGATTGGCGACGGACTCAGCTACGATATTGGCATCCATTTCCGGCTTGCGGATCTCGATGATATTGATCTGCACGTCCTTATCGGTCAGGCGACGCAGTTCCTCGCGGATTTGGTCGATCTCCTTACCTCCCTTACCGATGATAATACCAGGACGGGACGTGTGAATGGTCAGGGTGACCCGCTTCAGCGTACGTTCGATGATGATACGAGCGATGCCTCCCTTATTGATCCGTGTGTCCAGGTAGCTACGCAGCTTCTCGTCTTCGATGACGTTGGCGGCGTAGTCCTTGTCGGCGAACCAGTTACTGTCCCAGCCACGGATGTAACCTAGGCGGTTACCAATTGGATTTGTCTTTTGACCCATGATGTGTTATGCTTGGACGGTTTGAGCTTCGGTGGTAGTTGCAACGGGTTCCTGGCTACCCTGGTTGGGTAGTGGCTTGGTGTTGCTCACCTTGATGGTAATGTGGCAGCTGTGCTTGCGGATACGGTGGGCGCGGCCGTGAGGGGCCGGACGGAACCGCTTGATCTGCGCACCTGCATCGGCAAAGATCTCACTGATGACCAGGTCGTACTCGTCCGCGCTCTCCAGACCGTCAGTCTTGTACTCCCAGTTGGCGATGGCGGAGAGGAGGTTCTTTTTGAGCCAGATGGCTGCTTCTTGCTTACTGTACTCCAGAATACCCAGAGCCTGACCGACTTGCTTGCCGCGGATCAGATCGACGACGAGCCGCATCTTGCGGACCGACATCGGAATGCTATTTAAACTTGCTGTTGCTTCCATGATTGGATTAAATTACGAGGGAACGGGTTAGTAAGCCGGGCCGAGATTGACGAGGACCTACTCTTCCTTCACTCTGATTTAGTGCTGTAGATCGGTAGTTCACTGTAGTGCTGAGACTACAGAACTATCCTACCCTACTTCTTTTTGCCACCGTGGCCGCGGAAGGAACGGGTAGGGGCAAACTCACCGAGCTTGTGACCTACCATGTTCTCCGTGACGTACACGGGTACGTGTGTTTTGCCGTTGTGTACGGCGATGGTCAGACCCACCATGTCGGGTACGATCATGGATGGGCGCGACCAGGTTTTGATCATGCCCTTGCGGCCACCACCCTCCTGTGCTTTCTCGAGCTTAGCGTAAAGCTTGTGAAATACGTAGGGTCCTTTCTTTAGCGAACGTGCCATAAGTTACTTCTTGTTCTTCGTCTTGCGACGGGTGATGATCATTTTGTTACTCGCCTTATTGACGTTACGGGTCTTTTGTCCCTTCGCCATAATACCCGTGCGTGAACGGGGGTGACCTCCGGAGGCGCGACCTTCACCACCACCCATGGGGTGATCGACGGGGTTCATCGCTACACCACGTACGCGGGGACGGCGACCGAGCCAGCGGCTACGACCAGCCTTACCGGCTACCGTGAGTGCGTGATCGGGGTTAGACGTAGCACCCATTACGGCACGACACGTCTTCAGAATACGGCGAACTTCACCGCTGGGTAGCTTGACCGAAACAAAACGGCCTTCCTTACCCATCAGCGTACCGTTGGTACCGGCTGAACGAGCTAGGGCCGCTCCCTTTCCGGGCTGCAACTCAATGGCGTGAATCTGAGAGCCCAGGGGGATTTCGCTCAGCAGCATGCAGTTGCCTACATCCGGCGTAGCATCCGGTCCGCTTACGATCGTGTCGCCTACGGTGAGTCCCTGTGGGGCGATGATGTAGCGCTTTTCTCCGTCGGTGTATTCTACCAGGGCGATGAATGCGGTGCGGTTCGGATCGTACTCGATGGTCTTAACCTCGGCACGGATACCGTCCTTCTCCCGCTTAAAATCTACGATACGGTAGCGACGCTTATGTCCACCGCCGCGCTGGCGTACGGTCATCTTACCGGTACGGTTACGACCGCCGGTGCGCTTGATCGGCGCAAGCAGGCTCTTTTCCGGCTTGTCTCCCGTGAGCTCGGTGAACTTGTTCCCTACATGAAAGCGGGAACCGGCCGAGACGGGCTTAAACTTCTTAATTGGCATTATTGCACTGATTGTCCGGCAGATCTCGGAGCAAAACGACGGTACCCCAGATCGACCCTGGTCCGCTGCTCCCCACCTACCGGGGGTTCGTTATAATTCGTTGTACAGGTCGATGGTGTCTCCTTCGATCAAGGTGACGATGGCTTTCTTGTAGCCACCTACCCGACCGCGGATGACGCCCGACTTGGTCGATCTGTTCTTACTCTTGCCCGGCATGGTCAGCGTATTGACACTGTCTACGGTCACCCCGTAGCGTGCTTCTACTGCATTGCGGACTTCGATCTTATTGGCAGCCTTGTTCACCACGAAGGTGTACTGCGTATGGTTTTCGCTGAGTAGCTCGGCCTTTTCCGACACCACTGACTTCAGGAGGATCTGCTTATTCATGGGTAGTAGCGGTTGCGGGGGCAGCGAACTGCTCCTTGAGTTTTTCAATGGCGCCCTCAGCTACCAGAATGGTACCTGCGCGCATGATTTCATACGTATTTACCGTACCGACACTCAGTACCGTACTGTTGGGCAGGTTGCGGCCACTGCGGTAGACGTTAGCTTCATTTTCTGCGGTGATCAGTAGCACTTTACCCTCATTGGCTTTCACACCATTCAGGAAGTTGATGAAGTCCTTGGTCTTTGGTGCATCGAACCGGAGGTCCTCCACCAGCTTGATCTTGCCCTCGGCTGCTTTAGTAGAAAAGGCAGACGCACGGGCGTTCTGCTTCACTTTCTTGTTCAGCTTGATGCCATACGAGCGGGGGCGGGGACCGAAGATGCGGCCACCACTGCGGAAAAGTGGGTTCTTGATGTCACCCTTACGCGATCCACCGGTACCCTTCTGCTTGTGTAGCTTCTTGGTCGATCCGGCGATCTCACCGCGCTCCTTCGTCTTATGGGTACCCTGACGCTGTGCGGCGAGGTACGCCTTAACGGCGAGGTATACGGCGTGCTCGTTCGGTTCTACACCGAACACGTTCTCAGGTAGTTCGACCTCGCGGCCAGTATCGGCACCCGTTGCGCTATAAACTTGTAGTTTCATTTCTATTCGTTTTAGAGGCGGGAGCCTTACTTGTGGAGGATTACAGTGCCGCCCTTGGGGCCGGGAATGGCACCTTTGACGAGGATGAGGTTACGCTCGGGGAATACCTTGAGTACGCGCAGGTTCTTGACGGTTACCCGTCCGCCGCCATCACGTCCGGCCATCCGCATGCCCTTGAATACCCGGGCAGGATAGCTAGCCGCACCGATCGAACCCGGAGCGCGCTGCCGGTTGTGCTGACCGTGGGTCGCGTCGTTCACACCACGGAAGTTGTGCCGCTTGACGACACCCTGGAAGCCCTTACCCTTACTGGTACCCACGGCGGCGATCTTGTCGCCCTCGGTGAATACTTCGTCTACGGTAACGGTCTCGCCCAGTGCTTTGGTGAGGTTCATGTCGCGGAACTCCACGACGTCGGACTTAGGTCCGGTGCCGGCCGCACTGAAGTGGCCTACGAGCTGCTTGGTGCTGCTCTTTTCCTTCTTGTCGCCGTAGGCGAGCTGGAGGGAGTTATACTGGTCGGTATCGTCCGTTTTCACCTGCGTAACTACACAGGGGCCGGCTTCGACCACCGTACAGGCTACGTTGCGGCCTGCGTCGTCGAAGATGGAGGTCATCCCGACTTTCTTACCAATTATACCGTTCATCGGTCTAAATTTTGCCGCCTTCCCCTCGAAAGGAGAGCGGGCGGTATGCTCCCGGACCGGTCAGGATGGGAGCAGTTTGTTAAATAGGTTTCATCCACCAGCGGTGGAGGGGGTTGCGTGCCGTACCGTTTAGGTAAGCTTCACCTGAATATCTACACCACTCGGTAGCTCTAGCTTAGCCAGGGCATCCACCGTCTTTTGGTTGGGGGTATAGATCTCGATCAGGCGCTTGTGGGTGCGCAACTGAAACTGCTCCCGGGATTTCTTATTCACGTGCGGCGAGCGCAGCACGGTGTATATATCTTTCTCGGTGGGCAGCGGAATCGGGCCGGTAACGATGGCCCCACTGTTCTTGACGGTCTTGACGATCTTTTCGGTAGACTTATCCACCAGGTTGTGATCGTAAGAACGCAGCTTAATGCGAATTTTCTGATTCATGCCAGTTTTGTTTTCAAAATTACCCCGGAGAGCATCCTCTCCGGGGGTACGTAAGCTTAAGCCTCTCCGCGGGCCTTTTCGATGATTTCCTTGGCGATGCCCGAGGGGGCCTCGTTGTAGTGACTGAAGGTCATGTTCGAGCTGGCACGGCCAGAAGTGATGGTACGCAGATCGGTAACGTAGCCGAACATCTCGCTCAGGGGTACGTCAGCCGTGATCTTTACCGCACCACCGGAGACGGGCTGCTGCCCCTTGGGCAGACCACGACGGCGGTTGAGGTCACCGATCACGTTACCGGTGTATTCCTCCGGGCTGGTGATGACCACATTCATGATGGGTTCGAGCAACTTGGGCTGGGCCTGCTTGGCAGCTTCCCGGAATCCCTCCTTGGCACAAAGCTCGAAAGCGATGGGCTTGGAGTCGACTGAGTGCATGGCACCATCGAAGATCCGCACCTTCATGCTATCGATGTTGTAGCCGGCCAGGATGCCGTTCTTCATCATCGACTTGAATCCATCACGGATGGGCTTCTGGTAGTTCTTGTCGATCGAGCCACCTACGATGTCCCAAACGAACTGCAGATTCTCCTTACCGCTCTTGAAGTCTTCGCTTTCCAGGAACTCCTCGTCGGCGGGGCCGAGGTCGAAGCTCATGTCAGCAAAGAGACCAGAACCACCCGACTGCTTCTTGAGCCGCTCGCGGTGGGTGACCATGTTGAACAGGGCCTCTTTATAATTCACCTGGGGCGCACCCACGTTGGCTTCCACTTTGAATTCCCGCTTCAGACGGTCTACGATGATCTCGAGGTGAAGCTCACCCATTCCGCTAATGACGGTCTGGTTAGTGTCTTCGTCGTACTTGACCTGGAAGGTTGGATCCTCCTCCGCCAGTTTGGCCAGGGCCATACCGAGCTTGTCGATGTCTTTCTGTGTCTTAGGCTCTACGGCTACTCCGATCACGGGATCGGGGAAGACCATCGATTCCAGCACGATGGGGTGGTCGGCATCACACAGGGTGTCACCGGTACGGATATCCTTGAAGCCAACCGCAGCAGCGATGTCACCGGCTTCCACCTTAGAGATGCTCTCCTGCTTATTGGCGTGCATCTGGTAGAGACGGCTAATCCGCTCCTTGTTGTCGCTCCGGGTGTTCTTGACGTACGAACCGGCATCTAGACGACCCGAGTACACGCGCATGAAGGCGAGGCGACCTACAAAGGGGTCCGTCGCAATCTTGAAGGCGAGGGCCGCGAAGGGCTCGTCGACCGAAGGCTTACGCTCCAGAATCTTTTCCTCGTCGTCGGGGTCGGTACCCTTGATAGCGGGTACGTCGAGCGGGCTGGGCAAGTAAGCACACACCGCATCGAGTACGGCCTGTACGCCCTTGTTCTTAAAGGCGGAACCACACATCATGGGTACGAAGGCAGCGTCCATGACGGCGTCACGGACAGCCTTACGCACTTCCTCGACACTGATACTCTCGGGGTCTTCGAAGTACTTCTCCAGCAATGATTCGTCGTACTCTGCTACGGCTTCGAGCAGTTTCTCGCGCCATTCGTTGACGGTATCGACAAGCTCGGTAGGAGTTTCGATGACCTCGAAGGTCATACCCTGATCGTCTTCATTCCATACGATAGCCTGCATGGTGATCAGGTCGACTACGCCCTTGAAGCGCTCCTCGGCACCGATGGGTACCTGCAGGGGGATCGACTTAGAGCCGAGCTTCTCCTCTACGTCTTTGACGACGCTGAAGAAGTCAGCGCCCGAACGGTCCATCTTATTGACGAATCCGATGCGGGGCACCTTGTAGTTATCCGCGAGGCGCCAGTTGGTTTCCGACTGAGGCTCTACACCGGATACGGCGCAGAACAGGAAGACCAGACCGTCCAGTACACGTAGCGAACGGTTCACCTCCACGGTGAAGTCCACGTGACCCGGCGTATCGATGATATTGAATACGTACGACTGATCCCTCCACTTCCAGTTGGTGTGGGTAGCGGCCGAGGTGATGGTGATACCACGCTCCTGCTCCTGCTCCATCCAGTCCATGGTAGCGGCGCCGTCGTGTACCTCACCGATCTTGTGCGAGATACCCGTGTAGTAAAGGATACGCTCGGTAGTAGTCGTTTTGCCGGCATCGATGTGCGCGGCAATCCCGATGTTGCGGGTATATTTCAGATCCGTAGCCATGGCTTGGAATATTATAGGTTAGGGGAAAAGTGGGCGGTGGCTAGGCTAGCGGCCGTAGTGAGCAAACGCGCGGTTGGATTCGGCCATCTTGTGGGTCTCTTCCTTCCGCTTCACGGCCAGGCCTTCGTTGCGGCTGGCGGCGAGCAGTTCGGCAGCCATCTTTTCGGCAAATCCTTTGCCACTGCGCTGGCGGGCGAAGCGTACGAGCCACTTCATACCGATCGACATCTTGCGCTTACCGCGGATCTCGGTCGGGATCTGGAAGGTAGCTCCACCGATACGGCGGCTGCGTACCTCTACCTGGGGCATGGCGTTGTTGATCGCACGCTTCCAGACTTCGTACTCGTCGATCTCCTCTTCCGCCACGCGCTCCTTGATGATGTCCATGGCACCGTAAAAGACGGCGAAGGCCGTGCTTTTCTTACCGGAGTACATCAGGTTGTTGACAAACTGGGTGACGAGGGTATCCCCGTAACGGGGGTCCGGGGTTACTACCCGGATTTTCGGTTTTCTTTTACGCATAGTTGCTTTACTTCAGATGGCCACATGGACCGGTGGATCCCTATTCGAGGTGATCCGTCTTACTTAATTAGTTACTTCTTGGGGCGCTTGGCACCGTACTTCGAGCGGGCCTGCTTGCGGTTGGCTACACCGGCCGTGTCCAGGGCACCCCGAACGATGGTGTAGCGTACACCCGGAAGGTCCTTCACCCGACCACCACGGATCAGCACGATGCTGTGCTCCTGGAGGTTGTGTCCCTCACCGGGGATGTATGCGATGACCTCGATACCGTTGGTCAGACGCACTTTAGCCACCTTCCGCAGGGCGGAGTTTGGCTTCTTGGGGGTGGTCGTGTAGACGCGGGTACAGACCCCACGTTTCTGCGGACAAGCGTCCAGCGCGCGCGATTTGCTCGACTCCACGATCTGCTTGCGGCCCTTCCGCACTAGTTGGTTAATTGTAGGCATACGTTTCTTTACTTTATGAACGCTTCTTTGATTCACCAGAGGCCTACCTCCTGAAAAAGCGAGCACAAAGGTACTATTTTCTTTTTGCAATTCCTAATGGTACGCGGGAAAGGATTCAGGACGAAACCGCACCCGCGGCCCCGCCCCCTCCCAGACTGTAACAACTACCCCGACCGCCCTTAACTCCATAACCCCTTAACCCCCTTACCCCTTCCCTACTGATTCCCAAACAAGCTATCCACAAAGGCGCGCTTGTTGAATACCTGCAGGTGATCGATGCCCTCGCCGACGCCGATGTAGCGGATGGGCACCTGAAACTGGTCGGTAATACCGATGGCCACCCCTCCCTTGGCGGTACCATCTAGTTTGGTGAGCGCAAGGGCCGTTACGTCGGTGGCCTCGGTGAAGGCCTTGGCCTGCTCGATGGCGTTTTGCCCAGTGGTGGCATCGAGCACGAGCAGCACCTGATGGGGCGCCGAGGGCATGGCCTTGGTGACGGAGCGCTTGATCTTGCTGAGCTCCTTCATCAGGTTGAACTTGGTGTGGAGGCGGCCGGCGGTATCGATGATGGCCACGTCGCAGTTGTTCTTCTGGGCGTATGCGACCGTCTCGTAGGCTACGGCGGCGGGGTCGGTATGCATTCCCTTGGAATAGAATTCACAGCCCACGCGCTCGGCCCAGATACCGAGCTGGTCGACGGCGGCGGCCCGGAAGGTATCGGCCGCGCCCAGCACCACCTTATGACCGCGTCGCTGATATTGGTTAGCGAGTTTACCGATGGTAGTGGTCTTGCCTACGCCGTTGACCCCCACGACAAGGATGATGGCCGGCCGTTCGGTAGTGGGCAGTACGTAGTCGTCGAAGTCCTGGTCGTTCTGTTCGGCCAGCAGGTTGACGATCTCGTCGCGCAGGATGTGGTCGAGCTCACTGGTATTGAGGTAGCGGTCTTCGGCAACCCGAGCCTCGATGCGCTCGATGATTTTGATGGTGGTATCCAGCCCTACGTCGCTGGAGATAAGGATGGTCTCAAGCTCGTCGAGTACTTCCTCGTCGACGCGGTCCTTGCCGGCTACGGCCCGACCGAGCTTATTGAAAAAGCCCTGCTTGGTCTTCTCCAGTCCCTTGTCCAGGTCCTCCTTTTTCTCGGGGGTAAAAAACTTCTTGAAAAAACTCATGGGCCGGCATTTTGCGCCCGCGAAGGTACGCTTTAGGCCGTGTATAGGGGCCGGGGCAAGTAGAGCCGCTGAGTAGGCCTAGCGGGTTCGGGCAGGTGCCGTACCAAGAAGTCCGGGAGCTGCCGCAGGTTGTCCAGCATGGCATGATGGGGCGCGGTCGCCAGTGCGTGGTAGGGCGAACGGCCATTACAGATCGCCAGGTTGAAGTGAACGCGGGCCGCATTGCTGTGCCGGAGCAGTTCGGGGGTATCTACGGCGGTGATACTGAGGCGGCCTTTAGTCAGACCGGCCAGCGCATGGGCCTGTAGCACGGGATTGTCCAGTTCCTGCTGCCGGGGGACGAACTGTTGTACGGTACCGGCCTCCCCGACCGTCCAGCCGAGGCGCTTGAGCAGGAGCAGGGTCTGCGATTCGTCGTAGTCGCTCAGCAGGCAGATGCGTACCCCCCGCTTGCGCAGCCAGGAGAAGGTAGCTTCGGCGCCCGCCATGCGATCCAGGGCCGCGGTGGCCAGGAAGCGGTCCATTCCCTCCTGCACCGCAACGCATACATCGTTGAGGTGAACTACGGCGAGTTGGAGGTGGGCATCGGTCATGCGATGGGCGGGCTGAATCACGGAAATTTGGTATCAGTACGGGCTAACTACGTGACGTGTAGCATATTACGGTTAGGTAAGATAGGGCTATACGGCCGCGCGCGCTATACCGGTACACTGATTTAATGTAGACTTAATACCCCGGGGCGTTTTCGCCGCCCTTTGCTTACAAACCCTTAACCCTCCCCACACGTTTGCCCTAGTATGAAGCAGGAAGGGCTAGCGGTGGGAATCCTCCACCATACGATCCACCGTCGCGAGGATACCGCCGAATGGATGATTTTCATCCACGGTGCCGGCGGTAGTTCGATCACCTTCAAGCATCAGGTCAAAGCCTTCAAGCCCTTTTTCAATTTGCTGCTGATCGACATGCGCGATCATGGGTACAGTAAGGACCTGGAACCCGAGTACTCTACCTACGACTTCGATATCGTCACCGACGACGTATTACGCACGATCGACTACGTAGGCGTGAAGCGGGCTCACTTTTTGTCCCTTTCCCTGGGTAGTATCGTTCTGCAGCGACTCTATGACCGGCGGCCCGACCTGATCGAATCCATGATCATGGCCGGCGGGGTATTCAAAGCCGACTGGAAGATCCGCCTGTTTGCCCACAGCGGTAAGTTCCTGAGCTACTTCGTTCCCTTTCGCTGGATCTACGACACCTTCATCATGATCGTGCTGCCCCGCGAAAATCACGCCCCGAGCCGCCGCCTGTACCGCCTGCAGTCTAAAAAGCTCACGCCTACCGAATTCCTGAAGTGGTTGGGCTTGTACCGCGACTTCTTCTCCATCGTCAAGCGCTTTTACCGGCGCAAGCTCAGCACGTCTAGTCTGATCGTGATGGGTGGGCAGGACCACGTCTTCCTACAGGCAGCCCAGCGCTTTGCCAGAAAGCAGGCACACCACGCCGAACTGGTCGTGCTGGAAGGATGTGGCCACCTCTGTAATCTGGAGGAAGTGCAGCGCTTTAACGAAGCCGTACTAAAGTTCCTGGGTAAGCCGGTTACCCCTCCCGTAGCGGTGGGCTAGCGCATGTTGCGCGCACCCTGCACCAGCAGGTTCACCTCGTTGTTGAGCACTTCCACGAAGCCGCGGTCGATGCTGAAGGTCAGGCTCCGGTTAGGGGTAGCTTCCTTGGTCATGCCACTCGTTTCCTCGTCGTAGTAGCTGTACTCTCCGGTACCGGTCATCATGGTGATCCGGCCGGCCGTGAGGCTGGATACTAGCGGAGCGTGGTTGTCCAGTAGCTGAAAGCTGCCATCGGCACCGGGCAGGGCTACGCGGCTCACGTTACCGGTGAAGATGGTACGGTCGGGGGTGAGGACGGATATTTTCATTCCGCAACGGCAGCGAGCTGCTTTTCACCCTTGGCGATGGCATCCTCGATGGTGCCGACCAGGTTGAAGGCATCCTCGGGGTACTTGTCTACCACACCGTCCAGGATCATATTGAAGCCCTTGATGGTATCCTTGATGTCGACGAATACGCCCTTAAGGCCCGTGAACTGCTCGGCTACGTGGAAGGGCTGGCTCAGGAAGCGCTGCACCCGGCGGGCGCGGCTTACGACCAGCTTATCCTCCTCGCTGAGTTCGTCCAGACCGAGAATAGCGATGATGTCCAGTAGCTCGTTGTAGCGGGCCAGGATGTTGATCACGCGCTGGGCCGTACCGTAGTGCTCGTCGCCGATGATGGCGGGGTCGAGGATACGACTGGTGCTATCCAGAGGGTCAACGGCAGGGTAGATACCCTGGGAAGCGATCTTCCGGTTGAGTACCGTGGTGGCGTCGAGGTGAGCGAAGGTGGTAGCGGGAGCGGGGTCGGTAAGGTCATCCGCGGGCACGTAGACGGCCTGTACGGAGGTGATCGATCCCCGCTTGGTGGAGGTGATTCGTTCCTGCATCAGTCCCATTTCCGTAGCCAGGGTAGGCTGGTAGCCTACGGCCGAGGGCATCCGGCCCAGCAGGGCGGATACTTCCGAACCCGCCTGGGTGAAGCGGAAGATGTTGTCGACGAAGAACAGGATGTCGCGGCCGCCGGTGGGGTCACTCAGGTCGCCGTCGCGGTAGTACTCGGCGATGGTCAGACCCGACAGGGCCACGCGGGCGCGGGCTCCGGGAGGCTCGTTCATCTGTCCGAACACGAAGGTGGCCTTGGATTGCTCCAGCTCCTTCATGTCCACTTTGCTCAGGTCCCAGCCCCCTTCTTCCATGTCGTGCATGAAGGCATCACCGTACTTGATGATACCCGATTCGAGCATCTCGCGCAGCAGGTCATTGCCCTCACGGGTACGCTCCCCTACCCCGGCGAATACCGAAATACCGTCGTAGCCCTTGGCGATGTTGTTGATCAGCTCCTGGATGAGTACGGTCTTGCCTACGCCGGCTCCGCCGAACAGGCCGATCTTGCCCCCCTTGGTGTAGGGCTCGATCAGGTCGATGACCTTGATACCGGTGAACAGTGGCTCCCGGTCGGTGGCCAGGTTTTCGAACAGTGGCGCATCGGCGTGGATGGGCCGGGCCGAGGCACCCTTCGGTACGGCGGGCATACCGTCGATGGGCTCGCCCACTACATTGAAGAGCCGTCCCTTAATGGCCGTACCTACGGGCATGGCGATGGGGATACCGGTGTCGGTCACGTCGGTATCGCGGGTCAGGCCGTCGGTCGCGTCCATGGCGATGGTCCGTACGGCGTCCTCGCCCAGGTGCTGCTGTACTTCGAGTACGAGCGTCTCACCGTTGGTGCGCTGGATTTCGAGGGCGTTGAGGATGGCGGGCAGCGAGCTGCCTTCGGCGGCGAAGGATACGTCGACGACGGGTCCGATTACCTGCTTTACTTTACCGATGTTGGCCATGGGGGGGGGAACTTCTAGTAGGAGTGGTTGAAAAGGGAGCGCAAAAGTACGAAAGGTTTTTGAAAGCAGCTAGGCCGCTACCCCATCCTTTTGTGTGGTACTTTAGGCCCACCGTATTCCCCTATTTCCCCAGCTGCTCATTCTCCTTCCATGGGACACCCACACCGCCGAACCATCCTCTACCGCGCCGGTCACTACGTCACCCAACTGCTGATCAAGCAGCTGCCCAAGGACCGGGTGTTCCACAACCTGCACCACACCATCAACGTCATGCAGGGCGCCCTCAAGATCGGCAAGGCCGAAGGCCTCACCGAAGAGGAGCTGGAGATCGTCATGCTGGCCGCCTGGTTCCACGATACCGGACACGTCAAGACCTACACCGGTCACGAGGTCGTAAGCATGCAACTCGCCCAGGAGTGGCTGGAAAAGGAGAACTACCCCGCCGACCGCATTGCCGCCGTCCTACGCTGCATCGAAGTCACCACGATGCCCCAGCGGCCGGTCACCAAGATCGAGTCCGTGATGTGCGACGCCGATCTCTACCACCTGTCCTTCAACACCTACGACCACTACCAGGAGATGCTGCGCGAGGAGTGGCGGCGGGAGCTGGGCATCGAAGTATCCGACGAAGACTGGAACGAGCAGAATGCCGCCTTCCTGTCCAGTCACCACTACTTCACCGATTACGGCAAGAAGGTCCTCGAATGCCGCAAAAGCGTGTAAGCCATGGCCCAGGACTGGCTGCAGCTCCACCCCCGCGACAACCTGATCGTCGCCCTGCGTGACCTGGCCACGGGCACTATCCTGACCGTCGCCGGCCAGTCCGTTCACCTACAGCAAGCTGTGCGGGCCAAGCACAAATTCACCCACTGCAGTGTCCCGGCGGGCCAGCCACTACGTATGTACGGCGTGGTGGTCGGCACGGCCGTCAACAACCTCCCCGCAGGTACCCTTATCACTACCCAAAACACGGCTCACGCCACCCAGTCCTACACCGGCCCCTCCCCACGCGCTACCTGGACACCCCCCAACATCACCCGCTGGCAGCACCGCCACTTCCAGGGGTACCACCGCGGCGACGGCCAGGTAGGCACCGCCAACCACTGGCTGGTCATCCCCCTGGTCTTCTGCGAAAACCGCAACATCGACGTACTCCGCCAGGCCCTGCTCGAACCCCTGGGCTATACCCGTCCGGACCAACTACAGTCCCTCACCAGCCAGCTCATCCAGGCCTATCGCTCGGGCGCGGACGCAGGTGCCATACTCACTTCCCCAGCCCCTACCGACCAGCCCAGCGAATCCCGGCCGCGCACTTTTCCCTGGGTCGACGGTATCCAATTCCTCACCCACTCCGGCGGCTGCGGCGGCACCCGCGCAGATGCACGTGCACTGTGCGATCTCCTGGCCGGCTACCTCTGCAATCCGAACGTCGGGGGTGCCACCGTGCTTAGCCTGGGCTGTCAGAATGCACAGATCACTATGCTTCGCGAGGCCATTGCCCGGCGCGATCCGCAATTCGGCAAGCCGCTCTTCATACTGGAGCAGCAGGGCGGCGGTACGGAGGCACAGTTCACCGAGCGGGCGCTGCGGCAGACCTTCGCCGGACTAGTCACCATCAACGCCACCCAGCGGCAGCCTGCACCGCTCAGCAAGCTTACGCTGGGGCTGGAGTGCGGCGGCTCGGATGGCTTTTCCGGCATCTCGGCCAATCCCGCGCTGGGCCACGCCGTCGATCTGCTGGTCGCCCTGGGTGGCCGCGCTATACTGGCCGAGTTTCCCGAGCTGCACGGGGTCGAGCAGGAGCTCGTCAACCGCTGCGTGGATTCTGCCACCGCCCAGACCTTCACCCGCCTGATGCACACCTACGCCGCGGCAGCCGAGGCGGCGGGCTCCGGCTTTGAGCACAATCCGTCACCGGGCAATATCCGCGATGGGCTGATCACTGATGCGATGAAGTCCGCCGGGGCGGCCCGGAAGGGGGGTAGTTCGCCGGTCGAAGCGGTCTTGGAATACACCGCACCGGCGACCGCGGCTGGATTAAGTCTACTCTGCACCCCCGGAAACGACGTAGAAAGCACCACCGCGCTAGCCGGTTCCGGAGCCAATCTGATCGCCTTTACGACCGGTCTGGGTACCCCGACCGGCAATCCCGTCGCCCCGGTCGTCAAAATCAGCTCCAACGATGCGCTGGCCGAGCGAATGCCTGACCTAATCGACTTCAATGCCGGCGGCATCATCACCGGCCGGCAGACCGTAGCCCAGGCCGGGGAAGCCCTGCTGGACCTCCTGATCGAGGTAGCCAGCGGACGTAGCAGCACCGCCGCCCAGCGTCTCGGTCAGCACGACTTCATCCCCTGGAAACGCGGTATATCCCTCTGACCCATGCAAGTACTCCGACGCCCGCCCGGTAAGACGCCGCCCACCAATATCCTACAGTTCGGCGCGGGCAATTTTCTGCGCGGCTACTTCGACTGGATGGTCGAGCTGCTCAACGAGCGGACTGACTTCTACGGCAGCGTACTCGTAGTAAAACCTACCCAAGGCGGGCGCTATGACGACCTACTGGCCCAGGACGGACTCTACCACGTGCTCCTCGACGGCATTCAGCAGGGGGAGCGCAAGCAGGAGACCCGGCTGATCAGCAGCATCACCGGGGTCATCCACCCCTACGAAGAGTACGCCGCCTTTATGGACTCAGCGGAACTGGACATTGACTTCATTGTCTCCAACACCACCGAAGCCGGCATCCGCTTTGTACCCGAAGCCCGGCCGGAGGGGCGGTGCGGGCAGGAGTTTCCGGCCAAGCTCACCCAGTGGCTCTACGCCCGCTGGCAGCACGATCGGCCCGGCTGTCACGTAATTCCCCTGGAGCTGATCGAAGACAATGGCGACGCGCTCAGGCACTGCGTACTCCGCTACGCCCACCACTGGCGACTGGAGGCAGCCTTCACCGACTGGATCGACACCAACAACCGCTTTTACAATACCCTGGTGGACCGCATCGTGTCCGGCTACCCCGAGCGGGCCGGGGCCCTCTGGGATCGGATCGGGTATACGGACCGGCTCCTGGTGGCAGGCGAATATTATCATAGTCTGGTGATCCAGGCACCACCGACGGGTGTGCCCGGTCTGCCGCTCCACGAGGCTGGTCTGAACGTGACCTACACCGACGACCTCTCCCCCTACCGCGAGCGCAAGGTGCGCCTGCTCAACGGGGCCCACACCGCGATCGTGCCCACCGGCTACCTGGCGGGGCTGGATACGGTGGGGGAGGTGCTCGCCGATCCGGAGCTGCGCGCCTACCTGGAGTGGGTGCTGTACGAGGAGATCATCCCCAGTCTCGACCAACCGGTGGAAGAACTGCGCGACTTTGCCGCCGACGTACTGGATCGCTTTCGCAACCCCAGCCTGCACCACCGCCTGCTGGATATAGCCCTCAACAGCACGAGCAAATTCCGCACCCGCCTGCTGCCGAGTCTGCTGGCCTACCACCGGCGCTTCAACAAGCTGCCGCAGGGTATCGTACGCGCACTGGCCGCCCTACTGGTATTTTACCGGGGCCGGCGGGATGCGGAGGCTATTCCGCTGCGCGATGCGGCGGACCGGCTGGGCTTCTTCCGGCAGGTTTGGGCGGGTGAGCCGAGTAGTGAGCGGGTGGTCCGCCGGGTCCTGGCCCAGACCGACTGGTGGGGACGGGACCTGAACGATATTCCCGGCCTGACGGCCGCGGTGACTGCGCAGGTCGATCAAAGCCGGGTGTGAACGGTTCTAGGACGTAACTTAAGTCAGTATGCACCCCCCTACCCCACCCCTTGAGAAAACTGCCGCGGCGGATGCGACTGCCGTGGATAATCACGCCGGTCACGACCATGACCACTCGGGTGGGCTATTTGGTGAGCGCACCGAACTCTACTTTTCCATTGCCAGCGGTGTGTTCTGGGCGGGGGGCTTGATCCTGAGCTTCGTGGCGGACCTGCCGGAAAGCTACGCGATCGGACTCTTTGTCGTGGCGATCCTACTGGGTGGCTACTTCTCGGTCCTCGAGGCTTACGAGGGTGTCAGCGCCGGGCGCTTCGAGATCGACTTCCTGATGGTCATAGCCGCTACCGGGGCCGCCGCCCTGGGGGAGTGGCAGGAGGCGGCTTTGCTGCTGTTTCTGTTCAGCCTGGGTCACGCCCTGGAGCACTACGCCATGCAGCGTGCCCGCAAGAGTATTGCCGCCCTAGCTAAGCTGGCACCCGCCACGGCTCTGCTACAGACCAGCACCGGCACCCGTGAGGTAGGCGTGGAAGAACTCGTGGTGGGTGATACCGTCGTAGTGAAACCCAATACCAAGATCCCGGCCGATGGCATGGTCATGGTAGGCAGCAGCGCCGTAGACCAGTCGGCTATCACCGGCGAGAGCGTACCCGTAGACAAGACGCCCTGGATGAGCCTGTCACAGACCCTGCCCGACCTGGCCACGCTGCCCGCCGAGCACCGCACCTTCGCCGGCACCATCAATGGAGGTTCGGCCCTGGAGGTGCGGGTATTGAAGCCAGCCAGCGATAGCACCCTGGCTAAGCTGGTCACCCTGGTACAGGAGGCCGAGAAGCAGAAGTCACCGACCCAGCAGCTGACCGACAAGTTCGAGCGGATCTACGTTCCCGCCGTGCTGGCCCTGGTGGGAATCCTGCTGCTGGCCTTTCTAGTGCTCGACGAGACCTTCGGCCAGAGCTTCTACCGCGCCATGGCCGTGCTGGTGGCTGCCTCCCCCTGTGCCCTGGCGATCTCCACCCCCAGTGCCGTGCTCGCCGGCGTAGCCCGTGCCGCCCAGAAGGGTGTACTGATCAAGGGTGGTCGGCCGCTCGAAGACCTCGGCAGCCTCACCGCCATCGCCTTCGACAAGACAGGAACCCTGACGGAGGGTAAACCCGTACTGACCACCGTACTGCCCGCCGAGGGCACCACACGGCGGGAACTGCTACGCACCGCCGTAGCCGTAGAGGAACTCAGCGACCACCCCCTGGCCGCCGCCATCGTGACCGGCGGACTAGCCGAACTCGGTCCTGCCCCCACCGCCAAAGCGACCGGTCTAGAAGCCCTGACGGCCCGCGGTATCCGTGCGCAGTTCGACGGTGAGACCGTACACATCGGCAACCGGCGCCTGCTGCAGGAGGTCACCGGCACGTCCGTCCCCCCGATCATAGAACGCCAAATGGCCGAGCTCGAAACCGGCGGGCACACCGCCATGATCGTACACCGGGGCGACCGCTACCTCGGCGTGATCTCCGTCATGGACGTAGCCCGTGCCAGCGCCAAACCCACCCTGGCCGCCCTGCGCAAGCTCGGCATCAACCGCATGATCATGCTCACCGGCGACAACCAGCGGGTAGCCGATGCGGTAGCCCGGGAGATCGGCATCACCGACCCCCTCGGCAGTCTGCTGCCGGAGGATAAGGTGGCCAGCATTAAGCAGCTGCGCGAAAAAGAGGGCCGCGTAGCTATGATCGGCGACGGCGTCAATGACGCGCCCGCCATGGCCAGCAGTACGGTCGGCATCGCCATGGGAGCGGCCGGCTCCGACGTAGCCCTCGAGACCGCCGACGTAGCCCTGATGGCCGACCGACTGGACAACCTGCCCTTCGCCATCGGACTGAGCCGGCAGGCCCGCCGCATCATCCAGCAGAACCTCTGGATCAGTCTCGGAGTAGTGGCTATTCTGGTACCGCTCACCATCCTGGGTATTGCTAGTCTCGGACCGGCCGTAATCGCCCACGAAGGGTCCACGATGGTGGTCGTCCTGAACGCCCTGCGACTCCTGGCATACCGCTAGCACAACTAGCGGCTGACTAATACCGTTTACGGAACGTGCATCGCGTAGTTTCTCTCTTCCTGGCCCTGCTCCTGTTCGTCGGCTCCGTCGGCGTGACGGTCAACCGCCATTTCTGCATGGGGGAACTGCGGTCGGTAGCGCTATTTGCCGCCGCCGAAGTATGCCATGAGGATGCCGCGGCCCCCGCTTGCCCCCTGCACGCGGCCGCCAAGAAGGACTGCTGCAACAACGAGCACGAGCTTGTCAAATCAGATATCGACCAGCAGGTAGTGGACGCCGGCGACCTGCCGACCCCGCCGGCCTTTGCCCCCTCGCTCCCTCCCGCCCCCACCCCTTCCTACACCCTGCACCTGCGTGCGCGCGCCAATAAGACGTTTGAAAACTACCGTCCGCCGCCGCGACTGATCGACGTGCCGCGCCGTTTTCAGGTGTTTCGCATTTAGCCTTTGCCGCTTTGTCCTGCCTGCCTTCCGCTACCGTGGAGGGCTTTCCTCGTTGTGATAACGCACCGGCATGTTAGCTGCACTTATTCGTTTTTTCCTGGAGAACAAGCTGGTCGTCTGGCTGCTACTGCTGGCCTTTGTGGGCTGGGGGCTAGCTACGGCACCCTTCGATTTCAAGCTCGATTGGCTGCCCCGCGACCCCGTGGCCGTAGACGCCATCCCCGACATCGGTGAGAATCAGCAGATCGTCTTTACCCGCTGGCCCGGACAGTCGCCGCAGGACGTAGAAAATCAGGTCACCTACCCGCTCACCTCCGCCCTGCTCGGTATTCCGGGGGTGCGCAGCGTGCGGTCCAACTCCATGTTCGGCTTTTCGAGCATCTACCTGATCTTCGAGGAGGACGTGGAGTTCTACTGGTCGCGCAGCCGCATCCTGGAAAAGCTCAACAGCCTGCCCGCCGGGGTGCTGCCGGATAACGTAGTGCCCACACTTGGGCCGGACGCTACCGCCCTCGGACAAGTGTTCTGGTACACCCTGGAGGGGCACTCTCCGGAGGGTGAGGCGGTCGGCGGCTGGGACCTGGACGAGCTGCGATCCATCCAGGACTTCTACGTGCGCTACGGGCTCAGCGCCGCCGGCGGAGTGAGCGAGGTAGCCAGTATCGGCGGGCACGTCAGGGAGTATCAGGTGGATGCCGATCCGGAAAAGATGCGGGTGTACGGCATCACCCTCGACCAGGTCATGCAGGCCGTGCGCGGCAGCAACCTGGACGTAGGCGCGGCGACCCTGGAGATCAACCTGGCCGAGTACTTCGTGCGCGGACTGGGCTACCTGAAATCTCTGGAGGACCTGGAGAACAGTGTCGTATCGGAGGTCAACAACGTGCCGATCCGCCTGCGCGACATTGCGCGGGTGAACGTGGGTCCGGCCGAGCGGCGCGGTCTGCTCGACAAGGGGGGCACCGAAGCGGTGGGCGGCGTGGTCGTAGCCCGCTACGGCGCCAACCCCCTGGAGGTCATCGACAATGTAAAGGCCAAGATCGCCGAGCTGGCACCGGGGCTGCCACGGCGGATGGTTCCCCTCTCCTCTGGAGAGGGGCTAGGGGAGAGGGATAGTACTATCTCCCAGGTCACCATTGTACCCTACTACGACCGTAGCACGCTGATCCGCGAGACCATCGGCACGCTGGAGGAGGCGCTGACTTTGGAGATCCTCATTACGGCTATCGTGGTAGTGCTGTTGCTGTTCAACCTGAAGTCGTCGCTCCTCGTAGCCGGCACCCTGCCGGTGGCGGTGCTGATGTGCTTCATCGCCATGCGCTACTTCGGGGTAGATGCCAACATCGTGGCACTTTCCGGCATCGCTATTGCCATCGGCACGATGGTCGATATGGGTATCGTGCTGACGGAGAGCATGGTCTACCGCCTCCACACCGCCCCGCCCGGGGAGAGCCGGCTGGAGAGCATTTACGAGGCTACGGTGGAGGTAGCTTCAGCGGTGCTCACGGCGGTGGCTACGACCATCATCAGCTTCCTGCCCGTCTTCACGATGGAGGCGGCGGAGGGTAAGCTGTTCCGCCCCCTGGCCTTTACCAAGACCTTTGCGCTGGTGGCGGCGATCTTCGTGTCGATTGCCTTTATTCCCGCGCTAGCCGATCTGCTGTTCGGACTCGACAAGAGCGGGCGGCGGCGCAAACTTATCGGTAACGCGCTGCTGATTGCCGGGGGCATTGCGGCCTGGGTGTTCGTGGCCTGGTGGTTGGGGGTGGTGGCGATTTTGGCCGGCCTGCTGGGCCTGGTCGATGCTCGTCGGCCGAGCCTTACGAAGTTTGGCTCGTCCGCCGAGAAATCTTCAACAAGCCCTCGGCCGACGAGCCAAGCTGCGCATGCCTCGGCGGACGAGGGCTTCCTGACCCCACTAATCAACGTCCTGATCGCCCTGACCCTAGCCTGGCTACTAGCCGGCTACTGGCTCCCCCTCGGCGTAGGTCGATCGACTGCCTACAACTTCCTCTTCGTAGTCGTGGTAGCCGGCGGACTGCTGGGCTTCTTCTGGCTGGTGATCTATTTCTACGCCAGCATCCTGCGCTTCCTGCTGCGGGTCAAGTGGCTTTTTCTGATCCTGGTGGGACTGATCGTGGCGGCAGGCATCGGCGTGTACCGCGACATCGGACAGGAGTTCATGCCCGCCCTGGGCGAGGGGGCCTTCCTGCTCATGCCCACCGCCATGCCCCACGCCGGCATCGCCGAAAACCTGCGCAACCTGCAGACCCTGGATATGGCCGTCACGACCATCCCCGAGGTGTCCTCCGTAGTGGGCAAGGCCGGCCGGGTCAACAGCCCCCTCGATCCCGCCCCACTGAGCATGTACGAAAACATGATCCAGTACAAGTCGGAGTACCTGACGGACGGCGACGGACGGCGCCTTCGCTTCCGGGTGGATGAGGAGGGTAACTTTCTGACCAAAAATTCTAGCGGATTAGAATCCCCCCTCTCCTCTGGAGAGGGGCCGGGGGAGAGGGAACTCATCCCCGACCCCAACGGCCAGTACTACCGGCAGTGGCGCGACCACATCCGCTCGCCCGACGACATCTGGGACGAGATCATCGCGGCCGTCCAGCTGCCCGGCGTCACCTCGGCGCCGAAGCTGCAGCCCATCGAGACCCGCCTGGTCATGCTGCAGACTGGTATGCGGGCGCCCATGGGCATCAAGGTGCGGGGTACGGACCTGCAGGAAATCGAGGCCTTCGGTCTTAAATTGGAACGCGCCCTGCGCGAGGTCGAAGGCGTGAAGGACGCAGCCGTATATGCCGACCGATTGGTGGGCAAACCCTACCTGCTGCTGGACGTGAAGCGCGATGCCATCGCCCGCTACGGGCTCTCCGTCACGGACGTGCAGCGCCAGATCCAGGCCACCGTGGGCGGCATGCTGATGACCACCACCGTAGAGGGCCGGGAGCGCTACGGCGTACGCCTGCGCTACCCCCGCGAGCTGCGCGACGACCCGGAGTCCATCAAGCGCATCCTCGTACCCGCCGGCAACGGTCGGCAGATCCCCCTCGGCGAGCTCATCGAGTTGCGCTACGAGCAGGGACCGCAGTCGATCAAGAGCGAAGACGGCTTCCTGGTGGGCTATGTGCTGTTTGAC
This sequence comes from Neolewinella maritima, assembly GCF_923081025.1. Lineage (GTDB taxonomy): Bacteria > Bacteroidota > Bacteroidia > Chitinophagales > Saprospiraceae > Neolewinella > Neolewinella maritima. The sequence goes on along the minus strand of NZ_CAKLPZ010000001.1, from coordinate 590,368 downwards.
AAAGAGGAAGGCTTTGCCGAGGTAGAAGTGGTCAACAACGCCCAGACCTACCTGAGTGACCTCACCCGGACCGGCGGACTCGACATACCGGCCGGTATCAGCTACCGCTTTGCCGGCAACTATGAGCAGCAGGTGCGCGCCGACGCACGACTCAAACTGGTGCTGCCGATCGCGCTGGGACTGATCTTCCTGATCCTCTACTTCCAGTTCAAGTCCGTGACCACCTCGCTGATGGTCTTCAGCGGGGTCTTCGTGGCATTCTCGGGCGGCTTCCTGCTACTGGGGGGCTACGCCGATCCGGACTTTATGAACTTCAGCTTCTTCGGCACCAATCTGCGCGACCTGTTCCAGATGCGCACCATCAACCTCAGCGTAGCGGTCTGGGTTGGCTTTCTCGCCCTGTTCGGCATTGCCACCGACGACGGGGTACTGGTAGCCACCTTCCTGCGCGACAGCTTCGCCCGCAACGAGCCTACGAGCATTCAGGACGTACGGGACGCGGTGGTGGAGGGCGGTCTGCGCAGGGTACGGCCGGCCATGATGACTACGGCCACCACCATCCTGGCGCTGCTGCCCGTGCTCACCGCTACCGGGCGCGGAGCCGATATTATGCTACCTATGGCCATCCCCAGTTTCGGGGGGATGCTGCTACAGGTGGTCACCATGTTCACGGTACCGGTACTCTGGAGCCTGCGGGCGGAGTGGCGGGTAAAACGACGGGCGAAATGATGTATGCAATGCGAAATTCACTAATTAATAGGCGAGCTGTGGTGTCACTTGCAGCGCTCCTGCTAGCCGTGACCTGGGGCGGGGCCGCGGGTGCGCAGTCTCTGGATTCCCTGCGCAGCCTACTCCGCCAAGACAATCCAGAACTGATAGCCCTGAGCTACGACTACCGGGCCGCACTGGCGGTGAGTCCGCAACTCCGCCAGCTTCCCGACCTGGAGATCAGGGGCGGCGTGTCCATTCTGCCGGTCGAGACCCGCCTCGGTCCCCAGCGCGCCCGCGTGATGGTCACCCAGATGCTCCCCTGGCCGGGCACCCTGGTGGCTATGTCCGCACTAGCCGATGCCCGCGCTCAACCCCTGTTGGAGCAGGCCGCCGCCCTGCAACTCGAGCTGCTATACCGGCTGGAAACTACCTACTACACCATCGTCGCCGCTGAGGAGCAAGCCGCCGCGCTCCGGGAAAGCCTGGACCTCTACGCCAGTCTCCGGGAAGTCGCCCTGACCCGGGTAGAAAACTCCCGCGGTAGCTCGGTCGATGCATACCGCGCGGAGCTGCAGACCAATCTGCTCCAGCGCCGCATCGAAGCCCTACGTGCCGAGGCTGCCGCGGCCTGGACTACCATCGAAGAACTCGTTAATCAGCCGCTGCCCCGCACGCTGGTTGTACCCCAGGTTGCCCTGCCCCGCGAGCTGCCGGACGAGCTATCCCTACAGGATCACCCCCAGATCCGCGTGTTCGCCTTACAGGAAGAGATCTCGCGCCGCGCCGTAGTCCTCAGTGATCTGGAGGCCCGTCCCAGCTTCGGCGTGGGGGTGGACTATATCCTCACCGGTCCGCGTACCGACGCCGAGCCGGAGGGCAACGGCCGCGATGCCATCCTGCCCCGGGTTATGCTCCGCCTCCCCCTGAGCGGGGGCAAATACCAGTCCAAGCGCGACGAGGAGGCCCTACGCATCCAGGCTATCGCCACCCGCCGCACTTCTGTGACCAACCAGCTTACCGCTACCATCCGGCGCGCCGAGATCGCCCGCCTGGACGCCGAACGACGCCTATCCTTCCTCCGTCAGCAAGTCAATACGGCCGCGGCCGCCCTCACGATCGCTCGCAGCGAGTACGCCAACGGGCGACGCCCCTTCGACGAGCTGCTACGACTCGAAAACGAGCTCATCGACTACCGCCTCGAAGCCATCACCACCCAGCAAACCCTCCTCAACCAGGCCGCCCTCGTGGACCGCTACCTGCCACGTCGCTAAACTCCCCCACATCATGAAACTTCAGACGATCCTCTCTATCGCCTTCGCGCTTCTCGTTGGTCTGCTTGGCGGATATATCCTCTTCGGTGGAGCGGACGAGCATGCGCATACTGTACTGTCGGCGGACGAGCAAGCTCGGCAGACGACGGAGCATACCACCTGGACCTGCTCCATGCACCCCCAGATCCAACGCGACGAGCCCGGTGACTGCCCCATCTGCGGCATGGACCTCATCCCCCTCGCAGCCGGCAGCAGCAGCGACCCTACCGTACTCACGATGACCGAAGCCGCGGTTGCCCTGGCCCGGGTACGCACTACGGAGGTAGGCGCGTCATCCCCCCTCTCCGCTGGAGCGGGGTTGGGAGAGAGGAATCTACAACTCACCGGTCGCCTGGCCCTAAACCAGACCACTGCTACCGTACAGTCCGTCAACTACCCCGGCCGCCTGGAGCGGCTACTGGTTACCTACCCCGGTGAGGAGGTACGGGCCGGCCAGCAGATCGCCACCATTTACAGCCCCGAACTGGTCGTAGCCCAGGAAGAGCTTCTGGAGGCCGGCAAGCTCGCCGCCCTGTCGCCCGAGCTTCTCACCGCCGCCCGCAACAAACTGCGTAACTTCAAGATCAGTGAGGAGCAGATCGCGGAGGTCGAGCGCAGCGGTGAGGTCATCACCAACTTCCCGGTCTACGCCGAGCGCAGGGGCACGGTATTGGAGGTGCGCGCCCGGGTGGGCGACTACGTCATGGCCGGCGGCAGTCTGTACACCCTTACCAACCTTAGCCAGCTCTGGGCGCTTTTCGATGCCTACGAAGGCGACCTGGCGCAGGTACGGGTGGGCGACCGGGTCAGCTTCACCGTGGCCTCCCTGCCGGAGCGGACGTACACCGCGCGGGTGGCCTTCATCGACCCCCTCGTCGATCCGCAGACGCGCACGGCCTCGATCCGCGCCGAGGTCGACAACCGCTCCGGCCGGCTGAAGCCGCAGATGTTTATCCGGGGTAGCATTGCCCCCTCGGCCGGCGCGCGAAGCCTGCGGCAATCCTCGGCGGACGAGGCGCTGGCCGTGCCTAAGTCCGCCGTACTCTGGACCGGTGAGCGCTCGGTCGTCTACGTGGAAGTACCGGACGCGGCCGTACCCACCTACCAGTTTCGGGAGGTGACGGTCGGTCCGGCTGCCGGCAATACCTACCCCGTCCTATCCGGCCTTACGGCGGGCGAGCGCGTAGTGACCAATGGCACTTTCCAGCTCGATGCCGCCGCCCAGCTCAACAACCAGTTCAGCATGATGAACCGCGACGTGATCGTGCGGGGCCGGGAATCCGAGGAAGTCACGGCCTTGGTACTACCCAACTACCGCGACGAAGCGCCTGCCGCGTTCCGGGAACAGCTTGCCGCAGTAGCCGCAGCCTACCTGCCGCTCAAGGACCGGTTAGTTGCTAGCCAGACCGCCAGCCCGGATATCCTGCAAGACCTGCGTACGGCCATTTCCGCGGTCGATATGTCCCTAGTCGACGGCGCGGCCCACCGCTACTGGATGGAGCAGTCAGATGCCCTCACCACCCACCTGGGCGGGGTCGCGGGTGCGGAGTCGGTAACTGAGCAGCGCGTACAGTTCGGCTTCCTGTCGCAGGCCCTGATCAATACGCTGACGGCCTTCGGAGCTACCGATACGCTCTACGTGCAGCACTGCCCCATGGCCTTCGACGGGGCGGGGGGCAACTGGTTGAGCGACGAGCTGCCCATCCGCAACCCCTTCTACGGAGACGCTATGCTGACCTGTGGCTCCACCATCGACACCCTCAGTAAATAAAGGAGCTATGCACGACAAGCAACACGTATATATCGATAATATGGTCTGCAGTCGCTGCAAGCTGGTCGTACGGCAAGTCGCCGATACGCTGGGGTGGCGCATCGAGCGGATCGAACTGGGCTTACTTTCGGGCTGGCCTCCGGACGGGGACGACGATATACTAAGCAAACTGAGCCAGCAGCTCGGCTCCCTCGGCTTCCGTATCCGGGAGGGGCAGGGCGGGGTGGTCAGCCGGATCAAGGGACTGATCGTGAGCTACGTGTATGACGACCGGGCAGACACCTCCCGTTCCCTGTCTGACCTGATCAGTGCCGATATCGGGCAGAGCTACTCCCACCTCAGCCGGATGTTCAGCCGGGAAGAAGGGCGCACGATCGTCGAGTTTTACCGCCTGCACCGCATGGAGCGGGGCAAGCAACTCCTGACCCAGACCCACGCGCCGGTCTCCGAAATCGCCCGCAAGCTCAACTACGGCAGCGCCGGCCGCTTCACGGCGGTGTTCAAGCAGGACACCGGACTATCCCCCACCGCCTTCCGGGCCCGGGGATATTACACGCCGCGCCCGCTAGATGAACTGTAGCTGCCGCATAAAACAGTAAGCATTAGCAAAGTATGAGTACGCCCGACCGGGCAAACCCGTGTTGTGTGTATAAAAAGAACCATGATGCACCGGTATATACTGCTCCTTTTCTCTCTGCTGCTCCTTGCCTGCGGCAACAGCACCGCCCAGGTAGAACACCAGCCGGTCATGGCTTCCGCTAACTCCGACGCTGAGTTTGCCGATGCGATGATCGACAAGGTGTTTCAGAACTACCTGCACCTGCGCAGTGCCCTGGTCAACGCGGATACAGAATCGGCCGTAACGGCGGCCCGTGCTATATCGGAGGCGCTTACCGATGAGTGGCGTGGTGCCAAGACCGCTGCTTTTGTGATCAGTCTTACCCGGGACATCACTGCACAACGGGCTGCATTTGCTGACTTAAGCGAAGAAATAGCTCCCTTGATAGAGCACGGATTAAAGACCGGCACCATTTACAAGATGCACTGCCCCATGGCCTTCGACGGAGCGGGTGCCGACTGGTTCAGCGAGGTAGCCGAAGTGCGCAACCCCTTTTACGGAGACAAGATGCTCACCTGCGGCAAGGTCACTGACACAATCAGCAAGTGATGACCGATTCCCGCCAATCCCACCGCACCGGCGCGCCGCCGCCCAGCCCCCGCGTCACGAGCAGCATACCGGAATGAATCCTTACCTCAAGTTCGGGCTTATGATGACCGTATCCTTCGTGGTGATGTACGCCGTGATGTTTTTGAACGTAGACCGGCTGGATCACGTGATGCTCAGTCCTACCCGCACCTATATGACGTTGCTGATGATTGCCCCGATGGTCCTGATCATGATGGGCTTCATGTGGGGGATGTACGAACGGAAGGTCTGGAACTACGCAATTATGGGAGTAGCGGTGCTCACGTTTGTGCTCTGCTACGCCGGTCTGCGCGAGCAAACCTTCGTGAGCGACGTGCAGTGGATGAAGGCCATGATCCCCCACCACTCGTCGGCCATCATGGTCAGCGAAAAGGCCCACTTGAAGGATCCCAAAGCCATCAAGCTCGCCGAAGAAATTATCGAAGCTCAGGAGATGGAGATCGCCCAGATGAAGCGTATGATCTATCGCCTGAAGCAGCAAGACTAACCAAACCCGTTTTACTATGAGTCTATCCGTATCCGTTACCGATCAGTACACCAGCTGCATGGAAGCCTGCCTGGAGTGCCTGATCGACTGCAAAGTGTGCCTGACCAAAATGGCGGGCATGAAGTCCATGACCGCCGAAGGCAGCAGCGAAGCTAACTCAGATTGCCCCTACTGCTGCATCCAGTGCATCGAAGTGCTGCAGGCCAGCATCGGTCTGATGGCCGCCGACTCCAAGTTCAGTAAGCAGCAGTGCGCCCTGTGCGCCGAGGTCTGTGAGTATTGTGCCGAACAGTGCGCCGCCCACGACCACGAGCACTGCCAGCGCTGCGCCGAGAGCTGCCGCAAGTGCGCCGCCGAGTGCCGCAAGATGGCCGCTTAAACTCCGGTTGCTAGAAGTACCCCCGTCCGACGGCTTAAGCGGTCCGACGGGGTACTCTATCTTTCCCCATTCAATTTCCTACCCATGAAAACCATGCACTTCAAGACCAATATCAACTGCGGCAGCTGCGTACGCGGCGTCACCCCCGCCCTGGACGGCAAGGCGGGCATCACCGACTGGAAGGTCGACCTCGAAAGTGAGGACCGCATCCTCACGGTACGGACCAATGACCAGCTCACTGAAGACGAGGTAGCTGCCGTAGTAGCCGATGGTGGCTTCGAGGCTAAGCCAGTGGATCGCTGACCCGTCCGTTGGTACACTACGGTGGGTATGGCCTGATTTTGGAACAATCGCGGGTCCAAATGATTGTACCAGCATAACCAAACCAATCCTACCATGTCAAGCGGCAAAAGCGAAATCACCAACGTAGACGAACTTCTAAAATCCATGGTCCCCCCCGGGAACCGCGATGTGGATGCTAACCGCATTCGCAAGGCCATCATCACCGGCGGAGACTCCGGGATCGGTCGCTACTCCGCCCTGGCCCTGGCCAAGGACGGCTGTGATGTAGGTATCACCTACGCCCACCACGAGGACGATGCCAAGGTCACCGCCGAAGCGGTCCGTAAACTCGGTCGCCAGTGCTACATCGTGCACATGGACCTTAGCATGCCCGAGAACTGTATCCCGGCCATCGACACGCTCGTAGAGCAGCTCGGCGGACTGGACATCTTCTTCAGCAATGCCGGTAAGATGACCATGAAGCAGTTCCCCAATCTGGAGCTGTCGGGAATGGACGACCTGTTCCGCGTCAATACCTTCGGCGCCGTACTCGCCACCCAGCGCGCTACCCGCTACATGCTGGGTATGGACCCCGACGGCAATACCTCCAAATTCGAGGAGATCGCCAACATGGCCAAGAAAGTACTGACCGGTGAGGTGAGCAGCCCCCGCAAGACTCCGGGCCGCCTGATCATCAACACCAGCGTGCACGAGCACGCCGCAAGCCCCGCCGATACGACCTACACGATGACGAAGCACGCCCTGGGTGGCTTCATCAAGTGTGCCGCCTTCGCCCTGGCCGGCACCAACATCACCATCAATGGCGTACGCCCGGGTGAGATCGCTACGCCGCTCAATGACGAGCACCCCGAGAAGGCTATGGATATGGAGCGCAAGTTCCTGCCCGCCCGCCGCGTGGGTCATCCCGCTGAGATCGCCAGCCTGGTGCGCTACCTGGCCAGCGACGAGACGCAGTACATCACCGGCTGCAGCTACGACGTAGGTGGTGGCTTCAGTGTAGGCGAGCCGATGGTCATGGAAGGCTACCAGAAACTGGCCTGAGCAACACAGACTAGCTAGTTAGCAAGATTCGATACGTGGGGGAGCCGGGGTGATCACTAATGATCGTGCCCCGGCTCCCCCTTTTACGTTATATCCGCCGGAGTAGTCTAACTGACCGCTCTACCCTTGATCAGCTTAGTGATAGCGGTGATCGCCAACCCGGTGATAAATATGGCGGCCAGTCCGATGACAAGCAGCCCCGTGTGGTCGCGGATGAAGGGCACGTTACCCAGAAAATAGCCCAGACTGATGAGCGAGATTACCCAGATGCACGCACTCAGCACGTTGTAGCGGGCAAAGCGGCCGCGCTCCATCTTAGCCACGCCGGCCACGAAGGGCACCAGGGCCTTCACGATGGGCAGAAAGCGGGAGGTGATCAGGGCAGTGGCGCCGAACTTGCGGTAAAAGGCGTGGGAGCGGGTATAGGCCCGCCGGTCGAGCCACTCGAAGCGCTTGAACATGGCCGGACCAAACTGCTTGCCGAGCCGGTAGCCGGTCCAGGCACCCAGTGAGGCAGCCACGATGAGCAGTGCGATGATGATTAGGGGGTGGATCAGTCCGCCCGCGGCCAGTACGCCGATGGCAAACAGCAGTCCGTCGCCAGGAAAGAAGGGGGCCAGGGGGAAGAAGGCCGTCTCGGTGTAGATGACGGCGAAGAGCAAACCGTAGGTAGCCACCGGATAGGCCAGAGCGGCTTCGCGGAGACTCACGTCGATGTGTAGAAAGAAATCCAGGAGCTCGCCCATGTCCTCACTACAACCGTGGGGCCGGGGGCAATTGTTTCGCGGTCAGACAAACAGCAGGATCAGCGTCAGCACGATACCGGCTGCGGAAAACAGCAGCCCCTTGCGCAGGATGCGGCTACCCGGCATGAACATCCAGAAGGCCGACACGACGAAGAAGAGCAGCGCCACCCCGAAGGTGATGTTGAAATAGTACAGCGGATCCTTGGTGTTGGCCTTGTGCAGGTGGGCCATCTTATCGAGTACGTAGGGCAGTTCCTTGGTAGTGACCACCGCAGCTCCGGACGCGGCGTCGTAGCTGCCGCCGGCGAAGTAGATCTTGTCCCCCTCCGTGCGTTCTACGGCAAAGTTCTTTACGCGCAGCACTTTGCCGGCCTCCTCGGGTGCCAGATTCGCGGCCACCGTGCGTTCGCGCACGACCTCGTTCTTGAGGAAGTCCGTATTGCGGAAGATCAGCACCACGCCGCTAATGGCATATACGGCCATGATGCCGGCCAGAAAAAAGCCGAGGTAGCGGTGCAGGATGCGCATGGTAGCGGAAGTAGCCATCGGGGTTCATTTGGGGAATACGGGGCGCAAGGTACGGCGGGGTCAGGAGCCCAACATCCGTAGCGATCAGGTGTTGCACTACCTAATTAATCGATCACGTATGACTTCCCGCCTTGCCACCCTACTCTCCCTCCTGCTCCTCACCGCGCTGTTTTCCTGCGAACGCCGGGCGGACGATACGCCCATGGTCACTGCCACCACCCAGGAGGTATCCGATCTGGCCGTAGAGCCCCGGATTCCCGACTGGCACAAGGACGCGGTGATCTACGAGGTCAATACCCGTATCTATACCCCCGAGGGCACCTTTGCCGCCTTTCAGGAGCACCTGCCGCGGCTGGCCGATATGGGTGTCGACATCCTGTGGTTCATGCCCATCCACCCGGTGAGCGAGAAGAACCGTAAGGGGGAGCTCGGCAGTCCCTACGCGGTGGCCGACTACCGGGACGTGAACCCAGACTTCGGCACCAAGGAAGATTTCAAGGCGATGGTCGAGGCGATCCACGCCGCGGGTATGCACGTGATCATCGACTGGGTTCCCAATCACACCGGCTGGGACAACGACTGGATCACCTCCCACCCCGACTTCTACACCCAAAAGGACGGTGAGATCACCGACCCCATCAATCCCGAAACCGGCGAGAGCTGGGGCTGGACAGATGTAGCCGACCTCGACTACGACAATCCCGAAATGCGCGACAGCATGATCGCCGCCATGGCTTATTGGGTTACGGATATGAACGTGGACGGATTCCGCGTAGACGTAGCCCACGGCGTACCCGTCGATTTCTGGGAGCAGGCTACCGACAGTCTGTACGCCATCGAGCCACTCTTTATGCTCTCCGAAGGCGCGGTACCCGCCATCGTGAACGACGGAGCCTTCGTGATGGACTACGGCTGGGAAATGCACCACACCCTGAATGAGATCGCCAAGGCGCGCGGCGCCAAGCGGGAAGTCGAGACCGACCTGAGCAACATCGCCCGGCAGGAAGAAGACGCAAAGGACGAGGTGACCGCTCTAGCCATCGATGAAACGCTAGCCCGGCAGCGGGAAGATTACCAACGGGGCTACAAGATGCAGTTCACCAGTAACCACGACGAGAACGCCTGGGCCGGCACCGAATTCCAGCGTATGGGTGACGGCGCGCAGGCCTTCGCCGTGCTCACCGCCACCTTCGACGGTATGCCGCTGATCTACTCCGGACAGGAGTCGGCCGTAGACCGGCAGTACGAGTTCTTCAAGAAGGATCAGATCGAGTGGGGTGACTTCAAGTACGCCGACTTCTACACCAAGCTGTTCGACCTCAAGGAGCGCAACCAGGCGCTGTGGAACGGAGAATACGGCGGTGAGCTGGTCAAGATCCCCACTGGCAACGACGAAAACATCTACGCCTTCACCCGCGAGAAGAATGGCGACCGCGTAGTGGTGATCATCAACCTATCGGGCGAGGCCCAGACGGGTACCCTGGCCGGCGACGGCTACACCGGCACGATGACTGAGCTATTCTCGGAGGACAGTGCGGAGGTGGTCCCCGGTATGGACATTAGCCTGGAGCCCTGGGCTTACCGGGTGTATACGAACAAGTAAGTCGTGGCACTAAGTGGTAGTTTTGCCTATGCCCAAAACGCTTTCCTACCGCGTCTACTTCAAGGATGCCTTCTTCATTGTCACCGGAGTGGCCCTGGCTGCCCTGGGCCTGAAGGGTCTGCTGCTCCCGAGTTCCTTCATCGATGGAGGCGTTACTGGGGTCTGTCTGTTAGTGGCCGAGGTGACCGGTCTGCCCCTGGCCCTGCTTCTGCTGCTGATCAATATCCCCTTTCTCTTCCTGGCCCGTACGGTGATCGGTCGCATATTCGCCATCAAGACCGGTCTGGCGATCGTCCTGCTGGCCCTGACGGTGTGGCTGGTCGAATTTCCCTACCTGACCGACGATCGGGTACTGGTTGCCGTATTTGGCGGTTTTTTCCTGGGTACGGGCATCGGACTGTCCATGCGCGGCGGCAGTGTACTCGACGGCACGGAGGTACTGGCGATCTTCCTGAGCCGTAGGCTGGGCACTAAAGTCAGCGACTGGGTGATCCTGATCAACCTGGTGATCTTCGGGGCGGCGGGCATCCTGTTGCCGCTGGAGCAGGCACTCTACTCGCTGCTCACCTACATCGTGGCCTCCAAGGCGCTGGACTTCATCATCGATGGGGTGGAGGAGTATACGGGCGTGACCATCATCAGTCCGCAGCACCTGGCTATTCGTAGTATGCTGATCGGGGAGTTGGGTACTGGCGTGACCATCTTCCGGGGCGCGGGGGGCTACGGTAGCTCGGCCGATGCGGCCCACGATCAGGACATTCTCTATACCGTGATCACACGCTTGGAGATCCGTAAGCTCACCCTGGCGATCCAGGAGATCGACCCCCAGGCATTCATCACGATGTCGAGCATCAATGACGTGCGGGGAGGCATGGTCAAAAAGCGCGTGGTTTGATCATTTAGCCCTATATTATTCCAGTATATTTGTAGTCCAGATTCAATACCCGTCTCGCTTTCGGAGCCAATATGGCTAGTAGTGTCGTCGGAATCCAACTCACTCGCCATGCGCCAGAGTCCCTTGTCATTCCTCATCGTCCTTGTCCTGATCGCGGTGGCCCCTACCCTGCTGCAGGGCCAGTTGTTTGAGGATATCGACGACCGCCTGACCATCGAGACCATCGACCCCGGCACCTTCTTTGCCGAAGAGGCCGGGCGCGTCGACCGCCTGCTGGCCCGCGGACCCCACCGGAAGAACCCCCAGGCCGCGGGCCGCAACCTTATCCAGTACCGGGCTGCGCGTACTCCCCGTGCCCGGCAGCCCCGCCAGGGTCCGCTGTTCAAGAACCGCCACCGCAGCAGGCCGTACCGACTGACACAGGCTACCCCGGCCCCGGCCCCGGCCCCCCTGCGGCGCCTCACCGGGCCCCGCTATAAAAACCGCAGTGCCAAGACCGGCGGCTGACCGTCCTGGCTATCTTGGGCGCCTACCTAATCCACCTGCCCCATGCGCCTGACCCCCGAAGCCCTGCACCACCTGGATGCCCCCTTTATCAAGCTGGGCATCATGGATACCGACGGGGTGCTGCGCACCAAGTACCTGAGCCGCGATAAACTGCAGTCGGCCCTGGCGTCCGGCAGCAGCCTGTGCAACGTCACCTTTGCCTGGGACATTCAGGATACGGTCTACGCAGACCAGCCGCTACCCGACCCCGGCTTCGCCGATGCCCGGCTCACAATCGACGCCGGTAGCGGCCGTACCCTCCCCTGGGAAGCGGACACGCCCTTGCTGCTGGGTGACTTTAGTAACGATGCCGGTCCGGCCGGCACGGCCTGCCCCCGCAGCCTGCTCCGGCGTACCGTAGCCCGCGCCGCGAAGCTGGGGCTGCGGGCGGAGTTCGGTCCGGAGTACGAGTGGTTCGCCTACCGCGAAACGCCCGCCAGCCTCACGCGCAAGCACTACCGCCACCTCACCCCGCTGAGTCCGGGCATGTTCGGCTACTCCTCCCTACGCACCGGGCAGCACGCCGGTTTTTGGCAGGCGCTGGCCGAGCAACTCAACCAGGTCGGCGTACCCCTGGAGGGCTTCCACACCGAGACCGGTCCCGGTGCCCTGGAGGCCGCCCTGGTTCACCAGTCGCCACTGGAAGCCGCCGACCGGGCCACCGTGTTCAAGGAAACCGTCAAGCAAGTGAGCTACCGCCACGGACTGCTCGCCAGCTTCATGGCCAAACCCTCCGCGGAGCTGCCCGGCTGCGGCGGTCACCTGCATCAGTCCGTCTGGGGCGACGACAACGTGAACCTCTTCCACGAGCCCGCCGGCCGCTACGGCATGAGCGTGCAGGGCGAGCAGTACCTGGCAGGACAGCTGCAGCTACTACCGGCACTGATGCCACTGTTTGCGCCCTTCGTCAACAGCTACAAACGCTACGTGCCCGGGTCCTGGGCCGCGGTGCGCGCCAACTGGGGCATCGACAACCGCACGGTGGCCCTGCGCTACGTATCCGGCACCCCCTCCGCCGCCCGGCTGGAACTGCGCGTGCCGGGTGCGGATGCCAACCCCTACCTGGTCATGGCCGCCGCCCTGACCGCCGGACTATACGGTATCGAGCAGGAGCTCACTCTGGATCTTGCCCCCCTCCAGGGCAGCGCCTATGAGCAGCACATCGGAGCCCCCCTAGCCAAGGATTTGGGCGCGGCCGCAGGTGCGATGGAAGCAGAACCGCTGGTGCGCAATCTGCTGGGCGAGGAGTTTACCGACCAATTTCTGCGTAGCCGGCGGTGGGAATGGCAGCGGTACCAGCGGGCGGTGACGGACTGGGAGCGCGAGCGGTATTTCGAACTGGCCTAGCACTGGCCGGCTACCGCGACTTACCTTGCACCAGCGGCCGCGCCCCCGGCCCCGCCCCCATGAAGAACTACCAGAACATCCTGCGCTACGCCTGGCGTGCCTACGACCACACGCGGCACATCGAGTCGATCACCGACATCAGCGCCCAGGTGTCGACCAACCACGTGTACCGGCTGCTGATGGCGGACGGCAACAGCCTGATCGCCAAGGTGACCTTCTTCGGCTCCTACGAAGCATTTGCCGAAGACCACGTGATCATCAACGTGCTATCCAACAACCTACCGGTGCGCTACGCCGGCCTGCTGAGCCGGGCCCTGATGAAGGGCAACCAGATCTTCTTCCACCGCTACATCGACGCCGATCAGGATGCCTGGATCGTATTTTACCGCCCCATCCACGTGCGGGAGGATGCTCCCAAGCGGCTCTCCGATGACCAAGTGCGGGAACTGGGCCGGGAGATGGCACGCTTCCACTACGACTGCACCCTGGTGTCCGGATCCTTGCCCCGCAGCGACCGCAACATGACCACCGACGTGAATGCCCTGCGCGGTACGGCCCTGGCCGATTATCCGGAGCACGTGGACCTGATCGAGCACCACTGCCGGCTATTTCTGGAAAATACCTTCCGGATCAATGTGTACGGCTTCACCAAGATCCCCGTGTTCGTGGACTGGAACATCGGCAACTTTAGTCTGGCCGACGATGGCAGGCTCAGCAGCCGCTGGGACTATGACTGGTTCCGGCTATCGACCCGGGTGACCGACTTTTACTTCCTGAGCCGGGTGGTGAGCGAAGTGGGGGATATGACGGTGTTCACCTACGAGGTGGACCGGCTGATGGAGGACCGTTTTCTCCTGTTCCTACAGGCCTACCACGAGGTGTTTCCGCTGACCCGCCCGGAGGTGCTGTTCCTGAAGGAGGCCTACCGCTTCTTCCTGCTCAATTACGTGCTGCGGCTGGGTCGTTACTTCTTCCGTCCCAAGATCGCAGACAAGCTAGTCCACGACGTACTCACCGTTCACTTGCCTACCCTAGACGAGCGCTTCACCGCCGAGCGGATGCTGCGTACCCTGAACCTTTAGCCCCGTATGAACTGTAGAAAATTTCTGGACATCACCGCGGACTATCCCGTGATCTTCTTCGATAGCTACGGCGTACTGCGCAATCACCGGGGGCTGATCCCCGGCGCCGTGGAAACCATCGCCAGCCTGCGCGCGGCCGGTAAGCATATCCGCGTACTGACCAATAACGCGGCCCGTAATCCTAAGGCCGCCGCCGACCGGCTGGCTTACCACGGGCTACCCGGTATCCCCGCCAGTGAGATCATCACGAGCGGGGCTACGACCCGGCACTTCCTGGAGCAGAAGGTGAAGTCGGGCAAGGTGGCCTACCTGGGCACGCCCGCCTCGGCCGATTACATCATCGGCGCCGGACTGGAGGCCGTGCCCGTCGCGGAGGTAGATTTCAATCATCTGGACGACATCCGTGCCGTCGCCTTCCTGGACGACGAGGGCTACGATATGAATACGGACGTCAACCTCGTGATCAATCTGCTGCGGCGCTGCCGCGTGCCCGTCGTAGTAGCCAATACCGATCTACTGTACCCCGTAGCCGCTAACGAGGTGGCCCTGGCCACCGGCAGTATCGCGCGACTGGCCGAGTACGTGCTGGGGCGTAAATTCGTAAAGTTCGGTAAGCCTACCTCCCAGATGTTTCAGATGGGCCTGGATAGCGTGGCCCTGGAGTTTTCGGCCGTATCTCCGGGCGATATCCTGATGGTGGGCGATACGCTGCATACCGACATTTTGGGTGGCAATACCTTCGGGGTGGCCACGGCCCTGGTGCTCAGCGGCAACACCCGCGCGGACACCGCCGAGATCGAGATCGAAGCCTCAGGGATCATCCCGGATTACATCTGTTCATCCATAGGAAGCTAAGCATGCCCAAGTACGCCCCCGACGACCTCGTGATCATCCGCCTGCTCCGCAAGTATATGGGGGAGGAATGGTCGGTCGTCCGCCCCCTGATCGTAGCTGCCCTACCCGAGCACATCGACCCCGCCCTGATCGGTAAGTGGGTGGATGAGCGGCCGGAGCCCGGCATCCACATCAACGCATACGGGGTGGAGCCGCGCTTCTACCCCCACCGTACCTCCGGCCGCCTGCTGGAGTTTTACCGGAGTGTAGGCTAGTCAGGCAGTACTACAGCTACTTGCCGTACGGCTCGATGGTCACGATAGCTCCCTCGGGGGTATAGGTCAGTTCGGTCATCTTCACCGAGCGCAGGTGAGTTTTGCCCTTCGACAGGACGGAGTCGTGATAGAAGAGGTACCACTTACCCCGCCACTCGGCGATGGAATGGTGGGTCGTCCAACCCTCGACGGGTTCCAGTACGCGGCCCCGGTAGGTGAAGGGACCGTAGGGATTGTCACCGGTAGCGTAGACGAGGTAGTGCGTATCACCGGTCGAATAGCTGAGGTAGTAGGTACCCTCGTACAGGTGTACCCACGCCCCCTCGAAAAACCGGCGGTCGTGGTCGCCGCTCAAGAGTAGTTCACCGTTCTCATCGAGGATCTCTACGGCGCGGGGTGCTTCGGCCAGACGCGTCATGTCGGCAGTCAGACGGGCCACCCGGGGGAGCAGGGCAGCTTGGTCAGCGGGGGGTTCTTCATTGTCTTCCCCGTAGATATTGTCGCGGTACTTCTGCAACTGCCCGCCCATGATACCACCGAGGTAGAGGTAGTGTTGTCCGTCGGTATCCCGAAACACGGCCGGGTCGATGGAGTAGGCTCCAGGGATGGGCTCCGCTTCGGGGACGAAGGGCCCGGCCGGATCGTCGCCCACCGCTACCCCGATCTGAAAGCGGTCGTTGCTATCGCGGGCGGGGAAGTAGAGGTAGTAGCGGCCATCCCGTTCGGCGGCGTCGGGTGCCTATAGTTGGCGGCTGGCCCAGGGGATATCCTCCAGGCGGAGCGCAGGCCCGTGATCTACTACCTCCGCACCGGGAGCGGCGAGGGAGAGAATCCGGTAATCGCGCATGGCGAAGTGGTCGCCATCGTCGTTCTCGGCGATATCGCTAACGACGTCGTGGCTGGGGTAGATGTAGAGCGTCCCGTCAAAAACATGGGCGGAGGGATCGGCGGTATAGATGTCCGTGACCAGGGGATCGGAGATCGCAGCACGCTCCAGGGAGTCGTAGCGGGTCATGGCGGGTGCGGCCTCGGTGGTAGCGGAATGCTCCGGCGAAGACTGACAGGCCATGAGTAGGAGTAGAGTTCCAAATATAGACGCCCGTAGCAGGTGGACGATCGGGGTGCGGACGGACTGAATCATTGCGGTAGAAGCGTATTGGGTGGGTGAATGATACGAAATCAGGCCGTATCGCCGCACCCGTGACCCCGCCTCACTGGCTTTACGGCTATACCTACTCCACCCGCACACCCCGGGTGCTGAACGACAGTCCCTGCTGCCCGTAAGTGGAGATGTATACCCCTTCGAAGAGCGGCTCGTGTACGTCACGCGGCGTGCTCCATTCGAAGTAGAAGTTGTCGCCCGTACCCCCGGTGCGGTCGCGCATATCGATAATGATGGATACCGTTTCCATCGGTCCGAGGTGGATGGGGTCCTGGAAGTAGTCGCGTACCAGTTGTCCGCCGGTACCGAAGTAGGCCGCGCGGGTGATGTAGACCGTGTCGCGCAGGTTGATGTTGCGGATACTGATGGTGCCGGTGAGGTCGAACAGCCGGTGCTCGGTCTCGGTATAGATCTGCGAATAGCTCGACAGGTAGGTAGCGCCCGAGGCCAGGGTGGTATCGGCGGGCAGGGTGGCGCGGCGGGCGGCCCAGTCGTTGGGGTTGACGGAGCTGACGGTCTGCTCGGGCGGATCGCAGGCGACGGTAAGTAAGGCAAGAAGAGACAACAGGAGGTATAAGTAGCAGCGCATAGTGGCAAGGTACTGTACAGCGTAACTACATGAACGCATTAGCGGAGCACCACTACTGCGATCTCGCTTGCTCTACCTATCGCTTGACGATACGGTCGGTATACATTCTACCATCAGTATGAACACCAAGGATATATATACCCGGAGGCAGATCTCCTAGCTGAAGTACGTCTTGTGTAATGGAACCAGTGTAGACTACTTTACCCAGGGTAGTTAGGAGAGAAACTCTTCCCGTAGGGGGGAGCCCGGTAAGGGCAAGACGGTCGCTGGCAGGATTAGGATAGACGGACACGCCAAGACTACTCAAAGAATGCGTACTGACCACTCCCACGAAGGAAGCGCAGAGATTATACTTCTCTTCAGAAGTTTGATTGTTGTCCTGATCCTCTAACAAGATATAGTAGCTTCCGACGGAATCGATGGGCAGCACGATTTGAAGATCCTGGCCATTGGAAGAAAATTCATCACCGTCGGTAACCAGTGGAGTGATGGTATCTCCTGCGGTGTATATCTCAAGATTTAGGTTGATATCAGCGGGTACGGAGGTGACATCAACGGTCAGACTACCCAGCTCAGTGATATCTACGCGGAACCAATCCCTATCGTTGTCGCCAGTTGTAGTAGTAGTATAGGTCGAGTTTTCACCCCAAATATTATCCTCGAAGCAAGTATCCCGCGGGATAAGTGCGGCCTGGGCAAAAAGCTGATTGACTTCCAGCACATTCGGTGCGAGTGTCAGGCAAAAGGTATAGTTCTCCTCGCTAGTAGCGTTGTTATTTTGGTCGATAACCCGGATGTAGTAGGTCCCGGGCTCCACGTAGGTGGCGGATGATTGGGCTTGACCGTTAGATGTAAATTCATCATTATCGTCGGCGAGCAATCGGGGCTGCCCGTTTTCTAATGCGTAGATCCCTAGATCTAGATTGATGTTTCCGGGCACGGAACTAATCGCCGCCTTGAGGACTCCGGATTGGGTGACCACTACGCTGAACCAATCCTGATCATTGTCCCCCTCAGCACTGGTGGTGAAGGTAGCGTTCTCCCCCCAGATATTGTCCTCAAAGCAGGTATCTTGTGGGATGGGTGCGGCCAGTGCGATGGTCTGATTGACCTCGAGGAGGTTGGCAGTGAAATCCAAACAGAAGCTATACTCCTCCTCACTGGTAGCATTATTGTTCTGATCCTGGACCAGCACGAAGTAGGTGCCCGGCGTGACGAAAGCGGTAGCTACCAGTAGCTGTCCGTTAGCTGAGAAATCGTCATCATCGTCAGCGATTAACCGGGGCTGGCCATTTTCACGGATGTATAGTTCCAGGTTTAAGTTAATGTTGCCAGGTACGGCGGTGAGGGAAGCTTTAAGACTACCTGTCTGGGTGATCTCCACGACGAACCAATCCTGGTCGTTATCACCATCCGCACTGGTAGTAAAAGTGGTATTCTCTCCCCAGATATTGTCGCTGAAGCAGGTATCCTGTGGAATGGGTGCGGCCAGTGCCAGGGTTTGATTCACTTCGAACGCATTGGGCGTCAGGCTCAGACAGAAGTTGTACGTCTCCTGACTGGTAGCATTGTTGTTTTGGTCGATGATACGTATGAAGTAGGTACCTGGCTCGACGAACGCGGTAGCCACCAATAGTTGTCCGTTGCTGGAAAAGTCATCGTCATCATCCGCAATTAGCCGGGTCTGGCCATTGTCTTGAACGTAGATACCAAGGTCCAAATTTAAATCGGCAGGTACTGCGGTAAGCGCAGCCTTCAGACTACCGGACTGAGTGACTACTACCCGGTACCAGTCCTGATCGTTGTCTCCGTCCGCACTGGTTGTGAAGCGCATATTTTCACCAAAGATGCGCTCCTCGATACAAGTATCTTGCGGAATGGATGCGGCCAGGTCGACCGTTTGGTTTACTTCCAGCGCACTCGGAGTGCAGCTGACGGAAATTGTATAAAATTCCGTACTGTTAAAGGCATTATTATTCTGGTCCTCTACGTGCACGTAATATGTGCCGGGCTCTACGAAGGTCGTCGCGGTGAGTGGCTGCCCATTCGAGGAAAAGCTATCATCGTCATCTGCCAACTGCTGCACCTGCCCGTTTAATTGGGCATATATCTCTAAGTTGAGATTGATGTCACCCGGAACGTTGGTGAGTTCGACTGATAGGTATCCGGCAGTTGCAATTTCTACACTGTACCAATCCCGATCGTCTAGACGCTGAATTAAGGCCGTCTGAGAACTACCGCAGGCTAATTTAGCGGCGGTAGCCAGCGTGTTGTTGGGTTCGAAGGTATCCTGAGCGGTGATGGATGAGCTTAACACAAAGAGAAAGGTGAGTAGTAGACAAATTTTCATTTGTTGGGATTTAATCGGGGAGGGTATTATCCGGACCTACTATACATATTCGATGCAGGTATAGTAGACGCTATGACAATACCAATCAGATATCCATACTAAACTATGTAGCTGACCGCATACCCCAAACTCCCAACCCATAATATTTAAACTATTGACAAGAAATGTTCTGAACGGTCGGATCGAAGTGCTGAACTGCAACCCCTCACCAACTCCGCCACAGCACCTCCGCCGTATGCCAGGCCCGCCGCCCCATCCCGTCCTTTAGCTGGTGCCGGCAACTGGTACCTGCCGCTACGATCAGTGTTTTGGTGGAGCGGCCGCGCAGCTTGGCGTACAGCGACTGCTCGGCGATCTGCTGACTTATCTCGTAGTGCTCGGCCTCGTAGCCAAAGGAGCCGGCCATACCGCAGCAACCGCTATCGAGCAGGGTGACGTTGAAGTGGCGGGGCAACGAGAGCACCGCGGCGCACTGACTGGCCTCGCCCAGGGCCTTTTCGTGGCAGTGCACGTGCAGAACCACCTCCTGCTGCACGTGCCCGAAGTCGTCCGGCCCCACCCTGCCGGCGGTAAACTCCCGGAACAGCCACTCGTCAAAGGTGAAACAGTGTCCGCTCAGCACCTGCGCACGCGCCGCCAGATCACCACGGAACAGTTTCGGGTACTCGTCGCGAAAACCCAGAATGGCGGAGGGCTCCAGGCCTACCAATGGCGCCTGCTCCCCTACCCGATCGGCGAACACCTCTACGTTGCGGGCCGCCAGCCGGCGGGCCTCTTTAAGCAGCCCCTTACTGAGTTGGGCACGGCCACTACCGGCATGCTCCGGCCAGTGGACATCGTAGCCTAGCTTCCACCACAGCCGCAGGGCCGCGCGGCCGACCTCCACGTCCTGGTAGTTGACAAACTCGTCGCCAAAGAAGTACAACTGCCCTCGCGTACCCGCCACCGCGGGCCGCTCGCGGGTATAGAAGGTGCGCAGCGACTCCACCGGAAAGCGGGGCAGGGAACGCTCCGCCGCGATGCCTACCAGGTACTTCATGAGCGGCTCGGTGGCGTCCAGCAGTAAGTTGGCCAGCCGGGGCACCCTGCCGCCGGTGCGGTAAAGCCACTCGTTGGCGGCGACCAGACGGGTGCGCAGGGAGAGGCCCTCCCTGGCCTGTTTCTGGTGCAAATATTCCGCCTTCAGATTGGTCATATTGACCGTGCTGGGGCATTCGCTCGTACAGGCCTTGCAGCTCAGACAAAGGTCGAGGGCATCGGCCAGGGCGGGGTGGGCCCAGGGGTCTTCGTGCTGGTTCTGGGTCAGGACCTCGCGCAAGACGTTGGCGCGGCCGCGGGTGCTGTCCCGCTCGTGCAGGGTGGCCCGGTAGCTCGGACACATGGCCCCACCGCTGAGCTTGCGGCAGTCGCCGGAGCCATTGCACTTTTCGGCGGCGCGCAGGATGCCCCCGTCGGCGCTGAAGTCGAGCAGGGTGTCGTAGTCGGCCACCTGCTGCTCCGCAGCGTAGCGCAGTTCCTCATTCATCGGGGGCGCTTCGACGATCTTGCCGGGATTGAAGATGCCCTGAGGGTCCCAGGTCCGCTTGAGCTCCACGAGCAGCTGGTAGACGTCGTCGCCAAGCATTTCCGGTAGGAACTGTCCGCGGACCCGTCCGTCGCCGTGCTCGCCGCTGAGGCTGCCGCCGTACTTCTTCACCAGCCGGGCCACATCGCGGGTGATGTCGTGGAAGCGCTGCCGGTCGGCCGTCTTTTTCAGGTCCAGCACGGGGCGCAGGTGCAGCTCGCCCGCTCCGGCGTGGGCGTAGAAGACTGCATTCTGCCGGTACAGCTGCATGAGGGCCTCCACCTCCTCGATGTAATCAGCCAGATCGGGCAGGGCTACGGCAGTGTCTTCGATGCAGGCTACGGCCTTGGCGTCGCCGACCATGTTACCGAGTATTCCGAGTCCGGCGGCGCGCAGGGCCCACACCTTGTCCGTCTGCGGTTGACCGGCGAGCGCAGGTGTGGCGTAAGCGGGTACGGCGAGCGGACCGGGCTCCATCATCGATCTCCCCAACTGCCGGGCCATCTCCAGCGCAAGGGCGTCGGTGGCGGCGCGGTACTCCACCAGCAGCAGCGCCCGGGGGTCGCCCTCCACGAAGGAGGCGTTCTTGCGCTGGTCGTGATTCTGTAGGGCGAGGTGGAGGATGGTATCGTCCATCAGCTCGCACATGAAGGGGCTGGTCTCCATGGCCAGTTGGGTGGCGCGCAAACTGGCATCGACCGTCGTGAAGTGCAGGGCCACCACCGCCGAGCCCCGCGGCGGCAGGGGCAGGATGCGCAGTTTCAGCTGGGTAGTGAAGGCCAGCGTCCCCTCGGAGCCGGCCAGAAGGGTACAGAGGTTCAGGGGCGGGCCATCCGGATCGAAGGGCGCCTGCCGGGCCAGCAAATCGAGGGCGTAGCCGTTGTTGCGGCGGGTAACGGCGGGCTTGGGGTAGGCTTCCCGGATTTTTTGTCGGGTAGTCGGATTGGATAGGTGCTGCCTTAGCCAACCGTGCACGTTCGCCAGTATGGGGGATTCCCCCTCCCCAGCTGACGCTCCAGCGGAGAAGGGAATAGACCTACTTTCTGGTGAAGAGAAAGACAAACGCTTACTTTCAATACTATTCGGGTCTCCTCCCCTCTCTCCTGGAGAGGGGCCGGGGGAGAGGAAACCGGGGGAGAGGATACCAGCAGAAAGAGACACCACACTCCCATCACTAAGCACCACCCGCGCCTCCAGCGTATGCTCCCGCGTACTTCCCACCGTGATGCTGGTACTGCCACAGCTGTTGTTGCCGAACATACCCCCCAGCGTACAGCGGTTCGCCGTGCTGGTATTGGGCCCGAACCAGTAGCCGTGCTCCTGCAGCGCCGCGTTGAGCTGATCGCGGATCACACCGGGCTCAACGACGGCATAGCCCTCCTCTGCATTGATCTCGATGATCTTGCGCAGGTGGCGACTTACATCGACGATGAGTCCCTTGCCGACGGCCTGTCCGGCCAGACTAGTCCCCCCCGCCCGCGGTGTGATCGGCACCCCGTGCCGCCGCGCGAAGTGCACGCAGGCTACTATATCGGCTTCCGAACGCGGGAAGACTACAGCCCGCGGCAGCTCCCGGTACACGCTGGCGTCGGTAGCGAACAGAATACGGTGCAGGGCGTCGGTCTCCAGCTCACCCTCCAGGCGGGCGGCCAGCATAGACCAGGGGGGTGCGGGGTTGGTAGACATTGGAGAATGGATCGTAGTGGACCGAAGGACCAAAGAGGCAAGATACGGCCTTACCTTTACCCCCTAACCCCTCAACCCCCTGCCCCCTTGTTACTCATTGGCTCCATCCTGGTCTCGGACGATATCGTCGCCGAGCAGTTCGCCTGCAACCTTACCGCCTGCAAGGGCGCCTGCTGCTGGGAGGGCGACTACGGTGCCCCGCTGGACGACGACGAGCTACCCATCCTAGAAGACATCTACCCCGCCGTATCCCCCTACCTCACCGACGCCGGCCGCGCCGTGATCGCCGAGCAGGGAAAGTATACCGCCAACGGTGAAGGCCACGATACCCCCCTGATCGATGGCGGCCCCTGTGCCTACATGACCCTGGACGGTACCGGCACCGCCCAGTGCGGCATCGAGCAGGCCTACAACGATGGGGCCATTGCCTGGAAGAAGCCCATCAGCTGTCACCTCTACCCCATCCGCATCAACAAGAACCCCCACACCGACTTCGAAGCCCTCAACTACGACGTCTGGGACATCTGCTCGGCCGCCTGCACCCGGGGGGAGCGGGAGCGGATCGCGGTATACGAGTTCGCCAAGCCGGCCCTGATCAGAAAGTATGGACAGGCATGGTACGACGAGCTAGCTGCTGCAGTGAATGCTGTAGGAAAATAACTTAACCGCAGAGGGCGCGGAGAAACGCGGAGAGCCATAGGCTACCACTCGCTCAGCGACCCTCTGCGCCCTCTGCGGTTCCCTTGATCTACTCAGGGTTTTCAACTACCTGCCGGTCCACCAAAAAGCGCGTACCATCCACCCGCACGGCATCCAGCGCGATACCCCGCCCCATGGGCTGCCAGTCTGCCGTAGCCGTCACCCGTACCGGCTCGTCGTCGATGAGTAGGCCGAGGGGCATGGCTAGTCCCGGCACGTCCGCCTGCAGCCGGTACATGACCTGACCGTCCGTCTCCCGCAGTTCCAGTACGGGGATGGTGGGGTGCTTCAGGTACTGGTCGAAGAAGGGCTGCAGGTCGCGCTCCGTATAGGCGCTGAAGTAATCGACTACCTGCTGGGTAGTGACGGTAGACCGCTCATGATCCTGGTAGAAGCTGCGGAGCAGGCCTAAGAACAGCGGATCGTCGTTGAGCATCCCGCGCAGGGTATGCAGCATCCAGGCCCCCTTATAGTAGTGGTCGGAGGAGCCGAAGGCGGTGAAGTTCACGCCCAGCGGCCCCAGGATCGGCCGCACGTTCTCGATGTACTTCTTCTGGGTCACCATATACCGGCGGGCATCGGCGGCGCTCATGTGGTACTCCACGTACAGCGCCTCCAGGTAGGTGGTGAAGGATTCGTGGATCCACATCTCGGCGTGGTCCGCTACGCTGATCGAGTTGCCGAAGTACTCGTGGCCGGCCTCGTGGACGATGATGTAATCCCAGTCCATATCGTCGGGGATCAGCCCCCCCAGGTAGCCCCGCATATAGCGGTTACCGTAGGCGATGCCGCTCTGGTGTTCCATACCCAGGTAGGGGGTTTCGATGAGGGCAAAGCCGTCGTCCCAGAAGGGGTACTTGCCGAAGTAGTGCTCGTAGGCCTCCAGCATCGGCGTCACCTGCTTGAACTGTTTCTTGGCCTTGGCGAGGTTGTAGTCCATGACGTAGTAGTCCAGCGCCAGCTCCTCCCCGTCGAAGCTGCGGTAGGTATCCTCGAAGTGCACGTAGTGCCCCGCGTTGATCGATACATTGTAGTTGTTGATGGGGTAGCTGACGAACCAGTCGAAGCGCCGCTTGCGCTCCCCCTCCAGTTCTACTTCCTCCAGCAGATTCCCGTTGCTGGCCACGTACATCCGTTCCGGTACGGTGACGCTGATGAGCATCGAGTCGGGCTCGTCGCTGAGGTGATCCTTATTGGGCCACCAGAGGCTGGCCCCCTCGCCCTCACAGGCCACGCCTACCCAGTAGCGGTAGCGCTGGTCCAGTGCCCAGACGAAGCCGCCGTCCCAGGGCGCATTCTGTGCCTCCCGGGGTTCACCGCCGTAGTGGATTGTCATCCGGTACCGGCTGCCGGTATCCACCGGGTGGGGCAGTTCTACGAATACAGCATTGCCCTTACGGGTGTACCGCAGCTCCGTATCCCCCTGCGTGATGTCGTCGATCTGCAGGTTCTCGTACAGGTCCAGCTGTAGTACCGGCAGCTGTCCGGTGATCGTATAGTCCATATCCACCCAACCCTCGATGGTACGCTCTACGGGGTCTATGTCGAGGTGCAGTCCGTAGAAGGTCACGTCGTAGTTCGCCCGGGCCGGCAGCAGACTCCCCCGCAGCGTATCCGCCTGCGTGAAGGCCGTCGTATCGTAGTAGCCCGTCTCCTGGGCGGGGACGCAGGTGCAGAGGAAGGTACAGAGCAGGAGGGCGGAGAGGCTACGGAGCATGCGCAAATAACGGGCTTTTTGGTGGGTGTCGTACGGCGGTGGTCGCGATGGCAGCCCTACGTAAAGTACCGCCTAGATGTCCCGCCCGGGTTTATCCTTGGTCCACGAGATACCCTTACGGATCGGCTTGGCGGGTACACCCGCGGCAATGACGTTGCCGGGTATCGTACCGGTCACCAGCGACATGGTGCCGATCATGGAGCCCGCATGAATACGGGCGCCCTTTAGTACGGATACCATACGGCCGAGCCATACGTGCGCGCCGATGTATACATCCTTATCCGGGTTGATCCGGGTTCCGTTCGCGTCAAGGATACTGTGACTGTCCGTAGTGCGTACATCGACCTGGGTAGAGATATAGCAGGCCGGACCCACCTCTACCGTACTACCGCCGTGTACGATAAAATCAGCACCGGCTATCTTGGTATCCTTACCGATCTGTAGGGTATTGCCGTCTCCGAAGAGCTCTATTTTACCCGAGAACTTGACCCCGGGTCCGAATTCTAGTCGGTTGTCGTTACCCCGAACGTGGATTTGGGCATTCCGGATCAGGCTCCCCCGGGGGATGACCACGGTAGACCGGCCCCGCACCCGCACCGTCGTACCGTTCATGTTTCCGCTTATCGACACCGTACTCTCCCTGCACCGCTTCACCGAATTAGACAATCCCCACCGGTTCCGGATCAGGATCATCCGCTGTTTGAGTTGGTCTTTCATGTTGGTTAAAATATACGGGCATAAACAAAGCAATTCAGTAGTCGAACCGCTCCGGTCCGCTTACCCTGCGTCCACCACTGCCACCGCACCAGCCAGTACCCGCAAGTACCGCGCAGCGTCCGCCACGGCAGCGGCTGTATCGGGAGCCACGCGCATAATATCCCGGATGCTCGCTACACCCGACGGGGCCGCCCCATCATCCGGGAGGGCATTACGCCCCACCAGCAGGTGCAGGGGCTTACCGGCCCGGCGACAGTGTTCCAGCACCCCGCCGACCACCTTGCCCTGCCACGACTGATCGTCCACCTGCCCCTCGCCGCTGACCACCACGTCCGCCCAGTCAATGTTCTCGTGCAGGCCGGATAGCTCGCTCACGAAGGCAAAGCCCCCCGTCATACGGGCACCCAGCAGGGCAACCAGTCCGGCACCGATGCCCCCGGCCGCGCCACCGCCGGGTAGTTCGGCGACCGACACGCCGGTGGTGGCCATAAGTAGGGCGCTCAGGTGTTCAGCCCCTGCCTCCAACTGCTCCACCATCCGGGGCGAGGCACCCTTCTGTGCGCCGTACACCCGTGCCGCACCGCGGGGTCCGTACAACGGGTTGTCCACGTCGCATAGTAGTTCGATAGTGGCTCCTTCCCACGGCTTCACGGCTGGCGGCTCGATCGATCGGATCGTTGGTAGTCGTCCGCCGGTGGGCCGGACAGTCAGCCCCCCTGCATCCAGAAAGCGAACGCCGAGCGCCTCGGCAATCCCCAGCCCCAGATCGTGGGTTGCACTGCCGCCCAGCAGTAGACTGAGCTTCCGTATCCCCCGGTCGAGCGCATCGCGCAGTTGTAGGCCCGTCCCGTAGGTGCTGGTCCGGAGCGGATTGCGCTCTGCCGGCTGTAGTAGTACCAGTCCGCTCGCCGTAGCCAGCTCGATGTAGGCCGTACCATCGCTCTCCAGGTAGGTGGCCATCAGGGGTCGTCCCAGGGGGTCTACGGTACTGATCTGGCGCGGACGCAGGTGTAAATACTCCCCCAGTACGGCCAGGGTACCATCCCCTCCATCCGCCAGGGGAGCTAGCCGGATAGTGGCGTTTGGGTAGCGTTGCTGTAGTCCGGACGCGATGGCCGTGCAGGCCTCCCGGGCGGTGAGCGATCCCTTGAATTTGTCGGTTGCAATGAGGATATTCATACGCAGCGGAATGCAAGGCTACGGGGGAATGTAGCCCCAAAGTCAATTAATGTCTACTATTACTGAGCAAACCCACGTACCACCGGCAATGATGACCAAGCATATCGTATACCTCCTGGCGCTGCTCGCAGTCGGCTGTACGACGCCGAAAACAAGCGAGGTAGTAGTATACGCGGACGGGCCGGTCCGGGAAGCAACAGTATTCGCACCGGGCATCATTTCTACCGATACCCACAGTGAGTTCTCCCCGACCTTCTCGCCCGACGGGCGCACGATATACTTCCCCCGACGGGCACCGGAGGAGAAGCAGCAGATCTACGTATCGAACTTCGTGGACGGCAGCTGGACGCCCCCCACGGTCGCCGCCTTCTCCACCGACCGCGACGAGACGCCCTACATCACCCCCGACGGACGGCGCTTCTTCTTCGGTTCGGAACGCCCCATCCCGGGCAGACCCAACCTGGGCGGCTTCGACATGAACGTCTGGATGATGGAAGCCACCCCCACGGGCTGGAGCACCCCCGCTCCCCTGCCCTCCCCCATCAACGAGGTACAGCAGGAAGGCGAGCAGTGGCCGACCGCCAACAACAACCTGTTCTTCACCCCCGACAACGAAACCTACTACTTCACCACACTGCAGCCGGGCGCGGCCGCCATCCAGTTGTTTCAGACCACGTACCGGCAGGGCAGCTTCTCGCCCCCCACCCGCATCACGGGCCTGTTCGACGACCCACAGTATGCCGTCTACTCCGCCGTCGTCTCCCCCGACGGACGCTACCTCGTATTCAACTCCTACGGCGTACCCTCGGGCGCGGGCGGGGAAGACCTCTTCGTCTCCCGCCGCACCGCAGCGGGCTGGAGCCCCGCCGTACCCCTCGGAGACAAGGTAAACTCCCCCGATGAAGAAAGCGAGCCCCGCTTCTCCCGCGACGGCCGGTACTTCTTCTTCACCCGCGCGGAAAACCTCGGCAACTACACCTACGGGGAGTGGAACATCATGTACCTGGACACGGAAGCGCTCGGTCTGGATCAGCTTTTTGACTAGGTCGTTGGGGCGCGGACGCGGGTGCGGAGGTAGGCGTGGTAAAGCGAAACGGAGCAGCTATTATCTCACTCAATCGATCCAGCCTACCGCTTTTCTCCATATATCGTACGCACGTTTTCTGTCTCGCGCATCCCCCGGCGGCACCTGCTTCTCCCCGTCGGCCCGCTGCCGCAGCAGTTCAGTCTGCTCCTCCAGGGTGTTCAGGCCAATCGCTTTTCTCCGCGCATCGACCATAGCCCGATCATCGAGCAATTGGGGACTCAGCCTCCCCTCCGCATCCCAGTCGAACTGCGTACCGTACCGCTGCACTTTCCCCTCGAATACGGCAATGCGATCGCTCAGGTAGGCCAGGTGGACGGGGTCGGCCTGCCCGGCACGCACGGCCTCTTCCAGTAGCGTACGGCACCGCCGCATAAAGTCCGGCAGACTGATCGCATGCTGAATCAACAGCCAGGCCGCCGCGCTGGCCTCCTCCCCCACCCGCTCGACGGTCGGATAGCCGATCGTATCGATCAGTTGGGCCAGTTGCTGTGCATTGCTTCGGTGCAGGGCCTCCATCTCCTTATTGTACCCTTCGCTTAGTTGACCGCCTTGTAGGAGCTGGTTGCGCAAGTCTAGGTCTGCCTGCTTCAGGGCTAGCAGCTTTTTAGCTATTGAATTTTTATTCATCCTATATCGAGCAGCTTGAATTAACGACCCTTTTCTCAGATAAGCACCTGCCCCTTTAAAAGTTGTCACCATTAAACCCCTTCAAGCTGACACATCACTAGTCCATACCGAGCAGATCGACGATGTCGGGATAGCTGTCAGATAAAGGCTGCCTACGCGCTTCCTTCGCGAAACGTGCCAGGAACGCCTGATTAAAGGCGCGAAACCGGGGAAAATCCCGCTGGACCATGAGGTCTTCCCTGCGGTCGATGACCAGTCTGGCTACTTCCGCTGGGTACGTCTCCTGGACGTAGAGACAAAACAGGGCATGCGTCAGGTACTCGTTGAAGGTAGCTTCGGCTGAATCGTAGTAGCCGGATCCCGCTCGGCTATTCCAGTCGGTGAGTGCCCCCATCTTATCCGTAATTATGTCGCGGTACTTCCCCGTCACTGGGTTCACCTAGTTGTGGTCAATCTCCGTAAAGACGATACCAGACTGCAAAGCTTCCTGCGTGAGCGTGTCGTAACCAGTAGTTTGCACTTCGTCCGGCCCATTGACAAACATGATACTTTCGCGAAAGCTGTAAAGAGAGTCAAACGGGTTTTCCTGAAAGCGCTGCGTGGATTGAGAACCGCCGATCAGCGGAGAGAACACGATCGCGTAGTGGTCCATGCGCTCCGGAGATTCCCGTTCCATCCATTCCCACATGTGGTGCACCGGCACCAGTCGTCGTTGCCGCTCGATCTGGTCCGCATAGTCTGCGGCGTGGTCGCGATAGAACTGACGAAACCCGGACTGTTGCGCGAAGTCCTGCACCAGGTAAAGGAGATCGGCAAAAGGCATATAGGTAGCCGGAGCCAAGCCGGAGGAAAAATCGATGTAGACCGGCAAGTGATACGGTACCGCGGTAAGCCTACAGGCAGGACGTAGTAACCTTCCACCTACTTTGTCTTTCCCTCCATCTTTACCAGGGTGTAGGCAAAGTCCCCGTACCGGTCGTCGGACTTGTACAGTTTTAGTACCCGCCGGGCATTATCCGAGCCACCGGTTACATGCTCGCCGGTAGCGAGGTAGTGGTCCAGGCCGATGAGTGTCTCGTTGAGGCTGCTCTTGAACGAACCCGTAACCAGCCCCCCCATAAACGCCGGACTGGTACGGAAATTGAATTCATAACCTGCCGTAGCAGTTCCGTCCCCGTTATCGACCACGAAGTAAGTGGCGAAGGTATTGTCGAGTTCCAGCGGGAATTTCTGCGCTTCGACAATGACGTTCTTCATCCGCATATTTTCGTCATCGAGTTCCATAATCTGCTCCTTGGTCCAGCGGCTGCCCGTAGCGTTGAAGCTACATTTGCGCTGGGCACCGACCTCGCCCTTAAGTGAGCCGGATTCGTAGTTCGACGTATAGATGAACGGACTGAAATTTGATATTTCGCCATAGTCGCCTACCAACGCCGCCCAGACGCGCTCGGCCGGTGCGTTGATGGTGCGGGTAATGGTCATCTTGCGGTAGTCCTTCGCCATGCTTTGGCCCGCTAGAGACAGCGAAAATGCCAGCACTGTAATGATGCTAAGAATAAGGATGGTATAGGTTCTTGAAGTGAATCGCATGGTAGCATAGTTGGTCCGGTCCACCGCCATAGTTTGGGCGGGGACGCGGGTGCAGTGAAATGAATTAAATGAGTAGCCTGTCGAAATATCCCGAACCTTGTCAGGCCGCCTTACCGGACCGCCCAGCTAGTTCCTTAGCCTTGGCGGAGCTCGGCTTACCGGTCTCGACGTAGATTTTGAAGTCGGCCAGCGCCTGGTCGAAAACCCTGCCTAGTTGCCAGCCCATCATGGGTCTCATAATGGTACCTAATAGGCCCTGCAGAACAGCGATGAAGTGGATGTCGACGCGGGTCCGGCCGTCCCCGAGGTCGGTTAGCCGCCAGTTGTTGACCCCCGATTTAACGAAGCCCGGGAAGCCCTCGATGACTGCGTATGCCAGGTGATGATTGTCGACGTCGAAAACCCGGATGACCTCTTTGATCTTACCCTGATTGGTGTCGCAGGCGCGGTTGTTACAGCTGGCACCGGCGAGTTGCGGAGCGCCGTAGCCTTCGGAGTGGTAGAGTCCGGTAGCCCACTTAGCGGCCCCACCGAAGTCGTTGCCAAGCACGTCCCAGACTTTTTCGATGGGTCGGTCAACGGTGAACGTTCTTTTGATTTCCATAGTACTAGCGCTTTTGTGCTTGCGCTCACCGATTGGATGCGGGAGGGGGGCGGGTGTTACAAAAGCCGGCCCACCTTATTCAAAATACTTCATCAGTTCGTCGTTATCGATGATCTCTGAGACGGCCGTACGCTTGTCGAACTCCTCCCGCGCTGGGTGATCGCGGAACAGCTCCGTGTACTTTTCACTGAAGGCCTCTCCCGCCTCGGCGTAGTTCGCGGTGACGTAGGTAGCGATCTTGGATCTGTATCCGCGGCTGAATAATAGATTGTCCTCATCCAGGGCCCCCATCTGCTTGAGGGTGCGCGCTTTTTTGGGACAGCGGCAGGGGTTGGCCCGGTTGACCAGTCCGCATTTGTTGTTCATGTAGTTGTACAACTCCTTGCGGGTACGGTGCAGCCGGACGCGAAAATTCTGCGGACTGATACCGAAGATATCCGCCCCGACCTTATGATCGATCCCGAAGCTATCGCCCAGGATGTAGATCAGGCGCTGCTCGCGCGTCAGGCACATCAGCATGCCCGACATACAGCGCACCTGCATCTCCCGGCTCAGTTCCTCCTGTTCGATCTCCTCCTCCCGGGTAAGCTCTGCATCGGGAACGGCGTCGAGTCTGGCCCCGTAATCGGCGAAGGAACTAAAGGCCTCCTCACCCTTACGCCGCTTCCCCATCAGGAATTCATTCATCACAATGCGGTACAGCCAGGTCCGGAAACTCGACCGCCCGTTGAACTGCGCCAGCTTGGTAATGACCTTAAGGAGGGTTTCCTGGGTCAGGTCCATCGCGTCGTGGGGGTCGTGCACCATCTTCCAGGCCACATTGTAGATGAAGGGTTGGTGCAAGCTGACCAGTGCGTCGAGGGCGCGGCGGTCGCCAGCTACGGCGGCCCCGACGAGCGTGCGGTTTTCAGCCTCACTGTACGTCGTGGAGAGTGGGTTTTGCATGGTAATCTTTCTGGCTTAGATGCCTCCCGGGGCGGGGTGTTACAAAACTATCACAACGCGCTACTCATGCCGGCTTGACAACGTACATATTCCACTTCTACTAAGGCCACATAAGACCACTCCAGCTTGAAAAGCCGATCCGACAAGCTACTACTAGAAAGTAGGCGGGCTGCTGCCGTAGCCCTGGTCGAGCAGCAGACTGTCGCGGTCCACTTCTGTCTGAGCGGTCTAGGTATAGGGACTGATGGTGGCGCAAGCCCACCCCACGCACGGTACAACAGCGGCAGTGTATCGAAAAGCAAACGTACCGCACTGCACCCCGTTAAGCATACCCTAAAGGATTGGCTAGCCTTGTTAATCCTAGTTTAATCGACTACTTTAGGCACTTCGAGGTACTTCGCCTCCCTTTGCACCTGCGGACGCGCCCCTGCCCTTATCGGTACGGCGCGCTCCCTCTAATCCCAATCATGCAGCGACTTTTACCCCTAGCCCTTCTCCTTTCGCTCCTATTCACCGGTTGCCAGACCGGGGAGCTGCAACCCGAAACTACCACCAGTACCCCCCTCACCCGTAGCGCACTCAATGCCCGCGTAGAGACTCACCTGCAGACCACCGACGAGGTGTTCGACTGGAACGCGGCCGACGTGGCGACCGTCTGGTCCGCCCTGCGCCTCAGCGACCACCAAGCCGTGCTCGGCTACCAGCCGGCCGGCTTTACCGACCTCAATGCGCAGATCCACACCATCGACGTGACCGCCGGCGCCTGGCTGCAGACCCGCGACGAACTGGTCAGCGATCTGCTGGCCGCCACCGCCCGCCATACCGGCAAGACCGTGACCGAGGCGGAGCTCTTCGTAGCCCCGGATGACGGCGTACTGCCCATCCTGGAGATCCGGATCCTGCACCCGGAGGTGCTGGCCGAGTTTCGGCAGCGGGCGGACGTCCGTTACCTGGAACCCAGTAACTATACGCTGCAGGAGGTGCAACTGCGGTCCGGCAGCGGCTGCGGAGAGGCGGCCCCCAGCGCCGTGCCCGCGGCCGACTACACCACCGTATCCCCCGGCGCCAAGGTGCCCTGGAACTACCGCTACATGAACATCGAGCAGGCTTGGGAGCGTAGTCAGGGCGAGGACATCGGCGTGTGTATCATCGATTCCGGCACCTACCCCGAGCAGAATGAACTCAACGGCACCTTCGGCAGCGGCCGCGCCCTAACACGTCTGGGTGTTTACCAGCCCAGCTGGTGGAGTAGCCGTACCGATGGGCCCGACGACCAGTGTGGTCACGGTACCCAAATGGCCGGTGTAGCCACCGCCCCGCGCAACGGCAACGGCAGTACCGTAGGGGTGGCCTACCGCAGCGACCTGCTCGCTATCCGCGCCGCCAGTGACGTGGTCATCAACGCCAGCAAGGAAAAGCGCGGCGTGAGGGATGCCCTGGTCATTGCCGGAAACAGTGCGGGGACGCAGGTGATCAGTATGTCCATCGGCGATGTGTTCAGCAGCGGTACGGTGGAGGACGGTGTGCGCTACGCCCACAACCGCGGCAAGCTGATCCTGGCCGCCGCCGGCACCAGCTTCTCCTGGACCAGCTGGTACGGCGTCATCTTCCCCGCCAGTATGGACGAGACGGTGGCCGTGACCGGTATCCGCTCGGGTACGCCCTTCGATCGCTGCGACATCTGCCACGACGGCAGCAAGGTCGACTTTGCCGTAGTCATGCAGCGCCGCGAGGACGACGAGCGCGTCAGCCTGACCCTGAGTCGGGAGAGTAACCAGCCCGGCTACGTCAGTGGGTCGAGCGCCGCTACGGCTACTACGGCCGGTATTGCCGCCCTGGTGTGGGGTACCGATCCTTCGCAGAGCCGCGAGCAGGTGCTGGACCGCATGAAGCGGGCCGCGAACTTCTATCCCAGTCGGGATGGTGATTTCGGTTGGGGCGTCATCGACGCGGACCAGGCGACGCGCTAGGCCCGGCGGGCTACGCTACTACTACTTACGCGCTCCAGGAAGTTGCCGAGCAGTCGGTTGAACTCCCTGGGGCGCTCCATCATTGGCGCATGGGCACACTCATCAATGAAGTGTAGCTCGGCGTCGGGGATGAGCTCCTCGAACTGCTCCCCGACGAAGGGGGGCGTGATGGCGTCCTGCTTGCCCCAGACGAGCAGCGTCGGCGCTACGATGTCGTGCAGTTTGTGGGCCAGGTTGTGGCGTACGGCGGACTTGGCCGTCATCACGATCCGTAGTCCCTTGTTGCGGTCATTGACCGTGTCGTACACCTCGTCGACCAGCGCCTTAGTGGAGGTGGCGGGATCGTAGAAGGTAGTTTCCACCTTGTTCTTAATAAACTCGTAGTTGCCGCGCGGCGGAAAGCTGTTACCCATGGCGCTTTCGAAGAGTCCGCTGCTGCCGGCCAGCGTAATGGAGGCTACGCGGTCGGGCCGGTCGAGGGCGTAGAGGATACCGACGTGCCCGCCCAGGCTGTTGCCCATCAGGTGCAGGTTGGTGAATTGCTTGTACTCTACGAAGTCGGCTACGTGGTCGACCAGTCCGGCCAGGGAAACCTTGCGCAGGGGCAGGGAAAACATCGGCAGGGTGGGCAGCACGACGTTGTAGCGGCCGCGGAAGGCCTCGATCTGCGCCCCGAAATTGCTTAAGCCCCCGAACAGGCCGTGGAGTAGAAGCAGGACTTCGCCCGGCCCCCCCGTTTCCAGGTACTCGAACTTACCCTCTTTCTTCATTTTCAACTCCATCAGGGCGGAAATTACACTTTCGCGGGCAGTATAGGCCGACTTTTTTTTGAACGGTTCCCCCACCCCCTCGGTTTGCTGGCTAAAGAATCCCGGCATTACTACCCTCACGCTCTTCGACTATTCCGGCCTGCGCAACCGCTTCTGGGCCCTGTCCCAGATGCAGCTGGCCCACGCCCGCCTGGCCGGTACGCCGGGCCTGACCTTCCACCGCATGATGGGCAGCGGCGGCGGCAATGGCTTCAGCGTGGCGCCCAACTGGGGGGTGTACGCCCTGGTCGGCCACTGGACGGAGCGCAGCGCGGCGGAGGATTTCTTCGCCAACCACCCCTGGTACGCCGATGCGCGGGCCCACAGCCGCGACCGCGTCACCTTCTACCTGCAGGCCACCCTGACGCACGGGGAGTGGGGAGGTGGTAATCCGTTCACCCCCCGTCCGGAGGACTACGACAAGCACGCGCCGGTAGCCGTGATCACCCGCGCTACGATCTACCCCCATAAGCTGCCCGATTTCTGGCGCTACGTGCCCCGCACCAGCGCCTCGGTCTACGGGCGGCCCGAGCGGCTGCTCAGTATCGGTATCGGGGAGTATCCGGTCTTCATGCAGGCCACCTTCAGCCTGTGGACCAGCGGTGCGGCCATGACCGAATTTGCCTACTCCAGCACTCACCACAAGGAGGTCGTACAACTCACCCGGGCGCGCGGCTGGTACCGCGAGGAGCTGTTCACCCGCTTCCGGCTGCTCGACGTAGTGGGGGACTGGCCGGGGCTCGATGTGTCTGCCCTGTTGCATAAAGACGTAGGCCCCCTACCCTAGCCCGGGGGGAGTGTTAAAATTGCCAAAAAACAGAAATCTTGGGGTACCTTAATTGCTCCTACAAAATGGCCCGCGGCCACTCCTTATGCCACAGTATGCGTGGAACATAACCGGCCACCAGGGCACCAACTACAAGCTCGGTCTCTTCCACGGGGATAAGACGCAGCACGTCGTCCTGCACTGCAACGATAAGGTGGTGACCATCGACTTCGAGGTTCGCGAATCCAAGACCTACTCCGTCTTCCTGGATCAGGAGCTGTGCGAGGTATCCATCGATCACACCGGTGGCAATCACTACGACTACAGCTGCCGCATCAACCACGACGCACAGACGCCCCTCAACGACCTGCGCAAGTCGCAGCGCGCCAGCCAGAGCCGCATCGAAAAGACGCGCCTCATCCTGGCCGGCTGCGTCGTGCTGCTCGTCGCCTTCTTCCTGATCGGTAGCGCCCTGGCCTAGCCGCGCGCCCGCACCGCCTTAGCAAGATTCGGATTGCACCCGCGGCCCCGCCCGGCTAGCTTTGTGGCATGCACGATTCCGCTACCTACCAGACCATTGCACGCGCTATCGCGTTCTTGCGCGACCGGCAGTCCGCCCAGCCCGACCTGGCCGACGTAGCCGCCCATGTACACCTGAGCAAGTACCACCTGCAGCGGCTGTTCACCGAGTGGGCCGGCGTATCCCCCAAGGCTTACCTGCAGTACCTGACCACCGAGCGCGCCAAGGCCTCCCTGCTCGCCGGCCGCTCGACCCTGGCCACGGCCTACGCCGGCGGACTATCGGGCAGCAGCCGACTCCACGATCACTTCGTCAAGGTAGCGGGCTGCTCGCCGGGGGATTTCGCACGGCAACACGCGGGAGTGGAACTGACGTACCGGGGCTTCGAGACCTCCTTCGGGCCCGCCGTAGCCGTAGAAACACCGCGGGGCATCGCCCACCTGGCCTTTCTCTCCGCACCCGAGGAAGCGGAAACAGAGGTACGCCAACACTTCCCCGAGGCTCGGCTGCGCAGTGGGACCGGCCCCCAGACCGAGCGGGTGATCCAGTATTTCCAGGAGCAGACGACACCGCCCCGACCGATCGGACTAGACCTGCGGGGTACGCCCTTCCAGCTACAGGTCTGGCAAGCCCTGCTGCGCATACCGGAGGGGGAAGCCGTAGCGTATGGCGATCTGGCCCAGGCGATCGGCAGGCCCACAGCGAGTAGGGCCGTAGGTACGGCCATTGGTAAGAACCCGATCGCCTACCTCATCCCCTGCCACCGGGTGATCCGGGGCGATGGCACGTCGGGCGGCTACCGCTGGGGGGCCGAACGCAAGGTGATCCTGAATGGTTGGGAAGCAGCGCGTAGCGGCCGCTAGAGCTAAACGGGTACGACGCGCACGATGCCCGTGCCTTCGATGCTGGCGTAGATGTAGCCGTCGGGACCCATCCGCACGTCGCGCAGCCGGCCGATGTTCTTGATGATATCCTGCTCGCCGGTGACCTCCTTGCCGTCCAGGTGCAGCAGTTTGATGTAGCTGTACCTGAGGCTGCCGACCAGCAGGTCGCCCTCCCAACCCGCGTAGCGGTCGCCCGTGATGAAGGCCATGCCGCTGGGCGCGATACTGGGTACCCAGTAGTGAAGGGGCTGTTCCATGCCCGGCTTCGATACTTCCTCGGTGATCTGGCTGCCGTCGTAGTTGATACCGTAGGTGATCACGGGCCAGCCGTAGTTCTTGCCGGCCTGGATGATGTTGATCTCGTCACCGCCGCGGGGGCCGTGCTCGTGCTCCCAGATCTCGCCGGTGGTAGGGTTCACCGCCATACCCTGTAGGTTGCGGTGGCCGTAGGAGTAGATCGCTTCCTTAGCGTTCTGGACGCCTACGAAGGGATTATCCGCAGGAATGCTTCCGTCGGCCGCGATCCGGTACACCTTACCGCCGTCGCGGGTGGTATCCTGGGGGTTCTCGTCGCGGTTGCCGCGATCACCGATCGTGAAGTAGAGGTGACCGTCCTCGGGTCCCCATACCATGCGGCTGCCGTAGTGCTGCCCCTTATCGGTGGCCGGTCCGCCATCGTAGAGGGAAGTGAAGTCCTCGAGCTGGCTACCATCCTCGCTCAGGCGGCCACGCCCCACGGAAGTGAAGCCCTTATCGCCCCCATCTTCGGAACGACTATAGCTTAGGTACACGAAGCGGTTGGTGGCAAAGTCCTGGTCCAGCAGCACGTCCAGCAGCCCACCCTGACCGGCAGTACGCACCTCGGGCACTCCCGACACTAGCGTACTGGAATCGCCCTCGACCAGCAGCAGGCGGCCATCCTTGACGGTCGCCAGCATCTTGCCGTCGGGCAGCCAGGTGAAGCCCCAGATGATGTCTTCGAAGTTGAATACCGTTTCCGCTTCTACGCCGGCAGCGGTCAGCATAGTGGTGGGCGCAGCATTTGCGGCACGGTCGGGGCCCTCGGTCGTCGTCTGCGTAGTTTCCGGGGCGGGGTCGCAGGTGCAGAGAAAGGTAGCCAGGGCAAAGAGGAGTAGGTAGCGCATGGGTGCGAAGGTAGTTCGGTGGTTTAGTTCTGTAGTAGGTAGTTCGGTAGTTCTGTAGGGGACCACCCACTACAGAACTACCTACTACAGAACTACCAAACTATTCCTACGGTTTTTTCACCGACTCGGTCTTGGCGAAGTCACCGGCGCGGAGGAAGACCATCTGGTCGGCGTCGATGTACTTGGTGACGGCCGCGTTGACCTGCTCGGGGGTGAGGGCCATCATCTGTTCTTCGAGTTGCTTGTCCCACTGCATCGTGCGGTCGAGGTAGGCGTTGCTGCCGAGCTCGCCGGCCATGCTGCGGTCCTGCGCGCGGCTCACGGCCTGGTTCTGCTGCCAGCCACTCTTGGCCGCGGCGATCTCCTCGGCGGTGAAGCCCTCGGTGCGGACCTTCTCGATCTCTTCGCGGAAGGCCTTTTCCAGCGCCTCGCGATTCTCCGGATTGTAGATGGCGTAGGACAGGAAGGTACCTACGTCGTCGAGCGAGCTGGCGTTGAACTGACTGCCTACGCCGTAGCTGAGGCCATCCTGCTGGCGGATGCGGGTAGCGAGCCGGCTATTGAGGAAGCCACCGCCGAGCATGTAGTTGCCCAGCACCAGGGCGGGGTAATCGGGGTGCTCGTCGTTCATCTCCAGGCGCTGTACGGCGACGAACCAGGCGTTGGCCTTATCGGGGGTCTCGATCATGACGGCATCGGGGGTCAGCGCGGTGTACTCGCGCGGAATGCGCTCGAATTCGGTGGGGCTGGTCCAGTCGCCGAAGTTGCGTTCCAGGGCCTCCTTGACGGCCTCTACGTCCATATCTCCGCTGGCGGAGAAGGTGATGTCGGCACCGCCGAATACGTCTGTGTAGTACTGCTTGACGTCGTCGAGCGTCAGGGCCTTGAGCGCCTCGACTTCCTCGTCGAAGGTCATGGTGTAGTAGGGGTGGCCCTTGGGGTAGTCGTTCATGCGGCGCTGCATCTCCTTGAAGACGATGGCCTGGGGGTCGCTGCGGTTCTCCTCGATACTGGCGAGTTCTTCCTTGATCATCTTATCGAACTCCGACTGGGGGAAGGTGGGGTTGCGCATCACCTCACCGATCAGGTCGATGACGGCGGGCAGCTGACTGTTCTCCGTCGTGATCGAGGCAAACGCCCCGTCGCCGTCACCACCGATATAGACCTGGGCCTTCAGCTCGTCGAGCTTGTCCTGGATCTGCTGGCGGGTATACTTTTCGGAGCCCATCATGAGCATGCTACCGGCCTTGGCACCGGCTACGGAACGGTCCATCGCGGCCTCCAGGTTACCGAAGCGGACGGTCAGTTGGGCGTTGACGCTATTGCCGCGGGTCTCCTTGGGCAGCAGAGCGTACTCGATATTGTCGTTCTCGCCCAGGGTACCGCTGACGGTCCGCTCGTCGATGTTGTCGTAGGCGGGATCGAACTCCTCGCCCTCGTCGATGGCTTCACGCCCCGCGTAGCCATCCGTGATGGTGGTGAGGTCGTTCACTTCGGGGATCTCGGCGCGGTCGGGCGTCGCTACGGGGTAGAAGCGGCCGATGGTACGGTTCTGTGGCTTGAAGTACTTCTC
Organism: Neolewinella maritima; assembly: GCF_923081025.1. Lineage (GTDB taxonomy): Bacteria > Bacteroidota > Bacteroidia > Chitinophagales > Saprospiraceae > Neolewinella > Neolewinella maritima. The sequence goes on along the minus strand of NZ_CAKLPZ010000001.1, from coordinate 551,120 downwards.
GGCTACGCGCAGGACGTCTTCGGGCGTGACCTCCTCCACGCGATCGCGGTAGATGAAGCCGAGCCGCCAGTCGCCCTGGGCGATGTAGCTGCTCAGGGTCAGGCCTACGCGGTTGGCGTCGCGCTGGGCGATCTCGAAGTTCTTCAGGATGCCGTCCTTGGCCCGCTTGACCTCCTCCTCGGTGGGGGGGTTCTGCGCCAGGCTATCCAGGGTGTTCTTCAGTTGCTGCTCGACCTCCATCAGGTCGTTCTCCTTGAGTACGTTGGCGTTGAAAAAGGCAAAGGTGGGCTCGGCCAGGGCTGGGGCAAATCCCCAGATGTAGCTAGCGTCCCCGTTTTCGACCAGGGCGGTGTAGAGTCGGCCGCTGGGCTCGCTGACCAGCACGTCCATCAGTACCGCGATGGCCGCGTAGTCGGGATGCGGACCGGCGGGCAGGTGGTAGGCGGCCTGTACCACCTGTACGTCACCTACACGCTTGAGCTCTACGAAGCGCTCCCCGTCCTGTACCGGCTCGCGGGTGTAAGTGGGGTACAGTTCGCGCTCGGGGCGGGGGATACTGCCGAACTTCTCCACGATCAGGTCAAGGGTGGTCTCGGGGTCGAACTTGCCGGCTACGACGAGCACGGCGTTGTCCGGCTGGTAGTACTTGCGGTAAAAGGCCTGCAGGCGCTCGATGGGCACGTTCTCGAGGTCGGCCTTGGAGCCGATGGTCGACTTGCCGTAGTTGTGCCAGAGGTAGGCGGTGCTCAGCACCCGCTCCATGAGTACGCCGCCGGGGTCGTTCTCCCCGCTCTCGAATTCGTTGCGCACTACGGTCATCTCGCTATCGAGGTCCTTCTTGGCGATAAAGGAGTTGACCATGCGGTCGGCCTCCATGTCCAGGGCCCAGTCGAGGTTCTCCTCGGTGGCCGAGAAGGTTTCGAAGTAGTTCGTGCGGTCGTACCAGGTGGTGCCGTTGGGCCGGGCACCGTGCTCGGTGAGCTCCTGGGGAATATTGGGGTGATCGGGCGTGCCCTTGAATACGAGGTGTTCCAACAGGTGGGCCATGCCGGTCTCGCCATACCCCTCGTGGCGGGAGCCCACCTTGTAGGTCACGTTGACGGTGATGGTGGGCACCGACTGGTCGGGAAACAACAGTACGGTCAGGCCATTGTCCAGCCGGTATTCGGTGATGCCCTCTACGGAGGTGATCAGCTCCGGGGCGGCGGTGGAGTCCGTACCCTGGGCGTACACGGCAGGGGCCAGGCCCAGACATAGGAAGAGTAGAAACAGGGTGTTGCGGTAGCGCATAGTGAAGGTGTTTGTATTGCGGCGTGAAACTCATTAAGACGGATGGAAAATACAAAATATCCGGCTGAATGACACCAACTACACTTTCTGATGGGCAAGCTACGCTACATACTAGAAGCTTTCATTATTCTTCCGCTCGCTTCACCTGTTGCGTACGCGGTATGGCCTGCAGCTTGCGCGCCTGTTCGATCTGCTCGGACGGCACGGGGTATTCTGCTAGTTTGTTCAGGTCATTGCGCAGTTGCCAGGCGGCATGGATCGCGGTACCGAGCGTACCGACGATGGCTATCTTGACGAATATACCCTGCAGCAAGGTAGCCGGATCCATTACCGCGCTGGCCGCGTGGTCGGAGACATAGAGGAGCAGTCCGATCACCAGTCCGGCCACCAACCACCGGTACGTAAGGGCGGCACTGACCAGGTAGAATCCACCATAGATCGCCGCTCCGAGCAGTAAATAGTCATCGGTATCATCTGACTGCTGGAAGTAGCCTGCGATTACGTACAGGACCGGAAGCCCAAAGAGCACGTACCGTCCGTACCGGGCCTTCTTCGTGTGTTCGTTGATATTTAATTTCAGGTCATTGATTCTTACCACTTCCTTCGGGTCGGTAATCTCACGTAAAGGCTTCAGGATGCCCTCGTCCAGCGTAGTTTGCATATACCCGTAAACGTGCTTGGTATCTCTCTTCGTTTACCTTAAGCGTTTTGCACCTGCGGCCGCGCCGGTTTATTAGTCCGGTAGTTCGGTAGTCGCGCCTATCACGTCCGCACTACAGAACTACAAAATCACAGAACTAACCCCTAATACGCCCTAGCAGCGCTCCCCTCCATATAGTTCACGAAGGCGCGGTTCACGACCCGGAAGCCGCCCGGCGTGGGGTAGTTGCCGCTGAAGTACCAGTCGCCGTTGTTGTTGGGGCAGGCCTGGCGGAGGTCCTTGATGGTCTGGTAGATGACGTCGATCTTCGGCTTGGTGCCCTTGGGGGTCATGATCTGGGCGATCTTCTTGCTGACGTCCCGGTACTTGAGCTCGTCATAGAGCGATTTGACCACGTTCTTCTGCTCGGCGTCGGGCTTCTTGAGCTCCCGCTTGGCGCGACGGTAGGCTTGCTTGAGCAGCTTTTTCTTGCCGCGCTCGATGAGCAGGGCCTCCATGGCCTTAAAGGCGACGAACTCGCCCATCTTGGACATATCGATGCCGTAGCAGTCGGGGTAGCGGATCTGGGGGGCGGAGCTGACAATGATGATGCGCTTAGGCTTCAGCCGGCTCACGATCTTGATGATGCTGTCGCGCATGGTGGTGCCGCGCACGATACTGTCGTCGAGCAGCACCAGGGTATCCACCTTGTTGCGTACGATGCCGTAGGTGACGTCGTACACGTGGCTGACCATATCGTCGCGGCTCGATGTATCGGCGATGAAGGTGCGCGTCTTGCCGTCCTTGACCACGATCTTTTCATTACGTACCTTAGTCTTGAGCAGCTTGCCGAAGCCGTTCTTGCCGTCCTTTTCGCGGCGCTTCATTTTGCGCTTGCGCCACAGGGTGAGCTCGTCTTCCAGCCCCTCGATCATGCCGGCGAAGGCCGTTTCGGCGGTATTGGGCACATAGCTGAACACCGTATTATCGAAGTCGTAGTTGACCGCCTTGGCGATCGACTTGGCCAGGCGACGACCCAGCTCCTTGCGCTCCAGGTAGATATCGCGGTCGTTGCCCCGGCTGAAGTAGATGCGCTCGAAGGAGCAGGCGGCGCGCGGCAGCAACTTCGTAAAGGGCTCCATGCTGGTCTTACCGCTCTTCTTGATGATCAGCGCGTGGCCGGGCTCCACTTCCTTGATGGTGCCGAAGGGCACGTTGAAGACCGTCTGCAGGGCCGGCCGCTCGCTGGCTACGGCTACGAATTCGTCGTTCTCGAAGTAAAAGGCCGGACGGATACCCGCCGGGTCGCGCATCACGAAGGCGTCGCCGTGACCGATCATACCGCCCATCACGTAGCCGCCGTCGAACTTCTTGCTGGCCCGCTTGAGCAGCCGCTGCACGTCCAGTTCCTTGGCGATGATGTCGTTGATCTCGATGTTGCTGTGTCCGTCGGGCTTGTGCCAGGTGTGGATGCGCTGCACCTCATCGTCGAGGAAGTGGCCGATCTTCTCCAGCACGGTCACGGTGTCCGACTTTTCCTTCGGGTACTGACCCAGGTCCACCAGCTCCTGAAACAGCTCGTTGACGTTGGTCAGGTTGAAGTTGCCGGCCACGATCAGGCAGCGGGTCTTCCAGTTGCTCTGCCGCAGGAAGGGGTGGCAGGTCTCGATGGCGTTGGTGGAGTGGGTGCCGTAGCGCAGGTGGCCCATCATTACCTCGCCGGTGTAGGGCAGGTTTTGCTTGAGCCACTCGGCGTCCGCCATTTGCGCGGGCGTCAGCTCATCGAAGCGGCGGTAGACGCCGGCCCAGAGGTCGTCCAGGTAGTTGCTGGCGTTGGATCGTTTGCGGCTGATGAATTTTTTCCCCGGCGGGTGATCCAGTTTGATGGTTGCCATGCCGGCGCCGTCCTGTCCGCGGTTGCGCATCTTGCGCATCAGAAGTTGGAGACATTTCAGGCCGTGCAGCGGGGTACCGTAGGTCTTGTGGTAGTAAGCTAGGGGCTTCTTGAGGCGGATCATCGCTAGTCCGCACTCGTGGTGGATCGCTTCACTCATAGGGGGGGCACCCGGTTTGCGGGACGCGGCAAAGGTACGGCGTCAGCCCGGAAGGGGGCGCGGACGCAGGTGCGGGGTTTAGGATGCACTGGCGAAGTAATAGCCACCGCCGCGGCAGCGTTGATACCGACAGTATGATCGATCTTCCCCGGGTGGTGCGCCCACTGACTGTGTGCCTTCTTTTTCTTCTTCCTCAGCTTTCGATCGGTCAGGCTAGCTCCTCGGTCGACCTGGTGCTGGGCCTCGACTACACCTACCGCAGCCTACGGGTGGGGGACGTACCGGATATCCTGAAGGACTTTACCGTAGTACGCAACCGGGAAGAAGCGCCCCAACTCCAGTGGCGTGCCGGCGTCAACTACAACCGCCGGCTAGGCAGCCGTTTCCACCTACGCACCGGCATCCGCCTGGCTAACGTCGGCTACCGGGGGCAGAAGTTTACCGATCTGCGGTGGGGCAGTGAATTTAGCGGGAACGGGCAGTACGTGCCCGACCCTAGCCTACCCCACGAGAGTCGCTCGTCCTATAGCTACTGGTTCATCGAAGTACCCCTGGTGGGTCGCTACGCGTTTTCGGGCCGGCGGTTTAGTCCGTTTGTCGAGCTGGGTTTGGCCCCCTCGGTGTACCTCACCACGCGTACCCGCACGGTCACCGATCTAGACAAATTTACCGAATACCAGCGCGATCCCTCTTCGGAGTTCAATAAGGTCCACATCGTCGGACTGATCACCTTCGGCACCAACTATACCCTCACCGATCGACTGCAGCTATACGCCCAGCCTACGGCCCGCTACCACCTGACGTCACTCTACGACGCTCCTATCCAGGAGCAGCTGTTTAGTGTGGGGTTAGAGCTGGGGGTGCGGCGGTTATTTCGGTAAAGCCGGGATATAATCAGTAGCTATACACCCTCTTATTTCCCAAGACTTTCCGTGTATATGCCATTAGACTGGTCTGCTGTACTATCCCTCCAATTTATAACCCCTCCAACCCAGGTGCTGCTTGGCAGTACCGTACGTGGCCGACTAGCGCTCACATTGCCCATCGACGTAGCAGATTACGACTTTGTTCTTCAAACCCTGCAGCACGTATCCATCGGAGGACAGCTTTACCCCCTAGAAGGTGAATGTATACGGATCTCCGGCGCGGCATTTGACCAGCAGGGTATGCATGAATTTACTTTTGCGGCGGGGTCGACCGCCCCATTTAAGGTGTATGATGTAGAAGTGAGCCATGTGCTACAACTGACTGTATACGCGAAATCCGATCCGTCACAAGCTATTCACCAACGGGAGCTGACATACCGGATTTATACACATACAGCGCATAACGGTGTGACCGCTACGCCTGCCCCACCCATTCGAATCCGCAACAGCTATATTCCTCCCGTCGCGCTCGGTCTACTCTTCGGTACGGCATTATTTTTAGGATTATCCAACTGGTTAGTGGGTGTTATATGTGCGGCTCCGTTTATTCCTATCGCCTTTCGACTAGCGTTAGCACGGTGGTACGTTCATCGGCCTTTCCGGACACTCCGACTTACGTTTACCAGGGAAGGGCAAACGCAGCTACTCAACCTGCCCGCAGACTGCCCGAAAGCACTGTTAGACTCGTTGCTCGAACTACGGGTGGTCTATACGGTCCACCTACCTACTCAGGGCAAAGTCCCCGCCGCCAGTCGGCGGCTATATCGGGCAGAGGTGAACGTACTGGACCACTTACTACCGGGTAAAATGGGAGAGCCCTACCGGATCGTCCTACCCCTACCATCACACGGACTACCCCCTTCCCAACAGTCGGAGCGAATCAGCTGCGAGTGGATACTAACACTGACCCACCGGCCGCGCTACGGACCGGAGCGAAAGCACAGTTGGTGGCTCGCTACTGAGCCGCCCGGCTGAGCTGCCGGACAAACATATCCACGGCGCGTGGTATCATGGCAGTACGCACTGACGCTACAGTAATGACCACTACATCTTTCGTCCACCCCCACTCCATCGTCCGCCAGATCTGGGGCACTGGCGACACCATCCTGTTCATCTTTGCCGGAGCGGCAGCCGAGTTTGCCCTTAATAAGGCAGTAGACTGGCTGTACTTCACCGGCCGGCTGCCGGCCGATCCGCTCGGTCGGCTATTCTCTACCGTAGGCTACGCACGGCGCATCGTGTTTTCGGACGAGGCCGGGGCACACCGGGCCATCGACGCCATGGCCAGTATCCACGGGGCGGTGGAGGCACAGCGGGGCCGGCGCATTCCCGACTGGGCGTACCGCGACGTACTTTTCCTGCTCATCGACTATTCCATCCGCTCCTTCGAAGTGCTGGAACGACCGCTCACTACCCCTGAGAAAGCGGAGGTGTACGACGTATTCTACCGCATGGGTAGTCGCATGGGCGTACGCGACCTACCCGGCAGCTTTGCAGACTGGCAGCGCATGCGGCAGCACCACCTGCAGCAGGATCTGCGGTACAGCTCCTATACGGCCGACCTGTTCGCGAAGTACCGGCAGCACATCGGGTGGCTACGCTATATCCTGCTCCGGGAAGCACAGATCGCCGTAGTGCCGCCCCGCGTGCGCAGCCTACTGGGCTACCGCAGCGTATCGCTGCTCACTCCGGTCCTGGGCCTGTACCGTATCCTCCGCCATACCGTGCTCGGGCGCGCCGTGAAGACAGCTATCCTGCCCGCCGCATACCGCGAGGAGATCAACACGCTGGATCGGGTCCCCGCCTACACTGCGGTGCCGCTAGAGGTAACGCACACGCGTACAACGACGCGCAACCGATGAACTTCCCCCTGCACGGTAGTTTGCCGGTGCTACCGTACGCCTCCACGAGCTTCCCGGAGGCCGCGGGACCGCCGCCGCGCTACGCTACGAGTAAGGCGGCGGTGTACCTGTACGAGGCACCGCAGACGTCGTTCTCCGCCACCCTCTTCGTTGCATCGATTGTCCTGTTCTTCGCCTGGTTGGTCAACCTGTTTTTCCCTTACGTAGGCTACCTCGTAATCGGAGTGTGCGTGGTCATCTGGATCGTGGACCTGATCACGGGCTACCTGAAGCGGCGGCGGTTCGGCGGTGCAGCCCTGACGGTGCGGATGCGCGACGACGGGGCCTGGGAGTACCTCCTGGATACCGGCGCGCGCACCGCGCTGGTCGATTCTACTATCGGACTGCGGGTGCAGCGCACCTACCCGAAAGTCGATACGGACGGACAACAGCATACCCGCACCGAACCCCTACTGCAGCAGGGCGTACACCTTCTGGATAGCCTGACGGGGCAGCCCGGCGGACGACTACTCCGGGGTACCATCCCTACGTCAAAAACGATACTCCCCCCCTCCGGCCACTACACGGACGGGCGCGTCGAGTGGTACGTACACTTCGTGCACCCCCAGCGGTGGTGGCTTCACCTGGAGCGCTCGATCTCCATTACTGTCACCCGCCTGTAGGTAAGCTGCGGGGGCGCTGTTCGTCGAATTAGTTCGTAGTGCATATAAGAAGTTCCGATCTTAGGTATTCATACTTCACCTGACCCTGAGCTAACCCCATGCACCGTCCCCACCATTCCGGACATCCCCCCTGGGGCCGTAAGCTGCACCGCCCGGCCAGTCTCGCTACCTCCACTTCGGTGTGGAAGGGGCTACGCGTGAGCCTGACCCCCAAGCAGGGCAAACGATTCCGGATCGGCGAACGGATCGCGGGCACTGTTACCTTCCCGCCTGCTCTGAATCCTACGGCCTACCGCTGGGAGGTTACCTATACGCAGCGGGTACAATCCCGCGAATCGGAGCAGCTGGTCGTCCTGGGCCGGGTAGCGCAGCACGCCTCGGATATCACTACCGGGCCCACCTATCCATTCCGGTTCAGCCGCCCGATCAGTGGGATCGACTACCGGTCGCGGGAGGTGCATATCGAGTACTACGTGGAGGTAAGCATCTATGCGATCGCCGGGGCGGTCGAGCCCCTGCTCACTCGCCGGGTGGGGGTGCAGGTGGTACAGGCCGGTATTGCGTATGCGGTAGAGCCGGTGGTGCTCCCACTGTTAAAGGCAGATGCCGGCACGGTACTAGCCGGGGCCGCGGGTGCGCTGTTTGTCACCGCAGCCATGGTGTTGATCAGTACGCAATTGGCGCTGTGGTTCGGTGTGCTGGTGGGTATTCCCCTGCTGCTACGTGGCGTGCATTATGGCCTTACCCGCCACTACTTCGGGCGGGCCGGACTGCGGATCGGTCCGTCGTGGGATCTGGGTGACGTCCACTTCGATCCGGACGGGAGATTCGGCTTGCTGGATGCCACACTGGTCTTACGGGTGACGGAACGCGCCACCTATACCGACGAGGAAGGCAATCCCCGCGTTCGCCGCCGGGAGGTATACCGTCAGACTACCCATCTGCTCGATGCGGTTGCCCAGAAAACGCTTACCGGTGAGCAGACCATCCGACTAGCCCTACCGGCACCGGACGATCTCCTACCTACCTCCACCACGACCAGGAAGATCGCCTGCTTCTGGGACCTGACGTACCGGCGCAAACTCACCTACTGGCCCATACCCCTACGCAAGCGGTGGCCACTGCGAGTGAGCATGAAGCGGAAATCCAGATAAAGTGCTCGAAAACCATAGGAGGAAATACGCCTTCTACCACCGGGAGCATATCCCACTGTGTACTTTCCCCCCTTTAATACTAGCCCATGGCCACCGCACAACTAACCGCCTCTACTACCGTACCCGCCAGCCCGTCCGAGACCTGGCACTATTACACCGAATCCGAGCATGTCATCAACTGGAACTTCGCCTCGGAAGACTGGCACTGTCCGGCGGCCGTAAACGACCTGCGCGTCGGCGGCGAGTTCAAGATCACTATGGCAGCCAAGGACGGCAGCATGTCCTTCGACCTACAGGGCACCTACGATGAAGTAGAGCCCACTACGCACATCGCCTATACCCTGGAAAACGACCGCCAGGTACGGGTAGATTTCAAGCAGGCGGACAGCGGCACTACCGTAACGGTGAAGTTCGATCCGGACGACAGCAACAACCACGACCAGCAGCAACAGGGCTGGCAGCACATACTGGACAACTTCCGGACCTACGTAACCCGGACCGAAACCGCCTAAGCGTGGCCCTACCCTACTGCTCATGCTGCTCCGCGCGGGGAGCCGGCGCTACCTCCTCCGCGACGTACGCATCGATCCTTCCTCCAATCTGGATGTACTCGACAGTACTTTGATTTGGACGGGCAAGATCCTACGGACCTACTACTGCCGGTCGGCCCACAGCAACAAGGAGCGCATATTCCTTGGTATGGCTCAGCTAGAAGTACTTCCCGCCGTGATCGAGCAGCGGGACACTATCCGAGCAGACGATCGGCCTAGGGCAGTGGGAATTTAACTTCGGCCACCGACTGGGCTGGCTCTTTTTCTCGCAGACCTGGCGCGTCCGGGTACTACTTACCTAACTTATCCTTCACCCGCATGGCACGTCCCCACATCCCTACCCTCCCCACCGATTCTCCCGAGGAGGCCTTCCAGAACGCTACCCTACGCCCCATTCTGAAGGAACAGCATGAGCTGCTACACACCATCTTCCGCCACTACCTCACGAAGCGCAAGGTGCGGCCCGAGCAGCTGCCAGCCGCGCAGCGCATGGACAAGATCAAGGAACTCGTGACTCGGGACAACCGGCTCCGCGGTCTGCTCTTCGGGATGGTAATCGGTCACTTTACGGCGGAGGAGGCCACCTACTACGTCGAAAACGAGAGCGGCGTCAATCGCCGCATGACCAACTTGCTGGTCGAGCGCCTGCTGAGCTAGCTACGTAAGCACACCGACACAGCCGGAGATCAATCCTAGCCCATATGTTAGGAATTTTGTTTTTTAGGGGATGAAGTCGCTGCTCCTATCCCTCCTGGTCCTACTAACCACGACCCTACCCGCTCAGCTCGACCTGCCCGTGGAGTTCTCCGCGCTGCTCGATGTACTGGATGTCCGCTTCACCGCGCCCCTGGATAGCGACTACCGGGAAGCACTGCGGCACGACAACGACTACCTGCAGGACGACTACAGTATGCGGTCGCGCCGGGAAAAACTGGAGCTACGCTTTCACCTGCAGCCGGAGGACGAGGCAGACCGCTACTACCAACGGCCCCACCTGGCTGCCACGACCCTGGCGATGAACCTGGGCAGCAACGACGACGATGCCGTCACGGCCGTCCATAGCTTCGATGAGGAGGAACTAGCGCTCTACAATGCCGACTGGGCCAGGATGTACACCTTCCGCCCCAAGCGCAGCTTCAGCGACAAGCAACAGGCGCAGCTGATCGCCCTGTACCGGGAGGGGCGTGGTATGGCCTACACCGTACTGCTCTTCGATGACGCCCCCAATACCCTGGAGGGCCGGCAACTCTCGCTGCGCTTCCGCTAAACGTTGACTAGCCGACGGCCAGTACGGCATCTTCGGCCAGTACGAAGACCTGATCGCCGTAGCGGGCCTTCACCTCCGCACAGCCCGTGAACTCCCCGAAGGCCGGCAGAATACCCTCCTGCTGCCCGAAGAAGAAACAGGGAAGCTTCATGCCCCCGCCCGTGCGATCCACCAGCCGTACGCAGGGGTGGATGTGGCCGCAGAGGTTGTACTGCCCGGAGAGCCGCTGCTCCTCCCGCAGGGGGTGGTGACTGAGGGAGAAGGGGCCAAGCCGTATGATCTCTTCGTGCATCACCAAGCTGGCTTCTTCGTAGCAGGTCGGCGGCAGGATATCGTGGTTGCCGGGTACAAGCTCGAAGGTCAGGTCCGTAAAAGAGGCGGTGAAGGCGCAGAATGCCCCCCACACGTGATTGTAATCGCTATGAAAGAGGTCACCGAGCAGCAGTACGCGGGCGGGCTGAAACTCCTCGATGAGTCCGCCGAGGCGCGCAAAATTCACGTCGCTCACCAACTGAGGAACGGCGATGCCGGCGCGCCGGAAGTGGGCTCCCTTGCCTAGGTGCAGGTCGGCCACGAAAAGCACGCGTCGGGCCGGCCAGTAGACGGCCCGGTCGGGGTGTAGGAGCAGCTGCTCGCCGGCGATAGTTACGGATTGCATGGGTGGGCAAAGATACTCTGCGGTCTCCGGTTCGTGCCTTCCATGCGCGGTGACCAACCGACCTTCACCGCGTATTTTTGCCCCATGCCCTACCTCCCGCTATCGCTACTACTCGCTTTGCTCTGCACCTGCGGCCCCGCCCTGCTGCCTGCCCAGGAGACGGTGGACCTGACGAAGCTGGAACTCCTGGTGCGCCTACCGGACGGCCTCGCCGAAGTATCCGGACTGACGGTACAGGGAGACGACCTACTGGCCGTAGAGGACGAGCACGGACTGGTGTACCGAATGAAGCTGGCGAACGGCGACCTGCGTACCCAGACCAAGTTCTGGAAGGATGGCGACTACGAGGGCATCGAAGCGGTGGGCGACGAGGTATGGGTAGTGAAGAGCACCGGTACGCTGTACCGCATACTAGGCCAGGGCACGGCCGGGCAGCGGGTAGAGAAGTACAATACCTGGCTGACCGGCGCCAACGACGTAGAAGGACTGGGCTACGATGCGCAGCACCACCGCCTGCTGCTGGCCTGTAAGGACGACGCGCGCGACGACGGGCGCCCCAGGGAGGACCGGTACGTATTCGCCTTCGACCTGGACACGCGCGTGCTGGGAGAAGAGGCCGTATTCGTGATCGATCGGGGGGAGGCCCTGGAGGACTTCGCGCCCTCCGCCCTGGCCGTACATCCGGTATCCGGGGCGCTGTATCTGAGCAGTAGCGTGGAGAACCTGTTGCTGGTGCTGGCAGCCGATGGCAGCCAGCTAGGGCTGTACGAGCTGGATAAGGAGCTGCTGCCGCAGGCGGAGGGGCTGGCCTTTGGTCCGGACGGGACCCTCTACCTGAGCACGGAGGCCAAGGGGGGGGAGCCGGCGCGCATATATAAGCTACCTTTGCGGCCCTAATCACCCCAGCTGCCCGCCCCTGATGGCCCATGGTCTCGACGAGATAAAGCGCCCGATCGCTACTGAACTGGAGACCTTCGAGCGGCGGTTCCGGGAGACCCTGCGCTCGCCCGTGCCGCTGATGGACCGCATCACCTACTACATCGTACGGCGCAAGGGCAAGCAGATGCGGCCCATGTTCACCTTCTTCAGCGCCCTGGCCTGCGGGGGGATCAGCGACGATACCTACACGGCCGCCAGCCTGATCGAACTGGTGCACACCGCCAGTCTGGTGCACGACGACGTGGTGGACGAGAGCTACGAGCGGCGGGGCTTCTTCAGCATCAATGCGCTGTGGAAAAACAAGATCGCCGTACTGGTGGGCGACTACTTCCTGGCGCGGGGCCTATCCATCGCCCTGGAGACTAAGCAGTACCGTACGCTGGAGATCAGCTCCAACGCCGTACAGGCCCTGGCCGAGGGCGAACTGCTGCAGATCGAGAAGGCCCGCCGGCTGGACATCGACGAGCAGATCTACTTCGAGGTGATCCGGCAGAAGACGGCCAGTCTGATCGCGGCCAGCTGCGCGGCGGGTGCAGCCTCAGCCACCGCCGAGGAGGCTACCGTAGACCTGATGCACGCCTTCGGGGAAAAGATCGGTATCGCCTTCCAGATCCGCGACGACCTGTTCGACTTCGGGCTGGACGATGTGGGTAAGCCCCGGGGCATCGACATCAAGGAAAAGAAGATGACCCTGCCGCTGATCCATGCGCTCAACCAGGCCTCGCGCGGCGACCGCCGCCGCATGATCCGCACCATCAAGAAGCACAGCGACGAACCACAGCGCGTCGCCGAAGTGCTCGCCTTCGTACGCGACAGCGCGGGTATCGCCTACGCCGAGGCTGCCATGTACCGCTACCGCGACGAAGCCTTCGGGCTGCTGCACCAGCTACCGGACAGTCCGGCACGCATGGGTCTGGAGCAACTGGTCAACTACGTCGTAGACCGGGTGTATTAAGCTAATACGTGTTTGAACATATCTAGGAATGTTACACTTACACTTCGGTGGTAGAACCCCAAAGTTTGTTTTATGAGTGATATCAGCTTACTCACGCTAGTAAGTGGCCGGCGGGAGCATCTGCACAACCTACTTAAGGGCGTGCGCGATCAGGTCCAGAAGCCCCGCGAAGTGGTGATCGTATGTATGAATGAACCGGTGCCTACCGAGTTACCCGACCCGGGCTGTCCGATGTACCTGCACGAGCTGAACGATGCGGACAATGCCCTCCCCCTGGCCGCCGCCCGCAACCTCGCGGCCGCTAATGCCCAGGGCAGCGTGCTGGGCTTTCTAGACGTAGACTGTATCCCACACCCCGACTACATCAAGCAGCTCGAGCACGCCGTGCAGCTTTCCCACGGCCTGGTGATGGGGGATGTGAAGTACCTCCCCCGCGAGGCTACCCGAGGCAACTGGAACTACGACTCCCTGGACCGGCTGGCGCAGGCGCACCCCCGCCGTCCGGCCATGCCCAAAGACCGCACCCTGGCTAGGCTTCCCTACCACCTGTTCTGGTCCCTTTCCTTCGGCCTGCGGGCTACCGACTTCGCCCGCCTGGGTGGCTTCGACCGGCAGTACACCGGCTACGGAGGGGAGGACACTGACTTCGCCTTCATGGCGCGGCGGATTCGGCTACCCTTCTTCGGCTGTCAGGCCAGGGTGTACCATCAGTATCACGCCAGCTATTCCCCCCCCTACAACCACCTGACGGACATCGTGGCCAACGCCAACCGCTTCTACACAAAGTGGCAGATCTGGCCCATGACGGGCTGGCTCAAACAGTTCGAAGCGGAAGGATACATCCGGTGGACCGCCACCACCATCGAAGTACTGCGGGAGGTCGACCCCGCTACCGTAGCGGCGGCGAAATCCGACTCGCCTTTCGGCTGATCAGTACACGCCCCCGGTATGCAAAATCACGACCGTTGCACCCTGCGGATAGACACCGCGGCGTATACGGTCCAGCACCCCACTGAACAGCTTGGCGGTATAGACCGGCTCCAGGGGCGGTAGCCCCGGCTCCCCCAGTTCGGCATACATCGCTACGGCTCCCGGCCGGTACCCGATGTGCCAATGGTCGGGAAACTTAGCGTAGCCGCCGTAGTGGTAGTCGGTGACCACGTGTAGGCCAGAGAGATCCAGATCCACAGAGCCGGCAGTGGTAAACGCTCCAATCTGCGCGGCCATCCAGTCGCCCTTCAGGGCGGGATACACCTCGATGTGGGTAGCGGTCGCCTGCGCCGCGGCTACGATGCCTGCCGCCGTGCCGCCGGTGCCAGCGCTCAGGCAGAAGTAGTCGGGGGGTGATCCACCGAGCTGCACGCAGGTCTCGGTATAGGCCTGCCCGGCGTACGGTAGGGCTTCCGGTGTAGTGCCCCCCTCGGGTACAAGTACGTCTCTGCCCGCTTCCAGCAGCGAAGCTATGAAATCCGCCTCGTGGCGGCGGCGGTAGTCCGTCCGGCTGATAAAACGCAGCGTACTACCGCGGGAGCGCACGTAGCGGAGGGTCGGATTATCGACGGGCTCCCCGCGTACGTAGAACCGCGTAGCGAATCCGTAGTGGGCACTGGCCGCCGCCAGGGCCGCCAGGTGGTTGCTGTACGCCCCGCCGAAGGAGACCACCGTGGGCAATTTATCGGCGTCCAGCCCCGCCAGTAGCGGCTGCAGCTTACGCAGTTTATTCCCCTGTAGCGGACTACCGGGATGCAGCGCCAGCAGATCGTCCCGTTTGCAGTACAGGCGTACGCCGGCGGCCCGGGCGGCGGGATGCGCCAGTTGCTGGAGCGGGGAGGGGTGAGGCGGGGATACTTCCATTCGGGTAGGCTAACGAAAAAGGGTTGACTCCCGGATGGAAGTCAACCCTTAGTAGCAGTGCGCTAGCGCGGGCGCTTAGCCCAGTGCTACGTGCTTAAAGTCAGTCACTTTGAGTCCCTTCTCGACCGAGTCGAGGTACTGGGCTACGCTCTGCTTATCGGCCTTCACGAAGGCCTGAGCCTCCAGGGTATTCTCCTTGAAGAACTTGTTGAGCCGGCCCTTGCCGATCTTATCGAGCATGGCTTCGGGCTTACCTTCCTGGCGGGCCAGGTCGATGGCGATATCGAGCTCCTGGTCGATGGTGGCCTGATCGATACCGCTCTTATTGACGGCGATCGGCTTCATGGCGGCTACCTGCATGGCTACGTCGCGACCGGCCTCGAAGGCGGCCTCGTCGTTCTTGGACAGGGCGACCAGTACACCGGCCCGGTATCCACTGTGGATATAGGGCGCTACGAGGGGGGCACTGAGCTGCTCGTAGGAGGTGACACTGATCTTCTCGTTGATCTTGCCTACCATCTCGGTGACCTTCTCCCCTACGGTGAGCTGGCCCTCCATGGGTAGTTTGTTCAGGGCGTCGAGGTCGGCGGGCCGCTCGGCGAGAGCGATGTCGGCGATCTTCTGGGCGAAGGCGACGAAGTCGTCGTTCTTGGCTACGAAGTCGGTCTCGCTGCTCAGCCGAACGACTACACCGTAGTCGTTGGCCTCGGACACCTGCGCGATGACTACGCCTTCGTTGGCTTCCTTATCGCCACGCTTGGCGGCTACCTTCTCACCGCGCTTGCGCAGCACTTCGATGGCTTTGTCAAAATCTCCGTCGGCTTCGGCGAGGGCTTTCTTGCAGTCCATCATGCCGGAGCCCGTCATGTCGCGGAGCTTCTTTACTTCTTGGGCGCTTATGGCCATGGGTTGTACGTTTTAGTCGATTAAGTGATGGGGGGCGGCAGCCTACTTAGCGGCTTCCGGCTCCGTGGCTGGGGTGGCTTCGCCGCTGCTTTCCTGCTGCTCCTTCTCCTCGTTGCGCTGGGACAGGCCCTCCTTGATGCACTCCATCAGGTAGTCGGTGATCACACCTACGGCCTTGCTGGCGTCGTCGTTGCCGGGGATGGGGTAGTCGACACTGGTGGGGTCGGCGTTGGTATCCACGATACCGAAGGTGCGCATACCGAGCTTCTTGGCTTCGGCGATGGCGAGGTGCTCGTGTACGATATCGACCACGAAGATGGCATTGGGGATGCGCTGCATCTCAGCGATACCGCCCAGTACTTTATTCATCTTGGCGTGCTCGCGGGTCAGCGTAAGACGCTCCTTCTTGGTGACGCTGTCCAGGGTACCGTCAGCCAGCATGCGCTCGATGTTCTGCATCTTACGGATGGAGCGGCGGATGGTGTTGAAGTTGGTCAGCATACCACCCTGCCACCGGTCGGTGACGTAGGGCATATTGACTTCCTGGGCGGCGGCGGTGACGATGTCGCGGGCCTGCTTCTTGGTGGCTACGAAGAGGATCTTCTTTCCGGCGCGGGCGATCTGACGCATCGCGTTACCGGCGCGGTCCAGATTTTCCAGGGTACGGTTGAGGTCGATAAGGTGGATGCCGTTGGTCTCAGTGAAGATATAGGGCGACATCTTGGGGTTCCACTTGCGGCGCAGGTGACCGAAGTGTACGCCGGCTTCCAGCAGCTGCTGGTGGGTTGGCTTTGCCATGATAGTTTTTGTTTTGTTGGAGGTGGAGAATAAAACTCCGTACTAGCGCTTGGAGAACTGGAAGCTCTTACGGGCCTTGGGCTTACCGTACTTCTTACGTTCTACTACGCGGGCATCCCGGGTGAGGTACTTCTGTGACTTGAGGGGGCTGCGGAAGTCTTCGTTGAGCTTCACGAGCGCCCGGCTGATGCCCAGGCGGATGGCCTCGGCCTGGCCCTTGTAGCCGCCACCGTCTACATTGACTTTCACGTCGTAGATAGCGTTGTCGACTTCGACCGCCTCGAAGGGCTGAGTCACCTTGCCCTGTACGTGGGTCTGCGGGAAGTACGCCTTGTAGTCCTTACCGTTGACGATGATATTGCCCTTCCCCTGCATGAGGTAAACACGGGCGACGGCGGCCTTGCGGCGGCCGATGGCATTGATCTGTTCCATTACTTGAGTTCTTGTGGTTGTTGGGCAGTATGGGGGTGCTCGGTACCGGCGTAGACGTAGAGCTTGCGGTACTGGGCGCGGCCTAGCTTTGTCTTAGGCAGCATTCCCTTGACGGCGTGCTCCAGGATGAGCTCGGGCCGGCGGGCCATGATCTGCCGGGGGGTAGCCTTACGCTGTCCGCCGGGGTAACCGGTGTGGCGCAGGTACTCCTTGTTGTTAAACTTCAGACCGGTAAAGCGGACCTTATCGGCGTTGATGACGATGACGTGGTCGCCGTTGTCGAAGTGGGGGGTGAAGTCGGGCTTGTGCTTGCCGCGCAGAACGTGGGCGATCTTGGTAGCCAGGCGGCCGACGATCTCGCCTTCCGCATCCACCACGTGCCACTTACGCTCGACGGTAGCGGCGTTGGCCGACTGCGTCTTGTAGGAAAGGGTATTCAAGGGAACTTGATTTTGTCAATTTGATGTATCCGGCACCCCCACTACCAGCGGAGGTACGGCCTCACCCCACCGGACGGTCGGGCAAAAGCGGACGCAAAGGTACGGAGTGCCTTTCATAACTCACTGAAAAACAGTAGAAATTTCGCACAAGACAGGAATTACCCTCCTACTAGGCCGGTAGGTCGAAGGTAAAGGTGGTGCCCTCCCCCGGGCCGGAGCTCAACCGGATGGTGCCCCCCAAAGAGGTGACCAGCCGGCGGACGATCGACAGCCCCACCCCGTGGCTCCGCTTACTCCCCCGGTCGCTACTGTGAAACAGGCGAAAAACAGCCTCCTGCTGCTCCGGGGGAATGCCGGGCCCATCGTCGTGTACCGATACAGTATGCCCGCCCGCGGCCCGGACTACGCAGTCTACGGTGATGCGGCACGCCGGCTTGTCGCTGAACTTGAGTGCGTTGCCGATCAGGTTCTGAAAGATCTGTAGCAGGGCGATGGGAGAGGTGGACACGTGGGTCACCGTCCCGATATAGCTTACACTGTGGGGCGCGTGCAGCGCGAGCTGGCGCGTGGCCCGCTCGACGGTATTGATCATACTGATCCGTTCGCGCGCCTGCAGCAACGCCCGCGTAGCCTGGCTATACTGTAGTACCCCCTCGATCATATAGGTGGCATCCGTGGTGCTCTGCGCGACTAGGTCGAGCAGCTCCTGTCCGTCGTCCCCCAGTCGGTCACTGTAGTCTTCCCGCAGCAGGTGGGTAGCCTGGGAAATGTTGCGGATCGGCGCCTTGAGGTCGTGGGCGATGACGTGACTGAAGTCGCGCAGCTGTGCATTGGCCTCATCCCGCACGTGCAGCAGGTGGCGCGTAGTCTGTAACGAGCGGTGCAGCTCCAGCAACTTCTCTGCCTGCCGGCCCAGTCGCAGCAGCAGATCCAACTGATGCGCGCTGAGCTCCCGGGGTTTGCGGTCGATGACGCAGAGGCTACCCAGGGCGTGGCCCTCCGGGGATACGAGCGGTACACCCGCGTAGAAGATGACGTTCGGATCGTCGTGCACCAGGGCATTATCCTTGAAGCGGGGGTCCAGCCGGGCGTCCGGCACCACCATGGTCTGGTTGGGCTCTATGATATTGTGCGCACAGAACGCCAGGTCTCGGCTCGTCTCGGTCTGTTCGGGCCGGAAGCCCAGGGCGGATTTGAACCACTGCCGGTCCTGGTCCACGAGGCTGATCAGGGAGACCGGCGTACCGCAGATCTCGGCGGCCAGGGCCGTCAGATCGTCGTATTCCTGCTGGGGCAGGGTGTCCAGTATGCCGTACTGCCGTAGGTTGTCCAGTCGGGCATCTTCGTCTTCACTGAGGGGTGCAATCACTTGCTAAAGGTACGCTATACAAGGAACGATCGCTGCATGTGCAGTTGCTTATCGATCACATAGCCCGTTCTCATCTACCGGTCCTGCGCTACCGGATCGGTCGGTCGATGACGTAGTTATGGGTGGCGGCCGGCAGGAGCAGCAGCAGGAAGTAATACGGCATAGCAGCCGGTAGGTAGGGGCGGGATCGCGGGTGCAGTGGGTTGACCGGTGGCTCCTTTATACCATTACTCCGCACCTGCGACCGCGCCCGCCTGAACCATTAGGGGCCTTTTCCCGCTGTACTAGGGAATTATTGATCAGCTACCTCCCCCAGATGTATCGTTTCTATTTCCTCTGCTTCCTTGTGTTGCCTGTCTTACTGCATGCGCAGGACCGCCCTGAGCTGGAAGCAGTACGGATCGACGAGACCATCAAAGTAGATGGTCTCCTGGACGAAGCGATCTGGCAGGAAGCCCCCGTGGGGACGGACTTCACGACCATCCGCCCGATCCCGGGACAATCGGCCAGCGAACGGACCGAAGTGCGCGTGGTGTACGACAACCGGGGCATCTACTTCGGGGCTACGCTCTACGACAGTAAGCCGGATAGCATCCTGGCCGAGCTGACCGAGCGCGACGACCTCGGCAATACGGATTACTTCACCATCATCCTGGACCCCTACCAGAGCGGGATCACGGGCTTCAACTTTACCGTCACGCCGGCCAACGTGCAGACCGACGCCAAGCAGTACAACGGCTACGACGACGAGAACTGGGACGCGGTGTGGGTAAGCGGGGCGACCCGGACGGTGGAGGGCTGGTCGGCCGAGGTGTTCCTCCCCTACTCCGCCCTGCGCTTCCCGTCTACCTCCGAGCAGGAGTGGACGATCAACTTCCTGCGCACCATCCAGCGAAAGAACGAGGACAGCTTCTGGGCCGAAGTGGACCCCAATGTAGACGGGCTGCTCAACCAGTCGGGCACCCTGACGGGCCTGTACGACATCAAGGCACCGCTGCGCCTGCAGGCTACGCCCTTTCTGGCGGTCTACGGACAGCACGGGCGGGACGCTGGCGAACCCTCCGAGCTCAACGCCATCATCACCGGTGGTATGGACGTTAAGCTGGGGCTCAACGATGCCTTTACGCTGGATATGACGCTGGTGCCCGACTTCGGACAGGTGCGCAGCGACAACCAGATCCTGAACCTGAGCCCCTTCGAGCAGCGCTTCGATGAGCAGCGGGCCTTCTTTACGGAGGGCACGGAGCTGTTTAATAAGGGCGGATTGTTCTACAGCCGCCGGGTAGGGGGACTGAATTACTACCAGGGACGGGTCGGTGACCAGCTGCTGGACGGGGAGGAGGTCATCGAGAACCCGCGCCGCGCTCCGCTCTACAATGCCACCAAAATCAGTGGTCGCACCGCCCGGGGTACCGGCGTGGGATTCTTCAACGCCATAGAGCAGGAGAACTACGCGACCATCCGCAGTACGGAGGGCAAGGACCGCGAGGTGCTCACCAATCCGCTGACGAACTACAATGTCGTGACCGTGGACCAAAACCTGCCCAACAACTCCTCGGTCACGCTGATCAACACGAACGTGATCCGCGAGGGCGAGGCACGGGACGCCAACGTGACGGGCTTCCTGTTCGATCTGCACAACAAGCCCAACGTATACGCCGTGCGTGGGGAGCTGAAGCACAGCCGGCAGTACGAACCCGGCAACGACCGCAACGGTCATGCCCTGGACCTGCAGCTGGCCAGAATATCCGGTCAGTGGACCTGGGAGCTGGGCTACGGGGAAGAAAGCGACACCTACGACGTCAATGACCTGGGCATCCTGTTTGCCAACAATTCGCGCTACTGGCGCGGGGAGGTCGACTACTCCCAGCCCAATGCTTTTTTCAACGGCTTCTTTATTAATGGTCGTACGGGGCTGGATCTGGACTACCGACGCCTGTTCGCTCCGAGTCGCTACACCGGCGTGAACGTACGGGGATACGTGCGGGCGACCACCCGGCACTTCTGGGACATATACATCGGAAGCCGGCACGACGTGGGCGATCAGTACGACTTCTTCGAGCCCCGGGTGCAGGGCCGCTTCTGGCGCTCGCCGGGCTACAATAATATTGGCATGTTCGTAGGGACGGACCGGCGTAAGAAGCTGCGCCTGCGCATGGATTTCGGCTACGACCGGTATGCGGACGATACGCGGCGCAACGAACTCGACTTCAGTATCGGAGCCCGCTACCGCTTCAGTAACCGCTTCAGTATGGATACCTACGTAGAGCAGGGGATGGACCGCAACGACGTGGGCTACGTCAATCAGGCGGATATATTAGAGCAGGAACTGACGCGCACCGAGGTCTACTTCGGCACCCGCAACCGCAATAGCGTGGAGGCCGGCCTGAACGCCAAGTACAGCTTCTCGGCCAATATGACGCTCAACCTGCGCCTGCGCCATTACTGGAGCGGGGTGGCCTACAGCAAATTCAGTCTGCTCGACGATGACGGGCTACTGGGCCCGACGGACTACGTGGGCAGTCACGACCAGGACTTCGATGCCTTCAACGTGGACCTGATCTACCGCTGGCGGTTCGCACCGGGCAGCGATATGTTCGTCGTCTACAAGGGCAACATCTCCGACCTGGACGACCGCAAGGCGGAGGCCTACTTCGACAGCCTGTCGGAACTCTGGGGCCGGGACGTGCCGCGCTCGGGCTCGCTGTCGGTGAAGGTGGTGTACTGGCTGGACTACGCCAGCCTGTTTCCTAAGTGATCGGACTGTCCTGGTTTAGCCCTTGTATATCTAGTAGTATATGTTTCCATACATTGAGGTGGCACTATACTATTTGGACATGAATGGACTGGGTAGACTATTATTTCTTCTGCTGGGCTGTTGCGTGATGGTCGGGTGTACCCGTTCTACCGCCGGTACGGCATCCGATACAATGACCAGCACGGCGGAAGAAGACTGGGTCGATCTGCTGGACGGTGGCACGCTGGATCAGTGGGAGATGTACGGTGACCAGGACACCATAATCGGCTGGCAGTTGATCGACGGGGAGTTGCACGCATCGGGTGCGGGCTGGGATGCGGAACAGGACCTGGTCACGCGGGCAGACTACGGTAACTTCGAACTGGCCCTGGAGTGGAAGCTCGACTCCGCCAATAGCTCGGGTATCTTTTACCACGTACCGAAGGACGGCGTCCACCAGATCTACGAGCTCGCCCCCGAATACCAGGTCATCGACGACACCGGCTGGCCTTCGGAGTTGGAACCCAATCAGCTTACCGCCGGAAACTACGCAATGCACGCACCCACCGGGGCCGCCCCCCAGCCGGTGGGGCAGTGGAACACAACGCGCATCCTGGTGCGCCACCCCCAGGTAGAGCACTGGCTCAATGGTACCAAGGTGGTCGAATACGAGATAGGTAGCGCCGACTGGCAGGCCCGCAAGGCCAGCGGTAAGTGGGCGGACGTAGCGGCCTACGCAACAGCCGACGCGGGCCGGATCGGCCTACAGAACGCCGGCAAGGTCGTCTACCGCAACATCAGCATCCGGGAGCTGTAGCCGCTCCGCTTCTAACTATACTTAACTATGTCGGCACCCTTTACCTCCCGTACATTTCGCCCGGTTCTCCTGCTTGCGGTCTGCCTGTTAGCGCTCTCCGCTCCTTCTGCTCAGACTATGGTATCTACCCTAGAGGTATACGACGTAACAACCGACGAGCGCAGCCTGGTGTACAGCGAGGAAGACCACTTCGAGGCGCCCAACTGGAGTCCGGACGGCAGCTACTTCCTGATCAATCAATCGGGCAGCCTCTACCGCATCTATCCCGATGGACGCAAGGAGCAGCTCGACACCGGCTTCGCCAACCGCTGCAACAATGACCACGGCATTTCTCCGGACGGAACGACCATCGCCTTCAGTCACAATCTCGAGGACGGTCCCGACGGCTGGCTCACCTCCTGCATTTTCACCGTGCCCCTCGCTGGCGGTACGCCTACGCAGGTGACGGAGCAGGTACCCTCCTTCTGGCACGGCTGGTCGCCCGACGGCAAGACCCTGACCTACACCGCCCAGCGGGACGACCGCTTCAACGTGTACACCGTAGCGACCACGGGCGGGGAAGAGACCGCGCTGACGGACTCGGACGGGCTGGACGACGGACCCAGCTATGCCCCCGACGGTCAGCATATGTACTACAACTCCGCCGACTCGGGCAGTATGGAGATCTGGCGCATGCACCCCGACGGAAGTAATAAAGAGATGCTGACCGACGACGGGTACTCTAACTGGTTCGCCCACCCTTCTCCGGACGGTACGCAGTTCGTCTTCATCTCCTACCTCCGCGATCAGGGCAGCGCCCACCCGGCCATGAAGGAAGTGGTGCTGCGGCTGTATAATCTGGAAGACCACTCCATCCGCGTTCTGTGCGGATTCACCGGCGGACAGGGAAGTCTCAACGTGCCCTCCTGGTCGCCCGACGGTACGCGCTTCGCCTTCGTCAGCTACCGCTACACGAACTAACACACAGACCTAATCCCCTATGGACCACAAGATCACGCCCTCCCGCCGCAAGTTCCTTAAAAACGGACTGGTCGCTGGTGTTGCCTTCACCATCGTACCCAGTCACGTCGTGAGCGGACTGGGCTACACCGCTCCCAGCGATAAGCTGAACATCGTCGGCATAGGGGTAGGCGGAAAGGGGCTACAGAACCTCACGGCGATGAACACGGAGAATATCATCGGCCTCTGTGACATCGACTGGAACTACTCTCAGCGCTGCTTCGAGGCCTTCCCGAAGGCGAAGAAGTACTACGACTGGCGGGTGATGTTTGAGGAGCTAGGCGACGAGATGGATGCCGTCATGGTGGCCACCGCCGACCACACCCATGCGGCCATCGCCGCCACGGCCATGACGATGAATAAGCACGTGTTCTGTCAGAAGCCCCTCACCCACTCTGTTTACGAATCCCGTCTGCTAACCAAGCTCGCCAAACAGTACCCCGTAGCCACCCAGATGGGCAACCAGGGTAACTCCGGCGACGGCGTGCGGCAACTCTGCGAGTGGGTCTGGAACGGGGAGATCGGCGAGGTCACCGAGGCCCATACCTGGACCGACCGGCCCATCTGGCCGCAGGGCCTGGAGCGGCCGGCCGCGGCCATGCCGATCCCGGAGAATTTCGACTGGGACCTCTTCATCGGGCCGGCCCCCATGCGCCCCTACCACGAGATCTACACCCCCTGGAACTGGCGGGGCTTCTGGGACTTCGGCACCGGTGCGTTCGGCGATATGGCCTGCCACATCATGGACCCCGTCTACCGCGCGCTCAACCTGCGCTACCCCGAGGGCATCTCCGGTAGCTCTACCACCGCGAATACGGAAAGTGCCCCCCAGGCCGAGAAGGTCCGCTTCGACTTCCCCGCGCGGGAGGCCATGGATAAGGTGGCGATGCCCGCCGTACAGGTACACTGGTACGATGGCGGCTTTCTGCCCGACCGGCCCGCAGGCATGGAGGAAGGTAAACCCATGATCAGCGACGGACTCGGCGGCTGTATGCTCGTGGGTACTAAGGATACCCTGATGGCGGGGGCGGGCGGATTCAATCCCCGACTGCTCTCCGGGCGCGTACCCGACATCAAGCCCTACCTGCGCCGGGTACCCGGATCGGTGGACTACAGCGATGGGCCGCACGAGCAGGACTGGATCCGTGCGTGCAAGGAGTCACCAGAGCAGCGCGTGGAGCCGACGGCTAATTTTGCCTATTCCGGTCCCTTTAACGAGATGGTACTGCTGGGCGTACTCGCTATCCGGCTCAAGGGTCTCAACAAAGTACTGAAGTGGGACGGTGACACTATGCGCTTCACCAATATCGGCGCCGGTGAAACCATGCAGGTCGTCAAAACCGACGGCTTTGCGATGATCAATGGCATTCCCACCTGGAACACCGAGTGCGTAGAGATCGACGCCCTCGAGGCCGCTACGGAGTACATCAAGCATACCTACCGGGAGGGGTGGAGCCTGCCGGCTATGCCGAGCTAATCGGTGTTAAGCCCCACGTCGGTTGATCAAGAAATAGAAGTACAGCCCACCCAATCCATAGAAGGCGTAGTCCACCACATCGCGGCGGAAGCCCTCTTCATACACCGGAAAGACCTCCTCAAAGAGTACGGCCAGTACCAGGGTAGCTATGGCCGTCTCGAACCAGCTCAGGCGGGGCTGACGGAAGATCAGCTGCCGCTCGAAGAGCCACAGTCCCAGCAGAATGGGTGCAGCGAGAAAGGGATCTAGGTAGCTGTCGAGCGGACCGAGCTGCACGTCCATGCCCCGCTGTGCTACCTGGTGCAGCACAAACACGATTACGGCTACCCACCACCAGGGGTTCTTGAGTACGCTCATAGGACGGTAATGAATGCGATCACAACCCCCGCAATGATGAGGGGGGATAGGGCCAGCAGGATCAAGATACCCAGCACGCGGATGCCGATCTTCCCTACGCCGACCAGGAAGGGATCTTCGGGGTGCAGGGTGGCCAGGTTGTTCCACCACTGGTAGGTCTCGGCGGCCTTTTCGGTCAGGGCATTGCCGGGTACGGTCTTTTCGGTGCCGCCTGGTTCGGTAGGGGTCGGTGGGGAGGGCTCGGGCGGGGCTTGCATACTGTGGTAATACGCTGGCCAGGTGCAAGGTTCGTCGTATCTCGTCGCGCTCCGTATAAACCAGCGGACAAATCGGCTACGTAAGTGTTGTGCAAGCAAACCGATCGTTCGATGCTACGTACTCTGCTCCTGTTTACCATACTGACCCTCACTGCTTCCTGCGGCCGCTACCAGCCCGCCCCGGACGACCGCATAGGAGATACCGACCCGAATGCACTGAGCGAAGCACTCCTCGAAGGACTCAAAGCGGGGCGCGATGTATCCGAGGAAGTCGCCCAACTGGCGGCGCTCGAACCTAGTGTCCTCGCCGCGGCCCTGGATACCCGCGCCGAGCAGCTGGCCTTTTGGGTCAACACCTACAATGGCATGGTCCAGTATCTGCTTACGGAAGACCCCTCCCTATACGACGACCGGGGGGCCTTCTTCAGCACGCCGCGCTTCACCGTGGCCGGTCGGGAGATGAGCCCCAATGAGATGGAGCACGGCATCATCCGCGGAGGGGAGAACCGGCTGGGCTTGGGTTTCATCCCACAGATCTTCCCCAATAAGTTCGACCGCACCTTCCGCATCAAGGGCGGTGATTCCCGTGTGCATTTCGCGCTGAACTGCGGGGCGAGCGATTGTCCGCCCGTAGAGATCTACTCCCCCGAGACGTATGAAACGCAGATCGACGCCCGCGTTCGCAGCTACCTGGCCGATCACAGCAGCCTGGAACAGCGGGATGGCGAACAAGTCCTGGTCACCTCTCCCCTCTTCTCCTGGTTCAAGGGCGACTTCCGGGACCACGACGGGGTGGACGATTTCCTGGTCGACTACGGCATCCTCCAGGAATCCAACAAGGACATCAAACGCGAGTACGCCGATTACGACTGGACGCTGGAGACTGGTATCTGGGCTGAATAACTTAGTCGCAGCGGACGACCCCAGCCATAGCACAAACCAACGAAGCCCCACAGTCATCAGACCAGTGGGGCTTCGTCTTAACTTATGTAGCGCGAGGGTGACTCGAACACCCGACCTCAGGATTATGAATCCTGCGCTCTAACCGGCTGAGCTACCGCGCCAAGAGCTGTAAGCGGCCGCAAAGATAGTTGGGGCCGTGCAAAGTTTCAAACATTGCAATCAACATTAGCAGTATTCTCAATCCAGCGGGCTACGCCACGTGCTCCGCAATCGCGCGGATGGTGGAGCTATCCCCCATCGTGTAGTAGTGCAGACAGGGTGCACCACGCTCCTTGAGCTCCTTGCTCTGGGCGGTACACCACTCGATACCGACCTGGGTACGCGCCGCGGCATCCTTCGCCTTCGTGATCTCACAGACCAGGTCGTCGGGTAGGTCGACGTGGAACAGACGGGGCAGCGCATTGAGCTGATACAGTTTGGTGACTGGCTTAAGGCCCGGCACGATCGGCACATCGATGCCCACCTTGCGGCAGGCGTCCACATAGTCGAAATACTTCTGATTGTCGAAGAACATCTGGGTGACGATGTAATCCGCCCCGGCATCCACCTTAGCCTTCACGTAGCGCAGGTCGTGTTCCAGGTTAGCGGCCTCGAAGTGCTTTTCGGGATAGCCTGCTACACCTACGCAAAAGTTGGTTTTGCTGGCGTGCTCGTCCTTGATCAATTCATCCAGGTAGTGGCCCTCGTTCATATCTACGATCTGCTTCACCAGTTCGGAGGCGTAGTTGTGGCCATCCTTTTCGGGGGTGAACCGTCCTTCGAACTTGCGCGCGTCGCCCCGCAGGGCCAGCACGTTCTGCACGTCCAGAAAGGCCAGATCGATCAGGGCGTTCTCGGTTTCTTGCTTCGTGAATCCGCCGCAGAGCATATGCGGCACCGCATCTACTCCATAGCGGTGCATGATGGCCGCACAGATCCCTACCGTACCGGGCCGCTTGCGGATCGAGGTCTTCTCGTAGTAGCCACTGGGCCGCTTCTTATACACGTATTCCTCCCGATGATAGGTCACGTCAATAAAGGGAGGCTTGAACTCCATCAGTGGATCCAGACTATCGAAAATGGCCTGCATACTGCCGCCCTTCAACGGGGGAAGTACTTCAAAACTCACTAGGGTCTGGCCTCCGGCCTGCTCAAAATGCTCGGTTACACGCATGGTGGATGGATCGCCTATCGGCTTATTAGGCCCCTTCGGGGTAGATCGCTGCGCTCGGTAGATCGCCTTCGGCTCGTTAGGTCCTCCGGGATAGATCGCTGCGCTCAGTAGAATGTTGCAAAGCTACGAATACCCATCGGCCACATTTGGTTCTAGCAGCACCCCCCACAATTACCCCGTTCCCCCGACCGCCTAACGAGCGAAGCGATCTACCCAGCCGTAGGCGTCTACCCCCGAAGGGGTCTAACGAGCGAAGCGATCTACCTAGCCGAAGGCGTCTACCCAGCCGAAGGCGTCTACCCTCGCAGCGCAGCGTAGAGGTCTACATACTCCTTCCGATTCCGCATCACCACCTCCAGGTACTCCCGCCACACCACGCCATCCTGCTCCGGATCCTTGATCACGGCACCGGCCAGACTTGCGGCCAGGTACTCCGACTCGATGTCGCCACTCCCAAAGTGATGACTGAGGGCACGGCTCTGATTGACCACCGAGATCGCTTCGGCGGTAGAAAGCGTCGAGCTGGGCGATTTAAGCTGCGTCCGTCCATCCTCGGTGCGGCCGCTGCGCAGCTCCCGGAAGATGGTTACCAATCGGGTGATCTCGGCGGCGGAGTCCTGGGTCACGGGCGGCAGCTGCATGCGGGCGGCGGCGGCTAAACTCCGGTCCGTAACGATGCGCACTTCTTCTTCCAGGGTAGCGGGCAGCGGCATCACCACCGTATTGAAACGCCGCCGCAGGGCGCTCGATAGCTCGTTCACCCCCCGGTCGCGGTCGTTGGCCGTAGCGATGACATTGAATCCCCGCCGGGCTTGCGTCTCGCGGTTGAGTTCCGGGATGGGCAGGATCTTTTCGGACAGCACCGTGATCAGGGCATCCTGCACGTCGCTCGGGATACGGGTCAGCTCCTCGATCCGCACCAGCTTGCCTTCGCGCATCCCCACCATGATGGGCGAGGGCACCAGGGCCTCCTCACTCGGCCCCTCGGCCAGCAGGCGGGCGTAGTTCCAGCCGTAGCGCAGGGCGTCTTCGCTCATACCGGCCGTGCCCTGCACCAGCAGGGTCGACCGGCCACTGATGGCCGCCGTAAGGTGCTCGCTGACCCAGGTCTTGGCCGTGCCGGGTACGCCGACCAGCAGCAGGGCGCGGTCCGTTACCAGACTCGCTACAGCCACCTCGATCAGGCGCCGGTCGCCGAAGTACTTCGGACTGATCACGGTACCGTCCGCCAGGGTATCGCCCATCAGGTAGCGCACTACGGCGCGGGGACTCATCAGCCAGCCGCCGGGCCGCACGCCCTCGTCGGCGGCGCGCAGGGCCGTCAGTTCGTCGGCGTAGGCCGTCTCGGCGTGGGGCCGTAAAATGTCCTGTTCCATATCGGTCATATGCTGCCCTGCCGTTGTGCCCTGCTCATCAGCAGGGTGCCCAGCCGCGCCTCGTCGGCATACACCTTTACGATGTTCTTCTGATCGGCGTAGTATTCGGTGAGTACGCTATTCTGGATGCGTACCGCGTCGGCGGGGGCTACCTCATCGGCCGCCAGGTAGATCCACAGGCCGTGCAGATCGTCCTCCAGCTCCCAGCCCACCAGCTGTACCGGCAGGGGCCGGCCATTCCAGTCGATACCGAAGTGCTTGTCCAGATAGGCCGTCAGGAAGCGTTCGCTTTCGGGGTGCTCCTCCTCCGAGCCCAGTTCCAGGGCCGGGGCGCCGGCATCCTGCATGGCCAGCTCCAGGTCATCGACGAAGACGTGCATTTCCACCTGTACCTGCCGCCGCTCGGCTACGTAACGCACGTTGGTCTTGCTCACGTGGTAGTCGTGGGTGGGGGCGGGGCCGACCAGGGCCGGAGGCGGTACCGCTGCCGAAAAGCAGAGCACGAGGAGCAGGAGTAGGTGCATAGTAGTAGGAACTTCCCCGGACGGGACTTCGTTGAGACTAAGTCACAAAACTACGCTACGCGTCCGGGGCCTGCCTTTCTTTCCTTTCCCCCGGCCCCTCTTCGGGGATATTGAGGGCGTTTATGTTTGAAAATCAGCTTTCGCACCTGTGGCCCCGCCCGCTTATTCCAGCGTAAAGGTGAAATTGAGGTAGAGCGATTCCCGGGTCGGTACGCCATCGACGGTAGCGGGGTGAAACTGTAGGGAGGAGAGGTGCTCAGCCATGCGGGCTACTTCCTGGGTAAGGGGGGTATTAGGCTGATTAAAGGGAAGTGCTTTACGGTCTGGGGCCTTGGAATGGGTCACGATATGGACGGGCAGGTCGTTGGAGACCACGTCCGCTGCCCGTTGTGGGGCCGGTACTTCGTAGTGGGTGACCCGGCCAGTCTCATCTACGTCGAGCCGCAGCAGGACGTGACCGTACTGGCCGGCCGCGCTGGCCGCTTCGGGGTAGTTCACCCTCTGGTATATCGTATCGAGTAGGGTATGCCACATTTTACCGCTGGAGAACGCTGCGTCGAGCCGGGGGGGATAACTGGTCAACCGCGCATCGTGCTCGGCGATCCACGCTTGCTCGTCAAACTCCTGCTCCGTGTGACAGGCCACGAAGAGTCCCGTTAGTAATAGGAGCAGGACACTCCAGCGGGCTGCGCCAACGGCATGAGACATATCTTTTTTGGTCAGTAACATAATGCGTCGTTTTAGGGGAGATGAAAAGAGGGCCGGTACCAAGCGTGGTGCCAGGGTAGCCCGTAGCAATTGTTTGCCGTATAGCCGGGGGTCTACCGATTCGACGACGGCCGCATCGGCTTCGTATTCGTGGACCGCCGCAAGCTGGTGCGCGTAGCACCAGATTAGCGGATGGAACCAGAACAAGACAGTGCCCAATAGCAAGATCAACTGCTCGAAGTGATGCCCCCGCTGCAGGTGAGCTGCTTCATGAAGCAGCGCGGAATACTCCAAATTTTGGGCAAGCGAAGCGGGCAGATAGATGGTCCGGAACGCTGCATACGG
This sequence comes from Neolewinella maritima, assembly GCF_923081025.1. GTDB lineage: Bacteria > Bacteroidota > Bacteroidia > Chitinophagales > Saprospiraceae > Neolewinella > Neolewinella maritima. Next base: position 520,650 of record NZ_CAKLPZ010000001.1, on the reverse strand, counting down.
GCTAGCTACCTGCACGCTGCGCACCACACGATAGCCCTCAAACCACCCCACGGTATCCGGCCACCCTGATGAGTATCGGGGCAGGTGCTGGGCGAGTAACCAACCGGCAGTCACTGACCGGACGGCAGCCCCAATCAGCCAGACGAGCGCCATCCACTCGCTCCAGTGCAGGGTGCTGTCGGCATACACCGGAGTTCTATCGCTCAGTACCGGCACCACATAGGTGGCCACTTGGGCAGGCAACTGATCTATTCCTATCGAGCCAACAGTTTGTACATTAGGCAGCAGCGGCAGCAACAAGCCAAACAGCCAGCTGCCTAGCAGGTAGTAGCGCTGCGCCGGCCAGTTGGCGTTGTTGCGGAAAGCGATGGCGTAGAAAGCCAGGAGCAGGACCCAGGCCAGGGTGACTTCCAGTAGGTAGCTCAGTACTGCGGCGCTCATTCTTCCTCCAGTTGGCGGACCAGCTCACCGAGCTCTTCCAGGCTTAGGTTCTCGTCCTGCACTAGGTAGCTGACCGCCGCACGGCCCGAGCCGCCGAAGAAGCTGCGCACCAGCCGGCTGAGCCGCTGCCGCCCGTAGGCCTCCCTGCTGATGGCCGGGGTGTAGACGAAGGTGCGCCCGTACTGCCGGTGGGTCACGAAGCCCCGCTCGTCGAGGGCCAGAATGAGGGTAGAAATAGTGCTGTGCGCCGGCAGCTTACCCGACCGCTCCTCCACGGCGCGCCGCAAATCGGCCACGGTGCACTCGCCGAGCTGCCAGACGTGCTGCATCAGATCCTCCTGTGCGCGGGTGAGTTTTTGCATGAGTAGTTATTTAACGTAATAATACGTTACTAGTATCAATTCTGCAACTCCGTGCCCGATCTCGCGTACGCTGGTGATCGACAGTTAGCGACAAATCGCGATATTGTACCAAATAACGCTTCTTATCATGAAGAATTTATTGTTTGTCCTCCTCGTCGTGGTCATCGGCCTGGTGTACTACCTGGTCTTCCTACAGGAAGGCTTTATGGGCGCCGGTCCTTCCACCACGGGGGTACGTACCGTCGAACCCTTCGACCGCATCACCAGCGGTAGCGTCGTGGACCTGGAAATCACCCAGGCAGCGACCCCCTCCGTCGAAGTCGTGGCCAGCAAGCGGCTACAGGAGCGCGTGCAGACTACCGTAGCCAACGGTACCCTATCCATTCAGCTCAAGACGTGGAATTTCTGGGACGGCGGGGTAACCGTCAGAATAAAGACCCCCCGACTGAGCAGCCTGATGACCAGCGGCACTGGAGAGGCTACCATCATGGGCTTTGCCGACCTGGACCGCCTCACCCTGGGCAGTAGCGGGACGGGGGACATAGAAGTGGCGGGACGCGGCAACGTGCTGGAGTTCAGTAGCAGCGGTACGGGAGACCTCGAAGCCTTTGACTACTCAGCGCGGGCAGCACGGGTGCGGCTTTCCGGTACGGGTAGTGCTGAAGTGACGGTCTCCGACTCCCTGACCGGTCAGCTCACGGGCACCGGGGATGTACGCTACCGGGGCACTCCGACCGTCGACGTGACCCTGCTGGGTACGGGTGATGTAGTCGCCGCGAACTGAGCCGTGGGGAGCACTCCTCCTCCGCACCCGCGCAGTCCCCGCCAGAATGCGCCGGGCATGCATCTATTTGATGCTAAACGTGTTATCTACACTCCAACTTCCAAAACGTACCGCGCCATGGCCTTCATCCGCCTCTTCAAAACGCCTAAGAATCAGCAGTTTTCGTACAAGCCCCGCTACTGGGACCCCAAGAAGGAGGAAGCCGAGGAGCGGCGCCTGCGCATCGAGACGCTGCAGAACGGCGGCGTAGACGGCATGAAGCAGCGCCTGCGGGGAGGATTCCGCAAGGGCGCGGGTGGAGAGGCCGCCGGCCGCTACCGCAACGAGCGGGTCGCCAAATCCAACTACTCGCTGGTGATCATCATGGTGGTCCTGATCGTGCTCAGCTACCTGCTCATCCAGGTGTATTTCCCCGATCTGGAGCAGCTTCTCGGCTAGATAGTCCGTAGCTTGGGCCGTGAACCCCTAGCCGTACCTATGACGGACAACCTCGTCCACCTCCTACCCGATGCCATTGCTAACCAAATCGCCGCCGGAGAGGTCATCCAGCGGCCCGCCAGTGTAGTCAAGGAACTGGTCGAGAACGCCGTAGATGCCGGCGCCGACGAGATCACCCTCATCATCAAGGATGCCGGTAAGACCCTCATTCAGGTCATCGACAACGGCTGCGGCATGTCCGAGACCGACGCCCGCATGTCGCTCGAACGCCACGCCACCAGCAAGCTCCGCACGGCCGAAGACCTGTTTACCCTGCACACGATGGGCTTCCGCGGGGAAGCCCTGGCCAGCATCGTCGCCATCGCCCAACTGGAACTCAAAACCCGCCGCGCCCCCGACGAGCTCGGCACCCGCCTGGTCGTAGAGGGTACGGAGGTGATCACCCAGGAGCCCGTCGCCGCCCCGCCCGGCAGCAGCATGGCGGTGCGCAACCTGTTCTACAACGTACCGGCGCGGCGCAACTTCCTTAAGTCCGACTCCGTAGAGCTCCGCCACGTACGCGAGGAGTACATCCGTATCGCCCTGGCCCACCCCTCGGTACGCTTCGAATTGTACGTAGACGACCGGCTCGACCTCAGTCTGCCCGCCGGCAAGCTGCGCCAGCGCATCATCGCCGTATTCGGCAAGAAGTACCGCGACCTGCTGGTGCCCATCGAGGAGGCCACCGACGTGCTGCGTATCGGCGGCTACGTCGGCAAGCCCGAAGCGGCCCGCAAGACCAAGGTGGGGCAGTTCTTTTTCATCAACGACCGCTACATCCGGTCCAGCTACCTGCACCACGCCGTCATGATGGCCTACGACGAGCTGCTGGGCAAGGACGCCTACCCCTTCTACGTCATCTTCCTACAGATCGACCCGGCGCGTATCGACGTCAACGTACACCCCACCAAGCAGGAGATCAAGTTTGAAGACGAACGCCTGATCTACAACTACCTCAAGGCCACCATCCGCCACGGCCTCGGGCGGGCGAGCATCATGCCCACCATCGACTTCGAGTCCGACAACCCCTTCTCGCCGAGCCGCACCAGCATCCGCTCCAACCCCGGTCAGCCGGACGACGATGAGGCCCTGCCTAGCAAGATGAATAGCGATACGCCCCGTAGCGGCGGCGGCGGTAGTAGTGGCGGTATCCACCTACCCCCCTCCGAGGCACAGCGCCACGCCAATAACCTGCGGCACTGGGAAACCATGTACCAGGACCTGGGCGGCGAGCAGGTAGACACCGATACCGGCGAGATCCTTCAGAGCCGGATGGGGCAGGAGGAAGACGACAATGCCCCGCCCACCCAGGGACGCGCTCCCTACCAGCTACACCACCGCTACATCGTCAGTGCCATCAAGAACGGCTGGATCTTGGTGGACCAGCAGGCCGCCCACGAGCGCATCCTCTACGAGGGCTTCCTGGCCAATCTGCGCGAAAAGCCGGCGGCCACCCAGCAGTCGCTTTTCCCCCAGACCATCAACCTGGCCCACGCCGATGCCGAGCTCATGCAGTCGCTACTGCCCGAGCTTAACCAGCTCGGCTTCGACCTGGAGGCCTTCGGGGGGGGCAGCTTCATCGTGCGCGGCATCCCGGCCGAGCTGGCCGGTCGCAACAGCGAGCTGGACCTCCTGGAGCGGCTCCTGGAGCAGTACAAGACCAACGTAGACCTGCAGAGCGAGGGCCACGAGCGGCTGGCCCGCATCCTGGGCCGGGCCGCGGCCATCAAACGGGGCACCAAGCTGGACGAGGCCGAGATGCGCAGCCTCATCGACCGGCTCTTCGCCTGCACCCAGCCCCGGGTAGCACCCAACGGACACAAGTGCTACGTGCGCTACGAGCTGTCGGAGGTCGAGCGGCTCTTTCAGTAAAACCGTCGCCTTGTTGAGGGGTTACTACCTAAATCCTCCCGCTGCATGCCGCCGCTGACTCCCATCGTAAAGAACCTGCTCATCATCAATGTAGCCGTCTTTGCGATCCTCTTCTTTCTGCCCAATCTGGGTGTTTCTACCGGGGAGTGGTCCGATTTCCTGGCCCTGCACTACCCCAGCAGCGAGCGCTTCCACCCCATCCAGCTGGTGACGCACTTTTTCATGCACGGCGGGCTCACGCACATCTTTTTCAATATGTTCGGCCTGTTCATGTTCGGCCCCCTGCTGGAGATGCGCTACGGCCCCAAGCGCTTCCTGATCCTGTACCTGGCCGCCGCCGCCGGTGCCGTAGCCCTGCACTTCGGCTTCACCTGGTTCCAGTTGGAGCAGCTGCAGGATCAGCTGGCGGCCTTCCAGCAGTCCCCCACCCTGGCCCACTTCAACGACTTCTTCGGTCACCTCAATACCAGGGACCTAAGCATGGACAACGGGCAGCGCGTCAGCACCGTAGTGGCCAACATCCAGAACGAGCTGGTGCTACAGACCAGCGATCCCGAGCAGACCTACCGCAACGCCCTGGGCATGATGCAGGAGTACATCGACTGGCAGCAGAGCGTGCCCATGGTGGGTGCCTCGGGGGCCATCTACGGCATTGTCGGGGCCTTTGCTATTCTTTATCCCGACTTCAAACTGGCGCTCATCTTCCTGCCCATCCCCATCAAGGCGCGCTACTTCGTGCCCGTCATCCTGGCCGTGGAGGTGTTCCTGGGCGTGATGCAGTATAGCTGGGACCCCATCGCCCACTGGGCCCACATCGGCGGGGCCCTCACGGGTGGTCTGCTGGCCTACTTCTGGTACCGCTCCGAGCCGCCGGCGGGTGCACAGCGGTGGGACCGCGGCGTACCGCGCTAAATTCGTAGTTTGTAGGGCTTTATCCGGTAGCTGGTAAATCTTTTTAGCCGCCAAACGTTTTTAAGGGCGAACCCGCCACTGTCATGCTACAATCCATCTGGGACGATATTCGCCGCGAGTTTGACTATGGGAACATGGTCAACCGTATCATCATCGTGAACGTGGCCGTGTACCTGGTCATCAACCTGACCTGGGCGGGCCTGAGCCTGTTCAACGGGCAGTCTACCCCGGATCTGTACTACGACATCGTCCACTTCCTGTCGATCTCGAATTCGGGCTGGCACATGCTCACCCACCCCTGGTCGATCCTCACCCACATGTTCCTCCACGAGGGCTTCTGGCATATTCTGTTCAATATGCTCTGGCTGTTCTGGTTCGGCCGCATCTTCGGTGACCTGCTGGGCGACCGCCGCGTACTGCCGCTCTATATTCTGGGCGGGCTCGCAGGTGCGGTGTTCTTCTTCCTGGGCGCTACCCTGACCGGCTTTGCGGGCGACGGCGGCATCAACCATTACGCCCTGGGCGCCAGTGCCGCGGTCATGTGCATTGTGGTCGCTACCGGCGTATTCGCCCCCGATTACAGTATCCGCCTGCTCTTTCTCGGCAACGTGCGCATCAAGTACATCGTCGCCTTCGTGGTGCTGATGAATATCATCAGCCTGGGTAGTAACGTCAACACCGGGGGCACCTTCGGTCACCTGGGCGGTATCGCCATGGGCTTCCTGTTCACCTGGTACCTCAAGCGGGGTACGGACCTGACCACGCCGGTACAGTCCGTCCTCACCGGTGTACAAAACCTGTACGCCAGCGTCCTGAGCCCGAGCAAGGACCACTCCAAGCGCGGCCCCCACGCCGCCTTCCGCGGTGGTCGCTCCGTCAAGGAGACGGCCGCGACCAAGGAGCGTCCCGGCTTCATGCGCCGGGCGGGCGGTGCGGCCAAGTCCGCGGGCGGCAAGAAATCGGATATTCTGGACGGGCAGGCCAGTCACCAGGAGCAGCTCGACGCCATCCTCGACAAGATCAAGGAGCGGGGGTACAAGAGCCTGAGCAAGGAGGAAAAGGACTTTCTCTTCCAGGCCAGCAACCGCGGCTAGCGTCTGGGGATGGGCCGCTTAATCACCTTCTCGGGTCATGCGATCGCGCTCGTCACGGCCTTCGGGCTACTGGCGCGCTACGTGTCACCGCATACCTTCTGGCCACCGTCCGTGGTCGCCCTGCTGCTGCCGATTCTGCTGTTGCTTACGTTTCTGTTCGTGCTGCTACAGCTGTTCCGCGGCCACTGGCGCACGGCGGTCTTTCCGCTGCTGGTCCTGCTAGGGGCCTACCCCATTCTCGGCAGATTATTTGCCTGGCCGGAGTCCGCCCCGACCCTCACCGACGATTCGCCGGTCGTGACGCTAGTGACGGGCAACCAACGCTTCTTTCGCTCCGCTGACGGAGCGGATGTAGACACCACCCGCGTGGCGCGCACCTTCCGCTCGTACGGCGCCCATATCGCGCTGCTGCAGGAAATCCGCACCGTCACCTACCGCATCAACTACATCCCCCAGGTACAGTCTGCCGAACACCTCAGGGAGCGGGACCAGAAGAAGGGCACGCTGGTAGCTACCTACGGTACGTCGCCCGAGCACATCACGTCCAGCTTTTCCGAGCCCAACGAGTACAACGGCTTTGTGGTGACGGACATGATGACCAGTCTGGGCAAGCTGCGTATCATCAACGCCCACCTGGAAACCAATCGCATCAGCAACCTGGCCCAGAATATGGGGGGCAAGGACTCCTTCGGCGACCGGCTGGAAACCTTCGGGCGCATGCTTACCGGCTACGGCCGCGCAACCCGCGTCCGCGCCCAACAGGCCGACACGATCCGTGCCCTGGTGGAGGCGAGCCCCTACCCCGTCATCGTAGGCGGTGACTTCAACGACGTGCCGTCTTCCTATACCTACAACCAGCTGCTCACCCCCCGGCTACGCGATGCCTGGGCGGCCCGGGGCTCTGGCCTGGGCACCACCTTCACTGGGCCGCTGCCGGGCCTGCGCATCGACTACTTCCTGGTGGATACCAGCCTGACCATTGTAGACATCGAGCGACTGTCCCCCCAGTGGTCGGACCACCGGCCGCTGCGCCTGACGGTTACGAAGTAAGTTGTAACTTTCAGTCCCCGCGGCCTCCCAGGCCGGCGGACTTACACTATGGCTCGCCCCTCCGCTTACCTACACGCCGCGATCATCACGGGGCTCGTCTTTGCGCTCATCGGTGCACTGCGTCTGGTGACGTTCAACGTCCACTACTTCGACCCCTTCAATAAGGGGATCAAGGACTACGAGGTGACCGATATCTTGTTCTCCCAGCTCCGCGACGCCGAGCGGGTGCGGCGGGAAGACCGGGTGGTGCTGGTCCACGTGGCGCGGGCCGACCGGGCGGAGGTCGCCCGACTCATCGACCGGATCGCCGCGGCCAGCCCCGCGGTTATCGGCGTAGATATCCTCTTCCCGGGCCGGAAGGAGCCAGCTAAGGACTCCCTGCTGGCCGCCAGCCTGCGCGCGCACCCCGGGGTCGTACTGGCCGCCAACCTGGGCGCGTACGACGAGGAGCGGCGGGGCATCCGCTCGATGGTCGTGTCCGATACCCTGTTCTCCGCCCACGCCGTGAATGCCTACACCAACTTCCTGGCCGGTACCGACCGCACGGTGCGGCTCTTCAATCCCTTCCTCACCACCCTGGACAGCGTGGAGCGCACCGCCTTTTCGATCGCGCTGGTGGAGCGGTACGCCCCCGACCGGGTGGGCAGCCTGCGGTGGCACAAGGGGGACGCGGCGGTACGCATCAACTACTCGGGGGACTACCGCAGCTTTTTGCGCATCGACGGGCAGGTTGTACTGCAGGCGGATGACGAGGAGCTCAGCGTATTCCGCGACCGGATCGTGATCGTCGGCTTTATCGATAGTCAGGCCCGCGACGCGCCCATCGAAGACCGCTACTTCACGCCGCTTAACCCGGTGTATACCGGGCGGAGTCTGCCGGATATGTACGGGGCGGTCATCCACGCCAACATCATCACGATGCTACTCGACGGCAACTACATCTTCGAGCTGCCCGGCTGGCTGGAGGGGCTGCTGGTATTAGCCTTCGTGTACGTCAACGTACTGATCATCTACCACCTCTACCACCGGCTGCCGGATTCATACCACGGGGTCACTCGCGTGATGCAATTGGTCGAACTCTTTTGCTTCTTCTTTCTGGTAGCCCTACTTTTTTACCATTTCCGACTCAAGATCGACTTTACGGTCGGCTTCCTGGGCCTCATTCTGGCGTACGATATCGTGATGATCTACGAGAGCTTCGTCCGCAAGCGCATTCCTTACCTCAACCGCACCGAGCATGTATAAACTGACCCTCCTCTCCCTGCTACTGCCCCTACTGCTGTGCGGTCAGCAGGCGGACGTCCCCCTGGTCATGTACGCCAATGGATCGATCGCCTACGACAGTCCCGCCAGTAGCCGACCCGTCCGCGTGCATACCGGTACCTACCTGACCGGCGCGGGCACGCTTTCGCTGCAGGAGGCGGCCGTACTCGAAGTAGCCCGCGGCAACCAGTTCGTACGGTTGGACAGTGCCGGTAGCTACGTGCTCGACGAGCTCTTCATCGCCGAGCCGGAGTCCGATGGTTTCATCAGTCGCTTTCTCCAGTTCGTGCGGCGTGGACTCCAGCAGTCGGCCAGTAGCGGCAACCTCGAAAAGGCCTACCTTGAAAATCAGGGCAACGCACAGGGCAACATCCAGGGCTTCGGCGATGGCGGTCTGGCGGGTCTGCTCCCCTTCGGCGGCACGCTGGGGCCGGAACTGACCCACTTCAACTGGCCGGGCGACGGAAGCACCGGTGGCACCTACCGGCTGCGCATCGTGGATAGCCTCACGGAGGCGGTACTGCTCGGCGCTACGGCGCGGGATACCAGCCTGCGGATCGACCTGGCGGGCCTGAGTCTGCAGGACGGGCAGACCTACTACTGGGAAGTGTTCCCCAACCAACCGGCCGGCACGGGAGGGCCTAAGCGCCTGGGGGTACGGCCACCTACCGTCGTGGGGTCGCGCATCTACTTTACCTACCGCGATCGCTCGGTGGATGAGCTGGTTACCCACCTACGGGTCAACGGAGTGTACCAAGCTACCCAAAGCGAGGCCCAGCGGATGCTGATGGAGGCCATGACCTACGAAGCGGACGGCTACCTCTACGCCGCCGACCGGGCCTACCGCAGGGGACTGGCCGAAGACGCTGGCAACGAGCTGTTGATCCGTAGCTACGCCGCCTTTCTCAGCCGCTGGAACCAGCGCGGACTCGCCAAGCAAGTGCTCCATATGCAGCGACTGGAGTAGAGTTTATTCCGCACAGATCTTGTAGGAAAGCCATACCGGCCGCTTGGAAAGTTCTTTTTCCTGCGCCAGTGTATATGTCGTAACTTGATAGCTCACCGTGATGACCGCACTTGCCCCCATACGCCTGCTCTGCTGGGTCTTCGCACTCGCCTGCCTGACGCTACCGCTCCGGTCGCAACCCAGCGCCGTAGTGATCGGCATCGCCGACTTTCAAGACCCCCACATCACGGACCTGGCCTACGCGGACGACGATGCGCGGGCCTTCGCCGACTACCTGCAAGACCCGACCGAAGGCCAGGTGCCCGCCGACCGGGTACGTCTGCTCACCGATAGCAGTGCCACGCTGGCGGCGATCCAGTCGGCCCTGGCCTGGCAGCTCACCGTCGCGGCAGCCGACGAGCCCACCTACCTCTACGTTGCTACCCACGGAGACGTGGAGGCTAGCCAGGCCAGTCAGAGCGGCTACCTGCTGGCCCACGATACGCCCCGCAACAACTACGATCTGCTGGCGCTGAGCGTCGACTACCTGAACGCCCACCTGGCGGCCCTCTCGGCCCGGGGCGCGCTGCCCGTGCTGGTGACTGACGCCTGCCACGCCGGCACCCTGGCCGGCAATGCCGTAGCCGGTAAGGAACTCACGACCACCCTGCTCATGCAGCGGCAGCAGGACGAGGTCCGCATCCTCTCCTGCCAGCCCTACGAGCTTTCCCGGGAGGGGCCGCAGTGGGGCGGCGGGCGCGGGGCCTTTTCCTACTACCTCGTCAGCGGCATGCAGGGCGCGGCCGATGAGGACCGCGACCGACAGATCGACCTGTACGAACTGGAACGCTTCGTGCAGGAGCGCGTCAGCGCCGATACCGACCGCGAGCAGCACCCCGAGCTGTCCGGTGGCCGCAAGGACCTGGTCCTGCTCCACCTCCCAGCCGGTGACCAGCAGCAGTACATCGAAGCGCGTACCGTAGCCCTGGAGCAGCGTCTGGAGGAGGCCGTGCTGGCCCTCGCTCCTCCCGAAGCCCAGCGCGATTACGTCCGGTTCCGGCGGGCGGTAGACGCCGGTGCGCTGCTGGAGCCCGGAGAGCGATCCGCCCTGACGTACTACCGCCGGCTCCGTAGCGAACCCGCCCTGCTAGCCCTGCGCGGTCTGCTCGACGACCGGATGACCGTACCCCTGCTCGACTCCGTACAGCAAGCTCTGGTGGCCTACCTCGACTCCGACCCCCAGGAGCTCGCCGCCCGCGAACGCATCGACGACAAGTACCGCATATTCCCCCGCTACCTGGCCGCGGCTGCCGGTATTCTGGGTCCGGACGATCCCCGCATCCCGGGCATTCGGGCCAAGGAGGCCTACTTTCAGGGGCTCATCCTGCGACTGGAGACCGACCGGCTGGGCGGCGTAGATACCAGCTACCGGCGGGCACTCACCTACCTCACCGAGGCCACGGACCTGGAGCCCGAGGCGGCCTACCACCATAATGAGCTCGGCCTACTACACCTTCGGCTGGGCGGAATGAGGGACGCTTACGGAAGTTTCTACCGGGCCACCCAACTGGCGCCCACCTGGGCCCTCCCCTACAGCAACCTCGGCATCCTGCTCAAGCAGCTCAATCCGAAGACCAACTTCCAGCAGGCGGCGCAGTACTTCGATCGGGCCACCACCCTGAAGCCCGACCTGGCGAGCGCGTACATGAACTTCGGCAATCTGCTGCTGGTGAGCGGACGTCGCGACAGTGCGGAACTGCTCCTGCGGCAGGCGCTTGCCCTGCATCCGGATGACACCTACATCCGCTACAACCTGGCTTACCTGCTCGGTCAGGATAGCAGCCGGCTCGACACCGCCCTAGCGCTATTCGCCGCCGTGATCCAGGACGATCGCGACGCACCCACTCAGCTAGCTAAGAACCACTACGAAAGCGGCCGGATCCACGCGCTGCGGGGAGATATCGAAGCCGCAGAGGATCAACTACGCCAGGCCATAGCGCTCGACCCCGCCGACCCACGCGCCTACGCCCGCCTGCGCGAAGCCCTTGTGGCAGCTGATGAAGCGCAGCGGGCCACTATATACTATACGGAGCTTATCACCACTCGCCCCGATCAACCGCACGGCTACCTGCACTTGGCCTTGCTGGATACTACTGCTACAGAGTGGCTACGTCGGCTACGTACAGCTAGTCTGCCCGACTCCGTAGCTACCGACCTGGCCACCCGGCTGGGCTTTTCCTTCTACTGGTCCGGCCACTACTCCCAGGCCGAAGCCGCCCTGCGGCTGGCCATCAGCGACAAAGATTCCTACACCGCCCGCTTTAACCTCAGTGCGTTCCTGGCTGCTACCGGACAACAAAAAAAGGCCCTGGCGGCGGTCAGGGATACCCTACGGGTCAGTTCGGATGGGCCGATGCTAACAACTTACTGTGAGCGGTACGCCAGCGACGTGGACTTTGCGCAACTACGCGCTACCGAAGGCTTCCGCAAACTCACGGAAAAGTACTGCGGTCAGGTACCGGCCCCGGATTAACCCAGCACCCGCGACGCCCGCCCGAATTTTCTCACCCTATGCCTACCCGATGATGAACTCACTACTCCTCCTGTTTTGCGGCCTACTGATCGGTCCGCTCGCTGCCCAGTCGACGCTGCACGTCATCTCCACCATCCACCCCCACGAGGGGGAGATCGCCGAGGGGTGCCGCAAGGATCGGGAGAACGTGGACAAGCTCTTTGCCTTCGTGCAACAATCGTTTCAGGAGCAGGGGGTGGCCATGGCGGTGCGTACCTACACGCCTGATTTCAGTGCGGGAGCCGTATACGAGCTGCTGGAGCAACTGCCCATCGAAGCGGATGACGCCGTCGTGTTCCTGTACTCCGGTCACGGCCTGGAGGACCCCGAGGCCCGGCGGTGGCCCCTGCTGTACTACTGCCCGGAAACCGACGGGGAGGCGGACCACCTCAACTGCGGCTACTCCCTGGACGATATTCACCAGCAGCTGCGGACCTCCGGAGCTCGGATGTCACTGGCCATCGGCAGCAGCTGCAACGCCGAGCAGGAAACCGAACCCAGCGCCCAGATCGAGCGGCACGCGGACGACTTCCTGGACGAGCTGAACCGGGAGAACGAACAGCAGCAGTACAGCCTCGGCCTCTTTACCGACTACAGGGGGCACATCATGGCCTCCTCGGCCAAACCCGGACAGCTGGCCTACCTCAACGACCGGATCGGCTCGTACTACGTGGATGCGCTGGTCAATACCGTAGTGCGGGGGCTGCGGGCCGAGCGGCCGGTCTCCTGGGCCAGCATCCTGCGGCATACCGACAAGACCGTGCAGACTAAGTGGAAGAAGCCGCAGGAAGCACAATTCCTGATCTGCGTCGACGACGTGCCCCGCTACTCCGATACCGAGCAGACCTACGCCGGCGACGACCAGCGGCTGCTCACCATCGAGGAGGACGATTACAGCGAAGAATGGGAAGAAGCCCTGGAACAGGAAGAGGCCCTGGAGCTACTCCCCTATCTGCTCATCAGTGAGCTCTGGGAGAATAGCTCGGACGAGGATACCTTCCTGGACCAGCTCCCTTACGTCCAGGCTTTTTACGGCGACCTGCTCGCCGCCCACTACCCCTACGAACCCGATGAAGACTACCTGAACTACGCCCTGGTCGACCTGATCGACGACGAGGAGTGGTTCGAGGAGGAACTGCTGAACCTCGAAGACCTCTATCCCTCCCTATCAGACGAGATCCAGCAATCCATCGAAGACTTTTTGAGCACTATGGGCCAGTAGGGCCTTCATTTGTACATACACACATATACTACCATGAAATACATCTTACTCCTTCTCCTTTTCTCTACGGGTATCCTATTCGCCCAGGGCGGCATGCCGGACTTCGGTGACGGCGACTCAGACGCGGGCACCTTCACCGGATCGGGCTCCTCGAGTGACGGCACAAGCGATAAATCCATGGGCTTTGGCAAAAAGGCCAAGCAGAACGCCGAGGCTAACGAGCGCCTACAGGAAGCTAAGGAAAAAGCCGCCGAGAAAATGGAGTCCTCCACCCCCACCGAGCCCGACGAGCTCAACTTCGAAGATGCCGAGGGACTGGGATACTACTACCTCGAACAGGGCGATACCGACGCGGCCGCTATGTACCTGGATCTGGCCGGTGAGCGGATCGATGCGGCTGACTACGAAGCCGTCCTGGGCCTGTTCACACTCTACGAGCTACTCGCCCAGCAAGCCAAGGACGCGGGCAATACTGAACTGGCCGACCAGGCCTGGAACACGGCTGAAGCCCTGACCGAGCACTTCTTCACTACCGACCCCGTCGATGAAGACTCCTACGCCATGCACGAGGAGCTGGCCTACGCCTACTACGAGCTGGGCTACCATAAAACGGCCGCTGAGCACTTCCACCACGCGCTGGAATACATGCCCGAAGAGGCCTACACCGCCTACATGGTCGCCAGCTGCCTGGCACTCACCGACGATACGGAGACGGCCCTGGACTACCTGGAGTACGCCCTGGCCATGGACCTGCTGGAGTACGACGTAGATCTGGCCGACGATAGCGACCTGGACGCGGTACGCGACACCGACCGCTACCAGGAGCTAGCCGAAGATTTCGGCTTTTAACCGCCCCTCCACCATGTACCACCTACTCTACCCGATCCTGCTGCTGTGCTTGGCCGCCCCCCTGCGGGCGACCGACACAAGCAAGCAGGCGGTCGCCCAGGCCGTATTCGACCGCCTCGTCGCCGCACGGGGGGATGGCCGGATGGCTCCTCCTACCCTGGAGTTCGTACAGCGTAAGCGGAGTGCGGCACGCTGTGAGGGCTCGACCGTGCTGCTCGAGGAGGCCGCCTACGACATCTGTACCTCCCTGGGTCAGGATGCGGAGGCCGCGCTGGCCGGCATACTCGCCCACGAACTGGTCCACTACTATCAGGGACATACCCGCCGGGGGGTAGCCGCGGCGCTGGTGCGTAGTCCGGACGGTGAAGCAGAACAGTACAGTAGCAGCCTACTGCTGTACAATGAGGCCGAGGCTGACTACCTGGGCGGCTTCCTGGCGCACCTGGCGGGCTTTCCGACCGTCAACGTTATGCCCCGGGTGCTGGACAGCATCTACCGCATCTACGATCTTCCGACCGAGCTAAGTGGTTACCCCACCCTGAGCGAACGCAAGCGCGTGGCCGAGCAGACCTTCCTGCGGCTGAACGAGTTGGTATCGGTCTTTGATATGGGCAATGCCCTGACCGCTCTCGAGCGCTACGCCGAGGCCGCTGCCTACTATGACTTCCTGCTGACAGACTTCCAGAGCCGGGAGGTATATAACAACACGGGAGTGCTGTACCTGATGGCCGCCCTGCCGCTGTTTCAGCCGGGTACGCTCCGGTACGACTACCCCATCCTACTCGATCTGCGCTCGCGGCTCCGTACCCAGTCGCGGAGCACTACGGTAGATACCGAGACGCGCGACTTCTACCTCCGGGAAGCCATCGGTCACTTTCAGCGGGCTATGCTGCTCGATGCCGATTACGCCCCGGCTCTGGTCAATCTAGCTAGTGCGCAGGCGCTGCTCGGTCAGTCGCTGCTCGAGAACGATCCGAACGAGGAGGTGCGGGCCGTAGCCGACGATAAACTCCTCGAAGCAGGCATCCACGCCCGGGAAGCCGCCCGCCTGGCCCGCCGACTGGGCGAGCAGCGTACGGTAGCCGACGCGCTAACGGTACTCGGCATCCTCACCGTACTGAACGGAGATACTACGGCAGTCGTGCCAGCCGGTCAGGCCACGGTGGACCGATCACCAACCGAGGAGAGTTTCACCATGACCGAACAGCTTGCCGGCCTATCGATCGTTGATATTGCCGGTGAGCTTCCCCCAGACCTGCCGGAGACGGTCGTCGCCAGTGGGGGTCAGCGCATGACGGTCACCAACTTCGGCGACTTTGCCCCCTACGTCACCATCCTGCGGCATACGGATGCGACGGGACAGGGACAACTGCTCATCTGCCGGGCCGAGCCAGGCTATACCGGTCGTACCGCCATGGAGATTGGTCGCGACGATACCCGCGTCGACGTACTCCGGGAGTACGGACCACCGGGCTACACCCTCGCTACGGTAGGCGGTGAGCTGCTGGTCTACCCCAAGAGTCAACTGGTCTTCAGCCTTCGGGACGGACGGGTCACAAGCTGGTGGCTCTACCAATAGTATAAACGGTCGAGTGGCCTCCGGTCCGAGACTCCGACGTCCTCAAGAAGTGGCTTTGCCACTTAGAAAGGGGTAGCAAACACTCGGACCAGAGGCCACTCGACCTTTGTCTTTACACGTGCAGCGCACGATCCCCCGTAGCCGCCAGGGCCGCCTCGCGGAAGGCCTCGGTGTAAGTAGGGTGTGCGTGGCTCATGCGCGCGGCATCCTCCGCACTGGCGCGGAACTCCATCAGCGCTACGGCTTCGGAGATCATATCGGCGGCGCGGGCACCGACCATGTGGACGCCCAGGATCTCGTCGGTGGCCGCATCGGTGAGCACCTTGACCATCCCTTCGGTATCGGTGCTGGCCCGAGCGCGGCCCAGGGCCTTGAAGGGAAACTTACCGGACTTGTAGTTCACGCCGGCGGCTTTGAGTTCCTCTTCGGTCTGCCCGACGGCGGCTACCTCGGGCCAGGTGTAGACGACCCCGGGGATGAGGTTGTAGTCGATGTGGGGCTCCTGTCCGGCGATCTTCTCGACCACGTAGATGCCTTCTTCCTCGGCCTTGTGGGCCAGCATGGCGCCGCGCACCACGTCGCCAATGGCAAAGATGTGGGGTACGTTGGTGCTTAGGTGGTTATCGACCTCTACGCGGCCCTTGTCATCGGCCTTTACGCCGGCCTTATCTAGGCCGAGCTGGTCGGTGTAGGCCCGGCGGCCGATAGCAATCAGGCAGTAGTCGTATTCCTTGGTGGTGACTTCGCCGTCGCTCTGCTTTTCGAAGGTGACCGTTGCACCGGTGTCCGCGCCCTGTACGTCCGTGACCTTGTGCTTGAAGTAGAAGTTGAGGCCGGTCTTCTTTAGGGCGCGCATGAGCTCCTTGCTACAGTCCTTGTCCATGGTGGGCAGGATGCGGTCCTGAAATTCGATCACGTCGACCTCCGTGCCCAGGCGACCGAAGACGCTGCCTAATTCAAGCCCGATGACGCCGCCGCCGATGATGGCCATGGACTTGGGCACCTCCGTGATATTGAGGGCCTCGGTGCTGGTGATGACCCGCTTTTTGTCGTAGTTGAACATGGCCGGCGCGATGGGCTTGGAGCCGGTGGCGATGATGAAGTGCTTGCTCGTGATGTCCTTGTCCTCCCCCTCGTTCATGGCGATGTGCAGGGTGTGGTCGTCGGTGAAGCTACCGTGGCCGTAGAAGACCTCGATCTTGTTCTTTTTCATCAGGAACTCGACCCCCTTGACGGTCTGCTCGACGACCTCGTCCTTGCGCTTGATCATCTGCGGCATATTGACCTTCAGATCCTTCAGGTCGATACCAAAGTCCTTGAATTTCTCGTGGGCATTGTGGTAGTGCTCCGACGCATCCAGTAGCGCCTTGGAGGGGATACAGCCTACATTGAGGCAGGTGCCCCCGAGGCTATTATACTTCTCTACGATGGCGGTCTTCAGGCCCAACTGGGCGGCGCGGATGGCAGCTACGTAGCCGCCGGGGCCGCTACCGATAATCGTTACGTCAAAATCCATGGAATGGGTCGTTTGGGGTATTCAGCAAAGGGAACCGGTGGGGGGATAAAAAGATGAGGGAGCGGGGAAGAGGAAAACACTCTCCCCTACTCCTGCTTCGGCTTAGGCCCGCGCCGGCGGTTGCGGTTGCTGCTGCGGCGCTTATTGCTCTTTGCCTTAGGCTTATCGGTAGGGGTGCTACCGGCGGAGGAACTACCGCTGGATTTCGGCTTGCGGCCGCTGTTGCTACCGCTGCCGCGGCTACCGGATTTACGCTTCTTCTTGCGCCGCTTCTCGGCCGGTAGCTCTACCGCGCCGGTGACGTCTTCGTACTCGAATACCTCTTCCTGTACCACCACCACTTGCTGGAAGCCCTGTAGATCGGCGGGCTGCTTACCGGCCTTATTCAGCGCAATGATCTCGTGGACCTTTTCGACGGGGATGGGCAGTAGCACCCCACGATTTTCGCGGTAGGTATAGTACATCAGGCCCTTGAAGATATCGGTCTTGATGAGGATACCGGTGCCGGCGTCGGTGCGCAGTTTGTCGGCCTTTTTGGGGAAGGCTTCGAGGGCCTCCATGTAGGTATTCAGCTCGTAGTTGAGGCAGCACTTGAGGCGACCGCACTGTCCGCTTAGCTTACCCTGGTTGATGGCGATATTCTGGTAGCGGGCCGCGGCGGTGTTGACGCTCTGGAAGTCGCTGAGCCAGGTCGAGCAGCACAGTTCGCGCCCGCAGCTGCCGATGCCGCCGATGCGGGCGGATTCCTGGCGGGGACCGATCTGCCGCATCTCGATCTTCACCCGTAGCTGATGGCTGAACTGCCGCACCAGCTCCCGGAAGTCGACCCGCGTATCGGCCGTATAGTAGATCGTGGCCTTGCGGCAGTCCCCCTGAAACTCTACGTCGGTGACCTTCATCGGCGAGTGGTTCGTACGGGCGATGGCGCGGGCCTTGACCAGGGCGGGAAACTCCAGCTTACGTGCCTCGTACATCTTCTCCAGGTCGCGGTCGTTGGCCTTGCGCAGTACGCTTTCGGTGACCTTGGCCTCCTTCACGTGCTTCTTCTTGAGCTGCAACTTGACCAGTTCGCCGCTCAGCGAGATGCAGCCTACGTTGTAGCCGTTCTTGGTCTCTACCGCTACGTAGTCGCCGGTGAAGACCTGCAGCTCGGGCGGGGCGTGGTAAAACTCCTTGGAGGCGCCGTCCTTGAACGATACCTCTACGATGTCGGTGGTGTATGCATCGTCGACGCCCAGGTGGCTGAGCCAGTCGAAGGTGCTCATTTTATTACAGCTCCCGGTGCCGCAGTTGCCTTTGCTGCCGCAGCCCTGGGGAGTTCCGCAGGATGTACATCCCATGATAAGTCGGTGTTTTATGGTTACGCACGGGCGGCTGTCGGTTGTGCCCGGGTGGGGGCGGGGGCGCGTTCGCGGGTGCGGAGGATCTGGTGGATGCGCAGACCGGCATCCAGAAAAAGAATCCGGGGATTGGCGTTGCGTTCGATGTGCTCGGCGCAGTCGCTCAGGATCCCGGTGATATCCGCCAGTTGGTCGTGGTTGACCAGTGGCAGAAGTTTGGTGGCACTGGCCAGCTCAGCGGCCGGCAGGCGCACACCCTGGTGTTTATTTCCGGTCACGCTGAGGAGCAGGAATTCCCGCCAGAAGTGCAGGCAGTACCGGATGAAGTGTTTCTGGGGTTCACGGCCCAGCTTGGCGAAGGCGTCCGTCCACTCCACGAGCTGGGAGGGGCTGCCCTGGTAGCAGGCGCGCGTCCACTGCAGGAGGCGGGGGCCGTGGGAGTCGGTATCGCTATCGGCCAGGGACTGCGCCAGATTGAAGTTGCCGGCGGCCAGGCGGGCGGCGGCGGTAGCGGCCGGCGCGGGGATGCCGCGGGCCTGGAGGGCGGTGGCCAGCTCGGCGTCCGTGGGGGCGGTCAGCTGCGTGAGCTGGCAGCGGCTCAGGATGGTGGTCAGGATAAGGTCGACGCGCTCGGTGACCAGGAAGAAGACGGTCTGCTCGGGGGGCTCCTCGATCAGCTTCAGCAGTCGGTTGCCCTCATTGCCCAGGTATTCGGGCAGCCAGATGAGCATGACCTTATACTTACCCTCGAAGATCTTGAGGCTGAGCTTGCGCAGGATGGCCGCGCAGGCCTCGCGAGTGATGTTACCCTGTTTGTTCTCGGCACCGATGCGCAGTAGCCAGTCGTTGGCCTCCTGGTAGGGGCTCTCCCTGAGCGCTTCGCGCCACTGCGGCAGGAAGGGGTCGCTGGTCATCTTGGACCCTACGGTAGGAAAGACGAAGTGCAGATCGGGGTGTACCGCGCCGCCGGTCTTGCGGCAGGCGCGGCAGCGGCCACAGCTGGTATCGCCGGTCGCACCCTGCCGGTCTTCGCACAGCAGCAGGTTGGCCAGGGCCAGGGCGGCGGGGAGTCCACCGGTGCCGGGCGGACTCACGATCAGGTTGGCGTGCGGCAGCCGGTCGGTGGCCGCCAGCTGCCGCAGTTGGTCGAGGCCGGGGGAGTGGTGAATGAGCTGGTGGAACTGCATAATCTGGGGGCAAAGGTACGGCGCGTTCCCTGCGCACCCGCGAACCCGCCCTGGCCCTGGTGGTTGTATCTCAAACTCCCCTACGCTATGAAAAAGATACTGGTCGCCACCGATTATTCCGAAAGTGCCGGCAACGCCGTACAGTACGGCGTGTCGCTGGCCAATCACTTCGGCAGCCTGTTGTCGCTGGTCTCGGCCGTCGAGGAGCCCTACTCCGCCGCCGCCGGTGCCCTGGTCGACATCAAGGACCACATCCGCGAAGAAGCCATGACCACCATGGGCAAGGTCAAGGAGGAGGTGACGCCCCAGCTCCGCAACGGCGCGACCATCGATACCCATACGGTAGACGGCGACCCCGGCCCCACCATCACCCGCGTAGCCAAGGCCAAGGGCTACGACCTGATCGTGATGGGCACCAAGGGCTCCACCGCCGCCCGCGAGCTCTTCACCGGCAGCGTAGCCAACTCCGTCATCAAAAATAGCAAGCTGCCCGTGCTGGCCGTACCCCAGCAGGTAGCCTTCCACGACTTCAAGCGCATTGTGCTCTCCGTAGACGAGCGGCCACTGGCTAGTGCGGACGTCCTGCGGCCCCTCCTCGATCTGGTCCGGGCCTACAAGGCCGAACTGATCGTCTACCACGGCGACGTCGACGGCGATAAAAAGGGCTACGACCCCCAGCTACCTACCTACCTCTCCGGTGTGAATCACCGCTTCGAAGTCCGTAGCGGTGACACGGACAAGATCAGCACTGGCATCCAGAAAGCGGTTAAGCTCCACTCGGCCGACCTGCTCTGCATGATCTACCACGACCACGGTTTCTTC
The DNA here is from genome assembly GCF_923081025.1 of Neolewinella maritima. GTDB lineage: Bacteria > Bacteroidota > Bacteroidia > Chitinophagales > Saprospiraceae > Neolewinella > Neolewinella maritima. The sequence goes on along the minus strand of NZ_CAKLPZ010000001.1, from coordinate 500,362 downwards.
GGCCGGCTGTTCAACGAGAGCACGGTAAGCAAGGTGGTCTTCGATAGCTCGGTGCCTCTGCTGGTGTTGCAGGATTAGGAGGGAGCCTGCAGCGGGTTGGAAGCTACGCTGTTAGACGCTGCGCTGGTTGGATGCTGCGCTGGTTAGACGCTTCGCTGTTAGATGGTTTAACCAGCGAAGCGTCTAACGAGCCGAAGGCGATCTAACTAGCGTAGCGTCTAACCAGCCGAAGGCGATCTAACCAGCGAAGCGTCTACCCGGCGAAGCCGGTCTACCTTTACCCCATGTACAAGCTCCTAAAACCCCTACTCTTCCGACTGGCGCCCGAGCGCGCGCATGCGCTTACCGTGCAGGGACTGGCGGCTACCCTGGCGCTGCCCGGCGCGAGTGAAGTATTCCGTCGGCAGTATCGGTATGAGGATCCCAGTTTGGCGACTTCGCTGTTTGGCATTCCGTTTGCGAATCCGGTGGGGCTGGCGGCGGGCTTCGATAAAGACGGGAAGTACTATAGCGATATGTCGAGCCTGGGTTTCGGCTTCCTGGAGCTGGGTACGGTGACGCCCCTGGCCCAGCACGGCAACCCGCGGCCGCGGCTCTTTCGGCTACCGGCAGACCGGGCACTGATCAACCGGATGGGCTTCAATAACGAGGGCGTGGAGGCCCTGGCCCGCCGGCTCAAGCAGCGCGGCCGGCCCGGACAGGTAGTGCTGGGCGGCAACATCGGCAAGAATAAGGTGACGCCCAACGAGCAGGCGACCTCCGACTACGTGACCTGCTTCAAGCGGCTGTTTGCGCTGGTGGACTACTTCGTGGTCAACGTCAGCTCCCCCAATACGCCTAATCTGCGTGAGCTGCAGGACCGGGAGCCGCTGACCGCGCTACTGTCCACCCTACAGGAACTGAACCTGGATCTAGCCCGGACCACCGAGCGCACTACCGAAGCCCTCGGCACCCCCGGCGAGCTATGGCACCAGAAACCGATCCTGCTCAAGATCGCCCCGGACCTGACGGACGGACAGCTCGACGATATTCTAGCCATCGTGGCCGATACCGGTATCGCCGGCCTCATCGCGACCAATACGACCGTTGCGCGCGAGCCGCTGGTGACCGATATATCCTCCGTGGAGGGGATCGGTAACGGCGGACTGAGCGGCGCGCCCCTGCGTCAGCGGGCTACCGAAGTGATCCGTTACCTGCACGACCGGAGCGGGGGGACGGTAGACATCGTGGGCGTCGGCGGCATCGACGACGTAGCCTCCGCGCACGAGAAGCTGGACGCCGGAGCGAAGTTGATCCAGTTGTACAGTGGGATGGTGTATGCGGGTCCTGGGCTGGTGCGGGATATTAAGCGGAGCCTGGTGAGCGTACCGCAGTGAGGGGTTAGAGGATTACCGCGGAGTACGCAGAGTGGCGCGGAGTTGTGGTAGTAGTGATTGAAGGGGAAGAGTCAGAGGTTGTGTACGAGGCGCTTGATACCATCGCGCATACGGTGGACATTGAAGTTCATAAGCAGACCCACGCTTAGTCCTGATAGCCGTAGATAAGCTAGTAGCTGGGCGTGGTGAATGGGTAGTACTTCGGCCACGGCTTTCAGTTCCAGCAGTACACGATTTTCGACTATGATATCCACCCGATAGCCGTTTCCAACTTCCAGGTTCTTGTACTTGAGGGGAAGTTTGACTTGACTGGCCACTACAAATCCCCGCAACCGCAATTCGTATACCATACAATCCTCGTAAGCAGATTCGAGTAGTCCGGGTCCAAGTTCGGTGTGTACAGCAAAGGCTGCGGCCCGAATGGCATACGTGAGATCATTAACATTCATACCCCGCAAGGTCCGCCTCCGCACTCCACGCTACGTAGAGTCATGTTAAATCTGACTTGTCCCACCGACTACCCTACCTCTGCGCCCCTCCGCGCCCTCCGCGGTAACCACTCATACCGCAGAAGTTACCCCCGCTCGCGCTTACGGCGACTCGCCTCCTGACTCCGCTTCTTGGCCGCGCGCTTCTGGCGGCGGCGTACCTTCTTGTCCTTATTCACGGTAGGACAAATGACGTCGCCGAAGTAGTAATTCAGGCCGATGCCGAGGAAGAAGTACTTGTCGTTCACCGTATCGTCGCCGCGTTGGGTGCCGGCGCGGGCGAGACGGGGTCCGCCATCTTCGGGCGCCAGGCTGCGATCACTTAGGAAAAAGGCCGCTTCTCCGTTGGTGGCCCGGAGCTGGTCGGGGTCGGGGTAAACGGTACTGACGTCATCGAGGTAGTCCGTGGTTGTATTGCGGAGGTCCAGGTGGACATCCATACTCCAGGCGTAGGAGAGGTCCCAGCGGATACCTATGCCGTAGGACAGGGCCAGGCCGAAGGGGCTGTAGCGGTTGCCCTGCGTTTGTCCCTCGGTACCGAGTTGGCGCAGCTTGATCGATGTGCCGCCGTCGGTGACCGTTCGGGGTACGTAGTGGAAGCCGGCGAAGCCCACAAAGGCGTAGGGGGTGAAGAAGTACTGGCGGCTGCCGTGGTAGTAGGGCAGGAAGTTGAACTCCAGTTGTCCGCTGAGCTCGGTGAGCCGGGTCTGGAAGCTAAGGTTGCGGATCCGTTCGAAGCTATTCTCGCTGTCGCTGTCGTAGGCTTCGATGCGGCCGTGGCTGAGCCCGCCGCGCACGGCAATGCGGTGGTTGAAGTTGTAACGGGCCATGAGGCCTCCGGCGATGTTGGGATGATTGAGCCGAAACTGCGTGTTGAGGTCGCCGAGGTAGAACGAACTACCCAACCAGCCGCCCAGCTCCCATCCCCGCATTTGCAGTTGCGCCTGGGAGGTAAGGGGAAGGAAGAAAAAACACAGTGTCAGAACGGTGGTAGCTAGCCGCATGTAGAATGTGGAATGGCCTGCTTAACGCCGTAGCAGTGGGCTACGGTATGCGGGCGGAGGCATTAGGGATAGGGGCCGACAAAGATAGGCCTACAAGTTCAGCCAGTAGGTGACCTTGGCCACCAGGGCGCGGTTCTTGACGCCGAAGTCCAGGCTGTCGTAGTTATCGGTGTACACCAGGAAGAAGTCGCTCACCGGCGCGAAGCGCCACTGCAGGCGAGCGTTGACGTTGATGTTGCTGATCTGGTCGTTGTACTGCAGGAAGGTGGTCAGGAACACCGACTTGGAGAAGGTGAAATCGATGCGCGGTCCGATCAGGAACAGGCCCGTACTGGCAAAGGGGGCCGGCAGATCGAGGTACTGGTAGCTGGCCCGCAGGTCGATACTTCCGAAGGGCTGGTAGCGGTACTGCAGGTTGCCCACCAGGCTGTAGCGCTGTCCGTTGAAGAACTGTCCGGCCTCCACGACAAACTCCGTGCTGAGCTTGCGCCGGCGGTCGCTGCGGAAGTTGGCAAAGCCGCTCCAGGCGCCGTAACCGCGGTTGCCCGGTAGCGGAGTAGCACCGGTGCGGGAGGGGTCGAAATCTCCGAAGAGAAAGATGTAGGTGTAGTTCGCTCCGAGACTCAGCTCGCTGGTGTTGGCGTAGTTCCAGCCGTAACCCAGCGTGCCGGTGCGGTCGGTAAGGCCTTCCCCCGGTTGAAAGAAGGTGCGTAGCTCCAGTACGGGCCCCTTGGTCACTACGTCCGGGTTGTCAGGGTAGTCGATGCGCGCCGCCTCTACCCCACTCGAGAAGTAGCCGCGCCGGGGCACGAAGCCCACTTCGGCATTGAAGTTTTCTCCGACGTAGATGTGGTCGTACTGTACGTTCCAGTTGCGGTGGCGGTACTCCAGGTTCACCCCGTGGGTGTAGTCGTCGCCCTGCCCGTCGGCCGAGAAGCTGCGGTGCAAAAAGGTCTTGCCGTTCCAGGTATTGTCCTTCGTGGCCAGGTTATAGTCCAGGCCCACCACGCGGTTGAAGTCGGCATTGGTCTCGGTGCTATCGCTGAAGTTGGTGAAGTTCTGCTTGTTGACGAAGATCCCACCCACGTTGCTGCGCGCGCCCACCCGGTGCTGCAGGGCAGCTACGGTGTAGTTGAAGCTGGGCAGACCCTGATCGCGGTTCTGCGCAGCCTGCATGTTGAGTAGCCCCACCCGCAGGTCGTCGGTGAGCTTGCCGCTCAGGCGGGCGCCGAAGTAGATGGGATTCTGCAGTCCCTCGCCGGTAGTGGTGTCGCGCGTCACGCCGATGCGCCGGCTGAAGAAGGGGTTGGCCCGCTCGAAGCCGAAGCTGCCGAACAGGTCGGCATTCTCCAGGAAGAACTGCCGCCGCTCCGGAAAGAAGACCTCGAAGCGGGTCGTATTGATGACCTGCTGGTCTACTTCGACCTGACTGAAGTCGGGGTTCACGGTCAGGTCCAGGTTGAGGCCGCTGCCGATACCGATCTTGGCATCGCCGCCTACGTTGCCGTTGAAGTCGGTGGGGGTTTCGGCCTGGTAGTCACGCCGCATCCCGCCGCCGGCGTAGGGGATCAGGGTAATGTTACTGCCCTGTGCCTGCGGTGCGCCGCCTTCGAACTGTAGCGAGCCCATGTAGGCCAGACTCATGATGATCTGGTTCTGCGGGATCCGGTGCCAGGTCGTGCGTGTGTTGCTCTGGGTATCGAAGCGGTAAGAGTTGAAGAACCACTCCGTAGCTCCGGCCGGGAAGCGCAGGCTCGAAAAGGGGATGACCAGCTCGCAGCTCCAGTAGCCATCGCCGATGTAGCTCTCGCCGCGCCACTTATTGTCCCACTCTTCGCGGAAGTCCCCGCCGCTCTCCCCGCCGTTGTAGATCAGCGCCTCGCGGTTCACCCCCAGGGGGTTCATGCCGAAGACGATGGCATTGGTCTTGTCGCGAAAGGGGTTGAAGACAAAGGTGATGTTGTCGTTGCCCCCCGCCCGGTAGTCGCGCCGCAGACTAGGGATGACGAATTTGTTGCCCGGCGTACGGCACAGTGCGGCCACGTACAGGTTCTCCTCGTCGTAGCCGAAGTAGATCTCCGTGGGGTAGCTGGCGCGCACGCGGTCGGTCGGGAAGGTTTCCCAGAAGTCGCGGGCGGGCTGTCCGTTCTGCCACTCCAGCTCGTCGAGCTTACCGTCCAGCGTGATGCCCTCTACGAAGCGCGCGGCCGTAGCGCTGGGCGCTTCGTTGGCAGTCACTTCATCGAAGGGGGTGCCCAGCTGGGCGAACAGATCGGTGGCTCCCAGCAGGAGTAGGAGCAGGTACGCTAAGGGGTGGTTCACGGGGGCTAAAGATAGGGCGGGGCCGCGGGTGCGCAGCGGTAGCGGGGGTATAGTTATCGGACATCCGCCCGGCCCGTTACTGGACAGTTTGGGTGATTTTTGTCCAATAAATACGGTTTCTTTGTCCAATAAAAGTTACCATGGATCTACAAGCTGCGATACTGGAGGCACTAGGCTTGCGCTCCGGGCTTACTTCTACGGAAATTCATGCGGCCATCGGGTCTGAGCAAAGCGTCCGAACCACTAAGCGGATACTGGACCGACTCGTGGCCAAAAAGCTGGTAGATAAGGAAGGTACTTACCGTAGTACGCGGTACGCCCTGGGTAAGTCCTACGACATCCTGCACTCCATCGACGTAGATGACTACTTCGCCGCCGATATCGATGAGCGAGTGATCCAAGGGTCGTTCAACCATATGCTACTGCAAACGGATCTCTACGATCTGGATCTATTCACGGAGGAAGAGCTGGTCACGCTAGCCGGATTACAGGCTACCTACCGCAAAAACGTCGACGAACTGAGTCCGGCGGAATACCAGCGGGAGATCGAGCGACTGGCCATCGACCTCAGTTGGAAGTCTTCCCAGATAGAGGGAAATACGTATTCGCTTCTGGAGACAGAGCGACTACTGAAAGACCGGGAAACAGCCGCCGGAAAAACCAAGGACGATGCCGTGATGCTACTCAATCACAAGGAAGCTATCGACTTTGTCGTAGACCATCCGGGGTACCTGCAGGAGCTTTCCGTTCGCCGGATCGAGGATATACACAGCCTACTGACCAAGGACTTAGGTATCAGCAGAAACCTCCGCAAAAGGCGCGTCGGTATTACGGGGACTAACTATCGCCCATTAGACAATGAATTTCAAATCAGGGAGGCCTTCGAGCTCATGTGCAGATTGATCAATCAGACAAAAGATGTGTTTGCCAAATCGCTGCTGGCACTAGTGCTCATTTCCTACATCCAGGGGTTCGCCGATGGCAATAAACGCACCGCACGCATCACCAGTAATGCCCTCCTGATTGCCCATGGCTACTGCCCGCTCTCCTTTCGGACGGTAGATTCTATCGAGTACAAAAAAGCGATGCTGATATTCTACGAAAAGAACAATATCACCCCCTTCAAGCGGATATTCATCGAGCAATTCGCCTTCGCGGTGCACACTTATTTCTAGCCTACTGCTACACCATTGGGGGGGCAACATACTATACGCGGTCGCCGGTGCCAGCAACAGCCTGAGGCCCGTTGCATAATACACCATCGACGGCCTAAGATCACAGAAAGACCGCTTAAAGCTGATCTTGAGGATAGCCGATACCACCCGCATTGCACCTGCGTTCCCCGCCCCATAGGTGCGCCTGCTCGACGGTAGCCCCGGTAGCTGCTCGGCGCGGTGAGGATGAGGGGACGGCGGAATCCGGATAGTCCGTTCACCCCTTAGCATGGAGCGATTAAAGCTGTAGACACGTCAGAGAACCCCCACCCCACTTCCTACGTACCTATATGACGTGACCGCGACGACCGCCATACTTTTTTTCTCCCGCACGGCTACTGCCGAGGCTGATGCCAAGGCCTTCGGGCGGCGGGGTACTCGCGTAGCCCGTGCCCTCATCCAGCGCACGACGCGCACCCTGGCGGCGACCGGACTACCCGTATACCGCAGCGACGAACGGCAGCAGACGGGAAGCAGCACGTTCGGGGACAAGCTCAGCGAGGCCGTGCGGGCCGTACTGGCTCGGGGACACGCCCACATACTTGTGGTGAGCAATGATTGTCCGCGGCTGAGTGGCCGGTCTATCCGCGCCGCCGCTGCCGCCCTGGAGGCGGGCCGTAACGTGATCGGACCGGACGCCCGCGGCGGTGCCTGGCTCATCGGTGTACGGGCCGAGTGCTTCGATCCCATCGCCTTTGCGGCCGTGAGCTGGCAGACGGACCGCGTTGCCGCACAGCTTTTGGAGCAACTGCTCGACTGCATCCAGCTACGGACCCTATCCGACTACAACAGCCTGCGGGAGTTGCGTGCGGACTGGCAGCAGATTGCTGGTCTCCTCCCCGCCCTGGCCGCCCTGTTTTCCATTCCGACCCTCCCTCGGTGGAGGAACTTGCTGCACTGCAGCCATGCGTCATTCCCCTCCCGGGACCTGCGGGGGCCACCCGTAGCGCGCTAGCCAACCACTTCCCCTCAATTTTTCTTCCCCTTTACCTCCCTCCATCCCCGGGGAGCACTACTATCATATGAAACTGCTGTTCTTCCTCGCCGCCCTGGCGACCACCTCCCTCGTGTATGCCCAACAGGACATCACCGTCGAACTTATCGATTACCAGACCAACGCTGCGGCCCCGGCCGAACTGGCCGTCACGCTGACGAACACCGGTCAGGGCATCGTGCGCAACGGTACCACGGACGCCCAGGGGCGCATCATCTTTCGCGCGCTGCCCGCCCTAGCCGGCTACCGGATCACCGTACCGGAATCCGATGACTACCTCGACGGCGAGAGCGAGCCGATCGACCTGCGCGCCAACCAGAGCCGGCGGGTACAGCTGCTGCTGTTCTCGCGGCAGACGGTAGACCTGGACGTGATCAGCGTGGCCGCCACCAGCTCGGCCCGCATCAACCGGCAAGACGCCGAGGTCGCCTTCGAGCTATCGCAGGAGGAGCTCGAAGCCCTGCCCGTAGAGGGACGCGACATCACCCGTGCGCTGTACCGGCTGCCGAACGTGAGTCAGGCCACCGGCTTCTACCCCGAGGCCCCGAACGTATCCATTAACGGCGCCAACCCCGGCTCGACCAGCTACCTGATCGACGGACTGGACAACAACGAGCGCTTCCTGGGCGGACAGAAGTTTGCCATCCCCAGTGGCTTCGTGCGTAACCTCACCGTGCTGACCAACAACTACTCGGCCGAGTACGGACTGACCAACAACGGCGTAGTCAACGTCACCACCCGCTCCGGCTCCAATACACTGAGCGGTGAGGTCTTTACGCTCTTCCGGCCTAGCAACGGCGATCTGGGCGATGATGACTATACCCAGCGCGACCTGAGCGGCAACCCCGTGCGCGATGGCTTCCAACGCTATCAGGGTGGCTTTGCCCTGGGTGGGGCGCTGAAGAAGGACAAGACCTTTTTCTACGTCGACGCCGAGCACACTACCGACCTGAAGGACAACACCCTGAGCAGTCCGCAGCTGGGCGTCAACGAGACCGTACAGGGCACCAACAACTTCACCTTCCTCAGCGGTAAGGTGGACCAGGTGTGGAATGACCGCTTTCGCTCCAGTCTGCGCGCCAACGTCGGCGTAGTCGGCATCGAGCGGCAGGGCGGCGGGCTGGAAGGCGGCTCCACCTTCCCCTCGGCCGGCAACAAGCAGGACCGCAACTCGGTCCTCATCGCCAATACCAATACCTACCTGGGCGACAACTGGAGCGCGCAGACCAACGTGCAGTACGCCCGCTTCCGCTGGAACTACGCTAATCCGGCCTCCGATGCGGGTACCCCGCAGGTGACCATACTGGATCCCAGCGAGCAGACCATCGCCGTGATCGGCTACCCGGGCTTCGTCTTCGACCAGATCGAGAACACCCTGCAGCTGCAGCAGAAGTTCAGCTTCTACCTGGACCGCCACACCCTCAAGACCGGCTTCAACGTCATCAGCGGCGATCACCAGCTCTTTGGGGGGGGTGTACCCAACGGGGCCTACCGGGTCAAGCTGACCGAAGGGCAACTCTCCAGCCTACGGGAGCGTGGACTCGGCAGCAGCCTCTCCCCCACCGACCTGCCCGCCGACGTAGAGGTACTGGGCTATAACGTTGAGCTACGGCCCAGCAGCTTCGGCGCACGGCAAAATATCTACAGCCTGTACGTCGAGGATCAGTTCGCAGCTAGCGAGAAGCTCAACCTCACCCTGGGTCTGCGCTACGACTACGACAACCTCAGCAAGGGCGGCGCGGCGAAGGGCGACTACAATAACATCTCCCCCCGCTTCAACTTCAACTACAAGCTCGGTAACCTGTCCGCCCTGCGCGGCGGCTACGGCGTGTTCTACGACAAGGTCCTTTACGCGATCTACAGCGATGCCCTGCAGCAGAACACCACCAATCCCGGCTACCAGACCCAGCTGCGCGAGCTGATCCGCCAGGGTATCCTACCCGCCGATACCGATATCGACCGCATCACCTTCGATGGCAACCTGCGGGCTACCGACAATTCGGCGACCTACCTGAACGGACCCACCGCCGCCAGCCTGCAGGGGCAGCGGACGAACCTCTTCAGTGGCGAGCGCCGCATCCTCAATCCCGACGGCTACGATAACCCCTACACCCACCAGTTCACCCTAGGCTACCAGTACCAGATCGATACCCGTACGCTCTTCTACCTCGACCTAGTGCACAACCGGGCCGAGAAGCTGTACCGACTGCGCAACCTCAACGCCGCGGCCGAGTACCCCATCAGCGGACCGGACAACGTGATCGTCCGCACCCCCGCCGAAGCGGATGCGACCCGCCCCATTCCCATCGACGGGGCCAGTGGCACGGCCCTCATCCAGGGCGAGCAGGTGGCCGGCGTAGCCCGCAACATCCTCATCTCCGAAACGGCCGGCAAATCGCGCTACTACGCGGCCAGCTTTGTACTCCAGCAGGCGGCGGGCGACAACAACATCAGCTGGCGGCTCAACTACACCCTGAGCTCCAATAAGAACGACACCGAGGGCATCAACTTCCGCGCCATGGATGCCAACAACTTCGCCAATGAGTACGGCCCCAGCATCAACGACCGGTTGCACATCATCAACGCCATCGGCACCTACCGCGCTCCCTTCGGACTCAACGTGACCCTGGCCAGCCTGGTCCAGAGCGGACAACCCGTCAACCGTATCCCCGACGCCACCCTCTACGGTACGGCAGACCTCAACGGCGACGGCACCGGCTTTGCCGAGAACTACACCGGCAACTCCGACCGCTTCCCCGGCGAAGGCCGCAACAACGATCGCCTGCCCTGGTCCTACAACTTCGATCTGGCCCTGGAGTACCGCCTGCCCGTAGCCGCCAACCATATCGGACTCACCCTCGACGTATTCAACCTCCTCGACACCCGCAACCTCAGTGGCTACAGCAACAACGCGACGCAGAGCAACCAGATCCAGGTCGGTGCGGCCGGCTCGGGCATCGTGCAGCGGAATGCGGATGCGCCACGGCAGGTGCAGCTGGGACTGCGGTACCTGTTTTAAGGGATTCACAAAGCACCCGCCCCGGTAGCGCGCTACTGGGGTGGGCCTACTCCCCCGACGTACGGATTACCTCTACCTCCTCCACCGTCACTGCCGGGGCATCGAGCTTGCGCATGCGCAGTGCTAGGACGATCAGTAAGATGCCCGAGATAAGTGCGAAGCCCCCGATCAGGTACAACCAGACCAGCAGTCCGGCAGCGGGCAGCGCCATGAGGATGATCCCGAGAGCTACGGAGGCTAGTCCGGAAAGGATAAGCAGCCACTCCCCCCGGATCTCCTTGCGCAACTGAATGGCCGCGATAATCTCGGTGGCGCCCGTGAAGATGGCCCAGGCGGCCACCAGGTAGAGGAAGAAGAGCGCCACCAGTTGTGGATTGGTGAGGGCCACGATACCCGCCCCGATACTGAGCAGGCCCTGTACGATCTGTACCCACCAGCGGGGGCGCTCCCGGCGGCCGCGAAAGCCGATGACGAGCAGGAACACGCCGTCGAGCAGCGCGTAAACCGCGAAGAGGACTACCAGCGCGATCAGGGTAGCCTCGGGCACGATGAAGGTGACTGCGGCAATCAATAGAGCTACGATGCCGCGCAGTAGGATCGCCCACCAGTTGTGGGCCAGTTGCCGGGTGTTGTGTTGGATGATCAGCGCCATGGTGTGAGCATTTGGTGCTAAGTGATAGGCTTACTAATTTACGTACTGCCTGGCGAAGTTTAGTTCATATGCTAGCATCCTTACCTTAGCCCGCGTGCGGCTACTCTTACTTCTTATTTTTGTGGTGATAAGCGGAGTCCTTCCCGCCCAGACGCTCATCGAGGGCTACGCGCCCCTGACTTACCGCGGTCAGTTAGTACACCTCGATGTACTCGATACGCCGCAGGATATTCTCACCATCGCCGATTATATGATCTTACCGCCGGTACTAGTGGATAGTACGGGCTACTTCCGCATTGAACCCGCTACCCTACCCACCCATAGGAGCTTCTACCGGCTGCGGTACCGGATGCGCCAGGCCCCGCCCGTCAGCATGAATTTCGCGCAACGTCATTACCTGACCGTACTGTTGGGGGCGGGCGATACGCTACGCGTGGATGGCCTGAAGGTGACCGGAGGTACGGCAGCCACCCGTAGTATCAACAATACGGAGCAATACACAGACCGCTACACTGATGTAAGCGCCTACTCTACCGACCTGAACCGGAAAGATGAACTCGACCTCCACCACCGGCAGACTTATCTGCGCGATCTTTTAGCCTCCGATACGGTGGATGCCTACGTGAAGCTGTATGCGTTTGGTCGGCTGGAGGCACCCGCCATCCGGTTGCAGGAAGCTACCGCAGCAAGAGAAGCGGTCAAAACGACCGAACTAAGTTCTAGCTACCACGATGCGGTGGCCGCGCAGTACGGTACACTGGCCTACGATCGCCTGCAGGTACGAACCCACTGGCTAGCAACGGCACTCACCGTCAGTGTATTCCTCTGCGGCTACCTGATGTGGCGGTTGTGGCGACGCCCCATCTCACCGACTAGGAGACCGGAAGCTCTGGAGCAAGCGGCAGAGCTTTCCCAAAAAGAACGGGAAGTGTACGAGCTCATCCGCAGCGGGGCTTCGAATAAGGAGATTGCCGCCCAGCTCTTCATCAGCGTATCGACGGTCAAGACGCACGTCAATAGTATCTACCGTAAACTGGGGGTGAGCCGGCGGGTGGAGCTGATTTCCACCCCGGTCTAGTCCTGTTTTCCACCCCCCAGGGCGAGGCGGTCTCCTAGGTTAGTCGGCTTCTTTGTGGAAAAGCACCCCATGAAGTACGTATCCCTTTTACTCGCCCTATTTCTCTGCACCTGCGTTCCCGCCCAAACGGTGTCAGATAGTCTTTGGACCCCACAAGATGCCGCCCGGTACGCCCGCAACCGTGCCGACTCCAGCCTGTGGGACCGGGAACTTTTAAGCCTGGAGCCTAGTGCCTATCGCTACGACTCTACGGAAGTGCAGCCGGCGCTCAGCTTCTGGCCGATCCCCGTGCCGGCCTACGACTATGGCTACGGGAGTGTACGTACTACCGTACTGCGAGTAGCTGGTCGCAGCATCTTTGGTTCCACCATGGCCTATGCCCACGGTCCCTACCGGCCGCACCCCATGGAGGATTCGCTGGCCTATTACCAGACCTCTTGCACGATCTACATCCTGACCGACCGCCCGGACGACGACAGCGGCACCTTCCACCTTGTTTCCCGTAACTATCCGCATTACCTCACTACCGGTAAGCGGCTGACGTCCGTAGGGGAGGTAGACTTTGTACAGATGTCTCTTGCTGACGGGGCCAACTTTGCCATCGTCAACCAGCGGTACTTCGACCTAGCTTACGGGCGGACTATTCTGGCTGTACCCCTACAGAACGGTTCTATGCGACTCCTACAACTCGAGGACTCGCCGGAAAGCCTACGGGCGGGGGCGGAGCATCAGGAATGGAATCAGGCGCACATCGAAGCCTTCGAGCGGCGACTGGAAACTGACCCACAGGTAATAGCCTTTTTTACTCAGGTGGGCGTACTGAGCCAATGATTTACCTACAACGCCCGAATCTGCAGCCTACGAAAGGCTACCACCCCCGTCCCGCTAGCCTGCAGGGCGATATAGCCACCGGCTAGCTCATCGTTCATCAGGTCGGCGGTGGGGGTACCGTTGATCCAGGCGCGGATGCGGTTGCTCTGCACCCTGATCCGGTAGGTGTTCCAGCGGCCGATCGTCTCAACGTACGCCAGTGGGCGTGAGCGGGTGACGATCGCGCCGGTCCGGTACTCGGGCTGGGGGTGCCGATCCCAAATATTGAGTTCGTAGCAGTCCGTAGCGGTTGGGGCCGCGCCCCGGCAGCGGATGAATATCCCGGAGTTGACCGTACTGTCTGGCCTGAACTCCAGTTCCAGCTCGAAATCGGTGTAGGAGGCTTCGGTGATTACGTAGCCAACGGTGTCGGTGACCCGGCCGGTGAACGCATCAGCGTTCACTGTCCAGTCGGCATCGCCGTGGAGTGTCCAGTTCGCTGCCGCCTCCTGGAGCAGGGGCTGCGGACGGTGGCAGGAGCATACCGTCAGCAGCCCGAGCAGCAGGAGTGCAGCGTGAACATTCATGTAGGCACTACTACCGGACGACGAGTCGCTCGGCGGCCATCCGCTGTCCGTCGGTCAGGGTCACCACGTACACGCCGGCCTGTAGAGCGTGGTCGATGCTGAGCCGCTGGGCAGCCCGATCGTACATGCGGGTGAGTACAGTGCGTCCGCTGAGGTCGGTAATATTGACCTGCAGGGAAGTGCCGGGAGCGAATACCGAGCGGTCGATAGTCAGGTTGATCGCCTCACCGGTGGTGACCGGGTTAGGGGCCAGAGCAAAGGAGTTGGCTACGATGGCTGGACGGGTGGAGGTATTGCCCCCCTGGTTAGCTAGCAGGTCGATCTCCTCCTGGGTGAGCACACGGTTGTAGAAGCGCAGATCATCCATGAGACCGTCGAAGGTCTGGGTCTCGTTTTCAAAGGTGAGGTGGTGACCGATGACGAACTCACCACAGGAGTTTTCCGCCTGGGTGGTGCCGGTGAAGGTGTCACGGGCCGTCTCCTGGCCGTCCACGTAAAAGGCCCACTCGCGCATCTCCGGGTCAACGGTTAGGGCCAGGTGGATCCAGGTCTCCGCCGAGTCGAGCTTGTAGTTGGTCCGCAGGGGCCGGCCGGAGATGAAGGAGATCAGGCTGTCCGGATCGGATTCATTGTTAGGGTTCTGGCGGTACAGCACTACGCGACCGCGGTTATTGTCCTCAGGACCGCAACCATTCTTCTGAGCGATGTAGTTCTGCCGGTCGGTCTCCAGGGGAGCGGCCCGGTGGTTGACGAACAGCGCGAAGGTACCGGCGGTGCCTCCGTCGGCCTCCGGCCCCACCTGCAGTTTACCCGCTGGTGTGACGAAGTAGGCATCCTGGTTGAAGTAGCGCACGGCCTGCCCCAGCAGTCCGGCCTCGAAGGTTAGGTTACCGTTGTTTTCGGCGGTTTCGCCGGAGATCGTATCGGTCAGGTTACCATCGAGGGGGTAATGCATGACGAGGCCTTCCTCGAGGTCCTGGGCGGCAAGACCACCGAGGAGCAAAAAGGCAAAAAGGGTAAAGATTGATTTCATAGTAAGATCGATTAACGTGATGGTTTATATGTTGAGGGGTTTGCAACGGTAATGTAGTACCGTTAAACTAAGCTACAAAAAAATGGTGACGAATCTACTTACCTGCTAATAATGCTCCAAGTGCTCGGTGCACCAGCGCTGGTAGGCAGCTTCCAGTTCGCGCACTTTATCGGGCAGCTCGGCAGAAAGATCCCTGCGCTCCCCCGGGTCGTCGGCCAGATTAAATAGCTTGAGGGTAAGGCTGTCCGATATGGGCGCGATGTACTGCGCCGAGGGCCGGCTTTTCCAGTGGTTCTCGTCGGTATTGGTCAGCTTGTAGTCGCCCCGGCGTACCGCCCAGGTCTTTTGCCACTTCCAGACCAGTAAGCGATCCGAGTCGGGCTCTTCCAGCAGGCGGCCGTCAAGGGTAGAATCAGTGAGTGCCACTCCCGCCGCCCGGGCTACGGTAGGCAGAATATCCAGGGCCGAAACTACCCGGTCTTCCCGCACCCCCGCCGCTACGTGGCCCGGCCAACTCACGGCCAGCGGCACGCGGATGCCGCCCTCCCAGAGAGAGTACTTACCTCCGGCCAGCGGCGCGTTGTCGGCCCCCGTCAGCGGCGAGCCCCCGTTGTCGGACAGAAATACGATCATGGTGTTGCGGTCCAGCCCCCCGGCCTCCAGGGCGTCGAGGAGCCGACCGATATTATCGTCCAGGCAGTGCAGATTGGCCAGGTAGTACCGCCGCAGGGGATCTTCCTCGATGGCACCGAGCCGCGAGTACTTGTCGTAGTAGGCCGAGTACGAGCCCACCGGATGCTGCCCGTAGGCCAGGCTATCGGCCGGGTCGTAGTTGTCGATGGGCGCCACATCGTACAGGTCGAGGTAGCGCTGCGGTACTTCGTGGATCAGGTGGTGTACCGCGTTATAGGCCAGGGTAAGGAAGAAGGGACTTTCCCCACGCTCCTCGTCGGTCAGGTACGCGATGGCCTCGTCGGTCAGGATGTCGGTCAGGTAGCCCTCCCCGTAGCTCTTTTCCCCCTCGTTGTGCAGCAGCGGACCGAGCACGGCACTGGTTCCGTAGGGGTCCGGCGTCCGGGCGCGGATCGTGCTATCGAGCAGCCAGAAGTCGTGGGCGTGGGCGTTGAAGCCCAGAAACTCGTCGTAGCCGTGCCGCAGGGGATATTCCCGCTCGGCGTACTTGGCGTGGAAGTTGCGCCCTAGGTCGTTCTTCCCGATGCGGGCGGTCGCGTAGCCGGCCCCGCGCAGGTATTCAGCAATGGTCTTCACCTCCTGCGGTAGTCCGGGGCCCCAGCTGGCCGGCCCGTCCCAGCGAAACTGGTTCTTCCCCGTCAGCATACCCACCCGGCTCGGACTACACACCGGTGCACTCACGTAGGCCTGAGAGTATACCGTGCCCGTCGCCGCCAGCCGCGCCATACTCGTCGTATGCGCCGCGCCGCCGTAGTTGTCGAAGGGACTGAAGTCGGCGTAGCCCTGATCATCGACTACAATGAGTAGCACATTGGGGGGCGTATCGTCCGCCACCGCCTCCCCCTGCCGGGTAGGCGTACAGGCGGCAAGCAACAAGCAGGTAATTAGCGTAAGGAATCGCATTCCGTCGTATTTATTCCGCCGCCAACCGCTGCACCCGGTCGGGGTAGTTCGTGATAAAACCGTCGATCCCGAGGTCCAGCAGCCGGCGGATCTCGGCGTGGTCATTGACCGTCCAGGCGAACACCTTCAGGCCCGCATCGTGGATCGCGGCTACGGTTTCCTCCGTCAGACTCCCCTGATAGGCATTGATGGAGTACGCTCCCACCTCCTGGCCCACCTCCAGGGCAGCCACCGGCGAGCCGTGTGGCAGGATACCGATCTCGATACGCTCGTCCAGCTCCCGCATCTTGCGCAGCTCGTCGTGCCGGAAGCTGGAAATATGGAAGTCTTCGATCTTCCACCCCTCCTCCCGGATCGCTTCCTGCAGGATCCGGTAGGTCGGCTCGGCCGTACCGGGGCCCTTCAGCTCCACGTTCAGCCGCAGCTGCTTGTCCATCACCCGTATAGCATCCCGTAGGAGCGGAATACGCGAGCCATCGCTCAGCGTCAGCTGGTTGAGTTCCGGCAGGGTGTAATCCGTAATCTTCCCCTCCACGCCGGTCAGCCGCTGCAGCCCCCCGTCGTGAAAGCACACCACCTCCCCGTCCTTCAGCGTAAATACGTCCAGCTCGATCATATCGGACCGCAGTTCCACCGCCTTGCGAAAGGCGTCCAGGGAGTTTTCCAGCGCATAGCCACTGGCCCCCCGGTGCGCAATGATCAGTGGGCGCGGCCGCAGGTGCAGGGTAGCCAGCAGGGGAAAGTGATCGGAGGGATAGCGCCCGTCGATGGCATCGGTCAGGGTGGCGAAGTTCACTACTTCTACCCCCGGACCGGCAAAGATGTAGTCGATGCGACGCGTCGCAGGCGCACCGTAGTCGAAGCCCGTAAAGGTGCCCGCCGGCCCCAGCCGGACCGGAGCCGCCACGAAGGCATCGGTGAGCGTATCGGAGAGTAATTGTAGCGGCGCACTGTCGGGTGTCAAGTTGAGGTCGCCAGTGAGTACGAAGGGTAGCCCGTCCGGATTGAGCGAGTCGATCATGGTCAGGATCAGTTCCGCACTGCGCAGCCGCGCCTCCTCCCCCCGGTGGTCGAAGTGGGTATTGAAGGCGTAGAAATCACGCCAGGTATCGCGATCCCTAAAGCGCCCCCAGGTCACGATGCGCGGCAGGGCGGCATCCCAGCCCACCGAGACGGTATCGGGTGTTTCCGATAGCCAGAAGGTTCCCGACTGCTGCACGGCCAGGCGGTGGCGGTCATAGTATATCGCCGAGTACTCCCCCCGGTGCCCGCCCTCGCGGCCCTCACCGATGCGGGCGTAGCCGGTCAGGCGTTCGTCGAGCCAGTCGATCTGTCCGGGCGTACCCTCCTGGGTGCCCAGTACGTCCGGCGCGTGGAATTCGATCTGATCGGCCAGGAAGTCCCGACGGTGCGGCCAGGCATTCAGGCTGTCGCTGGCGACATCCAGGCGGACGTTGTACGTCATCACCTTCAGCGACTGCGCCCTGCCCTCCGGTGCACCGAACAGCAACAGGCAGGCACACAGCAGGACGTAGACATTGGGGAATGGTAGCGACATTAGTAGCCTTCGTTCTGTGGGTAATTAGCACCCAGCAGGTCCAGCTCCGTTTCCGGGATCACCCAGTTGACGTGCTTGGGCTCGATACGCTCCCGGGCAAAGTTGACCAGGTTGTCGTTCGCGGCGTGGTCGCGGATGTAGTCCACCAGCACACCCATGCGCTTGAGGGTATACCAGCGCTGTCCCTCGAAGAACAGTTCGCGGGCCCGCTCCTCTAGCAGCAGTTCCTGATCGATCTCGGTATAGGGTGCCGCGCCGGCCCGCTCGCGGATGGCGTTGATCCGGTCCAGCGCCAGACTCGTATTCCCCTGCCGCATGTGGGCCTCGGCGGCGATCAGGTAGGTCTCGGCCAGGCGATACACCATGATGTTCTTGAAGGTACTGGCCTCGTCCGGGTCGGCATCCCGCTGCTGAAACTTGAGCACCCCGGGGTTCATCGTCTTGTAGTACTGGGTGTAATTGTTAGCGTCCTCGCTGTCGCGATCGTATAGGTCTACCGTATCTCCGATCTCGACCCCGTCCGGCAGGGTGGCCGGATCGTTGTAGGTGTAGGCGGTGATCATGTAGGTGCCGTCATCGCGGGTGTCGCCCTCATCTTCAGCGAGCAGGTCGACCAGGTAGTTGTTGGGGATAAGCAGGGCGGCACCCCGACCGCCATTGTCGTTGCTGCGCACGATACCCGGGATCTCGAAGTAGTTGGCCATCACGCTAAAGTGAATCTGGTTGCGGGTGCCGCCACCGATCACCCCGTCCTCGATCTGAATGGCGAACAGGGTTTCCGAATGGTTCAGGTCTCCGGCGAACACGTCCCGCGTGTCGGACAGCAGGGAATAATTCTCGTTTCCGATCACGGCCTCGGCCTGGGCGGCTCCCTCGGCCCAGTCGCCCTGCCACATGGCGGTCTTGGCCCGCAGGTGGCGGGCGGAAGCCTGCGTCCAGCGCCCGAAGTCCGGCGTGGTCCACGCCAGGTTGTCGATGGCAAAGTCGAGGTCGCTGTTGATCAGGGCAAAGATCTCCTCGGAGGAGCTCTTGTCCTGCGGCAGGTCAAAGACGTTCTCCGGCGTAGTGGCCTCCGAAGTGATGAAGATGTTATTGAACAGGCGGTACAGGATGAAGTACGCATTGGCCCGCATGGCCCGTGCTTCGGCCAGGAGCTGCGTTTTGCGTGCTTCCTCCCCGTCCGGAAACGTTACGTTATCGGCAGCGGCGATCACGGCGTTACTGCGGTCGATCACCCGGTAGAAGTTGCGCCAGTAGTGGCTGTAGCCGCCCAGTCCGCCGGTGCTCAAGTCACGCCCCCAGCCCAGGCGGGCGTAGAGCGCCACCTCGCCGGCCCGACCGGTGGTCAGGTCAGACTTCGCCTGAATGATGAGCGCGCGGTGGTCGTTGTTGCCCGCCCCCCGCTCGATGTAGGAGCGGTTGAGGTTGTAGAGGCCCACGACGGCGCCCTCCAGTCCCTCGGGGGTACTGTAGAGGAAGTCGGCCGAGGTTTCGGAGAGCAGTTCGTCTTCCAGAAAGTCCTGGCAGGAGAAGGCCGTCAGCAGCAGAAGCAGCAGTGCCGGTCCGAATTTAAGTAGATGGTTCATGCGTAGGTTTTTTCCGCCGTGGGGGGGCTTATAGTCCGATCTTGAGTCCGAAGGTGTAGCCCTTGGCATCGGGGAAGGCGCCGGGGTTGTTCTCCGGACTGTAGGAGAGGTAGTCGGTGACGGTAATCAGGTTGGTACCCGTGAAGTATACTTTGGTGTTGCGCAGCCGGATCTTATCCAGCAGGGTGCGCGGCAGGGTGTAGCCCAGGGTCAGCGTGCGCAGGCGCATGTAGCTGGCGTCCTGCACCGCCAGGGCAAATAGGTTACTGGGCGTACCCGGACGCGGCCGCGGCGCTACCGAGCTGGGGCTTTCGGGCGTATAGTATTCCCGCCGGATGCCATTGCGCGATCCCTGTAGCGTGCCCCCAAGGGCAAAGTCGGCCAGGTAGGGATTGAGCTGCAGGGCGCCGCTGACGAAGTAGACGTCGGCAAACAGGTCGAAGTTATTCCAGGTCACCGAGGTGTTGAGCGAGCCGTACCAGTCGGGATTCTCCCGGTAGATCCGCAGGTCGTCGGTGGTGATCTCTCCGTCACCGTTGAGGTCCAGTACGCGGATGTCACCCACGATGGCGTCGGGCTGGGCCGAGGCCGCGATCTCCTCTTCGTTCTGGAAGATGCCGTCGAATACCCGCTGACGGATGTTATCGATGGGCTCACCGATGAACAGGCCCTGGGAAACGAAGTCGATGGGCCGGCCGTCGTCGTCCACGCTGCCGTCCAGGCTGATGATCTCGTTGCGGTTGCGCGACCACACCGCGCCGAGGTTCCAGCGCACCTTATCGCTCCGTACCAGGTCGAAACTGGTCGTCAGCTCCACGCCGCGGTTTTCCACCTCACCGATGTTGAAGCGGGTGACCTCGAAGCCGGTGGTGCCCGCCAGTACGCGGTCGAGCAGGAAGTCCGTAGTGCTGGACTGGTAGAACTCCACCGTGCCCCGCAGGCGGTTGTTCCAGAAGCCGAAGTCGACTCCCGTATTCAGGGTGGTGGTGGTTTCCCACTTCAGGTTCGGATTCGGCAGGCGGCTCAGGGGCGAGAATCCGGCCGCCGTGGTACCGCCGAAGGTGTAGGGCAGGTAGTCGGCCAGACCCAGCGACTCGGAAGGGTTGATCCCCTCATTGCCCGTGGCGCCGTAGCTGACCCGCACCTTGAGCTGGGTCAGTGCGCGTGACTCCCGCAGGAAGCTTTCCTCGTGCACCTTCCAGGCTACGGCCGCGGCGGGGAAGTAGCCCCACTTGTTGTTCTCGGCGAATACACTGGAGCCGTCGGCCCGCATGGTCAGCGTGAGCAGGTAGCGGCGGTTAAAGTTGTAACGTGCACGGCCCAGGAAGGACACCAGTCGGCGGCGGCTCACGTCGCGGGTGTTGCCCCGGATCTCGCTGGCGTTGCCGTTGAAGCTCAGCGCATCGTTCGGGAAGCCGGACTTGGTGACGGTCGACTCCTCATTATTACGCTGGTTGGTAGCCTGCACGAAGGTGAAGTCCAGCTCGTTATTCTCGTTGATGGAGGGGACGTAGTTGACGATGTTCTCCACCAGGTATTCCCGGTAGAATTCATTGCCCAGGGTAGCCAGGCCCTGGATATCGGCGTCGCCCTCGGAGTGTTGGGTAGACCGGTAAATCCCCTGATTGGTCGCCCGGTTGCGGAAAAAAGTATTAAGCTTATAGCTCAGACCGGGCAGCAGCTCGTAGTTGCCTACGAAGTTGAGGTCGATCAGGGTGGTCTCGATCTGGTTGTCCGACTCGCGGATGTTCCACAACGGACTCACCGTAGTCGATCCCTCCCCGAGCGGAAACTTGACGATGTTGCCGTTCTCGTCGAAGGGGCGGGCCAGCGGCGAGATGGTGATGTAGTTGATCGAGCCCGACTCGCGGTCCTGGTCGCTCTTCTGAAAGTTGATGTTGGCCTGCAGATCGATCTTATCGGTGATCTGCTGGTCGATGTTGAGCCGCACCGCACCCCGCCGGAAGCCGGAGGTGGGGATGATACCATCCTGGTCGAAGTAGTTGAAGCTGGAGTAGTACTTGGTCCGCTCACCACCCCCCGCCAGGGTTAGCGAGTGGCTCTGGATCACGGCGTTCTGGATCAGCAGGTCCTCCCAGTTGACGAAGCTGCCCTCCTCCAGCGACTGCAGCTCCTGGGGCTCGAAGATGATCCGATCGTCGAAGTACTCGTCGTTGTTCTCCGTCCGCTGTGCCTCCCGACGCAGCTGGGCAAACTCAGGCCCCGAGAACAAGTCGAAGTTCTTGGTCAATTCCTGGGTGGTGGTGTAGCCGTGGTAGTCGACCTGCACCCGCCCCTCGCGGCCCCGCCGGGTAGTGATGAGGATGACCCCATTGGCCGCCCGGGCCCCGTAGATAGCCTGGCTCGATGCATCCTTGAGCACCTCGATGGAGGTGATGTCTTCGGGGGCTACGTTATTGATGTCGTCGTAGGGTACCCCGTCTACGATGATCAGGGGGTCGTTGCCCACTAGCGAGACCTTGCCCCGGATCACGATATTCGAGTTGCCGCCGGGCCGGGCATCCGCCAGATTGACCTGCACGCCGGCGGCACGGCCGCGCAGCATCTCCCCTACGTTGGTCGTGGGGATGGACGTAGCGTCGTCAACTTCTACGCTGGCTACCGAGCCCACTACGTCGCTCTTGCGGACCGAGCCGTAGCCGACCACGACGATCTCGTCCAGTTGCGCGAAGTCTTCCCCCAGCACGATGTCGATCACGCTGCGTCCGTTGACGACCACCCGCTGCGGCTCGAAGCCGATGTAGGTGATCAGCAGCGTATCCTGCGCACCAGGTACCTCCAGCTGGTAGTTGCCCTCATAGTCGGTCACGGTGCCCGAGGTGGTACCGACGACCTTTACGGTAGCTCCGATCAGCGGCTCGTCCCCACTATCCGTGATGCGCCCGCTTACGGTGAGCGACTGCGGTGCGGTGTCCGTCTGCGCCCATCCGGTGGTGGGGTAAAGGAGCCCCCCGCCCAGCAGCACGCACAAAATAATAAGTCGGTATATAGTCATCACGAGAGGTTTAGTCCGGCTGCCCATCCCGGGCGGGTACCGTGGAGGCCAGTATACTAGGGGTGGCCTTATCCTTAGCACACTCAAGGTAAGTAGAGCCCGGCGGTAAAATATGGAATGGCCGATAAACGGACTACTGTGCTACCTTCGCCGGTGCAACGCGGTAAGGGAATCCGGTGGAAATCCGGAGCTGTCCCCGCAGCTGTAAGCCCCCAAGCGGGTACCACTCACGATGCCACTGGACGCCCTCAGCGTCTGGGAAGGCGGGCGGTACCCCGATACCCATCGGGGGGTGAGCCAGAAGACCTGCCCCGTCGCGCCATATCCTGTAGCCTTTCGGTGCGAAAGGGCGGGGAGCGTAGCCCTTAGGTTCGGACCGTCAGCCAGACGGGTCCCGATCACCCCGTGCTACGCCCCGTGCCCGCCGCGCCGATCACCTTGCCCCCCCATGATCCAGCGCCTCCTAGCCCTCGCCCTAACCTTAACCCCTTTAGTCCTTCTCCCCCTAACCCCTTGCCTGACCCAGGATGCCCCGGCCCTTTCCACCACCTCGGAGGAAGTCGTCGTCACCGGTGCCCGCTACGCCCGCCCGCTGGCCGCTTCGCCCGATAAGGTGACCGTGATCGACTCGGCCACCATTGCCCGCTCGGCCAATCTGGCGCAGCTACTCAACGAGCAGGCCGGTATCGTGGTCAACGGCGCCTACGCCAACCCGGGCAAGGACCGCAGCATCTTCCTGCGCAACGGCGGCAACCAGTACACCCTGATCCTGGTCGACGGCCAGCCCCTCATCGACCCCTCCTCCCTGGGCGGAGCGGTAGACCTACGGCTGCTCTCGCTGGACGGCATCGAACGCATCGAGATCCTGCGCGGTGCCCGCTCGCTGCTCTATGGCTCGGATGCGGTGGCCGGCGTGATCAATCTCATCACCAACAAGCAGACCGCCCCTGATCCATTTAAACTGCACCTGCGCGCCGCCGCCCAGCGCTACGGGACCTACGAGGGGCAGGTGGCCGTCTCCGGACGTACCGAGAAACTCGACTACCGCGTGGGCTACGATGTTTTTACTACCCAGGGACTGAGTGAGGCCGTCGAACCGGACTTCTCTACAAATGACTTCGATCGCGACGGGGCCACGCGGCAGACCTACACCGCCAGCCTTACTTACCGCCCCACCCCGGCGCTCACGCTACGGCCCGCCCTGCGCCGCGCCAGCTTCGACGGCGACTACGATGCCGGCTCCTTCCAGGATGCGGACAACAGTTACACCAACGAACTGTGGCTGCCGAGCCTGTCCGTCGACTACGTGCAGGACAAGTACCGCCTCGGCGCGCGCTACACCTACGCCGCTACCGACCGGGTATTCGACGACGCAGCCTTCGGGGAGAGCCCCTTTCGCGGACGCGCACAGCAGGGCGACGCCTTCGGCACTACCCTACTGGCCAAGCAGCTCACCCTTACGGCGGGGACGCAGGTGCGCTATGAATCCCTCCGCGGCGAGGCGGGCGCGGCCGACACCCTCGATGCGACCAACCTGGCCCCCTACCTCCAGCTCAGCTGGCAGGCGACCGAGCGGCTGCTGCTGGAGGGGGGCTACCGCTACAACCACCACAGCGCCTTCGGGGGGCAGAGCAACTACTCGCTATCCACCCGCCTGCAGCTGACCGAGCCGTGGAGCCTGCGGGGGTCGGTGGCTAGCGCATTTCAGAGTCCTACGCTGGACCAGCTGGGGGGTCCCTTCGGCGCCAATCCCGACCTGCAACCCCAGGTATCTACCTCGGTGGAACTGGGCACGGGACTGGCCGACGCCCGCGGCCGCTACCGCATCGACCTGAGCGTATTCCAGCGGCAGATCGAGCAGCTGATCGTATACGACTTCACCCTCGGCTACCGGAACCGCGACGAGCAGCGCGACCGCGGCGTAGAACTGGAAGCACAGGCTCTGCTGAGCAAGCGCGTCGCCATCAGTGGCAACCTGAGCTACGTGAAGGGCCGGCTCAAAGCTATCAACGACACTGGCGGAGTGACCGAGACTGAGGACTTCCCCCGCCGGCCCCGGACCACGGGCTTTCTAGGGCTTACCTATACCGCCGACTCCCCCTTTACCGCCCGCCTGTCGGGCACCTACGTCGGGGAGCGGCAGGACCTGATCTTCGACGAGCAATTCATCCCCATTCGCCCCGATCTGGACGCTTATTTGGTCGTGAATGCCTACGCCGAGTACAAGCTCCTGCGCGACCGCAGCCTGACGGTCTTTGGCGAGGTGCGCAACCTAACCGATAGCAAGTTCGTGGAGGTGACGGGCTTCAGTACGCTGGGGGTGACGCCGCGGGTGGGGGTGGGTTGGGTGTGGTAGGTTCCTCTCCCCCCCTTTACCCCACCAAAAGCTTACTAGCCACCACCTGGCTCAGCACCTCCCGCGGATGCCCGACGTAGGATACCGTGAGGGAGCCATCGTAGGCCTCCCGGGCCACTACGGTCAGCTCGGTGTGCAGACTGAGGTCGCGGTCGTTGAGGTAGTGGAGAAAGTCGTTGGAGGAGTGGTTGAGTCCGCTGATGGTGACGGTCTCGCCGACCGCGCACTCGTCCAGGCGGCGGTGATCCAGGTCGTGGATGCTGCCCTCGGTGTCGGGGATGGGTGAGCCGTGGGGATCGAACTTGGGGTGGCCCATGAGCTTATCCATCCGCGCGAAGAAGGAGGGGCTGTCCACGTGCTCGACCTGCTCGGCGATATTGTGCACCTCCTCCCAGCCGAAGCCCATCATATCGACCAGGAACATCTCCGTGAGGCGGTGCTTGCGGACCACCAGCGCGGCGGCCTTACGCCCGGCGGGGGTGAGGCGCAGGGGCTGGTAACGGGCGTACTCGACCAGTCCGCGCTCGTGCAATTTGCGCACCATGCTGGTCACCGAGGGGGTGCTCACGCCCAGGGCCTGCCCCAGTCCGGATACGCTGGCCTTGCCCTCGGCATCGGTCAGGGCGAGCAGCGCCTTGAGGTAGTTTTCTTCTGTAGGGGTGGCCATAGGGCGAAGATAGGGCGGGGACGCAGGTGCAGCGCATCAGGGACCGCAGTACAATAAAGTTAGCCTAATCTAACTTTTATCCGTAGGCGGGTGTATCTTTACCGTACCGTATTTCCTCCGCACCCGCGACCCCGCCCGTATGCACTACGTATTCATACTTCTCGCTTTGCTGTGCTCCGCGCAGGGATATGCGCAGACCGGATGGGTCGTGGGCAGCGTAGTGAGCGACGGGGAGCCCGTGTCGTTCGCTACGGTCGGACTGGCGGACGGCACACTCGGCACGGTCGCCGAACTGGACGGCACCTTCGTGCTGGAACTACCCGCAGGTGAGCAGACGGTACGGATCTCCGCCCTCGGGCAGCAGACCGCTACGGAGACCCTGCTGGTGATGGAGGGGGATACGACGGTGCTCGACCTAGTACTGGAAGCCGGTGCCGCGGTCCTCGATGATATAGTAGTGACCGGCACGATGAAGGCCGTGAGCAGAAGCAATAGTCCGGTGCCGGTGGAGGTATTTACGGCCAATTACTTCCGGGCCAACCCCACGCCGAGTGTGTTCGAGAGCCTGCAGACGGTCAACGGCGTGCGGCCGCAGCTCAACTGCGCGGTCTGCAATACGGGCGATATTCACATCAACGGACTGGAGGGACCGTACACGATGGTGCTCATCGACGGTATGCCGATCGTGAGCGGACTATCGACGGTATATGGACTCACGGGCATCCCCCAGAGCCTCATCGAACGGGTGGAGGTGGTGAAGGGACCGGCCTCCACGCTGTACGGCTCCGAAGCGGTGGGCGGACTGATCAACGTGATCACCAAAGCACCGGAAGACGCGCCGCTGGTGGCCGCCGACGTAATGGTCTCCGGCTGGGGGGAGGTGAATACCGATCTCGGCTTGAAACTCAAAGTGGGCAAAGCGCAGTCGCTGCTGGGCCTCAACTACTTCAACTACCAGCAACCGCAGGACAACAACGGGGACGGCTTCACGGACGTGACGCTGCAGGACCGGCTGTCGGTATTCAACAAATGGTCCTTCCGCCGGGCCGCCGACCGCATATTCACCCTGGCCGGTCGCTACGTGTACGAAGACCGCTTCGGGGGACAGCTGGACTGGGACCGCGGCGATCGCGGCGGCGACCAGGTCTACGGCGAGAGCATCTACACCAACCGTTGGGAAACCTTCGGCACCTACCAGTTGCCGGTGCCCGGACGGGTGATGTTCCAGTTCAGCACCAATGGACACTACCAGAACTCGGTGTACGGGCAGACGGTGTACGACGCGACCCAGTACGTCGGCTTCGGTCAGCTCACCTGGAACAAGCAAGTGGGGGCACACGACCTGCTCCTGGGGGCCTCCTACCGCTACACCTGGTACGACGACAATACCCCGGCCACCACGGAGGTATCCCGCATCCGGCTACCCGGTGCCTTCGTACAGGACGAGCTGCGCCTGAACACCAATAATATACTCCTACTAGGCCTGCGCTACGACTACAACAGCCTGCACGGCAGCATCCTGACGCCACGCCTAAACTATAAATGGAACTCGGCCAGCGGGCTGGACATCATTCGCCTCAGTATCGGCAACGGCTACCGGGTGGCCAATGTATTTACCGAAGACCACGCCGCCCTCACCGGGGCGCGGGAGGTGCGCTTCGCCGACGAGCTGCTACCCGAGACCAGCTGGAATACCAATGTCAACTACGTACGCAAGTTCTTCAGCCGCGGCGGTACGGTGGTGGGCCTGGACGGCTCGCTATGGTACACCCGCTTCGGCAACCGCATCCTACCCGACTACACCACCGACCCCACGGCCATCATCTACGCCAACCTGCGGGGCTCGGCCGTATCGCGGGGCGCCAGTCTGAGCGGGGATGTGAGCCTTAAGGGCGGCAGTAGTCTGAACGTAGGCGTGACCCTGCAGGACGTATACACCAACGAAGAAGGCCTCCGCGAGCGGCAGTTGCTCACGGAGACCTTCTCGGGGGTTTGGCAGTTGGGGGTACCGATCAAGTCCGCCCTGCTGCGCATCGACTATACGGGCAATGTGTACGGCCCTATGGACCTGCCGCTGCTCGGCGCGCTGGACGAGCGGCCCGGACAGTCCCCCTGGTTTTCCACCCAGAACCTGCAGCTCACCAAGACCTTCGCCAACGGCATGGAGGTGTACGGCGGGGTCAAGAACCTGCTCGACTACACGCCGCCGGCCAACAGCATCGCGCGGTCCTTCGACCCCTTCGACCGGGGGGTGGAGTTTGGGGCGGACGGCAGCGTACTCGCCACGCCGGATAATCCCCAGGCCCTGACCTTCGACCCTACCTACGTGTACGCCTCCAACCAAGGGCGGCGGTGGTTCGTGGGGTGGCGGTGGTCGCTGCGGTAGTTAGCCCACCAGTGCATTCAGGATCGCGCCGCCGTCTACGGTGTACTCACTGCCCGTGACGTAGGAGGCTTCATCGCTGGCCAGGAAGGCGGCTACGTTAGCTACTTCCTCGGGTTTACCGAAGCGCTTCATGGGCACGGCCTCCTGCATCGCACCGGCAAAGCCGTTGAGCTGCTCCTCGGGCATGCCGGTCTTACCGAAAATGGGCGTGTTGATGGGACCGGGATTGATGGCATTGACGCGAATGCCACGACCCGACAGCTCGGTAGCCGCCGTGCGGGTGTAGCTGTTCATCGCGGCCTTGGAGGCGGCGTAGACGGCCGTATTGGACATGCCGGTATGGGCGTTGATGCTACTGAGGTTAATGACCGAAGCGCCCTGGTTCAGAATGGGAATGAACTTCTCCAGGGTAAACAGTGCCCCCTTGAAGTTGATACCCATCTGCCGGTCGAACATTTCCTCGGAAATACTGCCCACGGGAGCGGGCTCGAATACGCCGGCGTTGATGAATAGAATGTCTACGCCGGCAAACTGCTGCCGGATCTGATCGGCCAGCGCACCGATGGCGGCTACGGAGGTGACGTCGGCTACCAGTCCGGTCACACCGAGCTTGCCGGCGGCTTCCTGCACGCGGTCCTGCGAGCGGCCGGTAATGATGACGGTAGCTCCGTCCTTTTTAAAACGCTCGGCGGTGGCGTAGCCGATCCCCGAGTTGCCGCCGGTGACGACGGCTACTTTTCCTGATAAATTAGGCATGTATGCGATTTTTTGCGCGTAGCCCCGCTCACTGATTGCAGTGGATGAGAAACTACGGCGGGTGGTTAATGCAATCTGTAACGATCGTTACAGATTATAGTTTCATCGCTCTGCCCGCTCTCTGCGTTTCTCCGCGCTCTCAGCGGTTCAAAACATAGCCACTATGTAAGCAAAGACAAGCTCAGGCAATCCACTGCAGGAGCTGCGCCAGTAGGGGGTCGGCGGGCTGCTGTACTGCTACCGGCTCTTCCCTTTCGGCGGGGGCCTCCCCTTCCCCCACCCGAATGCGTCCCATAAGTTGCTGCCGGTCGTAGCGGGAAAAGCCGGAGAATGTGCGCCGTAGTTGCGCGACTACCTCTTCGAAGTCCTCCCACTCCAGTGCGGCGATCCAGCCGTCGACCAGGTCGAACAGCGGGGGGTAGTGCAGCAGCAACTGACCACTACCGTGCAGAAATCCCCCGATCCAGGCCGCTACGGCCCGCGCGCCGCGCGCCCGGCTCAGGGCCCGGCTGAAGCGGGTGGCGGCGGCGGGACCGTCGATGCGGTCGCGGTCGTACAGCAGGCGCAGGCAGTGGCCCTCCACACCGGGGTAGACGCCACCGGCGTCGGCAGTGCGCAGCAGTCCGTCGAGCCAGAGATCGTCTAGCTCAGGATTGCCGAGCTGGGCCAGGTTGTAGTTGGCGGCGGCGAGCAGCTCGACCATGGCTTCGCCCTGCTCCTCGTCCAGGTTAGTGGCGGCGGCGGGCAGACCGGCCGTCAACCGCGGCAGCAGTTCGTCGATCACCAGCAGCAGGGCGGTGGTGTCGGTCTTGCGGCTGTCTCCGTAGCGGCTGGTCTGTACCAGGGCGGGCAGGGCGGCCAGCAGGGCGGCTACGTCGGTGGTCTCGGCGGCCCGTTCGCGCAGCAGCTGCATCATGCGGGGCACCACACCGGGCAGGGCGGCGCGCAGACAGTGTAGGGTGAGCTCGGCCAGGTCCTTGACCAGCCGCAGCCCGGCGGCCTGCTCGCGGGCGTAGGCGCCGGCGGCCGTGGCCACGGTGTTGCCGTAGCTGCCCCGCTCGATGGTGAGCAAACTGAACTCCGGCTGCCACTCCAGTAGCCACACCTCGCGGAAGCTGCTGAGGCTGTCCGGTCCGCCGGGCTGTAGCCTACCCCACTTGATGTCCAGCAGGTTAAGGCGGTGCAGGAGGTGACTCTTGCGCAGGTCGTTGGGCTGTCGCAGGTCGATGCCGCCGCGGGGGTCGGACTTCGTGGCCTTCAGGTAGTGCTGGCCGGCCGTCTCCCAGAGCTTGCTCATGCGGGTGGACTTGACCTCGGCACGCAGGTCTTCCAGGAGCGGCACCGTAGTCACGTCGGGCGGTACGAAGCCGACCGTGCCCCCTACCGTCAGCCGGTCGTGGATCAGCGCGAGGCGCTCGCGTACGCCGGCGGCCAGGGTGCTCAGTACGGCCTGCTCCAGCTCTTCGATGCCGGGCCGCTCGTGGCCGCGCAGGGTAGCCAGGGTGGTGGCCAGCCCTACCCCCTCGGTGGCCATGGCCGGACTGGCGTCAAAACCCTCTTCCCGCAGCAGGATACCGGCGGCGGACATCCAGCGCTCCACGGCGTTGCCCGGGTGGTCGAACAGCGTAGCGTACCAGGCCGGCGAGGTCACACCCGCCCCGTAGCCCGCCCCCCGCGCCAGCCGCGGAAAGGACCAGGGCACCCAGGCCTGACTGATCTTCACCCGCGGCAGTCCGCGCAGCACGGCCTTGTCGGTACTCGCCTTGCGCAGCAGGGTATCGTGCACGGCCGGTCCGTGCCAGGCCCCCACCACGATGGCGACCCGCTCGACGGGTTCTTTGAGGGCCTTGCGGATCTCCTGGCGCATGTAGGCTTCGCGCTGTTCGTTCTCGGTATCGGAGGCTTCGGGGAAGGTTTCGCGCAGGTCGGTGACGATCTGTAGGATGGCGGCGAAGGTTTCCTCCGCACCTGCGGCCCCGCCCCGTTCCAGGGTAGCATCCCACCAGCTTTCGCTATCGGGGTAGCCGGCCAGTTGGGCGACGACGGAGAGGGGATCGCGGCGCAGCTGCAGCGTCAGCTCCTTCTTGCTCTTGCCCGGGATGACGGAGGGTACGTCGAGCTCCTCCCTGGGGAAGAGGATAAACTGCTCCTCCTCGCGGTAGGCCAGGTAGTGGCGGGCGGGCAGGTCGATGGGGCGCACCTCCACGCTGTGCTGGCGGGCCCAGTCCATGGCCTGATACTCCGGACTGAAGCGCGCGAAGGGGTAGAAACTGGCGCGCTCGATGTCCTTGCTGTCGTACAGCACCAGGGCCAGCGGCGGGTGCATACCGGGCAGGGTAAGTTGGCGCAGGGCGGGCTGACTGTCGGCCGGCGCTTCGAGCAGGATCAGGTCGGGTTGCCAGCGTTCCAGTACGGCGCGCAGCCGGCGGGCGGAGCCGGGGCCGTGGTGGCGGATGCCGAGGGTGCGCACTTCCATGCGGCTAAGGTAGAAGCTTATCTTTGGCCCATGCCCACCTCCCCCACCACGCGCTGGCTCGCAGGCCTTAGTCTGCTCGCCATCCTGCTGTTTTCGGCCTTCCTCTGGCTGCGGCCCATACTAAGTATCGGCGGGGGCTACGCAGCCAAACACGCCTGCAGCTGCCACTTCCTGCAGGGCCGGGCGCTGGACGAGATCAGCAGCAATGACCTGAATTTTAGCGTGCTGGGCTGGTACGGACTAACGGTGGATAGCAACCTTATACCTGAGGAACTGCTCGAAGAACTTCCACAGATATCCCCACAGGCATTTGGGTTATTCCTACCCAAGCAGGTGACGAGTTCGCTATTCGGCATAATCGAGCGACGAGCGGTTTACCGACGGGGCATCGGTTGTACCCTGATCACTGACGAGGACTATCCTACTCCCTGGCTGGATGCAAGCTGGACGGCCTATCCGCCGCTAGTTATGCCGCTGCCTACAGGCTCATACCGTGCGCCTCTGGACACGGCACTCTTGTGGGGCGGGTCCGCAGGTGCAAGCTATTTTGCCGCCGAACCGGAAGCTTTTTTTCTTACCGGCAGGGACAGTACGGTCGACGTCGCAGATCAACGGTACTCTTCCGAACTCGAAGCTGCCCTTGACTACGGCATGCAGCCCGTCCCCGGCGGCAGCGCCCGCGGCATAGTCATTCTGCAGGATGGCAAGCTGGTAGCCGAGCGCTACGCGGAGGGATATACGGCGAACACTCCCCTGCTCGGCTGGTCGATGACGAAGACCCTGACCGGCCTCCTCGTCGGCACCCTAACCCCCACCCCGTCGGCCGACAAAGGAAGCTTCGCAACCGTCGGCGGACGACGGGGGCTGTTCCCGGAGCTGTGGACGGATAAGCGGCGGGAGATCAGTCTGGCCGACCTGCTGCACATGAACTCCGGCCTGGCCTGGAACGAGGGCTACGGCACCCTCACTGATGCCACCGTCATGCTGCACGAGCGGCCCGACTTTGCCGACTTCGCCCTACGCAGTCAGCTCACCGAACTACCCGGCACCTACTGGGCCTACTCCAGTGGCACCTCCAACATCCTGATGGAGTACCTGCGCCGGGAGGTGGGCGGCAACGACGCGCTCTATGGCCTGATCGACTCCGTTTTCGGCAAGGTGGCCCCCTCCCTGCTCATCGAACCCGACCAGAGCGGTCGGCCCGTAGGCAGCAGCTACGGTTGGGCCACGGCCCGCGACTGGGCGCGGCTCGGTCAGCTGATGCTGCAGGACGGCGTATGGGACGGCGACACCCTCCTGCCGGCCGGCTGGGTCGACTTCATGCGCGAGCCCGCCGCGGGCAGCGAGGGCGTGTACGGCGGCCACCTCTGGCTCCCCGGACCGGATATACCCGCCCTACCCGCAGACGCCTACATGATGCGGGGCTTTCAGGACCAGCGGGTGTTCATCGTCCCTAGTCGGAATATGGTGATCGCCCGCCTGGGGCACGGGGAGGACAAGGTCACGGACTTCGACGGGCTCGTCTCCCGCATCCTCACTGCCGCAGCCGGATCCTGATGAGCGACTACGACGAATACCAGCGCAAGTGGCGGCTCATCCTCGGGCAGGACGCACAGGGTGCGGACGGTGGTCCCGAGCTCCCCGCCCGCGCCGCCGGCATGGACGCTACCCTGGAAGCGCTCTACGGCTCTGACGAGCGCAAGGGCGGGCTGGGGGCCTCCAGTCCGAACGTCAACCGCTGGCTCGGCGATATCCGCAAGTACTTCCCTACCGACACCGTACAGCTCCTGCAGCGCGACGCCCTCGAACGACTGGGCCTGCAGCAGATGCTCCTGGAACCGGAACTCCTCGAGACCATCACCCCCGACGTCAACCTGATCGGCACCCTGCTGACGCTGAAGAACGTACTGCCCGAGCGCAGTCGGGAAACCGCCCGGACGGTCGTGCGCCGCGTAGTAGAGGAGATCGAGCGGCAGCTGCGGCACCCCCTGCAGCAGGCCTTTGCGGGGCGGCGGCGGAGTCAGTCGCGCACCCGGCGTCCGCGCCCCAGCGACATCGACTGGGACCAGACCATCCGCGTCAACATGAAGCACTACCAGCCGCAGTACCGGACGGTGTTGCCGGTGAGCCTACGCGGACAAAAGCGCAGCAAGGCCAGCCTCAAACACATCATTCTGCTCATCGACCAGAGCGGCTCCATGGCCACTTCGGTGGTGTATGCCGGGGTACTATCCTGCGTGCTGGCTAGTCTACCCAGCGTGAAGACCCACATCGTCGCCTTCGACACCAGCGTCGTCGACCTCACCGCCCAGTTGCCCGACCCCATCGAGCTACTATTCGCCCTCCAACTCGGCGGCGGCACCGATATCGGTCGCGCCCTCAAGTACGCCGAGCAGCTCAACGTAGCTCCCCGCGATACCGTCCTGGTGCTGCTGAGTGATCTGTTCGAAGGCGGCTCGGTACCCAATATGCTGCACAGCGTACGCCGTCTGGTGAATACCGGCCTCACTTTCCTCCCCGTGCTGGCCTTGAATGACCAGGGGGCTCCGGCCTACGACCACGATGTAGCTGCGCTACTGACGGAGTTGGGGTTGAAGCCGTTTGCGAGTACGCCGGGGGCGTTTCCGGAGGTGTTGGCGCGGGCGTTGTATGGGTGAGGTGGGTTGGGTGTTTTATTTTTAGCGGTGCTACGTGGAGACAACTGGGGTATGGTACAGGGCTGGTGTTTCGACGCATGGGGGGCGGAGCCGTGACGCATCGATTGAGGCGGTTCTATTGCGTGAATACAACATACGGGTGGTGTATTCACGTCAAGTGGGGAACAACGTCAAGTGGTGTATTCACGTCAAGATGTTGACGTAGATTGGGGGGCTACACGCAATGCGTTAGTCCGCTTGTTCGGCGAAACGACCGGCATTCAAGCCGATAATACTAAAAAAGGCACAATTCAAAATGGCGCTCAAGCTGCTATAGATTTACTTCTTGAATTGAATTGTTGATTGCTGCATTCAATTCCTACAGGAGCAGGCACTAAACCGTCTTTTGATATGGTTCTATCATTCAAGCTATTCTACAGAATCATTTCGATACTAGAGTTATGAAAACCTATGTGACGTTTTTAGTAATAGTAACTATTCTAATATTGTATAAGCTGTTTATCGAACAAGATGTATTAAATAATTGGTACAGCCTTTCTGATTTACAGTTTAATTCTACCAATGACTACCTTACAGTTCGAGAGGCACATAAGATTAAAACCATATCTGTTATTCTGATCCTTGTTAGTTGTTTAGGCTTGCTGATGATATCTCTCTACAAATATTTGACCACGAGGCAAAGAAGATTCATTATAGGTATTATCTTGCCTATTGTAATTTTTGCTTTAAGCCTATTTCAAAGCGTCATAAGCAAATTTTCTCGGATATTTTAGCTCGAATTGGAATCGCACTTATAATAGTAACAATATGATGAAAGGAAAATCAAGAATACAATGTTTACACGCAGTAACATATACATTATAATTTGGTATGGGGTGGACACTATTAAATATTTTAATTGTACTCTTTGGCGCTATTATATGCTTGCTAAGTAAGTATTATAAACACGTGTCCTTTGGTTGGGGCCTGGGTGACTTGATTTGGCACCTAATTATGTATGCAACTATCATAACGTATATTACTGTAATCACAATAGTATTTCATCGAAGCATAGAATTTAAGCAAATTTCAGCTATAGGATTTGGGGTAATTTGGTTGTTTATCATTAAAAGGTACTTTATTAAGAGGCGCAGAATACAGATGGAATGGAAAAATTTTCTATGAGCAAACGAAAGAGGCTGTTCTGAATAAAACAGATCAAAACGCAATACGTAAGAAGGCTACAGGAATGAAAGACATCGATAAAAAGAGTAAGTAATGATTTCGCAAATAAAAGATTGTATTTGGTAGATATAAAAATTTCGCCGAACACCGCGCCCAACGTCAACCGGGGCGGGGGCATTTGAAGCTGGTGATTGCTGTCAATGCCCGGGTTCGTCGACTTTTACAACCACCGGCGGCCGCACTACAGCCTGGACCGACGCTACCCCTCGGAAGTCTACTCTGCCTCAGCGGTTGCGTACTGCGAGCGAGTGAAGCCGCCGGAGTACGATGAGACCGTGTCGGTCCGTAGGGTACTGAAGGGGGGAGCAGTGCGCTGGGGCCACGATGAGTGGATCATGGTGAGCCGGGGGCTGCGGGATAAATGGGTCGGCATCAAGCAGATCAGCGAGTTGGTTTACGAAGTCTACTACCGCCAGGTATGCTTGGGCTTCCTTGAACTAGGCGAGCAGATCGAAAGTGGTCGCTACTACCGTTTGATGTCGGATCGTGACTTTCCGCAGCGGAGTCGGGACCGGGTGGCACGTAGCCGCAAGGACTAAAAACGCGGCGCCCGGGGCCTGGCTTCCTTCCGGCCTACAGCCCTCAGGAAGCTAGGCCCCGGGCACAGGAAAGGAAAACAAGGATAATAATCGTAATTTTAGAAAGTGTTACCCACGTAGGTTGACTTCTGTAACCTAGGTATTTGGTACACAACAGACCGCCATTAGAGGCGGTCCCCAATAGAATTCCCTTCTGCAAGAAACAATGACTATCCAAGTGTTACTCACTGTCAAAATTGTGTGTGAAGGTTCTTCCAGACCAAGAAAATATTATATCCGAAATGATGTTCTATTAACAGGTTTACTCATCCTTAATGAATTCTGTTTTTGAGGCATGGAATATTTAGAAAACATAATTGATGAAATAATTAAATATGGACTGGACGGTCAAATTGAGATTGATGGTAAGGATAAAGACTTAGAATTAAACCTTGTAAAGCTCTATTCAAAATTCTTTGAAATCAATTATCAATTTGATCAATTTGAATACGATGGTTTCAAGAGGAATGACCATTATCCTAGAATTACTGAGAATGTTCGTTCAAACTTTCAAGACTATAGTTTTTATCATACTGTATCAAGCAATGTACCGGTCAATGAAAAACCAATTATTCTAACTGGTGATGCGATAGAGGACATCTCAGAAATTATTAATGATTTATTGGAGGTGAAATGGAGGAATCAAAACAATAGTGCAGATGATGCATTATGGTATTTCGAACTAATTTTCAATACTCACACTCGATATCATCTTGTAAGTTTATTAAATTATATAAACTTCAGAGAATTTGACAATTGATAAACTGGTAAAATTCTATCGGCCATTGGTATCAGTCATAATCTAGGCAATACCATCAATCAATCTTTGATATGTTCCTAAAAAACAGGTTCTTAACAAGTTGTGTGTTAATAGCGTCCACAGCATTCTCATCGTGTTCTAGGCCCGATTCCACATCTTACATTCAGTATGATTATGCCAAGTTCAAAAATAGCCATGGTGATAGTCTTTTAATCGGAATTAAAACTTGGGGACTCACAGGTAATCACAGTACGTTCTGCGTAGCACGGAATGTCCCTCAAAATATTGAATGCTTCAACGTCGGGCAAAAATTCCGTGGAATCGATCATATATTTTACAGAGTCTATTGCGACACGATTGAACTGAGATTGGAGCACAAAATTACCTTCCAAGGTGATGAGATCAAAGGTTGGACTGTAGTTCAGAATGTTTATAATGGAACAGAGTTTCGCCAGCTCTATGTTAATCCCTCCGCGTACGGATATCGCATGCTTGACTAGGGAAGTATACTTGAATTGATACATAAATATTTATCAACTATCCTCAGGTATATCTACAAAACATTATGACTGCGTAGGAATATTGAATGACTTTTTGCTTAAAGCCAACGGTTTTGCATAAAGTTTTATCGTACTTACTAAATCATCTTTAGAAGGATTCGCCCAACACTGCGCCCAACTCCATTAAGCTAAGGGAATTTGGGGTATGTGAGCTGCCGGCTCCGCCTCGGATTAGCGCTGTTTTCCGGTCGCGTCGTCCATTCCGTATCTTTAAAGCATAGTGTCCCCGTCCGGCCGTGAGGCGGCTCGTGCCGTGACCTACTGCCTTGCTAATCCATCAGCGTGCTGAGCGATTATTGGATTGCCGATAGGCATCGGGACCTCGGCAGATGTTGATTTTTTCATGCTGCTCCGGTGTAGTTAAAAGCAGCTAGATTGGCCAGATTTTCTAGTTATCAGTGGTCACGCTTTAAAGGGTGGGGTCACTGGGACGAGGACGAACTACCCACACTGTACCCGAAGCTGAGCCAACGATTTGGGTGATGTATATACACCAACAGTATAGGCTCTTAGCCAAAAGCTAGACATTTTCAACAGCACAATCCTCGACATTAGAATTGCATATTCAGCCCACACCCAATAACTTCATAGCCCTCCCAACCACACAAAGATCCCATGCATGAAACTCAACGCAGGAATTATCACCGAGAAGCTAGCGGAAAGCAAGGCCTTTCACACGGAGTATCTAGGCTTTGGCGTCGCCTTTGAGAATGACTTCTATAATACAGCACGGTGGAAGATGTCACGTGCTGTTCGCGCGCGACCTCGTCCACCGTGTGACCTCCCTGAGGGCCTTAACAATCTGGCTTTCCGAAAACGTTGATTTCTTCATAACAACTCGAATTTAGTGGATTATGAGTTGTCCAGTTTTTGGGGAAGGCTACAATACGCTGGCCCATTAAAAATCTATTGTACCAGTCATGCTTCATCGCGGGAGGTTCATCCGGTGCGCTCGCTGGCGCTTCCCACCGCTCCCCCCCACCCCCTTAGGGCCGGATGTTCTGATTCACCCGGAACAGGTTCTCCGGGTCGTACTTCCGCTTGACGGTTACCAGGCGGTCATAGTTGTGGCGGTAGCTGGCGCGGATGCGCTCCTGCCCCTCGTCCATCATGAAGTTGGAGTAGGCACCGCCGCTGGAGTGGGGGTGCAGCGCATTCCAGTAGTCCTTGCACCAGTCGGTGATGGTGCCGGCATTGCCGGGGTCGGGATCGATGCCCACCACCACGCCAGCGTAGCGGGCGTCCCGGTAGGCCCAGGCCGTGGCATCGGGGGATACCCGCCCGGCCGCGCCGCTGATGGGGTACAAGTGCATCTGCGACAGGGCCGTGGGGATTTTGCAGCCGAAGGTCCGGTGCTCCCGGCGTGCCCCCTCGGTGATTTCGTTGAAGAAGTCGCCGCGCCAGTACCACTGCAGTCCGTGGGGCAGCATGGGATCGAAGAGGCACTGTACCGCGGGATACGGCATCTCACCGACGTGCTCGAAGATGGGTTCCAGGCCCCGCACCGGCGCAAACAGTTCTTCAAAGTCGGCTTCCGCACCGGTGTAGCACCAGACGATGCCGCACACCGGCTTCCCATGTAGCTCGGCGGGGAAGGGCGGTCCCGGTACCACCATGGTGGCCACGAAGCCGTTCAGGTCGTCCGGCGCGGCGTGGATGGAATCGTCGTACCAGGCCATGATCTCCTCGGTGCGTTCAATGGGCCAGAAGGTCGGGCCCGCGATCACCGTGGGCTGGTAGTGCGCCTGAAACTTGAAGCTGGTCACGATCCCGAAGTTGCCACCGCCGCCGCGGATCGCCCAGAAGAGGTCCGCGTGCCGCTCGGCGTCCACCGTGACGCAGGATCCGTCGGCCAGCACCATGTCCGCCTCCAGCAGGTTGTCGATCGTCAGGCCGTACTTCCGCGAGAGGTGCCCTACCCCACCGCCCAGGGTCAGTCCGCCAACGCCGGTGGACGAGATGATGCCCGCCGGCACCGCCAGCCCGAAGGGATGGGTAGCGTGGTCGACTTCCCCCCAGAGGTTGCCGCCGCCCACCCGTACGGTGTTGTCGGAGGGGTCGACGCGGACGAACTTGATGCCCGACAGGTCGATCACCATGCCGTCGTCGCAGAGGCCCAGCCCGCCGCCGTTGTGGCCGCCGCCCCTCACGGCTATGGAGATGCCCTGCTCCCGGCCATAGTTGACCGCCGCGATGACGTCGGCTACGTCCGTGCACATGACGAAGAAGGCGGGGCGTTTGTCGATCATCCCGTTGTACACCTTGCGGGTGTCGTGGTAGTGGTCGTGCTCGGGGGTGACGATGGTGCCGCGGAGGCGTTCGGCGAGAGAATCAAGTGAAGAACCGGATAGTGTGGCGGTAGACATGGGTGTGTGTTGGGTGAGTGTGTGTAGGTATGCTTTCGGTTGCCCGCTAAAGCTAGTCCCCCCCACGCCCCGCCGCTTTCACGGATCGATCAATTCCTGCCACCCACGGTTCACCCGCGCCCCTGCTGCCAATCGCTGGGCAGCATACCGAAGCGTGCCTTGAACGCCCGTGTGAAGTAGGACGGACTACTGAAGCCCACCGCGTAGGCCACTTCCGCTACCGTGGCTCCTCCGGCCCGCAACAGCTCCAGGCTCCGGTGCAGGCGTATCCGTTGGATAAATTCTCGGGGCGAAAGGTCCAGCAAGCGGGTCAGGGTCCGGTAGGTCGTTGCCTTGCTGATCCCCAATCGGGAGGCCAGCCGGGCGACGCTGAATTCGACGCTACCTATCTCCTCCTCCACGGCCGAGAGCGCGCGCTTCAAAAAGGTCAGCTGTTCCGGCGCGAGTACCGTCAGTCCGACCGCTATGTGCTCCAGGCGAGCGTCGGATGCTTCGGCCATGGCGAGGGTAGTCCCGTCCACGAGGACGTAGTTGGCCAACCCGATACGCGCCAGGTCCCGTAGCCGCTGCTTGGCCTCGTCAAATAGGTGGGTACTCTCCGGATCGAGGATTTGGTCCGTGAGGATACCCAGAGTAAATTCCAGCGATGGGCCTGCCCCTGCGAGCAGCCCAACTAGTGCCCGCCCACAATCCAGGGCGCGGTCGGCCGCGGAGAAGTACGCCAGGATCTCCGCACCGGGCAGCGGAATGACGTGACCCTCCTCCCGCCGGATCAGCTCGTGCACCTCCCGGCCGATCCGCTGCCCCTCGCCCGCCGCACCAATCACGTCCAGCCGCAGCAGGGTCCGGTAACCGGGGTCCAGGGCGCCGGATTCGGCGTAGGCCAGGTCGTTCTTACTGCTGCCCAGCAGCAGAAACCTCGACTCGTCTTCACTGAGCTCCACGATGTTGCAGGCGGTCATCCCGTGCGACTCCCGGTGCACGGCGTGGCAGGCCGCCTTATTCGGCCCGCGCATCAGGCAGAACACTTTCTTATTCGTGGTATCCACCCAGTACTTGAGCTGCTGCACGTCGTGCCGCTCCTCGACCTTCAAATCCTCAATGTGTGCCTTCGCTACGTCATCGGCGAGTAGCTCCTCGGTGTCCATCACGTGGATATCCATGTATAGCGGCATAGCAGATGATTTCTGTTCAGAAAAAGCAAGCTTCATGAAGTACTTAAGCTAACAAATTCTGGCGGCGGGGCGCAGGTGCTGTGTATTATGCCTCGGATCTCTCAAACCACGCGACCCGTTTAGTTAGTCGAAATTTAAGCGGCGTTTTGATACCTTAAAATAGGGGCGGTGTATCAGAAGTAATGGTCTAACGGCTACAAAACGGCAGCCTGAGCGAGGTCACTATCTCAAAGGTGACGAAACGCAAAAGGATGCTCACCTGCCCAGACTACATAAGGGGAAAGATAATCATGTACGGCCACACTCACCACCGCAAACAGCGCTACCGACGCAAGGACTGTCAGCGGCAGTTCGTCTCCCGCAACGATCACTGGATTGATGAGCGGACCCGGACATACATCGAACAGCTACTGCGCGAACGCATCAGTTTACGCGCCATCTGCCGGGCGATGCAGGTGAGCATGACCTGGTTGATGAACTTCGCCGCCTCGATCTGGGAGCAGACACCGGCCGACCTCGGAGTGAACTATGAGTTACTCGACAACTTGACGGAGGAAGAGTTGCGAGGTGTTGAATTAGAACTAGATGAGATGTGGTCTTTGTGGAGCGGAAACAAAATAAGTGGTGGATCTGGGTGATCTACTATCCGGCGATCAAGCAAGTGTTAGCCTTTCACATTGGTGGGCGGGGCAAAGCGGATGCCGAGCGGCTCCTGGACAAACTGCCCGATTGGTTACGCGAAAACTGGGCATTTGCTTCAAGTTAAGTCACTTTCTACCAAAAACTGGTCG
Source organism: Neolewinella maritima (assembly GCF_923081025.1). Classification (GTDB taxonomy): domain Bacteria; phylum Bacteroidota; class Bacteroidia; order Chitinophagales; family Saprospiraceae; genus Neolewinella; species Neolewinella maritima. The sequence continues at coordinate 459,277 of NZ_CAKLPZ010000001.1, read as the reverse complement.
CGCTAAATGGAAAGCCTACAGAAGGAAAGCCCAACGAAAAGCAGTTACGTAAATAGCAGCACTCTTTGCAACCTTACCTCTTGCCATTCATACAGAATAAACCTAGAAAATATTTGTCTACTTTGAAGTCAGCAAACGTCAAAAGGAGGGGGGATACAATCCTTTTCGATGCCGCCGTTCTCCGGAAGGAAATTCCCTTTGATGAGTTCGTGCTGAGTACATCAGACTGCTTAAAAGGGGGAGCTATATTCTGGCTGATAGCACTAGTTAACAGAACCAGATGTACTATCGAAATTCAAAGTGACGTGTCGAGCAGAGATGGAGTCGGCGTAGTCATTAAGAGCGGTGAAGAAGAAATACTGGAGATCTTCAGGGACGACTCAGATCGCACACGATATGTAACGATTTACTCGAACGAACTACCACTAGTTACTCTGAAAGAGGCTATTAGAGTTTTTACGACCGAATATTATCACTATATCACTTATGAGGAAAAGGAGGGTAACGTATTTAAATACTCCGTCGATTTCGCAGGCATGACGGCCTGGAAAACTCCCCTAATAGAATATTATCGAGAGTTTAAATCAGTATACGTCATTCTAAATTCATTTTATAAACCTACAAAGCCGTATGATCTCAACAATGTAAAACACAATAGATTTGCAGGTGGAAAATTCGACCAATCATATCCCACCGAAGAATACATCATCGATAGCTGTGAAACGGTCACATGGAAATACATACTAGACAATAGCACGTTAAAAACTTTTGCTGAAATAGATACGGCGCTTATTGGAATGCAGGTTGATGACGCAGAGACCACAAGATTACAAAATGAACTAGCTAAATTTTGTGACCAAACTGGATTATTTTACCCATTGGAACAAGCTATATGCCCAAAGGTCGTGTACAGAATGAGAAATGCTTTGTTATATACTAATCATAGAAGTATTAAACTAAAAGACCAATTCAACGAAACGTCAGTTGAAATAAGTGGTGAACTGAAGTATCCCCATTTATTTAGACCTTTTGCAATTGACGCGGATAGTTTGACTACCCTACGTAGCTCAACCTTTGACGATTGTAAAGTAATTGTGTGTTCCAAACTAGATTCACATGCTATGCAGAATGCTATGAAAAAATATAACATTGAATTTATAATGCCGCGTCCAGACTCAAGCCTGCAGGATCTGTCACTATGAATGCGCACAACACTGCGCCACCTCTTTAAAGCTAAGCTGTTCCTAACCATACTGGAGCCTTGACCACGGCTGCTTGACAGCTACTCTTACGTTGAGATAGCTTAGAATGTAACTTTAGGACATATTGCCCCTGCCCGGCTGTGAGGCGGCTCGTGCCGTGACCTACTGCCTTGGTAGTCCATCAGCGTGCTAAGTGATTATTGGATTCCCGATGGGCATCGGGCCCTCGGCAGATGTTGATTTTTTCATGCTGCTCCGGTGTAGTTAAAAGCAGCTAGATTGGCCAGATTTTCTAGTTATCAGTGGTCACGCTTTAAAGGGTGGGGTCACTGGGACGAGGACGAACTACCCACACTGTACCCGAAGCTAAGCCAACGATTTGGGTGATACATATGCACCAACGATAGTAGACTCTTATCCAGAAGCTAGACATTTTCAACAGCACAATCCCTGACATTAGAATTGCATATTCAGCCCACTTCCAATAACTTCATAGCCCTCCCAAACACACAAAGATCCCATGCATGAAACTCAACGCAGGAATTATCACCGAGAAGCTAGCGGAAAGCAAGGCCTTTTACACGGAGTACCTGGGCTTTGGCGTCACCTTTGAGAATGACTTCTACCTGCTGCTCCACACCCCCAACAAACAGGCTGAACTTTCCTTCCTGCTTCCCGACCATCCGACGCAACAGCCCTTATTCCGGGCGCCCTTCCGGGGCGAAGGCATGTACCTCACTATCGAAATGGACGAGGTAGATCCCCTCTACGAAGCGCTACGGTCTAAGGGCGTTGAGATCAAGATAGCGATCAGGGACGAGCCCTGGGGAGACAGGCACTTCGCCATACAAGACCCAAACGGCATCGGTATCGACATAGTCAAGTATTCCGCTCCCCAGGAATGACGGTAAGCTTTGGAGCATTTGCTCCAGACACCGTATAGGCATCATACCCCCCTCAAAAACTCAAATCCACCACCCGCAACCGCCGATACTTGCCCGGACGAAACTTGCGCGTCCCCAGCACCTTGATCAGCAGCGCACCCAGGCCTACGGAGGTGGCCGTTACCAGGGCATCGTCGGTGGAGTAGCTCGTGCTGGGGTCCTTATCGGTGGCGTAGCCCACGGCGGCAAACAGCGACCAGGCAGTCCCGAAGGTCACCAGGCCATAGCCCAATTTGGTGGCTACGGTGCTGCCGCGGTACACCAGCTCGATCTCCTCCAGTAGCACGTAGCGGTCGTTGATGACCAGCGCCTGTATATCGGGCCGCATCTCGCGGATGTAGCCCTCCTGCCAGAACTTATCGCCCCGCAGGCGGAACCGCAGCTGGTCCCCCTCGTACACCCGCTCGCTCTTCGAGTTCGTCAGCCGCTCAAACAGCAGCACCCGTTGGGCGCGCACGCAGGTGCAGGTGAGGAGGAAGAAGAGCAGGAGGATCAGACGCATGCCGGCAGGGGGGCTTCACGAGCAAGGAGGGTGGTCCGGCGAAGATAGTTGGCTAGCGACTAGCCGTCGTCAGGTCGAGGATGCGCTGCATGTGACCGGCGTAAGCGTCCAGTACCTCCCCGAGCCGGTCGATCTGCTGCTGGGCCTCGGGGAAGTTGCGCTCCTCGATCGCCTCGCGCACCCCGGGCAGGGTCTTAACCCCGTAGCCCGTATAGTAGCCCGGTGCGTAGACGTGGTGCACAAACCAGGGCCGCCGCGGCAAACCCTCCTCCCGGGTCAGCTGACGCTCCAGGTCCAGAAAGAGCTGGTTGAGCGCCTCGCGCTGTTCCTCCGGCAATTGCAGGGCTACTTTCGTATCGTACTTGCCGGCCAGCGTTTCGATCTGCCGCAGACCGTTCTCCAGGGGCGCAAAGTTCAGGTAGGGTACCTCCGCCTTGGGGGAGGGCGTGACGAACTCTTCACTGGGATCAGCCGCCAACACGTACGAACTGTCCGCGATCAGCTTGTTCTCTTGGGCGGTCTGCTCGCGCAGCTTATCGGCCAGCTCCATGACGTCCTTCCCGTAGCCCGCTAGTGTAGTACTAAAGCGTCCGAACTCGAAGGGTAGTACCTCGGCACCGGCTAGCCGCAGCGTCGTCCGACCGGCCACCTGCACCAGCGCCGCGCCATACACGAAGCCTGGATCCTTGAAGCGAGTGTAATGGGCATAGGAGTCGTACATCGTATGGTACTCTCCCCCACTGCTCTCCCCCCCGAAGCCCAGGTTGAACGACGCAATACCCAGGTGCTGAAAGAAGGGCGAGTAGTCCGAGCCGGAGCCGAGGGCCGACAGCACGAAGTGGTCTGAGTCCTTCCCGTCGTGCACGGCCTGCGCCGCCTGTGCCCGCTTCAGTACGCTGACCCCCGTTTGCGGGTCCATCACATCCCCCGTGATCTCCCCAAAAAACTCCTCCAGGGTATGGGAGCCACCGGCCGATAAGAAGCCACGCCCCGTCCCGTCCGTATTGATGTACGCCACGGCCTTTTCCCGCAGCTCGTCAGCGTGGGTCTCGACCCATTCGGTGCTTCCCAGCAGCCCCGGCTCCTCCGCCCCCCAGGCGCAGTACTTGATGGTGCGCTTGGGCCGCCAGCCCGTCTTGACCAGCTCGCTCACTACGCGGGCCTCTTCCATCACGGCGACCATGCCACTGACCGGGTCGTTCGCACCGTGCACCCAGGCATCGTGGTGGTTGCCGCGCAGGATCCACTCGTCGGGGTACTCGCTCCCCGGCAGCGTAGCGATCACGTCATAGGCCGGTGCCAGCTCCCAATTGAACTCTACCTGTAGGTGCACTTCGGCCGGACCGGGACCGATCCGGTACGTGATCGGCAGCGCCCCCCGCCAGCTAGCGGGTGCCACCGGTCCGGTCAGCGCCCGCAGGAACGGCAGCGCATCGTGGTAAGAGATCGGCAGTACGGGAATCTTGGTGAAGCCCTCCACCTCGCTGCGGTCCAGCCGCTCGGCGTCTTCCGTAGCTCCGTAACCAGGGGTGAGGGGGTCACCCGGCTGGGCGGGCAGGTCCATGACCGCGCCGCGCTGCACGCCATATTCGTTCTTGAAGGCACCGTCGGGATAGGTCTCGCCCTGGTAGTAGCCATCGTCCTCGGGGTCGGAGTACAGGATACAGCCGATGGCCCCGTGCTCGGCGGCCACCTTCGGCTTGATGCCCCGCCAGCTGCCCTGGTATTTGGCGATGACGATCTTGCCCTCCACGCTGATGCCCCGCTTGTCGAGCTCCTCGTAGTCGGCCGGCACCCCGTAGTTGACAAACACCAGCTCGGCGGTCACGTCGCCGTCGATACTGAAGGCGTTGTAGGGCGGCAGGGCCTCCTCGGTCTGCTCGGTACTGGGGTCACCCTCCACGGGCGGCTCCTGCAGCATGGCAGTATAGGGACTATCCCCGAGCAGCTCCAGCTTGCGCAGTTTCGGCGTAGGGAACAGCACATCGAAGCGCTCCACCTCCACCGCATACCCCCAGCTGCGAAACTTCTCCGCCATATAGTCCACCACCTGCTTGTCGTAGGGCGATCCCACGTGGTGGGGCCGGGCGGTCATGTACTGCATCCACTCGTCGAGATTTTCGGGCTCCACGAGGCTATCTAGCTCGGCCTCAATACGGCGCTGCTCCGCGCTACCCTCCGGAGTGAACCCCATCAGCGTCTGGGCGTGGGCGGGGCCGCAGGTGCAGAGGAAAAACAGGAAGAGCGAGGTCAGTCGTAGTAGCATATCGCAATATAGTCCACGGGCAACGACGCATGAACCGCGAAGAACGCTGAGGCGCGCAGACCGCAAAGAAGCCAGAAACCTGAGACGTTCCCCCTCTCCCCCGGAGAGGGGCCGGGGGAGAGGTATCCCAGGGCTTGGGGGAGAGGAATCCCAGGGCTTGGGGGAGAGGTATCCCTAGGCCCAGAGGAGAGGTATCCCCAAGACCTACAGAAATAGAAAACCAATAGTACCTATGTTTACAACCTCAACTACCCGCCAGATGCTCCGCTACCTCCTCCCCGTCCTTGCGTTCAGCGCACTGCTCTCCTGTGGAAACTCCGGCACCGGCGGCCCCGCCCCGGAGCGCTCCGACGTAGAACTACGCGCCCACGCCGACAGCCTGGCCCACGCCTACCTGATCATCGATGGCCACGTCGACCTGCCCTACCGCCTGAAGGTGAATAACTTCCGGCTGGAACGCGAGATGCTGGGCATCCCCATCGAGACCGATGAGGGCGACTTCGACTACGTACGGGCCGTAGAGGGCGGACTGGATGCCCCCTTCATGTCTATCTACATCCCCAGCCGCCTGCAGGACGAGCCCGGCCAGGCCCCACTGCTGGCCGATAGCCTGATCGAGATGGTCAAGGGGATCGCCGCGGCCCACCCCGATAAGTTCCGCATCGCGCTGAGCCCGGACGACCTGGAGCGCAACTTCCGCGAGGGCGTGATGAGTCTGCCGCTGGGCATGGAAAACGGCGCACCGATCGAGGACCAACTCGCCCGCGTGCAGGACTACCACGCAAAGGGCATCCGCTACATCACGCTGACCCACGCTACGGACAACCTGATCTCCGATAGCAGCTACGATACCCTGAATACGCACGGCGGACTCAGTTCCTTCGGCGAGGAGGTCGTGCGCGAGATGAACCGCGTAGGCATCATGGTCGACGTGAGCCACATCAGCGACTCGGCCTTCTGGGACGTGATGGAAGTGACGGACGTGCCGGTGATCGCCAGCCACTCCTCGGTCCGCTACTTCACGCCCGACTTCCAGCGCAACATGAGCGACGAGATGATCGAGCGGCTAGGAGAGAACGATGGCGTGATCCAGATCAACTTCGGCTCTACCTTCCTCGACGGCGCCCTGCGCGAGCGGCAGGATAGCCTGCGCGAAGTGCTCAGCGCGCAACTGGTCGATGCCGGCATGGAGTACACGGACGACGCGGCGCAGTCGCTGGTCGACAGCTTCGAGCAGGCCAACCCCACCCTGTACTCCGACGTAGAGATGGTCGCCGACCACATCGACCGCGTCGTAGAACTGGCGGGGATCGACCACGTAGGACTGGGCTCCGACTTCGACGGCGTAGGCGACAGTCTGCCCACCGGCCTCAAGGACGTAGCCGACTACCCCAACCTGATCTACACCCTGCTCAAGCGCGGCTACTCCGACGAGGACATCCGCAAGATCTGCTCCGACAATGTGCTGCGGGTCTGGCGCGCGGTAGAAACAGCCTCTTCGGCCCGGGGCTAGTACTGCAACCTGCCCAGCAGCTTTTTCACTGACTTCTCAATGGAAGCGTAGGGGAGGATTTCCTTACCGGTGTACATGAATAGCAGCGCCAGTTGGTGCGGCGTATCGGACGCGTCGGCCTGCACCTGCGTCCGCTCCCCGATCGTCTTGTGCAGCCGGTAGGCTTCGCGCATCCGGCGCTTGAGCAGGTTGCGGTCCACGGCCCGTTTGAAGCGCTTCTTGGGCACTACGAAGGTGACCTGCACGGGGTGCGGACCCCGCTGCTGCTCCATCTGACGGTATAGTATACGGACGGGATAGGCCGAGGCCGTCCGGGCACCGGAGGCGAAGAGCCGCCCGATCTCCTTGCGGGACTTTAGCCGTTCGGCGGAGAATAGGCGGTGGGACATGGCGGGGTCCTAGACGTCTACTTTGGCGTACTTGGCATTAGCCTCGATGAAGGCGCGGCGGGGGGGCACCTCGTCGCCCATCAGCATGCTGAATACGCGGTCGGCCTCCGAGCTCTCCTCGATGGCGACCTGCTGCAGCATGCGGGTGTCGGGGTCCATGGTGGTTTCCCAGAGCTGGTTCTCGTTCATCTCACCGAGTCCCTTGTAGCGCTGCACCTTGACCGAGCCGTCGTTCTCGTGGCGGCTGAAGCGGGCGATGGCCTCGCGGCGCTCCTCCTCGTTCCAGCAGTACTGGAACTGCTTGGCGCGGCTCACGCGGTACAGTGGCGGCTGGGCGATGTAGATGTACCCCCCGGCGACCAGGGCGTGCATGTAGCGGAAGAAGAAGGTCAGGATCAGCGTCACGATGTGGCTACCGTCGATATCGGCGTCACACATGATGATGATCTTGTGGTAGCGCAGCTTATCCAGGTTCAGGATCCGCTCGCCGTGCTCCCCCTCCACGATGCTCACGCCCAGGGCGGTAAACATGTTCTTGATCTCCTCATTCTCGTAGATCTTGTGCTCCATGGCCTTCTCTACGTTGAGGATCTTACCGCGCAGCGGCAGGATGGCCTGGAAGGCGCGGCTGCGGCCCATCTTGGCCGTACCACCGGCCGAGTCACCCTCGACCAGGAAGATCTCCGAGCTCTCGGGGTCCTTGTTGGCGCAGTCGGCCAGCTTACCGGGCAGTCCGGTGCCGGTCAGCACGTTCTTGCGCTGCACCATCTCGCGGGCCTTGCGGGCGGCGTGGCGGGCCGTGGCGGCGATGATCACCTTGTCGATGATGCGCTTGGCCTGGATGGGGTTCTCCTCCAGCCAGTGACCTACGCTCTCGCCGACGGCGCGGCTCACGATACCGGTCACCTCGCTGTTGCCGAGCTCCCCCTTGGTCTGCCCCTTGAACTGCGGTTCGGGCACCTTGACCGAGATCACGGCAGTGAGCCCCTCGCGGAAGTCCTCCCCGCTCACCTTGAACTTGAGCTTCTTGAACAGGCCGTTCTCGTCGCCGTACTTGGTGAACAGGCGGTTGACCGCGCGGCGGAATCCGTTGACGTGGGTACCGCCCTCGCGGGTCTTGATGTTATTGACGAAGGAGTAGATGTTCTCCTGGTAGGTCGTGTTGTACTGCATGGCGACCTCTACCTCCACGTTGTCTTCCTTTGACTTCACGTAGATGGCCTCCTCGAGCAGGTCCTGCTTGCCCTCGTCGAGGTACTTGACCATCTCGGCCAGTCCGCCCTCGCTGAAGTAGTCCTTGCGGACGAACTTGCCCTCATCGTCGGTCTGCCGCTCGTCGGTCAGGCTCAGGTGCAGTCCGCTGTTCAGGAACGCCAGCTCCTGCATGCGGCTGGCCAGGGTTTCGAACTTATAGACGGTAGACTCAAAGATCGTAGCGTCCGGCTTGAACATGATCGTGGTACCCGTATGGTCGGTGGTACCTACTTCGTGGACCTTGTTCTGCGGGATACCCTCGCTGTAGTCCTGCTGATACACCTTGCCGTCGCGGTGTACGGTAGCGCGCAGGTGGCTGCTCAATGCGTTCACACACGAGACGCCTACGCCGTGCAGACCGCCCGACACCTTGTACGTATCCTTATCGAATTTACCCCCCGCGTGCAGCACGGTCATGACCACCTCCAGGGCAGACTTTTGCAGCTTCTGGTGCATGCCCACCGGGATGCCCCGGCCGTCGTCTACGGTAGTGATCGAGTTGTCCTCGTGGATCGTCATGTCAATACGGCTGCAGTAGCCCGCCAGGTGCTCGTCGATCGAGTTGTCGACCACTTCCCAGACCAGGTGATGCAGCCCCCGCGTATCGGTGCCCCCGATGTACATACCGGGCCGTTTGCGTACCGCTTCCAGCCCCTCCAGTGCGGTAATATTGCCAGCGTCATAACCCGCTTTCGGGTTCAGCTCGTTGTTCTTTGTCATAGCTACGAAGGTACAAAAATTATGCCAGCTTTCCTAGCATTTTCGGGCCTTCGGAGGGGGTATATCGGGCGCGGTCGCCGGTGCGGTGAACGGGGGAAGATGCGGTGAGATTTGAGCTGTCGTTGGGGGTTCTTTGTGGTAGTCTTACGTGGTACGAACATCTGTCTGATGGGACTATTTTTATGGGTGCTCGCTGCCGGAGGCAGCATCTTACTATCGCTGCCGGAGGCAGCGTTTTACTGTCGCTGCCGGAGGCAGCATTTTACTATCGCTGCCGGAGGCAGCATTTTACTGTCGCTGCCGGAGGCAGCGTTTTACCGATATTCACTATGGCCACCATTCTCCCCAGCTTTATTGCCAGTATGCGTGCCGCCCGTCCGGGCCAGGCCGTAGCCATCGACGAGCGGCTTACCGCGTTCCGGGTGCCTAAGCAGCGCTTCCGTCACGGACAGTCCTACGCCCTGAGCCACGACGAGCGGGTGATCCTCATCGATGCGGTGCACGACGTGACCCGCGATGCCGTGGACCACTACCTCGCCGGCCGCACCCCCGCGGCCCTGCTACTCACCCACGGGGACCTGGTCAGCCAGGCCTTTGGCAGTCCTGGTGAGCTATCCGACTGGCTCGGTGGCGCGCCCGTACTGATCCACAGCTTCGATACGATGAACCGCGATGGCCTGCACCCCCTGGAGACCAACACCCACATCCTGGAAGACCTCAGCATGGCCTACCACCACGTGCCCGGCCACACCCCCGGCTCTACGGCCTATCTGCACCTGCCTACGGGCTACCTCTTTACCGGTGATATCATCGTGGGCAACAATTACGAGAAGCCCACCCAGCTCTTCACCCACGCCCCCATCAGTGATGCAGACTGGGCACTCAACACGGTAGGCTGGCAGGGTATTCCGGCGGCGGGGGTCAAGGCGGTGTTTCCGCTGCACGGTCAGCCCTCCATGGGCCCCAATGCCTTCGGTGAAGCGCTATCGGCGGGACTGGATCGTAAGCGGTTGATGCGGGAGTAGCCGCCTACCAGGGCCGCAGGCGGCGGCGGTACAGACTGATCATCTCCTGCTCCGGCGCCCCGGCCTTGTACATGCGGAATACCTTCCAGTTGGCCAGCTGAACCCGTAGCCAGCTGTTGGCCCGGTACTTGCGGGCTGACACCGTGATGGAGCGCGGAATGACGCGAAAGGGGATCTCCCGCGCCCAGATGCGCTCGATGATGTCGTAGTCCTCCATGATCTGCATCGAGCCGTCGAAGCCACCCAGTTCCCGCCAGGCCGCGCTGGTCAGGAACAGCGACTGATCGCCCCCCCGGCAGGAAAGCGCCCGTGGAATGCGGGTAAAGAAGGCGTTGATGGCCAGCAGCGGACTATCCGAGTCGAAACGGAAGCGGTAGCAGCCCACAGGGTAGCCCTCGTCTACACTGCGCTTGATATCATCGTAGAAGCCGTGGGGCGGACGCGTATCGGCGTGCATGAAGTACAGCACGTCGTACCGCTCGGGCTGCAGCGCGGCGGCCTCGTTCATCTGGGGGGCGCGGCCCCGTTTACTGCATCTCAGGTACTGTACGTCCTGCTTAGTCAGGGCATCCAGCATCTCCGCCGTGCCGTCCGTACTGCCGCCGTCGGCCACGGTGATGGTGCCCCGTCCGGCCAGCTCGCCGGCCAGGTACGGGAGCAGCTGTACGAGGTTCTCCCGTTCGTTGACGACGGGGATGATGAGGTGGAGGCGCATAGGGGGCGTGGATCGGCAGTCGTTCTATAGTACGTAATCGGTTCGCGGCTGGTTTCTAGTCCACCCGGTAATACACCGACTTGAGGTAGCCCCCTTCCGGAAAGCCGATGGGGTGGTCGATGTCGTGGAAGGTCTGTTCCACCAGCTCGTAGCTGCGGCCGCTGCGCTTCATCACCTTTTCTACGGTACTGAAGAAGTCCGCCGCACTCACGCGGGCCGAGCAGGAGCAGGCTAGCAGCAGACCGCCGGGCTTGACCAGGGGCACGGCCAGGGTATTGATGCGGCGGTAGGCATCCAGAGCACCGGGGATCTCCCTTTCCCGCTTAGCGAAGCTCGGAGGATCAACCACTACAATACCGAATTCCTCGCCCTGCTTAGCCAGCTGCTCCAGTTCCTTAAAGGCATCGCCCTCCAGGATCTCATGGCGGGGATCCTCGCCGAAGTTGAGCGCTACGTTGCGCTGTGCCGTGGCCAGGGCCGGACCGCTAATGTCCAGGCTCAGCACCCGGTAGGCCCCGCCCTGCAGAGCGTGTACGCTGAAGCCGCCGTTGTAGCTGAATACGTCCAGTACATCCTGCGCCTTGGCCAGCTTACCTACCCTACGGCGGTTGTGGCGGTGGTCGAGGAAGAAGCCGGTCTTATGTCCACTGACCACGTTAGCCAGGAAGTTGACATTGTGCTCCTTGAAGGTTATCTCCGGGTTTGGGAGCTCGCCGATCAGGACGGTGCCGTCGGACAGACCGGGCCGAGCATCTACCACCCGGGCCAGCCGCAGCACGACCGTGTCAGCCTTAGCCGCCCGCTGTAGGTGGGGCAGCAGCATATCCAGGTACGGAAACCAGACGGGACTGTACAGCTTCACCACCGCTACGCCGGCGTATATGTCTACGATCAGTCCCGGCAGCCGGTCGTTCTCGCCGTGGATCAGCCGGTAGCCCGTCGTGTTCTTTTTGAATAGGGGTGCCCGCAGCTTACGCGCCTTCTCGATGCGGCCGGCGAAGAAGGCTTCGTCGATACGTACCGACTCCCCCTGGTGCAGCACGCGGATGCGGATGGGTGCATCGGGGTCGTACAGGCCTACGCCGATGAATTTATCCCGCTTGCGGTCAAAGACGATGGCCAGGTCGCCGGCCTGGCCGTCGCCCTTCACGGAGTCCACGGAGCCGTCGAACAACCAGGGATGGCCCGAGCGGAGAATACGCTCCCCCTGGGGGGTAAGCTTGGTGGCGAGGCGTTTTGTCATAAAGGGCGGCAAAGATAGCCTTATTTTGGGGCGATATGCCCGAGGTATTGCAGCACCTGCACCGTTCCTTTCCCGTACAGCTCCTGCTGCTGCACCTGCGGACCAATTTCCTGTTGCTGGGCATGTGGCTGCTGCTGTTGCTCATGATCAGCGGCGGACTAGGCGCCCAACTGGGCCTGCAGTACCTCTTCCTCGACCCCGAGTACCTGGGCGAGACCGGTTACTTCGCCTTTCTCATTGTGGGTCTGGCCTTCGGCTTTTTCACCATGAGCTGGAACCTGAGTACCTACCTCCTGCTGGGGGGCTACTTCAATTTCCTGGCCAGTCTGTCGCGGCCCTTCTTCAAGTACTGTATCAACAACGCGCTGCTGCCCCTGGGGGTGCTGCTTACGTACTGCGTGCTGCTCTTTCGCTTTCACTACACCACGGGGCCGGGCGCGCAGGTGCCGGTCCTACTGGGCGTGCAAAGCCTGACGGGCCTGCTCATCGGCTTGGTGCTTAGTCTGTTCATCTACTCGATCTACTTCAACCTTACGAACCGCGACATTACCTACTACACCGGTAGCCGCGAAGCACCGCCCCACCGCGGACCGGGCCGGCGCGGTGCGCTGGGTTACCGGCCGTACCGGGCCACGGCCCTCGGTCCGCAGCTGGTCAATCTGTACGACAACCCCTTCCATGTACGCTTCTACCTCAACAGTCGCCTGCGGATAAAGCGGGTCCGATCGGTAGCCCACTACGAGACTGATCTGCTGCGCAACATTTTCCGGCAGAACCACGTCAACGCGCTGGTCCTGCAATTTGTCACGATCGGCGTACTCATTGCCCTGGGCCTGCTGATCGAGCAGCCCACCTTCCAGATCCCGGCGGGGGCCAGCTTTCTTATTCTGTTCAGTCTGTTCGTATCCATCATCGGTGCGGTCAGCTACTGGTTTTCGGAGTGGCGGGTGACCCTGCTGATCCTCCTGCTACTACTCATCAACTGGCTCACCAGCACCCCCTTCTTCGACCACGGTAACCAGGCCTACGGGCTGGACTATACGATGCGGGCCGAGTATTCCCTCGATTCCCTCCAGCAGTTCTACGCACCCGCCGCCCGCCGCCAGGATATTCGCGCCACCGAAGCTATTCTCGACCGCTGGAAGGCCAAGCAACCCACCGACCGACCCAAGCTGGTCATCCTCTGCGCCAGCGGCGGCGGGCTCACCGCTTCCCTCTGGGCTACCCACGTTGCCCAGTCCATCGAGGCCTGCAGCGAGGGCCGCCTGCTGGAATCTACCGCCCTTATCACCGGTGCCAGTGGCGGACTACTGGGCCTGGCCTACCTCCGCGAAGCCTACCTGGAGCAAAGCACCTTCCCCTTCGAGGGCACCGAGCACCTGGCCCGGGTGAGTGACGACCTGCTCAATCCCGTGGCCTTTTCCATCGTCAGCAACGACATCTTCCTGCCCTTCCGCCGGGTACGCATCGGCGGCCGCTCGTACCGCCGCGACCGCGGCTACGCCTTCGAGCGGGCCTACAACCTGGCTACTGACAACCTGCTCAACCGCCCGCTCAGCGCCTACCGGGAGGTCGAACGCTCCGCGCAGGTGCCGATGCTTTTTGTTACTCCTAGCGTGGTAGAAGATGGCCGCCGCATGGTCATCTCCCCCCAGGGCGTCAGCTACATGATGACCCCGCCCGTCAGCGCCGGCCGACAAGTGCCTTTGGAATTGGACATGGTCGATTTCCGCCGCCTGCTCCACGCCCAGGATGCCGATAGTCTCCGCCTCAGCAGTGCCCTGCGGGCCAACGCCTCCTACCCCTACGTGCTGCCCCAGGTGAGTCTGCCCACCGAGCCGGGCATCCGCCTGATGGACGCCGGCTACCGCGACAACTACGGCATCGCCTCCGCCGCCCGCTTCGTCCACGTCTTCCAATCCTGGATCGACCGCAATACCTCCGGCGTCGTCCTGGTCCAGCTCAGCGCCTTCCGCGAGCAGGGCATCCCGGACGACGGCCACCGCGGCGTCATCTCCGGTCTGCTCAGCCCCCTCGGCGTAGCCGGCAACATCCTCAGCCTCCAGATCCTGGATCAGGAAGAGCTGCTTGCCGGCCTCTACCGCAGCCTTGGCCCCGACCGCTTCCATTTGTTCCGCTTCAACTACCAGCCCAACGAGTCCGACCCCCGCCGCACCTCCGTCTCCCTCCACATGACCGCCTCGGAAAAGGTACAGGTACTGCGTGCCCTCGATAGTCCGGAGCAGCAGCGACGCATTGATGCGCTTCTTCAGGTTTTAGAGTAGGGCGCCTTCGGCTCGGTAGACGCTTCGCTGGTTAGACGCCTTCGGCTGGTTAGACGCTACGCTAGTTAGACACTTCGTTGGTTAGATGCTGTGCGGTAGACCCTTCGGGAGTAGACCGCTTCGCGCGTAGACCCTTCGGGGTAGATGGCCTGACCCGCGCGGCAGCTACCCGCGACAGCGGTCTACCGAGCCGACAGGCGATCTACCCCCAAAGGGGTCTAACCAGCGTAGCGTCTACCAAGCCGAAGGCGATCTACCGAGCCGACAGGCGATCTACCCCCGAAGGGGTCTAACCAGCGAAGCGTCTACCGAGCCGAAGGCGATCTACCAAGCCGACAGGCGATCTACCCCCGAAGGCGATCTAACCAGCGTAGCGTCTAATGAGCGAAGGCGATCTACCTTTACCCCATGCCGAAGCCCATGCCCCGCATCAATCGCCTGGAGCGCGAATTGCACCTGCGCCAACTGCAAGTACGACGCTTGCTGCAGATGACCCAGGCGATCAATAATAATGTGGCGGCCGACGATCTCTTCCAGATGTACCGGGCGTTCCTACGCAGCGAGCTGGGCGTCAACGAGATGGCCCTGATCGTGCGCGAGAGCGAGCACGACGACGAGTGGCAGCTGGCTACCTCCATCGGGCTGGATGAGGCGGAGCTCGCTACGGCCATCGATTACAGTACGGACCTGGCGGAGATCAAGCGGCCGGGCCTGATCGATCGCTACGACCACCCGCTGTTCTCCCACTTCGAGCACGTGGTGCCGGTGCTGCACAAAGAGCGGCCCATCGCCTATATCTTCATCGGCTCGTTTGAGGATGAGGATAATATGTTTGAGCGGGTACAGATCATCACGACGATCAGTAACGTGATCGCCGTAGCCATCGAGAACAAACGGCTGTTCCGGCGGCAGATCGAGCAGGAGCGACTGGAGGCTGACCTGGACCTGGGCGCCAAGGTGCAGGCTATGCTGATCCCCAAGGAGCTGCCCGTCAATGATTTTTACGAGCTCAGTGCTATCTACCGACCCAAGCTGGGGGTAGGCGGCGACTACTTCGACTACCGGGAGTTCGTGGACGGCAAGCTGGTCTTCTGTATCGGTGACTTCACGGGCAAGGGGGTGAGCGCAGCCCTGCTGATGGCCAACTTCCAGGCTAATTTCCATACCCTGATCCGCAAGCGCGGCAACCTGCACGAGTTCGTCACCGAGATCAACGAAAGCGTGTACCGCATCACGGATGGCGAGCGCTTCGTGACCTTCTTCGTGGCGGAGTACGACCGCGAATCTCACCTGCTGCGCTATGTCAACGCCGGCCACCCACCCGCCGTGCTGGTGGGCGAGAACACCTTTCAACTCCTGGATAAGGGCACTACCGTACTGGGTTCCATCGACCGACTGCCGGTACTCGAGGTGGGTGAAGTAAGCCTGCCCCCCCAGGCGCTGATCGTGACCTATACCGACGGGCTGACCGACCTGCAGAGCACCGCCGGCGAAACCTTCGAAGAGGAGATCCTGCACCAGTTTGCGCGCCGACAACACTCGCGATCGGCCAGCTCCTTCAACGCGAATCTGCTGGATAAGCTGGAGGAGTTTCGCCAGGGAGAAGCCTACCCCGATGACCTGACGATTCTGACCTGCCGGATCTTTGGCGACTAAGGGCCGACACGGGGGCGGAAATGTCCCGTAGCGAAGAACGAAATGCGGCCCGCATCCGTTCCCGTTAGTGAGATGAGAGACAAGACGATCGCGGCAATCCTGGCGTTTTTCGGAGGCATCGTCGGCCTCCAGCGCTTCTACCTCGGGCAGAAAGGTATGGGCATGGCCCACCTGTTCTTTTTCGTGCTGGCCCTGTCGGCCGGTCCGAGCCCCTTCACCGTTATGCTGCTGTCTCTGGCCCTGGTGTTCGGCATTGTAGATGCGATCGCTTACCTTTCGATGGACCCCCGAGAGTTCGACCTGAAGTATAATCAACCGGTGACCCAGACCGCGGCGGGCTACGGTCAGGCGCAGACCGGCAACGGACAAGTGCAAAAGAGAACCATCATGAACGATCGCGAACGCCGCTTTCAGGAACGGCAGCGGCAGCGGGCCGAGCGTGAAAAGGAACGCGAACGCCGCGACAAGGAACGCTACAACCAGCGCAGCACGAGCAGCGAAAAAGCTAGCGAAAGCCAGACCAGCCGGCGCGACATCGGACGGGCAGACCGGGAACGTGGCGTACGCTACTTCCGCGAGTACGAATACGAAGAGGCCATCGCCTCGTTCCAACGCGCCCTGGAGAAGAACCCCCGCGACGTAGCCTCTCACTTCAATATCGCCTGCGCCTATTCGGTGGAAGAGGAAGCTGACCGCGCTTTTTACCACCTGGACCGCGCCGTAGCCCTCGGCTTCGACGACTTCGAGCGGATCCGCACCCACGACAGCCTGGCCTACCTGCGCGTGCAGCGGGCCTTTCCGGACTTCGCGCGGCAAAACTTCCGCCTGGCTACGGCCACCGCACCTGCGGCCCCGCCCGCAACCGACGATCCCATTGCAGCCACCGATATGCCGCCCCTCGAAACCCAGGCGCCCGTTCACGACGAGCTGCTCGAACAACTGCAGCGCCTGGCCGCGCTGCGTGAAAAAGGTCTGCTGACCGAACTGGAGTTCGTAACCCAGAAGCGCCGCCTACTGGGTTAGGCCGACCCACCCTTACTTCCCCCCCCCGAATGACCGCTGACTTCCTCCTTACCGACGCTCTCGTGCCTCTGCGTCCCTCCGACACCGGGGAGGAAGCCCTCGAGATCATGAACGAATTTTACATCCGTCACCTGCCGGTGGTAGACCAGGGTAAGCTCGCCTCCGTGATCTCGGAAGACGACGTGCTGGATGCCGACCCGGAGGAGGCCGTGGGCGAATACCGCGTGGCCAAACTGCCCCCTTCGGTGTATCCCGACGATCACCTCTACGACGTGATGCGGCAACTGGTGGACAACAACCTCACGGTGGTGCCCGTCATCGACCGCGAGGGAAGTTACGTGGGTATGGTGACCGGTGAGGACCTGCTGCGCTTCTTCGCCCAGTCGAGCACCTTCAGCAACCCGGGCTCGATCGTAGTGCTGGAGATGGGGCGGCACGACTACAGCCTGGCCGAGATCGCCCGCATCGTAGAGAGCGATAGCGCGATCATTCTGAGCTCGTTCGTGCGCGGCGCGGTCGACTCCAATCAGATCGAGGTGACCCTGAAGCTGAATAGCCAGAGCATCGCCGGCGTGATCGCCACCTTCGAGCGCTTCAACTACGTGGTCAAGGCCAGCTTCAACGAAAAGCAGCTACAGGATACCCTGAAGGAGCGCTTCGATAGCCTGCTGAACTACCTCAACGTCTAGAAACTGCCCGACAGCAACAGTCGGAATTGCACATCCTGCTCGTCATTCGAGAAGAGATCGCGGTCCAGCCGGTAAGCACCCTCGACCCCGACGGTAATGGCCTGGGTGTTCAACCACACGTTGTCGAAGTACAGCTGCCCCCCCACACTCTGCTCCCGAAACCCGCCGCCGGCAAAGGCGTCAATGGTGAACCGGCTGTAATCGTAAAAGGCGTTGAGCCGGACGCGCTTGAAGTAGGTGATGCCCAGCAAGCCGATGTCGGGGTAAAGTAGCGGCAACTGGTAATTCACGCCCAGGCGGTACACTCGGTCGTTGAGGGGGGCTGAAAAGCCGCGCGCGTAGCGGAATAGATCGGGGTACTGGTACAGGTTTTCCGCCTGCTCGCGCTGTAGATCTAGGTCCAGACGAATACCGTGGGTCAGAAACGCACCCGGCAGGTAGGCGGAGCTGCGCAGGAGGAAGCGCGCCCCCGCCGCCCCGTCGCCCAGGGCACGGTCGTACAACAGGGCGGCGGTCATGCCCCAGCGGGGCTGCACCTGGCGGACGGCCGTGCGCTGGAGTACGCGGAAGTTGAGTCCCGCCGTCAGATTGCCAAAGCTGCGGGGCAGCCGGCCACTCTCTCCGCCACTGGGATCTATATAGGTGAAGCCCAGGGAGGGCGTCAGACCGGTGACGAAGTTGCCGCTTACCCACTCCAGGGGTAGCCGCAGGGTGGGTCCGAATGCCACCTCGGAGAATTCCTGGCGGAAAACCCGAAAGCTATCGGTGCGGGATTCCTGCACGAGGGTGTTGCGGTCGCGGTAGCGGCCGGAGAGCTCGATGACGGGGAATAGTCCGCCGTAGGTCGCCGTAGCCCCACCGGAATAGCGGGCCTCGTTGATATTGTACAGGCCGTCTAGCGCTAGCTCGGCCGTATTTAAGGCGTTGGCGAATTCGACCCGCACGCCGGGGGTGACGTAGCTGCCGTTGAACGACCAACTGTGCAGCTTGATGCCGCCCAGGGTATTGCTGAAGTTCTTCACCGGGTAGTTACCTGCTTCTACCTTAGACAGCAGATCGGTAGCCTCAGCAGCGAAGGCTTCCGGACGTTCGAAGAAGCTCGGTGCGGACGGTAGGTCGACAGCGCCACCCCCCTCGTCCGGACTAAGCGTAAGCAGGTGCAGCCGCTCCCCCCGCGGCGTGGGGCTGGCGTAGTAGAGCGTCGATCCGGACAGTCGCGGATAGTAGGCCCCTACCGCCACGTTGGTAAGTTGCTCTTCCCGGCTGGTGACCGGGTCGAGACGGTGCACATTGTCCACGCCGCTGCGGCCGTTGGTGAACAGCAGTTGCCCCGTCTCCGTCACCGAAAGCATGTCGATAGGTTCACGACTCGGCGGGCGCAGGGTGCGCACGGCATCCGTATCCGTGTCCCAGGCAGCGATGCTTATTCCCGTTGCAGCCTGACCGAGAAAGTACACGGTCTGGCCAGCGGGTGCGAAGCGGGGCCAGGCTACGGTAGTATACTGGACCGCGCGGCTGTTGATAACCTCCCCGCTCGTGGCGTCGAGTAGCCGCAGTTCGGGGTTCCGGGCCAGGGGATCGAAGTATACGGCTACGATGCGGCGGCCGTCAGGACTCAGAGAGGCCGAAAGGTAGTGGCCCCCCTCGGTCAGGACGTGTTTTTCGCCGGTACCAAGGTCGTAGCGGACGATCTCCGAGTAGTTCTGATTGGTGTAGCGGGGATCCTGGCGGTACTCGGTCCACAGTACGTCGCTGCCGCCGTCCAGCCACGGTTCCCGCTGGATGCCGATCGTCGTGATCACCCGATCGGGATTGCCGACTTCCACCAGCGCGGGCAGCTGCCGGTAGCTCGTGCGTAGAGCTAGTAGCCGCCCCCGTGCGTCGACGAAGGGGAAGCGGTAGTCGCGGATGTCGCCACGGTCGGACTGCTCGACTGGTAGCCCCTCCACCAAGGCTCCCCGGGCAACCAGCGCACTGTCCTGTAGCTGCTCGAGTTCGGCCATGGTGGTGAGGTACAATTCGCGGGTGGTTAGTCCGGTCTCCCGCTTCAGGGCACGGCTGAAGGGGTACAGCAGGCTGCGGTAAGCTGCCCCCTCGTGGAGTACGCGCCGCCAGACGTCGTTGCCAAACTGCTGGCGGGCATAGGTGAGCAGGGCGTAGCCGTAGCGGTAGTGGTCGGGCACCAGGTCACGGAAGCTGCCGTTGCGCGCCTTGGCGTAGCGGTATACCCGGTTCCGGCCGAGCAGGGCGCGCAGGTCACCGCTGAAGGCCGGCGTACGACCGCGGCCGGCTGCGCTGAAGGCGGTCTCGGCGATCACCGCATCGCCCTCGCTGAACCAGTTCGGCGTGGCGATACCCGACAGCACCGCCCAGCCGGTCTGCCCCTGTAGCAGGGCGGCTAGGCCGGTGAGGCCTCGCCGTTCGTTGCTGGTCTGCTGCACGTGGCGAAACTCGTGGAGGGTGAGCAGATCCACCCAGTCGGTCTGGCTGAGCAGGCTGAAGCTCTGGGGCGGGGTGACGTAGAATTCCGAACGGAACGGCCCCAGTCCTACGTAGCCGTTGACCGTCATATTGGGCGTCTGGAGCACCAGGTCGATGTCGTACAGCTTCTCCCCTACGCTGCGGGAGTGCCCGGTGGCCAGCGTATCGATGAGAGCGGCTACCCGCTGCGCCCGCTGTTCGTAGCCGGCCGGAAAGATGATACGGGCCTGCGCGGTGCGGAGTTGCTGCCAGTCGACCTCCGGGGGGTGCAGGCCGATCCCCTGGGCCGAGAGTACGGATACGCAGAGGCACAGGGCGGTCAGGAGCAACTTCATGGCACAAACTTAACCGGCCAGCACATTTTCCCGGCTGCTTTGGTCAAACATTCCGTCCTTTGTCGCCCTATTAGACTAGCCCCTTACGTTTCCTCTCCCCTAGCATATAACTAGCAGCGTAATGCTGCCCCACCCTCCCGGTGAACTGCCCCGCCAAATCCTACCCCGTACATGCGTAATTCTACCACCTCCGTCTCGCCGGGTAGCTTCAAGGCCGAGGCCCACTGGTACCCCAAGGCGCTCAACGCTACGATCCACCCCATGGTCAGCTTCTTCCTGAACCTGGACCGCGAGCGGATCGTAAGCCGCTACTGTCACCTCAACCCCCTGGTAGATCCCGACGGACTGCGCGAGATTCTGGCTTACCAGTGCAAGTACTTTCTCTGGGGTGGGGCCGATCTCATCAACGCCACCACCGCCCAGGGTCGCCGCCGCATGGTCATCATTGAAAACAACTCCTGCCCCTCGGGCCAGAAGTCGATGCCGCTGCTCGACGACCACCAGGAGGAAGGCAGCTACCGCCTGCTGGTCGAGCGCACCTTCCGGCCCTACGTAGAGCGCCGCGGAAACAAAAAAGACGG
The DNA here is from genome assembly GCF_923081025.1 of Neolewinella maritima. Classification (GTDB taxonomy): domain Bacteria; phylum Bacteroidota; class Bacteroidia; order Chitinophagales; family Saprospiraceae; genus Neolewinella; species Neolewinella maritima. Next base: position 438,454 of record NZ_CAKLPZ010000001.1, on the reverse strand, counting down.
CCGCCTGGCCGTGATCTACGACAAGAACCCCATGGAGTCCAGCGGCTACGCAGCCACCATCGCCGATGTATTTCAGGAGGATGTACTCTACATCAGCGACTACTACGGGGCCGACGAACGCAAGCTGAAGGTCGAAAACGACTGGCTCTACGCCCTGCACGAGGGGGAGTGGGTACGCCTGCGCGCCGCCTTCCGCTACCTCACGCAGCGGCCCTGGACGCGGCTGCCCCTCAACTGCAAGACCCGCATCCTCAACCCCATCGTCACCTGTCTGGCCGGGGGCCGCAACAAGATGGTAGCTGCCAAGGCCTACGATTTCTACAACGGCGAGATTAGAAAGTGGGGACTCAAGATCCACACCCCCGAAACCATCTGGGACGTAAGCCGCAACGAGATCCCCCTCTGGGTGGCTAAGCTGGGCGGACAGGCCGTGGTCAAAGTCCCCTACTCCAACGCGGGCCAGGGCGTGTACACCATCACCAACCAGGGCGAGCTCGATGCCTTCATGGCCGAGCCCATCGACTACGAGCGCTTCATCGTGCAGAGCCTGATCGGCAACTACGGCTGGAGCTCGACGGGCGGCGACGGCAAGTTCTTTCACGTCGGCACCATCCCCGACAAGAAGGGCCGCACCTTCGTGAGCGACGTACGGCTCATGGTCAGCAGCACCGCTTCCGGCATCCGTCCGCTGGCCTGCTACAGCCGCCGCGCCGAGCAGGCGCTGTCGGATCAGCTCGACGCCGGCACCGACTCCTGGGCCATGCTGGGCACCAACCTCTCCGAAAAACTGGCCGACAACCAGTGGGGCTCGGACACCAACCGGCTGCTGCTCATGGACCGCCGCGACTTCAACAAACTCGGCATCGGCCTGGACGACCTCATCGAGGCCTACATCCAGACCGTACTGAGCACCGTAGCCATCGACAAAATGGCCACCAAGCTGTTTAACTCCAAGGGCAAATTTAGCCTGCGGCTGTTCTCCAGCCTGAACGACGATCCCGTCCTCCTTTCCGAAATCCTCGCATGAGCGCGCTTTCCTTCCTGGTACTGACCGACCACAGCGGTCACAGCGACCAGAATTCCGTCTACTCCCTCGTCAGCACCCTGGCGGCCGATCCGCGCTGCAAGTATGTCGACATCGCCAGCCGGGGTAATCCCAAAAATGCCCCGTTTTTCCAGGGGGCGCGCACGCAGGTGCAGGGCTTCCGGGTGAAGGGCAAACTACAGTTTCAGCCGAGCGGACGCCAGTTTCTGGAAGATACTCACCCACTCGACCCCCAGGCCTACGACGTGATCTGGCTGCGCCTGCCCCACCCGGTATCCGCCGTATTCTTCGACGCGCTGGCCGACTACAACAGTGGGGCGGACGCTCCGCTGTGCATCAACAACCCGGAGGGGATCGAGGTGACCGGCGATAAGTCCTTCCTGCTCAATTTCCCGGAGTGGACACCACCCATCCGGCTGGTGCGCAACGCGGAGGAAGCCCGGGAGTATGCCCGTCACTTCCCCCTCGTCCTCAAACCCCTGCGGGCCTACGGTGGCAACGGTATCCTGCGGGTGAACGGACCGGAGGACGTCACCGGGGCGGACTTTAGCACGCCGTACCTTGCCATGAAGTTCCTGCAGAACGTCAGCCAGGGCGACAAGCGCATCCTGGTCGTGAACGGCAAGATCCTGGCCGCTTCCCTGCGCCTGCCCGCACCCGGACAGTGGCTCTGCAACGTGGCCCAGGGCGGTAAGTCGATCGGCGCCGAAGTAGCTCCTGAGGAGCACGCTATGATTGAGGCGATCGCCCCCGAGCTCCTGCGGCGCGGCATCTGCTTCTGCGGCGTGGACACCCTGGTGGCCGACGACGGCCGGCGGGTGCTCTCGGAGCTCAACACCCTGAGCATCGGCGGCTTTCCGCAGGCGGAGGCCCAGACCGGCCGGCCGATCCTACAACAAACGATTGACGAACTATTCAGCTACTGCTATGACCACTAATACCGAAGCCCCCACCATCCTGAGCCTCTCGGAGGTCGATCAGCCGGCCGGCACCATCCGCCGGTACTGGCTGCGCATCATCAGCGACGGACTGGGTGAGCCGGTACGCATCCCCATTCTCGTGGCGAAGGGCAAACAGGACGGACCAACCCTGGGCGTCACCGCGGCGGTACACGGCGATGAGCTCAATGGTATTCGCGTGATCCAGCGCTTGTTTTCCGATCTCGACGTGGAAGAGCTTACCGGTACCATCATCGGGGTGCTGGTGGTCAATATTCCGGCCTTCCTGCGGCAGACGCGCGTCTATACCGACGGCTTCGATCTCAACCATGTGATGCCGGGTAAGGAGGACGGTCGGGCCAGCGAGGTCTATGCCTTCCGGCTCATGGACCGGATCATTCAGCACTTCGACTACCTGCTGGACCTGCACACCGCCAGCCGCGGACGGGTGAACAGCTACTACGTACGGGCCGATATGTCGCACGAGATCACCCGCCAGCTGGCCATCCTGCAGAATCCCCAGTTGATCGTCCACAACCCACCGAACGACAAGACCCTGCGCGGATCGGCCGATGCGTTGGACATTCCCGCCATTACCCTGGAGGTAGGTAACCCCGGAGTGTACCAAAAGAAGCTGATCCGGAGCGGTATCGAAGGCATTCACAATGCGCTGAGCTACCTGAAGATGACGCAGGACGAGATCATTCAGCCTTCCTCCACGGAGTCAGGGCCTATTCTCTGTAAGCGAAGCTACTGGATTTACACCCACACCGGCGGTCTGCTGACCGTAGAAGTAGATCTGCTGGCCGAGGTCAAAAAGGGTGACCTGATCGCCAGTCAGCGCGACGTATTCGGCACCCTCAAGGAGCAGTACCTGGCACCAGAGGACGGCGTAGTGATCGGCAAGAGCACTATGCCCGTGAACCGCAGCGGCGGCCGCGTCCTACATCTGGGCATCGTGTAGCGGCAGCGCCACCCGGTACATGCCCCGCATACTGGGGTACAGCAGCGGCATATCCAACTGTACGTAGGCCGATTCGGTGAAGCCCAGCTGCTGGTAGAATGCACGGGCGGCGGGCGCCTGCTCCATGGTATCCAGCCAGAGCAGTTCCTGTCCGCGGGCACGGCGGGTAGCGATCACCCACTCGATGACCGTGCGGCCGATGCCGCGGCCGTGGACGCGCTGGTCGAGGTAAAGCCGGTGCAGCTTGCTGGCCCGTCGTTCGGGCTGCTCGGGCAGCGGCTGATGGTCTACGACGCGGACGATACCCACTACGTCGCCTTCCCAGCGGATACTGCAGTAAAGGGTGTCCGCTACGCTAAGCTCCCCAGCGAAGTGAGCGGGATTGTAGAGGCTACCGACGTACCAGCGGCCACCGTCCGGCCAGAAGTTATGGTAGGCGGGTGGGTAGATACGGTGCATGAGCTCCCAAATTCCGGGCTGGTCAGCGGGCGTGAGGGTGGTGAGGGACAGCTGCTTGCTGATGGGAATAGTGCTGGGGGGCATAGGGCATCGGTATCGCAGCGGTAACCCCCTTACGCACCGCTTGGATGTGTGGTGTAGTGTGATTTTCTCTTACTCGGATCAAGCCCGCCCAGTGGGAAAGCAAACTTTCGTCCGCCCCGGGTGTCCTCACACCCTTAACTAGCTACTATGCGCTACCTCACCCTCCTCTCCTTTCTCCTGCTTCTGGCCTGTAGTCCAGATACCGAGCCTACTGCTGAAGTAGTGGTCGAAGAAACCAGTACTCCCCATGCGGAGCGGATCGCCGCTGCTACCGAACGACTCGGCACCAGCGCCCCCGCCCAGCAGGTACTACGGGCCATCAACGCCATGGGCGGACTGGAAGCCTGGTACGGCAACGGCGCCCTGTACTACCACTTCAACTACCGGCCCCTGGACGGAAGTACGCCCCGGGACACCTACATCACCAACGACTACCTGCGCAGCCGCGCGGTACACCAGCTGGCCAGCGATACGACGGTGCGCTACGGCTACGACGGTACGGATGCGTGGTCGGCCGACGGCGAAAAGGTAGAGGGAATGAGTCCGCGCTTCTGGGCCTTGACACCCTACTACTTCGTGGGCCTGCCCTTCGTGCTGGCCGATGAAGGCATCAACTTCGAAGCCATGCCCGCGGCCGATCTGGACGGCACCACCTACGATATGGTGCGCGTGACCTACGCCCAGGGTACGGGTGATGCGTCGGAGGACTACTACGTACTGTACCTGCACCCCGAAACCGGACAGCTGGATGCGCTGCGCTACGTGGTGTCTTACCCCGGCTTCTTCCCCGACGGCGGCAGCACCCCCGAAAAGCTGATGGTGCTGACCGGGAAGACCAAGGTGGACGGGCTGAGTCTGCCCACCGGCTACACTACGTACATGTGGAACGACGGCGAGGTGAGCGAACCGGTGACCGAGATCGAGGTGACGGACTATGCCTTCCGCAGTCTGGCCGATGACTTCTTCGATCGGCCGGCCGACGCACAGGTGTACAACGACCTCCCGGATAGCGAATAACTTCCAGGTCCTGTTCTACTGATCTGCCTGCCCGGTCACGAACTGTCCGACCCGCTCCATGTAAGCGGCCACCTCGGCTTGCTCCGCAAAGTCGCCGAAGTAGCTGCGGTACGCACGGCCCTCCCCTACCCCTACGAGCGGACAGCTCCCGTCGTAGGCCAGGGCGGGGCAGTTGTCTGTCTCCTGCAATTGGGCGAAGGCCTCCTCGGGAAAGCTAGTAGCAAGATCATTGGCCTCGGCCGGGGCGGGGCCTATACGCTCCCAGTTGGATTCGTCTCCGGCCGGGTCATCGGAATTGAAGGCGTAGTCCGGATCGTTGGTGCGCAGGCCGGCGTAGGCGCTGCGGTAGAGGATACCGTCCTTGAGGCGCAGGTAAGTTTCTGCGCCGTGGCCGCCGCGGGTGCCGAATACGAAGGTGGTGGTAGTGCTGGCGGAAGGCGCTTCATCCGCAGCTACTGTAGGCAGGGTGCCAGGAGACGAGCAACCCAGAATAAATAGAATGAAAACGGTGATCAGGTGCACGGATTGCATAAGGCATTTCGGTTAGGTGGTACCTTCCGAAAACCGTAATGCGGGGCGAAGTTTACTACCGCAGGTAGACCGCGTGGTTGCCGCTATGCTCACCAGCGACTCGGGGTAGCGCGGATGGCGCAGCGAGACTATCGGTGGATACCGGTGCGTGGTCTTCTACGATCACCATATTGGGGACGTCCGTAGCCGGGGGCTCGGGTGCGTCGGTGAAGGCCGAAGCGCCATATAGCGCCAGAATGATCAGGGCAAATAAATACTGGTTCATGAGGGAGAAACTAAGGGTAATGCGGGCCAAAAGACCCCGTATTACATATTCAACGATGGTAGAAAAAGACTTAGTATTTCATTAACAGTCTGCTGAATGGAGTAGAATGAGGGGTCATCCGATCACGGCTGGCCGCAATACGCTGTAATTCCCGTGCTCGATACTTGTGATCGACGGTGGTAGATTCTATAGGCTGGATGTGAAGATCTACGTTTACGCGCAGTAGGGTGAAGGAGCAGTAGACGTGGCTTAAGTATGGCCGCAGGGTGAGCGCCGGGGGCGGGATCGGCCGTTTGTTTACCACCCACCCAGCCCGTAACTTAGGAGCCTTACGCGTTCAAACCGATCATGCCATGCTTACACGCTACACACTACCGTTCTTGCTGCTCGCCGTCCTCTTCGCCCTGCCCCTGCCCCCCCTGCTGGCGCAAGACGAGATCGCCGAGCCGGTACTACTGCGCGAAGGCGCGCGGGTGAGCCTGTACTTCCTGTCCGATAGCGCGGCCAATACCGATACGATGACCGCGACCGACGGAGCGCCGATCTACCACCTGAAGGGCGAACGCGGACAGTACGAAGGCCGCCACCTGCTGCTACAGGTACTGCCCGATGGCAGTGCCCAACCCAGCGAAGTACTCACCTCCGGAGAGGCCTTCGATCAGATCCTGAACAACACCTACGAGATCATCGAAACGGGTGAGGACGTTACCCAGCACTGGCTGAGGCCCGGCGCGATCCTCGGTCTGCACCACGTACGGCTGAAGAGCGACGTGGACGAAGCCGAGTTCGAGCGCTTCATCCACAATATGTGGTCACCCACCCAGTCGGATGCCCTGCCTGATTCTAAGATCATCTTCCTGCGCGGCATAAGCGGGGAGCGCAGCGGCGACTTCAGCTTCATGTGGCTCATCGACTCCGAGGAGACACGCGACTACTACTTCCCGCAGTCCGGCGAGCCCTCGCAGATCTACCAGGATTTCGAGCGCGGCTGGGCCTGGATCAACGACGACGAGCACCTCGGCAAGTACGTTGATAACAGCCGTGGTGACGAGTTCACGGATTATATCGTGGTGCGCTGAGCCAGGTCCGTGACCTCGCGCCAGACCTCCATGCTCACCGCCATGCCGTGGGCTAGGTTGTGCTGCATGTTCTGCAATGCACGCTCCCCCGGATAGTAGGTGCGCTGCCCTTCCCGCAGGGGGGGGCCACTGTGGTTGTAGTCGACGATCTCGTCGAGTAGGCGCTGCTGTAGGTCGCGGTCGTGAAAGCGTGCGGGGTCGATGCACAGAAAGACCTGGGAGACGTCGGTCTCGTGCCCCCGCTGTCCGATCCGGTAGGTAGAGTTGCCGGCGGAGAGCAGGGTGGCCAGCATATCGAGTACCATGGACAGTGCCGAGCCCTTCCAGTACCCGATGGGCAGGGCGCGCTCGCTGGCGATGATGTCGGCGGGGGTGGTGGTCAATTGACCCTGCGCGTCCCAGCCGCCGGGGAAGGGTAGTTCCTCGCCCCGGAGCCGGTGGGCGTTCAGACCGCCGAAGGAGAACTGCGAAAGGGCCATATCGAGGACTACGTGGCCGCCCGCGCGGGGTATAGCGATGATCAGGGGGTTATTGCCCGTACGGGGATCGCGCCCGCCCCAGGCCGGCATATTGTGTGTGGTGTTAGTGAACAGGATGCCGATGCAGCCCGCCGCTGCCGTCCGCCAGCCGTAGGTACCACCGCGCATCCAGTGGTTGGTGTTGCGCAGGGCCACCAAGCCCATGCCGTGCTCCCGGGCCAGCGTGATGGCGCGATCGGTGCAGTGGAGGGCGTTGAGTACGCCGGGACCGGAGTGGCCGTCGTACCGCTCGATGCTGCCGAAGGTCGCTACCCGCGCGGCCCGGGCGTCGGTGTCGACCAGGCCCCGGCCAATGTAGTCGATGAACTTGGCTACCCGGTCGATGCCGTGGGAGTTGACCCCGTACAGGGTGCTTTCGGTGTGGACGCGGGCAAGGGTAGCGGCGTCGGCGTCGGTGAAGCCGTGCAGGGCGAACACCTGGCGGAGCACCTCGGTCATCTCCGCGGCCTGGATGGTGACGGTCATGGGGGGGTTGGGTAAGGCGCTCAGTTCAGGGAGCGCGTGAGGAAAGACAGCGACCACTTGCGTTTAACGGCGAAGAAGCGGATCAGGAAGACCACCGCGATGGCGATACTCATACCCGCCTCGTCGCCCAGCCAGGAGTCGATCAGCAGAAAAACGACGGCACCCAGCAGGCAGGCCGAGGCGTAGATCTCGCGCCGGAAGATAAGCGGCACCTCGCCGGACAGCACGTCGCGGATGACGCCCCCGAAGGTGGCCGACACCACCCCCAGCATAACGGCGATGAGGGGGGAGAGCCCGAAGGACAGGGCCTTCTGCAGACCGAGAATAGTGTAGAGCGCAATGCCGATCGTATCGAACAGGAACATTCCCTTGCGCAGCTTACCGATCTGAGGGTAGAGCAGTACGGCAAATGCCACCGCCCCGATCACCAGGTAGACGTACAGATTACTCAGCATCCAGCTGACGGGTGTGCTGCCGATGAGCAGGTCGCGCAGCGTGCCGCCGCCGATGGCCGTGACGAGTGCCATGAGGAAAATGCCGAACACATCAAACTTGCGCCGGATGCCGGCCAGGGCACCGGACACGGCAAACACCAGGGTACCGGCATAGTCGATGAAGGGGATCAGGTAGTCGATGGGGCCGGGCATTTACGGAGGGCCGCAAGGTACGGAGGGCCGCAAGGTACGGTGGCTACTAGCGGCTCACCCGATCATTCAGCAGCCGATCCAACAGGTCGCGAACCTTCCGGGTATCGTACTGCCCCATGCCCCGGTGCTCCAGGACGACCTGCCCGGCCGGAGAAATCACATAGGTTGTCGGCAGCGTACCGGTGCGGAGCTCTTCCGGCAGTCCGCCGAGTAGTCGGTATACGGGAAAGCCGTAGCCGTGACGACCTACGTAGGCGAGTCCCTTAGTCAGCTCGTCTTCCGTATTCAGTAGCACGAAGGCGATGCGGTCATCTTCCGCATAGTCTTGCCACAGGGCGTGGATATTGGGCATCTCGGCCAGGCAGGGCGCGCACCAGCTGGCCCAGAGGTTGAGGAACACGACCTTGCCCGTCAGCTCACTTGCGTTGACCACCTGACCTGCCGGGTCGACCATGCGGAAGTCGAGGGTCGTGGTACTGACCGGCCCGCCCGGCGTATAGGTAGTCGGTAGATCCGTAGCGGGCTGGAAAAGTCCGGTGGCCAGGATACCCCGCTGCAGCAGGGCGATCACGGGCGTGTGCAGGCCGGTCAGGTATAAGAACCCCACCACTAGCAGGGGCAGCCAGTTGGACGTGAGGATACGCCGGAATACGGAGCGTACTGCCATGCTGCTAGCTACTTAAAGTCATTCACCGCTTCGCTCAGGTCGAAGACCTTCACGTCCTGCAGGGCACCGGCCAGGATACTAGATCCGATCGCCGAGCGGTAGCCACCGGCACAGTGCACGACCACGGGCTTATCCGTAGGCACCTCCCCTACCCGATCGGATAGCTCGGGAAGCGGGATGTTGATGGCCGAGTCGAAGAACTTCCCCTCCTCCACCTCGCTGGCGTTGCGGATGTCGACGATGGTGTACTGCTCCGGTGCAGCGCGGAAGGCAGTCAGGTCGATGGCGGGCATGCGTTCGCCGGCCGAAGTTTCTTGCATCGAAATGGCTGCCTGAATGAAGGGTTCGTAGCCGATCTTGGCGGCCTTGGCGATCACGGTGCCAAGCGCGGCTTCATCCTTACCCACCAGGTAGAAGAGTGTTTCGGGCGCAACGAGCGCGCCGAGCCAGGTCTCGAATTTGTTGCCGTCCTGAATGTTGAGCGCGCCGGGCAGGTGACCGAGCTTGAAGGTGGCCTCGTCGCGGGTGTCTACTACTACGGTATGGCCACTGGGATCGGGAGTAAACCCGGCTTCTTTACGTGTCACGTCCTTTAGACTCTTCTCCAGCGCGGGGGCACCCTGCTTGTTCAGGTCGACATCGTAGGGGAAGTATTTCGGGATGAAGGGCTGGTCGGCCAGCAACCAGTCGACAAACGCGTCTTCCGATAGCTCCTGTAGGGCGGGATTGGTCTTCAGTTCCTTACCGATCGTGCTGCTGCGCTCGTCGCTCATCCCCTTACCGCACAAGCTGCCGGCCCCGTGGGCGGGGTAGACTTCGGCGTCCGGATCGAGGGGCATCAATTTGTCGCGCAGGCTGTGGTACATGGCGCGGGCCAGCCGCTCTTTCTTGCTGTCGGCCGCTCCGCCGGATTCGCGCAGGTCGGGCCGACCGACATCCCCCACAAAAAGAGTATCGCCGGTGAAGACCGCACGCTGCTTGTCCGCTGCGTCGGTGAGTACGATGCTGATGCTGTCCGGCGAGTGACCGGGGGTATCGAGGGCCGTAAGGGTACAGTCGCCCAGCGAATAGGTAGCCCCACCGTCGAAGGCCCGGTGGGGGTAGTGGGCGCCGACCTTACCGCTGACCAGGATCGGTGCCCCGGTCGTTTCGTGCATTTCCAGGTGGGCAGAGACGAAGTCGGCGTGGGGGTGAGTCTCGATGATGCCAATCAACTCGGCACCTGCTCCCTGGAGGTAGTCGTAGTAGGGCTGCGGGTCGCGGGCCGGGTCGATGACTACGGCCTGCTGCGCGGAGGTGACGATGTAGGATGCATGGGCGAGGCCCTCGTCGAAGAATTGCTTGATGTTCATCGTGCTATATTTTTTTGCTATTAACCCTGCACCGGCGGCCGCGCCCGGGTGCTTTGCTCGGCGTGCAACGCCTCGACCTTAGTGCGGGAGCCGGGGGCGCAGGATGCCGTACACGAAGGTGCCGAGAATGGAACTCAGGATGACGACGCCGATGGTCCAGATGCCCTGGCCGAGTAGGGTGAACATGGGGCCCGGACAGGCGCCGGTGATGGCCCAGCCCAGTCCGAACACGATGCCGCCGTAGAGGTAGCGGGGGATGCTGAAGTCCTTGGGCTTGAGCCGCAGGTCGCTGCCGTCGTAAGCGTGAATGCCGAAGCGCTTAGCCAGGGCGATACCGAGGGCGCCGACGACCACCGCCGTGCCGATGATGCCGTACATGTGGAAGCTCTCGAAGCGGAACATTTCCTGAATGCGGAACCAGCTGATGGCTTCCGACTTGGTCATCACGAAGCCGAACAGGATGCCGATGGTGAGGTAGATGAGGGAACGCATGGACTAGAATTGGAGGATCAGGGGAAGAATGAGCCAGCTCATAAGGAGCCCGCCGATGAAAAAGCCGATCACGGCGACCAGCGAGGGAAGCTGGAGGTTGGACAGGCCGCTGATGGCGTGACCGCTCGTACAGCCCCCCGCCCAGCGGGTACCGAACCCGATCAGAAAGCCACCGATCACCAGCACGATGAATCCGCGCAGGGTGAAGATCTCTTCGGCCGCAAAGAGCTCCCGGGGGACGTACGACCAGGGGGTGCCGGCCGGACCGGGGGCGGCAATACCTACCGACTGCAGGTAGTCGACCGTCTCCCCGCTAAGCTGCACCGGCTCCGGGCTGGAGAAGAAGTAGAAGGCCAGAAAACCGCCGATCACCGAGCCGGCGACGAACAGCAGGTTCCAGCGCTGGGCCCGCCAGTCGATGTCGAAGAAATCGTAGCGCTTACCGGCCCCGGCGATGGTACACATCGTGCGCAGGTTGGAGGATACGCCGAACTCCTTACCGGCGTAGAGGAGGAGGAACATCACCGTGGCGATGGCCAGTCCGCTGACGGACCAGTGCCAGGGTTGGGAAAGTACGTCTAGCATAAAAGGATCGGTTGAGGGGACAAAAGTAGGCGTCTGCCGCGGCAGACTCCGTGATGTACATCACACAGCAAAGAACTAAGCTGAGAGCGGTTTGACGAGACGGATGTGGTTACGCCCCAGCTCCACTACCCCGCGCTGTTCCAGCATCTTGAGCAGGCGGGAGACGGCCTCCCGGCTCACGTGCAGATCGCTGGCAATGTCCTGGTGCGTGGCCTGTATGCTACGGTCGGGACGCAGCTGCGCGCGGGTATCCACGTAGTCGTACAGCCGCTGATCCAGCTGGTGAAAGGCCACCTGATCGACCGTGCGGATCAGCTCGTGCATGCGCCGGTCGTAGGTCTGCATCACGAAGTTCTTCCAGCTCGTATAACGCATCATCCACTCGTCGAGCTTCTGCTGGGGCAGGCCGAGCAGCACGGTGGGTTCTTCGGCTACGGCGCGGATCTCGCTGCGTTTGCTGGCCATGCAGCAGGAGAAGGTCATCGCGCAGCTTTCCCCCGGCGCGAGGTAGTAGAGGAACAGCTCGGAGCCGTCCTCGCTCAGCCGGCTGATCTTGATCGTACCGCTCAGGATCAGCGGCATCATCCGCACGTAGTTGCCGTAGTCCATGATCACCTCCCCCTCCCCGAAGCGGTGCACACGGCCCTGATCGGCTAGCACCTGCTGTAGGCCGGGCTCCGTGAAGGTGGGGAAGTGCTGCTGTATAGCGTCGGCGGTAAGTCGGTCGGTCAGGGGGAAATGCTTTAGCACGGGGAACACTTCGGTCAGGAACCTGGTTTTGCGGGCGCGTCCGCCGGTGCGGTGTGGATTGAGCAAAAGCGCTAGCGATGGGTTTACTGCTGAAAGCCCACCCACCATGCGTTTCCTTCTGTACTGCCTCCTTCTGCTTACCGCTAGTTGCGCCACCCAGCGACCGGCTGCTTCGGCAGTGGTGGTGCCGGAGCGTAGCACGGCTATTCCCCAAATTACGCCGCAGGAAGCGCTCCGTGCCGTCCAGTCCGACACCCTACTGCTCGACGTACGGGAGCCGGAGGAGCTGGCAGCGGTGCGTTACGGCGTAGATGCGCAGCTCGACATCCCCCTCAGCGAACTCCCCGACCGACTGGACGAAGTGCCCCGCGACCGGCCCATCATCGTCGCCTGCCAGTCGGGCGGACGCAGCACCCGCGCCATCCAGTTGCTGCAGGACGCCGGCTTCACCCAGCTGCTCAATCTGGATGGGGGTCTGGGGGCGTGGGAGGCGGCGGGGCTGCCGGTGGAGCGGGGGGAGTGAACTACACGTAGTCATATGGGGCGGTAAGCTTGTTTCCCTTACTGGAGCTCCATAAACTACTGATCTACCACGCGCTTGGTCACCTAATGGTATATCTCAAAAATTACCTGCTTGTGTTTGATTAGGACACTTTCACCGTACTCTATTAGCGGTCGGGGAGATAATGCAAGCTCTTAATGCTTCACTACCCGCCGGGTCACCGAGCCACCCGCCGTATCCGTTAGCCGCAGCAGGTATATCCCCGCCGGTAGCCCCCCCAGGTCGATCGTAGCAGACTGCTGGAACGCCCGTGACTCCAGCTGCTGACCCCGGGCATCGTGCAGGGTATGGCGGAAGTCGCCCGCCTCGGACAGGCGTAGGCTAAGGCGGCTGCGGGTCGGATTGGGGGCCAGGGTCAGAATTTTTCCGCCGAACTCCCGGACCGCCGAGGTGCCATCCACCCCATCGCAGTTCTCGTCGATGCCGTTGCCGGCAATGTCGGTCATGCCCGGATTGATCTCGGCACGGCTGTCATCGCAGTCGACGAAGAAGAAGTAGCCGTCCTTGTCCGCATCCAGCTCCTCCACTATCGTGTTGGTCACCGTATTCGTGATGACCGGCGCATTGAAGTCGAAGTAGATACCGGCCGTGTTTTCGATGGCCGTGAAATCACTTACATCCTCCTTGGCCAGGATCTCAAAGGTGAAAAAGCCGTGGCTTCCCGGCTCGTTGCGCACGCTGTCGACCAGTAGGATGTTAGGAAACAGGACTTCGAGCAGTCCGCCGTCGGACAGCGTGACCCGGTAGTCGTGGCTAGCGGTCAGCGGCTTGAAGGTCGTCAGGTCCAGTTGGTCACTGAGCTGGTCCTCCAGCCGGACGGTGAAGGCCGTATCGTTGCCCGTGTTCTGAAAGCGGATCGAGTAGGTGATGGCCTCGTTGACCTGGGTGTAGTTGCTCATCGTCTCCTCGGCGCGGCTGGGCCAGCTGCGCTTGTCGTTGGGGTCGATGGCGCAGCGCAGGATGTCGGCGTAGCGGAAAGTGTCGCGTATCGTTTCCCCCGTCAGCACCCCTAAACGAATTGATCACCGGCATGTCGATAGCCTTCCCCGTGAAGTCTTCGTTGGGTAGCTTCAATTCCAGTTTGATCTGGTAGTGGACCCTGGGGGCGAAATAGGACCAGCTAAGTAGACCGTCTTCCTGACTGTCGGGGTTTTATACGCTACCGACCAACTCAGCTTCTTCGTGCAGTTGTAGGCTGACCCGGCCAGCCTGTCAGGGCATGGATTTGCTTCAGTCTCGTCTCAATCTATTTGCACTCGTACTCGTCGTAGAAGATCGTCTGCCACAGCCTGTCCTCCCCCTCGTGGTTGATCATGACCATCGTCTGCTGGAAGCGGTTGAGGTCGGCGTACTGCAGCGGCGGTTTTACATCCCTGCGGTGCTTGCGCAGGTAGGCCCTTAGGGGTTGGCGGACGGGGATCAGGACTTCTTCATCACGGGTAGTACTTGGGCGGCGGGGCGCGGGTGCGATGAAGTTAAGAAAGTCGGTGCGTTAAGCGGATCAACTGCCAGTTGACCAGTGGACTAGACAGTAAGTATTACTATACTAAGTCGCAGGTATCTCGCTACTGCGCAAGGCGCTAGAACCGGAGTACAGCTGTAGCTGCATGAGAATTTTGGCAATGCAGTGCGGAAGTGAGAGGCCAAGTCTTGAGTATAACAGGACTTGCAAGCTGGTTCACTAGAATAGTCATCAGATAAGCTGATATTTCATCAGTAGAGTTTGCACCTGCGCACCGCTGCCCGGCTTGGTAGTTCCTAGCTATGGTTAAGCTGAAGCGGTGAACTACGTAATAGAGGTAGCATCGTGTTGGTGTGGAACGAGACTAACTGCCTTCCAACCCCACTGCTTTCTTTTCTTATTGTAGGACAGAACGGCGGTACCAGTAACTGCGTGATTTTGCTGTAGTCCGTGACGTGCGGTTATGTCTGGTGCGATGAAGACCTGATCGACAAAGCTAAATTCCTGCCCCTCTCGTTTATTAATACTACCGCTGAAGGAGCGCAGAGCTTCACACTTTGAGTCCGCGTTTAGTTTTTTGGCGGTAGCGACCTTAAAATAGCCTTCGTTGGCTTGGGTAGAAAAACGTACGTTTAGGATGTCCCCAATAGAGGGTGTGAGTCCTAAATGAGTGTAGGTGAAAAAACCGTACTTACGTTCATTCTTCACGAAGTTTGCTACGTGTTTGTTTGAGTTTACAAATTCAATTACAATAGTTTCCACCGGGAGGTTCCGATAAAGGATCTCTTCGGCTTGCTGTAGATGACGTTTGTATAGCTTCTCGTTGTTTGATCGGCTCCGTGCGGTGGCATACCAGTCCTGCTTCTGCCAGTTGGTAAGTTGTGCGGACGTGTTCCAACCGTTTTTCTCCTGAATTCGAACTACTTGCTCGATCTCCGTTTTGGCGGCATCGTAGTTACCCCGCTGAATGAGAAGACCAGCGAACGTAGTCTTCGCCTTGCCGGTGTACTCAACGGGGGGCTTTAGGCTGAGCGCTTTGCAGTAGCAGGCGAACTGCACGTCTTCTTCTTCCGGAAAGAGGTCCGCCATCATCGTCCAGACCCAAAAGTCATTTTTCTTTTGCTTAGCGAAAGGAAGAAAGGCGTCAAGAGCTTCCTGCCCATCCCCCATAGCAATCAGGAACTGTGCCTTGTAGTAGGCGGGGTACTGATACTCGGGGTGCTCTTCAATTACCTTGTCAAGTAGTGGCATGAAGGCGACTACCTTCTCCTTGTCGATCGCATTTGGACTACCGAACCCCCCGGTGGGCACTCCCACTAGTAGCCTTTTTGCGTAGGCGATGTAGACTTGTTCTGCGACGGCCATGATACGACGGCCATTGAACTCCTCTTTCCGGTAATCTTCTTTGCGTAGATTGTCCAAACCGAACCAGTCGATAAAGGCTAGGTAGTTGCTCCATTCCTTATTGATCTTCTGAAAGGCCTTGAGCATAAAGGAAGCTCCTTCGGACGGGCGGGGGATGGGCATCGTCCGAACTGCACTAAAAATCCGATTGACGACTTGGTTCTCCAAGGTATTTTCCTGTGCGAGAGAGAAGATCAAGCTGCCTATCTTCCAGGTGACTTGTCCAAATAGTAGATCCTCTTCGGCCGATAGGTTCAGCGCCTGAAGAGCTTCTAAGTGCTTGGCGAAGCGCTTCTTTCCACTGGGCGTGGCGTTAGCTTTTAGGTACTCATAGTGAACCCAGGAGGCGGCACGCTTCACCCAGATGTCGTCTGGTTTTTCGACCAGCAGAAGAGTAGCTAACTCAAGAGCCTCCGATAACTGACCCGCCTTACGCAGCTCGGTAATATCCTTGGATGTTTTACGACTTGAGTCCATGGATGATGTCTTTTAGGGTAAGTATGATAGTTGGATCCTCACACTTTCCGGGCAGTAATTTTATGGTTGTAAAGAAACCATTGTCCTTGTACCGGAGATCAAATATGCATGTCTTACCACTTTTCTCAAACGTGTATCGTTCGCAGTTCTGCTGGTGTAGCAGATGAGTGATGCGCATATCATCCGATAGTCTACTAACGAACTTCGCGTAAAATCTCTTTAAAAACGGTTTTTCCTCTTCTACTTCAAGTTCGAATTGAATTCGGGGCAGTATACTCTCTACCGTATCTCGATTTACGATTACTGGCGGGACCTTTGGCAGTAATTGAATTATCTCATCGTATAGGTCGTCCGAGGTCGTAAGATTTGAAAGCTTCTGGCTCTTTTTGTTGAATTTAACTTTTTTGTTTACCCAAAATTTGATACCGGCGGTTTGCCCCTCCCGCTGAAAGGTGTACCAGATTTCAAAGCTTATTCTTTCCCAACCACAAATGTCGATATACTTCTTCCGCAGGAATAAGTGATGACGGATAAAGTGGTCCTGAATAGATAAAGGTGCATCCTGCAGGTTAAACTGTTCCAGGACCGGTAAGACCTCCGCAAATTCTACTTCTACTGCCTCGGCAGGAATGCCCGTAAGAGCAGCCAGCTCGGCTTCTACCCCATTATCGACAAAGGTGAGATTAGAAAAAGAGGTGAAGTGAGGCGGATTGATACAGTAAAGCTGATCTGCTGCCCGGGTAACAGCTGTGTAGGCCCAACGGTAAAAATCCTGGTTGTCTTTGCCCGTCTTAGTATGTTTGTTTTCGAAGAAGTCGAACCCTTCGGTGATACCCCGATCCCACAAGACAAAAGCGCTTTGCCACTCGCCACCCTGTGCCTTATGGCAGGTTACCGCGTAGCCGTACTTTAGTAGGATGCAATTGATCCATTCATCATCTGCGATCGCTACTTTGAACTCTGGTGTACCGGGTCGTAACTTCGGATGGCGCTGTTTAAAGTCGATGTATAGTGCGCGCTGTTCGAGCGAGTTCAAGTTGGCTTCGGAGGTGAGAAAATTCTCCAGTATGTACCCCGTCACCGTCACTACCTGACCACTTTCATCCCGCTTCAACAGTTCAACACTTCGCCAAGTCAGGTCTACGCTTTCCGTTTTGCCCCCTTTTACGTTAAAGCGAACGTTCCTTGTGACTGTATTTGCATCCGCTTTGTTAACCACAGCAAACTCTCCGTTGAGCAGTTCAGCCTTGTAATTGTTTCGTCCAATAATAACTATATCGCGCTCTTGGATCGGCAGGTCACTACCAAACTTATCCTTACGGATCCGTTGGTTTATGTCCCAGGCGGTCCTGTTCTTGTAACAGATGATGAGCTTCTTCCCGCTTTTTTCCTTATAGGTTTGGAGGAAGTCGGCGTATCGGGGGGTAAAAAGATCGGTGCCATTGGCCCGTAAATCGAAATCGTTGAAGAAGCCCGAAGTCATTGAGCGGCGGATGTTAGTGGCCGCTTGCAGTATACCGTTACCCTCAGCCTGTCGCACTACCCGCGACATCTCGGTACTACGTGCAGTTATTCCGAAGTGCTCGTTCAGGTAGTTGTCATCAAGGGCGGGAGAGAACGACATGCCGACCGGTGGTAGCTGGGCGCTATCCCCAACGAAAATAATTTTGCTCCTAGCTGCTGCATCGGCGATCCTACCGTAATCTATCAAATCATTCAGTAAGCGGCCACTACCGAAACGGAAAAACTCCTGCTCGCTGTAGGTATTACCGACCATGGAGGCCTCGTCTACGATCAGGATAGAGCTAAACGTATCTGCATTCTGCCTGAGTTTAAAGGCGTAAAGGAAACTGACATCGGTTGTCGCTTCCCCTGCTTCGACCTCATGCAAATCGTTGAATGCATAGATGCCCCTATGGATGGTCGATGCTTTAGCTTGAGTCTTTTCTTGTATGATCTTAGCTGCCCGGCCGGTGGGAGCCATTAGTTGGTAATTACATTCCGTAGATCTTAGGTAGCTGACTAGCCCCTTCAGCAGAGTCGTCTTCCCGCTTCCCGCGTAGCCACGTAGAATAAAGGCCCGGTCGTTACCCTCGATGAATGCCCCTAGCTCAGTTACGGCTCGGTCCTGATCGTCGGTGAGGGTAAGGTGTTGGAAGTGGTCGTGGATGTGCATTGAGGGGTGGTTTTGCTGCGAAGGTTAGGGGGTTGGGTGCAGTGGTGGTGCGTATTACCTTCTATGCTTTCTACGAATTGCATCATACTCTTTTTCCTGTTTATGTTTTAACTCTTCTTCTCTAATCTTTGCTTGCCGATTTACTAAACCTCTTTTGCTGATTTGAGCCTGGTTCTTTAGATCAAAGAAGAATACCATAAAATCGATAAGCCGATTCAGATCTTCCACAGTAATCGTTGCGTCGCTGGCGTGTGCACCTCTTTCATTGCGAATGTCTCTAATATTCGGCCAATCTGTTTGACTAGTACTGTCAAATCCATACAGACAGAGCAATACAGCTGACATTCTAAAGTCAATCGATATTGGATGGCAGTCCTTTTCTACAGTTTCCCACGTATAATATGCTGCTGGGCAACTCTTATTAGCCCTATTCCAACGTAATGCCTTTTCACAATTATATGGTTTATACTCGTCGAGCTGATTTGCGACTACGATATCTCCATTTACTGTATGGGTTACACCACCGCTATATAGTGATTCTTCATTCATGACATCTTCAAGAATCAGATATAACTGCAAATACGCATAATTCTTGTACTTTGGCACCTCGAAGGATTTTTCAATTAGCGTATAAGCAACTTCTAAATTGCTGGACAGTCTATCACGAAAATATTTGGTGAGTTTAGGTATATCAGTACCGTGTATTAGTTTAAACTTGACGTATATAGCCTTTAACAAAAGAGCTCTATCAGCAGCGTCATACATCTCACTGACCATATCTAACGCTGATGTAGTTGCGTCATTATTAAACTTCGAAACAAACCCATCTATACCAACTACTGCTCCTGGAGAAAAGCTTCTACGCTTTGGTTGATTGCCCTTCTCTACCCGCTGCATTAACCGCAAGTTCTTAAGTTGGTTTGTAGCCGAGAACACGATTACTTGAATACCTGGATTAACTTGTGTTTTGATCAGCTGCAGTATATCTACTGATATTGGGGTACCTTGATCATGGCACTGTTGCGATAAATAATAGTCTAGAATCACCACATCTGGTTGACTGCTTACAGACTTTACTTTAGACAATACCTTCTCGATGATTTGGCTAGAGGTCATTTGCCGGAAATCTGCGCCTAAAAAATCCACGGATAATTGATTCACCTTCCCAAATAAAGATGAGATTACTACATCCCAACCCATACCTACTTCATCATCCACTACTAGTACGGAAGCTGTTCGTGACAAGGAAGATCTCTTGTCACGAATGGCCTGCAGACGCACATCAAATTTTAGCTTTGCTTCGTGTCCGCAATTAGAATCAGCAAGATGCTTATAGCTATAATATTTTATGTAGAGGTTAGTTTGTGCTGCTTTGCTTAAGCCAGTAGAGGAAACGTCTATTTCGGTAGCCACAGCCCATCTATATACAGCCCATTCATTTTTCATAGAGTGGCTACTACCGTAATTCGAAGGAATTCTCAGATTTACCTTTTCTAATTCACTGATTAACTCTTGATAACTAAGCGGTGGATATACTACGCTACCATCTGCGTATCTTTCAACTACCTCAACATCACGATCGATCAGGAAGACACTTTTGGTTTTCAAAATATCGAAGCATTGATTTTGAATCAAATCGGCGTGGCCTACGAAGCTATATATAAATATTGGAGTAAGCTGGTTTGGTCCAGGTGTAAAGCGTATATGCATAGCAAGACGCAAACCGAGATAATCACATAGCGTTTTACCAAATGCTACAGGTATAAAGACTTGATCGAACACCTTATCAGCAAGGTTTGTACGCACAAAATTATCAATTTCTTCGTCGGAACTAATGCTGTATATAGTTACTTCACCCCCCCCACTAAATCGAATATTCGGTATAGCTCCTGAGGATGGTTTAATATACAGACTACCCTGATTACCAATGTCAACTAAGCTGAACTTTTTGACATTATCCCAATCAGAATTATCCCTCGCACGTCTCGCTGATTCCTCCCGCTCAGGTGTCGTCCCAAATAGGAGATATCTAATATCCCCATTTTCAGTTATTGCATGACAGGCATATGCTTCCAGATTTTCGTATAATACTTCTACCGGAAGGTATGCTACGTTATCCTGTATGTGTCTACTGTTTTTACTTCCACTAAAAATTACCAAACTAAAACTCTGATTCTCTGCGGCAAACTGCTCTAATTTTTTGCGCTTCTCTAATGCACGATCTCTTAACGAAGTTTTAGCCAAGAATGACTCGTGATAGCATATAGTGTTGCCATCTACAAAGATCTCTTCACTAAGAGCAGATAGATGCTTGAGGTTGTTTATTATCTGGACGTTATGCGCGGCCTCAAACTTATCTATGCTCCATCCGTAATCGGCCGCTCGTTTTATCTTATCATCTACTATATAAATCATAGTCAATTTTAATTTGGAAATACTAAAATGTGTTCTACCCCAAGACGTTTACTTACTGTTTGACTGGTTCTTTTTTTTCCATTCCAAACATTTACTTTTGCATAATGCGAACTACCAAAATCAGCTTCAAGGTAGAAGTCACATAAGCCATTTATTTGCTTCAATATTAAACTCGTATAGTCCTTACCCAAACGGTTAACAGTATTTTCAATGGGTTTCCCATACACTGAATTAACATGATTCACGCTCAAAATCACATTTTTACCATCGCTAGTAACGAGTGAAGAAACGATAACTTCAGGCATCATGGCTCCTTCCTGTTGTTTACTTGCCTCCACAATCATATTCAATATTTTGACATATACCTGCTTGATAGCATCTACATATGTAAATAGTTCAAGGTTACTTGCAACTTCTGATAGGTCAATTTTTATCTCAGACTTATACGTATTGTTGACTCGAGCTAGCAAACTACACAAGGAATTATCCTGCCGGATGTGGAACATATGTTTAAAATATATGACTAATTCTCTAAAATCCCGGATTATCCTATTTTGTTTTTCTATTACTATTGGCTTCACTATTCGAAAACCCTCCCTTCTGCGGCTTTCTATCAGTGATGAATTAGCATGAGGTGGGAAGTTAGGATGATTTTTTGCCCATTCGACCATACCTTTCGTACGCCAATTCATCTCAATATTTTCTTCAGACCATCTAGTTTTGCTATTCTGAATACCTAGGTATGCGGAAATCAGGCCTAACACATTTCTATTAACACCCTTGCTTCGATATCTTGCTGTCAACGAGTTGTAGTTACTTACTATTAGTTTATAATGGGCCTCCAAATTATAACTTTTGATACCACAGTAGTCGTTGATAACTTCTAGGTCGTCGCTATCCATATCATGACAAGTCGTCTTAAGCACAGGGTCCTGATTGAATTCATACAAAAAATCACGTAGATTTTTTGGATCTCTGTATTGAGGCATATCAGACTTGCCAAATACAGTTAGATCACCTTTACTACTATTCGCTTCACTATCGAGCAACTGTAGAGTTGATGACAATTCCAATCTACTATCATTGCAATAGCTGTTAGATACACCAGTATTTTTACCTCTATTGGTGATTATATCTACCTTTTGAGATAGGTTAGAACCTAAAAACTCATCGCCAATTAGTTTAACTAACCGCTGCCGCTCTTTAGGTCGAAGAACTTGACTACTTAGTATATCGTGCAAAAACCGAAATTTATCCATCATTTCTCCTTATCCTGTCCATAATATATCTTCATCCCCTCTTTAATTCCTCCCATCTCCCAAGCATCAAGCGTTTTGCTGATCTTGGTGGGTCGGAAGTCGAAGCGCTGAAAGCGCTGGAGTAAGCTAATGTATGTACTATCCTCCTGACCCTTCACCATACGCAGGAAGTCTAGCTTGCCGCCGAGCACATTCAACATCTGGGGGTTACCCTTTACATTGTGTTTTCGATCGGCGAGGTAGTCACGTAGGAAGATCGCCTCCGCCTTGTAAAATCCATACTTCTCCAGGTAGTAGAGGTACATTCGGAGTTGCTTGACGTAGCGGCGGCGGACATTTACCTTCTCGTTGACGATTAGCCCTGTCACTTCCTGTCGATGAGCCAGGTTCTGTAGTCTCGTTTTGTCGGGGTTTAGGGTCAAACCTTGGCCTTCGATAATTCGGAGAAGCTCTCGCTGGAAGTCTTCCCGATTATAGGGGCAGTGTTCGGAGCTGAAAGTGATGTCATCCGCATAGCGGGAATAGGTCACTCCGAAACGGCGAGCCAAGCCGGTCAAGCGCCGGTCGAGGGTAGCGCAGATGATGTTTGTAAGCGTAGGGGAGGTAGGACTCCCCTGAACCAAAATGGCCTTGACTACCTCGCCTGGAAAACGGAATGCTTGGGTACATAGTGAAGCGAGGAAGAAAGCTAGCGGTTCCCGCTTGTCTCGAAGATTGAAGGGTGCGTACATAAAGGCCAGCTTGACCCGATTGCGATCGAAGGAATGGAAAAAGTCCTTTACGTCGATGTTATAGACATAACGATGACCTATGTGACACTTCGCATTGTCGACAATAGATCTACCTGGCACAAAACCCGTAACAACTCGAGCCGGGGTGTACATACACTGTAGTATCAGATTTAGCGCACGAAGGATAGCCTTCAGATCATTGGTTGGCGCATAGATCACGCGCGCGCCCCCCGACTTTTTCTTTATAGTAAAATTCCGGTACCGATTCTTATTCATGTACGGGTTCATATGATAGGCAAATGCAGTTGCCGTTATCGGCTTACACGTTTTACCGTGCAGGATATTTTGCGCTTCACTCAGTAGCGCAGCTAAGTCTGTCTTCGTCTCAACCGCAGCGAGTTGAGTGGTAATTTGCTTGACTTGTTCCGGAGTGATGTTCATAGTGGATGAATTTGAAAGTTCTGAAATACTCGCCCGATACTCTATTTGTGCCACACTCTAATCCTAAAGCGTACACCTATATGCATAAATAAATAAGCGTTATACGTTCATTCATCTGCATCTATCTAGATCCTCAACTGAAAACCGTTCATCCCGGACCGAAATCAGGGAAGAGGTGCCGATCGTTGTTCCGAGCCGTAGCTAGAACCAGCACCCACGAGTCAATATCTTCTGGGCGAGCATTTCAAAGAACTTACGCAAAGATGGACCACTTGCTTGCAGCCTATTTGCAGGGCGAATATAGCTTGGCAGATGGTGAAGGACGCGTTTGTCCGAATTACTACCTAGCTTTCCCCCTTTGCTGATGCAAACCTATGCGCATAAGATGCAGTGATACTGCGCGCTATAAGATGATCGAATGCCTACCAATAAAAATGCGCTACTGCGCTACCTGACGCTCGATAAATGCCTCCGTAATACGGGACGACTGTACACCCTCAACGACCTGATAGAGACATGCAACGACGCGCTGGCCGAAGCGAACCCCGAAAGTGATGGCATCAGGAAGCGACAATTGCAAGACGATCTCAAATTCATGCGAAGCGAAGATGGCTATGGGGCGAGTATCGAGCGGATCAGAAAGGGTAAACAGTCTTACTACCGCTATGAAGACACCAATTTTAGTATTCGCGACCAGGGGCTAAACGATTCGGAGGCAAAGCAAATGCAGGCTGCCCTATCCATTTTGTCGCGTTTCTCCGGTCTGCCCCAGTTCGATTGGATTAATGAACTGACCTCTCGACTCAAGTCAAAATTTGATCTGGTTCACCAGGAAGCGGAGGTTATCAGTTTTGAGGGCAATGTAGACCTGACCGGTAGGGAGTTCATCACACCGCTTTTCAATGCCATCGTAAATAAGCGAGGCCTGAAGGTCGTTTACCAAGACTTCCTCAGTCCGGAACCGTATGAATTAGACTTTCACCCCGGTTACCTGAAGCAGTACAACAACCGGTGGTTTGTCTTCGGTTGGAATCCTGCTGAAAAACGCCCCAACTGGAATCTAGCACTAGATCGAATTAAATCCATTCATGAGGTCGACGTTCCCTACCATCCGGTCGATATTGATTGGGAGGACTACTTCTACGACATTGTTGGGGTTACCCGCCCGGAAGATGGAGTAGTAGAGAACATCGTGCTGCAGTTCGATTCACATGTAGCGCCTTATGTGAGGACTAAACCGCTACACCCTACTCAACGTATGCAGGAACTTGGTGACGGTCTCAGCGTGACCATCAAAGTCATTCCAAACTTCGAGCTAGCTAAACTAGTGCTCTCGTTTGGGGATCAGGTGACGGTTGTGGAGCCTACTAGTTTTCGGAAGAGTATTCAGGGGCGGTTGAATCAGGCTGTAGCTAGTTATAGCAAGTAGTATATTCTGTATTCCCCGCACCAGCGCCCCCGCCCCCACCTACAACGCCCCCTCCAACTTCCGCTCCTCCATCACCTCTTCTACCCGCTTCGACAGCGATTTAAGGGTATCCTGGGCAGCGGTCAGACTCATCACCCGCTCCTTGATCAGGCTGAGGCGGCGGGTAGATTGTTTGAGGCGCAGGCCGCGCAGCTTCCCTTCGTCGGCAATGATGCCGCTGAGGGACTTGAAGATCTCGGAGTCGTAGTAGAGCGACTGCGAGTCCTCCACGAAGAAGCACAGCAGCTTGTCGTTCTTGAGGATGACGCGGTCAAAGCCCAGCTCGCGGCAGAGCCAGCGGAGGCGCAGCCCGTCGAAGAGCTCCTTAACCTGCTCGGGCAGGGGACCGAAGCGGTCCTTGAGGCCGTTGGCGTAGGCTTCTAGGCGCTGCTCGTCTTCGATGTTGTCGAGGTCCTGGTAGAGGCGTAAGCGCTCCTGGACGGATTCGACGTAATTGGTGGGGATGTGCATCTCGGTGTCCGTCTCGATGGTGACGTCGCGGACGAAGTCGGCCCCCTCGGTCATGGTATCGGCAAACACGTCGCGGAACTCGCCCTGCTTCAACTCGCGCACGGCCTCCTCCAGAATGCGCTGGTAGGTCTCGTAGCCGATATCGGCGATGAAGCCCGACTGCTCGCCGCCCAGCAAATTACCGGCTCCGCGGATGTCGAGGTCCTTCATGGCGATGTTGAAGCCACTACCCAGCTCGCTGAACTCCTCCAGGGTGCGCAGACGCTTGCGGGCGTCGGGGGTGAGGACGGAGAGCGCCGGTGCGATGAGGTAGCAATAGGCCTTTTTATTGGACCGCCCTACCCTGCCCCGGAGTTGGTGCAGGTCGGACAGGCCGAACTGGTGGGCATTATTGATGACGATCGTATTGGCGTTGGCAATGTCCAGGCCGGTCTCGATGATGTTGGTGCAGACCAGCACGTCGTAGCGGCGGTCGATGAACTCGACCAGGGTGCCCTCGAGCTCTTTGGGGTCCATCTGGCCGTGGGCGGTGGCGAACTGTACGGTAGGGCACAGCTTGCGCAGCATGGTCACGATGTCGGTGAGCGTCTTGACGCGGTTGTGGACGAAGAAGACCTGTCCCCCCCGGTTCACCTCCTGCTCGATGGCTTCCTTGATCACCTCCTCGTTGAACTGCCGCACCTCGGTGTGGATCGGCTGCCGGTTGGGCGGCGGGGTGCGGATGACGCTGAGGTCGCGGGCGTTCATCAGACTGAACTGCATGGTGCGCGGGATCGGCGTAGCGGTCAGCGTAAGCGTATCCACGTTGACCTGCATGGCGCGCAGCTTTTCCTTAGCCTTGACGCCGAACTTCTGCTCTTCGTCGATGACCAGCAGACCCAGGTTCTTGAACTCCGCCCGCTTGGACAAGATCGCATGGGTACCGATCAGGATGTCCAACTTGCCCTCCTTGACATTCTTGAATATGGCCGTCTTCTCCTTCGAGGTGCGGAAGCGGTTGATGTAGTCGACCGAGATGCCGAACTCCCCCAGCCGCTCGCTGAAGGTGCGAAAGTGCTGCAGCGCCAGGATGGTGGTGGGTACCAGCACGGCGACCTGCTTGTTATCGGCGGCGGCCTTGAAGGCGGCCCGCAGGGCGATCTCGGTCTTGCCGAAACCTACGTCGCCGCAGATCAGGCGGTCCATCGGGTGGGGCTTCATCATGTCGCCCTTGACGTCGTTGGTGGCCTTGAGCTGATCGGGCGTGTCCTCGTAGATGAAGCTGGCTTCGAGCTCATTTTGCAGGTAGCCGTCGGGCGGGAAGGCGTGACCCGGACTGGCCTGCCGCTTGGCGTAGAGCTTGATGAGCTCACCAGCCATATCCTTCATCTTCTTCTTGGTGCGCGACTTGAGGTTCTTCCAGTGGTCGCCGCCGATCTTGTCCAGCCGCGGCAGGTGGCCGTCCTTGCCGCTGTACTTCGACAGCTTGTGCAGGGAATTGATGCCGACGTAGAGGATGTCGTTGTTCTTGTACACCAGGCGCACGGATTCCTGCACCTTGTTGTTGATCTCCAGTTTTTCGAGTCCGGAGAAGCGACCTACACCGTGGTCGATGTGCACGACCATATCCCCGGGGGTGAGGTCGCGCAGCAGGCGCAGGTTCAGGGCCTGGTCGCGCGTAAAGCCGCGCCGCAGCTTATAGCGGTGGAATCGCTCGAAGATCTGGTGGTCGGTGTAGCAGGCACACTCCAGTTCGGAGTCGATGAAGCCGGCGTGGACCGATAGCGGCACCGGCTCGAAGCGCACGTCGGCATTCAGGTCGTTGAAGATCGAGTAGAAGCGCTCGATCTGCTTGGGGTTCTCGGTGAAGATGTAGTTGGTGAGTCCCGAAGAGGTATTCTCCAGCAGGTTGCGGATCAGCAGCTCGAAGTTCTTGTTGAAGCTTGGCTGCGGCTTGGCGCGGCAGTCGATGGTGTGCCCGATCTTCATGGGCTGCTTGTAGTCGCTGAAGAACACGATGGGCTTATCCTCTACATCACCCATCACCTCGCCCGGACGGATGAAGGCCCGGTCGTCGAAGAGCTGCTTCAGCTCCGCGTCGTCTATCAGCGTAAGATTGCTGCCAAACTCCTCGGCCTTCGTATAGGCCTCACCCAGCTTATCGAGCAGTAGCTGGAAGTCCTTTAACCAGATCACCGTATCGTCGGGCAGGACATTAAAAATACTTGTCTTCTGGTTGCGCTCGAACTTGGTGTTGATGTTCGGTACAATACTCACGTAGCTTACCGACTCCACCGATAGCTGGTGCATCGGGTCGAAGGTGCGGATACTCTCCACCTCATCGTCGAATAGCTCGATCCGGTACGGATACTCATTGCCGTAGCTATAGATATCGATAATACCGCCGCGGATACTGAACTGCCCCGGCTCGTAGACGAATTCTTCCCGCTTAAAGCCGTATTCCACCAGTACTTCGATAATGGTGTCTACGTCGATATCCTCCCCCTGCTGCAGCTCGATGCGCGACTTCATCAGCACGGCGGGGGCTACTACTTGCTCGAACAGGGCTTCGGGATAGGTCACTACGATCTCGCCCTTGGACTGGGAATGGGTGAGGTAGTTGATCGTCTCGGTCCGCAGCAGCACGTTGGTGGGATCCAATACCTCGAAGTACAGCGGCCGGCGGAAGCTATCGGGCAGCAGACGCACCTGCTTTTTCGGCAGCAGGGCGGCGATCGTATTCTGGATATAGGCGGCTTCTTCCTTATCGGTGGCTACGACCAGGTAGTGTCCGCCCACTTTGCGGTAGCAACCCGCTAGCAGGAAGCTCTCCAGCGCGCCGGCCAGGCCCCGTAATTGAATGCGCGGTGCAGTTTTGCCCTGTGCCTTGGTTAGTTCGGTTAATTTGGCCACGCGGTCGCTCTTGGCGTACCGTTCCAGGACTTGCTCTGCAGGATTCAAATGGTCGGGGGAGTTTCTAAAATAACCCAAGTTTTGGAGTTTGGGTTCTGAGAAAGTAGGCCTGTAGCCATGTAGTTCGCAAGCCTATCAATGCAGAAGGCGTGGTGGGTGTCAAACCCTACCACGCCTCCCACATAAGACTACAGAACTATCTACTACAGAACTGCCGAGCTAGTAACTCCACAGATCCTGCTCGTAGTTGAAGATCTCCTGCTTGATGCGCTCGCTCTCGCGCAGTTGCTCGCGACCACTCCGCTCGGGCCGGTCGATGCGCTGGTCCAGTACGTTGCTGGCCTTGGTGATGTAGCTATTGAAGAAGCGGTACTCGAAGACGTCCTCCCAGCTGCGGTTGGCCGCGTCGTTGCCGTAGGCAAAGGCACTTTCGTTGGCCAGTAGCTGACGGGCCTCGGGGTAGTACACCCAGAACATGGGCCGTTCGATGGTGCGGGCGCTGCTTTCGGTGGTCTCCTGAATCATGGGGGCGATACCCAGAATGCGGACCTTCATCGTGCTGCTCTCCTTATCGAAGAACCACATCTCCTGGATGCGGTAGCGCAGTACGCTGCTGGGGTCGAAGATGCGCTCCTCGAGCACGATCTCCTCTTCGTAGGTTTCGGGGTTCATGACGCGGACGGAGTCGACCCCGCCGGCCATGCTGGTAAGGGTCTTATCGTCCATCAGCATAGAAAAGTTATCTCCGCCAATGGGGTCGAATACCCGCAGGTCACCGCTCTGCGCAGCTTCCAGAAGGATAGAGATCAGGGGCCGTTCCGGATTCTGGAAGGGCAGGTTGATCTTCTCGTTCACGTCGATGACGCGCCAGATCCGCTTCTTCCACATGATGTCAGCCTCCCGCAGGTTCTCATAGGCCAGCACGCGGCGTTCGCGGATGGACGTATTCTCGATGATATCATTGAGGGGGGCTACGAACTCCTCGTCCTGCATCAGGGGATTATCCTCCGCCACACCGGGCAGGGTGAAGGTGCTGGGCTGCTCTTCCTCCGTCGTAGGCACTTGCGCGAACGCGGGTGCGGAGCAGGTGATCAGGAGCAGCGTAGCCAGGGCATGTGTAAACTTCATAGGTAGTTGGTTCATCTAAGGAACGGGGTAAGAACGCAGGGGCGGTGAAATGTGGTATACCGGGACAAAAAAACGGGCCTCCGGAAGCGTAAACTCCCGAAGGCCCGTGCAGGTTGGTCGGCCAGCGGCCAAGCACCACTTAGCGAATCATGAAAGCCATCGTACCGAGGTTACGCGGAGCGGCGTCACCGGGACATTTAGCCTTGATATTCTTGAAGGTGTAGTTGTCGCCCGGCTTAGCGCGGCCAATCAATTGAGCAGCCTGTCCACTGAACCCACCACCACTGTTGGTAGCTACGAGGGGGTCTTCCCGTGCGGGGATGTAGAGGATCTGGAATCCGGCGATATTACAGCGGGCATCAAAGTCGAAGTTCTTCAGCTCGGCAAATACACCCTTCTGGGCGCGGAAGGTCGAGTTGGCGATGTCACCGCCCTGCTGACCACCCATCGTGGGGACCGGATCGGGAATGGGCTTGACGCGGAAGGGGAAAGTACCCAGCGTCTGACCGTCAGCCGTGACCGTCACGTTCGTCGTACCGGCTCCGGTGGGGCGTACGCCCTTCACCATGTAGCTGTTGCCCGATCCACTACCGGAGATCGCATCGCCGAAGCTGACACGTACCGAACTGGAGGGAACACCGGCGGCGGCAACCGTAAGGGGGTTGTCTACGCCCATGTAGAAGACGTTCATCTTGTCGGC
Organism: Neolewinella maritima; assembly: GCF_923081025.1. Classification (GTDB taxonomy): domain Bacteria; phylum Bacteroidota; class Bacteroidia; order Chitinophagales; family Saprospiraceae; genus Neolewinella; species Neolewinella maritima. The sequence continues at coordinate 408,989 of NZ_CAKLPZ010000001.1, read as the reverse complement.
CGACACAGCGACCGAGCGGGTGCCGATCTCGTAGGTGAACTCACCGTTCTCCTCGACCACGTCTCCCGTCAGGGGGTTGGTGACCTTTACGTAGGTCTTGATGGTCTTGGGTCCGGGGCTGCCGGAGGCCGTCAGGCTGAAATCGGCCGTGCCATCGGGCTTGATCGCCAGCTTCTGTCCGTTGACGCGCAGGTCGATGTTCTCGGGCTGCAGGCTGCTGGAGTAGCTTCCTACGGAGACTACCGCGTTGAGCCGTTCTCCACCGATTACGTAGCTCTTATCCGCCTGGAAGACGGGGAAGAACTTGTCGAATACGATCTGCTTGCCACCGGCGAGCTGTACCATATCGTTGACCAGGTTGGCTTCGGATATCTTGAGGTCGGACTGAATCTGCGACATCAGGGGCAGCACCGCCGCCAGGGGCATGTGCCCGAACTTGAAGTCGGCCCAGCTGACCTTCTTATTGTTAGATGTACGCCATCCCTCGTCGTCGATGTTGAAGGGCATATTAGTGGCTGCACTCTGGATGCGGGCCTCTACTTCGGCCTCATCGAGGTCGAACCGATCGGTACCGTACTGTTGCAGTAGTTCGGTGTAGGTGTCGATGAGCTTCTGGCGGGTATCGATGATCCGCTGCTTGAGCGCTTCGCCTTCACCCTCGCCTTCTTTGACGTTACCCTGTTCGTTCTGCACCAGGATCCGGGTGGTGACGTCCTTGTTCTTCTTACCGATGGGGGCCATCACGCCGTGGCTTTCTTTGTAGTCACCTTCGATGGTTACTTCTCCATCGTTGTTGCCAGACTCGTCGATGAGCCGGTCGCGCAACTGATCGACGTAGGTATTGAAGTTCTCGGATTCCTGACGAATGGTAGCGATGGCGGGCTCCAGTACGCGGAACTTCTCCTTCGACTCGTCTTCGAGCAGGTCCTTGAGGCTGGCCTCGGTTTCGTCGATCTGTTCGTCGACGGTAGCGATGCTACTCTGATTGCCCCGATCGAGGGTCTGGAACGCGTCCATCACCTCCGCAGAGACGTTGAGGGCCAGCAGCGCCATCAATACCAAGTACATGATATTGATCATTAGCTGCCGGGGTTCCTTAGGAATTGACATAGTTTACTTTTTTCGCCCCTTTGCTGTAGGCAGCCTGGAGGGGGGGGGGGATTTAGATTGGGATTATACGTTTACGCGGTGGGTGCGCGCATGGCGCTGATCATGTTGCCGTACACGTTATTGAGCGTGCTCAGGTTACCGTTCAGCTGTTGCATGTTCTTCTTGTACACCTTCGTTTCGTCGGTGGTAGCAGCCAGGTCGGCCATGGCCTCGTTGAGCTTGGCGTAGAAGTTGCCCATTTGCTTGATCTGGGCGGAGGTACCGCTGAAGTCGGCTTCCTGCAGAGCCTTGAGGCTACTCATGCTCTTGGACATGGTCTGCAGCTCTAGCAGCATGCCGCCGAGTTGCTCCTCTACGACCTCGCCGTTCAGGGCGGCCGTGGTGGGGGCGGCGACGCCGCCGCTGGTCAGGGGTTGTACATCTCCATCGTACTGGGCCAGTCCGGGGTAGAGCTTATCCCAGTAGTAGTCGGGGTCGGGTCCCACCAGCGCGATGAGTACGAAAAGGAAGGCTTCCACCCCCAGGCCGATCGTAAGTAGGTCGAAGGTCACGCCACCGATGGTGGGCATCTCCCAGGACTGGATCTTGTAAAGGGCACCGAGCATTACGATGGCCGCGCCAATACCGATGATGAAGTTTTTGGCGTACTTGACACCGGGGGATTTTAGAAAAGACATAAGTGAAAACTGTTTAACGGGAGAATGTGGAGGTTGACAACCACGATTCGCGGCGCCAATAGACGGGTTTGATGAACGGGGTTTTAACCATTTGATCGAGGCCCTTATTGCTTATTACCAAAAAAAAGGCCCGGACGTTCGCGGCGTAGTCGATTCAGCTTGGGCGCAATGTAGCGACGGCAAAACGGGCGCTCCGGATCACTGCGGTAGTAATCCTGATGCTCCGGCAGCGAGGGCGTAAACTGTACGAAGGGAAGGACCCGCGTCTGTAGTTCACCCAGATGATCGACTGCCAGCTCGGCCAGCAGACTACGGCAGGGACCAGCATCCTGCTCCCCGAAGGTGTACACTGCCGAGCGGTACTTGTGCCGCAGGGCATGCGCCACGGTAGCCGCGTGGGTCTCCAGGTGGACGGCAAGCAGCTCACCCAGTGCGATCACCGCTGGATCGTAGTGCACCACCACCGCTTCGGAGGGTGTGGCGTGGGGCGGCACCGAAGCGATCCAGCCCTGCTCCACCCGCGCTACGCCGGCTAGCGACACGAATACACCCTCGGTGCACCAGTGGCATCCGCCGCCCAATCCGATCCGCTGTAGACTTGACACCCCAAAAGAACACTCCGGACCTCCGGTTCGGTCGACTCAGGCCACCCGCTGCTGGCTGTTCCAGATCAGGCGTTTGCCCTCTTGTCGGATGGCTGACTCGGAGCGGCCAAAAACCGAAGCCAGCTTCTCCCCATCGTTGGTGTAGCACATCGCTTCGATCAGTAAGGCCCGCTCCTCCTGTGTCCAGGGCTCGAAGGAGCGCGGCAGGTGGGTACGGGCCCGGACCATGTAATCGGGTAGTTTGGCGGTGACCTTGCGCAGCCCCAGTGCCTCCACCTCCCGGTACAGCTCAGTGGCCTTTGCTTCAGAAAGCTTGTCGAAGCCATCCGTGTCGAAAAAGTCTACCGTACGCCAGGGCTTATCCTGCCGGCTACGCGCTGGCTTGGGTCCCTCGATGAGCTCCCGGTGCAGACTCAGGAGTTCGGCGATCGCCCGCCGGGTGAGCACGCCCCGGTACTTACGGTAGCTGGCCAGGCCCCGTAGCCGTGGATCGACGATGCTACGGCTCCCGATAAACACCTTAGCCAACTGGCTGACGGTCGGGGCGTAGCCCAGTTCACGCAGACTGGCGCAGCTGGTGGTGATCTCGGCTTCAGAAATGGTGGTGGCCACTGCATCCTCGTCGCGGAGCGTACGGATCAGTTGATTGATGCCACTGCGGACAGCAGTATCATTCAGGCAGCTGGTAGCAGCTACGGCCTCCCCGGTCAGCGGATTGGTGGCGTTGTGGAGGGCGTCGAGTAAAGTAAGAAGTTCGGAAGTAGTCACTAGCGGTATATTCTAGGGATGAAGGATGTGGTTGATGTCCACAAAGCTCCTCCCCGCTCACACCGCTAGTGGTCAAGTATCCGCTTACTTGCGATTATATTCGTTTACAGACGACTACAGCTTACTAGGGCTTGATCGCGCCCTGTACGCCGTCGTCCATGGTCTTACCTACCACCACCGAGGCGGCCATCTTGGCAAAGGCCACCACCTTGCCGTGCTGTGTATCCCAGTAGTAGCCCTGCTTAGGCTGGAAGTGAATAAGGCTCAGGTTAGGGTCCGTGGGTCCTTCCTGGAACCAGACCTTGACCATAGGACTCCAGAGCTCCTCCGCTTTCTGCAGGTCGTACACTACGTGGGCTTCGCCATACAGACTCAGGTATTCGTTGTTCTCGTCACTCGACCAGATCAGCTGGGCTTCCGGATCGCGTTTCAGGTCGGCGTTGCGATCACTATCCTTTGCGCTAAAGAACCAGATGGAGCCATCGTTCTCTACCTGCTGATGCGCCATCGGAGTGGAGCTAAAGGGTCGTGCCCCCAGATCGGTACAGAACATGGTCGTACGCGTGTCGTCACAGATCTTCTTGATCTGCTCGATCGCCTCCCGGCTAAATAGATTTTCGGTCTTACCCATTGGTTTGTTTTCTCGCGAAACGTCGGCCAACCAACGCCTGTTCGCCAGCACGATCTCCACACCCCCTTATCACCCAAACCATCCGCACCCGCGCCCCCGCCCGCCTATCATACCTATCCCACCCGCCTACAGAACTACAACACTAAAACTCCCCAACCCGCCCCACCGCATTCTCCCGCACGTTCATCCAGAAGAAGTTGTAGTCCGCGACGTGGTAGTTCTGCGAGCGGAAGAAGATGTTGCCAAAAAACTTCGGCTTGTTGGTGTAGAGGAACGCACCGCGGATCTCGGCCCACACGAGTTCCGGTTTTATGCCCCCGTCGTAATTGTACAGTACGCCGCCCCGGTTGAGCGCGATCGGGGCCCGGTCGGTGGAGGTGGTCCAGCTGAGGGGATTGACCACGGCAATGGCCGGATCGTCCCGCTGTGCACTCGGCACGTAGTCTTCGCGGTAGGTGCGCCAACTGACGAAGCAGCCGGTCTGCGTAGGCTCGGTACAGACCGGGATATCGGCAAACTCGTCTTTGCGTACCGGCATGCCCACCAGGTAAGCGGCCACGAGTTGCGGGTGCAGGGCGGTGCCCACGAAGCGGTCCTGCAACAGTCGGATCGTATGCAGCGTACCCTGGCTGTGGGCCGCCAGGATGATGGGACGCCCCTCATTGAAGTGCGTCAGGTAATGATCGAAGGCGGCCAGCACGTCCGTATAGGCGGTGTCGAGTGCGCGCTGCTTGACGGCGGCCCCCTCGTCGTAGAATACGCTCAGGTTAGCCTGCCGGTAGCGCGGGGCATAGACCTTACCAGCTGCATTGAACACGCTGGCCTGGTTAAGGATGGTGCTTTCGTCGACCGCTTCGTTGAGCTCGGCATCGGCTAGGGAAGCATTCCAGTAGGCATTGCCCTCGCGGGTGTCGCGGTAGATCGTGGGGTGGACGAAGAAGACGTCGGCCTTAGCCGTAGCCTGACCGTCCGGGATGGTATCGCTGGGCGTACGGTCGGCGGCATCGTCGGTAGTAGGTAGCGCAGCCCAGTGCTGCTGCTCGGCGTAATCGGGGGGTGGGGGGACCGGAAAAGAGTCTACCGAAGGCAGATCGGGCACGGACGCACACCCCGCGCAGAGGCAGAGCGTGAGGGAGAAGATACGGAGCAAATTTACTGGCTTATGCGGAGGTCGCCGGAGAGGTAAACCCCGATCAGGGCAAGTACCGCCAGGATAAAAATAGTCATGCGTGCTAGGTGCTGGTCGCTGGTATAACTGCAATATAAGCCCTGAGGTTTTCGCATATGGGTCGGCTACAGGACGCGCTCCAATAAGGTAGCTACTGCAGCCACCTCATCGGCCGTATTGTAGAGCGGAGCGGGAGCCAGCCGGAGCACGCCGCCGCCGCTGCCATCCAGATTGTCCTGCCGGTAGTCGCACACCAGCCCCGCGCGGCTCAGTTGCCGCTCCAGATCGGGTCGCTCACCAGGAATGTACACCGACAGCTGTGCGCCCCGCTGCGCGGGATCGGCGCTCGTCAGGATACGCACGTCCGGCAACTGACTGACCTGCTCGTACAGCGCTGAAGTCAGCACGATACTCTGCGCACGCAGCACTTCCACCCCACCTGCCCGCTCGAATAATGGCAGGCCCGCCAGCAGGGGGCCCAGGCCCAGCACCGGTACGGTCGATACCTGCCAGCCCGCCGCCCCGTGTTCCGGACGAAAGTCCGGCTTCATCGCAAACCGGTCGCTCTCCCGGTGCCCCCACCAGCCGGCAAAGCGGGGTAGCTGCTCGTCTTCGGCGTGGCGGGCGTGGACGAATAGCCCGCCCGGCGCGCCGGGGCCTCCGTTGAGGTATTTGTAGTTGCACCAGACGGCAAAGTCACAGCCCCAGTTGTGCAGCTGCAGCGGCACGTTACCCACCGCATGCGCCAGGTCGAAGCCCACCCGTGCGCCCACCGCCCGGCCCGCCGCGGCGATCTCACCCAGTGCGAAGTACTGCCCAGTGTAGTACTGTACGCCGGTCCACAGCACCAGGGCCAGCGTGTCGCCGGCTTCCTCGATGGCAGCTACGATGTCTGCGGTAGCGATCGTTGACTCCCCTTCCCGCGGACTCACCTCGATCAGGTGCTCGTCCGGGTCCAATCCGTGAAAGTGTAGCTGCGCCCGTACCGCGTGCTGATCGCTCGGGAAGGCTCCGCTTTCCATGATCACCTTGCACCTGCGCCCCGCCGGCCGGAAGAACGACACCATGAGGAGGTGCAGGTTGACCGTCAGGGCATTGGTGGCCACTACCTCATCGGGCTGTGCACCTACGATCGCGGCCAGTCCGTCCTGCAGCCGCCGGTGGTAGCCGAGCCAGCCGCCGTCGGGGCCCTCCCACCAGCCCTCTACGCCGCGCTGCTGCCAGCTCTGCAGGTCTTCGGTCAGTTGCTGTTGGGCCGCTTTGGGTTGCAGGCCGAGGCTGTTGCCACATAGATAAATCAGGGGCTCGCCGTCGGCATTGCGGGGCAGGTGGAAGTGGTCGCGCAGCATGGGCTAGGTACGTAGTGCGCCCTCCGCCGCCAGCCGTCCGCTGCGCATGGCGGCGTCCAGGGAGCCGTTGAGTTGTTGGTCGCCGGCCAGGAATACGCGGTCGATGAGCCGGCTCTGCGTAGCCTGGTAGCTGTAGGACACGGCGTCCAGCTCCGGCAGGGCGTGCTCGATATCGTAGCGCTTCAGCAGGCGCAGCGCGTCGTTGGGCAGCCGGCTGTGGCGCAGCAGATCCTGCTCCACCTGGGCGATGCTGTCAGTATCGGGGCAGGCCTTCAGACTCACGCTGATCAGCGAGCCGCCTTGTCCCTGTTGCTTATAGGTGGGCGCTACCTCGTCGAGCACGCAGAAGGTATTGATGGTGCTGGTGGGGTCGGCCACCAGGTTGATCAGGCGGTTCTCCTTCAGGCGGCGTGTGCTGTAGTAGTACAGGTTGGTGGTGCTACGCCACGCGCGGACCGTGCCGGCCAGCTGGGGAAACAGCGCATCGGGTGCACAGGCCACGATGACCGCCCGGGCCTCCAGGGTACTACCGTCATCCAGGGTCACCGTGTCGTCCGTCAGGGCGCGTACGCGGGTGCCGAGACGGATCTCGGTGCGGGCTAGTTTTCCGGCCAGTTGCTTAGGGATCGCCTCGATGCCCTCCGCGGGCAGCACAGCATCCCCCTGGGCAAACATCTTGAGGATGAAGCGGAACATGGCCGCCGGGGTCAGTAATTTCTGCTCCACGAAAATGCCCCCGAAGAAGGGCCGGAAGAAGCGCTCCACGATCTGCTCGCTGAAGCCGTACTCCCAGAGGTAGTCGATGGTAGACTGCTCATCGAATCCCGTAAAGCACTCCTCGGGCGTGAGCCGCATCACCTTGAAGCCGAGCTGCGCCAGGCGGATCTTATCCTGCAGCGTACCTACCGGAGAGAGCGCCGAGCGGAACAACTGCGCCGGCTCCCGCAGCGGATCGGCGAAGCGAAAGTGCTGCTGCCGCGTGTGCACGTGGGCACCCGGACGAAACTTCTCCACACCCAGCGCCCGCAGGTCGAGGTAGCGTTTGACCTCCGGATACTGGGTGAGTAGGACCTGGAAGCCGCGGTCGAGCCGGAAGCCGTCCACCTCGTCGGTACGCAGCCGTCCGCCCACGGCGTCGGCCGCTTCGAGCAGCACGGGGGCGTGGCCGGCAGCTTCGAGGGTCTGAGCGGCGATCAGGCCGGCGACGCCTCCTCCAATAACAATAAATTTAGGTGGCTCCAAAGTGGGGGGCTTAGTCGTGCAAAGATGCTACTTTTCGCCGATCGGCCAGCAGGTAGGCGTAGCGCAGGAATACCCCGTACGAAATGATGACGCTCAGCAGCAGCCCCTCGCGCCCGTCGCGGAAGCCCCCCTGGATCAGGTAGTGCTTGACGAAGCGGAACACGGGCTTGCCCAGCAGGTGGTAAGCCGTGATGCGGGGCGTGCGCTCCGCCTGGTCCTGGGCCTTCCACCGGGCGTAGCGCCGCGTCTTGTCGAGGAAGTGGTCGAGGTTCTTATACGTATAGTGTAGCAGCCGGCCGTTCAGATGTCCGACACGCAGTCCCGCCAGCTCGATCTCCTCGTGTACCTGTTTGCTGTCGTAGCGCGCCCGGTCGCGGTGAAAGAAGCGCACCACCCGGTCCCCGGCCCAGCCGCTGTGGTAGATGCGCCGGCCCATGAAGTGGTTGTCGCGACCGATCCAGTAGGCATCGAGTAGCTCGGGGGCCGCCAGTAGAGTATCTACCTCGGCGCGCAGGGCGGGGGTGACGATCTCGTCGGCGTCCAGCAGTAGGATATAGTCGTGCCGTGCCCGGGCGATGGCCCAGTTCTTCTGGTCGGAAGGGCCGGTGTAGGCGCGCTGTAGTAGGGTCACGCCCGGCGTGTCGGCGAGGAGTTCGGCCGTGCCGTCGGTGCTGAAGCTATCCACTACGACGAGATCGTCGCTCCAGTCTGCCACGCTGGCCAGCGAGCGCGCGATGATGTCCCGCTCGTTGTAGGTGGTGTAGATGATGGATAGCGGACGGCGACGACCGCGGGCGGTAGGCATCAGCAGCTCAGTTGCCCCTCACGTACGGCGCCGTAGGCGATGAAGTGTGGGTTGCGCAGTACTTCTTTATTATACACCAGCTCCTTGCCGGTACCGTCGTCGACCAGGCGGCCCCCGGCTTCACTGAGGATGGCATGGGCCGCAGCGGTATCCCACTCCATGGTGGGGGCCAGGCGGGGATAGAGGTGGGCACTTCCGCGGGCCAGTTCGATGATCTTCAGGGAGCTGCCGCGACTGACGATCTCCGGCTCGGTAAGCTTATCCATGAAGTCCTGGGTAGCCTCGTTGAGGTGGCTGCGGCTGGCGACTACCCGTAGGTTCGTATCCTGCAGGGTGAAGGCGGCGGCCTTGATCTGTCCGTGCCCTTCCTGGTGTGCACCTTCTCCCTGGGCGGCGTAGTAGAGCTCGTCGGTCACCGGCACGTAGACCGCGCCGAGTACCGGCCGGCCATTCTCGATCAGGGCTACGTTGACGGTAAACTCGCCGTTGCGCTTGATGAACTCCTTGGTGCCGTCGAGGGGGTCCACCAGCCAGAAGCGGGTGTACTGCTGCCGCTCGGCGTAGGGAATGTCCTTCCCCTCTTCGGATACGATGGGGGCCTGCAGACTCAGGTTTTTTAGGCCGGCTACGATAACGTCGTTGCCGGCTTTGTCGGCCTTGGTCAGCGGGCTATCGTCGGCCTTCTGTTCTACGCCGAAGTCGTCGGTACCGTAGATCTCCAGGATCGCGGCACCGGCCTCGCGGGTGATCTGGCCTACTTGTTTGGCCAGGTCTAGGTAGTCTGTCTTCATGGGTGCGAAGGTACAGCCTCCCGGGCGCTACCGCCAGCTCCCCTACCCCACGGCCCACACCAGGAACTCGCCGACAACTTTGCCCCATGTTTCCGGCTCGTGCTTTCCGCCCTCTACTTCGCGGTACACCATATCCTTGCCGGGCTTGAGACCTTTCTGCTGTAGCAGTGCCATAAGCTGGAGCGTATCGTCGATGGAGTCGATCACGCCGTTGTTATTGCGGTCGGCCTCTTCATCCGCCGTGCCGGCCATGAACCAGAAGCGGTTGGTGATGCCCCGCCGTGCCCGGCTGACGTAGTCGTGTACGATGCGGTTAGCATCCGGCCGCTTGGGATCAAAGGGTTTGCTGCGGTACCAGAGGGATCCACTGAATATGCCCGCAGTGCGGAAGTACCGCGGGTGCCGCCAGGCCAGGTCGAAGGCGCTTAGTCCACCCAGGCTGAAGCCGGCAATGGCCCGCCGCTCCGGCCCGTGGTAGATGTTGTTGCGCAGCTCCAGCCAGGGCACCAACTCCTCTATGATGAACTGCTCGTAGGCTGCCGCCAGTTCGCCGTGGCCCTGGTCGCTGCGGCGGCCGGCCGTGCCATACTCCCGCAGGCGGTCGTTGGCGTGTACTCCTACGACGAGGGTGGGCGGCAGTTGCTTTTCTTTAAGTAGTTGGGTGAGCGTTTTGCGGAAGTCCATCCGGTCCAGGTCCTGCCCGTCATTAAATACCACCAGCGAAAGCAGGCGCCAGGGGGGCACGGCCGGCCGGTACACATCGACGCGGACCTGCCGGTTGAGGTGGGTGCTGGTCAGGGTATACGTGCGCCGCAGCAGGCGTTTGCGCCGCGAAAGCAGGCTGCCGGCCAGTTGCTTGAGGTAGGTGAGGGGTTCCACGTTACGAAGGTAGGCGTATTCGCCGGCTTCACTACCTTGCCCGCCACTTCCCGCCCCACTATGCAAGAGTCTTATTCTGAGTTCTACAGCCACCACCTCGGTCACTCCGTCAAGGTGCTCACCTTCGGCACCCGCGGCTACCCGCTCGTCATCTTCCCTACTACACTAGGCAGCTACTTTGAGGCCAAGGACCGTGGCATGATCGAGTCGGTACGCTACTTCATCGATCGCGGCTTCGTGCAGGTCTTCTGCCCCGACAGCATCAACGACGCCAGCTGGTACGCCAGCATCCACCCCAAGCACCGGCTGGAGCGGCACATCCAGTACGATAAGTTCCTGTACGAAGAATTCGTCCCCCAGATCCGCTACAACACACCTGCGGGCCGCATCGCCTGCGCGGGCATCAGCTTCGGCGGGTTCAGCGCTACCAACTTCGCCTTCCGCCACCCCGAAGCGGTCAGCCACCTGTTCTGCATGAGCGGCGCCTTCGACATCAAGTCCTTCCTCCACGGCTACTACGACGACAACGCCTACTTCAACAACCCGGCCGACTTCATCACCGGTGCCGACGACCCCTGGCTCTGGAACATGAAGATCATCCTCGGCACCAGCAACTGGGACATCTGCCTGGACAACAACCTCAAGTTCTCCGAAAAACTCCGCCAGCGCAACATCCACCACTGGCTCGACGTGCGTGGCGATATGGAGCACGACTGGCCGCTGTGGCTGGAGATGTTTCCGCATTATGTCAGCCTTATTTAGGGAAGGGGTTAAGGGGTCAGTAAAACTCCACCTGCACCATATCCTCCACCTGGATGCCCAGGAGCGGGGCGGCGCGGCCCAGGTTTACGGCGAGCTCCAGCTGTCCGTCGGCGTCGAAGCGGCAGAGGGGCTCTCCTTCGGGAACGTCGTGGTAGTTGAAGCTCAGGCCGTCCAGGGGGGGCATGCGCTTGATCTGCAGCTGGAAGCCCCGTCCCTCCCCCACCCGCTCGAAGAGCTCGCGGCTGATGTTGGTGGTGACGTTGTCGAAGCGGTCGATGAAGACGACGGTGCCCCGGATGTAGTTGGGGCCGATCACGGGTTGAAAGGCCAGTCGCTCGGTGTAGCGGGTGGCCGGCAGACCAATCTCGTGAAACGGCTTGCGCCGCGTCAGGTGGCCCACCGCGCCGGCGTAAATGGCGTACAGGGGGGCATCGGCCGCGTAGTCGTCGAGTACAAAGGTCTGCTCGGGGACCAGGCCGAACAGCAGGGAGAAGATACCATTGTCGGGGCCGATGAAGTAGTGCCCTTCGTGATAGGTAGCCAGGAACCGGCCGCGGGGCTGGTAGTAGTCGTTGACGCTAAGCAGGTGGATGGTGCCCTTCGGAAAATGCTGCCACACCTTATTGAATACGAAAGCGGCCCGTACGATGTCGTAGGTCGGTATACTGTGGCTAATGTCTACGATCTGCAGGCCGGGCTGGGTGGTGAGTAGCTGCGCCTTTAGGCGGGGGAGGTGAAAGTCCTCATGGCCAAAATCGGTGGTCAGGGTAAGCAGCGGAGGGGCGGGGGTGGCCAAGGCGGAAAGGTGGTTTAGCGGGACAAAGAAAGGGGTTCGCGCGGCATTGGGTAGATCAGGGCGCTAGAACCACTGCAACAGCGGGTGAACATTGTGCGCCCACCCGGTAGTTGTATTCGGTGCGTTTGCGCTGCTGCAGACCGCTCATACCCCCCGCCGCCTCAGCCCCATGCTTCAACCCCTCCGTCTCAGCTTCAGGCTCCTGCTGCTCCCGCTATTCCTCGCACTTGCCCCGATGGCTATCGCGGCGCAACTGACGCTTGAACAGGGCAACCTGGAGGCGCTGACGGATGATCTGCCGGTATACTCCCGCCCGGGGGTGCGCTACCGGAGCCAGAGCCGGGGTGTAAGCATCCGCTACGAGACGCAGCCGAAGTTCGACTGGACGGGCCAGGACGGTATCACCGGAGGTACCCAGACCGTGACTCACCTGGAGCAGTTCACCTTCAAGTTCAAGGTACCGCTGCTGAATAAGCCGCGTACGAAGGTGCTGCTGGGCTACGAATGGGATACGGAAAAGTACTTCTTCGACGACCCCTACGTAGGCTTCGAGGACAAGCAAACCCTGTTTCAACTACTGGACGAGCGGCGGCTGAAGGCCAATAAGCTTTCCGCCTATGTGACCCACAGCTGGGACGATCGCTTCTACTCCTCGGGCCGCTTCCGGATATCCTATAACGGCGACTACCAGGGTTTGATCAACTTCGACGGTATCTACCGTACCTACAGTGCCGCGGCGGTGTACGGCAAGAAGGTCGACGAGGATACCGAGTGGGCCGTGGGCATCACCTACAGCAACAACAAGGCCCGGCAGATCGCCCTACCCTTCTTCGTGTACAACCGCACCTTCAACGCGCGCTGGGGACTGCAGACCGCCCTGCCCGGACAGGCCTACCTGCGGCGCAATGTAGGCAGGCGCATGGTCAATACCTTCCTGCTGGGCGCCACCTTCGATAGCAAGTACTACGCCATCAATACCGGGAGCCGGGGCGGCTTCGAGGAGCTGGGGCAGTTCTTCCTGCGCAACAACGGCATCCGTAGTATGCTACAGTACGAGCACAGCGTATCCAGGTGGGTGTGGGTATTCGGACAGGCAGGCTACTACATCCCAGTGACCACCCGCTTCAATCCGGCCGAGACGATCGATCTAGACATCGAAACCACGGTACAGGGGCGGCCCTTCTTTCGGGTAGGGCTGTTCCTGGCACCGCCGAAGGAGCTGATTAAGTAGGACAAACTAAAACGACCCCGCCAGCTGGGCTGACGGGGTCGTTGATTGTAGACTTAAGTCACTGACTTACCGCAGAAATACCTTCCGTGCGGTAGTACCCTCATCGAAGCGAAGCTGGATGATGTAGCTGCCGTTGGCCAGGTTGCCTCGGTCCAGTACGTAGCTCGACTGATCGATGCCCTTCACCTGGGCTACGCGGCTGCCACGCAGGTCGTACACGTCGATCTGACGGATGCGCTCGCTGTTGGCGACACGGATGGTGAAACCGGTGGTGCCGGGGTTGGGGAAGATCTCCAGGCCTACGGAGGCGTTGGTGAGGAGGTCTTCGGTGGACACGGTGATGTCCGCAAGCTCAAGCTGGTACCACGCACGGGGAATGAAGTGGGCCATCATGGTGTCGATGAACAGCTTGGCCTCAGCGGGATTGTTCCGGTTGGGGTTAGTGATGTCTTCACCCTCGACGACTGCATCAGCATTTATATTGGCTCCGGGCACATTCGCGTTGATACCGGTAATCTGAGCCCGTAGGGTAGTCTCGTCAAACCAATTGTAAATCCCTGCAGTTGGCGAAGCGCCGCGGTTCCGCAGAATGGGGTACATATTATCCCGGGAAAGGGGGAAAGAATCATCCGTATTTCCGGGAATGGGCGAAGTACGCGTGATGTTCTTGTAAGCGGCGTTGCGCTGGTTCACAGCGGTAGATAGCGCACTGAACGGTGCTGGCAACTGCAGCGCATTGGCGGGTGCCATGGCATCATTTAGTCCACTTCCGTTGGCGATAGCGATGATGGTGTTCGAGCCTAGAACGTCGATGACGGGAAGCGATCCGTTGGGTACGGGTACCTGAACCAGACCGGCATTGAATGGAGCAAACGGGTCGGTGAAGCTATGGTATGCGATCACACCAGGCTCGTTTTCCGTTGTGTCGATCCAGGCCGTGTCGCCGAGTGCCCCCGCCATATTCACGGTTAGGGCTACATCGGACATGTAGCCTGGGTGGTTGACTACATTCTGGGCCGTAGTTGTCGTACCCTGAGGGTTAGAGTTGACCTCCTCAGATACCAGCTGTACTCCGTCTTCATCGTAGAAATCAGGGTTTGTCAGGATTTCATCGATGTCGTCGAGGAATGCATGGGCGAGTGCCAAGTACCCACCGGAGCCGTTGCCCCAGTAGACCAGGCGGCTAGTGTCGATGTTGTAGGGGTTGTTGTCTTCAGCGACCGTTTTACGTAGGAAGCGTCCGGCAGCATGAGCATCCTGACCGGCCCGATAGACAGCGCGCAGGAGCGTACCGGTTCGGGTATCCTGATCGGCCGTAGGGCTCCATCCTACCCGGTATTCCGCAACAGCTGCGACATATCCACGCTGCACTAAGCGCTTGGCGATCTCGACGTTGACCGAATCCTTGCGGCTTCCGTAGGGACTACCGTTGAAGTACTGGGGAAGAAAGCTACCGGTGGGCCAGATGACCACCATTGGGCGCTCGGTAGTGGTCGTGTCACCTACGGGCTGGTAGATGTCCATCATAAGATCGCGGTTGGCCATCCGCAAAATGTCAAAGTTATTGGCGTACACCACTTCGGTAGCAGCACTTACCGCGAAGGAAGAGTCTACGTAGCGCGTCTGAGCGTTGACGGGTTGTAATGCCGCTCCTAAGAGGGCAAAAGCAAATAGGTAAAGAATTCGCATAAGTAATAGATTTAAAGAGTAGTTAGAAGGGTTTAGCGTTTCTGCCAGTTGTAGGTGGCTGAGATATAGGCCAGTCTACCGATACGCGGGCCACCGTATACTTGGTACACCTGATTGTCTAGTAGATTGGATGCCCCCAGTTTGATGGTCGTGTTCAGTTTGTCTAGGGTAAAGTTAACCTGTGCATCCAACATTCCATAGCTATCTACAAAGCCGGTAAACTGGGGCGAACCTTCGAAGATGAAGCCCTGCACCCACTTGTAGGTGACGTTGAAGCCGAAGCCATCCAGGTAGTTTTCTAGTACGGGAATGTCCCGGCCCGCTAGACCGATATTGTACTTATTCTCCGGCGTGTTGAAGGCCGGAATAATGGGATCTTCCGTAGCGGTGTTGAGCTTGTTCCAACTGTAATTACCATTGAGCGAGAAGTAGTTCCCAAAGTAATAGTTGCTCCCGATGCTGAAGCCCTGGGTAGTCACTCTATCCTGTGCGTTGGCCGACACCCGGTAGGCCTGCCCCCCGGTGATGAGGTTGTTGGCAAAGTCGAGATCCACGCCGATCTGGTACCCGATGAAGTCCGTGTAGAAGCTGTAGTAGTACGTAGCATCCAGGTACAACTTCTCGAATAGCGTAGTGCGGAAACCCGTCTCTAGCGTGCGTACTTTTTCGGGCCGGATCGGATCTACATCAAAGTACTCCAGCCGACTTGCATCCTGGGTGTTAGCAAATTCCCGCACGCTTTCCACCGTTACCAGTCCTTCTATTCCGTCAAGGTTGCCGAGAAGGATAGCTCGCCCTACGTTATAGAACAGGTACTGATCGTTCAGGGTAGGATTGCGAATGGCCGAGCTAAAGGAGGCCCGAAGGGTGGTGCGTTCGGTCGGCGTATAGACGAAACTGGCCGCGGGGCTGAAGAGCAGATCGAAGTTCTGATTCTTATCCGCACGTAAGCTTGCACTAAATTTATAGCGATTGTTGAGGTGGAAGGTGCCTCCGCCATATGCACCGACCTCCCAGGTGTCAATGTTGCGTCCCATCGTATCGAGCAGTAGGGTACCCTGACTGTTGGGGGTGTAGAATCTACCGTTGGCTCCTACGGTAGCCTCCAGTCGGCTATCTGCGTTGGGAGTCCAGATGCTGGCAAACTTCCGTTCCCCATGCAGGTGGTACAGGGCCGAACGATCGAAAAAGCGGGTGCCACCCTCACTGGCTAGTGTTGAGGTTATGCTATCGAAGGCTTGCTCAAAGCGTTGTGTACCTACCTCGTAAGCAGCCGAGTTACCTGCTCCGCGACCTGCCTGCCGGGCTACCTCGCGGGCGTCCATATGGTATCCATCCAGTAAGTCCTGTATGTCGGGCTGGGCCAGGAAGGTTTGGCGTTGCTGATCCTGTTCCGAAAGGCTACAATTCTGGGGGAAGCAAGCGGGCCACCCCTCCAGTTGACTGATCTTTCGTACTACCGTACCCTGCCAGTAGCTGGCGTAGTCACTAGCCCAGGCTACATCGTCTTTGCTTAGGTCCTGGAGCCGGATAGCGGTGAAATAAGGATCGTAACTATTTCCAGCATCCTCATGCGTCATGTAGGCCCGGAGGAAGAACTTATCGCGGTTGCGCAATTCCAGCCGGTGCTGGTAAAATTGAATGTCCCGCAGACTAAAGCGGTTGTCCCCCTGAAATACGGTAGTTCCGGTACTGTAGTTACTGCTTACCAACAGCTCGGTACTTTCCAGGGTCTTCTCGGGGTTCAGCCGAAAATGAAAGGCTACGCCCGCCTTCAGGTTCTTACTGTCGTAATCGACTAGGTCGAGTTCGCGGTAGCCCTGCCGGGTGATCTCCCCCAGGCCCGGACGCGACCGGATACCACTGTAATCGAAGGTTGAGCTCTGCTCATCCCCATAGATGTTGACCGCATCGTAGCCCCCTGGGTTGTCCCGTCCCAGCGTAGTATCGAACACCGGGTCGTAGTTGTCGGCAACCCAATCGTCTGCCCGGAATCCGAATAGGTTCAGCTTATACGCCATCCAGTCCTGTCCCTCCTTATTCTGCAGTGCATCGGCCCAGCGTACGCCGCCCTCGACCAGGTTGCGCTCGGCTACCTTGATCTGCGCGGACAGTCCCTGCTGCAAAAACGGATCCTTCGTCTCGATCGCGATCACCCCGTTGAAGGCGTTCGGACCGTAGAAGGCGGACGACGCGCCCACGACTAAATTTACCCGGTTGACGTCCAGTTCGGAGGCCCCCAGAAAGTTGCCGAGCGAGAAATTGAGTCCCGGGCTCTGGTTGTCGATACCGTCGATGATCTGTAGCGAGCGCACCGGATTGGTACTGTTGAAGCCCCGCGTATTGACGATCTTGAAGCCCAGGCTGGCGGCCGTGAGGTCTACGTCTTTGAGGCTTCCCAGTCCGTCGTAGAAGTTGGCGGCGGCGGTTTCCTTGATGGCAATGGCGTCGAGCGTCTCTACCGTCAGGGCGGCCTGCTGCTGCTTTTCACCGATGCGGCGGCCGCGCACTTCGACCACGTCGGTGGTCACCGCGTTATCGCCGAGGCGGATGTCCAAGTCCTGTTCCAGGTCCACGACTTCCACTTCCGTGGGGGCAAAGCCGATGTAGGAGAACTGCAGGATGGTGGGCAGTCCCGACACGGTGAGCGTCCAGCTTCCGTCCACGTCCGTCACGGTACCCGTCGTGGTGCCCTTGACCAGCACGCTGGCACCGATGAGGGGATCGCCGGTCGCACCGTCGAGAATGGACCCGTTGAGGATCGTCTGGGCCGACAGGGCGCCACTAAATGCCAGCACAAGGGCGGCCAGTAAGGGGAGTATCTTCATTGATTTGCCGGCGCTTCGTCCTAGTACATGATCGCATCCGAAAACTGCGCACTACGTTTCCGAAGGGCCAATTTAGTGAAATTTCGCTGGTAAACTATGGGCGGGGCCGCAGGTGCGATGTGCTGAACGGGATTGCTCGCTTCGCTCGTGGTGCACCATGGAGGGATACACCGAGGTGTGGCCGTGTTGTCTGTCTTGTCTGCATCCTAAGCACCCGCGGCCCCGCCCACCTATACACGCCTAGCATGCCTATCCTGTCTGACTACCCCCACAGAACTATAGAACTACCTGACTAAATCCCTACCTTTGCCCGTCTTTATTATGTCAGACCTCCTCCCACAGATCGATACGCAGCGGCTGCCACACCACATCGGTGTGATCATGGACGGCAACGGACGCTGGGCCACCGGACAGGGCAAGCCCCGCGTGTTCGGCCACCACAGTGCCGTGGAGTCTGTACGGGCCACCGTAGAATCCTGTGCGGAACTGGGCGTGGGCTACCTGACGCTGTACGCCTTCAGTACCGAAAACTGGGACCGGCCCGAGCTGGAAGTAGGCGCGCTCATGCAACTACTGGTAGATACCATCGGCAGTGAAATGAAGATGATGCTCGACAACGGCATCCGCCTGGCCACGATCGGCGACACGGCCGGTCTGCCCCAGGCCACCCGCGAAGCCCTGCAGCTCGGTATCGAGCAGACCAGCAGTGGTGACGGTATGACGCTCATTCTGGCCCTCAACTACAGCGGCAAGTGGGACATCGCCCGCGCCGTACGCCGACTGGGGCAGGAGGTAGCGGCCGGACGGCTCGACGCCGACACCCTCGACGAGGCGGACCTGAGTACCCGGCTGAGCACCCACGCCTACCCCGATCCGGAGCTCATCATCCGTACCAGCGGCGAGCACCGGCTGAGCAACTTTTTTCTCTGGCAGGCGGCCTACGCCGAATTTTACTTTAGCCCCGTGCTCTGGCCGGAGTTCCGCAAAGACGACCTGTACGCCGCCGTGATCGACTTTCAGCAGCGCGAGCGGCGCTTTGGCAAAACCAGCGAACAACTCAAGCAGGCGACCAACCCCTGAGCCTTCGTTCCTATCCTTACCCCCGACGGCCGGCCCACCCGCCGCCAAATTGAAGCTAGTATGCGTAACATCCTTTTGTGTCTCGGTTGCCTCGTTCTCTTCGGCTCCCCCATGGTACTGCACGCGCAGACCGATTCCCTGGAGCTCCCCGTGTTCGACTACTCCGAACCCCAGGAATACGAGATCGGCGGTATCAAGATCGAAGGCGCTTTTTTTGCGGAAGAAAACGCGATCATCGGGGTCACCGGCCTAAGCGTAGGACAGGAGGTCCGTATCCCCGGTCCGGATATTCCCCGCGCCATCAAGAATCTGTGGCGGCTACGGCTATTCACCAACGTGAGTATCGAGGAAGAAAAGACCATCGGTGACGTGATCTTCCTGATCGTACGGGTCGAAGAACGCCCGCGCTTCCTGAAGCACACCTTCACCGGGGCCAAGCAGAGCCGCCACGACGACCTGGATGAGGAAGTGAATAAGTACATCGTCCGCGGCGGTATCGTCACCGAAGACGCCAAAGTCAACGCCGCCGAAGCCATCCGGGGCTACTACATCGAAAAGGGCTACCTGGATGCCACCGTCTCGGTAGAGGAAGTACAGGACACCAGCCGGGCCAACTCCGTGCGCCTGATCTTCGACATCGACCGCAACGACCGGGTCAAGATCGCCGACATCAATTTCTCCGGCAACACGGCGGTGAAGGACAAGAAGCTCAAAAAACAGATGAAGGAGACCAACGAGAAGCGCAAGCTGCTCAAGGGATCCAAGTTCCAGCCCACCGAGTTCGAGAACGACAAGGAGGCCGTCGTAGCTTACTATAATACCCTGGGCTACCGCGACGCGCGGGTGCTCAGCGACAGCATCTCCCGCAATGCGAAGGGCGAACTGGTCATCGACATCAAGCTCAATGAGGGCAACCAGTACTACTTCCGCGACATCAGCTGGCGGGGCAACTCGATCTACGACGACGCCACCCTGGCCCAGGTACTCGGTATCGAAAAGGGGGATGTGTACAACGAAGAAGAACTACAGACCCGGCTGAGCTTCAGTCAGGACAACGCCGACGTCTCCTCCCTGTACATGGACAACGGCTACCTGTTCTTCAACGTCGACCCCATCGAGGTAGCCATCGAGGGCGACTCCATCGATCTGGAGATGCGCATCTTCGAGGGTCCGCAGGCAACGATCGATAAGGTGGTCATCAACGGCAACGACCGGACGCACGAGCACGTGATCCGCCGCGAGGTCTTCACCCGGCCCGGACAGAAGTTCAGTCGCTCCGACATCATCCGCTCCCAGCGGCAGATCATCGGCCTGGGCTACTTCAACCAGGAAACCCTCGGCATCGAGACCCCGGTCAATCCGGATCGCGGTACGGTAGACATCATCTACACCGTCGAGGAGAAGCCCAGCGATCAGCTGGAACTCAGCGCCGGCTGGGGTGGTAACCGGGGCGTCATCGGTACGCTCGGGGTGACCTTCAATAACTTCAGCCTGCGCAACCTATTCAACCGCGAAGCCTGGCACCCCCTGCCGCAGGGCGATGGACAGCGCCTCTCGCTGCGCGCCCAGACCAACGGCCGTTTCTATCAGAGCTACAACGCCAGTATCACCGAGCCCTGGCTGGGCGGTAAACGGCCAACCTCGCTGTCGGTATCGGCCTTCTACAACAAGTACGACTTCGGCACGAGTCAGCTGGCCCGTAAGCTGATCATTCAGCAGGCCTCCGTGAGCCTGGGTACCCGCCTGCGCTGGCCGGACGATAATTTCGTCTTCCGCACCGGCCTCAACCTACAGACCCTTACGCTGGACAACTGGAGCGAGCTCTTCACTACGGACGAGAACGAGGTAGTACGCACCGGCAACTACAACAACTTCAGCTTCCAGTTCTCGCTGTCGCGCAATACGGCCACCGACCCGATCTTTCCCAAGCAGGGCTCCAACATCGAGCTCTCGCTACAGGCTACCCCACCCTACCGTAGCCTGGGTATCCGGAACAATCCCGAGAACCTGGAGACCGTAGAGGAGCGCTTCCGCTACGTCGAGTACCACAAGTGGCGGTTCAATGCCGAATGGTATACGCCGGTCGTCGGTAAGCTCGTACTCAAGACGCAGGCCAAGCTCGGCTACGTAGGCAGTTACGACGATGCGGTAGGCGTGAGTCCCTTCGAGCGCTTCCAGCTCGGCGGTGACGGCGTCAATAACCAGCAATTCGCCTTCGCCGGTGTAGATATTATCAGCCTGCGCGGCTACGAGATCGAAGACCTGGCCAACAACTTCGTCTTCGACCCCGTCACCCGCAGCAACCGCAAGATCGCCACCCCCATCTTCAGTAAGTACACGGTGGAGCTGCGTTACCCGCTCTCCCTCAACCCCTCCAGTACCATCTTCGTCCTTGCCTTCGCCCAGGGCGGCAATGCCTGGCGCACCGCCCGCGACTTCAATCCCTTCGACCTCAAGCGCAGTGTCGGACTCGGTGCCCGCGTCTTCCTCCCCATGTTCGGTACCCTCGGCTTCGACTGGGGCTACGGCTTCGACAAATCCAGGCTCGACCCACAGACGGGAGACGACAATAAGCTGAGCACGTTTAATATTATTCTTGGCTTTGAGCCTGAGTAGGGTGCCTTTGGCGGGTTAGACCCCTTTGGGGGGTAGACCACTTCGTGGAGTAGACCGCTTCGCGGGTAGACCGTCTACTCCGCGAAGCGGTCTACCGAGCCGATAGGCGGTCTACCCGCGATAGCGGTCTCAAACCCGAAGGGTTTGCTACAACGTTCCCCGCAACGCCTGCTCCCGCTCGATGGCCTCGAACAGTGCCTTGAAGTTGCCCTTGCCGAAGCTGGTAGCCCCCTTGCGCTGGATGATCTCGTAGAAGACCGTAGGCCGGCTGCCGATGGGGCGGGTAAAAATCTGGAGGAGGTAGCCCTCGTCGTCGCGATCGACCAGGATGCCGAGTTCGCGCAGGGGCTCGATGGCTTCGTCGATCTGGCCGACGCGGTCCAGGAGATCATCGTAGTAGGTGACGGGTACGCGGAGGAACTCGATGCCGCGGGCGCGCAGGGCGGTGACCGTCTGGACGATATCGTCCGTAGCTACGGCGATATGCTGAATGCCGGGTCCGCCGTGAAACTCGAGGTACTCCTCGATCTGGGATTTTTTCAGGCCGGGGGCCGGCTCGTTGATGGGAAACTTGATGCGGCCGTTGCCGTTCGACATCACCTTACTCATCAGGGCGGTGAATTTGGTACTGATGTCCTTATCGTCGAAGCTGACTAACTGCCGGAAGCCCAGCACGTCAGCGTACCACTGTACCCAGCGGTTCATTTGTCCCTCCGCTACATTGGCCACCATGTGATCGATGAACTTGAGGCCGACGGGCTCGGTGCGGTAGCTCGGCTCCCAGGCTACGAATCCGGGCAGGAATACCCCGTCATAGTTACTGCGCTCGACGAAGACGTGTACAACGTCCCCGTAGCTCTTCACGGCCGAGCGGATGGTGGTACCCTGCTCGTCCGATTCCGTCATGGGTGCGAAGTGAGCAGTAGCTCCCCGTGCCACGGCGGTCTCGTAAGCGGCCGTAGCATCGTCGACCCACAGGGCCACGGTGCGCACCGTATCGCCGTGCTGGTCGATGAGCTTACCGATATCCGTACCGGGTACCAGTGGACTGGTCAGTACCAGCCGGATCTTATCCTGCACCAGCACGTACGACTCCCGATCCCGCAGTCCCGTAGAAAGGCCCGCATACGCCAGTGGCTGAAAGCCCATAGCCGTCTGGTAAAACAGGGCGGACTGTCGTGCATTACCAACCAACATTTCCATGTAGTCGGTCCCGTTAATGGGAAACGCATCGGTATTTTCAACAGCAGTAGGTGCGGGAGCGGTACGGGTCATGATTGTTTATTATTGTTCTGACAACTATAAGAACCACAAAGATAGGTCCAAAAGCCATACATTCAACCCCTCACCCCCCCAGCGGTTTCCTCACCAGCCCCATATACCCACAAAGCACCCCACCGAGCCGAAGGCGAGTCTACCCCGCGCAGCGGTCTACCCCCGAAGGGGTCTAACAAGCCGAAGGCGATCTAACGAGCCGACAGGCGATCTACCCAGCCGAAGGCGATCCACCCGCGCAGCGGCCTAATGAGCGAAGCGAACCATGCTACTAAAAACCCGCGCCATCATCTTTCGGTCCACCAAGTACGGCGACTCCTCCCTCATCATGGAAGCCTACACCGAAGAGCGCGGTATCCGCAAGTACATCGTCAGCGGAGTGCGTAAGGCCCGCAGCAGCACGCCGGCCAGCAAGCTGCAGCTGATGAACCTAGTGGACCTGATCGCCTACGAGCGGCCCGGCAAGGACCTCACCCGTATCAAGGAGGTGCAGCCCGCCTTCATCTACACCCGTATTCCCTTCGAGGTGGAGCGCGGCACCATCGGCCTGTTCATGCTCGAGGTGGCGCGCAATAGTATCCGGGAATCCGAAGAGAACCCCTCGTTGTTTCACTTTCTTTATGAGTCCTTCGCCTTTCTGGACAGCACCGCCGGACCGATCAACAACATCCATCTCCACTTCCTGCTGGAACTGACGGCTCACCTCGGCTTTCTGCCCTCGGGCGATCACTCGCCGGCCACGCCTCTCTTCGATCTGCGGGAGGGACAGTTCATCGGCGGCTTTCCCGGTCATACCGAGTACCTCGATCCGCACCGCGCCGGACTCATGTACCGGCTGCTACACGCCGACCGGCAAGCGCTCGCCGATATTCGGCTCAGTAGGGAGGAACGCTCGGGTCTGCTCACCGATCTACTGCGCTACTACCGCTACCACATCGAGGGCATGCGCGAGATCAATTCACTGGATATCCTGCGCACCGTCATGGCCAAGTAGCCAGTCGGGGCCCTGTACGCCTACACTCCCCCCCGGTGCGCGACGCCCCGCCCTTACCTTCGCCTTCATGAGATCCCGTACCCGCTACCTCACCGCCGCCGGTCTGTTTCTTGCCGCTGCCGGTGTCGCCGTGGTGATGTACCAGCGCAGTGCAGCAGAGGAATTATGGGGGCACCTTCCCCTGGCCCTTTACCTATTCAGTTGGGGAGGCGTGGTGGCGCTCTGTCTGGCAAAGGCCGGCCGCGCTACCTACCACCGCTTCCTGCTTTCTACCGCCAGCGGACTACTGCTAGGCCTAGGCTTCCCCGGCTACCTGCCCGTGCCGTTCCTGCTGCTCGTGGCGTGGGTGCCCTTGCTGTTGCTCCAGCAGAAGACGCGGAGTACCCGGACCGTCTTCTGGCACGGCTTCAACACCTTCCTGCTCTACAATATCCTGGCCACCTTCTGGGTCACCAACACGGCATTTGCGGCCGGCCTATTTGCCGTGGTGGTCAACACGGGCCTGATGTGCGTGCCCTGGCTGGCCTTTCACTGGACGAGCCAGGTCTCGCCGCGCGTAGCCTACCTGTCCCTGGTCGCCTTCTGGCTCAGCTTCGAGCACTTCCACTACAACTGGTCGCTCAACTGGCCCTGGCTTACGCTCGGTAACGGCTTTGCCCAGTATCCCTCGCTGGTGCAGTGGTACGAAGTGACCGGCGTGCTCGGAGGCAGTGCCTGGATCCTGCTGGTCAACTACCTCCTGCTCAAGTGGTACCTCTCCCCCACCCCCCGCCGGGTGCCGCTAGCCCTTATCGCCAGCGTGCTGCTTCCGCAGACCGGCTCATTGATCCGCTACGCTACCTACACCCCACCCCCCGGTGAGGTCATCG
The DNA here is from genome assembly GCF_923081025.1 of Neolewinella maritima. GTDB lineage: Bacteria > Bacteroidota > Bacteroidia > Chitinophagales > Saprospiraceae > Neolewinella > Neolewinella maritima. The sequence goes on along the minus strand of NZ_CAKLPZ010000001.1, from coordinate 384,824 downwards.
CCGTCAGCGCCATCCAGCCGAATCTGGAACCCCACTTCGAGAAATTTTCCAGCGACCCACAGCGGCAGTTGGAGCTGTTTGCTTCCCTGAGCCAGCAGGCGCTACGGGCACAGGACGGACCGGTAGACTACCTGCTGTTTCCAGAGACCAGCTTTGGTGGACTGGATGAATCCCGGCTCAGCACCGCACCGGCGTTTCGCGCCCTGCTGGATGTGCTGCCGGACGATAAGTTGCGCTACCTGATCAGTGGGTATCAGGGCTACTACCGTTTCGGACCCGACGAGCCGGTGACCGATGCGGTGCGCTACGTACCTACGTCCGACGGCAGCCAGGTAGCTCTGGAGCGCCTCAACGCCGCCGTGCAGCTGGACACCCGCAGTCAGGACTACCAGAGCTACCGCAAGGGCGTATTCGTGCCCGGAGCCGAAAGCTTTCCCTTCCGCAAGGTGCTGTTCTTTCTGGAGCCGCTGGTGAATAGTCTGGGGGGTACGGTAGCCGGTACCGGCACGCAGACCCTGCGCACGCCCTTCGTCGGGGAGCGCGCCCGCGTGGCGCCGGTGATCTGCTACGAAAGTGTGTTTGGCGAGTACTTCACGGGCTACGTGCGCGAGGGGGCGCAGGCGGCCTTTGTACTAACCAACGACGGCTGGTGGGACAATACCGCCGGCCACCGCCAGCACCTCTACTTCAGTAGCCTGCGGGCCATCGAGACACGGCGGGCCGTCGTCCGCTCCGCCAATATGGGGGCCTGCGCCTTCATCGATCAGCGGGGCCACATCGCTAGCCGCACCCACTATGATCAGCGCGGCTACCTGAACGGCACGATCCAACTCAACGACGCCATCACCCCCTACGTGCGCTTCGGCGACATCCCCGCCCGCGTGGCTATGCTCCTTGCCGCTATGGCGTTGCTCTCCAACCTCGCCCACACGCTACGCCGACGCAGCGGTTCGTTGGATCCCCACTAAGCCCGTCCCATGCGCTGCCTGCTATTGCTATTTCTATACTGCCTCAGCTCCCCCGGGGCACGGGCGCAGGTGCAGGAGTCGGTGGCAGAAAAGACCCTTAGGGCCGACTGGACACTCATTCCCTCCGGCAGCGATTTCACCTTCACCGACCGCCTGCCCAAATCCTTCGCAGACTCCGCCGCCGTGCGCCGTTTCCTGACCACCTGGCGCGACCGCCAGCGGGAATCAGCCTACTGGGAAGCCTCGGTAGATAGTGTCGTACGCAGCGGACCCAGTGCACTCACCGCCTACCTGCATCGGGGCCCATCCTACGCCTGGTCGGAGCTGACGCTACCCGACGATCCCCTGATCGAGCGGTGGGCCCGGCGCAGTGGGTACCGACAGCGGCGCTTTGCGGGGGGGCGCCCCCTGAGCCCGGCCGCCTGGGCGACGGTGCGCGATAGCCTGGTGTCACGGGCGGCGGCAGGCGGTTACCCCTTCGCTTCGGTAGCACTGACCGACATTGAATGGGTAGCGCCGGGCCAGCTGGCGGCCAGGGTGGACGTGCGGACCGGTCCGCTAATCCGCGTCGGCGAGGTGAGCGTGCCGGAGGAAGTGCGGGTGCGCAACATCTTTCTGGAGCGCTACCTGGGCCTGGTCGCCGGCGAGGTATACTCCCAGCGGCGGGTGCGCAGGCTGCAGGAGCGGATCGCGCAGTTGCCCTACCTGACCATGCGAGGTGCACCGGCGGTGAGCTTTCGCGACAGTCTGGCGTACATCGACCTGCCCCTGAGCCGGCGGCCCGCCAGTCGGTTCGATTTCGTGATCGGGGTGCTGCCCAATAGTCAGGCCACGGGTAAGCTGCTCATTACCGGCGAGCTGAACGGAGAATTATACAACGGCTTCGGGCAGGGCGAGCGGATCGCCGTCCGCTTCGAGCAGCTGCGGCCGCAGACGCAGGAGCTGCAACTGGCCCTGGACTACCCCTTCGTGTTCGGACTCCCCTTCGGATTCGAAGGGGAGTTGGAGCTGTACCGGCGGGACACCTCCTTTCTGAACCTGAGCTGGCACCTGGCCGGCACCTACATCCGCGAGGGCAACGACCGGCTGTCGGCCTTCTGGGAGCAGCGCAGTACCATTGTGCCCGGGCTGGATAGTACTCGCCTGGTGAACGGACAACTGCCCGACACCCTCGGAGTGAGCCGCTCGTTCTTCGGCCTGCAGCTCCGGCGTACGCGTACGGACCGGCGCTTCAGTCCCCGCAATGGTTATACCGTAGATATAAGCGGTGCGGCCGGATTCCGACGCCTGCGCAACATCGACTTTACTGGCGAGGCGGCCGATAGCCTGAAGCGGCGCAGTACCCAGTTCCAAGTAGGGGCAGCGCTGGATTTTTACGTGGAGCCCCTCGTAGGCACGGTCCTCTACCTCGGTCTGCGCGCCCGCGCCTTGCTAACGGACCGCGAGGTGCTCGCCAACGAACAGTTTCGCATCGGCGGCGCGCGGCTGCTGCGGGGCTTCGATGAGCAGCGCTTCTTCGCTACGGACTATCAGGTACTGACGGCCGAGTTTCGGCTGCTGCTGGGCGAGCGTGCCTTCCTATACACCTTCGTCGATGCCGCCCGGCTCAATCAGCGCAGCAGCAACCGCCCGGACCTACCGATCGACTACCCCATCGGTCTGGGCGCGGGGGTGAACTTCGAGACGCGGGCCGGGATCTTCGGGCTCAGTCTGGCCGTGGGCCGGCGTACGGATGAGCCGTTCGATTTAGGGGCACCTAAGGTGCATTTGGGGTACGTGAGTGTGTTTTAGCCTAGTGACTAGAAAGTCACGACCAGGGGCAGGCGCGCCTGCGGCGTCTGGGCCTTAGACAGATCGCGGAGCAACTCGAAGTGTTGGTACTGCTTGGTGCCGATCTGGCTCCGGACCAGTTGGTTCATGACTTTATCATCGTCATCAGCTCCGATGAGTTCTTCAATGAAGCGCTCCAACGGGGGCTTGAGGCGGGGGTAGTGACCGATGGCAAAGTCGTCTCCGAGATCAGCCATGCGGGCGGCGGAGGCTACGGCGGCATCCAGTCCACCGAAGTGGTCGATCAGGCCGATCTCCATGGCGCGGTCACCGGAGTACACGCGGCCACCGGCGATCTCGCGCACGCGCTCGATAGGTAGCTTGCGACCGTCGGCTACGCGGTCCAAAAAGGTGGCGTAGATGCCCTGGGTGCGCTGGGTGAGCAGTTGTTTTTCATCCTCGCCCATCTCGCGGAACGGGCTGAAGGCGTTGGCGTTGGCGGCGGTATTGACGGTGTCGAAGGAGATACCGATCTTGTCTTCCATCAGTTCGCGGATGATGGGGAAGGTCAGGAACACCCCGATGGAGCCGGTGATGGTGGTAGGCTCGGCGTAGATGCTATCGGCGGCCGCGGCGATGTAGTAGCCTCCGCTGGCGGCATAGTCGCCCATGCTCACGACGACGGGCTTACCCGTTTCCTTAAGCTTCTCGATGGCGTACCAGATGTTTTCGGAGCTACTGGCACTGCCGCCGCCGCTGTTGACGCGCAGCACGACGGCCTTGACGTTGTCGTCTTCGGCAAGCTTCTCGATCTCATTGACGTACTTCTTGTCGCCGATGCTGCCGAGGTCGCCGGAACCATCGACGATACCTCCTTCGGCGATGAGTACAGCCACCTGGTTATCTCCACCGTTCAGTCGCTCCATGCGGGCGGAGAAGTAGCGAGCGATGTCGATGGTGTTGAGCTTCTCGTCTTGTTCGAGGCCGACCTTGTCGTGGAGTAGGCGGTCTAGCTCGGTGCGGCGCAGGATACCGTCGATGAGCCCGGCGTCGACGGCTTCCTGATCGCGCCAGCCGGTCATATTGGAGGCGGCCTGGCGGAGGCGGCTTTCGGATACGTTGCGGGAAGTGCTCAGGTCGGTGAGCATGACGCCGAAGAGGTCTTCCAGAAATTCCTTGGTCTGCTCCCGATTCTCGGGGCTGATCTCGGTGCGGCGGAGGGGCTCGGTAGCGCTCTTGTAATCACCAGCATAGAAGATCTCGAACTTGATGCCCGCCTGGTCGAGGGCATTCTTCAGGAAGGGGATGTCGGCACCCAGTCCGCGGAAGTCGACGACGCCGAGGGGGCCTACGTATACTTCATCCGCCACGCTGCCGAGGTAGTAGGCACTCTGGTCGTAGTAGGGGGAGTAGGACACGACGAACTTGCCGGCGGCGCGAAACTCAGCGATCGCCTCGCGCAGGGTACGCAGGCTGGTAAAGGGCACTCCGGTGATGCCATCGTTGAGGTAGATGCCCTTGATGTCATCGTCCTCGGCGGCGTGGCGTACGGCGCGGACCACGTCATGTAGTCCGGGAGGTTGATCTTTTCCGAAGGATTCAAACGACTCGAAGGGGTTACTGACCGGCGTATTACCGGTAAGTTCGGGAAGTCCCTGCAGATCGAAGGTGAGGATCGAATTCGCGGTGACCTCCGGTTTGTCTTCCCCGGAAGCAGCCAGACCTCCGATCACGGAAAAGCCGATGATCATGAGTACGGCGAGGGCCAGCAGGGTACCCAGGCAAGATCCCAGGAGAAGTTTGACAAAGTTAGGCATGCTACGGAGTTTCAGATGATAGCGGAGCGCAAAGAACGGCAGTACGCACAGAAGGTTACCAGCTTTTCGATCAATGCCCCCTTTTATCGGATGACTACCTTTGCCGGATGCCCACCGACGCCCACGGCCTACGCATTGCCGACTTCACCTACGAGCTACCCGACGCGCGCATTGCCCGCTACCCCCTACCCGATCGCAGCAGCGCCAAGCTGTTGCAGTACCGCCGCGGTGATATCAGCTCCCATACCTTCCGCAATCTCCCCGACCTGCTCCCCCCGCACACCCTGCTGATCGGCAACGAGACCCGGGTGATCCATGCCCGCTTACACTTTACGCTAGACAGCGGTAAACCGCTGGAAATATTCTGTCTGGAGCCTCTCCAACCGGTAGACTATGCCCAGTCCCTGGGGAGCACCGAGCCGGTCACCTGGAAGTGCCTGATCGGGGGCAACCGACGCTGGAAGTCAGGCCCCGTCTCCCTATCGCTTAGCCTGGATGGGAGCCCCGTCCACCTGAGTGCGCAGCGCGGAGCCCGCGATGAAAATACCTTTGCCGTCACCTTTCACTGGCAAGCGGCCCGGCCGGTGTCCTTCGCCGAGGTGCTGGAGCTGGCCGGCACCATTCCCTTACCCCCCTACCTAGGGAGGACAGCGGAGGCAGAGGACCAACAGCGCTACCAGACGGTATTCGCCCGCCGGGAGGGCTCGGTGGCTGCCCCTACGGCTGGTCTCCACTTTACTCCCGAAGTACTGCAGGAACTTACCCAACGCGGCATAGCCTTTGCTCCCGTTACCCTGCACGTGGGAGCGGGCACCTTCAAACCCGTGAGCTCGGATACACTCGGCGAGCACGTCATGCACCGGGAGTACTTCACGGTAAGCCGGTCGTTCATCGAGCGGGTACTTAGCCAGCTGCAGTCCGGCCGGCCGATCGTGTGCATCGGTACCACCAGCCTGCGGTGCTTGGAGTCCTTGTTCTACGAGGGGGCTTCCTTGCTGCTAGACGGACAGCGGGTGGTGCAGGAAGACCAGTGGGTGGCTACCCGGGATCGCTTCCTTGCCGTAGACCCCGCACCTGCGTGCAGCGCCCTGCTGGAGTACCTGGATCAGTCCGGACAGGATGTAGTAGAGGGATATACGCAGTTGTTACTTACCCCGGCTAGCCGGGTACGTATGGCGGATGGACTCATCACTAATTTTCACCAGCCGAACTCGACGCTGCTGCTGCTGGTGGCTACCCTGATCGGGCCGGACTGGCGGCGGATGTACGACTATGCGCTACAGCACGACTACCGCTTTTTGAGCTATGGCGACAGTAGCCTACTCTGGCGGCGGCGGGGAAGTACGGAGTAGGTACACCAGGCGCTGGGCGGTATCGGCCTGCATACGGATGACGAGGGAGTCGAGGTTGAGCGTCTCGACGGCTACCACACGCTCCGGGTTGCTAGGCTGGGTAGTATCCTGGGCGAAGAGGTAGCCGCTGTCGTACCGCCAGGTGCCGGCCTCGCGGTAGCGCAGCGTGGAGGTGAAGACGTAGCGGTTGTCGGGGGTAAAGCGGAAGGTGATCTCGCGGGGGTCGAGGCGCAGGCTATCGCCGTTTTCGGTCACCAGCTGCGCCTGCCACTCGCCGAGGAGTAGCTCATCTTCCCGCGCGCAGTGCAGCAGGAGGAGGGACAGGAAGAGCAGGAGGTATTTGGTCAAGGGCCGGGGGGGTTAGTGCTCTATCCCGAGATTAAAGGCGGTTTCGATGACCAGGAAGGTGACGGCACCGGCCGCGAAGCCGACGAAGGCCAACCAGGCGATCTTCTTGAAGTACCAGATGAAGTCGATCCGCTCCATGCCCATGGCGGCTACGCCGGCGGCCGAACCGATGATGAGCATACTGCCTCCGGTACCGGCGCTGTAGGCGATGAAGTGCCACAGGCGCGCATCGATGGGGTGGGTACCCAGATCGTACATGCCCATGGAAGCGGCTACGAGGGGCACGTTGTCGATGATGGCGGACAGAAAGCCCAGTACCACGATCACGATGTCTTCGTTGGGGATGACGCTACGCAGGCTCTCGGCTACGGCACGTAGGGAGCCGACTCCGTTGACCACCACCGTCTCCAGCGCGGCTACGGACATCAGGATACCGAGGAAGAACAGGATGGACGACATCTCGATCCGGCTCAGGGCCTTGTGGGCCGAGTACTGGACCTTGCGCTCTTCGGTGAAGTCCTCCTCGGGGTGGATGTATTCGCTGACCAGCCAGACGACGCCGAGGCTCAGCATCATACCCAGGTAGGGGGGCAGGTGGGTGAGGGTCTTGAAGATGGGTACGAAGACGATCATACCGAGGCCCAGAAAGAGCATCGTCTTGCTGCTCAGCAGGCGGCCCTGCTCTTCTTCTTCGGCCTCCGTGAGGACTACCGTGGCCAGATTACCCTGGAAGGGCTTCAGGAAGCTGGCGATCACGAAGGGCACCGCAAAGCAGACCAGGGAGGGGACGATGAGAAACTCCATCAGTCCGGCCGTACTGACCCGCTTACCGATCCAGAGCATGGTCGTGGTGACGTCTCCGATGGGCGACCAGGCACCACCGGCATTGGCGGCAATGACGATGAGGGCTACGTACCAGATACGCTCCTCGCGGTCCGGCACGAGTTTGCGCAGCAGGGTAACCAGTACGATGGTGGCCGTGAGGTTGTCGATGATGGCCGACAGGATGAAGCCGAGCGCGCCGACGATCCAGAGTAGTTTTTTCTTGTTGCGCGTACGTACCCAGCCCTTGAGCACGTCGAAGCCGCGGTGCAGGTCGACGATCTCGACGATCGTCATGGCCCCGATGAGGAAGATGAGGATCTCGGCCGTTTTGCCGAGGTGGTGGAGCAGCGTGCCGACGAAGCCTTCTTCAGCGACCTCGTGCGCACCGGCGTGGCCGAACTCCTGGGCGTGGCCACTTACGCTGTTGAACATATTGAATACCTCCCCCTCGGTATTGACGACCTCGAGCGTACCCGCATTGAAACCGAGGCTCAACAGGGCCCAACACACGGCCCCCATCAGCAGGGCGGGCACGGTCTTATCCAGGCGAAGGGGGTGTTCAAACACGATTACGATGTAACCGATGACAAAACAAGCGACGATGGCTGCAACCATGAGGTGGGGTAGTTATCTTGGGCGGACCGGCGTGGTCCGGCCGCTCGCAATTATACGAATAGTACGCAACTACCACCCGGGCAAAACAGTTTCTAGCGTATGAAACCGGAACAAGGACCCGATACTTCACGCCTTCTTCTCCTCGCCGGCACCGTCCTCATCATCGTGATGGTGCTCCTGCGGGTTCACCCCCCGATGGCCTTTATGGCCTTCATCATCGGCAGTACGGCTGGCTTTTTCCTCCTGGGTGGCCGGCTGCTGCACCTGATCAACGGCACGCCGCTGTTCGGCGGCAAAGCCGCACGAAAAGAAAGTGAGTTCAGCAAGCGCGTAGCCGAACGACTGGCCGACTGCCGGGAACGGGAAGAGCGCTTCCGCGACGAGGGCGAGCGGATTCTGAAGAGCATCGCTACCCTGCGGGACGACCTGGCGCGCAACGCGGCGGCCGACCCGGTAGAAGTAGCTAAGGCCGACACCGTTATCAAGGAATTGGAAGCAGAATTCAGCCTGCGCCATGCCAAAGCCAGCTTCTTCGCCGACTGCGCGGCCAAGCTGCGCGAACTACTCGACCGCCACCGCCTGGTGGAGAGTATCGCCGCCCGCCGCCGCGAACTGCGCGATCTACGGCAGACCAACTTCGACGACGAAGCCGTGGTGGAAGAAACCCGCTTCAGTATCGAGCAGGATACCATCGAGTTGGATACCATCGTAGAGTTGAGCAACTCCGCCGCCAGCAGCAGCAAAGCCGAGCAGGCCGAGCACCTCCGGGATCGACTGGAGCAGCTGCGCAGCACGCTGGGCAAGTCAAACAGCACGGAAAGCAGTACTTCTTAGCGTATTTTTTTCCATTTCCCTTGCGATTTTCACTCCCGCACCTATCTTTGCACTCGCTTACGCCAGGATGCTGGTCTAGCTGCTTTTATATGGCCCGTTCGTCTATCGGTTAGGACGCCAGGTTTTCATCCTGGTAAGAGGGGTTCGATTCCCCTACGGGCTACCTTAGCGCTGCACGTCTTCTGCCTACTGCGCGATCTACCTGCTTGGCAGATCATATGTGCACAGGAGGCAGCGCGTAGAACTGCTACGTCAGTCATCGCGTACCACTACACTTTTCCGGCCCGTTCGTCTATCGGTTAGGACGCCAGGTTTTCATCCTGGTAAGAGGGGTTCGATTCCCCTACGGGCTACTTCAGTGCTGCACGCTTCGGATTTCCGGTGGTATTCCAGTGGTCCATCCCGGCCATGAAGCCGTGAGGGACAGCACACCGGTCGATCCGGATACCCGCCTCCTCCCCCCCGCTAAACATTCGTGGCCTTAGCTACTTATCATTGCGCACACTGCACGTACTTTGCGTCCCGGTAGCATTCGGGGGCCCGCCCCCGCATCGTGGTGACCGCACATATACGTAACTCCCCAACAAACCAACTCAACCCCCCTCTCTCCCATGGCAAAGATTGCAATCAACGGTTTTGGCCGTATCGGACGGATCACCCTGCGTAACCTCCTGGAAAAAGGAATGGACGTAGTAGCTATCAACGATCTCACGGACAACGCCACCCTGGCACACCTCTTCAAGTACGATAGCGTACAGGGCAACTACGCCGGAGACGTCTCCTCGGATGAGAATTACATCTACATCGACGGGAAGAAGATCGATGCACTGAGCCAGCCCGACCCCAGCAAACTGCCCTGGGGCGATATGAACGTAGACGTGGTGCTGGAGTGTACCGGCCGCTTCGTAGAAAAGTCGAAGGCCAATCTGCACATCGAAGCCGGCGCGAAAAAGGTACTGATCTCGGCCCCCGCCAAGGGCGACGTAGCCACCGTAGTACTCGGCGTGAACGAAGAGGTGATCAACGCCGAAACCAAGATTTACAGCAACGCCAGCTGTACCACCAACTGCCTGGCCCCCATGGTGAAGGTACTCGACGACGCTTTCGGCGTGGAGAAAGGCTTCATCACCACGGTACACGCCTACACGGCCGATCAGAACCTGCAGGACGGCCCCCACAAGGACATGCGCCGCGCCCGTGCCGCCGCCATCAACATCGTACCTACCACCACCGGAGCCGCTAAGGCGGTCGGACTCGTACTGCCCCACCTGGATGGCAAGCTCGACGGCGGTGCCATGCGCGTACCCGTACCCACCGGTTCGTTGACCGACCTCACCGCGATCGTCAAGCGTGACGTGACCCTCGAAGAGGTAGACAACGCCTTCAAGCAGGCCGCCGAAGGCGATATGAAGGGCATCCTAGCCTACGTAGACGAGCCCTACGTGAGCAGCGATATCGTAGGCAGCAAGTACAGCAGCCTCTACGACAAGGACCAAACCATCGTATCCGGCACCCTCGTGAAGGTGGTGAGCTGGTACGACAACGAAGCGGGTTACAGTGCCCGTCTGGCCGACCTGTGCGAGCGCATCTCGAGCCTTTAAATCAGGACCCCATGAAGTTTGAAGCACTAGACGTTAAGGACAAGAAGGTACTTGTCCGGGTAGACTTTAATGTCCCCATCGACGAAGACGGAAAGATCACCGACGCTACCCGTATCGAGAAGGCGGCCCCCACCATTCAGTACCTGCTGGAGCAGGGCGCGGCCGTGATCCTGATGTCGCACCTCGGTCGTCCGCAGAAGGAGAAGCTGGAAGACGGTACCATCGATAAGGAGTCTTTCACGCTACGGCCCATCGTCACTACCCTGGAGGACCACATCGGCTGTCAGGTCCAGTTCGTCGAAGACACCATTGGGGAGGAAGCCAAGGCGGCCGTCAAGGCCCTGGAGTCCGGCCATGTGCTACTGCTCGAGAACACGCGCTTCTACGCCGGCGAGGAAAAGGGAGACGAAGACCTGGCCCGGGCTATGTCGGCACTGGGCGAGGTGTACGTCAACGACGCCTTCGGTGCCGCGCACCGGGAGCACGCCTCTACGGCCACGGTGGCCAAGTTCTTCCCGTCTGACAAGAAAAGCTTCGGTTACCTCATGGGGGCGGAGCTCGCAGGTGCGGAGAAACTCCTGAACGAGCCAGCCCATCCCGTCACGGCCATCGTAGGCGGCGCAAAGGTGAGCGATAAGATCCAGCTGCTGGAAAAGCTGCTGGACTTTGCCGACAACATCATCATCGGCGGAGCCATGGCCTATACCTTCAGCCTGGCGCAGGGGGGCAAGGTGGGCAACTCGCTGGTCGAGCGCGATAAGGTCGACACCGCCAAGGAGCTGCTCGAAAAAGCTAAGGCTCAGAACACCAAGATATACCTACCCGTAGATACGATGGTCGGTAAGGAATTCAGCAATGAGACGCCGAGTAAGGTCGTCCCTTCCGGGGAGATCGAGGATGGCTGGGAGGGTCTGGACATCGGGCCGGATTCCATCGCAGAGTTCTCGCGCATCATCGCGCAGAGTAAATCCATCCTGTGGAACGGCCCGATGGGCGTCTTCGAAATGAAGAACTTCGCGATCGGCACCAACGCGATCGCCGAGGCGGTAGCCCGGGCCACGGAAGAGAATGACGCCTATAGCCTGATCGGCGGCGGCGACTCGGTGAGCGCCATCAATCAGGCAGGACTGGCCGACCAGGTCAGCTTCGTCTCCACCGGCGGAGGGGCCATGCTGGAACTGCTGGAGGGCAAGGAGCTACCCGGTATTGCCGCGATCCGCAGCTAGGCCGGGAATCCTTTTGCGGAGCCGGGGCGTTCACGGCATGTTATGGAACTGGAAATCTTCGTAAACGATCATGAACCCCGTGAGGATACCTCCTTCACCCTGGTAGATAATGACGGACTGCGCTCGACCACCAATCCCTTTGCGACGCCCTACGACACCTCGCTGTGCCTTGACGTACTGATTCGGCAGGTAGAAGAACTGGCCGGGGGCGAAGACCCCGGAGTACGCTTCCTGGCGCAGGAGATCCTGCGACGACTGGCTCCCCTACCTCAGCTACACGGCCCCATTACCGACCTATCCATCCTGCGGGAGCATACCGAGGTACTCGACCTGCTGATGCTGGCCATGATCTCACCGCACGAGCGGGCTACGGGGCTGTTCAAGATATCCCTTCCCTTCGCCTTCGATCCACTCTACATCAGTAAGACCCTGCGGGCACTGATGGGCCAGCAAAACGTATGCTACTCCTTCGGCACTCACCTTGAGGAAGTAAAGAAGCTGAACCTACTGATGCTGGGGACCACCATTCTGAAGCAGTGCTACGGGGTACAGGTAGAGGTGAAGCCGACGGCTATGCTCACGGTACCGGACGCAGAGACCGGGCTGAAGCGATTCTACAAACCATCACTGAACGAGGAATTCATCGAGGTTCAGGTACGGGGGGAGTTACCCCCCCTCGGGGAGCAGGAAATTCAGCAACTCCTCAACAACGTACACGACACGGAACTCTGGCTGCGGCTGCTCCCACCGCGGAGCTTTCACTTCCACGGCTTCCACCTGGCCCGCCTGTACGAAGTGACGGAGGAGGAAAGCCTCAGCCGGCTGAAGCACCGACTCATCAGTCGGGATGCGGTGCTCGACGTAAGCCGGGTCAAGGAACTAGCCAATCTGGTCCGCCTGCAGTTTCAACTGCCCCACCTTCAGCTCGGCCTCACGGCGGTAGATTATCCGGTAGAGCGCGCCATCGATCACGAGTACCGCATCCGCTACAATCTCCTGGCGGACGAGGTAGATCGGCTGACCGACCCCCTGTACGCCGGTAGCATTTATGACCAGGTATTCTTATCCGGCGAGATCCTAGTGGTTCAGGATCTGCGGGAACTGCCCGTCCGCACCGTGTTGGAGCAAAAACTGATCAGCCTGGGCTACCGGAGTATGCTGCTGGCCCCCCTGCTCAGTCAGGAGCAGCACGTGATCGGAATCGTGGAACTGGCCAGCCCGGTGGTTAATGCGCTAAATGCCTTTCTGGAAACCCGCTTCGAAGAGATCCGCGGCCTGTTCCGAACCGCCGTGGAGCGTAGCCGGGAGTATATCGACAACCGCATCGAGGTGATCATGCGCGAGCAGTACACCAGCCTGCACCCGACGGTCGAGTGGCGCTTCACCGAAGCTGCCTTCAATATTCTGAAGCGGCAGGAAGAGGGACTGCCCGAAGTGCAGGAGGAGATCCGCTTCACGAAGGTTTATCCCCTATACGGGCAGGCCGACATCGTAGGGAGCAGTAACCTGCGCAACGCGGCGATCTATCAGGACCTGATCGACAACCTGCGGGCCGGCCGCTTCTTCCTGCTCCAGGCACTCGAGCTGGTAGACTTCCCGATCGTCAATCAGGCAATCATGCGGCTGGACGGCCATCTGGCTACCACGATGGAAGAGTTCGACAATGGGCACGAGGTACGGTTCGGCGAGTTTATCCACAAACAGCTCAGTCCGCTGGTCAAGCAGCTCGGCGGACAGCTGCCTGAGCTCCGGCAAGTAGCGGAGCAGTACCGCAACAACCTCGATGAGGAGCTGGGGCTGTTCTACCGCGTGCGGCGCGACTACGAATCGAGCGTAGACAAACTCAACCGCACCATTAGCGACTTCCTGACCGAACGCGACCAGGCAGCCCAGCGGGTTTTGCCCCACTACTTTGAAAAGTACAAGACCGATGGGGTCGAATACGAGATCTACGCAGGGCAAAGCCTGCTCAAGCGACATCATTTCTCCCGGATCCACCTGCGCAACCTGCGGCTCTCGCAACTCGTGGACCTCTGCCACCTGACGCGGCAGATTGCGACGCTGAGCACCACCCTACCCATGCCCCTGCGCACCGCGCAGCTGGTGTTCGCCTACACCACACCCCTCAACATCCGCTTTCGGATGGATGAAAAACGCTTCGATGTAGACGGAGACTATAACGTACGCTATGAGATCCTCAAGAAGCGGATCGATAAGGCCACCATTCACCAGGGGGAGGAGCGGCTCACGCAGCCGGGTATGATCAGTATCGTTTATCTGCAGGACCGCGACCTGGAGGAATACCAGGATTACCTGCACTACCTGCGGCAGGCGGAGTTCATTGACGGGGAGATAGAGTATCTCGTACTCGACCCCCTACAGTCCGTAAACGGTTTACGGGCCATCCGCTTCCGCGTAAGGGTATAGGCTACTGCAACTTTGCCACAATTATGTGGGTTAAGTAGCCACTACCACGGCACTTTCATCGTGGGAAAAAAGCGAACACGTTTGAGTGAAATTGTAATGACCCTCAACGGGGTGGACCCCGTAGAACTCCTAGGCGAGAACAATAAGAAGCTGAAGCTCATCCGGGCCGCCTACCCGGAAGCCACCATTACCCAGCGGGGTACCAACGTCAAGATCAAGGCTGAAAAGCAGGACGCCCAGAAGATCAAGCACCACCTGGAGTTGATGATGCGTCTGCTGCAGGACAATAGGGAGCTCAGCAGCCAGACCGTCGAGGATTTACTGGCCGGTGAGAACCCCTTCCAGACCCGCCTGGGCAACGGGGCCAAGAATAAGACCATTGTATTCGGCCGCAACGGTAAGCCCATCAAGGCCCGCACCCCCAATCAGGCGGCAATGATCACGGCGGCTGAATCCAATGACATCGTTTTTGCCGTAGGTCCAGCTGGAACCGGCAAAACGTACACGGCAGTAGCCCTGGCGATCCGTGCCCTGAAGAATAAACTCGTGAAAAAGATAATCCTGACCCGCCCCGCCGTAGAGGCTGGGGAGAGCCTCGGCTTCTTGCCGGGTGATCTGCAGGATAAGATCGATCCCTACTTACGGCCCCTGTACGATGCACTAGACGATATGCTACCGCGTGAACGCCTGGACAAGTTCCGCGAAGACGGTACCATCGAGATCGCCCCCCTGGCCTACATGCGGGGCCGTACGCTGGATAATGCCTTCGTCATCATGGATGAGGCGCAAAACACGACCACCTCTCAAATTAAGATGTTCCTCACCCGCCTGGGCCCCTCCGCTAAGTGTATCGTTACGGGCGACCTATCCCAGGTAGACCTGCCACGTAATCAGGTATCGGGACTGCGGCGCGCCATCATGTTACTGGCGCCCATCAAGGGCATCTCGGTCATTCGGTTGAGTGCTGACGATGTGGTACGCCACCGACTGGTCAAATCCATCATTAAGGCCTACGACGCTGCCGACGAGCAGGAGGGCCGGGGACGGTTCGGGCCGGTGCAGCAGGAGAGCACGTTCGAGCGATTAGGACCTCCGGGCCGCAGCCACCGGGACGATATGCGGGAAAATACCCCCCCGGAAGTAGAGAATTAACTTACTATTGTATTCCAAAATATAGAAAAGCCAAAGGTGTAAACCTTTGGCTTTCTTTGTTTTATAAAAAGTACGCCGTTTTCACCACCAAATATAAGCTTAAAATAACGTGAAAACTGCCGCCGGCGTGCCCCCATCCTCCCCCCATATTTGGATCACAATCAACGGGGACACACCGATTAACGTGCTCCCCACACTCAATCACCTTCGACCGGGTGCAAATTTTTCCACCCGGTTTTAGCTTTCATCTCTCAATCTACTTTACCCATGGCTTTCATTAACGAACTCTTTTCCCCAGAAACCATCCAGGCCGCTCAGTCCTTCATCGACTACCTCGGCACCGTTGCCCCCCATATTGTTGTCGAGGACATCATCATGCGTGGTCAGGAAGTTGCCAGCAGCAACATCGTCGTCGAAGACATCATCATGCGCGGCCAGGAGGCTAGCATCGTCGTCGAGGACATCATCATGCGTGGCCAGGAAGTTGCCAGCAGCAACATCGTCGTCGAAGACATCATCATGCGCGGCCAGGAGGCTAGCATTGTAGTCGAGGACATCATCATGCGTGGCCAGGAAGTTGCCAGCAGCAACATCGTCGTCGAAGACATCATCATGCGCGGCCAGGAGGCTGGCATCGTAGTCGAGGACATCATCATGCGCGGCCAGGAAGTTGCCAGTAACAACATCGTCGTCGAAGACATCATCATGCGCGGCCAGGAGGCTAGCATCGTGGTCGAGGACATCATCATGTAACTACCTGCTAGTTAGCACCCTAAATATCCTCATGAATCACACCTACTCGACTCCCATACGTTCACCTGATCTAGGCAGTGGCGCATTCGCGTAGCAAGCGGCGTAAGTACCCCGGATCGTAAATACATTTCCCATGGTTGAGGACATCATTATGTAAGTAGCTAGGTATCCTAGCCCTTACACTCCCCCCCCACCTGTATGCACCCTGAGCGGTGACGCTCGCGGCCGGCTCACGCCTGCTGACGTCTCCGCAACTTCCGCCCGTCGGGCAGCGTGGTGTCCAGGTTCTCTAGGACGATCTCCCAGAGGTTTTCATACTGAATGATCTCCGTGCTGTTCGCACGGCCCAGGCGCTTCGCCTGGGGACTAGTCATTCGCTTATAGGTTTTACTCGATTCCCGTACCGTGGCCGCGCGGTGGAACTGACATTTTTCCGCGGTCAGCAGCAGCTTAAAGAAGCAGTTGTTTCGTAAGTTTTCATTGTTCATCAGGTACCGACTACCGTAGCGGACCAGTGCGTCCGTGCGGTCGATGATCTTACCGTACTGCTTCTTGATAATAAAGTAGACGACCTGGATGATCAGTATCTGGATGTTCATCCCCTGTTTGTCCTTCGAATAGGAGGGCACGTTATTGACAAACTTTGCCAGCTTAAAGTCAGGCAGCTTGATCTGCTGCTCCTCCGGGTCGATCCGTCCCGCCAGTACCAGCAGATTGACGTAGGCCTCGAGGATAAGCCAGTACTCTACGTGCTGCTGCGTGAGCAGCCGGTTGAGCACCTCCCGGTCTACCTGGGCGAGCTGCGCGTAGGCGTAGGCAAAGTTGCCAGTCTGTAGGCCCAGGGTAATCGCGTACTCCGAAAGCTTGATGTGGTTGATGCTATTAGCAGGCACCATCAATTCGGCACGCCTTACCTGCACCGAGCCCTGCTCGAAATCCCTTAGCTTGATGGAACACTCCACCCGGGTGAGCGCCATCAGGCTAAGGGATTGCTTACCCGCCCCCTTACACTTCGTCAGTACGGCTTCGGCATCGTTCGCCGTATGGATCGCTGAGCGGTAGTCGCCCAACAGGGTCATTCCGTGCACCTTCATGATGAAGAACATGGCCTGGAGGGCAGATACCTGAGGATACTGCTGCACCAGGTGCTGGCAGCCCGCCACGTACTCCCCCACTTTCTCCCCGATCTCGTTGGGCAGTAATTTGTGGGCGTACATCATACGGCGCATCTCGCGGTAGTGACTGGACACCAGGTTGAGCACCCGTTCCGCTTCGGCGTAGTAGTCCGTCATCGTCTGATACTTCGTAAACTGCTTTTCGTCAAATCCCACCCCCAGGTACAGGCTCGCCAGTATCGAGGCCAGGCGGTGATTGATAGGCAGGATCTCGAAGTCCTTTACGCGGCGTAGCGTCAGGTGCGACAGGTAGCGTGCACTGTGCCAGGCACGGCGCAGTAGCAGCAGGTTGATCAGATTGAGCTGGCGGAAGCCGTTGATCTGGGCATTGTCGTAGTCCTTGTAGTTCGCCGAGTACACGTCCTCGTCCATAATGGCCGTGGTCAGTAGGTCGCGCAGGCGGTTCTTTACGGCGCGGTACGCAGGATGCGATGGGGTGTGCGTAGGGCTATACAGCTCGGCAACGATCTGCTGTTCCGTAAGATTATCGCGTTTGACCAGGCGGTGCAGTTCTCCGATTACAGAGTGTTTGCCCTTGGTCTGGCTGATTTTCAGCAGCTTAGTCACCTTTTTTGGGGAGGCGATCTCTAGCAGTTCGCGTATATCTTCCATGAGCGTGTTCCAGTTTGCGGCGCTTATCGCCTAGTTTGGAACGTGTAAATTACAGCAAATCAACAGATTACCAAATATAGCCAGGGAAACATCCAGAATAAGCGGGTTACAAAACCCGGCATTCTGCTTATTTTATGGGCCTATGCTGCCGCTATATTTGTATCATCAACAACGGGGGAACACCTAAAACCACCCTCCTAAAGAATCTAAATCTTGAGTTTTATGAAATTGTGTTTGTTCATAGTGTCTCTTTAGTTATAATTCGCAACCCTTGAATGTGGGGTCTATAGCATCAAAGGAGTGACTGACCTTACTAGCCTTGGGTCAGTTAACCGGTTTAGCGAAATTATAGCGACAGCGCCAACCGCATTTCGGTTGGCGCTATTTTTTTGCCCCAACCTATGCACAAATCTAACAAAAGTTAGCGAAACATTCCAAGGCAATCGTTGTAGCGGTCCGCATGCCGCCTCCGCTGCACCTCCCGGCTATCCCCAAAGTCTACCGCAATACTCACTTCCAGGGTAGCTCCCAGCCCACCGGGCACCGTCCGCAGCGCCGAAATGACCGCGTCATAGCTCACCCCTACCTTGAATATATCCTCTCGAAAGGTGACCGTGCCGATGAAGCCGTCCGCATTACCGAACGCATGCCGGTACCAGCCCCCCACGGCAAACTGTCCGTAGCCGAAGTACGCCCCCAGGTTGAGTTGCCGAAACTGTGCCTGACTGGTGTAGAGGAAGTTAGGCGTCACGTAGGCCGGACGGCGGGGATTGGAGTAGCGCTTCACGTCCAGCTGTGCCCCCGCGTGGAGACTGAATCGCTGGGGCCTGCCGGCATACAGGTTGTTGTCCAGTTGCAGCAGGTTCTCCTCCGGCCGGTTCATGTGCTCTATGCTGAAGCCCGCATAGAGATTCTTGACGTACATAAGGATACCGGAACTCAGATCGACCGCCGTACGCGAGATACTGGCCAGTTGTTCTTGCGTTGGGGTGTTATCGCCCGAGGGGTCGATCATATCTCCGAAGACCAGGCCGTTGTAGTCGATCCGGGAGGTTAGCAGACCCGCACTGAGTCCGATGCGCGCGTGCAGCTCCTGCGTCACCCGGATATCGTAGGCGTACACCAGTCCTACCGAGGTGTTTTTGTAGAGGCCCTCCAGTTGGCTATCCGTCAACAAGCGAAAACCAAAGCTAGAAGGGCTGCGGTACATCGGCACTTCCAGACTGGCGGCCAGGGTACGGTAAGCGCTGGGATAACTGGTATGCTGGCTCCGGTAGTTGGCCGTCATGCGCGGTGCGGCACTCACCCCCGCAAAGGCAGGGTTGAGCTGCATCGGGGAAGCGTAGAACTGGGAGAACACCGCATCCTGCGCCCCCGCCCACGTGAGGCCCAAACAACACAGCATAAGTAGGAGGATGCGCATGCCTAAAGCTACTCTTCCCGCCCCCCGTTTCCAAATAGCAGCTCCGGGCGGTCGCTCGGCCGACAGCCCCCGTAATGTGCGGCGGCGGAACAACGTTTCCCCGGCCGCAGTGTATCTTAATTTTGCGTCCCAACCCCACCGTATGCTCAAGTCCACCATTAGTCTGCTCTTTTTTCTCTGCCTTGCCTTTTCCCTTGGGGCTCAGGAAGTTATTCAACAGTCCCTGGACTGGCAGGAAGCGCAGACCATCGAGTGGGAGGGGCAGCGCAGTGCCGTACTCTCCTACACCCTGGGCGGAGACGCAGCCGCGGTACGCTCCGGGGAGACACCCGCCTTCGTCCACACCTTTCGCGCCACCACCGGAGCCGATAGTCGGGTAGAGATCGTACGGCTGGAATCGGAGCCCTTCTCGCCACCCAGTACCTTCCGGGCCGAAGTACCGGAGGCCTTCACCTTCGACTATACGGCCGTGCAGCAGCCCGAGGGGTGGTTGGGTAAGGTGAGCGGGCCGTCCGTGATCCGCACGGCCGGTGGCTACGAACGGCTGCTGACGGTAGCCCTGCGCGTCGTGCCGACCGTTGGCGGACGCTCAGCCAGTGCACGAGTGGCTGAGTTTGCCACGGCCTCGGTGCTGCGGGAGGGAGACATTTACCATTTCGCCGTTCCCGCTACCGGCGTATACAAGCTTACGCGATCTTTCCTGATCGATGAACTCAGGATGATGGGACTGGAGGGGGTAGATCCGCGCGACATCAAGATATACGGTCAGGGCGGCGGGATGCTGCCGGAGACGAATAATGTGCAGGCGCCTGATGACCTGGTCGAGCAGGCCATTGCCATCGAGGGGGAGGACGACGGGCGTTTTGACTCGGGTGACTTCATTCTCCTCTACGCGGAAGGGCCGGACGAGCGGCGGTACGACCCTCTGGCCAATCGCTTTATCTACACCAAGAATATATACGCCCAGGAAAATTACTACTTCCTGCAGATCGGTACGGCCGGTCGCGGCCGGCGGGTGACTGCCCTACCGGCTGGCTCCGGCGGCACGGTAGTCGATAGCTATGATGCGCTGTACCGCTACGAGGAAGACCGCAGTAACGTACTACACGAGATCGGTGGCAACAGTCATGGTTCCGGGCAGACCTGGTTCGGGGAGTTCTTCCGGGTAAACCGGGAGCGGAACTTCCCTGAGTTCGCGGTGATTCCCGATGTGGTGACCGGCGAGCCGATGGGGGTACGCGCACGGATGGGACTGCGGTCTACCACCACGAGTGCCTTCTTTCTCAATGTGAACGGCCAGGAGATCAGTAGCTTTTTAGGATCCCGTGTCAACTTCGGGGCCCAGGAGCAGCAATCGGCCGTGGACGTTACGGATCTGGTGGGTACGGTGCAGAATGCCAGCGAGCGCGTGAGCATCAAACTGACCTACCCCGTACCGGGTGGGGCCAGCCAGAGCGAGGGTTGGTTGGACTACATCGAGCTACAGGCCCGCCGCCGGCTGAGCTTCGGGGGGCAGGACCAGTTTGGCTTTCGGGATACCCGGAGTCGTACGGCTGCTTCGCTCACGTTCAACCTGCTCAATCCGCCCGCCGATACCCGTATCTGGCGGATCGACAGCAGTGAGGTGCGACAGGCCAGCCTGTCCGGCGGTAGTTTTACGGCTCCGGGAGGGCGGCTCTACGAGTACGTGGCATTCCGACCGGGCAGCGCCCTACTCACGCCCCGGGCAGTGGGCCGCATAGAGAACCAAAACTTACACGGGCTGTCTACGGCGGACATGGTCATCGTCACCCATCCGGACTTTCTGCCCCAGGCGGAGCGTCTGGCCGAGCACCGACGCAATCACAACGGCTACACCGTACAACTGGTGACTACCCAGCAGGTGTACAACGAGTTCAGTAGCGGGCGGGACGACGCAGCGGCCATTCGCAATTTCGTGCGCATGCTGTACGAACGCGATCAGGGGCTGCGGTACCTGCTGCTCTTCGGTGACGGTAGCTTCGACCACCGCAACATCTACGGACTAGGGGACAACTTCATCCCCGCCTACGAATACCAGGGAGCCTTTACGGAGGTACGCAGCTTTCCGGCTGATGATTTCTACGGCATTATGCTTCCCGCGGCCGGCGGACAACCCCTCGGGCCCGATCTGAGCGTGGCTGTAGGGCGCCTGCCGGTAAAGTCGGCCGACGAGGCTGGCCCGGTCGTAGAAAAACTGATCCGCTACGATACGGACCCCAGCGCCCTGGGCGACTGGCGTACCCGTATGGTCTTTGTGGGGGATGACGAAGATCAGGGGCGCCACACGATCGACGTGAACCGGGTGGCCAACGCGGTAAAATCCCGTAAGCCCGACCTCAACTTCGATAAGTTGTACTTCGATCTCTTTCCGCAGGTCAGTCAGGTGGCGGCCGACCGGTACCCGGCGATCAGCGAGGGCCTGGACCGGGCGATATTCAAGGGGGCGCTAGCCGTCACCTACCTCGGCCACGGCGGTCCCCGCGGTTGGGCGCAGGAGCGGGTGCTTACCATCCCCCAGATCCGCAACTGGACCCGTCCGGTGAACGCGGTCGACCCCATTCAGCCGCCGGTGTTCATCACGGCTACCTGCACCTTTAGTAACTACGACGATGCCTCCTTCGTGAGTGCGGGTGAAGAGGCCCTGCTCACGCCCCGCGGCGGGGTGATCGCCCTGATGACCACTACGCGGCCCGTGTTTGCTACCCGGAACTATGAATTGACGGACAATACCGTGCAGGCCATGCTCGAACGCCCCGACGGGGAGTGGCGTAGCCTCGGTGACATCATCCGTATCGCGAAGAACGAGACTACCCCCATCGACCGGGGCTTTCTCTCGGGAGACACCCAGAATGCCCGCAAATTTACCCTGCTGGGTGATCCGGCGACGGTCATCGCTCTACCAACCCACGGAGTGCGTACTACGCAGGTGGACACCATGTCCGTAGATGGTGTGCGCACGGACACGGTAAGTGCCCTGCAGAAAATGCGTATCAGTGGTGAGATCGTCGATGGGGCCGGTAACCTACTAGCTGATTTCAACGGTGAGGTATATCCGACGATCTACGATAAGGCGCAGACCATCCCCACGCTACAGCAGGATGCCAGCAGTCCGCTTCTCGAGATCGAAGTACAGCGCAGCATCGTCTTCCGGGGCCGGGCTACGGTGACCAACGGCAAGTTCTCCTTCGAATTCGTGGTCCCCAACGACATCGACTACGCCTACGGTCCTGGCAAGGTGAGCTACTACGCTGCCGATCGTACGCAGTTTACCGATGCGGCGGGCTTTTACGACCAGCTCATCATCGGCGGCACCAGCCAGGAGAATACCGGCAACGATGCCGGACCGGAGGTAGACGTCTATCTAGATGATACGGACTTCGTATCGGGCGGGCAGGTAGGCGAAGACCCCGTCCTCCTGCTTCACCTATCGGACGATCTGGGGATCAACGTGACGGGGAACAGTATCGGGCACGACCTGGAGGCGGTCATTGACGGGGATACCCGTAACGCGATCGTCCTGAACGACTACTACGAAGCCGACGTGGACAACTTCCGCAGCGGCAAAGTGCGGTATCCGCTGTTCGATCTCGAACCCGGCGTATATACCCTCTCGGTACGTGCCTGGGATGTGGCCAATAACAGCACGGTAGCTACCACTGAATTTGTGGTGAGCAGCGAGACCGGAGCCGCCCTGAGCCACGTACTGAACTACCCCAACCCCTTTACGACCCAGACCTGCTTCCAGTTCGACCACAGCCTGATCGGACAGAATGTAGAGGCGGTCGTACAGATCTACACGGTCAGTGGCCGGCTGGTGAAGACCCTCGACCGGACCTTCGACTTTAGCGACGGCTCCATCCGGCAGGATGATTGCATCGCCTGGGATGGCCTGGATGACTATGGCGACCAGTTGGCCCGCGGCGTCTACCTCTACCAGGTGCGGCTACGGGGCGACGGGGTGAATACCGTGAATGGGGAGCTGGAGAAGCTGGTGATCCTACGGTAGGCAAGCAATACAAACAAAAAGGGGGTTGAAAGCAGTGCTTTCAACCCCCTTTGGAATCGCTTAGTACGTCGGTTAGTAACCGGGGTTCTGAGGAAGTATCTCGGGACCCTGTAGGTCGATCTGACCCTGGGGGATGGGGTAGAGAAGATCCTGAGGCGTGACAAACTCTGCACCGGCGTATGCCAGGGGCAGGTACTGCTTCTCGTTGTCGATGATGCGGTTCAGCTCAGGCTCGGCAATGCCCCAGCGACGTAGATCGAAGAAGCGGTGTCCTTCGCCACTCAGCTCGAGCTTACGCTCCAGGCGGACTGCCTTACGGGCCATATCCAGGTCGGAGAATGGCTCGTACAGTTCGATGCTGTAATTAGCAGCTGGGCTACCGTCGTCCATCATGACGAAGTTCTCATCGTCCTTGGCACGGGCACGCACCTGATTGATCAGTTCGCGGCCGGCTTCTAGGTCACCGGTTTCGATCTCGGCCTCGGCGAGCAGTAGGAGCACGTCGGAGAAGCGGATCAGGTTGTAGTTGATGGCTGTGTAACCTGCCGTCCAGGAGGTACCATCGGCGATGGTGCTTTCCTGGCTCTGCCGGAATACAAACTTCTTAGGGGAGTAAGGACCAGCGTATCCCTGGTCGCGAATGAACGACTTACCGGGGTGGATCTGCCAGTCGAGGTAAGGAATACCACGACGTCCTACACTGTGGTCGAGCCGTGGATCGATGGGGCCGGTGTCCGGGGTGAAGGGATCCGAGCTAGCGATACCGAGATCATCCGCGATCTTGTTGGATGCCGAGTTGTAGCTATTGTCCAGCAGGGGTAGACCGTCCTCCGTACGGAAGGAGTTTACCAGGTCGTAGCTAGGCTGAAAGAAGCCACAGCAGCCACCGGGCTTGTTTCCCTGGATGAAATTGAGTACGAAGTCAGGATTCGCCACGTTGGTGGTACCGCTATTCGCAGCTGCCTGAATGGCGAAAACGGACTCTAAGCTGTTGTCGAAGTCACCGTTGAAGGCGTTCGCGTAGCTATCCAGCAGACCATACTTCTGTCCGTTGGTAGTTTGTCCGTTATCTACTACATCGCGCAGTACCGTCTTAGCTGGTTCGTACTTGCTCTGGTGCATGTACGTCTTGCCGAGGTATGCTCCTGCGGCCCACTTATTGGCACGGCCATCTTCAGGTAGGGTCTCGGGTAGGTTATTGTAGGCGTACATGAAGTCCGCTTCAATCTCAGACCATACATCTCCGGAAACTACCTGTACGATCTCGTCGAGAGTCAGGCCCGGGGTCAGAAAAGGTGCCTGACCGAAGGAGATCTGAAGTTGAAAGTAGTAGTGGGCACGGAGGAAGCGGGCTTCCCCTTCGATGCGGGTGCGGTCAGCGTCCGTCAGCAGGGGATCTTCCGAAAGGCTGAGCAGTTCGAGGACCTGATTGCTACGGGAAACACCTTCGAACAGTCCGTTCCACCGGTCGGCGGGGATACGGGAAGTAGGCTGGAGCTGGTAACGTACGAGTTCGTTGATGTCCGAGAAGTCACCGTCGTCCGTCCCTTTATTGGCTTCGCCGCCCTGGATGGAGCCGTTGGCCCAGTTGGAGGAGCCGCCGAAGTAGTTTCCGCGGCCGCCGAGCTGAGCGTAGGCGCCCAGCAGAACGCCTTCGATACCGGCCTCGGTCGCGAGGACGGATGGTGCGAGTGCACCCTTGGGCGAAACTTCCAGGAAGTCGTCACTACACGTCCATAGTAGTCCTCCGACTAGGAGGGACCCCACGAACAGCAGGGGGAGTCTTTTATAAAGTTGCATGATATAGTAATTGCGATTCGTGATTAAAAGTTGAGACCGACCTGAAAGTTGAATCCGCGGGTGACGGGGTAGTTACCTACATCAACACCGAAGTTGGTATCGGCGGCACCTCCCACGGCGGGGTCGAGGCCCTCGTAGCCCGTGATGGTGAACAGGTTAGTAGCGGAGACGGCTAGCCGCAGGCTATTGAATGCACCACCCAGCGCACTGTTGGGCAGCGTGTAGCCCAGCGTCAGATTGACCAGACGCAGGTAAGAGCCATCCTCTACGTAGTAGCTGGTCGACTGCTGGTTGGTACTGAAGTTAGCGGCCGTCTCGTAGATAGGAATCTCGGTATTGGTATTGGTGGGTGACCAGCTGTCCAGTACACGACTGGAGATAGCTGCTCCCTTGAACGTACCGTAGAAGTCGGTGAACCACCGCGAGTTGTTGTAAATCTCGTTGCCCAGGCTGGTGTAGAAGAAGGACGTCAGGTCGAAGTTCTTGTAGATCAGCTTGAGGTTGAGGCCTCCGGTGAAGTCAGGGACAGCACTTCCGAGCAGCGTACGGTCGGCTTCATCGATCACGCCATCGGGTACACCGGTAAGCTCACCGTCGTCGTTGCGGCCGTTGTTGTCCTCGAAGCGGAAGCGGCCGGGAGCGGCACCCTCCTGGGTAGGCGCACTGACTACTTCGTCGTCGCTCTGGAAGAGACCGATCACCCGGTAGCCGAAGAAGGAAGACAGGGGGCTGCCCACTTGGTTGCGAACGATGTCTCCGTTGATCCGAGAGCCACCGCTGCCGAAGAAGTCGACATCGTCGGTGAACTTGGTGATCTCGTTCTTCAGTAGGGCACCGTTCAGCGTGACCTCCACGCCGAAGCCGGAACCCCAGGTATTGCGGTAGGTGATGGCGGCATCAACGCCCTGGTTGAGCATGCTACCGATATTGACAGCCGGAGCTGCGGCGGTAGGGCCGGTTACGTTAGGAAGGGGCAGTACGACCAGGAGGTCGTCGGTCGTCTTTCTCCACACATCCACGACGAAGTCGATCTTGCCGTTGAGGAGCGTAGCATCCATACCGATGTTGGTCGTGATGGCTGCTTCCCAGCGGGCGCTCTCCGTACCGATCCGGCTACGCCGGAATCCGTTGCTGGCTGTCGAGTTAGATCCAGTGATCGGGTAGCTGGCCTGGCCGACGCTCTGATCGAAGAGGCTAAAGCGGTTCGAGGCACTCACGTTGTTGGAGTTACCCATCTGTCCCCAACCACCACGGATCTTCAGGTCCGTGATCAGGCTCTGGTTTTCCATGAAGGATTCACCGGTAACACGCCAGGCGGCGGAAAAGGCGGGGAATGTACCGTAGCGGCTGTCCGTACCGAAGCGGCTCGATCCGTCGCGGCGCACGGTAGCAGAAGCGTAGTAGCGATCGTTCCAGTTGTAGTTCACCTGCCCGAAGGTGGAGAAGAACTTGACCGGCACGTTGTACCCACTGCCGGGAGGGTTGGCACTCACCGTGTTCAGGTTGATAAAGTCGAGGTTGCGGCTAAAGGGGTTAATGCCACTCGCACCACTCTGTCGGCCATTGCCGGCGGAGAGCGCTTCGACGCCTACCAGTACATCTACATTGTTTGCACCGAAGTTCGTCTTGTAGCGCGCGGTATTGGTGAACGTCCAGTCGAAGAAGTAGCCCTGGAACTCGTTGTAGCCGAAGCTGCTGTTGTTCTCCGAGTTCTCGTACGTCTGCCGGCTGTAGCCATTGCCGTTGTACTCCAGGTACCGACCGCCGATGCTCGACCGCAGTGTGATCGCTTCGATGGGGTCTACCTCGATGTACACGTTACCAAAGGTCGCGGTGCTGAAGTTTTGGTTGTTCTTCACACCTTCCCGCTCGGCGCGGGGGTTGCGGGGGTTAGCAAAACCCTGGGCAGCCGTACCGGCAAAACCGCCGAACTCGTCGTAGACGGGAATGATGGGGTTCATACGGGCCGCGCCGAGGATACTGTTCTCGTCACGGGCAACGCCGGCACCGCCACCGCCACCGATCTGGCCGGTAGCACTGCGGTAGGTGATCTGCAGGTTCTCACCGATGCGTACCCGGTTGCCCAGGTCGAATTCAGTGTTGGCGCGCAGGCTGTAGCGATCCAGGTCGTTGTACAGCAGGATTCCCTCCTGTACCTGGGCGCTCAGACCGACGTAGTACCGCAGGTCCTCCGTAGAGCCCTGGAAACCCAGCGTATGCCGCTGCAGGATACCCGTGCGGGTGATGGCGTCATACCAGTCGGTACCTTCTTTGTTAGCACGCACGACCTGATACAGGGGGCCGAAACGCGCATCGATGTTGTAGTTCTCCCGCTCGGCGTCGAGGTCGACGTTGCCGACTACACCGAAACGATTGCCTACCAGTAGGTAGTCAGGAAGCACCGGCGTGGCACCGTTGCCGTACTGGGGGTGTCCCCAGGCATCGTCACCGGGCTGCAGTCCGTCGTTGCGCAGGGCCTCGAAGGTCTTGTCCGCATCCTGTTGCGGGGTCAGGAATTCCTGACCCTCACCGGGGTCGGTCAGACCCACCAGTCCGTTGTAGCTGATGGTGAGGGGCTGGGGGGTCTTCTTGCCCCGCTTGGTCTGAATGACGATAACTCCACCGGCGGCACGGGCACCGTAGATAGAGGCCGAAGCGGCGTCCTTCAGTACGGAGGTAGCCTCGATGTCGTCGGGGGAAAGAAATTCGATGTTGTCAATGGGTACACCGTCCACTACGTAGAGGGGTGCGTTGCCACCGAAGGAGCCGAAGCCGCGAATACGGATAATGGAGGTCGTACCGGGCTGTCCGTTCGTAATGACGGTCACACCGGGCGCGCGGCCCTGCAGCTGCTGCTCGACGTTGCCCGAAGGAACGGCGGCGAGCTCTTCGGTGGATACCGTAGAGATGGCAGCGGTGGTCTGTCGCTTCGTACCGACCGAATAGCCGGTCACCACGATCTCGTCCAGGGCTACCCCCTCGCTCATGATCACGTCTACGACCGTTTGTCCGCTCAGTACGACGGTCTGGGTCTCGTAGCCCGTGAAGGAATATTCCAGCTCCACGACATCTTCGGGAACGGTGAGTGAGTAGTTGCCGTCGAAGTCGGCTACCGTACCTACGGTAGTGCCCTTGGCCAGCACGGTAGCACCGATGAGGGGGAAGCCATCCGCATCCTGGATATTACCCGTGACAGTAGTTTGCCCGTACACGGCGGCTGTAAGACACAGCGCCACGATGAGGCCTATAAGTCTGTTCATGATCAAGTAGAATTAGTGAGTCGAAGTTGATTAACGTCCGAAATGTACAGCACTCCGGTATCTAGTCGTAAGGTACTGCGAACATACTCAATTTTAGAAAAACCATGCAAATCCAAATTATTTGTTTCGCCGGGGGGCCTACATAGCAGCGACTTCTGTTTAAGATTCTAGCGAAAAGTTCACGCCTCCAGCCGGTACGTGGGCTATCTTGGCGACTCCCACTTTACTGTCCAGCATGCGTACCGGTAGCTTCCTTCTCTTCGTGTTCGTTCTTTTGGTCTCGGGCTGTGATTCTACCCCTCCCACCCTATTCGTGCGGGTGCCCACCGCGGAGAGTGGACTGACCTTCGCCAACCGCATCACCGAAAACGACACCTTTAACATCCTCGACTTCGAGTACGTCTACAACGGCGGCGGCGTCGGCGCGGGCGACTTCAACGGCGACGGCCTTACCGACCTCTACTTCAGCGGCAACACGGCCGACAACCGCCTCTACCTCAACCTGAGCGACTTCAAGTTTCTGGACGTCACCGAGCAGGCAGGGGTAAGCGGGCGCGGCCGCTGGTGCAGTGGTATTACAGTCAGTGATGTCAATGGCGATGGTCTGCCTGACCTCTACGTGAGCGCCACCGTGCGTGAGCCCGCTAGCTTACGGGCGAACCTGCTGTACATCAACCAGGGTAGTGAGGACAATGGACAGGGGGTCTCTATCCCCCGCTTCCGGGAAGTAGCCCGCACCTGCGGCCTCGCCGACACCTCCCACACGACTCAGAGCGCATTTCTGGACTACGACCGCGACGGCGATCTCGACCTGTACGTACTGGTCAACGAAATGGACGACCGCGCCATCCCCAACCGCTACCTGCCCAAACGGACCGACGGCAGCGGCCGCAAGAACGATAAGCTCTACCGCAACGACGGCCTAGCTGCCGACGGCCTGCCCCGCTTCACCGAGGTGACCCGGGAGGCCGGTATCCTGACCGAAGGCTACGGCCTGGGCGTGAGCGTGAGTGACGTGAACCGGGATGGCTGGCCCGACCTCTACGTCACCAATGACTACCTGAGCAACGACCTGCTGTGGATCAACAATCAGGATGGCACGTTTACCGACCGCGCCGCCGACTACCTCAAGCACAGCAGCTACTCGGCCATGGGCAATGACGTAGCCGACCTGAATGGCGACGGCATAGAGGATCTGTTCAGCGTAGATATGTACCCGGAGAACAACCTGCGCCGCAAGGCCATGATGCCGCCCAACAACTACAATGCCTACCTTAATAATGCGCGCTTCGACTACCTGCCGCAGTTCACCCGTAATACGCTGCAACTCGGGGCCCGCCCCACGGACAGCACGCTGGTGTACCAGGAGGTAGGTATGCAGGCCGGCGTGGCCGCTACCGACTGGAGCTGGAGTCCGCTGGCCGCCGATGTAGACAATGACGGGGACCGCGACCTGCTCATCACCAACGGGTTCCCGCGTGACGTGACGGACCGCGACTTCATGGACTATAACGTGCAGATGAGTCAGCTGGCCAGCCGGGAGATCCGTCTGGCGCAGATCCCCTCGATCAAGATCCCGAATTACGCCTATGAAAATACCGGTGGCAACGTACCCGTATTCACCAAGCGCATTGCGGAGTGGGGGCTGGACTACCCTTCGTTCAGCAACGGAGCGGTCTACGCCGACCTGGACAATGACGGTGACCTGGACTACGTAGTCAATAACATCAACGACAGTTGCTTCCTGTTTCGCAACACCCTGATCGGGGACGCGCAGCCGTCGGATACCCACTGGGTGCAGTTTCGGCTGGAGGGTAGCGGACTGAATACCTCCGCGCTGGGCGCGCGGGTGACGGTGTACGGTCCGCAGTACCCCATGACAGCCTACCACCACCCCACCCGCGGCTTTCTTTCCAGTGTGGCCGACGACCTGCACTTTGGCTTTGCCGCCGGTGATACCCTGGGTGACGTCGTCGTAGACTGGCCGGACGGTACGCGCCGTGCTTACGCCGGCCTGCAGTGGGACCAGCGGATCGTACTGCAGCAGGAAGATGGAACGGAGGCGCTCGTACTAGAGGACAGTCTCCCCACCCCCCTGCTGCAGGCGACCGATCACCTGGACCAACTACCGCTGCACCGCGATAGTCTGTTTATCGACTTTAATGTACAGCCCTTGCTCCCCCACAAACTCTCCGAGTACGGGCCAGGGTTAGCCGTGGCCGATGTCAATGGAGACGGGCTAGATGATGTGTACCGCTCCGGCAGTCACTTCTTCCCTGGCTACCTCCTGCTGCAGCAGCCCGGTGCGGCGGGGGAAGCCAGCTTCCGAATGGCTTCGCCGCTGCCCGTAGACAAGGGTCCGGAGGAACTAGGCAGCCTGTTTTTCGATGCGGACGGTGACGGTGACCAGGACCTATACCTGGTGAGCGGCGGTAGCGAGCTGAGTATCGACCGTCCCGAACTTTTGGACCAGCTACTTCTCAATGACGGCAGCGGTGCCTTTACCGTAGCCGAAGGTGCACTGCCCGGGGTATACTCCAGTGGCTCCTGCGTGCGGGCTGCCGACTACGACCGCGACGGCGACCTGGACCTGTTCGTCGGGGGCCGTCTCCAGCCTGCCCGCTTCCCCGAACCCGTGGACAGCTACGTGCTGGAGAACGACGGCTCGGGCCACTTCGCGGTAGCCCCCCTACCCGAACTGAGCGCCCTCGGCCTGGTGTGTGACGCCCTGTGGACGGACTACGACAATGACGGCTGGGTAGACCTACTGATCGCTGGCCAGGGCATGAGCCTACGCTTGTTTACCAACCGGGAGGGCGTACTCAGCGAGGCTACCCCCCCTACCCTCGCCGAGCACGTAGGCTGGTGGAACGGACTGACGGGTGCAGACTTCGACCACGATGGAGACATCGACTATGTAGCCACCAACTTCGGCAGCAACAACCTGTACCGGCAGAACGGACAGGATTACGTGGGCCTCTATGGTGCGGACTTCGACGGCAACGGCGGCTACGACCTACTGGTAAGCAACTACGCCCTGGCCGAAGACGGCACCTACGGGGAGTACCCCCACAACCAGCGTACCGACACGGAAAAGCAACTCATCAGCGTCAAGCAGCGCTACCCGCGTCACGATGCCTTCGGACGGGCCACGATCGATGAGATCGTCGCGGGCTACCCCAGTGCCGAACTCACCGCACTGCGCGCCAACTATTTGCGCTCGGCCTGGATCGAGAACTTGGGAGATGGAACCTTTGCCTTCCACGAGCTGCCCCGGGAGGCTCAGGTCGCCCCGCTCTACGGCGTGCAGCCCCTGGATGTAAACGGTGATGGCTACCAGGATCTCATCGCTATCGGCAACGACTACGGTGCCGAAACAGGCATGGGCATGCTGGATGCGCTTAACGGCCTAGTCCTATTATATGTGCCGGAACGGAAAAATTTCGAGGTCCAATCACTTGGCACCTCGGGCATCTACGTGCCGGGCAATGGTCGCAGCCTCAGCGTGCTTAACCTCGCCAGCACCCCCCTCGTGATCGCCGCCGAAAACCAGGGGCCTACCCGCAGCTACCGAGTCACCCCATCAACTACCGGAGCAGACCCGACCTATACGGTTGTGGACGATGATGTCCAGCGCGTCACCTACATCCTAGACGGTAAGCCGGTAACTGAAGAGGTCTACTGGGGCAGCGGCTACCTGAGTCAGCGCAGTCGCGGAATCTGGCTTCCGGCGGGAGCCGAAAAGGTCTCCTTCACCAAATCAAACGCCCTACCCAGCCGATAGGCGATCTACCCGTGCAGCGGTCTACCCCCAAAGGGGTCTAACGAGCCGAAGGCGATCTACCCGCGCAGCGGTCTAATTCATAGGAACCTCCATAGCCAGGACCCGCGCACCCTCCGGCCCAGCGATAAGCGTAAAGCGCTCCGTAGCGGTGACGCCGAGTCCATCCCGCGTTCCGAGCTGCTGCCCGTCTACCTCAGCACTCCCTTCAAGAATGAACAGGTAGACGCCATGACCGGCTTTGTTGAAGGTGTAGTCCGTATGCGTACCCGCGTCGAAGCGGCCGATACTGAAGTAAGCATCCTGATGGATCCAGACGGTACCGGCTACCGCAGCAGCCTGAGGAGCGAGCACCTGCTGCCAGGCGTTGGTTTCCTTGTCCGCATCCATCGCTAATTGGTCGTAGCGGGGCGTTACGTTGCGCGCATTCGGAAACACCCAGATTTGTAGGAACTTGACCTCGCGATCAGCGTGCTTATTCTTTTCCGAATGCACCACGCCGGTACCGGCACTCATGACCTGTATGTCCCCCTGCCGGATGACCGTAGTATTGCCCATACTATCCTTGTGCTCCAGATCTCCCTCCAGAGGAATAGAGATGATCTCCATATTATCGTGGGGGTGTGACCCAAATCCGCGACCGGCCGCGACCTCATCGTCGTTCAGTACGCGCAACACCCCGAAGTTGGTCCGCCGTGCGTCCCGGTAACTACCGAAGCTGAAGGTATGGTGCGTATTTAACCACCCGTGATTAGCGTGGCCGCGCGAGTCAGCGGCGTGATAAACAGTCTTCATGATTTACTATTGTATGTACATTAGATACAAGTGTATAACATCTTCATCAAACATTAGGTTGCCCCAATCTACCACCCCGAAGGCGTCTAACCCCGCACAGCGGTCCACCCCCGCAGGGATCTAACCAGCCGAAGGCGTCTAACCCGCGAAGCGGTCCACCCCCGCAGGGGTCTAACCAGCCGAAGGCGTCTAACGAGCGTAGCGATCTACCTACCTTCGCCGCATGGATCAGCTAATCGTACACCACCTCATCGTCCACGAGCTCAAGAAGCAGCCCGAAATGGCCGAAGCCGACCTGCTGCTCAGCACTCAACCCCTGGCCATCACCGAGCAGGCCGTGGACCTGATCGGCCGGCTGGACCAGACCTTCGAGCGGAAGTCCGACCTCCTGCAGGGCTTCCTGGTGGCACCGGATGAGGGCCTTTTCCCCGCCTACTACCAGAACTGGCTGGAGGAGGGCCGCAACCGGTCGGCCTTCGTCACCTTCAGCCAGAACGCTATGGACGTGCTAAAAAACAGCCTGCAGGGTGTAACCGGGGCCAAGGGGGGCTACCTGCTATTCGCCGACTACACCATCGAGGAGCAGCGTATGCTTGGTATTTATATGATCCGCAATACGGAGGGAATGGTTTTTGTGGATGACGAGGAGCAGGACGCCCTGCGACTACAGACCACCGCCTACCTGGATATTCAGAATATGGCCATGGCGGCCCGCTTACTGGCCGGCTCCGGACGCAACGTACAGATGATCCGCCACGCCCGTACGCAGAGCAGCATCAGCCAGTACTTTACCGACTGGGTAGGTATCGACCGGGCTGAAACCAGCTCCGAGCTGACCTACTCCTTCCTGGAGATGGTCGAAGAACTGCCCGTACCCAAGGACCGGGAGACGGGTTTTGCCATGAACGACGGAGACTTCGAGAAGGCACTGGTCAAGTATGCCGCCAAGGCCCCGCAGCAGACCATTCGGGTGGAAGACTTCGATGCACACTTCTACGGCAATGAAAAGCCGCTCAAGGATATGCTTGCCGAGCAGGAGAGCCCCATCGATCAGGGCTTCCGGGTAGATCGTAAAGCCCTGCGCAACCAGTTCTACCTGCGGGCCGGGGTGGGCGGTATCAGCATCACCTGCACCAAGGATCATTTCCGCAACGGTCAGGTACACATCGACGAAGCGAGCGGCAAGATCACCATCCATAGCGAGGAGTTGGCCTCCCTACTACTGGATCAATACGGGGAGTAAGGCCCAAAATACTGTGTGAGCGCGAACATCTGCCCGCTTGCGCTAGGTTGTATAGCTACTAACCTAAACTACCACTACTATGGCTACGACCGACCAGAACCCCGAAACTACCTCTACCGCAAGTGCAAGCAGCGAGAACCTGCCCACTACCACGGACA
The DNA here is from genome assembly GCF_923081025.1 of Neolewinella maritima. GTDB lineage: Bacteria > Bacteroidota > Bacteroidia > Chitinophagales > Saprospiraceae > Neolewinella > Neolewinella maritima. Next base: position 350,862 of record NZ_CAKLPZ010000001.1, on the reverse strand, counting down.
CCGCAAACAAAGCGGAGCAGGCTGATGCTATCATCAAACGCTATGCTCTGTTCGGCACTGCAACGGGACTGATTCCCTTCTTCGGCCTCGACGTAGCCGCCATGACCGCCATCCAGGTCAAGATGATTAAAGAACTGGCCAACGTATACGAGTACGACATCGACGACCAGATGATCCGTATGACGATCACCACCGGGGTTACCTCCCTGGCCGGCCGTTTGGTCACAGGTGTACTCACTAGCATTACCAAAGCCTTCTCGCCCCTGAAGTTCCTCATCGGCGGCGCTACCCAGGCAGCCCTGAGCGGATTCCTGACCGCCGAGACCGGTAAGATCTACCAGGCACGCATGTCCAGCGGTGAGAACCCTGCCGACATCACCGTCAGCGAGATCGTCAACCACGTGGTCGCCCAGATTCAGCAGGGTGAATGGAACCCCACCAAGGTGGCCGGCTTCCGCAACAACTTCAGCTACCTGATGGACAATAAAGAGAGTGACAAGGCCTAAACCTGCCTCGGCATTCGTCGACGAATACAAAAAGCCCCGCTGCGTAGTACGTAGCGGGGCTTTCTGCTATCTTAGAAGTTGTAGTTGAAGCCCGTACGGAACTCGTAGGGGGAGTCATTCAGCCGGTCGGGCTGGGTAAGACGAAACATGACCAGGATCTCGAAGCCGCCCATGCCGGGACCACCACCCTGGCTCAGTCCGGCCCCCAGGAAGGGAACGGCCCGGGTAGCCCGCTGCTCGATGAGCTGCTGCCCGTTGGCGGTGACTCCGGTGATGACTACATCACTCAGCAGACTGTACTCCGCCTGCACGAAGAAGCCACGGTAGATCTTGGCCCGGGTGAAGGCACCGATCGACCAGGTCCAGTTGCGTGACTTTAGTCTGCCGCCGCCGGTACCGGTCTCGAAGCCGTAAGCATTGTAGATGATGCTGGCCCGCGGGCCTGCGCTGATTATGTTATTGAACTTGTAGCCTACGATGGGATTGATACCGACCCGAAACTGGTTGCTGAACCGGGAGCTCGAGAACTGTAGCACCGCACCGGCACCGTACCAGATATCTCCCGCCTCATTAAAGGTTTCCCGCTGGCTGCGCTGGTTGCCGTAGCGAATGTCATCACGGGCAGCATCTTCCCGCGTCTGGGCGGTAGTAAAAGTAGAAAACACGAGGCAGCACAGGAGGGGGAGTAGATAACGTAGCATAGAAGATAGCGTAAATGGAGGAGTAAAGATAACGGAATGAACGACCGGTAAGGGTGTGTGCCCGGCGGGCTTAACCGCCACTATGACGGACGGCGGCCAATTCTGCGCCGACTTCCTACCTTTCGGCCTGATGACCGACCGCAAAAAGACGGGAAATCGTGGCGAAGCGTTGGCCCGGCAACACCTCGAGGCCCTAGGTTACGCCATCGAGGCGACCAATTACCGCTACCGTCGCACGGAGATCGACCTGGTCGCCGCCTTCGAGAACCGCCTCGTATTCGTGGAGGTGAAGACGCGCAGCTCGCTGGCCTTCGGTCACCCCAGTGTGTTCTTCAAGCGGCCACAGCAGCGACGTATCAGCCGGGCCGCCTCCATGTACATGGAGCAAACCAACTACGACTGGGAGATCCGCTTCGACCTCATTGCCATTCACCTGCGTTCCACGGCCGATTATACCCTGCAGCACTACGAGGACGTGTTCTTTCCGGGACTACACTAGATACTTCCCCGCCCCTTGAGTTCCAGGTATTTGGAGATGGTTGCTCCGGTGAGGTCCTCGGGACGGGTCAGCACTACCTGTATACCGTTCTGCCGTAGCCTGGCCGCCATCAGTTCCCGTTCCTGCACGTAGCGCCGCGCGGTACTCTTGCGGTATACCTCCTCGATGCTCGCGGCCGGGGGCTCCAGCAGTTCGGTGATTTCCGTGTTCTGAAATAGGATCACGACCAATGCGTGGTTGCGGCCGATGCGGCGCAGTACCGGCAGCACCCGGTCCAGCGCATTATTGCTCTCGAAATTGGTGAATAGCAGCAGCATACTCCGGGCGGGCAGAAAACGCCGGGTGGCATAGTACAGCAGGTCGTAGTCGCTCTCCCCCTCCCGTTCCTGTTGCCGGTAGAGCGTCTCCAGAATACGCCGCAGCTGATCGGGCTTGCTGTCGGCGGTGAGTACATCGCCGAGCTTGTCGGAAAAGGTGATCAGGCCGGCCCGGTCGTCGCGGCGCAGGACCACGTTGGAAACTGCCAGCGATGCGTTGATAGCGTAGTCGAGCAGGCTCAGTCCAGCAAATGGCATCAGCATCGACCGGCTCTTGTCGATTACGCAGTAGATGCGTTGGGCCCGCTCTACGACGTAGGTATTGACCATCAGCTCCCCCCGCCGCGCGCTGGCCTTCCAGTTCACACTGCGCAGATCGTCTCCGCGGACGTAGTCCTTGATCTGATCGAATTCGTAGCTCTTGGCCACGGGTCGGGGCCGGCGGCGGCCGCCCGTCCGCACGGTCTCATGGCCCCGCGCCGCAAACTGCTTCATCTGTACGATGCTGGGGTAAACGGCGACGGACTGTGCAAGCGGCACCGCTACGCGCCGCTCGACCAAGCCCAGGGCGGATCGTAAGAATAGCTGGAGCGCACCGAAGCTATGTACGCCCCGCTGCGTGGGCCGCAGGCCGTAGCTGGTCGTAAGCATCGCTCCCGCCGCGATGGAGACCGAGATGTGATGATCTCTACGTTGCAGCTGCTCGGGCAGCTCATCGATCAGGGTGAGCCAGAGGTCGTGACTCCCGGCATTGTGCAGGGATAGATGCACCTGCATTTCATCCCCCAGGGAGAAGACGGGCGGCGGCTGGCGCGTCGCCGTCAGTGATTTAGCAGCGGAGTGCAGGAGGTAGGTATCGTAGACGACCAACAGCAGCAGCACGCCCAGTAGCACGGTAGATAGCCAGAATGCGCCGGGGTACCAGAAGCCTATCGCACTGAGGGTACTCACTACCGCAAGACCCAGGAAAAAGCGGCTCCCCAGGTAGAGCGCACTTAAATGATTCATAAAGGTGAGTATTTGGGCCGTCACGGGTGCCCCAAACTAAACTATAATTACCGTAGCCGGCGTTCCCCCGGTACTAACTACCACACATTTGAAACATCCCGTTCTACTGCTGTTCCTGTTCGGATTACTCGCAAGCTGTAGTTCCTTCCGTCCGGCCACCTCGGTGCGCAACCCCTCCCGCGCCTCGGGCGATGCCGTTGTGCGCACGGATCGGACCGCCACTCGGCACCCGCGACCGCGCCCTACTCGCACCGCGCCACCCGTACCCCGCAAGAAAGAGGCCCCCACCGGACCAACGGCGGCCGTACGCAACAACTTAGTGAGTAAGGCGGAGCAGTACCTCGGACTGCGCTACAAATACGGTGGTAATACGCCCCGGGAGGGCTTCGACTGCTCCGGCTTCGTGAAGTACCTGTACAACGACCAGGGGCTGGACATCCAGCGCGTGAGCCGCGACCAGGCGCGACAGGGCCGGCAGATCGACCCCGCTACGGCCCAACCCGGCGATCTGGTGTTCTACCGTCGTGGGGCCAACCAGCCGGTGTTTCACGTTTCGATGATCGTGTCAGCAGCACCCGGGGAGATCTGGGTGATCCACCCCACCAGCAGCCGGGGCGTTATTCGGGAAAATATCCTTGCGTCCTCCTACTGGCGGCCCAAGATCTATACCGTTAAGGACCTGATTCAGTAGCCGCCGCCCGTCTCGGTCGGTAGTACGCTTTCGGTCTGGTTGATCTGGCTCTTGTTATTATAGCCCTGCTGAATCTCCTGCTGCCGCATCGGCATACTGTCGATGAGGTTGAGCAGTACGGAGGGCGGGGTCACGGTGTTTCTGGCACGGTACTTTTCGTAGCTATCCAGGCCCACCAGGATCAGCTCCATCTGGTAGGGCTCCGCGCTGAAGTGATCGTAGAAATACCGCGAGGCGCTTTCTCCCAGAAAGATGCCGGTATTCTCGTGCTCGCCGTCCGGGGTGATCAGCATGATCTTGATCATACGCTCCTCCAGTTCCTCTGCGGCCTGCTGGAGTAATCCGTACTGCTCTACAAAGAGTGGGTCGCTGATATCGGGGGTGAATACGAGAATTAGCCTAGCCTTCCACTGATAGTCGCTCAGACTCTGTGCCGTAGCAGTGAGGGGCAGTAGCACGGACAGGCAGATCAGGAGGGCGGAGGCTTTCATACCCCTGAAACACAGTCCCTTAGTCGGATGTTCCGGATAGCGCCATGAGCAGGGCCCGGAAGCTTTCCGGCTCGCCGTAGAGGGAGTCCTGATAGGTCGTAGCCCGCAGCCGCAGGTTCCAGGGCAGGTCGTCGCGCAGTTCCAGCTCGACGGTGATGTTGCCAAACTTCTGGTCTAGTCCACCGCGCTCCAGGGGGGCGGTCTGCCGCTGGTGCCGGGTACGGGGCTTGAGGTAGTGACGCTCCTGGGTCTCTACCCAGTCTTGCCGGCTGAAGACGCGCCGGTCGCTGATCTGCGTGCGGTAGTTGAGGGCCAGGACCCGCTCCTTGAGGTAGTGAAAGAAGTGGTTGATCTCCTCGCGGCGGTACTGCGTCTCGTGAAAGTGCACCACAAAGCCCTTGCTACTGGTGGTATCCAGAAAGCTGACGGACTGATCGGACTGCCGCCCCGTCAGAAACAGGGCGTACTGATCGGTGATCCAGTCGAAGAGCCGGCGGCGGGCCAGCGTTTTCTTCCACCGCTCGTAGTCGGCTACCTCTTCGGTATCGCGCTCGATCAACTCGTGCACGGCCGGTGCCTGCGGCGTGCTTTCGGCCGCCGCATCGAAGAGCGCCGTGATCTTATCCCAAAAGTTAGCCATAGCGAGTTAGTTAAAGCGAGTGACGGTGCCCCGGAGCCGCTGCTCGCGCTCTTCGGTGTAGCCGAATTCAGCGTGGGGCAGGAGTCGGTTCAGGGTTTTGGTGACCAGTAGGAGCTGCTCGGGATGCAGACTGAAGTCATGTGCCTCCCCGCGGTCGTCCACCAGGTAAAGGGTGGCACTGTGCATCAGGTTCAGCCCGAAGGGCATGCGTTCGGTGACCATACCGTACACCCACACGATGCGGTGGGGTGCCTCGCGTAGATCTTCCCGCCAGGCGGCGGCGGGTTGTTCGCCCAGCAGACGCACCAGCCAGTACACCCCCAGCGTGGCGCCCAGAATACCCAGAAAGGGGAATACCGCGGAGTAGCGCAGGGTGAACAGACAGGTCGCCAGACCCACCACCACCAGGCCTACCGCGGTGAGTTGCTTCATACGGTGTTCCCGCTCCATACTATCCCAGAGGGGCAGCAGTCCTGGGTGTCGGAGTAGGCGTTCGTGGGGGGACATAGGTATATAGGTCTGCAGGCCAGGGCTGGTTTATTTTTCCCCACCCTTTTTATGTCACTTACGCAAACAAGCGGTTGCTCCCCTACGCTTAGTCTTATACAGATGCCCGCTGACAATAAAATTCAATCCTACGCCCATGTGGTGGTGCTAGACGCTGCTACCCATACGGTGCGCGCGGCGAGCAGCAACCTGCAGGACATCACGGGCGCGGCCGCGGGTGCCATGGTCGGATGGGCAGCTACGGACTTGTTCCCCCAGGATATTTTGGACGGACTGCCGGCTAACCGGGATCGGCGCGTCCCGCTGCCCCAGCGCATCGGCAGCGATGGTCCGGTAGACTGGGGGCACCGCCAGATCATCCCCTTTTTTGACCAGGACGTCATCGTCCTTGAGATCGAACCTTACCTGCAAAATCAACTAGGCAGCCTGGATCGGGAGGTAGCTCTCAACGACATCACTAAAGGACTCTTGGAGGCTAGCGACTCCAACGAACTGCTCAATATGGTGTGCCAAAAGCTGGCCGCATACCTTAAGTTCAACCGCGTGATCGCCTACCAGTTTGAAGACAATGGCGCCGGATTGGTACGCAACGAGTATAACGATGGTCGCTTGCCCGCCATGCTGAACCTACGCTTTCGCGCCTCCGACTTCCCGGATGAAGGCTACAAATTGCACGAGCGGGAGACGGTACTGAACTTCGCAATATCCTCCATACCCTTCGCTACGGTACAGGGTGATCTCGGTGCCGGAACGCACAGTGTCAATTACTATTTAGGTTGCCGGACCCCCTACCCCATTTTTGAGCAGTTTATGGTGGAGTCTGCTTTCAAAACCCTATTGAGTATTGCCATCATAGTAGATGGTAAACCCTGGGGAATGCTCTTCGGCCACGCCATCCCGGAGACCCGGCTCGACTATCAACTGCGCACGTTCGCCCACCTGATCGGTACCCTTACGGGCCAGAATATTACGTACCGTCTGCTGGAGGAGATGCGGCAGCGGCTGCTATCCTCCGATGTAGTGCGCTCGACCCTGCGGGAGCGTATCGCCGGCGCTTCTACACTGCGTAAGGGATTGCTAGGCACCGATCCCTCTCTGCTGGAATACGTAACACCCAGCTCCGGAGCAGCACTATTGGTAGAGGATAAGTTTGCCGTCCTTGGCATTACTCCCCCGAAGCACGAGGTGCTCGAGCTCGCAGTCTGGTGTCGACAAGCTTCTGGCACGGAGGATCTGTTCGTGACCAACTGCCTGGAAAAGCAATACGGTAGTGAGCACTTGCGTGAGCTGGCGTCCGGGATACTATTCCTTCCCCTTAATGCCAGTAGGTCGGAGTGGATCATCTGGTTCCGTCCCGAATTGGTGGAGGAGATCATATATGGAAGCTCGGACAACAACCAGCAGGAAACGGGGGAGGCGCGATACGTGTCTGTAACGGAATCGCGCCGGGGCTACGCGCTGGCCTGGTCTATGGCGCAGATACGGGCGGCCCGTGATCTGCAGGCCTTTGTCCGCGATGTGGTCATGGAGCGTTATACCCATCTACGCCGCGTCAATCAGCAGCTCAAAACGGCCTACGCCGAGATGGAGGACTTCAGCTACATGGTCAGTCACGACTTACGCGCGCCGCTGCGGGGCATCGATGGTTTTGCGGAAATCTTACTGGAGGATTACGGCACCGGTATCGGGGAGGGGGGAAAGGAGATCATCCAGACGATCCAGTACAATGCCGCCCGGATGAACCAGTTCATCGCCGATATTCTGGAGTTGAGCCGGGTGGGCCGGGCCAAGTTGATCATCAACGACATTAGCGTGGCGGACTTAGTGGCTGACACCCTCCGCGATGTCAATCAGCAGATGGGCCTCGCCGCTGAGTTGACCGTGCAGCAGCCTATGCCTCCCATTCGCGGAGACCGCGACCAGCTGGCCGTAGTCTTTCGGCAGCTTATCTCCAATGCGATCAAGTATAGCGGAACACGCAAAAAAGCCGAGATCGTCATTGGCTTCCGCCCCGCCGCCGCTGGCGCGCGCTTCGGCGAGTTCTTCATCTGTGACAACGGTATCGGTATCGAGACGCAGCACCAACAGCGGGTATTCGGCATGTTCAACCGTCTGGTCACCCAGGAAGACTACGCCGGTAATGGAGTCGGGCTGGCCATCGTGCGTCGCATCATCAAGCGGCACCACGGAGACATACGCATCGAGAGTAATCCGGACCAGGGGGTCACGTTTCTTTTTCACACCGACCTACCCGCCCCAATTTTTGAGAAAACAAGTTAGGATACGATCGGTTAGTGTAGATGTCCCGCAACACCCCCACGTTTTTTCGCACGAAATCCCATGTACAGCAACCAAATACTCCTCGCTGAAGACGATACCACCGACGCTACGTTCTTCCAGCGCGCCCTCAACCGCCTTGACGCTCCCCCGGAACTTCTCTGGTGTCGAAGTGGTACCGAGGCGTATGAGGGGCTCTGCCGCAGCAGCCGGCCCGAAAATATGTCGCTACCCCGGCTGGCCGTTCTGGACATTAAGATGCCCGGTATGACTGGTTTGGAATTACTTCAGAAGCTTAAGACCGACGATAGATTCAGGAGCCTACCGGTCATTATCATGTCCAGCAGCGACGAGCCGCAGGACATTGCGCGGGCCTACGATCACGGTGCCAATGGCTACCTGGTCAAGCCCAGCCGCTTTCAGGAGTTGCGTGAACTGGTGAGCTGCATCAATTCTTTCTGGATAAAAACCAACCGACTTCGCCCGATCACCGTATAGCGTGGTGTGATTATTCTACCGAAGCGGAGGCTGCGCGTCTTATTTTGCGTACGTAATTACATATGTGGTTCTGCCTCAACCTGTCTAGCGCAGCACAATTTAGCCCATGTCCCTATCCTCCGATCCGGTAGCGCAATCTATTCGCGAAGTATATCCCTATCCGGTCGATCTCGAAAATTGTGATGTAGAGCCCTTGCGCCACATTCAGGTCGTACAGGCCCATGCCTGCCTGCTGGCGGTAGAGATCGATTCGCTGATTGTACGCTACGTAAGTGAGAATACCCTGTCCTTTTTGGGTAAGCCCTGGGAAGAGATCATCGATGCGCACGTAGATACGGTGCTCAGTGCAGAGGTCATCGGACAGATCCCGTTAGGTCTGGGACGGACCGGCGGATTCGACACGATCAACCCGATCCTGTCCATGGTGAAGATCTCCGGCAAGCAGCTCATGCGCAATGTCATCATCCACCGTACGGATGATCTCCTGCTCATCGAAGTGGAAGCCCGCGATTCAAACTTACAGACCGCGCAGTATCAACAGCTCCTGGCGCGTTCCATCAGTCGCATACAGAACATCACCGACCCCAACATTCTATTCCCCGATACCGCCCTGATCATCAAGCAGATATCGGGCTACGACCGCGTGATGGTCTATCAGTTTGACAAGGATTACAACGGGGAGGTGATCGCCGAAGCCCGCAACGAAACGCTGGAATCGTTTGAGGGGCTGCGGTACCCCCATACCGACATACCCAAGCAGGCGCGGGAGCTGTACCTCACCAATCGAATACGCCTCATCAGCAGTGCAGGCGAAGTACCCGCACGTATTCAGCAGAGTACTCAACTACCACAGGCTGCCCCCCTCGATCTTACCCTTGCAGGCAGCCGGGGGGTTTCCCCGGTCCACCTGGAGTACCTAGGATACATGGGCGTGAATAATTCGCTCAGTGTAGCCATCGTGCTACGGGGCAAGCTGTGGGGCCTCTTTGCGCTACACCATTACTCCCCGCGCCACATCGATTACGAGGTGCGCAACGTACTCATGTTTATCGGTGAGATCTTCAGCGGTCACCTCTCCCTTCAGGCAGCCAATCGCTACCGGGAGCAGACCCTTACCCGTAAACTAGCCCGACTAGCGATCGGTGAGCAGATCACCAAGACCAGGGACATATTTGCGGGCCTTACCACCGGCAATTACTCCTTGCTCAATATGTTCCCGGGTACTTCCGGGACCGCGGTGTACTTCGAAGGGCGCATGGAGCGACAGGGCGATGCTCCCGATGAAGCGGATATACTGGCACTTGCCGGGTGGATACGCGAACATGCCGCTTTTCAAGATCTATACTACGAGTCCGACTCGGTCAGTAAGGTTTTTCCTCCCTTTGCGGCCTACTGTGATTCGGCGGCCGGTGTGATGATGATCTTCCTGGACGCTACCCACAATGATTGGATCTGCTGGTTCCGACCCGGGATGGTGCAGCAGATCAGCTGGGGCGGCAAACCCAATAAGCAACTTGTAGTGACCGATACCAGCCGGCGGCTGGGTCCGCGGCAGAGCTTTGCCCGCTACGTGCAGACGGTAGAAGGCTGCTCCGCCCCCTGGACGGACGGGGAAATAGACACCGCCCTGGCCCTGCGCATTACCGTCATCAACAGCCTGATGCAGCGGTATACGGAGGTCAAAGAAATCAATGAACGCCTACAGAAGGCGTATGAAGACCTGGAGTCATTCAGCTACACCGTATCGCACGACCTGCGGGCTCCACTGCGGGCGATCAACGGTTACGCCGAAATACTGGAAGAAGAGTACGGGGAAGAGCTTAACGATGACGCGAAGACCCTACTCGGCGGCATCCAGCGGGGCGTCGAGCAGATGAACAGCTTTATCACCGATATTCTGGAACTGAGCCGGGTGGGTAGTGGTGGACTTCAACTGAAGACTACCGCCGTGATTCCGTTGATCCAGGATGTTCTGCTGGAACTAAATCTGGTTTACCTCCGCTCCCGGAAGATCGCAATTCATGTTGACGAACAGATACCTCCCGTAGTCGCCGATCCGCGCTTGCTACGGCAGCTCTATACCAACCTGCTCTCGAATAGCTTAAAGTACGTATTGCCTGACGCGCAGGGTGAACTTGCCATCCGGGCGGGAGCCTATTTTGACGAAGAGCTTCAGTGTACCGTGTATACCGTCAGTAATACCGGACCGGAAATACCGGTGGAGTACCGGCGCTCGATATTCCAGATGTTCTCCCGTATGTCCTCCAATCATGAGTCCGAAGGCACTGGAGTAGGCCTGGCAATCGTAGAACGTATCGTCGAACGCCATATGGGTAAGGTGTGGGTGGATGATACCGGACTGGGTGTCACCTTTCACTTCTACCTCAAGTCGGAGCACATTACGCAGTAATGGCTGAGCCCAGCAGTTATCCGCCCCAGGAATCCTACATCCTCTATGCCGAGGATAACTACATCGATGCGCGCTTTTTACTCCGTATCTTTTATAAGCAGTATCCGGAGCAGCACATCGTTCACCTGGAAAACGGTCAACTCGTCAAGGATTTTTTACTTAGGGCGCTAGAGGAGGGCACGCCCCTTCCCCACCTGGTTCTATTGGATATCAAGATGCCGGGACTCAGCGGGCTGGACGTACTTGAGTTTATTCGCTCCGAACGGCTGCTCCGTAAAATTCCCGTGGTGATACTGAGTGCATCCGGAGAGCAGCGGGATCTGACGCGAGCCTACCACTCCCGAACGAACGCGTACTTGATCAAGCCCGAAGGCTATCGGGGACTTAAACATGTAGTCCTATCCATCTACAGCTTTTGGTCACAGCATAACCGTATCGTTGTATGAGTAGTCCCCTACTCGCCGCCCTGCGGGCGGGCACTCAGCAAGCCCACCGAACCCTGGAGGAAATGACCTTGGGGGCCAGCATTATGGATGCGACCCTCAGTCTGGCAGAATACGAACGGATCCTGTCGTGGCAGCGCAGCGTCCATGAGATATTGGAACCCGGCCTGGTCGGTTTTGAATCTGGCATGTACCGGTACCGGCCGCGCTTCGTCTCCCCGACCGAACATCCTACCCCCCACCCCAGCGGAATTCTCGGTGTACTCTACGTCGTCGAGGGAGCCAGCCTGGGAGGTAGCCTGATCTACCGTAAGCTACGGACTAACCCGCGGCTTAGTGCCGCCGCCCCCTTCGCCTTTTACCGCGATCAGGCCGCGTGGGGCCTACAGCAGTGGCGGGCCTACGTCGGTATGCTCAGCGAACGCAGCTTTACCGAAGAGGAGATACAGACCAGCGTAAAAAGCGCCCAGGAAACCTTTGCGGTATTCGCCCGCACGTGGAAGGCCACGGAAGCCTAGTTACCTTCGCCCCATGCCCCCCGTACCCGTACTGTACCAACTCGACACCTGCTCTACCTGCCAGCGGATCCGCCGCACCCTCGGTGACCAGCCGGATCTGACCGTGGTCGATATCAAGACCACGCCACTCACGGCTCCCGCACTCGACCGGATGGCCGAGCTTGCCGGCAGCTACGCCGCCCTGTTTAGCCGGCGGGCCATGAAGTACCGCAGCATGGGGCTGGCCGATCAATCGCTCACCGAAGCCGATTACCGCCGCCTGATCCTGGAGGAGTATACCTTCCTCAAGCGGCCCGTCCTCCTCACCCGGGATCAGGTCTTCGCCGGAAGCGCTAAGGCTACCATAGCCGCCGCAAAAGCCGCCCTGGATGCCCGCTGAACCTACCCGCGACGAGATCACCGCCTACTTCCGGAGTCTGCAGGACAGTATCTGCAGCCAACTCTCCGCGGCGGACGGCGGCACCCCCTTTACCGAAGACGAGTGGGAACGCCCCGGCGGTGGCGGCGGCCGGGCACGCGTGCTGCTCGGCACCGACATCGAAAAGGGGGGCGTCAACTTCAGTAGCGTACACGGCGAGCTTTCCGCCGCCGCAGCGGCGAGCCTGCATACCGAGACGGGGGAGACGAGCTTCTACGCTACGGGGGTAAGCATCGTTCTGCATCCCCGCAACGTGCACGTGCCCATCATCCACATGAACGTGCGCTACTTCGAGCTCGACGGGGGCCGCTACTGGTTTGGTGGGGGCATCGACCTGACGCCCCACTACATCGTGCCCGAGCAGGCCAGCTACTTCCACCGGCAACTACAAGCTACCTGCGACCGCTTCGACGACAGCTACTACCCCCGCTTCAAGAAGTGGGCCGACGAGTACTTCTTTATCCCTCACCGCGACGAGACCCGTGGCGTCGGCGGCATCTTTTTCGACCGCCTGCAGCCCATCGCCGAGCGGAAATCCAAGCGAGAGCTGTTCGACTTTACGGCCGCGGTGGGAGAAACCTTCGCGCCTACGTACCTGCCCCTGCTCCTGCGTTCGCGCCATACCCCCGTTACGCCCGAACAGCGGCGCTGGCAGGAGTTGCGCCGGGGTCGCTACGTGGAGTTTAACCTGGTCTGGGACCGTGGCACGAAGTTCGGACTTACTACCAACGGACGTACCGAAAGCATCCTGATGAGCCTGCCGCCGCTGGCGGGCTGGACCTACGACTACCAGGCCGAAACCGGTAGCCCGGAGGCCGATACCCTCGCCCTGCTAAAGAAGGGCATCGACTGGTGAGCCAATCGGTGCACTACCGCGTTCAGTCTGCGTATGCCACGCGAAACCGCCTTTGATGAGACCGCTATTCTGGAACGGGCCCGCAACCTGTTCTGGGAGAAGGGCTACACCGCTACGTCCATCCAGGATCTGGAGGCCGCCCTCGGGATCCGGCGCAGCAGCATCTACAACACCTTCGGCGGCAAGCGGCAGCTCTACGACCGCACGCTGGCGCAGTACCAGGAAGAAAACCTAAGCCGGCTACGCACTGCACTACTTAATACGCCGGACCTACGGGCCGCGCTGATCACGCTATTCACCCAGGCCGCCTCTCAGTTACACCCCGAGTGCCTGACCTCCTCCCGCGGCTGCTACATCGTCAACGCCACCACGGAGATGGCCAACTCTTGCGCCGACGCCCTGACCTTCGTGAGTGACAACCGCGAGCAGTTCACCACTATCCTCCATGAGGCCCTGGCGGGGTCGCAGGTGCGCGGCCAACTGGATAAGGACGCAGACCCAATGGAGCTGGCTGACTTCCTCTTTCTGTGCTACAACGGCCTGCAGGTCGTAGTGCAGACCCGCATCGAGCGGCCCGCCCTCCTGCGCTCCGTAACCCGCTGCATTAACAGCCTACCTTGGACCTAGACCCCACCCCGTTTCAGAATCGCCTGCGCAAAATGGCGCGCCACCACGGGAAGTGGGCACGGCGGCAAGGCCTGCAGGCATACCGGATCTACGATGCGGACCTGGATGAGTTCCCGCTAACGGTAGATCGCTACGGCGACAATCTTTACGTGGCTATATATACCAAGGGGGAGACGGCAGGGGGGGAAGAAACTACCTACCGCCAACTGCTAGCCGATACGCTGGACGTGGCTGCGGAGCGCATTTTCTTTAAGTTGCGGCAGCGACAGTCGGGCAGTCAGCAGTACGAAAAGCTGGCGGCCGCACAGGAGGAGTTTTCGGTACGGGAGTACGACCGGCAGTTCTTGGTCAATCTGACGGACTACCTCGATACCGGACTGTTCCTCGATCACCGGCTACTTCGTAAGACAATTGGAGCGCAGGCTGCCGGTAAGCTCGTGCTCAACCTGTTTGCCTACACCTGCTCCTTCGGCGTGTATGCAGCTACGGCCGGCGCTACCCGTGTGGACAACCTCGACCTGAGCAATACCTACCTCGACTGGGGGCAGCGCAACTTCCGCCTGAACGGCTTGAACCCCAAGCAGCACGGCTTCATCAAGGCCGATGCGCTGCAGTGGCTGGCCGGTCCGGCTCGGGACACCTACGACCTGATCGTGCTCGACCCGCCGACCTTTTCCAACTCGAAGATGATGACCGACGTACTGGATACGCAGCGGGATCACGTCCAGCTGATCAACAGTTGTATGCGCCGGCTCGCACCGGGGGGTACGCTCTACTTCAGCACGAACTACCGCAAGTTCAAACTGGACGAAGGGGGCCTGGAGGGGGAGGCGAAGGAGATCACGCAGCAGACACTCTCACCGGACTTTCGCCGCAAGAATTTGCACCGCTGCTGGCTCATTCGAGCTTAGGACCTAATAGTTGCTCTGGAAAAAATCACCGTAGCCGTCGAAGGAGCGCGCCTTGAGGATCTCGCGGTAGTTGGTCTGGGATACCGGATAGACGGTGAAGCTTTGTCCCACGTCGTTGAGGAACTCCGTCTGGTGCTGCTGGGTGCTGCGGTAATACGCCTGGGCATCTTGCCCGGTCTTGAAGCGACGCAGGACTAGCACGGGCACCTCGTTATCCTGCCCGATGAAGATGGGGGTGGAGCGTAGGCGGTCCGTCTTGTTGTACTTCTCGTTGTAGGCTTCCAGCTTGTCCTTGAGCTCGTTGAGCTGTGCCTCCCGGTCGTCGAACACGACGAGGACGTAGTGGATCTCGTCCATACTTTCGCGGAATTTGCCGCCCGCTACGGCGGTAGCCCGGCCCGGTAGTCTGGCCCCGGTCTCGCCGAGTAATCGGAGGATCTCACGGGCACGGGTCTGCTCGGGGGTATCGTTGTATTGCGCTACCAATTGCTGCAGCGAACTGATGTAGGCGGCGCGCCCTTCGAGCTTGCCGGTCACCATGGCCTGCAGCAGGGCATAGCGCGGGAGCAGGGGATCGCCCTCGGGTAGGTCCGGCATGGCTCCGGTGATGAGCTGATTGGCGCGGGCGTAGTTTTCCTGTTCGAAGGCCTGATAGGCCACTTCGTACATGCGCGCGCGCTGACCGGCCTCCCCCACGAGCTGCTGGGCGTAGGAGGGATCGTTGGCCAGACGGGCAAACTTGCTATCGGGGTAGTTCTCGGCCAGGCGGGCAGCGTAGCGGCCGGCGGCAGCGGCATCCTTTTCGGTAGTGTGTAAGAGGTAGAGGTAATACCAGCTTTCAGCTTCGTACTTGGAACCGGGAAACTTACGGTCCAGCGTCTCGAAGGCCTCGATGGCGCGGGCATTATTCTCTACCCGGTCGCGGTACTCGCGCCCCAGGGTGAAGTAGGCATCGGCCAGCTGATCGCGCATCGTGGCCTGGGTCTGCGCATCTACGGGGATGTCGGCTAGAATGGCATTGATCTCTTCCTCGGTGACCAGGGCTACCTCAGCATTAGAGGGGGCACCGGCGGCGAGGTTATCGTCGACATCCGTGAAGAGGCTTGCATCGGTGCGGTTGCTGCGGCGCCAGTTGTCCTCCAGGGAGCGGTCGCCCCAGGTGCGGCTGAAGTCGCGGCTCCCCCGGCGGATGACCTGGTTGTCGTAGCCCCAGAAGCTGCTGCCACTGAGGGTACTGGCGGAGGCGGCCGGGTTCCTGATATTGATGCTGCCCTGTGTGGCTGGCGTACTGAAGTTGGCGGCCGAGTTGGTGGCCCGTCGCAGCTCGAACACTTCTTCGGCCCAGCGGCGGCGGTCGGGTTCGGCCAGGGTACCGATACGGAGCAGGCTATCGCGGAGGGTGATCTCCTCCAGGCTGCGGGCTACCCCGCTGAGCCGGTCGCGGCGGTCGCTGGTAGTGAAGTAGCGGCCATCGGTATCGGCCATCACCTGCAGGGTACTGTCGTAATACCGCTTGGCGGGCAGGTAATCTTCCTGTCCGTAGGCCATATCACCCAGCAATTGGTAAGCTTCGATGCGGGTGGCCCCGCCGCCGTAAGGGCTATCCAGGGCCCGGCGGAGGTAGTCGGCACCGCCCGCGTCGTCACCGCTGCGCATGGCGATACCGGCCATGGCGTAGTAGAGCTGGCTTTCGTACTCCAGGTTCTTCTCCTCCCGGGCCATACGTTCCAGTTGGCGAATGGCCTCGTCGGGGGAGCCGCTACCGCTCAGGTAGGCGTTCTGGGCCATATTGATGCGGGCACCGAGCTCGAATTCATAGGCGGGTTTGGCGGCCACGACCTGCTCGAAGGCAGCCAGGGCGGCCCCGGGCTGATTGAGCTCCTGATACAGCTGACCGGCGATGTAGTAGTAGCGCGCGCGCTCATTGCGCTCCTCGGCTACCTCGGCGGCGGCCTCTAGGTAGGGAATAGCTTCTTCGGGGCGTTGCTGCTGCAGGTAGTAATAGGCCTGTACGGCGATGGCCTTACGGCGCACGCTGGCGTAGGTGGAGCGGTCGTTGCGCAGGTCATCGAGGATGATCTGCGCCCGGTCGAAGTTGTCGCGCTTGATGAGCGTCCAGGCCAGCCACAGGCGGATCTCCTGGTGGGCGGGGCGGTGCTTGAGGATATAGCTGCCGGACTTCTTACCGTACTCGCCGCCGTCGGCGTCCGCGGCGTTGCGGTTGCCAAAGATCGAGATCATGCCTACGGGACCTTCCTCGGCCTCGGCGAACAGCTCGTCGGCCACCGGGTCGGGTTCGTTGTCGAGCCCCTCTACCTGGGTAGTATCGCTGGTGACCTTGGTGGGGGTGCGGATTCCGCGTTTGCGGTTGCGGATCTTTTCCTTGCGCTCCTTTTCCCGTTCGCGCTGGGCTTCCTTGCGTTCCTTATCGCGTTGCTTGATGGTGCGCTGCCGCTCGCGCTGGGCGTCGCGGCGGGCCTGCAGTTGATCGCGGCGGCTCTGGGCCTGGCTGCTTTCCACCTCGCGGCGGCTTTCGAACTCCTCTTCGGACTCGTCCGCCTTCTGGCCCTTCTTGACCTTCTTCTTGGGCGGGCGGGGGCGGAACTCGGTGGCGGCGAAGCTGAGGGTGCGCTCGGCACTCTCGTAGTCCTGCTTGATGAGCTGGGCCTGACCCACCAGGAGGTAGCTGTCGTCGGTCCAGTTGCTGTAGGGGTGCTTCTTGACTACGATGGCGACCTTTTCGATCGCGCGGTCGAGCTCTTCGGAGACGCCGGCTACGCTTTCGGCGGCCAGGAAGGGGAACATCTCCAGCCGCTGGTTGTAGTTGTCGGCGTGCTGCTCGTTGAGGACCAGGAGCGTCTCGTCCATGATCTCACGGGCGTTGAAGTAGCCGTTGTAGTGGGCGTTGGTGTTGTGCCACAGCTTTGCGATCGCGCCCTGTTCTTCACGGCTCTTGGTGGACTTGCAGCTGATGAACACAAGCTGCAGGGCCAATAGAAGAAATACGTAGCACGTTAGCTTTTTCAAATCGTTGGTAGTCTTAAGTGTCTGCTTTGCCCTTCACCCTATCTTTGCCCCCGGAGGGGCAAACGTACAGGTTAGGGCGTAAAGTACCCGACCGCACCGCTTTAACGCCATTCACCATGGAGGAACCACAGAAGACTAACCGCTGGAAGCGCCTCCGGGAAAAAAGCCGCGACGAATACCAGCTAGTCGTGCGCAACCTGCAGAACTACGACGAGGTCGGTAGCTACACCCTCACCCCCCTGAACGTCTATATCCTGTTCTCCGGCGTATTCGTGATCATGGCATTCCTGGTCGTACTGCTACTGGCCTTCACGCCGCTGCGGCGGTACATACCGGGCTACGGCGACGTGGTGCAGCAGCAGGAACTGACCGAACTGGAGGGCGCCCTCACCGAACTCAGCGACCTGGTAGAAAGCCAGCAGACCTACATCGAGAACCTGAAGCGGACGGTGCTGGGGGAAGTCACCACGGTAGACAGCCTGGCGGAACGCGAGGTGGTAGTGCCCCGGGAGGTCATCGCCGCCCTCCCCCCCTCGGAGGCGGAGATCAAACTGCGGCGTGAACTGGAGCAGGAGCGGCAGGGCCGAGTGGGTACCACCCAGTCTGCCGCCGCCCCGCCCTCCCCCGGCAGCGACGCGGTCTCCCTGGCCCAGGTGTATCTGGTGACCCCGGTGAACGGAGAGATCAGTGCGGGCTTCGACCCGGCCAGCGCGCACACCGGCGTAGATATTCTGGCTCCCCAGCACACGGCCATTAAGGCGGTGCGGGCGGGCATCGTATTCATGTCGGAGTTCACCAGCGCCAACGGCAACGTGATCGGCATCCAGCACGACCACAACCTGATCAGCTTCTATAAGCACAACGAACAGTTGCTCAAAGAAGTAGGCGACCGTGTGCAGCAAAGCGAGGCCATCGCCATCATCGGCAATACGGGCACCCAAAGTACCGGACCCCACCTGCACTTCGAGCTGTGGTACGACGGCCGGGCGGTGGATCCGCGCGACTACCTGAGCTTCTAGATGCTCTTTAATTCGCTGGACTTCTGCCTGTTCCTGCCCCTGGTGTTCGTCCTGTACTGGTACGGGACCCGGCACAGCCTGCGGGCCCAGAACGCACTGATCGTCCTGGCCAGCTACGTCTTCTACGGCTGGTGGGATTGGCGGTTCCTACTGCTCATTCTGGGCAGCACCGCCGTGGATTTTTGGGTCGGGCGGCGGATCGCGGCAAGCAGCGGCGGGCGGCGGCGGGCGTACCTGGGCGTGAGTATCGCGGTCAATCTGGGGGTACTGATCTACTTTAAGTATGCCGACTTCTTCCTGGCCTCCTTCGCCGAGGCCTTTACCTTTTTCGGTCACCCCTTCAGTCGTCAGGCCCTGGGGGTAGTCCTGCCGGTGGGCATCAGTTTTTATACCTTCCAGACGCTGAGCTACTCGATCGACGTATACCGGGGAAAGCTACCGGCCAGCAACGATCCGCTGGCCTTCGCCGCATTCGTAAGCTTCTTTCCGCAACTGGTGGCCGGGCCCATCGAGCGGGCCACCCGACTGCTGCCACAGTTTGGCCGGCGGCGGGAGTTTGACTACGATCAGGCAGTCTATGGCGGCAAGCAGATCCTCTGGGGGCTGTTCAAGAAAATGGTCGTGGCGGACAATTGCGCGGTCGTGGTTAACGAGGTATTCGCCGATCCTGGCGCGTACGCGGGAAGTACCCTCCTGCTGGGGGCGGCGCTGTTCGCCTTCCAGATCTACGGCGACTTCTCGGGCTATTCGGACATCGCCATCGGTACGGCGCGGCTCTTCGGGATACGCCTGACGCGCAACTTCGCCTACCCCTACTTCTCCCGCAACATCGGCGAGTTCTGGCGGCGGTGGCACATCTCGCTGTCCACCTGGTTTCGTGACTACCTCTACATCCCCCTGGGAGGCAGCCGAGGCACGCAGGTGCGGGTGATCAGAAACACCTTTGTCATCTTTCTCGTCAGCGGGCTCTGGCACGGGGCCAACTGGACCTTCGTGATCTGGGGCGGACTGCACGCGCTCTACTTTCTCCCCCTACTCCTGACGGGCCGCAACCGCAAGTATACCGGCATCGTGGCGGCAGACCGTAAGCTACCCAGCGGCCGCGAAGCCCTGGGCATGCTTGGCACCTTCACCCTGGTGACGATAGGTTGGGTATTCTTCCGGGCGGATAGCCTGGGCGAAGCCTGGCTCTACCTGGAGCGTATAGCTTCGGCCTCCTTGTTTGCAGAGCCGATCTTTCCCGGTCGGCGCGATGCACTGGTGACGGTAGGCTTCGTGCTGTTGCTGTTAGGCATAGAGTGGTGGGGGCGTAGGCGGGACGTACCGCTGCTGCAGGTAGAGGGCATCCTCCCGCGCCGCCTGTGGATCATGTTCTACTACGCCTTTGCCGTCTGCACGCTACTCGCGGCGGGCCGGAGTCAGGCCTTTATTTACTTTCAGTTCTGACCCCGTCGTATGGCTCCACGCACCCGCTTTATGCTGCTCTGGATGGGACTCGCCGTAGTAACGGTGGGAGTACTGTACGGTGTATTCTACCGGGCGGACGGCTACGCCGACCCTTACTACTTACGGTTCACTAGTCCGCCGCAGCGGTCGCTCATCCTCGGCACCTCGCGGGCGGCGCAGGGCCTACAACCCGCCGTGCTGAACGAGGTACTGGACCGGGATGACCTGTACAACTTCGCCTTCACCATCGGCACCTCCCCCTACGGACCGGCCTACACCAGCCTGATCGAGCGAAAATTAGTGCCGGCCACGAATACCGAAGGTCTGTTCATCCTGGCCATCGACCCCTGGAGCCTGTCGGTGAGCTGCCCCACTGGCCCCGATAGCCTGTGTCTGGACGAGCAGGACCGCTTCACCGGTCAGCTACGGGAGGTATCGCAACAGCCCAACTTCGCGTACCTCCTGGACCACTACGGCTCCCCGTACTACCGCATTCTACTCCCCGCGTCCCGCGATATGGCCGTACAGGCCGACGGCTGGCTGCGGGTTGATATCGAGATCGATTCGGCCGACTTCGTAGCCAACCGCGACGAAAAGCTCCTCCCCTACCGGCGGTACGCGCAGACCTGGCGCTACTCCGACTACCGGGTCCGCTCCTTGGTCCGGTTGATCCGCTCGCTGCAGACCAGGGGGGAGGTCTTCCTCGTCCGCCTACCCGTAGACCCGGCCATGCTGGCGATCGAAGAGGCGTACCTACCGGGCTTCCGTGATTCGATCGAAAGTCTGGCAACGCGTAACGGAGTCCCCTATCTGGACCTTACTATAAACAGCGCCGGCTACCGTACGCTTGACGGCCACCACCTGGAGCAGGCTTCCGGTCGACGGGCCAGCCGGGAGGTCGGCCAGTGGATACGCAGACAGCTAGCTGAGTAGATTATACAGCAACTGCACCGCCAGGATCTTGCCGATCAGCACCACCGGCAGCATACGCGTGTACCCGATCGTCGGGTAGCGGTTACCCGCCTGCTCTACGGCAAACTCCAGGACGGCGGGCTGGGAGCCCACCATGCCCCCCAGGAAGCTGAAGGGGATGCGCAGCACCCGGTAGCCGATAATGATGGTAGCGGCCGTGGTGGTCAGTGCGATTACTCCGCCGGCCAGAAAGAGCTTGAAGCCCAGGTCGGTCTGCAGGGTCTGGTAGAAGGTCTGGCCGGAACGGATTCCGATCCCCGCCAGCAGGAAGATTAAACCTAACTGTCGCAGGGTGAGATTGGCACCGTAGGGGAGCGTCCAGACGATAGGCCCGGTGCGGCGCAGCTGACCGAGCAGCAGCGCTATGATGAGCGGTCCGCCGGCAAAGCCCAGACTGAAGGAGTAGCCCCCCGGTAGCGCAAAGGTGACCATACCCAGCAGCAGACCGAAGGTGATGCCCAGGCCGAAGGAGAACAGATTGATCCGCGAGAGCGCCTCGTAGCTGTTGCCGAACACCCGGAACACTTCCGGCAGGTCATCGCGGTGGGCCACCAACAGGATCCGGTCACCGAGCTCCAGCACCGTATCACCACTGGCCAGTAGGTCCATATCGCCCCGCTGTACGCGGGTGATCAGGACGTTGAATTTTTCCTGCAGGTTGAGCGAGGCGATGGACTTGCCGGCGATCTCGTCGTTGGATACGAAGATGCGGCGCACGTCGAACACCGAGCGGTCGTGATTGAGCTGCCCCTCGGCGGCCGGGCCCACGAAGGCCGCCGCCTCCCGGATCGCTTCCTCGGAGCCCACTAGCACGATCAGGTCACCGGCGACCGGCCGCGTATCCCAGGTCGTAAGCGTAGTGCGGCCCTCGTGCGAGCTACGCCCGAAGGCGATTCCGATACTGTGCTGCTGCCGCCATTCACGGATGGTGTGGTTCACCAGGTCGGGGTGCTCCACGCGGAAGGTGCGGCTGATCAGCTCCTCCCCCATGGGGTAGTCCTTCTGCAGGCTCCGGAACTCCTCCCGGTAGTCGATCTTGAATAGGCGCTGCAGTACAAACAGACCCAGCATTACGCCCAGCACCCCGAGGGGATAGGCCAGCGAGTAGCCCACCACGGCCTGCTGACTCACCGCATCCCGCGCGTCCAGCGGCGTATTCTTCTGGATCGCGTCGAGTAGACCCGCCAGGGCGGGGGTATTGGTACTGGCTCCGGCGTAGAGTCCGCCCGTAGTCGCCGCATCGAAGTCGAGCCACACCCCAATCCCGTAGGCCAGGGCCGCCGAAAGCAGGATAGTACCCAGCGCGAAGTAGATATCCCGGAAGCCATTGCGCCGGAAGCTGGCAAAAAAGGCGGGCGCGGAGCTCAGTCCTACGGTATAGACGAATATGGCCAGCCCCAGAAATACGATCAGCTGCGGCACCTCCAGCCGGGGGTCGAGCGCCCCGAAGCCCAGGCCCACGAAGAGTACGGCGGCTACACCTAGTTTGAAGCCCTTGATGCGGATCTCCCCCAGGCCGTAGCCGAGGGCCATGACGGCGAACAGCAGGAGCAGGGGGCTGGTAGTGAGAAGGTCGATCATACGCTAGGTGAACATCTTGCCTACCCCGTTAGTCAGCAGACGCCGCAGGGCGGGTACCCCATGGGTAAAGCGGAGGTAGCAGAAGAATAGGCTACAGATCAGCCCGCCCCGTACCAGCACTTGCATCGACGTCCGCGCCTCCAGGGGTAGGAACCACCCGATGAGCCCGGCGGTCACCAGGGCTAGTGTGGTGTATAACTGACTGACGGTCAGCGGCTGCAGCCGCATTTTCCAGTACACGAAGGCTACTTTGCACACATTGTACAGCAACAGCGAAACCAGCGTGGCCAGGGCCGCCCCCGTCATGCCGTAGCCCAGCACGGCGATAAAAATATAGTTGAGAAAAACGTTCAGGATGCCGAGGAGTAGCACCAGGCCTACGTTCCAGCGGTAGTAGTCCGTCATGCCGATCAGGTTGCCGTTGATGCTGGTGAGCAGGTCGAACAACTGCGCACCGCCCAGTAGCAGTACAGCGGCATAACCGATCCGGTAGGCTTCGAGGGCATCGGTGAGTCCGTAGACGTAGGGCAGGCACACTACCGAGCCCACGTAGATCAGTCCACCCACCGCATAGAGCACCTGTGCGCTCTCCTTGTAGAGAAAACCCAGATGCGCCATATCGCGCTCCTGCCAGGCGCGGGCCACGATGGGGGAGGTGATGGCGTTGATGGCCACCGTGGGGATGATGATCACGTTCATCACGTACTTGGCGATGGCGTAGATGCCAGTGTCCGTATCGCCCAGTAGGGTGTTGATGCTTGCCGTGTCGAGCTGCGCGCTGAGCCGCGAGCCCAGCGCACCGAAGACGCTGAACAGCGCCAGACTATATAGTTGCCGCACCCGCACCTCCCCGAGCGCCAGCTTACCCCAGCCCAGCCGCAGGATGCCCAGATGCCTGGCGTACACCACCAGCCCTACGGCGGCCAGCCCGTACAGCCCCACCAGCCAGGCGGTCACGGCGGTTTCCGATAGGTAGCCGTACACCGCGGCCAGCACCAGCAGTGGTACGCCCACCTTGATGAGCAGGTTGTTGAACACCACGGGTAGCGCGATGCGCTGAAAGTTGACGAGGTGGGAGGTCAGCACGCCGGCGTACACCAGCGCGCCCGTCACGCCGATGATGGCCCAGCGACTGTCTTCCAGCACCCCCTGCCCTACGGCCAGCCGATCACCGAACGCCACATTGAGCAGGCATACCAGCAGCAGCGCCAGGGTACTGACTACCAGACTACGCGTCAAAAGTTGTCCGGCCCCCTCCACCTCATCCTCCCCCCGCAAGTACGGCAGGTAGCGCACCATCACCGCCGGTGTACCCAGCAGCACGAGCGGCACCAGCAGGGTGGCAAAGCTGACGATCCCGTCCAGGTGCCCCTTCAACGCCACGTCGAGGGGGTAGATCAGCAACTGGCTCACCGCCCCTATGGCCACCCCCACCAGGGATACCACATTGTTTTTGATGGTCTGCCGCTGGATCACCCCCACTGCTCAGGCTTTTCTGCGTAGGTGAGAGTAGAGTTTAGCCAGCTCGCTCAGGCGCAACCGGCGCCCGGTCACGATGCGGTGAGTACGCAGCCAGTCCGACAGCCGGGGCAGGTAGCGCAGTAGCCGACGCGCAGTACCGGCACTGAAGCGGCGCAGCTTGTTGCCCGCCACGTAAGCCGTCTTAGGTCCTTCAATTCGGGCGTAGCTATACGGTTTCCCGTAACTGCTTGCGAACAGTCCGTACTTCAGGGTCCCGACTGAGTCGGGACGGGTGCAGGGGGGAAGACCGGGCGTAGTGAGTGTTTTCATCAGCTCCGCGAAGGTCTGTGGGTGATAGACCGCCCCCTCCCCCTCGTAGAACGCTCTGCCGTACAACACGCTGGCCGTACCCCAGTAGGTAGCTTCTACGCCGATGGTGGAGGCGAAGGCGAGCACTACGTCGGCGTGATCGCAGAGCGTATAGGTATCGACCGTATCGGTGGGTCGCAGCAGGGTCAGGTTGTCCTGCTGAAGGGCGTACAGCTCCTGCGTCTGCGCGTTATCGACTACGCTCAGGTTGGGGTGCATGCGGATGTAGACGTGCACGTCGTCGCGCCCCCGCAGCTGTGCCAGTACGGCCGTAATAGCTTCGTTTTGATTCGTATACAATGGGGTGCGCCATTCGGCGATGGCCTGCATCTCGTCTTCCGAGCTGTTGAACACCACGATGTTGTGCTTGGCCGGGTCGAAATCGTCCGGCAGCTGGCCCGTCGTCATGGCATCGAGGTAGCTGCGGTCGTCGCTTGCCGTGCCCCGGCGCTTTTGTTCGTACCAGGCGCTGGCGCGGCGTTCCCGTTCGTCTGCCGGCGTACTATCCCACAGTTCGTTCATGAGTCGCCGGCGGGCGGCGATACTGTGGGGCAGGCTGTTGCGAAACTCCTGGTACAGCTGGATACTACCCCCCCGCTCGTGGCAGACGTAGTCGATACCGCGATCGCGACACAGCTCCACCATCGGCCAGAGCTCCGAGTGCCGTCCGTTGAACAGCACCACCTCGCTTGGTCGCACTTCATCCAGCACACGCCGGTAGTTACGCAGGGCACCCACGGCATTGCAGCATTCCAGCTCGACCAGCGCGCGGTGCCGGCCCCGGGGCTGCACATCATAGTCCCGCAGGATGGAGATGGTCGACGAGGCCACCCCCCGGCCGATGTTGATGCCCTCGTAAG
The DNA here is from genome assembly GCF_923081025.1 of Neolewinella maritima. Lineage (GTDB taxonomy): Bacteria > Bacteroidota > Bacteroidia > Chitinophagales > Saprospiraceae > Neolewinella > Neolewinella maritima. The sequence goes on along the minus strand of NZ_CAKLPZ010000001.1, from coordinate 325,809 downwards.
TCAGTTCCATCAGCTCCCCTACCGTAGCGGGTGCCTCCCCGTACTGCGCGGGAAACAAGCTGCGGTCGAGCTGCCGCGTACGCACACCGGCCTGATCCGCCGTAGCGTGGGCCCGTGCCTGACACACCGCGCAGCCCAGCAGATTATGGGTGCTGTTGAGGCTGCAGCTGCGCAGACAGGCCCCGCAGTGCAGCACCACCACCTCGTGGCCCGCCCGCAGCCGCTGCTGGATCAGCTCGGCCTCCGTAGCCTGGTGTAGAGGACTGATGCCCTGAAGGGATAGGAAGAGGGTGGTCATAGGGGCGGGGGCGCGGGTGCGGTGAGTTGTGCACGAATCTCATCACCAATAACGCGTACGTTATGCGCTACAGCTAGTCCCAATACGGAATTTTCGTGGTAGTACGCATCGCAGTTTGCGGGTAGGGTTCGGGCCAGTAACGCTGCGGTAAATGCCCTCCCCTGCCCCTCTGGTTTCGACGGGCTCCGCTGCATGATCTCCGTAGCCGCCCGACGGGCAGTGTCTACACTGGTGACGGAGTACACTCCCGGCCCGCCGAGGTAGTAGGTCAGACCGAAGGCGAGCACCGGTATACCGAGCCAGATAGATTCGTAGCCCACCGTACCCGTTACCGTGGCCACCGCTACCGCGTGCTGCCTCAGCCTCAGGCTGCTCACCCCACTCGCAATGAAGTGTAGGCGGGGAGACGCCGCGAATAGCTCGCAGTAGCCCTCGCCCCGACCGACCAACCCCTGGGCCGGGTGTTCCTTGACGTACACCTGCACCTGCTCCGGAAAGGCCGCCAGCAGGGCATCTACCATCAGGTACTGATCCACGAATACGCCGCCCAGGGGGGAGGTAGTCGCCTCGGGCTGGTAGTGCAGCGCCAGGTAGATGTAGGGCTGATCCAGGTCTGGGGTATCGGTAGCGATCGCTGCATACCGCTCCGCAAATGTACGGTCGGCGCGTACCTGCAGGAAGCGCTTCTCGGCCAATAGGTACCAGGCATAGCGCAGTCCAGAGGGGGAAACCATCCGCCGCCAGTCGGTGCGTACTTTGGTGAGCGCCCTGCGTATCCAGTGCCGCTCGCGCCTTTGCTTCTGGCGGCGCACGATGCCGGTCTGCATATAGAACGGAGTCCGCTCCCGGCCCGTCTCGTACTGCTTCTGTATACGGATTTCAGTGGCGATCAGTAGTTGCACGTCCGCCTCGCCCAGTATACTCACCGGCCTGGTCGACTGCTCCCCCAATTGCGCTATCCTACGGAGCGGAAGCAGTACATCGGGGGTCCACTGATAGAAGAAAACCGTCCTGATACCCAGCGCCTGACACAGCTCGTAGACGATGTAGTCGACGGTTTCGTGAGGCACATTGGAGCAGATGAATCCTTCGATCTTGCGCTGTGTAAGGAACCGTAACCAGTAGTTAAAGTGCTTGCGCAGGGTGGTCTCGCGCTGCGCGTAGCTCACTGCGGGTCCGTAGCGATCCAGGCGGTCCTGCATTTTGAGTACTACCGGCTTGATGCGCGCGTAGCACTGCAGCAATTCATCGGACCACGATACCTCCTGCTGTACTGGAGGGACTACGTCTGGGTTGAGCTGGAGTACTTCCTGGTGGTCGAGCACCAGTAGTCCGTCGCGGGATACCTGCTGTTCTTCGCCCAGGTTATCCCGGATCCAGTAGACCGTACCCCCGTCAGGCGCACTGACGAACGATTCGACCAGGCCGGTTACCGCTGCGGTTCCAAATCCATTAAACAGCAGATTCATGGCGGCGAAGGTACTGTACCCGCTACCGGGCGGATGCCCTTTACTGCTTCACGAATCGCTGTAGCCCGAAGCGATCTCCGCGGAAGGCCCGCACGAAGTAGGTACCCGGTGACAGGCCCTCGATGTTGAAAGTAGTCTGCGGCTGAGAAGTTAGTACAGCTCCTGTGATGGACACGAGCTCGAAGCGATCGAATTGCTCCACAGTATTGATCGTCAGGTAGATACTGGCAGGATTGGGACTTAGCTGGAAGAGATCATCCGCAGCATAGTCACGGGCGGGATCACGCTGCGCTAGTGCAGTAGGATCGTCGTCCTCCGGCTCTTCCGTCACGGTGGACTCTATAGCCTGTAGCGCCGTCCAACGTAAATAAAGTCCCAGATCTTCCGCGGTAGCTACCGTAAGCGGGTTAGGGTACTGCTTAGATCCGATGGCAGGATCTACGCTTGGATGATCTACCCAACGAATGTAGACATCAAAGCCTTCCATGGTAGGGTCGTAGACCGAAGCGGTCCCGGTCATAAACCAGTGATAGCCGCCGAGGGATTCTAGGGTAACTATGTATTGGGGTACACTAGTGAAGTTACAGCCCCGGGTGTCGACATGTACTCGGATCCCCTGTACGGGCTCGGAGGTGATAGTGCGGTAGGGCTCCCATTCCGCTGGCTGGGTCACTCCTTGGCAAATCTGGCTGGTGGTGGAACTGAGTTGGCCATTCAAAAAAGTAGAAAATAGCAATGTCACTAGAAAAACGACCGAAGGAACAAATGCAAACATGGCTGCTTAATTTAGGGTAATCTTTGAAGGAGATGCTCTCTATTTTTTAGGATTCTTTTCTCAAGAATACAAGTTCATGACCGCATCAAATCGTTTGAACTGTTATATAGGTATAACCCCACCACCACCCACAAGCCCCGAAAGTTCATCACGTCCTTAAACACACTGACCAGCAGAAACAGTAAGAGCAACACGGCAGCCACCGTAAGCTGCTGCGGGCGGTAGTAACACAGGGCCAGCACCAGTGCCAGTAGAGCTAGCAAGCCGGGCAGACCAGTTTCGGCAAAGGCACCGGTCCAGGCGGAGTGGGGATCGAAGCGGCCAAAGTGCGGAACGAACTCTCCCGGTAAACTAGCCGCCGTCGAGTAGGCTGCGAACTGTCCCGGGCCTACACCTAGCCACGGATGGGCAAGGCCCACCCGGACCGCCGCGCGCTTGATGGGTAGGTAGACCGTCTCTACCAACTGATAGTCCCCCCCACGGGCCAGGGCGGTATCCGTCGTGTAGGGATTCGTCTGTAAATCGGTAGCGGCTGGAACAACGACCCAGTGTGTACCGACGAGTAGTACGATTCCCAAGCCCGCTATCACTAGCGCATGCCAGTACCGCCTGCCGGGCAGGAGCAGGATTACCCCCAGGGGGAGTAAGAGAAGTTCCTTACTCAGCGTGGGTATGGTAGCCAAGCCTATGATCCACCAGCACCAGTTACTGCCCTGCTTAGCGGTGGCGTAGGCCATTAAAAAGCCTGGTAGTAGCAACATCACCCACATACCGTAGGTATTGGCCGTACCCCGCATGCGGTATACATCGCCCAGGTATGGGTAGTCGGCATGGAAGGAGGTCCAGTGGAGTAGGTCGGTTACTCCCCAGGCGATCATGCTGTAATACATAAGACCAAACGCGGCTACAGCTACCGTGCCCCATATCCACCAGCGCAGTAGTTCGTGGCCTCCGTAGCGGTTGACATGGCAGAGGGTAATGATCGTGACGAGGACCAGGTAACAGCGCGCGCCGCCCTCCAGTATCGCACCCGCGGTTCCCGCCCATAGCCCCGACAGTAGGTTTAGCCCTGCATACAGCACCAAAATGATGGAAACCACACGGTATCGACGAAACTGCGTCAGCAGATCGTGCCGAAATACCCACAGCAGGGGCAGAAACAAGCATTCGGTTAGCTGGACTTGGTGCAGTGGCGCGGGTAGCTGCAGCAGACGGGGCAGTAGCGTACTGATGGCATAGAGCGGCAGCAGGTAGCGTATCCACCCCATCACTTCACCCCACCCCAGGCTCCGTCCCACTGTGCGATCATGTAGGCACCGAGCTGCTCCAGGTCCGGAGACCACGGTAGCGTACCGCTATTCGCCTTCCAGGTCTGGTAACTTCCCAGCAACCAGGTGCGGGGAGATTCCGTAGCGCTGTATACCCGACCGCCGTGGGTACCTTCTACCAGTTGACGAAGCTCCGGGTCGTCGGGCCCGTTGACCAGCGCCACGATGGGCCGGCCGGACGATAAGTAATCGTACAACTTGGCCGTGAGGACGCCGTAGTAGTCCGGAGCAGACCAGTTGAGCAACAGCAGCAACTGCGCCTCCGCCTGTAGCTTTTGCGCGGCCGCAGGTGCGATGTAGCCCCGGGTATTGCAGTGAACGGCGGGATGCAAGGCTTCCAGCCACTTGGTCCAGAGCGCATCGTCCTTGCCCCGGTAGATGAGCTCGATATCGTGGGGGTCGACCGCCCCGCTCTGTACCAGCTCGTTGAGCGCTTCGATCAGGGGGGTGATCGACTGCAGACGCTGGTAGACACTGCCGGTATAGACGATGGTGAACCGGTCGGTCTGCGGAGCGGTGGTCGCGGGTGGCAGAGTCAGTAGTTGGTTCCGGCGCACCGTAGCGGCCGGAAAGAGTTCGCGCAGGTACTGCACCTGCCCCTCTGACACGCCCCATACTTCACTGGCTTGCTCCACGACCCAGCGGGCCCACCGTCGTTGCAGGGCGGGCCACCATACGTCCTTACGCACCGGATCAGCGTGCAGGTCACGAAAGTCCGCAATCCAGTGTAGGTGGGGATAACGTCGCTTCAGGCGGCGGGCCACCAGGTGGTCGGACCACGGGCGGAAGGAAGAAAAGACGGTATTGATCCCCTCGGTTTCGATCAGACGGACTGCCTCGCGGTAGGCCATGTGGCGGTAGGCCGGTCCACCATCGTCGGTCAGGTACAGGAAGGGGAAGGATTGGCGCAGCCGCAGCAGCGGACCACTCAGGCGGCGGCGGTAACTGTCGTAGGGGAGCGTCTGCGCCGGTCCATTACCTCCGGCGATGGAGCGCAGGTCGCGGTTGGGCAGGGCGGTGACCCGCAGGCCGGGTGGATCATCGCCGGCGAAGTTGCGATCGCCCCGAATGACGAACACTTCATCGTACCGCTTTCTAGCCCAGGCGGCGAGGTGGCCGAGCCTACGACCGGCTACCGCGGGGCGGGGCGGGAAGTAGCTGGTGATGAAGAGGATTTTTTCCGCCGCCAAGGGTGCATCATACTTTTGCTGAGAAAACGGGAACCTCGGGGAAGGTACGGTACACGAGGTCTGACTGCGGTTGGACGATGACCCAGGCGGTAAGTAACAAGATTTTGAAGTCTACCCCGAAAGACTGGTTGGCCTGGTACCACTGCTCGATCTTGCCCTTGTGGGGGTAGATCACATTGCGGTAATAGGCCCAGGTATCTTCGCCCCGATTGCGCACTTCGGTGATCAGCTGCTCCTCGTCCCGGAAGACGATGCTACCGATTCCGGTGATGCCCGGCTTGACGTTGTAAATCACTTCCTGTACCGGTGCGGGGTACTGGTCGAAGCTCTTTTGCATGACGGGGCGCGGCCCCACGAAGCTCATATCACCAAAGAGTACGTTGAGTAGCTGGGGGAGCTCGTTGATCTTCGATTTGCGCAGGAATCCGCCCATCGGTGTGATCCGGGGGTCGCGCGTAGTGGTGATGATACCCCCCTTCATATTGGGGCTATCTTTCAGCATCGTGGCAAACTTGTAGATATTGAAGAGCCGGTTGCGGTAGCCCACCCGCTCCTGCAGGTAAAATACGTGGCCCTCCCCCGTAAGTTTCAGGCCGATGATGATGGGGATCAGCAGGGGACTGAGCACGAGCAGGGCCAACACGGAAAACGTAAGGTCGAAAAAGCGTTTAATGAGGGGGTACATGCTTACATTTTCTGGTCGAGGGAACGACCGGTCTCGATGTGCTCGAAGTTGGGGATGAAGTTGGTAATCAAGCGCACAATGGCAGCCTTGTCGATGTGAGAGTCCTGAAACAGGGCATTGAGCTTCGCAAACATCACCTCCAGATCCTGTGCCGACTTCCGCGGAGCGTTCTTGATCACGCCGAGCTGCTCGAAACGTTCGCGATCGATTTCCTCTCCTTCCGTATAGAACTCTTCAAATTGCTTCTCCCCGGAAGTCGTACTCCCAAAAAAGAAGACGGGATATTCCTGTGCATCCGGACCAAGCGCGGCGGCCGCTTCCCGGGCTTCCTGCTCCGAACTACAGTAGCGGGGCCGGTAGTTTCCGTATTCGCGTAGAAAGTCCTCGGCGATACTAGAAAAGGTGCGCATTTGCTCCTCCCGCAGATTAGGAAAGACGATCTCGCCGGTTTGCCCTACGATGCAGGCCAGTAAGCAGAGTTGACCGGATTCGGCTGGAGAGACAAAGTAGCGCTTCACGTCGCTGGGGGAGCTTAAAGGCTGTCCCTTCATCATCCGCTCGATGAACCCGAAGAGCAGGCTACCATTGGAGAAGGCCACATTAGCAAAGCGCGCGGTCGTGATCTTGAGCCGATTGGAGTAAGCTAGGATGACCTCCTCCATGAGTTTCTTACTGGCTCCCATCACGTTGACGGGATTAGCGGCCTTATCCGTAGACACGCAGAAGAAGTGCTGCGGCGGATAAGCCAGCAGTAGTTCCAGTAGGTGCTTGGCCTTGAGGACGTTATTGTCTACCATCGCCTCGATGCTGTAGCGGTCTTTTTCGCTGCGCACGTGCTTGTGAGCGGCGAAGTTGGCTACGATGTCGAAGGGTCCTTCGTTGGCTAGCATCTTGGCAAAAACCGTGCCGCCAAAATCGATGGGGTACGGCTTGTAGTCGTCGGGGACCGTAAGGTCGGCGCGCGAACGCAGGTCCCTGGTCAGTTCTGTAAGCCCATTCTCATTGGTATCCACGACGAAGAGCCGGGCGGGGCCGTACTGGAGCAGGGCACGGATAAAGGACGAACCGATGGTACCGGCCCCACCGATCACTAGTGCGGACTTACCACTAATCTGTTGCCGAAGGAGTGCATCGTGCGTGGCTAGGTCAGCGGCGAACAAGCTCTCGTCCCGTGCGGTGACGTACTGCGCGATAAATTGATCAAGGCTAAAGTGCTTCATAAATCTGGGAAGATGGTGATCAGCTGTAAAAAGCGCGAACGTGACCGACCACTTCGGCCAGTTGGTCGTCCGTTAGTCCGCTGCTACTGGGTATACTGATTGCGGTAGCGTGTACGGCACGGGCGTTGTTTGCTTCGGTAACGTAGCGCAACCGCTCGTACATGGGTAGATCGTGCATCGGGGTCCAGAATGGCCGCGACTGTATGCCCCGGTCATTGAGGTAGGTTAGCAGTTCCCGCATCCGTCCGGTACGAAAGGTAAAGAGCCAGCAGTTGGGATCTACCCCCGGGGTGATACGCTGAAAGCTGATGTCCCCTACCCCACCGAGTTGCTCGCGGTAGTAAGCGTCCATGTGTTTTTTGCGCCGGATCAGGTCCGGAAGCTGCTCCAACTGGGCCACCCCGATGGCGGCCAGTACATTGACCAATCGGTAGTTGTACCCTACCTCATCGTGAAAGTAGTCGAGCGGATCTGTTTTAGCTGTTGTGGTAAGGTGTTTAGCGCGGGTGGCCAGGTGTTCATCCTGGGTAAATACCATGCCGCCGCCGCCGGTAGTGATGATCTTGTTACCGTTGAAGCTACTGGTACCGAACACGCCGAAGGTGCCAGCATGTTGTCCCTTGAAGGTAGAGCCCAGCGCCTCGGTACTGTCTTCGATGATCGGGATGTGGTAGGCCTCGCTGAGCTGCTGCAGCCGGTCCATATCGCACAAATTACCCAGCACGTGGACGGGCATAATTGCCGCGATCCTACGACCGTCCTCCCGCAGAGTACATACTGTATCGGTTATCGAGGTATGTTCGGCGAGCCAGCGCTCCAGCAGCTTCAGATCAAGCTGCCAGCTAGCGGGATCTACGTCGATCAGTAGGGGATCCGCCTTCGTATAGGAGATAGCGTTGAGGGTAGCGACGAAGGTGAGGTTAGGGGCCAGTACGTAATCCCCCCGGCCAATACCGAGCAAGTTCATGGCCGTATGCAGACCGGCCGTACCATTCATGCACGATATAGCATACTTGCTACGGGTGAAGGCCGCAATATCCTCCTCGAACCGGCTGACGTATGCACCCGCCGTTGAGACCCATCCCGTGTCGAGGCACTCCTTCACATAGGTCCATTCGTTACCGGCGAGGTGAGGGATAGAGAGGGGGATCATACCTTGAGTTTAGCTGGGTTACCGTACATGGTCTGCCCCGGAAAGACGTCGCGCAAAACTACGGCACCTGCACCGATAATGGCTCCTTTGCCGACCTTTATTCCGGGAAGGACAACTGCACGGGCTCCGATGAACGCTCCCGCACCGACGGTTACGTTTCCGGTCAGTACCGCTCCGGGAGCTATGTGCGCAAAGTCACCGATCCGGCACTCGTGCTCCACCACCGCCGCACTATTGATGATGGCCCCCTGGCCAATCTCGGTCAGTGCATTGACCACCGCTCCCGGCCCGACTAATGTGCCCGGACCGACGGTAGCTATTCTAGATACTTGACTACTGGGATGTACCGCGGCCGGAGCTGCGGTGTAACCCATAGCAAGGAGCTGCTCACTGACCCGGCGACGGATCGTATTCGAGCCGATGGCTACAAAAAAGTCCGCTGCCCGTAACTGGTAAGCTGCCCGTTCACCGGCCTCCGGTCCGAAGAACGTGAGCCCGAATGGGTTGACTATCTTCTGCTCGCGGTCGCAGTATCCCACTATAGGACGGCCCGCGCTACGCAGTACGTCGGCCACCACGAATGCATGGCCGGAATAACCGATCAGTAGTACGGAGCGATTCACCGTCCTTTAGCGGTAAGTAGTGCCCGGTAGCGGTCCAGGATCAACCCATGGATCACCCGACGGTCAAACTGTGTCTCCACCTTATGGCGTAGAGCTTCAGCCATATGTCGCATACGCGGGCGGTTGGTTAAGGCCTCCTGCAAGCAGATACGGAGCGCCTGCGTGTCACCGACGGGGAAGCTCAGCCCCGTTTCCCCGTTACTGACAATATCGATATTTCCCGGTATGGCGGAACAGACGATTGGACATTTCATGGCGCCTGCTTGTAGCGGTACATTAGGAAAGCCTTCCCGGTGGGAGGCGTGCACTAGCACGTCGGCCAGATCGAGGAAGGCAGCTACGTCATCCGTCCACTCGATATGGATGATGGACCGATCTTCGGCGATGGTCCGGAGGTCCTCTTCGCCCAGGGTCTCTTCCGGGCGTTCTCGTTCGATGGGCCCGATCAGCACCAGACGCAGGTCGGGGAAGTCCTCCTTCAGCTGACGGAAGGCGGTGAGCACTTCAGGAATGCCCTTGTCGCGTACCACGCGTCCTACCGCCATCAGGTAATTAGCATCGGCGCGGTAGTCCAGGAGGTGTTCCGCCGCCGTGCGGGCGGCCGTCCGCACGGCGGCGGGTGAGAAGACTTCCAAATCGATCCCGTTCGTGGATCCCTGCCCGATCATGGATAGCTTCCGTTCCGGACACAGTTGGTGCGTCTGCATATAGGACATAATACTGTCGCTGTTTGGCCACACGTGCTGGGCGGCGGCATACGTCAGTTTCTCCATAGCAATGAGTAGTTGCCGTTTGCGGCCGGTAGCCGTCATGAAGGGCAGTCCGGCGATGGTGTGGATTCGGATAGGGACTCCGGCAAGCTTAGCGGCCAGCATACCCAGCAGACCGGCCTTAGGGGTATGGGTATGCACGATATCGGGCCGGTACTCACGCATGAGCTGTACCAGTACGCGCAGACAGTTCAGGTCCTGCACCGGGGTGATGGCACGGGTAAACGGGATGATCACGTGCTTGCAGCCCTCCGCTTCGAGGACTAGGGGGCGCTCCGGTCCGTCTGCACTCCCCAGCAGCACATCCATCCCCGCCGCCGCCATATACCTAGGTTGCCCCGTAAGTAGCAGGCGGAGTGAAATCGGTACTGTGGTAAGTCGAAGAAGTTTCGGCAAATTAGTGGGGGGCGTTAGTCGATGCCAGCTCTTCCATGCTCACACTCTGCATCCCGTACTGTTGGCGTACGGCAGCGAAGTGATCCAGTATATGGTCTAGTGCGGCAAAATTCTTGTGGGGGTCGGTAGCCATGTTATGGGGGTGCCACCAGAGGTGATAGTCCCGGCCGGAGCGTGCTGCCGCCGTGAGTTCGTGACAGATTCGGCGGATCTTCAGCGACTGCCCCCCGAATCCGTCGATTTTAGGCAGGTAGGGTCGTAGGAACCGGCTGGCGGGTATATCGACTGGCTGCTGGGCCAGCACCTGGGGAGCGGAGAAACTACTCTGCTGATCGAGGCTCACGTAGTGGTCGGCGAGTCGTGCCGCTTTCTGCAGCAGGCCGGTCGACTCGGCGGACTCTGCCTGCCAAAACCACACATTAGGGTTGGTCCGGTAACTTCTGAAGCGGTTGTCAGTAAGGGCCGCTGCATAGGCTGGCACGTACTGATTGCGGGGGTAGACCAGTGAGGTAAGCCGGGTACCAAACATCCGTTCCGCGATGCGTTGGGCGGCAGCCAGGTCGGCGGCGAAGGCCGTCCCATCCTGCCCGGGTTCCAGGCAGTAATAGTGAGAGTATGTATGGCTACCGAGTGCTTGCCCTGGAGTGGCTAGTATCCGCTCGATCAGGCTGGCGGCGTAGTGGTAGGGATCTTCGTCCTCGTCGCGCCCGATGTCGTCGAGCAGCGCGTAAGGGTTCAATGCCTGATTGCGGTAGGCCGGCAACTCATCCGGCAGGGTGGCCAGGATATCGGCCTTAGTGCGGGCAAACAGTAGGCCCACCGTGGCCCAGGTAGCGTGAATATCCTTTTGCTGAAACCGGTCCAGCAAGGTGTGGACAAGTTCGCGCGTGCGCAGGAAGTAGTTCCTACCCGCTTCGTCCAGGGCTACATGATCGAATACGCCCCAGTGGAGCTCGAAGTCTAGCGATATAATAAGTCTACTCACCGATCACTAGTTTGCGGTCCTTCTGGTAGGCGTAGTCTGCGTAAGCCAGGAAGACGAAGAGAAACAAGTACATCACCTGCGATTTTTGCCGGATGGCGATGCCCGAGTTGCCGGAAATTTGGGCGAGGGCTACTGAAACTCCGATGAATACGATCAGAGCGACCTTCACGATCCAAGGTGATTTACCTAGGTACCGTACAAAGGAGGGTGTAAGGCATTTAAGGAACAGCAGCAAGTAAAACAGATTCTCGAACGAGACGATCAACCCCAGCGCATTCGGTGCATCTACAAAGAGCGGGCGAAACAAGAAGCTAAAGATTTTCATGGGTTGGGAGTAGTTCGTAATGTCTACCCCCGAAGTAGCATTGCTCAAGTCGCTTCCCCGATGATCCTGCCAATCCTCCACCGCCTCAGTGTCTGCCTCCTCCAGCCCCGCTACGGCTAAGAAGGTACCCAGCACAGGTACGATCGCACCCAGGGCTACCGTCACAATCAATGCTTTTTGCCAACCCTTGATCCCTTTGGATGAAAAGATAGACGCGATGACGGCTGCAGCTAGCACGATCAGTAGTACGTGCGCCCGCACGTGAAAAACAATTAGTCCACCTACAGCCAACAAAATGAGACGCCGCCCGATGTCATTAAGGGCATAGAACAACAACCCCATACCGAACAGAATCACCGACCCCTTACCCAACGACACACTCCAAAAATGCATATTTGGTAGTAGCATGAGCACTACGATGAAGTCTATTCCGAAGAGCCGGTGGCGGAAAGTAGTTCGCTCGACAAAAAAGAGGTAGAAATAGAAGATTCCTATAAAACCAAGAAAGGAAAACAACAGCATGATCGCCTCGTAGCTGAAGTTGAGTCCCTGTACGAACGGAAAGGCTAAAAACTTGATGAAAGGCGTACTTACTCCGTAGTAGTCAAACCAGTTCTCCCCATAGTATAGGGTAGAGACATCCTTGTAGTACCTGAAGGAGTCAGATCCGCTACTCGATGCGTATAGGTAGTACACGACAAATAGCAGCAAGTGAAAGACAAATACGCCGTTCAGTAAGGCTTTGGAATGACGCAGCTTCGCCTCGTAGCGCTTCAGCAGCAACTGCGTAAATAGGATAGAGAACAGTAGTACAGCAACGACACCCAGCATATCAGAAGAGTTCCATGTCACCTAATTGATACTGCCAGTCGGTTAGTGCGGGAGCTTGGTCGAACGTCAGTCTACGAAATGTGAGCACCGGCCCTACCTCACGCCTGATCCAACTTACACCCCAATCGAAGTTTCTACCGGGTGCAACGGAGGTATAATCCGGAGTAAACTGCCGCCTTAAGTCTTGTAGCGCAGCTTGGGCTGCGCCTACCTGGCCCGGACCAACATGTGCCTGCACCACCCTGAATTCCAGTCCTAATGCGGTCACCTTAGGGTGTACGACCAGCAGGTAGCTATTCCGCTGCCCCAGGGGGAGGTAGTTAGCTACGGGACAGTCGCGGTACCGCCAGCCTATATATTTGGGTCGGTAGGCTGTTGACCAGCCTTGCACCGGCGACCCCGCCCAGTCTTCCCATAGGCTCCAGTCGAACGCATCGCGCTCTTTTGCTACATCAGCAGGCGCAGGCTCCCACGCTGCAGCCGCCCAGCCGAGTTTACGTTGCAGCAGTGCGAGGGGCCGGTTTATCCGCAGGGCAACCGGCAACCGGCCTACCTCCTGCCACCCCATCTTCAGGTAACCGGGCTTGCTCTGCGAATTAGGGGTATTGAAAATGAAGTCGTCGCCGGCTGCAGTTCGCTCGGCAATGAGCTGCAACGTGAGTTTTTTAAAGATGCCCCTGCCACGGTATCCGGGGTGAGTCGCAGTATCTACGGCGCGCAGTGCGCTGTACTCCCGCCGTCCATCCGTCCACCGCCACTGCATGAAAGCACGTACCCCCACCAGTATGCCATCGGCTTCGGCGAGCAGGACGTGCGATGCCCCGAAGGGATTATCCAGGTGCTTCCAGCGCCAGAAGTGGGCAGATTTGGTGGTCGATACATCTCCCAAACTAAGCTTGAGCAGCTCAACGATCCGGTCGGTATCGGAGGGCGTGGCGGGGCGGACGGTCATGCTACGGGATGGGGTTGGGACGTAAGTATGCGGTGATAGACCGCCTCCAGTTCGCCGGCCATCTTCTGAATACTGAAGTCTGCAATCACTCGCTTGCGGGCACTGGCTCCGAGTCGTGCCCGAAGTGTGTCATCCTGCACCAGTTGGTGCAGGGGGTCGTACAGTTCGGCCCAGTCTGCTACGGGGCGTAGGAAGCCTTGCGCGCCATCCGTTACCGCCTCCGGTATGCCACCCGCTGCCGTGGCTACGATGGGGAGAGCCATACTCATGGCCTCCAGCATAGCGATGGGTAGACCCTCAAATTCCGAGGTCATCAAGTACACGTCCATAGCACTTAACCAGGGCCTGACCTCGTCGAGGCGACCGGGAAAGTGCACGCAATCGTGCAGATCGAATACTGTAGCGCGACTCTTTACCAGCTCCTCTGTAGGGCCGTCACCAATTAGCACAAAGTGGACAGCTGGTACAGCTTCCCGAAGTCGACGTGCTAGGTCCAGCCACAACTCCAGTCGTTTTTGGTCGCGAAACACGCAGACGGTACCTACAATGGGGGCTGTAGCTGGTAGCTTAAGTTCGGTCCGGCTGACCAGTCTGTCGTAGTTGGCCGGATCGTAGCGCTCGGTGTTGACCCCGTTGATGAGTACACTGAGTTTGCCCTTTGGGCCCTTCCAGTGCGCGGCAATGCTATCCCTGACATCATCGCTCACCGCCAGAATGGCTGCGTTGTAGTCCATGGTAAGCAGGTTAGCGCGTCGCGTAGCTCCATGGTAGCGTTCCTGCTTATTGTGCTCAGTGTACACAACGGGTACCCCAAGAAACTTACCCACCAACCGGCCGGCCACGGCAGATACTGGCAGGTGACAGTGGATAAGATCGAAGTTCTCGCGCTTTACGTAGGCGGCCAGGCGCGGCAGGCTGGCAAGGATAGCCGGTGCACTATCCGCGTTCAGGCAGGTCACTACCGCATCCTGTGCACGGAGATCTTCGGCCAGTTGTCCCTTATAGCTGACGAAATAGGCGTACTGAAACTCGAAGGCCTTCCGATCATGTACCCGTAGGGTTTCACTCAGTAGCGTTTCGGCACCTCCCCGTCCCAGGGATTTTATCAGGTGAAGGATTTTGTACACGTAGGCTATGGGTGTTTGGGCGGGGCCGCGGGTGCGAGAGAAGGTAGACCAGTGGCAAAGCTACAACGTAAAGGGGGTGCCGCGCTTCCAGGCCCGTCGGGCCGGCTTGCCGAGCACCTGCTCGTAAAATTTGGGGGCTAGTCCGTCTCCGGGCCGAATAACCCGTAGGTTATCTGGACTAAGCAGTTCCCCTTCGGCGATGTCCTGTACGACGTAAACAGACCGTTTGAACTGTCGGCTCTTTTTTTCTGCCTTTTGTGTGTCAAGCTGTACGCCCCCCAGGCCCTGCCAGGCCCGCTCCGTTTCAGTCACCAGAGCGGCAAGTTCGGTGGGTTCCAGGCTGAAAGCACTGTCTACTCCTCCATCCGCACGGCGAAGTGTGAAGTGCTTTTCTATGACGGAGGCTCCGAGAGCTACGGCAGCTACTGAAACTCCAATGCCCATGGTGTGATCGGATAGACCCACCGCGCAGTCGGGAAACAGTGACTGGAAGACCGGAATAGTACGCAGGTTCGTGTTTTCGGGCGTAGCGGGATAGGTACTGGTACACTTGAGCACGCAAATTTCCTTAGCTCCTGCTTCGCGTAGTACACGTACGGATTCGTAGATTTCGTCCAACAGCGAGGCACCCGAACTGATGATGATGGGCTTACCGGTAGCGGCTACCTTGCGTAAGAGAGGGTAGTGATTAGACTCGAAAGAGGCAATTTTGTAGGCGGGCACATTCAGTTCCTCCAAAAAGTCTACGGCGGATTCGTCGAAAGGAGATGAAAAGGCTACCATACCCAACTCCTCGGCCCGCTTAAAAATGGGCTTATGCCACTCCCATGGTGTATGCGCTTCCTTATACAGATCGTACAGATTCTGCCCGGCCCAGAGGCTGTTCTTGTCGGCAATGTCAAAGAGTCCTCCCCGGTGATCGATAGTGATAGTATCGGCCGTGTAGGTCTGCAACTTGAGCGCATGCGCTCCTGCGGCGGCAGCGGCATCTACAAGTTCCAGTGCCCGATCCAATGATTGATTGTGGTTGCCCGACATCTCCGCAATTATGAAGGGTGCGTGCGTCGACCCGATGTCGAAGTGCCCAATTTTAAAAGTCATGGAGCTCAAATTTTATAGCGTTAGGATAGTCATCTGTGGGTAACTCCCGGTAGCCAAGCCGGCGGAAAGTAATTAGGGAGGCTACATTGCTTTGCTTGACGTACCCCACAATGTGATCTACTTCGGGTCGATGCGCCTGTAGATGGTTCTGGGCGAAATGGAGCATGGCTAACCCAAATCCAGCTCCGCGTGCTGCTGCAGCGACCGAATAGCCAATCACGGCAGTCGATCCATCAAGTTGCAGACGTACCTGCCCTACTGCTAAGCGGCGGCGATCGGTAAACACTAGCAAATCGGTGTTTGGATCTTCTAGGCGGCGGCTAAACCAAGCGTCATGTGCGGCAGGATCGATCATCCGGGAATCGAACGATTGGGCCCGCACCAGAGGGTCGTTGGCCCATTGCAAGTACACTGCACTATCCGAGTGGGTCGCCGCACGATATGTCAGGCCAAGCCCAGCGAACAACTTTCGAAAGCGTACATCCTGCAAGCCATCCAGTAGCATAGGCCCTCTGGTGGAAGGGCTATCCGCCAGTGTGTCGCCTCTTCCGGACCCCACACTGAATGCTGAGATATCTTGCGCTAACCCACGTGCAAGCAGTGCGGTATGAATCTCCTTTTGATTATCAGCGATTTGCTGTAGGAAGAGACGGCCACCAGCACTAAGGTATTCTAAGCAGACCGTACTGGGACTTGTAATCCCCACGCTGGATGCTCTCATCAATTGCGCCATTTGACTAGCCGAAACTGCCCGGTGTACTGTTACGGATAACTTGCTATGCCTGAGGTAGTCCGCTAAGGTCACCTCATGCGTGTAAGCTGAGCCGACCACCAAATCGATGGTCTCGCTTACACCTCGATCAGTAAGTGTTTGAAGCACCTTGATCGTAACGTTATCTGGATCAGCCCCCCCCAAACAAACGAAGATGTGATTACCCTGCTGCTGCCGCTCAGTTCGCGATTGCGCAGCTTGGCGAAACGGTGCGCGAAGTAGTGCAAACCGCAATCCAAGTGCGAATTGCGTAGTCTGCGCCGATTGGTAATCCGCTAGTGTGGCCGCTGGCGCGTGATTGATCACGAGTTGACCGATAAACTCAGTCTGGTGGATATCGTCAATACATACCAGGAAGCAACCCGCTGTAACGATTTCCTGCTGGTAATCAGTGGTGAAGTGATACCCATCAAGTACAACAATGGGACAAGGTTGACCGAGACTAGCCACATAATCAATCAGAGCCTGTGCATCGGTGTGAAGCGACAGCGAAGCATCAAGTTGACAGAATCCGATGAAATGCGAAAAGTCTGCAAGTAGCGCTTTTGGACAGTGGCGGTACACTAGGTGGCAGTCAAAATCTGGTGTCAGCATTTCGGCTAGGGCGGCCGACCGGATCAGATGTCCCAAGCCCATCTTAGCATGGCCGTCCGCACGAAAGACCACAGCAGACTTACCCATGTTGCAAGTATTTATACTTGAACTCGGCTAACTGCCAGTCGGCCAGGGTATCAATGTCCTGAGCAGCTAACTCACTGACCTCTATACATCCCGTATTGTCCGTCCATAACTTCTGCTTGCGCAGTATCGGTTCTGGTTGAAACCAGTAGAACATCCCGGCATCATGATAGCTGGGCACCAAATCCTGTGATCTGCTGCTCAGGTGTTCGGGTGAACACAACTTCATCCTGGCGGATGAGTCCAGCGTTACCGCGCGCTGAATTGGGAAACTATAGCGGAGCACAGGAAACACACAATCGAATGAACCGTGCTCCAGTAGGGAGAGCCCTGATTGCAGCAGGTCCGCGGTAACGAACGGGCTCGTGGGATATATACAGCAGACGTTGTCGAAGCTACGCCCTTGTGTTGCATAGTGTTCTAGCACCTCAGATAAAGCATCGAACGTAGTGGCGGTATCATCACTATTAGCCGCACTACGATAAAAGGGTACCTGGGCACCGTACGATGCGCCGATACGTCCGATCTCCACATCGTCCGTGGAAACGATGACCTCTTCGAACAGTCCGCTTTGCAACGCCGCCTCGATGGAATAGGCTAAGATTGGCTTACCCAAAAAGGGGCGGATGTTCTTACGGGGTATGCGCTTGCTTCCTCCCCGAGCAGGGATGATCGCCAGGTTACCCACGCACAAATTCTTTTATCCGGTCAATGACAAAATCTTGCTCCTCATTCGTCAGCGTAGGATACATAGGCAAACTGATGCCACCGGAATAGTACCGCTCCGAGTGGGTGAGGTCCGCCTCTTCATAACCAATATCCTGGTAGTAGGGCATGGTATGCACGGGTACATAGTGGACCTGCGCATAGATTTCGTGGTCGCGTAGGAAATCGTACAGGCCCCGTCGGTCGGCCACCTCGATCACGTAGAGGTGGAAGGCATGGCGGCGATCGGCAGATGGGACGCCGTGTATCTTCTTTATGTTTGCAGTACGGAAGTCGTCAGTTGAAAAGGCAGTATCGTACCGTTGAGCGATCTCTTGCCGACGTTGCATCCCCTCTTCCGCCCGGGACAGCTGACTGGTGCCCAGTGCACAAAGGATATCGGGGATGCGGTAATTATAGCCTAGTTGCTGCATCTCCATGTACCAACCGCCGTGATCAGGGTAGCGAAGGTTGCCGCGGTCGCGCGTAATGCCGTGAGTGCGCAGTATTTTGAGCCGTTCGTACAGTGCCTTGTCGTTGGTAGTGATCATCCCCCCCTCACCACTTGCAATGTGTTTGACGGGGTGGAAACTAAAAATGGCAAGATCGGCGTAGTTCCCGTTGCCACACCACTGTTCTTCACCCTTGCTATCCGTAAACCAGCCGCCCGGGGCATGACAGGCATCTTCGATGATCCATAGACCATGCTCGTCGGCCAGCGCACGGAAGGCCTCAAGATCGACGGGATACCCCGCAAAGTCAACGGGGACAAGGCCGTGGAAAAAGCCCTTCGGACGGCTTTCAATCAGTTGCCGCACCCTCTCTAGGTCAAGTGTAAGCGTCTCTGGATCGATATCGGCGAACCACACCTCCCCACCACAGTAGCGTACGCAGTTGGCACTAGCGGCGAATGTAATGGGAGTAGTAATAACCCGAGTCCCGGGCTGCACGTCGAGGGCAAGCGCGCAGAGGTGCAAGGCGGCCGTACCGTTAGCTACCGCTACGGCGTAGCGCGCACCAATGTATTCCGCAAACTTCTCCTCGAATGCATCGACGCGGGGGCCGGTAGTGAGGTAGTCCGATTTCAGCGCTTCGGTGACTGCGGCGATATCGTCATCCGTGATGTTTTGCCGTCCGTAGGGAATGGCGTGGGTCAGGGTGGTCATGCGACGAAACTTGAATCTACATGGGTAGTGATGAACGAACGCAGGTCGTCTACAGTAACCCAGTCGGTGTTGGTGCCTGAGTTGTAGCTAAAGCCATTGTCTACGAGTTCCGCGCCAAACTCTTGCTTGAACGATTCCAGGTCCCAAGTGGGTACAGACGGTAGGATAGCGTAGTACTTGCCCATATCATATGTATAGAACGAGTCGGAGGGAGTGATCATCTCTTCGTGGATCTTCTCACCGGGACGAATACCAATGACCCGTTGCTCTACGTCTGGAGCGATTGCACGGGCTACGTCAGTGATTCGGTAGCTAGGAATTTTAGGAATGAAAATTTCTCCTCCCCAGGCGTTTGCTAGCGCGTGGAAGACCATGTCCACCCCGCCGTCCAAGCTAATATTGAAACGGGTCATGCGTGGGTCCGTGATGGGCAGGTACGCCTCGTTCCGCTTGTTGAGAAAAAAGGGAATGACCGATCCGTTAGAGCCCATGACGTTTCCGTAGCGCACGACGGAAAAGCGAATGGGGTTCTTTCCCTTTATGTTATTAGCGGCGATGAATAGCTTATCACTGGTCAGCTTGGTGGCTCCGTACAGGTTGATGGGCGCGCAGGCCTTGTCGGTACTCAGGGCTACAACGCGCTGTACGCCAGCCTCCAGGGCGGCGTAGATCACATTCTCAGCTCCCCCCACATTGGTCTTGATACACTCCGAGGGGTTGTACTCAGCTAGGTGCACGTGCTTCATGGCCGCAGCGTGGATGACCTGATCCACCCCCTGCATGGCGCGTACGAGGCGTTCGCGATCACGGACATCGCCAATGAAAAAGCGAATGGCAGGGTACCGCTTAGTGGGGTATTCCTGTGCCATCACGAACTGCTTTTGCTCGTCGCGGCTAAAGATCACCAGACGGCGAACATCGGGCCACTTGGCAAAAATACGCTTGGTGAGGGCCTTGCCAAGTGAGCCAGTGCCTCCGGTAATGAGGACGGATTTTCCGTTTAGATCGAGATTTTCCATAAGGGGGGCAAAGGTAAGACTATTTGGTGATGGGTTCAAGGTCAAACGCCTCAATCACCTCGCCCAGATCGTCTCCTCTCATCTCTGATTGCCAGCGGACATCAGCCTTGATAGCGAATCCGTGCTGAGCGTAGAATTCCTTACTTCCCTCGTTTGTCGTGTAGGCGTCTATCGCGTTATGGTACTTTGCCACCAGGGTCTTGGTGCCCGAGTTGCCCGCAATATGGTGGTGCTCGTGCTTCCAAAACTCCAGCATGTCCGCTTCGAAGTCGAGCCCACAAAAGTCACACAAGCGGCGGGTTTCCGCTTCTGGGTAGCCAGCGAGTTGGCCGTAATCTACGATCATTTTCTTGACGCCCAGCGTGTCATGAATCTGCCGGATCTCCCGTTCAGCACGCTTAAACTTCTCGATGAAGGTGGCCACGGGGATTTCCGGATATTTCCTCCGGTAGCTATTGATCACTCCCCGGGGATCTCGTTTAATCCAGATCAGGTAGGGCTCGAATGCCTCCGACGCTTTAAGTTGCAACAAGCTGGTTTTGGTGTACGGCACTGACTTCGAACTATCTACTAGCAGCCTCTTCTTCGGCACAGCATCAAGAATTGAAGCGTAGATTTTTGTCCGGTTAGACTGCATCATTGGTGCCACCTTCCCTAGTACGCGATGCCAAAACGACCGTTCCTTTACAAACTGCTGGTACACGTACCGAAGCCGTTGGGGTGTCCAAAGCGAATCATCAAACCCGTAGAGCTCATTGGGGACTAGAGTCCCTCTGGCATAGCCCTCCTTATTTCTGACATCGATCAACTCCCCAACCCCCAAGCTGGAAGAATGACTACTCAGTATGAGGTCTACCAAGGTAGATCCACAGTGTCCGGTACCCGTCACGAGTACTACTTTCTTTTGCTGCATTCCAATAGATTGCCTTTATTGATCAGCCACACTACATAAGTCGGCCAGCGGGGATGTTTGGTTAGTACCCAATCAGTTGTTTGGTTCTTACCTTGACTAAGCGCTTGAAATCAGTCATTTTACTGTTGGGAATGCGCTTCAGCGGTATCCGCACATCGGCGCTCTCTGCCTCGTATTCGGCCAATCTGGCCAGCCAAGTGCCCATATCAATGTGGAGCGGTGCTTTCTCCTGTATGCCAAGCTTTGGGAACTCTTGCGCGGTGATCGTCTTGAAGAATCGGCTATCAACTACCGTGCTACTGGTGTCGATTCTTCCATGGACCCATCCCTGGTACATAACCTTAAAGTCAGGATCCTTATCGATATTCTTTTGCCAGTAATTTAACATCTTCATAGTAACGGTATCGTTACTAATTTTCTTTGCATGAAAATACGCTTTCCGGAAATAGTCCTCATACGTTTGGGCGTAGTCGTGGACCCCAAAGGCCAGGGTATCAAAAATGGTTTGATACCCTAATTTACCCAGTTCAATGTACGTCCTTGACTCCGGGCGCAGCATATCTTTGGTTTCTTCTAGCGCCTTCACCCCAAGCCCCAGCAAATCCGTATTGTAAAGATGTGGACCGGCAGAGCGAAAACTACCCAACATTTTATCCTTGATTAGGCCCTGGTAGCTATATAGTTTCGCTCCGTATTTACTAGCGCGGTCGACCATTTTTTTTATGGCGCCGGGAAAAACCAGTACATCTGCATCAATGGCCAGCGTCCAGGGTAGATCTCGTTGTATCCCCAACTGATAGGTTTTGCGTACAGCTTCCGAAAAAGGAGAGATTTTGATCGTCACGATGTTTTTAGCGGGGACTTGTAAGCCTACAAGCTTTTCGCAAAGCTCTAACGTCCGCTCGTCTACGGCTCGAATCACTACTAAAATATTAGTTTGCATTCGTCTTAGTTTATGGAATGAGTTGAGGCGATTCGTCAAATGATGGAGAACTAAAGTTCTTCATCCTACTTGAGCGACCGGCTATTTCTATAGGCTAGACGAATTTAGGGGTGAATAAATTTGACGATCAGGCAAATATTTTCCCTGCAGCTGCTCGATAAGCATCCCAGGAGTAGTCGCGCTCGTAGGTCAGGCGTGCATTAGCCTGTAGTTTCTGCCTCACTGTCGTATCAGTCAGGGCAGCGTGTACTTGCTCTGCAAGCTGATCTACATGTCCGAATGGGACCAGGATCGCGTTGTCCGTAGTGCAGATCTCCGATGTACCCTGAATGTTGAACGTTGCAACCACTTTGCCCAAAAAGAAACTCTCCCGGATTATTCGTGAAACGCCCTCCAGTTCAGAGGTCTGTACGATAGCATCCGCCTCGCTCATATACTGCAGGTAGTTCTCCCTGAATCCGGCGATCTCGACCGTGCCGGGGGGCAAACTGAGCGCTTGCTCCCGAATACCGGCGGCGTATGCAGCATCGTAATGGGGCCCGACCAGAGTCAGTTTATACGTATAGTCGTAGGCAAGCAGCTTTCTGACCACATCAAGGGCGAGGTCCGGTCTTTTCCGGGTCTGCAAAGACCCCACCCACACAATATTGACATGCTGATCAGATAGGACCTTCGATACTCCGAGATTTGCGGCCTTATCCTCTCGGAACGAGGGACGGAGCGTTGTAGCGTTCGGTAAACCTGAAGTCTTGCAGTCTGCACCGGACTGAAAGAGCACCCGATCAAAAAGACTACAGTAGGCTGAATAGGTGTGTCCGTTTTGCTGGACTATGCTGGTCATCATATCTACACTAGCGGCGTGATTCAGAACGAGTTTAGCCTTTGTCGACTGCTTAATTCGTGCAAGCCGTTGTGGACTTACGAAGGGAACTATTACGTAGTCGGATCTCCGTAGGACTGATCCGACGCTTGGTGAATAGAACGTCTTGATAGTATCTTTCACTAACCGTTTAGGCGAATATCCCGAGTTGCTGTCCATAAAGGTAGCTGGATAGATCCCCCTGCCAAAATTGACCAAGATGCTCTTCACCGTGAAATAGTTGACTACGTAGTTGACCCGATGCCCAAGCTGCGTAAGCGCTTCGCCTAATTCAATCAGGGTAGCACTACCTCCGTTTTTATGCGTGTACTGATCAAGGAATATAGTGATATGCTTCATCAGGTGCTTTTCAAACAGGTCTGTAGAATTTGAGTGAGATTGCCAACGTGTGCGGCCGGAGAGTAATACATCGTGTAATCCTGCTTTGCCTCCGGATAAAAAGCAGTGATTTGCCCACCTTTCTTCCGCTCGATGAATGCATCCATGATCCGCACGAATTCATCTTTCTCGTCAAATATAGAAATATAATCTTTATCTATTATTTTATCATATCCATTAATCCCCATACGGGTAGATACAACGGGCTTACCGTAGTACAGTGCTTCGGCCACCTTAGTCTTCATGCCCGAACCGGAAAAGATAGTATTCATCACTACATCACTGGCGTTGTAGTACATAGCTAAAGAATCGACAAATCCCAATACGCGAATATTATCCGCGCCCAGTCCCTCCACACGATCGAATCCCTTACCAACCACCGTCAACATAATATCATGGCGATCACCTAGTGCTTCCTGAAGCCAACGGGCGGCTTCTACATTTGCGTAGAACGCTCCGCCTACAAATAGGGCGTTTAGTGGCAGCTGCGAATCCGCACTTGGCCTTATTGGTCCGTCACACTCTACCGATATGGGAAGCACTTCGGTGTTTCTCATTCCCGGATAAAACTGCTTGGCAATGTGTAAATCTTCCTGGGTCAAGAAAATATTTACATCCGCATATTTTGCTACCAGGCGCTCCTGCATGAAATAGTAGCCGGCCAGGGCCAGGGACTTAGGACGTCGATTCTGCTTGAAGGCCCGGTGAAAGAATGAGCTTTCTACGTTATGATAGAGTACAACGATGTGAACGTCCGGTCGTAAACTTCGCAGCCTGGCCACGGCTGACCCATAGTTGGATCCATCAAAGAAGGCGATCCCCTCTTTTGGAATGTTCCGTACAAAGTCTACGAACGCGGAGCGACTCATCAAGTGTAGACCGTCAAGGCGTAGCGACAGTAACTTAGCCAGCTGATGCTGTTTGTTGTACTTGAACTGAAACACGGGTAGATCCGGGACGATTTGTTGCAGGGCAATTAAGTTGCTATACCTGAATTTCTCTCGTCCAGTGCCATGCTCATCAAAAAGACCAGTAAATAATACAGTATGTGCACTTATGTCCGCTGCCATCGGTCGTAGATTATTGCCGTCGATTTCAGTTCCTCATCTAGTATACTGGCAATACGCTGTAATGCCTGAAGACCGGTGTAACTCATCCATTCGGCGAAAAACAGTTTGGCCCGTTGCTCGTACGCCTTCAGATCGAGTTGGAAGGCACTGACCAGCGGGATAATCTCACGAATAGCATGCTCGCGCTGCTTGATGATAAGCTCATCCTGTAGGTAATAGTAGTTCAGGTCGACCCCGGGGGCAGTCAGGTCTACCACAATAGCACCATTCTTTAGCCCGTCCAGTGCTACCCCCGAAGAGCAGCAGAGAACTACATCTCCTCGCCTACAGTAAACTGCTACCCGCTCGGCAATAAACTCAAACGGGTACGGTAGAAGCTCCGTAGCTAGGGAGGCTAAGGTGGCTTTTGTCATACGTGGATGCATGCTGATGCGGAGTAGGTCCAGAGGTAGTTGCCCCAGTATCGCAAACTGTCTGCGTAATTCTGCTTCTGTGTAGGGGGAAGGAGCATATACGTACCTAAATGCTGTGGACTCGCGTTCAGGAGGAGGAGTAATTTCCTGCAGCACCGGATTGCCTGCCACCAGTAGGTAACCTGAAGTCGAGAAGCTTCGATAGATAGATGCATCGCGCTCACTCCACAGACCCGCTGTATGGACGGGTAAGTCTTGGTACGCAACATTATTAGCTGTGGGTGCGTGAGGTAGGTACACGACGTGCAGTCCTCGCTTGCGAGCTATCCAAATCAAGGCACGACAAGTAATGGAGTGCTGGCTGAACACAACAATTCTCTGGGGACTGCTAGATTCAAAAATGACCGAAGCCCGCACGTAGCTCCACATGGCTGCCCGTACGTCGACTAACCTGATGGTCGGACGATCTGCTGCTTGTGCGAGTGAACAAACAATGGAGGGTATTGATCCTATTAATCTCGCCCACACCTTTACTCCCCTCCACTGCCAACCGGTATGGTGCACTGGGCGTGCCCCCACATATTCGCAGACTGTGGAGTAATAAGCCGCTGTGGTCCCCCAATCGCTAAATAGTAACGTATCGCGGTATCTGCTGTAGTGATACGCTCTTTTTACGATAGTTATACCTGCAGTCAGTACAGCGATCACAATAGCCCACAGTATCCTGATCCGACTGGGTTGGTGGCGTTCAGGTTGAAGGTGATAAAATGGAGCGCCTGCCCAATTTATGAAAAAGAGGAGGTTACGACTCACTATAATATCCATAACCGTACCCATAACCGTAGCCATAGCCATAACCGTAGCCATAGCCCCGTCCACTCTTCACCCCGTTGAGTACTAAGGAGAGATTGGGTAGTTTCTTAGCGGCATACAGGTCGTTTACAATGGCTATCTGGCCCTGCTTCGTCTCTCCAAAACGGGTGACATACACCGACAGGTCTACCTGATTTCTAAGCAGTAGTGCGTCAGTAACCAACCCTACTGGCGGTAGATCGATTAGAATATAATCGTATCTTTCCCGTAGCTCGCTAAGTAGATCGGTCAGCTTAGGCAGCATTAGCAATTCAGCCGGATTAGGGGGCACCACGCCGCTTGAAATGAAGTGCAGGTTGGACTGTTCCGGATATGGTTGAATGATATCTTCTAGTTGGGCTCCTCCCGTCAGGTAATTCGTCAGGCCATCATGTTGGTAGTTCTCATCATTGGTGATGTACTTACCTAGTTTAGGCTTGCGTAGGTCCATGCCAATCACCAATACCCGCTTACCGGAAATAGCTAAGCTCATACTCAGGTTAAGACAGATAAAGGTCTTGCCTTCCCCCCCCACGCTGGAGGTTACCAGGATGATCTGTTGGTTCTTGCCGGCCCCCACGAACTGCAAGTTGGTACGTAACATCCGAAACATCTCAGCGATGGGAGTACGACTACTTGCGTCCACTACAATGCGATTCTGCGCAGTTTCGAAAGCGATTGTACCCAGTAGAGGAGCCAAAGACAACTCTTTGAGCTTATCGGGACTCTTGATGGTATCATCCATGAACTCCTGCAGGGTAACCCACCCCAGGGGCAGTAACAAGCCCATCAACAGAGCTATACTATAAACTGGTACTGGCCCGGAGGATGTACTTCCTCCCTGCATCGGTGCTTCGAACACCCGGATGTTTTCAACCGCCGCGGCGGAGGAAAGCGCAGATTCTTCTCTGCGCTGTAACAAGAAAAGATAGAGTTGCTCCCGGATAGACTGTTGCCGCTCCAGCGCCATGAGTCCACGCTGTTTGCCCGGAATACGTTTGATACTGGTAAACACTGTCTCGTTAGTAGCCTTTAGTGCGGCTATATTGCTATTGATATCCTCAGTAGCTTCCTTCAACACATCGGCGACCGTCTGTCTCACCTCTAATAAACTCTCATTAATTGGGATCAAGGCCGGATTATCTGACTTCGCGGATTGTAATAATTGTTCGCGCTCCAGAAGCAGACGATTGTACTGTTCAAGCACTGGACCTAGGTCAAGATTTGCTAATTCCACGGTATAAGGAAGATACCTTAGTGAATCCGTAGAATTTCCGCTAAGCACACCCCGAAGGCGGCTGATTGCCTCCTGAGTGATAGAAAGTTCGATAATTTGCCGCTCATTCTCGGTAAGTTGGGTAAAGGCCGTTTCCAGTTCGCGATCCGTGCCGCCTACAATATCATTATTGATGATGTAGTCCTCCGCAGCGACTTCCACTTCGTTAAGTTCTTGTTGCAGATAATCAAGTCGGTCGTTTACGAATTCTGTTGTCCGCAAGGCAATCTCCTTTTGCTCAAGGATAGTGAACGTATTGTATACCTGAATGATGGTCGTGATGAAATCGATGGCCCGCTCAGGTACGACGTCCTGCAGACTGATCTCTAACAGCTCCGAACTACGCAGCGTATTTATTTTAAGTCGCTTGCCGTAATTCTTAGCTACACTAACCGGATCCTGGACTACGATACTCATGGAAGCACGACTGCCTACGTAGTCCGAGTTGCGTTCGAGCGTGATGGTGCCGTATGGCAGCACCAAGGACTGACCAAACCGCCCTATAATCTTTTCCTCGTCCTCAAAGGATACAGCATAGGACTGCCGGTCATCATTTAGCGCAATGAAAAGGGGTTTGTTGTACAAACGCTGACCATCACTTTGGTAAGAGGATAGTAGGAAGGGTCTTTCCGCTAGGTCGTAAAGGTTCGTATTTTTTACGTTCCCCATGGATAGATAGCTGACCTCCAGTCCCAGCGTATCCACCGCCGCCCGCATGATGGCGAATGACTTCAAAATCTCGATCTGGTTGATCAGATTCGTAGCGTTGTTTTCTACAAATACCCCCCCGACATCACCTACGGCTTGAGACAGTGCGCGATCTTCCGGACTCTCCTTAATGAGTATCGTTCCTTTCACTTCAAATTCGGGCACCTCATAACGCAGGTACGCATAGCCCAGTGAGAACGTCAACAGAGGGAAAAGCAGAAATAGGTACCACTGACGGATCGCTCGACCTAGAACTGCCTTGACGTCCAAACTAGTACTGCCTGCTGCAGCCACTTTTGGTAGCTCTGCAGCGGCAGTCTGGTCTACAGAGGTAGGGTTAAGTAGTTCCAATCGAGTCGAAATTATAGCTTAGTTGCTTACCGGGTGAAAGCAACGAAAATGGAGATCAAGGCCAGACCGGCGGATACATATTGGACTATACGCTGCCCGGGATCGGCAACCGTAGCGACTACCGCCCGGATGGGCTGCACGTAGATTACATCATTCTGCTGTAGATAGAAATAATCAGAGGAAAACACCTCGCTGGACTGTAAGTCCAGGTACGTGAAGGTGCGTTGTCCATCTTCTTCCCGAATGACCAGGATGTTGTTGCGATTAGCGTAATTAGTTAGATCCCCTGCCATTCCAAGTGCTTCTAAAACGGTGATCCGTTTGTTAGACAAACGCACGGTTCCGGGATTCGTGACTGCGCCTAAGATTGTGATTTTGAAGTTCAGGTAACGGATGTTGATGACCGGTTGCTTGAGGTACCCGTTCTCCAACCTATCTACTATCCTATCCTTTACCTGCGTAAGGGTGAGGCCTTCTACCTGAATGGCCCCAAGAACCGGAAAATCGATATAGCCAGCGCGGTCGACGAAGTAGCCAGTGGTAAGCTCCAGCACGGAAGAACCGTTACCGCCACCCGCTCCCTGCTGGCCCATTTGGGTATTCTGGGGCACAATATTGAAGGGTAGCGCAGCATCTGGATTAAGACTACTTACGTCAATTTTCAACAAATCTTCGGGTTGGACCGTTAAATCATAATTGTTATCGATCATTTCCGGGCTGATGGTCGTCAGATCTTCCCCCTCGAAATTTACGAGTTCCTGATACGATACGCAGGACGAGGCCAGCGCGAGGCAAAGGAAGGATAGTACAATCCCGAAAGTGCTGTTCATATACGTATCACTTAATAAGGTGGTGATTTAGCCAGTCCTGTTGCTTCGACAAAGCAGCAAATCTACGGTTGCCCAGCAATTGACGCAACTCCTTGGTATGTGCCCGGTGGTGAGCATCAGTCCCAAACATGCTCACTAGCCCCTCGTCAACCAGCTTCCATGCAATCTGCTGGACGGATTTACCGTAGTGCCCGTTCAGCGAAAGTAGGTTCACCTGGAACAGGGCGCCTCGCTCGTGAAGAAAGCGATACTGATCGAAGGTAGTATGATAGTACCGGTACCGTTCGGGGTGAGCTAAAATGGGACGGTAACCCTTCATCTGCATTTTGAAGAATAATTCATGCACGTCAGGAGGTGCGGAAACAAAGCTCATTTCCACGAGCAAGTAGTTGCCCGGCAAGGTGAGCAGGTCATCCTGTTCCAGACGTTGTAAGAAGCCTTCATCCAGCAGATATTCCGCAGCGGTACCTAGGGGTACCGTGATGCCTTGATTCTGCGCAGCTTCACGGACGGTCTCCAGAGCGGCTAGGATAGTTGCGCTAGAATTTGGGTACAGATCGGCCATAACGTGAGGTGTAGCATAGAGCTGTTGGTACCCTAAGTCTACTAAATCACGGATTATGGCCACACTATCATTCAGCGTGGCAGCCCCATCATCGATGCCCGGCAGCCAGTGTGCGTGCATATCAGCCTGGAGAAAACCCAGTCCGTCCAACGACTTACCGCGACGCAAAAACTCAAACATCAGTTTTGCTCAGTTTGTATTGCACCTGCCTTCGCGCCCGTATAGCCGTAGTACGCTCGGTACCAGTTGAGAAAGGAGCGGATACCGTCACGGATCGGTGTTTCCGGTTTGTATCCAAGGTCCTGCATGAGATCCTGTACATTCGCATAAGTGGCGGGCACGTCACCGGGTTGTAGGTCCATCATGATCTTCTCGGCGGGCTGCCCGAGTTCCTCTTCGATAGCGGTGATAAAATCCATCAGCTTTACAGGATCGTTGTTACCAATATTGTACACTTTATACGGTGCTTTGGAGGTAGAAGGGTCTGGGTGCTGACCGGTCCAGTCTTTATTGCCCTGAGGTGGATGAGCGATCACCCGGGTGATGCCCTCTACAATATCGTCTACGTAGGTGAAATCGCGCACCATGTTGCCGTGGTTAAATACCTTGATGGGTTCGCCCTTCAGAATGGCTTCGGTAAACAGAAACAGGGCCATATCGGGGCGCCCCCACGGGCCGTAGACCGTGAAGAAGCGCAGCCCCGTGGTAGCTAAGCCGAACAGGTGACTGTAGGTGTGCGCCATGAGCTCATTGCTCTTCTTACTGGCAGCGTACAACGAGATGGGGTGATCGACATTATCGCTGGTCGACAAGGGCATCTTCTCATTTAAGCCATATACACTAGAGCTAGAAGCGTACGCTAGGTGTTTGACCCCATGATGGCGACAGGCCTCTAGGATGTTGGTGAAGCCGATGATGTTGCTGTCGATGTAGGCCTGCGGGTTGATCAGACTGTAGCGGACGCCAGCCTGGGCGGCCAGGTTAACTACCGTGCTGAACTGTTCAGCAGCGAAAAGGGCATTTAGGCCCTCGCGGTCCGTCATGTCGAGTTGCACGAAGCGGTAGTTGGTCTGTGTACTACTCTGGACCAACTGATTGTAGGTGATCTTTGCTTTGTCGATACCCGCTTCGGCTAGTCGACTATATTTGACATTGACATCATAGTAGTCATTGACGATGTCTAGACCTACCACCGCTTCGCCATCAGCCAAAAGCCGCTGTGCGAGGTGGAAGCCGATAAAGCCGGCGGTTCCAGTAATCAGAATCATGGATAAGTATTTATGAGAGACTAATTAATTTATAGCCGCCAGATGGTTTCGCCCTCTTGCAGTTGATTACGATCGTACAGCCCCTTGAGGTCAAACAAAAGTAGCCGGTCTTTACTGAGTTCGCGGAACTTATCAAGCGTGAACGACCTGAACTCCTGGTGGGCCACGGCCACTACGACCGCGTCGTACTGTTGACCGATCTCCTCAATCATCGCCAACTTGTACTCGTGCGCGATCTCATTGGGGCTAGCGTAGGGGTCATAGAGCTGGACGTTGACGCCAAAGTCCATAAGTTCCCGTACTACATCTACTACCTTCGAATTACGAATATCGGCTACGTTTTCTTTGAAGGTCACGCCCAGTACCAGTACTTTACTCTGCTTGGGGTTCTTGTTTTCTTTAAGAAGCGCTTGCACCAGTTCTTTGGCGATAAAGGCCGGCATTCTATCGTTGATCCTGCGCCCACTTGCGATCACCAGTGGGTCATAGCCCATCTTCACACTTTTATGAAGTAGGTAGTAGGGATCAACACTGATGCAGTGACCACCGACTAGCCCAGGGCGAAAGGGCAAGAAATTCCACTTCGTACCGGCTGCCTCCAGCACATCCTGGGTATCGATGCCCATCCGGCGGAAGATGATGCTCAGCTCGTTGACGAAACTAATGTTGACGTCGCGTTGGCTGTTTTCAATCACCTTGGCTGCTTCAGCCACTTTGATACTGGCTGCTTCGTAAATACCTGCCGTAATGATATCACCGTAGATACCGGCGACGATCTGTAGGGTTTCAGGGTCACTGCCGCTTACGATCTTTAGAATTTTGTCGACCGTATGTTCCTTGTCACCCGGATTTATCCGCTCGGGAGAGTAGCCGACGGTAAAGTCCTCGCCGAAGGTAAGGCCGCTTTCCGCCTCCAGGATAGGTACGCAGTCTTCTTCCGTACAACCCGGATAGACGGTGGATTCGAAAACAACGATGTCCCCCTTCTTAAGCACCTTGCCGACGGAGCGGCTAGCACCGAGTAATGGCTTGAGGTTGGGGGTACGACTTTCGTCGACCGGGGTAGGTACGGCCACTATATGGAAGGAAGCCCCCCCGAGCTCCTGTGGGTCTGCGGTGAAGGTGATGTCCTTTCCTTCGAAAGCAGCCGCTTCGAGTTCTTCGCTAGGATCCTGCTGGTTGCGCATCATCTCCACCCGGGGAGCACTGATGTCGAACCCAATAACCTTAAATTTTTTTGCTAATTCCAGGGCGAGCGGAAGACCGACGTACCCGAGGCCGACCACCGAAATGGACTGCTTCTTCTTGCGATAGGCGCTTAACTCCCGTTTTGCATCTATGGTGGTTGATACGTTGTTTAAAGTGGCTGTAGACATACTTGCTTGTGTGAATGATGAGAGAAGTAAAAGATAATAGCACTATACAGTCTGTAAATCGACCATTTTTCGGAAATTTGCCGAACTATGCTGTAAAGAGGAGAAAGTACCTATATCGTATGCTCCACCTTGTTTAAGGAAGACGATCTTGTCCGCGTTGCGAATAGTGGACAACCGGTGTGCTATAACTATGATCGTTAGGCTTCCCGAGAGGCTATCAATATTTTCCTGAATTAGCAATTCACTCTGTGAATCTAATGCAGAGGTGGCTTCGTCCAAAATCAGAATATCCACATTCCGATAGAGCTCTCGGGCGATGGATAGTCGCTGCCGTTGGCCTCCGCTAAGGTTTACCCCATTGATGCCGATGATCGTGTCTAGCCCCTGAGGTAGCTCTTGGACAAAGGTGTCTGCATGAGCTAGGCGCAGTGCTTGCCACACTTTCTCATCCTTCACACCAGTATCAGCGTCCCAGAAACTCACATTGTTCTTGACGGTGTCAGCAAACACCTGCGCCTCCTGTGTGACGTATCCTATGGACCGGCGGAAACTGTGTTTCTCTAAATCCGCGATGTCGGTTCCGTCAACAAAGATCATCCCTTTGTCAACAGGGAGTAACCCACAAAGTAGATTAACTAGTGTAGTCTTACCTGTACCACTTTCACCTACAATACCAACTGTTTCAAAACGGCGTACTTCAAACGTTAACTCGCTCAGCACCTGGGTTTCTGGGTATGAGTAACTGAGTTTTTCAACGGAGTAACCCTGCTGCAACCCATTGAAGGGTATTTCACCCTCTTCCTCCTGACTTTCTTCCATTTCGTGAGTAAACTCCTTCATGTTTTGGATGGAGCCCTCTACGGCGAGAAATGCATTATAGGAGCTTTGCATAATCACCAGATACGTGAGTGCCCGATAAAAGAAAAGTAAACTAAGAATGATTAGCCCGAGGCTTTCTTGAAAATATAGCACTTGAATTAGGATGGCGGCTACCACTACTATGATGATAAGTGGTTCGCGCGCAGCGGAGGCGATACCCGTCATCACGCCGATCCGACGCTGCTGGTACTCCACATCCACAATCGATTGATCGATCTTCTGTTTGTACTTGCTGATTAGATCGGTGGCTTTCAGAAATTTGAAGGAAGAGACACTCTCAATCAGAAAGCCCTGAAAGACGTTCATCTCCTTTGATACCTTACGGGATGCTGTCTTGGTGGTCGAATAGATCTGACTAAACACCAGATTGGACAGTGCACCACCCACAGCTACAATGATGGCAAATTTGGGGTTCGAAACGTAAGCCAGCACGACATACACCACCGTCATGATCAAGTACTGGAGCATCAAAAAGTACTGCCGGTAAGCACTGTTGATGCGCGAGATTTCTCCGCTAAAAGTGTTCTGAATCTTACCGGAGTCCGCTCGGGAGAATTCACTGTAGCTATACCCCGCCAGGAGGCGCATATTGTCCAGCCGCATCTTGTTAGCGAACCGCTGTTGCAGCACTACCCGGTAATACTCCATCCCAAACTTCGCTACTCCCTTAAGAAGAAAAAAGACAAGCATCATGATGAGCACTGTCACCAGATTTGGTGTCAAACCTATCGTCTCCATCGCATCGATCACGACGCGCATATCCCCCATTTCGCCCTTGTTGGGTGTGCTGCCACCGTCCACCGCCTGCATCAGAGGAAGAAACATCGTCAACCCTAATCCATCCAGGATAGCGACAAGCATACTAGTGGCCAGCGCAATGTGCACACTGACCCCCAAGTAGCTATAGAAAAAGTTGAAATACCCCAGGGGGAGTAGTCTCTTTAGCCGTTCTAACACACTTTAATTGTCTATGAGATTTTCCAAATAAGTGCCGTAGCCGCTCTTTCGCAGTGGCGCAGCTATTTGCATGAGCTGCTCCCGGTTGATGTAGCCCATACGGTACGCCACCTCCTCGATGCAGCCTATTTTGTAGTCCTGCCGCTTCTCGATCACCCGTACGAACTCCGCCGCGTCATGCAGGCTCTCGAAGGTCCCCGTATCCAGCCAGGCCGTCCCGCGGCCCATCACGCCAACGTCTAACGTTCCTTCTTCTAGGTAGTAACGGTTCAAGTCCGTGATCTCATACTCCCCACGCGAGCTGGGCCGTATCTGCTTTGCGATCTCCACTACCCGCGCATCATAAAAGTACAGACCGGGCACGGCGTATTTACTACGGGGAGTAGCGGGCTTCTCTTCAATACTGACCACTCGATTATCCTCGTCGAATTCAACTACACCGTAGCGTTCTGGATTCAGTACCGGATAGGCAAACACCCGGGCACCGTGGGAGATATCCGTGCTCATTCGCAGCAGGTCCACCAGGCCGGTCCCGTGAAAGATGTTATCTCCCAGAATCAGCGCGCAGGTGTCCCCACCGATAAATCCTTCTCCGATAACGAAAGCCTGAGCCAGTCCATTAGGTTTTTCCTGCACCGCGTATTCAAAGCTGCACCCCAGTTCATTGCCGTCTCCCAGCAACGCCTGGAACGCTTCCCGATCGTGCGGTGTAGTGATCAGTAAAATCTCCCGGATACCCGCCAGCATCAGGATCGACAGTGGGTAGTAGATCATCGGCTTATCGTACACCGGCATCAACTGCTTGCTGACTGCCTTGGTGATGGGATAGAGTCGTGTGCCTGACCCTCCGGCTAGAATGATTCCTTTCATAATACACTAGTGATCCACCGCGCATTGGCGAGGTACCAGTCGATAGTACGTTCGATGCCCTCCTCAAATTGTATCTCCGGCACCCAGCCCAGTTCCCGTTGCATCTTACTGGCATCGATGGCGTAGCGCTGGTCGTGGCCCGCCCGGTCCGTCACGTAGGTGATCAGACGCTCACTATCCCCGGGTGTGCGGTTCAGCTTCCGGTCCATTGTACGACAGATAACGCGTACTAGGTCGATGTTCTTCCACTCGTTGTGCCCTCCAATATTGTACGTTTGTCCTACCACGCCCTGGTGCAGTATCAGATCGATTGCCCGCACGTGGTCTGCTACATAGAGCCAGTCCCGCACATTGCTCCCCTGCCCATAGACTGGTAGTGGCTTACCGGCTACGATGTTGCGGATGAACAGCGGAATCAACTTCTCTGGCAACTGGTAGGGCCCGTAGTTGTTAGAGCAATTACTGATTACCACCGGAAAATCATAGGTGTGATACCATGCCCGTACGAGGTGATCACTCGCTGCTTTTGATGCCGAGTAGGGACTCCGGGGGTCGTAAGGTGTTGTCTCGGTGAACATCCCCGTTGGTCCCAACGAGCCATACACTTCGTCCGTCGACACATGGTAAAACCGTTTACCCTCCAACGCATTCTGCCAACTCTCCCGCGCCACCTGAAGCAGCGTAGCCGTACCCAGCGTGTTTGTACGCACGAAGATCAGGGGATCGGAAATACTCCGGTCTACGTGGCTTTCCGCCGCCAGATGTACTACCCAATCGATGGCGTTGTCTTGAAACACGCGACGCATAGCCTCTAGATCGGCCACATCCGCCTGTACAAAGCAATAATTCGGTGCATCAACTACATCAGACAGGCTTTGCTGATGTCCTGCGTACGTAAGGGCATCAAGATTGATTACCGTGTAGTCAGGATACTGCCTGACCAGATGCCGCACCAGGTGGGACCCGATAAAGCCGGCTCCTCCAGTAACAAGAACAGTTTTAGCACTCATGCGATAATCTCATCTAAGTAAGTAGCCAGTTGTGCCACCAGCCGGGGGTGGCTATACCGCTCAATCAAGGGCGTCGGCTGCATTCGTAACGACTTACCTCCTTTAAACTGTCGGTACAGCTCCAGGAGGTAGCGGGCGGGATGCGCAGGTGCAGTGGAATAATCGAAAGTCTGCCCACACCCCGTCTCGGTCAGGATGTCGGCCACATCACTGTCGACCGGTCCGATGTTCAGTACAGGGTTGCGAGCTGCCAAGTATTCGAACAGTTTACCGGGGATGCGGCCCCGGGCATTTGGTTGCTGATTGAGGAGCAGCAGAAGAACGTGGCTGTCGACTGTTTCCTGAAGCGCTACCCGTCGGTCCACATTTCCACAGAAGCTCACTTGGGGTAGCAGACCGTAGGCAGCTAGACTTGCACGTACCCGATGGTCGACCTGTCCGTACAGGCGCAACTCAAAATCGTGGGCGAATTCAGGCACATCTCGGTTAAGCTGCGTGATGGCGGCAAACAGCACCTCCGGGTGCCGATCGTAGCCCATGATACCGAGGTGCGTGAGTGTGAACTTTCTGTGTGGATTGCGTTCCAAACCGGAAAAATCTTCCGGATCGTAGCCCCAGTAAAGTACCCGTACGTTTCGGGCACCAATCGCTTCCAGTTCTTTTTTCCACGAAGGACCTACGATAGTAGTCAAGCTAGCCTGTTGTAGGGCTTCCTGCTCCATACGCTCGTGGCGCCGTCTTCCCCATCGGGTCAACTTCAGTAGGCCGTAGTAATCGACTTGTGTCCAGGGGTCTTGAAAGTCAGCTAACCAGGGTAAGCCCGTGCGCTGACTGACCAGTGTAGCGATACGAGTATTACTGTGGGGTGGCCCATCAGAAAACAGCGCATCTACCGGATGGTCGGCCAGGTAAGTAAGTAGCCGCTTCACTGATCCCCGTATCCAAAACGCTCTGGCATCAGGAATGAAGAAGTTACTGCGAATCCAGACAGCAAGAGTGTGCTTCCACCCTCCAGCTGATTCGTCAGTGTAAAATACGTTGTTGACGTTCTCTTCCGGGGGCTTTCCCGTAAATCGTTTGTACCAACTGTAAGGCTCCCATATAGGTTGGCGAATGACCTCCAGTTGGTTTGGGATGTCACCATCGTTGCTGTGGTCTACCGTAGGATAGTGTGCGTTTACGGCTGTGAAGATGACCGGTTCCCAACCCTGTGTGCGCAGGTACTTGGCTATCTTTAAACATCGGAGGACTGCCACCCCCCCGGAAGGAGGCCAGTAGTAGGTGATGATCAGTACCCGTTTACTTATGGCTTCGCCGTCCATGTGTCGAAACCACTCTGCCCAAACCGATCGTACGGTAATGATCCATCCTTGGAACTATCTGCATCATAGCTACCGTGCCGTCGCGTTTCCGCTTGCGGCACTTGATAAGGGAATAACATCTTCCGGAGCAACCTCATAGGTCATCAACCTAGCATCCAGCCCAGCGAAAGTGATTAGAAAAATCTTTTTACTCTTTGCGGTGACGTACTGCCCCCGCACACCAGCTAGCGGGCCACGTGCAATTTCTACTGCGCAGCCTGGTTGGAAAGCATCCACCGCATCCTCTACATCCCACTGCAACGAATGATCAGTGGAAATACGTCGAAGTAGCTCAATCTCGGATGCAGTGACCTGGCGACGGCTACGCCCTAACTTAACAAACCCAAAGACAAAAGTAGGCTGTAAGACCAAGGTGGCCTGACTAGTGACAATCCTGACGAATACATAGCCCCCTAGCAAGGGAAGTTGCCGCACCCCCACCTTGGACTTGTAGTGAAATGGGCGATCACGTAATGGCACGAACACCTCAATCCCAGACGGTTGCAGCTGCTTAGCTACCACCTTCTCTTTTCGGTGTCCCACCCGTAGCGCGAACCAGCGGGCATACTGAGGGTCTAAGTCATCCACAAAATCACGCCGAGACGCTCCGGAACCGTACGATGGAGAGATGATTGGCACTAATACACAAGTTTTCGGGCAGGTTCGATCTGTAAGAGTGCGCAAAGATACGCCATTCTGTAGCAAAGGGGGTGGGCACCATCACCTTAAGTAAAAAGCCGCTACCCCTTCCTCGAGAAGGGATAGCGGCTTAAGACAACCTGATCGCAGTCGGGTTTACTTACTCACTACGAAGCGGAAGTTTTCCACCTCGTCTCCACTGACAACTTGCAGAATGTACGTTCCATCTTTGTAACCGTCCAGTTGCACCCGGTGGGTTCCGGCACCCTGGCGGGTAGTCAGTTGAAGTACCCGGCCACTTGCATCCATCACCCGTAGGGAGATGTCACTGACGAAACGAGCGGGAAGCGACACACGTATTTGATCTCCACTAACAGGGTTAGGGTAAATAGTCACCTCGTCGGAAGTGGTAGTCATAGCACTCGACTGGACGCCTGCTTGGCTACCCGTTGCACTAGCACAACTTTCTTGCAACTCGTAGGAGCCAATATCACGGACCCCAACTACTGACTGACCAAGCTGGTCAAGGCTACTATCAGCTGGATCACCTGTGCCAACTATGGGACTGCCACAATTAGGCTTGAGGGTCATCGTTGTGCCTCCATTATCGCTCAAGTCACCCAGATCTGGGTCCGCACCTGTAATATCTCCGTTAGCAGTGTTGAGTGTGATGTCATCACCCACCTCGGTCCCGAAGAAGTTGAACCCAGCGGATGTGGTAGTACCCCCGCTTCGATTGAGGTTTGCATCAGTATCAGCAGTGTTTGCACTGAGAATACTTCCCTGAATGAGCAGGGATTCGCTCGTGGCTACGCCACCTCCCGTCGTGGCGGTATTAGCAACAACTGTCGAATTTTCGATGCGAGCATTAGTAGAACTAAAGATTCCACCACCGGTCTCAGCTGAATTGCCGGTGACTGTAGAGGCCGTTACCGAGAAGTCACCCGAAGTTCCTGCGTTGGCAATACCACCACCGGTACCGGAAAGCTCTAAGCTATCTCCGGTAACTACAGTATTGTTGAATACAGTAGATCTAACGAGATTCAGGTCACCCCCATCATTGTAGATTCCGCCACCGGCAAGCACTTGGTCCGTACCTAAGGTAGCGGAGTAGACGCTGTTGTTCATTATAGACACGTTGGTCACTTCCATGAAGGATCCCATCATGTTCCACAATCCTCCACCTTCATTGGCAGCGCTGTTGTTTGCAACGACACCTCCATTGATATCAGTGTTGCTTTCTGTACCGCTGACGTGCAGTGCACCTCCGTTACCGGGGGCCGCACTAGCGCG
This sequence comes from Neolewinella maritima, assembly GCF_923081025.1. GTDB lineage: Bacteria > Bacteroidota > Bacteroidia > Chitinophagales > Saprospiraceae > Neolewinella > Neolewinella maritima. The sequence continues at coordinate 287,409 of NZ_CAKLPZ010000001.1, read as the reverse complement.
ATTACCGTCAAAGATTACGTCATTACTAGTGAAATCACCGAGAACGATCTCAACGCCTCCACCGGCGCGCACCGCCGAATTACCGGAAACGGTGCCACCTCGGAGGATGATCGATTTGGGCGAAATAGTAGCTGCCTCACCACCGCTGAGAATACCTCCCCCACTACCTGCGACGCCGCTAGCGGTGTTATCGCTGATCACGCTGACCCCCAAGATTTCCACAGCACCACCATCGTTGTAGATGCCACCACCACCCTGGATGTCGTCGACGGTGCCATCACCCGAGGCCTCGTTACCATTAATGGTCAAATTGGAGAGAGTCATAATACCGGTGCCGTTCCAAAGGCCTCCACCATCAGTAGCAGCCGTGTTACCGCTGACCGATCCACCGGTCATGATAAGGTCACCTTCTCCTCCTACATGGATAGCCCCTCCGTTGCCGGGGTTAGCCAGGGCCATGTTATCGTCTATGGTAGAGTTCGTGATTATAGTGATACCGGCAGCACCGGAGGCATCTTCGATAGCTCCCCCAGCACGGTTGGCCATGTTACCGGTAAGGACAGACTGGTTCAAGCTGAGACTACCACCCGGAGCAATAAGAATAGCACCTCCACTGGGTGCCGCTCCCTCCGCTGCGCTGACTGCCATATTATCCGTAATAGTGGCTCCACTGATGGCAAGGCTACCACCATCTGTGTAGAAACCTCCTCCACCCTCGGTACTTGCAGTACCTGAGGTGGTATTTTCGGTAAAGGTTCCGGCCGTTACCGTAATGGTACCCGTACCACCCCAGATGCCGCCGCCCTGCGAGGATGCTGAGTTCACCCGTACCTGGCTCGTACGAATAAGCAGGTTGCCGTCACCTCCAATGTGGATACCACCGCCGTTGCCGGGATTGCTGGCAACCGTGTTGCTATCGATGACTGCATTTTGAATGAAGAAGCGACTGGCACTGCCGGAGGCATCTTCAATTCCTCCACCGGCGCGTACGGCCGTGTTACTCACAATCACCGCATTGTTTACGAACAGCGTTCCCGGAAATTCTACTTCATCAACTGTAGTAGCAGCGTTAAGTACACCACCACCGCTGCCGGAGGCACCTGTAGCACGGTTGTTCGATACCCGCGTATTGGGGTTCACAAATAGCGTACCACCGTTATTGTAAATGCCACCACCACCTTGGGTTGCATCGTCACCAGCGGCTTCGTTGTTATCTACGACCGTGCGGCGTACGTCCATACGCCCTACACCGTTCCAGAGTCCACCGCCTTCTTGTCCGGCGGTATTGCCACTTACCGAACTTAGCACAATGAATGAGTTCCCGTCACCGCCAATATGGATGCCTCCACCGTTGCCGGGACTAGTCATGACGACATTGCTATCTACGCGGGAATTGTAAACAAAGAACCTGGAGTTGGCACCGGAGGCATCTTCAATTCCCCCACCGGCGCGCATGGCCGTGTTATTAGCAACGACAGCGGCATTCAGGCGTAGTGAACCACGAATGGGTCCTTCAGTACCTGGAGTTTGGTTGTTTAGAATTCCTCCTCCACTACCCAATGTGCCAGTAGCGCGGTTGTCGGAAACACGTGTGCCAGGGTCCACTCGCATGGTACCTCCTTCGTTGTAGAGTCCTCCACCTCCCTGGTCAGCCGCATTACCCTGTGCTTCGTTATCCGAAACCAAAGTACTTCTGATTTGGAGCAAACCGGTACCCATCCATACGCCGCCGCCTTCGCTAGAGGCAACGTTGCTGTTGACTTGACAAGCCTCCATACGAAGGTTGCCAGATCCACCTACATGGATTCCTCCACCATTCCCAGGTCCGCTTAGTGCAGAGTTGTTCAAAATAAATGAACTGCCAATAACGGTTTCATCCGTACCCTCGGAAGCATCTTCGATACCCCCACCTGCACGGTTAGCTTGGTTGTTGGAAATGTTAGATAGCGCGATCTGGAGGAATCCTCCCGGAGCATTGAAAATGCCACCACCAGAACCCGCCGTACCTAAAGCGGTGTTTTCCGTGATCATCACGCGACGTAGGAATACTGTCCCCTGGTTGTAGATGCCGCCACCCCCTTGGGTACTTGCTACACCCGTAGCCGAGTTATTCCGAATGATGGCATTCTCCATCCTCAATGTAGAACCGGCGCGAACACGTATACCACCACCAATTAGTGCCACACCATCCCGGACCGTAAGCTTTGCAATACGAACAGTCACGTTGCCATCCACCGTAAAAATCCGGTTGGTACTGGCACCGCTAATGATCGTCTGATCCATACCGTTGCCAGCGATTTCTATACTCTTGTCGATTAGTATTAAAGCGCCCGTTAGATTGATAGGCGTACCATTTGTACTGACATCGAACCGAATGACATCACCGGCAACAGCACTGGCCACGGCCTCTCGGAGTGTACCATCTCCGCTGTCACCAGTACTGGTAACTACAATTGTTGCCCCGAGTAACAGTGGAGTCGTGAAGAGTAAGAGCAGCAGCGTACATAGCCACCGCAAGGGGTAAAGTTTGGACATAGAAACTGGGTTTGTAAAAAAGGTTAAGGATAACCAAGCACCCAATGGGTGCATGATTTGAAGTAGTTACGGTGCCAGTACCGCACATGGTTTTGCCAAGTTCGAAAAAATTGGACAAATTGACCGTTAATTTTTACGATAACACAATAAAGTTGTGCAGAACTACGCCAGTCGCTATCAATAGCAGACTGAGAGTCAATTGTTTTTCATGAGACGATACCGATGGCAGACTTAGCTACGCCTTCTGGCATCTGTGATAAAAAAGCAACTAAATCACCTAATGTTCGCTGCCACGTAGATTAATAGCCCCCCGTGTACCGTCGCAGTACCCACTCCCCGGTAAATAGCGCGAGCAGTAGAGCGAATACGCCCCACAGGTTCAGGATCGACCGGGTGTTGACCGTCTCGAAGAGTAGCGGCTTCACTCCCCCGCTCTCCCGTAGGCGGTCAGATAAGCTTCCCAGCTGATCGGGAAGTAAAAATTCGCCCCCGTAGCGGCTACTTAAGCGGCGCAGTAATTCGTGGTCCGCTTCCAGTGTGTAGCGTTCCACCTCCACGGCCTGTACGCTAAAGCGACCCTCACTGAGCAGCTCCTCCCCGTTCATTTGGGTAGTAGCGCGGTAGCGGTAGTTGCCCACCGGCAGGGTACCGGCGTTGAGGGTATAGGCAGTGGTGGTGCGGGTGAACGTATAGGTATACTCCCGATCGTCCGGTCCGGTAAGCACTACGCGCGCCTCCGGCTCGTTGACCAGCTCATAGCTGCTATTGTATAGCTCGGCGTCCAGACGGACCGGCTCGTTCTCCGCAAACACGTTCTCGGGCAGACTGACGCGGAAGCGGCGCTTGTCTTCCTGTACCGTCAGGTACTGGGTGAGCTGGGACACCAACTCGTCAAAGCGATCGTGGGTACCGCCATCCAGGTAGTCGTAGAGCCGCCACTGCCAGAGCCCGGTACCGAGTAGTATCCCAGTGCGCACCCCCCGGTCTTGGCCCACTACCAGCAGGGGGTATTCGGTATCTACCCGACCGATCCGCTGCCGCAGCAGCACGTTGGCTCCCGGCCCAGCGGAGAAATTATCGAAGGCCGCGGTAAGCGGCGGAAATGCCGGAAGGAAGCGACTTACCTCGTCGCTAAGGGTAAAGGCCGTGAAGGGGGTGACCAGCCGTGCACTTACGTCGTTACCCTGCACCTGCGTGCCTCCGCCCCCTATGGTGACGAGGTCCTGGGCCGCATTGAGGAGCGGAGCAGGCACGGCGGGACCGGTGATGAAGCAGACCGGAAGCTTTGCCTGCTGAATTACCTCCAGGATGGGCGTGATGCGCTGGGTAGCGGAAGGCAGTTGGTGGAGCACGACCAGGTCGTAGTCCTGTACCCGGCCGGTGAAGCGATTGGCGTAGGCGATCTCTACCTCGTTATTCCGACCAGTCTGTAGCGACTGGCGGAGCGCGGACACATCCGGGTGGGGAGCAGCCGCCAGGATCAGGATTTTTTGCCGTGCGTTCAGTACATCTACGAAGATGTCGCGCTGGTTGTTAGCCGTGACGGCCTCGCCAGCTAGTGGAGCGACGGCAATGCGGTACCGCTGCACACCCGGCCGATCGGCGTCCAGTACGACCTCGCGGGTGGTGAAGAAGTCGGCCTGGTCGATCGGGATGCGTTCGGTGTGGACGGTACGGCTGCCGCCCTCCCCGAGGCGGGTGACGGTCAGGGTGGTCGCCTCGGCGCTGGCATTGCGGGCGTTCAGGTCGATTTGGATCGAGAACTGATCGCCGAGGTAGGCGATCCGGTTGTGGAACACGCGGCTGACCCGCAGATCGCGCCGGCGGGTCGTATCGCCAAGACCTATAGTATACACCGGCGCCTGAAGGCCATACTCGCGGTAGGCGGGGTTGCTACCTTCGTTGTAGATACCGTCGGTGGCTAGGATGACCGCCCCCAGGTTCTGATTGCCGTAGACATCGCTGATCTGAGTGAGGACGGCGTCGAGATTGGTCTGCTTGTCGGTGAAGGTGAGGGGACCGTCCTGAGTGACCTGACTACCGAACTGGTAAGTGACCACTTCGTAGGATTCGGCCAGTTCGTTGCGTAGGGCAGTCCACTGAGTGGTGTAGGCGGTGGTGTCCGTTTCCAGCCCGATGGATTCGCTCACGTCCTGGGCCAGAACTACGATGGGCTCCTCGCGGTCCGTCTGTACGAAGCGCAGGAGGGGGGACAGTAGCAGGGCGGCCAGCAAACTGTAGCCGAGAAAGCGGAGCACGGCCATCGTCCAGATCAGTGCCCGCGGGGCGGGGTTGTCCGCGCGGAAATACAGCAGCAGGGCCACCCCGAGTCCCGCCAGCGCACATACGGCGAGGTACCAGACGGGGTATTCAAAGGTGAGGGATTGCATATACGGGCTACGGGGGTCTACTCCACGAACTTATAGCCAACGCCACGGACGCTCAGGAAGTGCGTGGGCACCTTAGGGTCCTGCTCGAAGTACTTGCGGAACGACAGAATGAAGTTGTCGATCGTGCGTGTACTGGGGTACACGTCATACCCCCAGACCGACTGCAGGATCTGCTGGCGGCTGACCACCTCGCCCCGCCGCTCGGTGAGGAGCTTCAGTAGCATGGCCTCTTTTTTGGTCAGGGTGAATACTCCCTGGTTGCCGGTGGCCTCGTAGGTGGCAAAGTTGACGCGGTTCTCGCCGAAGGTGAACAGTTCGGGCCGCACCTCGGGTGACTTGCTGGTGCGCTCGATGAGCCGGTTGATGCGCAGCAAGAGTTCTTCAAACACGAAGGGCTTGGTGAGGTAGTCGTCGGCCCCCTTCTTCAGTCCCTGGATACGGTCCTGCGCCTGATCCTTTGCGGTGAGGAAGATAATGGGCGTGTCCCGGTTCGTGAGTCGGATCTGCTCTACGACCTGGAAGCCACTGACTTCGGGGAGCATCACGTCGACCACCATCACATCGAAGTGCTGCTCGCTGGCGTGCTTGAGGGCCTTGCGGCCATCTTCGGCGGTGACTACCTCGAAGCCCTCCAGCTCAAAATTGAGCTTGACGGTGTCGCGGATATTCTCTTCGTCTTCGACCAGCAGGATACGCAGCATGAGTGTGGGGTATTTGCTGTTTCTTACAATAAGCTAAACCCAATGGTTGTGATCCGTCTTCTGTCGCTGCTCTTCCTTTCCGCCACGCTATACGGCCAGTGGACGCCCGGTGATGTCTACCGGGAGTATATCTGGACTACCCCCGCTGGTGACGGCGAGGCCTTCCTGCGCGTCGGTGGCCGCTACGGCTACGCCGAGCAGGTGGGTAAACTGCCCGATTCTTTACAAGTTGGTGACCAGTTAGTATTCCCACAGGCGCTCGACCTTACCGCTGCTACCCACGCCACGCTCACCTTCGAAAAGGTGCTGGGGCACGAGGATAGCCGTGATCTGCGGGTAGCCGTCAATGGCCATACCGCCCTGTCCATCCCCGAGCCCGCTGACGTACCCGAACCGCAGACCGAGTATATGTACCACACCGATGTTACGGTCGAGGTACCCCTCGCGCAGCTCCATGCCGGTCACGACAACCGCTTCGCCCTCACACTCGACACCGCCCAGCGCTGGGGCTGGCCGCAAAATCTGTTCTATGCCGTGATCCTGCGTGTGCACTACCCTAGTGATACGGTGTCCATGCCCGTCATTGATTATCCGGACCAGATGGTACCCAGCAGCAGCTACCTATATATAAAGGACGTACGGGCCGGGGATGAGCTAGCTGATTACGTCTTCATCGGTCACGACGTCGACTGGTCGGGCCGTGGCGTGCAGGACCGCATACACTGGCAGACCCACCGCGGAGAGCCCCTGCAAATCATTGGCCGCAGCACGGCGCGCTCCACCCGATTTGCCCAGCGCTGGAATACCGAGTGGCTCCCTACCCAAGAAGGCTTCGCCGTACAGGCCCGGGTGCTGGGGGCGGACGGTAAGTACCGGGTAGGTCCTCCCCTACGGAACCTTACCCTTGCCCCCCGTCCCTATACCGTAGCGGTCTACGGTGGAGAGGCGCCGCGCAACTGGGTCACTCGCTCGGGTGCCTTCGAGCAGTCCATCCAGATTGACGAAGACGTGGAGACCGCTACGGCCCTGCAGGTCCACTGGGTCAGCTGGTCGCCCTGTTACAGCAATGGGGTGTTTCTAAACGGTCACCTGATCTGGGACCGTACGGATGATTGTTACGTCTTTGCTACCCACTCACCACAGTACACGGGGCATGATGTGCACTACCTGCAATCGGGGGAGAACATGCTCTCCACAGCCCTTACTCCCCTGTTCCGCGGTGAGATGGTACACGGCATGGAGGTGCAGTGGCCGGGCATGCAGTTGCGGGTCAGGTACGGGAAGTGAGCTTTTTAGCCGTTCTTTGTCCTACTTTCGACTGCCGCGCGCATGAACAACTGGTCTTTCTTTCGGGAAGCCATCCGGAACTTTCGTTCCACGGGGGCCATCGCCCGGGCTTCCCCCCTCCTCATCAAGCGGCTGATCGAGTCTGTCCCCTCCCGGGTGCCCCTCACCGTGATCGAGCTTGGGCCGGGAGACGGGTGCATTACTTCTGCCTTGCTGGGCCGTCTGCACTCCGAAAGTAGCCTGACAGCCTTTGAGATTAATCCTGCCTTCGTTCAACGCCTCGGGTGTTTGGCTGATCCCCGGCTACGGGTCCTACCGGTGGGGGCCGAGCTCCTGACGGACCATTTCAGTCCGGGAAGCGTCGACTTCGTCGTGTCCAGCCTGCCCCTGAGTATGATCCCGCAGGTCACTAAGGAGGAGATCATCCGGCAGGCGCAGGTGGTACTTCGCCCGGAGGGGCATTTTCTCCAGTACCAGTATGCACTACAGGATTACGGTCTGCTGAAGGACAGCTTTGATAAAGTTTCCGTGGGCTTTACGCTGGCCAATCTGCCGCCGGCCTTTGTGTATAGCTGCTCGTTGGGGTTGGTATGAACCGGGGCGGGGCCGCCCCAATAGTTATCGGGGTGCAATGAAAACGGGCTAGACTACTTGATGGTCACGCTGCGGATGATCACGTCCTGCTGCGGCCGATCATACTGCCCGGTTTCCACCTCAGCGATAGTCTCCACGACATCCATTCCGCTGACGACCTCACCGAAGACTGTATAGTCCTGATCCAGGCTAGGGCTACCCCCCTGCTCCCGGTAGGCGGCGCGTTGGGCTTCGCTGTAAGTGATCCCCTTGATGCGTTCGAGCTGGTCCAGCGTGGAATCGTCGACCAGTTGACCGGTGACGATGAAAAACTGCGAGCCGTTGCTCTTCTTCTCCGGATCTTGCGGGGGGCGGGCGGCGGCCAGGGCGCCGTACAGGTGGGGCGCACCGATCTCGGCGTCAAGCATGTATCCGGGACCACCCATACCGAGAGTTTTGTCGGCGGCGGCACCCTTACTCAGCGGATCTCCTCCCTGGATCATGAAGCCCGGGATCACGCGGTGGAAGAGGGTGCTATCGAAAAAACCTTCTTCGGCCAGCTTGATGAAGTTCTGGGTATGGCCGGGGGTCTCGGGATACAGCTTAACCTCTACGTCACCCAGGGTGGTGGAGATGATGGCGTGGGTAGGGCCGCTGGGCTGGCAGGCGGCAAGAGTAAACAGGGAGATAACAACAAGCAGTACGCGCATGCAGCGAAGGTACTACCTCAGGAATCGATCCGCCCCTCGGTAAGCTCCAGCTCCTCGAAGTAGCCCACGATCTTCGCCTTCAACAGTTCCTCCTGCCCCTTCAGGTCTACCGGTGCGATCTTGCTGGTAAGGGCGTAGTGGGGCCAGCCGTCGGCATCGCGGCCCTCGAAGCGGTAGTGGCCGTCTTCGGCAAACAGGCGGCATACGGCTACGTGCATCAGGTCGCGTTTTTCTTCCTTGGTGAAGTCGGCCTGCCAGCGGCCCAGTTCCTGCACACCGATGAGAAAGAGTAGGGCATTGAGATCGGGCAGGGTACCCCGACGAAAGCGGGCCTGTACGAGGTGGCGTACGCGTTGGTAGGCGAAGTCTTGCTCCCAGTCGGTCATGGGGTGGGTGATTAGTGGAGTCGTAAACGGAAGGCAGGCTGGGTTGGGGGCGTCGGCTTACCTTCGCCGCATAAACGGACGGAGCCGGGGGGGAAGTTGACCCCGGCCCTAAATTCGCCTCCTTCTCTATGCCCTTTCAGACTACCCCGCTCCCCGGACTGCTCGTATTCGAACCCCGCGTCTTCGGCGACGAACGCGGCTACTTCTTCGAAGCGTACAACGAGCAGGTGTTCCAGGAAGTAGATGCCGCGGCCTGCTTCGTACAGGACAACCAGGCAGCGAGCAGCCGTGGGGTACTCCGCGGACTACACTTTCAGGCCGGCGAGGCGGCACAGGCCAAATTGGTGCGGGTAGTCAGCGGTGAAGTGTACGATGTAACGGTGGACATCCGCCCGACATCCCCCACCTACCTGCAGTGGTACGGCCTGTACCTGAGCGGAGACAACCACCGGCAACTATACATCCCCCGGGGCTACGCCCATGGCTACGTAGTGACCTCCAAGGAGGCTATCTTTCTGTACAAGTGCGACAATTTTTACGCTCCGGAAGCCGAAGGTGGGCTACGCTACGATGACCCCGCCATCGGCGTAGAGTGGCCGGAGGTGGAGGGCGGCTACCATATTGTCGAGCGTGACCTAGCCTGGCCGGGCCTGTAGCTCCCGGCAACCGCCGTAAACGCACGCTGCCCCGGCTCAGTGATGAACCGGGGCAACGTACCCTTGTGCTAATCTAGGATAAATACTAATCCACTACCGGCTCACCACGAAGCGGATACTCTGTACCTCGTCGCCGTTGATCACCTGCAGGGTGTAGGTCCCCGTAGCGTAGGCACTCAGATCAAGCCGGTGCTGCTGCGATTGGATGGTACCGGCGTTACGTACCCGACCGTCCATACCCGTAATTTTCAGCCCTACATCACCCGTGAAGTGGGCGGGTAGGTTTACCATCAGGTAGTCGGTGGCAGCTGGATTGGGGAATACACTGAGCGTGCCACCAGTGGTGCTAGTGGAAGCCGTAGTGGGCTCACCGGCCGCTACCGCGGGGGCATTCTGACCACAGGCCGACTGCCGCTCGAACGAGCCGATATCACGCCGCGCACCGAATACGGCCTGGTCGATCTGATCGACGGACTCGTCATCCGGATCGCCCATATCGACGGCGGGACTCACACAACGCAGCGCGTGGGTCATCGTCATTCCACCATTGTCGGCGAGCGGGAAGAGTGCGGCGGGTACGTTCTCCTTGTCGGTGGCCGTTGCCGGAAACTGATTGAAGAGGTCTTCGCCGATGAGGTTGTATCCATTGGAGGTGACCATACCAGCTACGGTAGCAAAATCGCGGGCCAGGTTAGCGGAGTTTTGTGCGATGATGGTACCGGTGATGGTCAGGCTGGCCGAGTGGGTAGCCTGGGCGAAGCCGCCGCCGCCGCGGGCGTTGTTCATGGCGATCGTAGAGTTTACGATCTCCATAGTCCCATCGTTGGCGATGCCGCCGCCGGCCAGTCCGCCCTGGTTGCCCGATACAGTAGACTGCAGCAGGGTAAGGGTGCCACCCGTATTGTTGGCGATACCACCACCTGCGGTGATTTTACCGGTCATGCGATTGTCGGCGATCGTTGAGGACTCAATGTCCAGAATGCCTCCGTTGTTAAATACACCGGCACCGGCTACGCGCGTCTCCAGCGTACCCTCATCCGTGACCGTATTACTGCGGATGCTGACCTTCATCAGGCTCATCATCGTACCGGATTGATTCCAAACTCCGCCGCCTTCGTTAGCTGCGGTATTATTGGTGATCGAGCCTCCGGTGATATCCACGGTACTCATCATACCCGTGACGTGGAAGGCTCCCCCGTTACCGGGCGCACTACCGGCGTCGTTGCCATCATAGACGACGGCAGTAGATGCGTAGCTACCGTCAATGACTTCTACGCCGCCACCGGCACGGTTAGCGGTGTTGTTGCGGATGGTACCGCGGTCGATGCGGACCGACCCACCGGTGCTGAGCAGCGCGCCGCCCGAACCGGAGGTACCGGTCGCCTGGTTGCCGTGCAGTCTGGCAGCATTCACTACTAGCGTACCGCCATTGTTGAACAGGCCACCGCCGCCGTCATCGGCATCATCACCTAGTGCTACGTTATCGCGGATCAGCACATTATTCACCGTAGTGGTGCCAACGCTGTTCCAGATACCGCCGCCTTCCTGGCCAGCCGTATTGTTATTGACCATGCCACCGGTGATCGTCAGGTCGCCATCGCTACCGATGTGGATGCCGCCGCCGTTACCCGGGGCGGTATTGACTACGTTACGCTCGATAGCAGTGTTGGTCACCGTAAATTCGGTGGTAGCACCTGAGGCATCCTCGATGCCTCCACCGGCGCGATTGGCCTCGTTGTCGGATACCTGCGAGTCGGTGATCCGTAGCGCAGCACCCATGTTGTTGAGGATACCGCCGCCGCTGCCGGAAGTACCGGTGGCTTTGTTACCGAATACCCGGGTGTTACTGCGCAGTACGATGGTACCACCGCCGTTATTGAACAAGCCGCCACCGCCATCATTGGCATCGTCGCCCTTAGCTACGTTGTTGCGGATCAGGGTGTTGCTGACGGTCATCGTACCGGCACCATTCCAGAGTCCTCCGCCTTCCTGACCGGCCTCGTTAAGATCTACCGTACCGCCGGTGAGCATCACGTCGCCATTGCTGCCCACGTGGATACCCCCACCGTTACCCGGAGCGGTATTGACTACGTTGCGGTTGATCCGGGTATTGGTGATCGATACCAGGGTAGTATTGCCCGAGGCGTCCTCGATACCACCGCCGGCGCGATTGGCTTCGTTGCGCTCGATGCGGCTGTCCGTGATGGTCAGCGTAGCAGCCGTATTGTTCAGAATACCGCCGCCGCTGCCGGAAGTACCGGTAGCGCGATTCCGTAAGATCTGCGAGTTGTTTACCAGTATGGTACCCATACCGTTGTTGAACAGGCCGCCGCCGCCGTCATCGGCGTCATCACCCATTCCGGTATTGTCGCTGATCTCGGTAGCCGATACCGTGAGCGTACCGGCGCCGTTCCAGATACCGCCGCCTTCCTGTCCGGCCATGTTGCCGGTGACAATGGAATTCATGATGGTGAGATCACCGTCGCCGCCAATGTGAATGCCGCCGCCGTTACCGGGAGCGGTATTGACTACGTTACGGTCGATCGTAGTACTACTGATGGTGAAGGTGGATGCGGCGCCCGATGCGTCCTCGATACCGCCGCCGGCCCGGTTGGCCGTATTGGCTTCGATGCGGCTATTTGCGATACGCAGGGTAGCTCCCGTATTATTGAGAATGCCCCCTCCGCTGCCGGAGGTGCCCGTTGCCTTATTACCGCGGATGCTTACTCCGTTGCTGACCACGATAGTACCGCCACCGTTGTTATACAGTCCACCGCCGCCCATGTCGGCATCGTCGCCCATGGCCACGTTACTGCGGATGCGTGCCCGATCGGTGACCGTGAGTGTACCCAGGTTATTCCAGATACCACCCCCCTCGGCTCCCGCCGAGTTGCCAGAGACCGAGCCGCCCGAAACGGTCAGGCTGCCATCGCCTCCAATGTGGATACCCCCCCCATTACCCGGGGCGGTATTGACTACGTTGTCGTCAATACTAGAGTTGGTGATCGTGAAGGCTGAGGCTGCTCCGGAAGCATCTTCGATACCGCCGCCGGCGCGGTTGGCCTCGTTGCCCGACACTTGTGAGTCGGTGATGCGCAGCGTAGCTCCGGTGTTGTTGAGAATACCACCACCGCTGCCGGACATGCCGGTTGCTTTGTTGTTGAGAATACGGGCGTTGTCGCTCAGTACGATGGTACCTCCTCCGTTGTTGTACAGTCCACCGCCGCCGTTATCGGCTGCCTTACCCTTCGCTACATTCTGGCGAACCAGGGTATTCTGAATCGTCAGGGTACCGGTGCCGTTCCAGACGCCGCCGCCTTCCTGACCGGCTTCGTTGAGGTCTATCGTACCACCGATGAGGGTCAGGTCACCGTCGCTACCGATATGGATACCGCCACCGTTGCCGGGGGCTGTGTTTACCACGTTACGGTTGATGCGCGTCTCCGAAATCAGTACCATCGAGCCGCTACCCGATGCGTCCTCGATACCGCCACCGGCACGATTTGCGACGTTGCGTTCAATGCGGCTGCCCATGATAGTGAGCGTAGCGCCGAGGGCATTGAAAACAGCCCCCCCGGAGCCGGCCGGACCGGTAGCGGCATTGTTCATCAGTTTCGACGCCTTGATGGTCAGCACACCCTCGTTGTACACCGCGCCGCCACCCTGGGTAGCGACGGGTCCGTTGGCGATACAGTCATAGATGTAGACGCGCTCGATCTCCAGGGTACTGGTCGCCCGTACGCGTAGTCCGCCGCCGATCCGCTCCAGTCCATCGTAGATGCGCAGATCCTTGATGACCACACTGGCGCCCTTGCGGACAGAGAATGCCCGGTTGGTGTTATTTCCCCGGAGGTAGGTAGCGTCCATGCCGTTACCGAGTACCACGAGGTCCTTCTCGATATTGATAACGGTACGTAGGGTGATCGCCCTACGGTCGGTACGCGCAGCGAAAACGATCGTATCGCCCGGCTGGGCCTGACGGACAGCTTGGCGCAGGGTACCGTCACCATCGTCTGCTGTCGAGGTGACCGGTAGCGTAGCCGCCAGGCTTAGGTTGAGTGAAAAAAGGCTGACGGCCAGCAGGAGGCAGCAGCGTAGTAGGTAGTTGTGTTGCATAGGTAGATGTGAATTAAGATCACACACCGTGCGATCATTCACAACTTACGCAGTTAAACCAAATGAAGTTCTTCATATTTATTGTTTCCTTAGCTTAAATTTTTTAGCATCCTTTATTTTATTGGTTATCACCGTTCTTGGGTGGAGAGAAGCGAAATTTAATACTAAGGACATGGCTAGCAATCCGCTCCTGCCCCCGTACCCTACCTTGCACCCGCGGCCCCGCCCGCCTTAACCCCTTCACTCCCTCACCCCTTAACCCCTTGTATTTTGACCCTAACCTTTCACGGAGCCGCCCAGGAAGTCACCGGCTCGGCCCACCTGCTGACCCTCGACGACGGCTGTAAGATCCTGCTCGACTGCGGACTGTACCAGGGACGGAATAAGGACATGGAGGACTTCAACCAGACCTTCGCCTTCGACCCGGCGGAGATCGACGTACTGGTGCTGAGTCACGCGCACATCGACCACAGCGGACGGGTGCCCAAACTGGTCAAGGACGGCTTTCGGGGACGCATCTACGCCACCCACGCTACGCGGAGCCTCTGCGCGATCCTGCTGCTGGACTCGGCCTTCATCCAGGAAAAGGATGCGGAGTACTACAATAAGAAGAACGACGACCGCCGCGAGCCGCTGTACGTGCGCAAGGACGTGAAGCCCACCATGGAGCGCTTCGTAGGCTTGCCCTACGGCACTTGGAGTGAGGTGCGGCCGGGTGTGGAGCTGCAATTTCGCGACGCCGGTCATATTCTGGGTAGCGCCAGCGTGACCCTGCGGGTGACCGAAAATGGCAAGACGACCACCGTGGGCTTCACCGGCGACGTGGGCCGCCCCAACCGGCCGATCCTGCGCGACCCGGTCAAGCTGCCGGACTGCGACTACCTGATCTGCGAATCCACCTACGGCGACCGCGAGCACGAGTTGCCGCCCAATGAGATGGCCCGCTTCCTGGAGATCATTAAGCGTACGGCGGAGCGGGGCGGCAAACTGCTGATCCCCGCCTTCAGCGTGGGACGGACGCAGGAGATCGTCTACATGCTGGACCAGCTCGAAAGCAGCGGTAAGCTGCCGAAGATCCCGGTATTTGTGGATAGTCCGCTGGCGGTGAACGCCACGACCGTCTTCGGTGCCCACCCGGAGTGCTACGACAGTCAGCTGCAGACCTACCTGCTGCACGACAGCAACCCCTTCGGCTTCAACGACCTCACCTACACCCAGAGCGTGGAGGAAAGTAAGGCCCTCAACTACCTCGACGGGGCGGCCATCATCATTAGTGCCAGCGGCATGATGAACGCCGGACGCAGCAAGCATCACCTGGCCAATACGATGGGCGATCCTAAGAATACCATCTTCATCGTCGGCTACTGCGCCCCTGGCACCCCCGGCGGTAAGGTGCGCGACGGGGTAGACGGCATGAAGCTCTACGGCCGCTACCATGACCTGCGGGCCGAGGTGGTCGTGATGGACTCCTTCAGTGCGCACGCCGATCGCTCCGAGCTTATCCACTTTCTGAACGGACAGCAGGACACGTGTAAGAAGGTGTTCCTGGTGCACGGTACGCTGGACCGGATGGAGCCGTTTAGCGAGAGCCTGGGGCGGGCTGGTTTTCGGGAGGTGGTGGCGCCTGAGTTGGGGGATGTGGTGGTATTGTAGGTGTGGTAGGGTTAAACACGGAGGGCACGGAGGTGGGGCACGGAGGGGCACGGAGGCTGGTGTGGCAGCTTGGTGTAGGGTTGTTCTTTCTGCTGGCGGGCTGTACCTCCGAAGTGCATCCGCCGAGCTATAGCTTTTATCACTGGGAGACTCAGTTGAAGGTCAATGACAGTTTGCTCCACGCGCACCAGGCGGACCGACTGTACATCAAGGCATTCGACGTGAGCTGGGAGCAGGGGCGGGCCGAGCCGGCGGCTGTTCTACAGACCTCAGACAATACGCTTGCAGTAGTAGCCGTACCCATCATATTCATCACCAATGAAGTATTCCAGCATCCGGCAGATACGCTAGCTGAAGACATCACCGCCCTGCTCGACCGCAGCTTCCCCTACCCCTTCGCCGAGCTGCAGCTCGACTGCGACTGGACGGCCGGTACGCGCATCGCTTACTTCGACTTCCTCACACACCTGCGCGAATTGCTTCCCGGTAAGACCATCAGCTGCACGGTGCGCCTGCACCAGTACCGCGATCGCGCAGTGCAGGGTGTCCCCCCCGTAGACCGGGCCGTACTCATGGCCTACAACACCGGCGAACTAGGCCGCTGGGAGACCGACAACTCGATCGTCGATCCACGGATCATTTCGGCTTACGTAAAGGACCAGCCCCCCTACCCGCTTCCGCTCGACCTGGCCGTGGCGGTCTACGACTGGGCGGCAGTGTACCGGCGCGGGCAGCTGGCCTACCTTATTAACGAGCCGGACCTGGCGGAGCTCGCCGATACGGCACGCTTTGCCGCTCTCGGCCCGCTGCGGTACCAGGTGGAGCGGTCTACCTACTACGGGGGGCTGTACCTCTACCGTGGCGACCTGATCCGGCGAGAGGTGGCGGGCCGGGACGCGGCCTTACGCTTAGCTGACGGCCTGTGGCCGCAGATTGCGGGGGTGAAAAGTGAGCGGATCATTTTTTATCGGATGGGCAGCCGCCAGTGGGCGGACTAGCGCCGCCGTATCCGCCGCCCGATCGCGTGTCGTCGCAACTTCGTGGCCTCCGCCCCTATATATAGGTAGTCCTCGTCGTATACCGCTACCGCCTCGTGCTGCGTCGGCACGGCCCAGCTCAGGTTGCGCCGCCGGACCGTACCACTCAGGAACCGCTCATCCGGATAGTCGCTCAGTGTGATCAGCGAGGCCGAACTACTCGGTAGGAAGCCCAGCAGCATCCGGAAGTTGTAGGCGATCAGAAACAGCTCTTTGGTGTGGCGGTCCAGCGCGGCGCCCGTTACCACCCGGCGGGGCAGGTAGAGGCTATCGACCAGCTCCGCCTCGTAGTGACCCGGCGTGGCGGGCACCGTATAGTGCTTCACGTAAAATTGCCGGGGCCCGAAGAGCATATCCTTCGTGAACAGGTGCACCTTTCCCTGATCTACTACCATGGCTTCGCAGTCGTAGTTGCCGGGGGCGAGGCGGCCCTGGGCGTCCTGCCCGGGATAGGTGTAGGTGATGGAGTCGGTCCGGCGGGTGCTGCGGTCGTAGCGGTACACGGTTTCTACTTCACGCTGCCCGCGGTTGTTGCCGAAGTCGCCTACGTAGAGCAGTCCGTTTTCGTCCATGGCCAGGTCTTCGTAGTCGCTGGCGCGGGCGTTTAGAGTATCGGTACGCAGTAGTTTTCCGGTCCGGTCGGTGGTATAGAGGTAGGGTCCGTCGCCGCTGTCATTGTGCCAGATGAAGTCGTCGCCGTCGATCACCAGTCCGGAGGCCTCGCTGATGCGGGCGGGCAGACTAAATTTACGCGGCGCGGTGGTCGAGCAGGCGGCCGTCAGGAGTAGCAGCAGGAGGGCGGGAACGCCGGTGCGGAGTACGTTGAAAGGGGCAAGTTGGGGTGGCATGTCGGAGTTAAACACGGATTCCTCGGAAGTAGGGCACGGATTGTGCACGGATTTTCGGATTGAACCTGTGGGTGGTCAAACGTTTTGTGACGGAGCGTACCTGCGGTACTTCCGTACCGTTGTTTTTGTACCCGCCCTGACCTTTCTTGGAGCCTTTACGTTATTCCCCACTATGCCCCAGCGGACCCTCAAATTGATCACCACTACCGACGACGACCGGCCGGTGTACGTGGCCGGCACCTTTAATAACTGGACGGCCGGCGATGCCGCCTACCGCCTCGAAGCGGACGACAAACCGGGGACCTACCGCCGTACCTTCCACTTCGACGATCCGCAGAAGAAAGTAGAGTATAAGTACACCCGCGGTGGCTGGGAGGGGGTAGAACTGGGAGCCCACGGTCAAAACGCACTCAACCACACGCGGCAGACCGGTGAAACCTGGCGGATACCCGACAAGGTAGAAAACTGGGCCAGCCCCGGCCTACAGTACCAGACCGAACTGCTGCCGCGCATCGAGGTGATCAGTCAGGACTTTGAGATCCCGGAGCTCATCCGCACGCGCCGGGTGGCCGCCCTGCTGCCCCACGACTACTACGAGACCGACAAGCACTACCCGGTACTCTACCTGCAGGACGGGCAGAACCTCTTCGACGACTACGCACCCTACGGCAGTTGGGGGGTAGACAAGCGCATGGCCAGTCTGGCCGAGCGCGGCATGGGCGATCTGATCATCGTGGCCATCGACCACGCCGAGGCCCAGCGGGTGAGTGAGTTCACCCCCGCCTTCCGCAACCGGCTGGGCAAGGGGGACGGCCGGGCCTACACCCGCTTTCTGGCCGAACGGCTCAAACCCTACATCGATCAGCACTTCCGTACGAAGCCGGAACCCGAGCACACGGGTATCGGGGGCAGCTCTTTGGGGGGGCTCATCAGTATTTACGCCGGTATCCTCTACCCCAATGTGTACGAGCGGATCATGGTGTTCAGTCCGAGCCTCTGGGTGACACCCGACATCCCCTTCACCCTGATGAAATTTACTCACCGCTACCGGGGGCGCATCTACCTCTACGGTGGGGAGGCGGAAAGTCAGACCATGGTACCCAATATGGAGCGCTTCCGCGATCAGCTGCTGGCGCAGACCGGCACTACGAAGCTAGAACTTAATATGGCCGTCGATCCCCTGGGGCAGCACAACGAGGCGCGCTGGGGCCGGGAGTTTCCCCGGGCCATCGAGTGGCTCTATTTTGCTGACCGCTGAGGTCTTTTCTTTATCTTGCGATCCGCCGATCCGTCACCTTAGTTCTACGCCCTTGTTGCTACGTACCTACTTATCCGTTTGTCTGACCTTCTGCCTGTTGCCCTGTCTGGGAGCGATGAGCGAGGCGGCGGCCGAACGACAGGCACGCCAGATCATTGAGCTGAGCCGTGACGAGGTAGAGCGCCGGCTGGGTGCGATCGATCAGTCCTTTCTCGAGTACCGGGTGGACGATGCGGTGTACCGTAGAATCGTCAACTACCTGCAGGACTGGCCCATCGCCAGCGGCCGTATGCTGGCCCGCTCGGCCCGCTTCTACCCCATTTTCGAAGAACAACTGGTCGCTGCCGATCTCCCCCTGGAGCTCAAGCACCTCAGTATAGTAGAGAGTGCCCTGCGGTCCTGGGCCATCAGCCGGGTCGGTGCGGCGGGCCTCTGGCAGCTCATGCCGGGTACGGCGCGCGAACTGGGGCTGATCGTCAACGATGAACTGGACGAGCGGCTCGACCCCACCCTGGGCTGCGCGGCCGGACTGGACTACCTGCGCATCCAATTCGACCGCTACGGCGACTGGGCGCTGGCGCTGGCTGCCTACAACTCGGGCCCGGGCAACGTGAACCGGGCTATCCGCCGCTCCGGTAGCCGTAATTACTGGACACTGCGCCGCTTCCTGCCGCGGGAGACGCGCAGTTACGTACCGAGCTTCATCGCCGCGGTGTTCCTGATGAGCTACCACCAGGACTACGGCCTACCCGCCACTCAGATCCCCCTCGACGACCAACTGACGGAGCGGATCCTGATCCGCCGGGAGCTCAGCCTCTACCGCGTAGCTCAGGTGACGGGCCTGCGGCCGGAGGTCGTCATCGAGATGAACCCCCAGTACCTGCGGGGCTACCTGCCGGGCCTACGGGGAGGCCACCTGCTCCAACTCCCCCGACGGGTCGTACCGGCCATGCGAGAATACCTGGCCCTACATCCGGCCGGCGTGCGCGAGGACGCCATCGAACTGCCCTGGTCGCACCCCCTGTTAGCTGAAGGGGAGCTGAACGCCGACCGCTACTATGTACGCCGGGAAGCGCCGGTGGAGGAGGGGGACAGTACAGCCCGTCAGGTCGCCGCACGCTACGATCAGGCGGTAGACCGGTTGGTGATCTGGAGCGACCGGGGCGAACTGGATACGGTAGCCGTTGGAGAGACCTTTTACTACTACGAGGTAGAAGTATTCCAGCCCTACGATACGCGGACCCGGGATATTCCGCCGCCGGCTACCCGCTTGGCCGCCGACGCACAGCCGCGCATCCCGACTTCCTTCCACGCGTACCTCACTGACGTGCCCGAGCCCTACTATACCGAGCCAGAGGAGGCGCGGCGGTGGTGGCAGCTATTCCAACGCTAATTTCTTGGCACGTGGGTTAACGGGGAAAAGTATTCGCTACAACACTTCGCCCCTAACTTTATTCTTATTTTACCGCCCCGCGCAAAACGGGCGGCACAGAAATCGATCACATGAAATTTAACTCACAGGGTGACGCTGAGGTCACTTACGACGCCATAGTTGTCGGCACCGGAATCAGCGGAGGCTGGGCCGCTAAGGAACTGTGCGAAAAAGGACTCCGGACGCTGGTGCTGGAAAAGGGCCGCATGGTCAAGCACAACGACTACCCCACCGCCAACCTGGACGAGTGGGATATGGAAAATCTAGGACGTACCTCGGCCGAAGAGATCAAGGAGCACTACCAAAAGCAGAACCGGACCGGCTATACGGTAAAGGAGGCCAGCAAGCACTGGTTCGTCAAGGACGACGAGCACCCCTACGGTGAAAAAGAACGCTTCGACTGGATGCGGGGCTACCACGTCGGCGGCCGCTCCATCATGTGGGGCCGTCACAGCTACCGCTGGTCCGAGATGGACTTCCAGGCCAATGCCAAGGATGGTGTAGGTACCCCCTGGCCGGTAGGCTATACGGACATCGCCCCCTGGTACGACTACGTAGAGACCTTCGCCGGCATCAGCGGTGAACTGCTGGGACTATCCCAGCTACCCGACGGTAAGTTTTTACCCATGATGCCCCTCAACTGCGTAGAAGACAAGTTCCGCAAGGGCGTAGCCGAAAACATGAACGGCCGTACCGTCACCGCCGGCCGCGTGGCGCACCTTACTGCCTATGATCCCGCCGTGCACAAAGGCACCCGCGGGCAGTGTCAGTACCGCAACCGCTGTATTCGGGGCTGTCCCTACGGCGGCTACTTCAGCAGCGTATCCTCGACCATCCCCGTGGCCCAGGAGACCGGCAACCTGACGCTGCGCCCCAACAGCTCCGTGTACTCCCTGATTTACGATAAGGAGAACAAGCGCGCCAAGGGCGTCCGCTTCCGCGATTCCGAGACCGGTGAAGACCACGAGGCCTACGCCAAGGTCGTCTTCCTGTGCGCCTCGGCCATCCCGAGCTCCTACATCGTGATGAATACGGAGCATGAGGAAGAAGTAACCCTGGACACCAGCGGCGAGCTCGGTGGCAACATCATGGACCACCACTTCCGCGTAGGCGCCTCCGGCGATACCGACGAATTTGGCGACCGCATCGAAAAGGGCCGCAAACCTAATGGCGTATACATCCCCCGCTACCAGAACCTGGGCGACCGGGCCAGCAAGAAGGACTACCTCCGCGGCTGGGGCTACCAGGGCGGCGCAGGACGCGGCAGCTGGGCACAGAACGTGCGCGAAATGAACGTCAAGATCGGCCCCGAGCTCAAGCAATCCCTGCTGCGCCCCGGTAAGTGGACGATGGGCCTGACCGCCTTCGCCGAGACCCTGCCGGACACCAACAACCGCATGACCATCGACCGCGACACCCTCGATAAGGACGGTCTGCCGACCCTCGTCTTCAACGCCAAGTGGGGCGAGAACGAGTACGCCATGGTCGACGACATGATGAACGACGCGGCCGAGATGCTCGAAGCCGCCGGTATGAAGAACGTGAGCACCTACAACGCACACTCCTTCCCCGGCCTCGGTATCCACGAGATGGGAATGGCCCGCATGGGCAGCAACCCCCGCAACAGCGTAGTAGATAAGCACAACCGGCTCTGGGCCGCCCCGAACGTTTATATGACCGACGGTGCCTTCATGACCTCCGCCGCCTGCGTGAACCCCTCCCTGACTTACATGGCCTTTACCGCACGGGCGGCCGACCATGCCGTCAACGAACTCAAAAAGATGAACATCTAATACAGGATGAAAAGAAGAGAACTACTGCGGTATACCGCTTACCTGGCCGGCGTCGCCGTCACCGGACCCGTCGCCTCCGCCCTCCTCGCCGGTTGCAAACGCGACGAAGCCGTCGCGGCCGGTGAGGCCACCTACTCGCCCTCCTTCTTCAACGAAGACGAGTACGAGTACATCAGCAAACTGGCCGATATCATCATCCCCCGTACGGACACCCCCGGCGCTCTCGACGTAGGTGCCCCCGAGATGGTCGACAAGATGGTCGGCGAGGTCTACGACGAGGAGTCGCGCGACAAGTTCCGCGACGGCCTCAAGGAACTGATGCGCAAAATGGACGCCGACAACGCCGACGCCGGCTTCCGCCAGCTCGATACAGACAAGGCACTGGTCTATCTACAGGATCAGGACCTCCACTACAAAAACCCTGATACCGACTGGAACACGCTCCCCGCCACCGACGTCAGCGCCAAAGACACCTACTTCGACCTCAAGGCACAGATCGTCGGCGCCTGGTTCAACTCCGAACCCATCGGCACCGAAGTACTCGCCTACCTACCCGTCCCCGGAGAGTACATCCCCTGCGGCGACCTACAGGAGCTTACCGGAGGAAAAGCCTGGGCTATCTAGAAGAGCCCTCGCCCTGAAGATCGCTGCACCCTCACTAGACTGCTTCGCGGGTCAGACCATCTACCCGCGTCAGCGGTCTACCCCGAAGGGTCTAACGAGCCGACAGGCGATCTAATGAGCGAAGCGATCTACCCCGAAGGGTCTAACGAGCCGACAGGCGATCTACCAAGCGAAGCGATCTAACAAGCCGACAGGCGATCTAAATCCACCTACATGAAGTTCAACTCCCAAGCAGACCAAACCGTCACCTACGACGCCATCGTCATCGGCTCCGGCATCAGCGGTGGGTACGCGGCGATGGAGCTGTGCAAGAAAGGCTACAGCGTACTGATGCTCGAGCGGGGCCGGATGGTCAAGCACAACGAGTATCCGACGGCGAACCTGGATACCTGGGACCTGGACTACCAAAATATCGTACCGCGCGAAGAGATTGCCGCCCACTACTACAAGCAGAACCGCCTGAACTGGTGGGTGAAGCAGGACAACAAGCACTGGATCGTCAAGGACGACGAGTACGAGTACGACGAGAAGCAGCGCTTCGACTGGATCCGCGGTCACCACGTAGGCGGACGCTCCATCATGTGGGGCCGGCACTGTTACCGCTGGAGCGACCTGGACTTCGAGGCCAATATGAAGGACGGCATCGCCATCGACTGGCCCATCCGCTACGCTGACATCGAACCCTGGTACAGCTATGTAGAGAAGTTCGTCGGCGTGCAAGGCAAGAAAGAGGGCCTGGCCCACCTGCCCGACGGTGAATTCCTCCCCCCCTTCGACCTCAACTGCGCCGAAGACCAATTCAAGCAGGCCGTAGAGAAGGCCTTTCCCGAGCGCATCATCACGCCCGGCCGCACCGCTAACCTGACCAAATACATCCCCGAGCTCCACCACGGTACCCGCGGACAGTGTCAGGCCCGCAACCGCTGCTGGCGGGGCTGCCCGTACGGCGGATACTTCAGCAGCCTGTCCTCGACCATCCCGGTCGCCAACGATACGGGCAAGTTTACGCTGATGGCCGACAGCATCGTCCACTCCATCATCTTCGACGATGCCACCCAGCGGGCTACCGGAGTACGCGTCATCGACGCCGAGACCAAGGAGACGCGGGAGTACTTCAGCTCGGTCGTATTCTGCAACGCCAGCACGATCGGCTCCACCGCTATCCTGCTCAACAGCAAGTCGGAGCGCTTCCCGGACGGACTGGGTAACGACAGCGGTGAACTGGGCCACAACATCATGGACCATCACTACGGCATGGGCGGCTACGCCACCTTCGATGGCATGAAGGACAAGTACTACAAGGGCCGTAAGCCGAACGGTGGCTTCTACATCCCCCGCTTCCGCAACATCAACAAAGCGACCGAGCGGACGGACTACATCCGCGGCTTCGGCTACCAGGGTGGACTCAGCCGGGCCACCAACCTGAACGCCCCGATCGGACCGGACTTCAAAAAAGCCATCACCGAGCCCGGGGACTGGATGTTTGCCGCCACCTGCTTCGGCGAGTTGCTGCCCTACCACGACAACCAGATGTCGCTGCACGAGACCGAGACCGATCAGTACGGCGTACCCCGTCTGGTCTTCGATGCCGGACTCAAGGACAACGAAACCAAGCTGCGCGCCGACGGCGTAGCCTGCCTACAGGAAATGATGGAGGCCGCCGGCTACAAGAACATCAGCGTCCATAACAACCCCACCGCCGTAGGGGCCGCCATTCACGAAATGGGCACCGCCCGCATGGGCCGCGATCCCAAGACCAGCGTACTCAACAAGTGGAACCAGGTACACGCCGTACCGAACGTATTCGTCACCGACGGCAGCTTTATGGTCAGCTCCGGCACCCAGAACCCCTCCATCACCTACATGGCCATGACCGCCCGGGCCGTCGACTATATGGATAGGGAGTTGAAAAAGAATGGGGTGCTGTAGGTAATAGTCAAGGTCGAGTGGCCTCCGGTCCGAGTACACTATAGATTCATAAAGTGGCTCCGCCACTTCATCAGTACGTTGGATTCTCGGACCGGAGGCCGCTCGACCGTTTATTGTGCCAACGTCCGGTGCACATCCGTACGCGCCGCCCGCCAGGCCGGTACGCTAGCCGCCAGTACCCCGACCACCACCGCACCGGCCAGCAGCCAGTACTCCTCCGGCAGAAACACCAGCCGCTGAAAATCATAGCGGTAGGCCTGCGAGAAATAGCGCGCGATAAGGGCCAGGCCGGCATGACTCAGCAGCAGTCCGAGCAGCGCACCCGCGACCGCGGTAAACGTACCCTCCATTAGCAACAGACCGAAGAGTTTGCTTGGGCCCGCCCCCAGGCTACGCAGCAGGGCCAGCTCCCCCCGCCGCCGGTCCAGTGAGCTGTACAGTCCGATGAAAATACTGAGGATGCTCACGCCGACCACCACGTAGCCGAGCTGCCGCAGCACCTGCTCCCCCTGCCCCACCGTAGCGTACAGCTCGGCCAGCTGGATGGAGGGCGTGACGGCCTGCATCTCGGTATTCTCGTTGATGCTGCGCTGCATATTGAGGGCCGTGATGCTGTTGCCCTTAAACTGAATGAGCACGGAGGTGATGATCTTATCCGTGTAGTCCATCAGGGGCTGCGTGACGTCGTAAGCGGGCGCGTGCGCAGGTCCGGTGTCGTGATCGTGGTCGTCGTGCTGGGCAGTCGCGTCGTGCGTATCGTGAGTATCGTGGACGGCCCAGAGGCTTTCGGTCGGGGTGAGGAGTACGAGATCGGCGACCGTCCCCGTCGGGCCCAGGATACCGACCACCCGGAAGGGCGGCGCATCACGGTGGGTCAGGTCATCATCCTCTACCAGGCCATGGCTACTCCGGAAGGTGTCGCCGAGCTGCAGGCCCAGCTCCCGGGCGGCGGAGGCTCCGGCTACTACGTCCATTGGTGCGGTCCACATGGCGCCTTCGCTCAGTTCAGCGCCGTAGAGCTGGAGGAAGGTCGGACGCGTACCCACGATGCGGCGGCCGCGGTAGCTGTCCCCCAGCGAAAGCGGCACGCCCAGCGAGATGTAGGGGTGGGCGGGGTTCAGGAAGGGCTTAACCTTATCGAGCGGTACGTTGCCAGTGGGCGAACTGATGTGGTACATGCTCGACATCATCAGCTGCAGGGGACTTCCCTTAGCTCCTACGACCAGGTTGATGCCGGCCAGGTTGCGGTCGAATTGCTGCTCCAGCTGCCAGTTCAGCAACAGGATCAGACTGATCAGGCCGGCCCCCAGGGCAGCCAGGAGCAGACTCAGCGCCGTAGTCCAGGGTCGGTACAGCAGGTTGCGGAGGGCGAGACTAAGGATCGACACGGGCGGTAGCTTGATCGGTGACGGGCCGTAGTTCGACCACCTGCGTAAAATCTGCCCGCAGCCGCTCATCGTGGGTCACCACGACCAGCACGGCCCCCAGCTCGGCCGCCCGGCTACGGAGTAGGTCACTGACCCGCTGCGCATTCACCTTATCCAACGCGCTGGTCGGTTCGTCGGCCAGAATAAGCTTGGGCTGATTGACCAGCGCCCGGGCGATCATCACCCGCTGCTGCTCCCCCACACTCAACTGAGTGGGCCGGCGATCCGCATACCGGTCTATACCCAACTGCTCGAGGGTACTGTGTATGATCGTTGCATCCGCCGGCAGACCGGCCGTACGCCGCGCAATCGCCAGGTTCTCCCGCACAGTGAGCGCCTCCAGGAAGTACGGCCGCTGCAGCACCAAACCGATCTGCTGACCCCGAAAGCGATCCAGTGCCGCCCCCCCTAGCTGAGCGTAATCCGTACCCGCCAGCTCCATACTACCGCTCTCCGGCGTAAGGATACCGGCCAGCAAGTGCAGCCAGGTAGACTTCCCCGACCCGCTGGGGCCCAACAGCAGCGCCGGCTCACTCACCCCCACCCGCAGATCAGGAAAGCGGAACGTCGGTCCACCCTCCCCGTACCGATACGTCAGCCGACTAGTTACGAGCATCCCGCAAAGTAGGCACATTCCCCCGCACCCGCGCCCCCGCACACCTACCGCCTAACGAGCGAAGCGATCTACCGAGCCGAAGGTGATCTAACCCGCTGAAAGCGGTCTACCCCCGAAGGGGTCTAAACCCGCCGCAGGCGATCTACCCGCGTAGCGGTCTAAACCCTTTCCCCCACCCCAAACGTTTATCCCCACAGTGGCTATGCAAGACAAGACCGTACTCATCACGGGAGCGAACGACGGCATCGGGAAGGCAACCGCCGAACGACTGGCCCGTAAGGGCGCTCACCTCGTGCTAGCCTGCCGCAGCGAAACCAAGGCGCAGCGCACCGCCGACTGGCTCGTAGAGACCACCGGCAACGAACACATCGATACCCTGCCCCTGGACCTGGCCGACCTGCACAGCGTGCGCGCCGCCAGCGAACTCTTCCTGGCCGAGCACCCGCGGCTCGACGTACTCATCAACAACGCCGGTGTCTACTGCGGCAGCCTGGAACTGACCAGCCAGGGCTACGAACTTCAGTTCGGCGTCAACCACCTGGGCCACTTCCTGCTCACCCTCAACCTCATGCCGGCCATGCAGTGCTCCAAGCTCTGTAGTCGGGTCATTAACGTGAGTAGCGCCATGCACACCAAGGGGGGCATTGACTTCGGCAACCTGCGCGGCGAGCGCGGCGAGAAGGCCTACGACGGCACCCGCGCCTACGCCCAGAGCAAGCTGGCCAACGTACTGTTCACCAAGGAACTGGACCGGCGGCATGGCAGCGAGCTCACTACCAACTGCCTGCACCCCGGCGTAGTGGGTACGAGCCTGGCCAACAAAAAGGGTAAGCTGTTCACCAAGGCCGTTTGGTCGATGTACAAGCCCTTTGCCAAGACTCCCTCGCGCGGGGCGGATACGAGTGTCTACCTGGCCAGCAGCCCGGAAGTGCGCGAGGTAAGCGGCCGCTACTTCAACCCCAACCAGTGCCTGGTCAAGCCCAGTCCTACGGCCCGCAACGAGCAACTCGCCCGCCGCCTGTGGGAGTACAGCGCCGCGGCCGTTCACGAATTTCTTCTCTGATAATCGCGGTACCTTCGCCCCATGCCACTCGACCAACAGGACGTAGACACTTGGAAATACGACACGGACGGCAAACCCGTCCCCGAACAGGAGCAGGAGATGACCTTCATCGACCACCTGGAGGAGCTGCGCTGGCACGTGATGCGGGCATTGATCGCGATCTGTGTCTGCGGCGTGGTGCTGTTCATCTTCCGCGACTGGTACTTTCGGTACGTTCTCTTCGGCCCCCTCAACGATGACTTCCCCAGCTACCGTGCCCTCTGCCGCCTGTCCGACTGGCTAGGTACCGGTGGCGCGCTCTGTATGGAGGCCCCCAATGTGCTGGTGCAGGCCATCGAGTTTGGGGAGATGTTTATCACGTCGGTAAAGATGGCCTTCGTGGGCGGGTTCGTGATCGGCTTTCCGTACGTGTTTTATGAGATTTGGTCGTTCATCCGTCCGGGCCTCTACCCCGCCGAGCAGAAGGCTACGCGCTGGGTGATCCTCATCTGCTCGCTGCTGTTCTTCATTGGGGTGGCCTTTGGATTCTTCATCGTGGCGCCCTTCGGCACCAACTTCCTGATGGGCTTCGAGGTGGGCGGCGCGGTCAATCAGCCGCAGATGGCATCGGTGATCGGCTACATGATCATGTTTACCCTACCGGCGGCCCTCATCTTCGAGCTGCCGGTGCTGGTGTACTTCCTGGCCAAGTTCGGACTCGTGACGGCGGAATCCATGCGGCAGTACCGGCGCCATAGTCTGGTCGGCATCCTTATTCTGGCTGCCCTGTTGACCCCTCCGGACGTCGTCACTCAGATCCTGATCGGCGTACCGCTCTACGGCCTCTACGAAATCTCCATCTTTGTCGCCAAACGCGCCCAGCGCCAGTACGAAGCGTCCCTCCAGTAGGGCGGGTACGCAGGTGCAACGTCTATAAAATTATATCCATGTTTATCATTCCTCCCTATATCCGTTTCGCGCTTATTGCCGCCGGCGTGCTCGGTGGCATCGCGCTGTGGATCGCCTTCGGGTTCTGGTACGGCTTTCCGTTCCTGCTGGCGGGCATCATCCTGTTCGCGGGCTATATTTTCCTCGGCACGGTAGGCCCGGCCGCCAAGGCGGTGCAGGTACAGGACTTCGCCCGCGGCGAGCAGCTCCTCAACCTGACCCTCAAGCCGGAGTGGCTCTATAGCGCCAACCGCGCGTTCTACTACATGATGCGCGGCACCATCGCACTGAGCCGCAAGGACCTCAACGCCGCCGAGGGCTACCTCAAGCAGGCCGACGCCATCGACGTGCCCACCGCCAACGAAAAGGCGATGCTGAAGCTCCAGCTCGCGCAGATCGAAGCCAATCGCAAGAACTTCCCCGCCGCCAAGAAATACCTCAAGGCCGCTCGCGACACCAACGTCAAACTGCCCCAGATCGTCGAGCAGATGGATATGCTCGACAATGCCCTCAAGCAATCCGGACAAGTCAAGGCCGCCCAGCGCATGGGCAAGCAGGGCCACCAGATGATGAGCCGGGGCGGCAAGCGCCGTCGGCCCAAGGGACGGTAGCCCATGACCACCCCGCCAAGTGCTCTACCTCCACATCCCCTTCTGCAAGCAAGCGTGTAGCTACTGCAACTTCCACTTCAGCACCAACCTGAAGCAACGGGAAGCGGTACTGGACGGGCTCGTGCGGGAACTAAGAGTGCGGCGGCAGGAGCTTCCTGCGGGAAGCGTCCCCACCATCTACTTCGGCGGAGGCACCCCCTCCCTGCTCTCGGCTGCGGAACTGGATCGCTTGTTTTCCGCAATCCAGCAGGCGGGTTACTGGGGCGGGGACGCAGGTACCGAGATCACCCTGGAGGCGAATCCGGACGACCTGACGGACGAGCTCGTCGCCACCCTGGCCGCCAGCCCCGTAAACCGGCTGAGTATCGGCATTCAGAGCTTCGACGAGGCAGACCTCCGGTTCATGCACCGGGCCCACGACGCCCGGCAGGCCCTGACGGCCGTGCAGCGAGTGCGGGCCGCCGGTTTCGACAACCTGAGCATCGATCTGATCTACGGCGGACAGACGACCAGCGACGCCACCTGGCAGCGCAACCTAGAGCTGGCCACCGAGCTGGGGGTGAACCACATTGCCTCCTACGCCCTGACGGTAGAGCCTAAGACCGCCTTAGGCCACCGGGTAGCTACCGGTGCGGTGCCGGATACCAGCGATACACGCTTCGCTACCCAGTTCGGCATGCTGATCGATCACTTGACGGACCGGAGCTTCGAGCAGTACGAGATCAGCAACTTCGCGCGGCCCGGCCACCGCAGCCGGCACAATAGCGGCTACTGGACCGGACAGCCCTATTTGGGGATCGGACCGGGCGCTCACAGCTTCGACGGAGCCTACCGCCGCCGCTGGAACGTGAGCAACAACGCCCGCTACGCCAACGTATGGGCGGACGTACATACACAGGCAGACTACCTCAATGCCGCCCCCCTACTGTACGAAGAAGAAGTGCTGAGCGAGCAAGACCGCTACAACGAGTACGTGATGACCGGACTCAGGCGCACGGAGGGCATTGCCCTATCCGAGCTGATCGAGCGGTACGGAGAGGAGCTGGGTAGGCACTTCGTCACTGAAATGAAGCCCCACCTACAGAAGGGTAACGTACTATCGCCTGACCAGACCGCTACCTACCGACTGAGTCGGCAGGGACTGGAAGTAGCGGACGGCGTAGCAGCGGACGGCTTCGTCTAGAGCCGCCTAGAATCAAGATTATCCCGAGAGCAGACCGTCCGATACAATGCCCCAGATGTATGCGGCCAGCAGCAGCCCGACTACCAGACCGATCAGCGTAAGCATCCACTCATGGCGACGTTCTGCCCTGACGTCCTGACGGTAGCGCTCGCGGAGGGTCTTGCGGGTAGCGTCCGAAGCGGGCTGATCCACGCTGTAGCTTTGATCCAGCGGACCGGCCGGTCGTTTTATACCGCCTAAAAAAGACCGCTTGCCCCGCAGCGCGGCGTTGCGTTTAATGGCTGCATTCATTGCGGCAGCGGCTCCTCCGAATCCCATGATAAATTATTTTATACGTTCAACATAGGAGCAATGGTGGGCCCGGGCACTACGCCTTCGACGTATCCTTGGGGAAGTACGACCAAGCAGGATACATGCAGACGGTATTCCGACGAATTCGCTACGGAGTCCCTACCTTATGCAGTCGAATGCACCGCTCGTGATCTACCGTTTAGCACTCCTCCTGATTACCCTGCTACTGTGGGGCTGTAAGACTGAATCCCCCCCCGGCCCCGTCGTGCTCGCGCAGGGCGACCACGTCGTGCTCATCGGCAATAACCTCTGTAGCCGCATGGCCTACTTCGGGCACTTCGAAACGGCCCTGTACCAGCAGTTTCCGGATGCACGGCTGACCGTGCGGAATATGTGCGACCCGGGGAACACGGCCGGCTTTCGTCCCCACGCCAGCCGGGTTTCGCCCTGGGCCTTTCCCGGGGCGGAGGACTTCAATCCGGACCTCAGCAAGCAGAGTGGCAGCGAGGGCTTCTTTCCCACCGAAGACCAGTGGCTTGACAGCCTGGATGCTGATGTGGTGATCGCCTTCTTCGGGCTCAACGAGAGCTATGCCGGACGGGAGGGCCTGACCAAATTCGCTCTGGAGCTCGAAAGCTTCATTCGTCACACACAGGCGCAGCAGTATAATGGCGTAGGTGCTCCCCAACTGATACTGGTCTCCCCCCTGGCCTACGAGAACTCCGCCGAGTTGGGCCTGCCCGACGGCACTGCGGAGAACGAGCGCCTGGAGCTGTACACCCGGGCCATGCGCGACATCGCCGCGGACAACGAAGTGCCCTTCGTGGACGTATATACCCCCTCGCTGGAGTGGATGCAGGAGGATAGGCTAACCACCGATGGCATCAGCCTCAACGACACGGGCTACCGCAAACTAGCTAACTACCTCAACCAGCAGCTCTTTAATCGGGAGCCCGTGGAAGAGGACAAGGAGCTCCTCGCGGCAGTAAAGGAAAAAAACGAATTCTGGCTCCTCGACTTCAAGATGCCAAATGGTGTACACGTCTACGGCCGCCGCTTCAAACCCTACGGACCCGACAACTACCCCTACGAGATCACCAAGGTGCGGCAAATGACGCGCAACCGCGATGAGGCCATCTGGGCCCGGCTGGCGGGGGAAGACTTCGATGTGGTCCGGGCGGATGAGCAGACCATCCCCCTGCCCCCGGTAAAGACAAACTACGAAGTGGAAGCCCCCGAAGACGTGCGCTACCTCTACGGCGAGGAGCTGATGGCCAGCTTCACCGTAGCACCCGGCTACCGCCTGGAGCTGTTCGCCTCCGAAGAAGACTTCCCCCTACTGGCCAATCCCGCTCAGATGAACTGGGACGACCAGGGGCGGCTCTGGGTCAGCGTCATGCCCAGCTATCCACACTACCGGCCGGGCGACGAGCTACCCAACGATAAGCTGGTCATTCTGGAGGATACCGACAAGGACGGCAAGGCGGACGAACTGAAGGTCTGGGCCGATAGCCTGCACCTGCCCGTCGGCTTCGAGTTCGGCGGGGGCGGCGTGTACGTCTCCCAGGGCACGAACCTGGTCTTTCTAAAGGATACCGACGGGGACGATGTAGCCGACTACCGCGAGATCGTGCTGAGCGGATTCGACGACCACGATACCCACCACAACATCAGCGCCTACGAAGCCGACCCGGCCGGGGGGATATATATGGCCGAGGGGGTATTCCTACACACTAATGTCGAGACGCCCCACGGGCCGGTACGCGCTACGAATGGGGGCTTTTATCGCTTTAACCCCGGGCGCCGGCACTTGGAGCGGACCGCGCAGATCGCCATCCCCAACCCCTGGGGTATCATCTTCGACGACTGGGGGCAGCCCATATTTGCCCACACCAGCGACCCCAATGTACGCTGGATGCTGCCCTCGACGATGAAACCCGTCTACGCCGTCAATAGCCCCATGGCCGATAACCTGATCGAGCAGGAGCACATGGTGCGGCCTACGTCCGGACTGGAGATCGTAAGCAGCCGCCACTTCCCCGACGAGGTACAGGGCGACCTGCTGATCAATAACACCATCGGCTTCCTGGGTACCAAGCAACACCGGCTGTACGACGCGGGGACGGGCTTCGGGACCCGGTGGCGGCAGGACCTACTCACCAGCACCGACGGCAGCTTCCGGCCAGTCGACATGGAGTTTGCCCCCGATGGCAGCCTTTACCTCGTGGACTGGCACAATGTTCTCGTCGGCCACATGCAGCACAATGCCCGCGATCCTCTGCGTGACCACGTCCACGGCCGGGTGTACCGCATCACCTACCCCGGTCGCCCCCTCGTCGAGGAAGCGAAGGTGGCCGGTGCCAGCATTCCTGAACTGCTCGACAACCTGAAGCTGCCGGAGTACCGGACGCGCTACCGGACGCGCCGCGTACTACGCGAACGCGATGCCGCGGAAGTGATGACCGCCACCCGAAAATGGGTAGCTGATTTAGACACTACTGATGCCAACTACGCCGCCTACCTCCGCGAAGCACTCTTCGTGGGTTGGGGTGCGGACCAATTAGATACTGACATCCTCGATGCGGCTACCCGGTCCGCCGACCCCCAGCTGCGCGCCGCCGCCGCCCGGGTGGTGCGCTATATGGGTCATCAACTCGACGACGAGCGGGAGCGCCTACTGGCATTGGCCCAAGACTCCGATAGCCGCGTGCGTATGGAAGCTCTAATAGCCGCTACCTGGCTAGATCCTGAGGCAGCCGAGGAGGTACTGTCAGTAGCAGAACAACAGCCCACCGATGCCCTTACCGAAAACATCCTGCGCAATGCGTACGCCCAGGTCGCCGGGGAGGCCTACACCGAACCCACCGGTAGTATTGCCGAGGACCCCGACAGCCCCATCGCCAGAGCTTATGCGCTGGGCGAGGAGCTGTATAGCCGCGAGGCCTACTGCCAGACCTGCCACCAGAAGAATGGGCAGGGCCTGGCCGCCACCGGGTATCCGCCCCTGGCCGGCTCGGCCTGGGTGACGGGCGATCCCGAGCGGCTCATCAAACTCGTGATGTACGGCCTCTACGGTCCCATCGAGGTACTGGGTAAGCCGTACGACGGACAAGTGCCCATGACGGCCTACGGCGGACTGATGAGCAACGAAGAGATGGCCGCCGTACTTACCTACGTGCGCAATGCCTTCGGCAATGAAGCCAGCATGATCAAGCCCGAGCAGATCGGCACCGTACGCACCGCTACCGCCGGCCGGGAGGGGATGTACCAGGCCGCAGAGCTCCTACGGGAACATCCGATGCCGGGCAAGAAGTAACAGATCCACTCCCTTCAACACTACTCCCGTGAAGTACCTAACCAGTCTGTTTTTACTCCTGTTCCTTTGCACCTGCGGCCCCGCCACTAACAGTACCGTGCAATCGGGTGGTGAGGTGCCCCCTGCGGACCGCCCTAAAGTAGTGTTCGTAACCGGCGACGAGGAGTACCGCAGTGAAGAATCCATGCCGATGCTCGCCCGGATGCTGGAGAATAATATGGACGTGCAGACGGTCGTCGGCTACTCCCTGGACTCCGCCGGCGTGATCGACCCCAACAACGTCTACAGCATATCCCAGCTAGACGAGCTGGCCGATGCCGACCTGATGGTGGTCTTCGCCCGCTACCGGCAGCTGCCCGCTGAGATGGCCCGCAAGATCACCGACTACGCCGAGAGCGGTCGGCCCCTGGTGGGCTTCCGCACCGCCACCCACACCTTCAAGTACGTGGAGGAAAAGGACAGTGCCCTGATGGTGCTCAACGATGACTGGCCCACGCGGGTGTTCGGCCAGCAGTGGATCGTACACCACGGCCACTTCGAGGACGGCCACGGGAAGCTGACCGATGTGACGGTCCGGGAGGGTAAGGAGGACAACCCCATCCTGCGCGGCTTCGAGCCCTTTGAAGCGTACAGCTGGCTCTACCACGTGGATGGTGGCGATTGGAAACTGAGCGGCGACAGTGATCCCATCCTGATGGGGCATAGCCTGCGCTCCAAGCAGGAGGCCGACGGGAAGCTGGACGAATACCCCCTGGACCAGCCCGTAGCCTGGACCAAGACCTACACCGGCACGAGCGGCATCCCGGCCCGGGTGTTCTTCACTACCCTCGGGCACCCCTACGACTTCCGGGAGGAGTCGATGCGCAAGCTCGCCCTGAACGGTATCTACTGGGCCCTGGGCCGGGAAGACGATATCCCCGAGGACGGTGCGGATGCCACCACTATCGGTACCTACACACCCAATAATTCCGGCTTCGGGGAAGTATACAAACAAGGCGTTCGTCCGGAGTAAAAAGCTGCCTCCGGCAGCGGAGTAAAAAGCTGCCTCCGGCAGCGAAGGACGAGGCTGCCTCCGGCAGCGAGAGCTACTTTAGTAGCGACCACCCCCACGCCATGACCCCCCTACAAACACTACACGACCTACTAGACCACACCAGCATCTGGCAACGCAGCATCACCCTCCCCCGCGGTGCCCCCCTCACCCTGCCCGGTATCACGGATAGAAACCTGTACCGGGTAGACCTCGGCACCCTGGTCAGCACCCTGGAGGTAGCCGGCACCGAACAATGCTGCCGCTTCGGCTACGCCGGTGACTACGTGATGTCGCTGGACTCCTACATCACGAATCAGCCCACCGCCTACGGCATCTACGCCCTGCGCCGCTGCGAGGTAGCAGTGGCGAGTTTCGGGGCATTACAGGACTTCCTGGCACAGTGTGCGGGGCGCAGTCAGATCTGGGAGGAGGCGAAGGGCGGACTGATCCTGAGCTTTCTGGAGCGCGAGATTGATCTGCTCACCCCCTCCCCCGAGGAGCGGTACCGACGGGTACTGGATCGGAGTCCACGGCTGTTCCAGGAGGTGCCTGCCAAGTACATCGCCAACTACCTGCGGATGACGCCGGAGACGCTTTCCCGGCTGAAGAAAGAGGCGTAATTGTTGCGTTGGGTCAAGATTGGGGCGGCGGGGCCAGACTAGTTTTGCACTATGACGTACGATTCGAACGACTTCCTAGATCGACTACGGCAACGGGTAACGGAGAACGTGGCAGTGCTGGACCATCTGGACACACTGCCCCAGGAGGCGTTGCACCTGCGGCCCCGCCCGGAAGCCTGGACGGCCCTGGAAGCCCTGTCACACATCAATTCGTTCGACCGGGCCTACCAGCGGCAGGTGGACCGGGCACTGGAACAGCAAGATTATGGCTCCGCAAACACGTTTCGTCCCGGCTTAGTAGGTAAAGTGGTGGCGAACTGGGCACGGCCCGGTGCTAAAACAATCAAGCTATGGGCACCGAAAAGCGTGAACTTCAAGCGGAAGGCGATCAGGCCGGGAACACTGGAGGAGTGTAGGGAGTATTCCGCCCGTCTGCTCGCGCTGATCGAGCGGGCACGCAGCCAAGACCTGACGCGGGTGAAGGTGGCGACCATTGAGGTATCTTGGATCAAGTTGCGCCTGGGTGATGTGCTCCGCCTGCTGGTCAACCACGACTGGCGCCACATCGAGCAGGCCGAACGGGCCACCCGGGGGGAGGCGGGAATACGGACGAGCGAAAAATAGACCGGGGAGCTTGCAAGATCGACTGGCTTTTAACTACCTTTGCGGCCCACCCGGTGCGGTAGCTCAGTTGGTAGAGCAATGGACTGAAAATCCATGTGTCGGCGGTTCGATTCCGCCCCACACCACTTCCTGAAAGGAGCCTGCTGAGAGGTCTGTCGGAAAACCCCGACGGACCTCTTTGCATTTTATGCCCACGCCCATGTCCACCACCCCACCCCTCCGCATCGCCGTTCAGAAATCCGGCCGTCTGCTGGACGAGTCCATCGAGCTGCTCAAGGAATGCGGCATCAAGATCGACAACGGCCGCGATCAGCTCAAGGCCCCGGCCCGCAACTTCAACGCCGAGGTACTCTACCTGCGCAACAGCGATATCCCTCAGTACATCCAGGACGGCGTGGCCGACATCGGTATCATCGGCGAAAACACCCTGATCGAAAAAGAGAAGGACCACGAGGTGGTCCTCAAGCTAGGCTTCTCCAAGTGCCGCCTGAGCCTGGCCACCCCCCGCGGCATGGCCTACGGCGGCATCCGCAGCCTGCACGGACAGCGCATCGCCACCAGCTACCCCAACAGTCTGCGCGCCTTTCTGAGTAAGCAGGGCATCGAAGCAGACATCCACGAGATCAGCGGCTCGGTAGAGATCGCTCCGAATATCGGTCTGGCCGATGCCATCTGCGACCTGGTCAGCACCGGCAGTACGCTGTTCAAGAACGGACTGGAGGAGCAGGACGTGATCCTGAAGTCACAGGCCGTCATCGCCGCCAGCCCCAAGATCGATGCCGGCCGCCGCGCGATCCTCGACCAGCTGGTGTTCCGGATTAAGTCGGTACTCGCCGCCCGCAACCAGAAGTACGTACTGATGAACGTGCCCGAGGCCAGTATCCAGGAGGTCATTGCGCTACTGCCCGGCATGCGTTCCCCCACCGTGCTGCCGCTGGCCGAAGCCGGCTGGTCGAGCGTCCACTCAGTGATCGCCGAAGACCGCTTTTGGGACATCATCGACCGCCTGCGCGCCGCCGGAGCCGAGGGTATCCTGATCGTACCCATCGCCAAAATGATCGTCTGATGAAAACCTTCGTTGCCCCCAACCCGGGCGAGTGGGACGCCCTCACCCGCCGCCCCGCCCAGGACCTGAGCAAGCTGGAAGCCACCGTGCGCGCCGTCATGCAGCGGGTACAGCAGGAAGGCGACGCCGCCCTGCGCGACTACACCGCCCGCTTCGACGGCGTGGAGCTGGACGACTTTGCCGTCGGAGCCGAGGCCGTACAGGCAGCCGCCGACCAGGTGCCCGAACAGCTCAAGCAGGCCATACAGACCGCCAAGCGCAATGTGGAGACCTTCCACCGCGCCCAGCAGACTTCCGTACGGGAGGTCGAGACCATGCCCGGCGTCCGCTGCTGGCGCGAAGCCCGGGCCATCGACAAGGTGGGCCTGTACATTCCCGGCGGCACGGCTCCGCTGTTCAGCACCGTGCTGATGCTGGCCGTTCCCGCACAGATCGCCGGCTGCCGCGAGGTCGTTCTCTGCTCCCCACCCGATAAGGAAGGCAACATCCACCCCGCCATCCTCTACACCGCCCAGCTCTGCGGCGTGACCAAGATCTTCCGCCTCGGTGGCTCCCAGGCTATCGCGGCCATGACCTACGGCACCGCGACGGTCCCCAAGGTGTACAAGCTCTTCGGCCCCGGTAATGCCTACGTGACGGTCGCCAAGCAGCTAGCCCAGTTGCAGGGCCTAGCCATCGATATGCCCGCCGGTCCCTCGGAAGTCCTGGTGTGCGCGGACGCAGGTGCCCGGTCAAGCCACGTCGCCGCCGATCTGCTGAGCCAGGCAGAGCACGGCCACGACAGCCAGGTCGTACTGGTCACCGACAGCGAAGAAAAAGCAAAGGACGTGTGGCTACAGGTACAGGCGCAACTGCAGCAGCTCCCCCGCAAAGCTCTGGCGAGTCAGAGCCTGGACAACAGCATGGCCCTGGTCTTCCCCGACTGGGACGATGCGGCGGGCTACGTCAACCACTACGCCCCCGAGCACCTCATCCTCAGCATGGCGGATGCGCGCGCCTTTGCCGGCAAGATCCGCAATGCGGGCTCCATCTTCCTCGGCTACCATACCCCCGAGAGCGTAGGCGACTACGCCAGCGGTACGAACCATACCCTGCCGACCTACGGCTACGCCAATCAGTACAGCGGCGTGAGTCTAGATAGCTTCGTCAAGCAGATCACCTTTCAGGAGCTGACCCGCGAAGGGCTGCAACTGCTGGGCCCCACCGTCGAAGTGATGGCGGAGGCCGAGGAGCTGATCGCGCACCGGGATGCTGTGCGGCTTCGGTTGTTGGATTTTTAAACACGGAGGGCGCGGATTAAGGCACTGATTTAACACGGATTGACGACGTCGCTAGCGTGTGATATATACCAAAGAATCTGTGCAGTAATCCGTGTTATAATCCGTGTAATCTGTGTTTAGCCCCCCACCACATGAAAGACATCAAAGCCCTAGTACGGCCCAACATCCTCACCCTCACCCCCTACTCCAGCGCCCGCGCCGAGTTCAAGGGAAAGGCCGAAGTACTGCTAGACGCCAATGAGAGCCCTTTCGACAACGGACACAACCGCTACCCGGAGCCGCTGTCGACCGATATTCGCAACGCGTTGGGCAAAATCAGGGGCGTACACCCCGACAAGATCTTTATCGGCAACGGCTCGGACGAGATCGTAGACCAGATCACCCGCGTCTTCTGCGTGCCCGGCGAGGATGCAGTGCATGCCCTGCCCCCCACCTTCGGGATGTATAAGGTGGCTGCAGGCATCAATAATGCGGAGTTTCGGGCGATGAATTTGCTCCCCGATTTCTCTATTCCCGTATCAGACCTAAAGGCCGGCTTCGACGAGCGGTCCAAGGTGCTCTGGCTGTGTAGTCCGAATAACCCCAGTGGCAACCTCATGGACGCGGCGGTCATCGAGGACCTGATCCGCAGCTTCCCCGGTATCGTGGTGCTGGACGAGGCCTACATCGACTTCATTCCCGAAGCCAGCTTCCTGCCCCGCCTGGACGAGTTTCCGAACCTCATCATCACCCAGACGCTCTCCAAGGGATGGGGCATGGCGGGTGTGCGACTGGGTGCGGCCTACGCCTCCGAGTTCATCGTCACGATGCTGCGCACCATCAAGATGCCCTACAACATCAATGTGCTCACCCAGGCCGTAGCCCTCGCGGCCCTGTCCGAGCCCGAACAAATGGAGGAGCGGGTCGGTATCCTCAAGGCGGAGCGCGAGCGCCTGGAGCGGGAGTTGGGCAAACTCGACATCGTAGACCATATCTTCCCGTCGGTCACTAACTTCCTCCTGGTTCGTTTTCAGGATTCTGACAGCGTGTACCGCTATTTACTCGGTAAGGGTATCGTGGTACGTAACCAGAGCTACCAGCCGAACGCGGCCAACTGCCTGCGCATCACGGCGGGGCTGCCGGAGGAAAACACGCGCTTGCTGGAGGCGCTCCGGGAGATCTAACGCCCTCCCCCCCCCACCTGAATCTGTGTCTAATCCATGAATCTAATCCGTGTACTCCGTGGTTAACCCCCAAAAGATCCTCTTCCTAGACCGCGACGGCACCCTCATCCTGGAGCCCGAAGACTATCAGGTAGATAGCCCCGATAAGCTTAACTTCTACCCCGGGGTCTTCCGCTGGCTCGGCCGCATCGCCCGCGAGCTGGACTACACCCTGGTCATGGTCACCAATCAGGACGGGCTGGGTACGGACGATTACCCCGAGTCCACCTTCTGGCCTACCCACGAACTGATGCGCCGCGCCCTGGCCGCCGAGGGCATCGAATTTGCCGAGGAGCTCATCGACCGCACCTACGCCAAGGGCAATGCCCCCACCCGCAAGCCGAATACCGGCCTGCTCACCGACTACCTCAGCGGCGACTACGATCTGGCGAACAGCTACGTCGTCGGCGACCGGCTCACCGATATTCAACTTGCCAAGAACATCGGGGCCAAAGGCATCTGGATCGCCACCGATCCCGAGCTAGGCAATGATGAGCTGAGCGACCAGCAGCTCGCCGACCTCCAGGACACCATCGCCCTGCGCACCACCGACTGGGAGGCCATCTACCGGCACCTCCGCCTGGCGAACCGCACGGCCACCGTCCGCCGCACGACGAAGGAGACCGACATCCGCATCGCGCTCGACCTGGATGGCACCGGGCAGACCGATATGGACACCGGACTCGGCTTCTTCGACCACATGCTCGACCAGCTGGGGCGCCACTCTGGCTGCGATCTCACGGTGCACGTGCAGGGGGATCTCGACATCGACGAGCACCATACCATCGAAGACACCGCCATTGCCCTCGGGGAGGCCTTCGCTCAGGCCCTCGGCGATAAGCTGGGCATCGAGCGCTACGGCTGGTACCTGCCCATGGACGACGCGCTGGCCAGCGTGGGTATCGACTTCGGCGGCCGGCCCTGGCTGGTCTGGGACTGCGACTACCGGCGGGAACGGATCGGCGATATGCCCACCGAGATGTTCTTCCACTTCTTCAAATCCTTCACCGACGGCGCCCGCTGCAACCTCAACATCAAGGTCGAGGGAGACAACGAGCACCACAAGATCGAAGCCACCTTCAAGGCCTTCGCCAAGAGTATCAAAATGGCCAAGCAACGGGATGTAGATAACATGCGGCTGCCCAGTACTAAGGGGGTGTTGTAGTTCGACACTTCTGTAAGCGGGCGGGGCCGCGGGTGCGGGGTGATGGAGTGGAAATTAAATGTATAACGCTATGACGGGTATACGATGGTTCGTTCTTCTGGCCGTACTGGCTGTATTGCTGGGGTGTGGGCGGCAGCGGGACTTCGATGCGGAGCAGTGGAAGCGGGTGCGGGGGGAGGCCCTGCTGGAAGATGGCCGGGAAAGTATGGTGCAGGACCTGCTGCAATCCGACACTCTACTGGGAAAGTATGCGCCGGAGGTGACCGAGCTGCTGGGAGAAGCCGATATTGCGGAGGCCGGGCAATTCGACTACGTCATCCGCGAGCAGTATGGCAGCGACGTAGATCCGGAGTACGTGAGCTTTCTGGTCGTGCGCTTCGGGGCGGACCGGCGGGTGGCTACCTACTTCGTCGAGGAGCGTTAACCGGCCGTAAACCGGGGTCGGCACTAGTGCAACGGCTCCCATCGTTACCCTCCAGTGATCCCAAAACTTGTTTGGCTGGTAGTCTGCTTACTGGGGCTCGGCGCGCTCCGGGCCCAGGAAAGTGAGCTGTCCAACCTGAGGGAACGCACCGTTGCCGTGAACGCGGCCGGACAACTGGTGGACTCCCTCACCGTCGCCCCCGGAAGCCTGCAGATCACCACCCTGACGGGGCAGCCCGTCCCCCGTACCAGCTACACCCTACTGGGCCGCTACCTGCGCTGGAACACCGCCGACCTGCCCGATTCGTTGCACCTGCGCTACCGCGCCCTACCCTTTGCGCTGGACAAACGGGTGCGCCTCATCGACTCCACCCAGCTGCGGCGCGAGGAGGCCGGTCTGGTCATCGGCGGCTACGACCCCTACGTGCGCTCGGGGCTGCTCGATAACGACACGAAGGTGCAGACGCGGGGCAGTTTTAGTCGCGCCATCAGCTTCGGCAACCGGCAGGACTTGGTCCTGAACTCGGCCTTCAACCTGCAGCTGAACGGCGAGCTCGGTAACGGCATCGAAGTGGCTGCCGCCATCACGGATGAAAATCTACCCGTACAGCCCGAGGGGACGACCCAGCAGCTGCGGGAGTTCGACCGCATTTTTATCCAGCTGCGCAAGGACCGCACCCAGCTCACGGCCGGCGACTACGAGCTGCGCAACCCGGAGGGCTACTTCATGCGCTACTACAAAAAACTGGAGGGAGCTACGTTTACTACCGTCGCGGGCGGGGATCCTCCCCTCTCCCCCGGAGAGGGGGCCGGGGAAGCCGGTAGCTGGGCCAACTCCGCCAGCATAGCCGTAGCCCGCGGACAGTTCATCCGCCAGAACATCACCCCAGGAGAGGGCAATCAGGGACCCTATAAGCTGACCGGCAACGGTGCGCAGCGCTTCCTGATCGTACTGGCGGGCACCGAGCGGGTGTTCCTGGACGGCGAGCTGCTGCAGCGCGGCCTGGATGCGGATTATGTCATTGACTACAACCTGGCGGAGCTGACCTTCACGACCCGCCGGCTGATCACCCGTGACGTACGTATCACGGTAGAGTATGAGTACGCCGACCAGCGCTACCTGCGCACCCTCACTGCCGGTAGCAGCCGCTACGACCGGGGGCGATTCTCCGCCTACCTGAACCTGTACTCCCAGCAGGACAGCAAGACCGCCACCGGCGACCTGGAACTCAATGCCGCACAGCGGGAGGCGCTGAGTCTGGAGGGGGACAGTCCTGAGGGCATCGCCGTGTCCAGCATCGATACCCTGGAGGGACGGGAGGAACTGCGCACCACCTACGCCCTGCGCGATACTGCGATCGATTGCGCCGTAGACCAAACCTACCTCGTACAGAGTAATGATCCGGAGCTGGGCCGCTACGTAGCCACCTTTACCGACCGCGGCGTGAACGGCGGTCCCTACGACCTGGACCCCGACCGGCCGGGCAACGAGCGGGTCTACGTCTTCGTGGGCTACGATGAGGATTGCCGTCCCCTGGGCCGCTTCGCTTCGGAGATCGATCTGGTAGCTCCCCAACAGCAACAGCTCTTCGCGATCGGCGGGGAGTATCGGTTCAAGGGGGAAGGGGCCGTGCGTATCGAGGGTAGTCGGAGCAAGCTGGACCTGAATCGCTTCAGCCGCCTCAACAGTGGCGACGACACAGGCCACGCCCTGCGGGTGGATGTGGACCGCACTGTTCCACTCGGTCCGGACACGACGGGCTGGGCGGTAGCCGGTCGCGGCCGCTACGAATTCGTGGAGAAGACCTTCACCTTTATCAATCCCTACCGCTCACCGGAATTTTACCGCAACTGGAACCTGAGCAACCGGCTGAGTACCATCCGGCCCGAGGCCGCTACGGAGCAGCTGGCGGGCGGCGGCGTGGGCCTGCTGCGCCGGGGGGTGGGGCGGATCGACTATGATTATGAGCAGTTCGTTCGCGGTACCGACTACACCGGTCGGCGGCACGAAGCCCTGCTGCAGCTGGATGTCGAGGGTTGGGCGGCGGCCGGGGCCTACAGTCAGCTCAACAGCGAGGACACGGAGACGGTGGGTAGCTTCCGTAGGCCCAGCCTGCGGGTGAGCAAGGAGTTTGCTAGTCTGGGGGGGTGGGAACTGAGCGCCGCCTACGCCGGCGAACGGAGCGTGCGGCGGGGGCTCGCCGGCGATACGCTCTCGGCGCTGTCCTTTCAGTACGACAAGTATGTGCTCAGCGTGGAGGCACCGAGCAGTGAAAAATACGCCTTCACCCTCACCGCAAACCAGCGCGACGACCGGCTACCGGACGCCACCGAACTGCGGGAGA
The DNA here is from genome assembly GCF_923081025.1 of Neolewinella maritima. Taxonomy (GTDB): domain Bacteria; phylum Bacteroidota; class Bacteroidia; order Chitinophagales; family Saprospiraceae; genus Neolewinella; species Neolewinella maritima. The sequence goes on along the minus strand of NZ_CAKLPZ010000001.1, from coordinate 244,289 downwards.
GCACCTCGGCCCGGGAGGTGGGCGCGGAAGGCAAGTACCAGGCCGGCCGCAACCTACAGCTCGGCGGCAACTTCACCTACCGGGCGCTGGATGTACCTAGTCCGGACCTGGTCGAGGATCCCCCCTCCAGCACTTTCCTGGGGCGCTTCGACGTGCGGGCCGAGGCGCTGAAGCGGTCGTTCACCAGCCAGACCACCTACCAGGTCGGCAGCGGGCAGGAGCCGCGGGTAGACTTTCAGTACCTCTACGTGGGGCCGGGACAGGGGCAGTACATCTGGCAGGATAGCCTGTACAACAACGATGGGCGCATCCAGCCCAACGAGGTAGAGCTCAGTCCCTTTCCCGATATCGCCGACTACATCCGGGTCAGTGTGTTCAATAATGCATTTATCCGTACTGACAACGTGGGCATCAACCAGCGCTTCAACTGGGATCCGGACCGGCTCTGGCGTGGGGCAGAGGGGATCCGCGGTTTTCTGCGCCGTATCGCCCTCAACACCGCGATCAACATCGACCGCAAGACCCAGCAGGACGACGATATCCAGAGCTGGAACCCCTTTCAGCTTGCCGTAGCCGACAGCAACCTGGTGGCCCTGACCGTGCGCCGCCGCCACGGACTGTTCTTCAACCGGGCTAATCCGCGCTACGACATCCAGCTCAGCAACGGCGAGCAGCGTAACCGCCGCGTACTTACCACGGGCTACGAGAGCAGCCGCCGCGAAGACTGGGAGCTGCGCTTCCGCTACCGCCCCAACGACCAGCTCAGCATCGAAGCCGCCGGCATCACCGGGCGCCGGGAGTCGGACTCCGAGCGCTTCAACGAGAAGGACTACAAGATCATCTTTAACCGCCTGGAGCCCAGCGTGAACTGGCAGCCGGGGGAGTTTCGCTTCAGCACGACGGTCACCGTGGGCCGGGAAGACAATGTGCTCCCCGAGATCGACGGAGAGTACACCCTCCGCCGCGAGCTCAAACTGGAAAGCAACTACCGCAACTTCGTTAATGCCGGTCTGCAGTGGATAGAGATCGACCTCGAGAACGGCAGCTCGAGCAGTCCGGTCGGTTTCGCCCTACTACAGGGCCTGCAGCCGGGCCGCAACCTGCTCTGGAACGTGAGTCTGACCCAGCAACTCGGCGAGTACCTACAGCTCAACCTGCTTTACGACGGACGGCAGACCGGCGAGGCGGCCGTAGTGCACGTAGGACGGGCGCAGGTGACGGCCCAGTTTTAGTGCGTGCCTACCTGACCCGCGAGCCCTCCAGCTCCACATCGGCCGTGGCCCAGACCTCGGCGATGCGTTCGGAAACGGCTGCTTCCTGCACCTGCTCGTCTAGTCCGCGGTAGGCAGCCTGAAGCCCGTGGAGCGCCCAGCCGTTCTTCGGAAAGGTATGCAGGTCCTGTTCGTACACCTCCACGGCCTCGCGGTAGCGTCCGGCGTCGACCAGTACGGCACCGAGGTGGTGGCGTACGGAGAAGAACCAGTCGGGGGGCTCCATGTAGTTGAGTGCATCCTCTATCGCGACGGCTTCCCCCAGGATCTCGGCGGCTTCGTCCAGTTCACCGGCATGCGCTGCGATCTCTCCGGCCAGTACCCGTTCGGCGATGGAGGCTACGTTGCGCGCCGAGTTGACGCCGATAACCAAGCTATCGATCGTCGGGTCGGGCAGCAGAGCCTGTAAGGCAGCGAGTTCTTCCCGGGCAGCGGCGATGTTATCCTTTCCCAGCTGGGCCATCCCGCGGGCGTAGTGGCGGATCAACTTGGGGTACGTCAGGTCGCGGCGTACATCGAGCGCATTCAGGATCTCATCCCAGTGGCCGAACTTGACCAGCACGTAGTCGGGCACCGTGTAGAAGTGCTGCAGCAGACCCAGGGCGGGGATAGTCACCAGATCGTTGTCCGCGTGTCGGGCGATTCGCTTCGCCGCGTCGATGGCCCATTCGCTGTGGCCCGCCAGCGTAGCCGTGGCGGCCAGGAAGTGATAGTTGTGCGGATGGTAGATCAGCGGATACGCCCCCTGCGCCCGGCAGGTGGTGATGTAGTTACTGTCCACCTTCACGGCCTCCCGGTTGGCCAGCGATCCCTCGTGGTAGTGGCCGGTGCGGATGTAAATGTGGGAGGGCATGTGTACGAGGTGACCGGCACCGGGTACCAGTCCACCCGCCAGCCGGCGGGCACTGACCAGTCCCTGCTCCGGCGTATGCGAAGCCTCGATGGCGTGGATGTAGAGGTGGTTGGCCCCCGGGTGATCGGGGTCCAGGAGTAGCACCTGGTCTAGGAGCTCGAGGATTTCGGGTGTCCAGGGGCGGGGCTCTCCTGCCTTGTCCCAGAGGTCCCAGGGGTGCAGGTCCATGAGGGCTTCGGCCAGAAGGGTACCTACTTCGGCGTCGTTGGGAAAACGCTCCCAGACCTCCCGCATGGCTGCGGCGTAGGCCTCGTCCAGGTGACTACGGTCGGCGGGTGCATCGGCACTGTAGCGCTGGGCGAGCGCCCCGATCAGGGCCTTCTCCGTAGGAGTACCCTTTGTTTTGGCGAGTTCCTGTGCCTGCTGCACCGCGGCGTAGGCCCGGGGGTAATTGTTCGGCTCCATACCGGCGTTGTAATTAGGCCCCAGCACGTAGGCGTAGCCCCAATAGGCCATGGGACAGTCCGGCTCCAGGCGGGTAGCGTAGTAAAAGGACCGGGCGGCTTCGGCGTGATTGAAGCCGTAGGCCAGCACCATACCCTGGTTGAAGTAGGTGTTGACGGCTTTTTTTCTGGCCGTAATGGGGAATTCGAGGTCCGTCAGGTCCTTGAACAGCGGAGCCTTCTTGTCGTCTTCGTACCAGGCCTGGTCATTGGTGGCTGGCGCGCAGGAGACCGGATCGTCGGGCACGGCGGAGTAGGCCGGCGGGCGGGTCGCACGGTCCGCGCAGGAAGTGGATAGAAGTAAGGACAGCAGGAGAAAGCTACCGGTAGCGAAAAGGTGTCGTGTGTTCATAGTGAAGGAGGTTGTACATCATCAGTCCATCACTCGGCATCTTGGGTCTTTCAAGTTAAGGCATATTACGTTACAACACCCAGAAAATTCACTTCGCTATCCGAAACCGCACGTACGTAATCGTTTTACCCAGCGCCTTATGCATTCGCTCGTAGTAGGTCTCGGTGGCCAGTTCGGGCAGGGGCAGGGGCTTGCTGTAGATGTCTTCGTCGTGGTACACCACCTCCACTTCCGGCTGCCGGGCAAACTCCGCCAGTGTCCACTCGTAGAGCTCGCGGCTGTCCGTTTTGAGGTGGACCGGGCCGCCCCGCTGCAGGATCTTGCGGTACTGCTGTAGAAACTGGGGGGCGGTGAGTCGGCGGTTCTCCTTGCCCTTCTTCAGGAAGGGGTCGGGGAAGGTGATCCATAGCTCACTGATCTCGCCGGGGGCGAAAAAGGCACTGATGACTTCGATGCGCGTACGCAGGAATGCGGCGTTGGGCAGGTCCTCGGCCAGCGCGGTGCGGGCCCCCTTCCAGATGCGGGCACCCTTGACGTCCACGCCGATGAAGTTGCGGTCGGGGTACTGCCGGGCCAGGTCCAGGGTGTACTCTCCGCGGCCGCAGGCGAGTTCCAGCGTGATGGGCCGGTCGTTGCCGAAGTGCTTGGCGGCCCAGTGTCCCCGCAGATCGACCTGCGCACCGTCCAGCCCGGTGAGCTGCGGCTGGGCGGGGTCGAAGCTCTCGTAGACGTTGGGAAAGCTGAGATTCTCGGCGAATTTCTGAAGCTTGTTGCGGCCGGGCATGGAGGGGGAGGTTGGAGCGGGCGGCAAAGGTATGCGGTTCCCAACTTCTAGCCAGGGGTATACAGAAGGACCGCAGGCTATTCTGCTCTAGCTAGCCCCCAGTAGGCGGTGGTACTTGTGGGTGAACTCCCGGCGGGTGTTGCTCCGGGGAAACGCGGTAGCAGACTCCTCCACCCCTAGGTAGTCGCACAGCGGCCCCCAGCCCTGCCGCACGTTATACACCAACAGGCGATCGTGGGGAATGGTGGCCTTGACTTGGGCGTTCCAGTCGCGAAATCGTTGCAGCGCACGGGCCCTGCGCACCGCCTCATCCTGGGTACCGAGCTGCCAGAAGCTACCGGCCAGCTGAGCGACCTCCAGTAGCTGGCGCTGACGGCGCGAAAAGGGCAACTTGAGCGACATCCTGATCTTGCCCCCCAGGCTGGGCTCAGCGTCTAGGATCGTAGCACGGGCACTGCCGTACCAGGCCGCTTCGTCACGCACCGTGAGGATACATTTCGCTGTAGGATACTGCCGTAGCAGTGCTGCGTAGTTGGCAATGGTGGGAAAGTCTACGGCAGCTCCGTAACCATGGAATAGCCGGCTGAAGTCCGTAGTACCCGAGCGGTCCAGCTCCTTCCAGTATCGGATGTCGTGGGGCCGCGCCAGTAGCGTATCCATATGGTAGCACTTCCCGAAGCCTAGCTGCTCGAGGGCCAGTTTCAGGGAAAGCGTGCCGGTGCGGCCCAGTCCGAGGCCGATGACTTGGAGTGACATAGGTGGGTGGTACAGCGCTGGATAGAAAATTGTTCCGCCATTCATTGCACCTGCGCTCCCCGCCCGTAACGAGCCGCGCGCTGTGCTGTATATAGGGACAGAATTACCCCCTATGCCCACCCAAGCCTACGAAGAGGAAGTGTTCGACCTGGTCGAGGACCTGCGCGCCTACCGGACCACCCGCGGCGCGGCCTTTCGCTACTCCGATATCTACGACGCCACCGGACTGCAGTACGTGAACCTGGTGCAGGAGGGCGGCGGCATCCTGGGTATCGCGCTCCTGGGCTTCACCTACGTACTGGAGGAGCTGGGACTACGCTTCCTCAGCCTCGGAGGTACCAGCGCCGGCTCCATCAACACGCTGCTGATGGCCGACCTGGGCACCCCCGACGAGCCCAAGAGCCTGCGCATTCTGGAGCGGGTGGCGGGCAAGCAGTTCATGGACTTCGTAGACGGCGGCTACGATGCCGAGCAGCTCACCCTGCTGATCCAGGCGATGCGGGAGGGGCAGAGCGCCCTCTCTATCCTGAGTAAAGGACCGGAGGTCTTCGCCGCGCTCGGTAATCTGCCCGAGCTGTTCGACCGCTACGGCATCAATCCGGGCAGGCACTTCGAGGACTGGCTGCGCAGCGTGCTGCAGCACGACGACTGGTACGGTCTGCAGGAAAACCTGCGCCGGCTGCCGGATAATCTATACCAGCTATCCGACTACGGCGATCGTCGCTACCCGGTGGGCGTACAGGAGCTCGACCCCCGCCTCGCCATTCTGGCCGCCGACATCACGACGCAGACGAAGGTGGAATTTCCGCGCATGGCCGGACTGTACTACGACAAGCCCCTGGAGCGGCACCCGGCGGAGTTCGTACGGGCCTCGATGTCGATCCCCTTTTTCTTCGAGCCGAAGTCGATCCCGCTCGGCTGGCGGGCGGGCCGCGAGGAGGAAGTGCGCCGACAGTGGCGTAAGCTAGCCGGCTACCGCGGCACCCTGCCCGACGAGGTGCTGCTGGTGGACGGCGGCATCATGTCCAACTTCCCGATCGATGTGTTCCACCGGGCGGACACCATTCCGCAGCGGCCGACCATCGGGGTGAAACTGGGCGAGGACCGCGCTAGCTCCCAGACCATCACCCAGCTCACCGGCTTCGCAGGCGGCATCGCCGAGGGGATGCGTAACCTGCGCGACTTCGAATTTATCCGTAACAACCCCGAGTACCGGGCCCTGGTGGAGTACATCGACGTGGAGGGCTTCAACTGGCTCGACTTCGCGATCTCGGAGCAGGACAAGCTGCGGCTGTTCCGTCGGGGGGCCGAGGCGGCCAGCCGCTTCCTGCGCCGCTTCGACTGGTTGGAGTATAAGCAGGGCATCAAAGCCAATCTGCTGCGCCGCATCAAGCCTCTGGTGTGGGAACTCAGTGACCTGCGCGACCTGAGCGAGACCCTGGAGGTACTGGGCATCCGGGACGATAAGGAGCTCGAAGCCCGTATCAGACACATGCAGGAACGAGACGTACCGTATAACATCCTCTGGATCGACGACGCCTTCACCTACGCCCTGCCGCTGGCTATCCTGGACCGGCTACATACCCGCAGCGATACCGTACGCAGCAGCGACGAGGCCCTACGCCAACTGGATGTGCGCAACAAGGGCGATGGCCGCCCCAGCGGACGGATCGACCTCATCATCTCCGACCTCACGCGCCGCGAGGACAGCGGCAACGACAGCCTGCGCGGACTCGACTTCGCGGCCCTGCTCGCCCAAGACCCCGACTGGCGCGACATCCCGGTACTGATCTACGCCCATACCCGCGAAGGGCTGCGGGAGCAGTACGGCCGGGCCCTGCCACCCAATGTGGTCAATACGCCGGGCCGCGATACCGTCAGGCACCCCCATTTGGTGCAGGAAGTCGTGGACGCGCTGGGTAGGTTTGGCGACTTTGGGTGACCTTTACGGTCCACTAGTTGTCTTTCTCCTTCGTGAAGTACGTGCAGCAAGTCCGTGACTACTTTTCCGGCAATCCCTACCAGGAGCTGCTCGCCACCGCTTGGCATTATGCCCGGGGCATGCGGGGGCGCTACCTGCTGATCTACGCCATGTTCACCCTGGTGAACCTGATCATCTCGCTGCAGCCCATCGTGTTCGGCTACTTCATCAACTACCTGCAGCAGGAAGAAGGGGACCTGATCACTGCGGCCTGGATATACGGCGGGGCCTACCTGGCCATCATCCTGGGGCACTGGGCGTTCCAGTGGCCGGCCCGGCTGATGGAGCGGCGCATGGCCTACGACATCAGCCGCCGCCTGCTCACGGAGACCTACGACCGGGTCGTGCAGCTACCGCTAGACTGGCACCGCCGCCACCACTCCGGCGATACTATCAACCGGACCCGCAAGGCCTACGAAGCGCTCAAGAATTTCTTTGACAACGGCTTCACCTACTTCCAGACGCTGGTGCGGATGCTGCTGTCCATCGCCGCCATTCTGTACTTCTCGGCTGTATTCGGCGGGGTCGCGGGTGCAACGGGCGTACTCATCGTGCTCACCGTACTGGCCTTCGACCGGCCCATCATCGCCGCTACGATCGAGACCAACGAGCGGGAGAACGAGCTACTGGCGGGCCTGACCGATCACCTCGGCAACATCATCACCGTCACCACCCTGCGGCTCGGCCGGCAGACGAGCAAGCGGATCGATAAGCGCGTCCGGGCGGTGTGGCCCCCCTTCCTGCGCAACACCCAGCTCAATGAGCAGAAGTGGTTCACCACCAGCATCCTGATCGGACTGATGTACGTAGTGATCGTGATCGGCTATGTGTACCAGAACTACGTGCCGGGGGAGGTCTTCCTCGTGGGCGGACTGGTGACGCTGATCGGCTTCGTCAACCAGTTCTCCAATATGTTCAATGCCCTGACCGGGCAGTACAACACCGTCATCCGACTCCGGGCCGACCTGGCGGCCATCGACCCCATCACGGAAGCGTACGAGCGGCGCGCCCGGCCCCGGCTCCCGGTGGGCACGGCCCTCATCAAGGACTGGCAGGAGGTCGGCGTAAGCGACCTACAGTTCGTCTACGACCGGGAGAACGAGGACAGCCGAGGACTCAGCGATATCAAACTGCGACTGGGTCGCGGCCGGCGGATCGCCTTCATCGGTCCCAGCGGCAGCGGCAAGACCACCCTGCTGTACAACCTGCGCGGCCTTTACCCCCCGGACCATATTGCCCTGCGCTTCGACGACCGGATGGTGGATACCCCCGCGCAGCTGTACGAACAGACTACGCTGATCCCCCAGTCGCCCGAGATCTTCGAGGATACCATCCTGCACAACCTCCTCATGGGCATCAGCCGCAAGCCCGCCGACGTGGAGCGGGCCATCCACCTGGCCGCCATGGAGGACGTGGTCAGCAAGGCGGAGGACGGCCTGGATACGGTGCTCTCCGAGGGCGGAGCCAACCTGAGTGGGGGCCAGCGGCAGCGGCTGAGCATCGCCCGGGGACTACTCGCCGCCGAGTCCTCCACCCTACTGCTCCTCGACGAACCCACAAGCAGCCTGGACCCGCAGTCGGAGATGCTGGTGTACCAGCGCATCTTCGCCGCCTACCCCGACAAGACCATCGTGAGCACCCTGCACCGGCTGCACCTGCTGCGGGAGTTCGACTATATATACTACCTGGAGGACGGTCGCATTCAGAGTGAGGGCACGCTCGATCAGCTGATGCAGCGGAGCGGTGCGTTCCGGATGCTGTGGGAACGGCAGGTGGAGGCCTGACGCCCGTCGTGTGTTATGACACGGTGGTAGAATTCAGTTGCTCCTCCCCTACGGCCTGGCCGTACTTACTGCACTCAAGTACGCCGCTATGTTATCGCCCAAGGTCCGCAAGCAGTGGGGGCAGCTACTCCCCTTCGGTCTGTTGTTCTGCTTATCCAGTATTGTCACTCTCGCCATCGACGCTGCGGTGCTGGGTCCGGATGCCGAGTTACCGGTTTCCGCCATAGATCCTACACCGGGCATCTACCTGTTTGGTGTAGCCGCTATGGGTATCATCGGACTATTGATCGGCTACGTTGAGCTATACCTCCTGAGCGGTTTATTCCGGCACCGGACGCTGGTTGAGATGATCGTGTACAAGCTGGTTATCTACCTGATTCTGATGCACATACTGATCGTGCTGGTCTATCCGGTCGCGGCTGCCATGGAATTGGGTCAATCGCCCCTGCACCCGGATGTGCGGGACAAATTGAGTATTTACTTGGTCAGCCGGACCCACCTCAGCACTTCTTTGCAATTGGGAACGACCATCGCACTGGCGATCTTCTACGCACAGATCGGTCAGCACCTGGGCCATGCTAACCTGCTGAACTTCCTGACGGGTCGCTACCACCGGCCCCGGGAGGAAGCCCGGATTTTCCTCTTCGCGGATATGACGTCGAGCACTACGATCGCCGAGCAGTTAGGGCACCTGCGCTACTTCGATCTGCTAAAGGATTACTACGACGATCTCTCGCCGGCCATCACCCGCTACCTGGGTGAAGTGCACGAATACGTAGGTGACGAGGTGGTCATCTCCTGGACCTACCGGGAGGGCATCCATGCAGACAACTGCCTCCGCTGCTTCTTTGCCATGCGGCAGGAGCTGGAGCGGCGCCGGCCGTACTATCTGGCCAACTACGGAGTAGCCCCCACCTTCAAGGCCGGCCTCCACTGCGGTCACGTCACGACTGGGGAGATTGGTCTTTCCAAGAAGAAGATCGTGTTCACCGGTGACGTGCTCAATGCCACGGCGCGCATCATGGCCCTGTGCGGTCACTACAACACGGACCTGTTGCTCTCAGAATGTGTGGTGCGGGAGCTATCCGAGCGGGTCCGTCACCATACCGTCTTTCTGGAAGAGCAGCGGTTGCGGGGAAAGGCCGGCACGGTCATGCTATACACTACGGAGGATGTAGCGATCGCTGCTTAAGATTTATTATCCTTCCCGTACCGTAGGTTTACCCCATCAAACGCATCCCCCCGCCCCTCATCATGCTCTTTGCCATCATCGTCGTAGTGACGGTGCTGACCTACCTGCTGCCCGCCGGACTGTACGAGCGCATCGAGGTAGGCGGCAGGCTGCGGGTGGTGCCGGATAGCTACGCCGAGGTAGCCCCTAGCCCAGTGGGATTCTTCCAGATGTTCCGCGCCTTCCCGGAGGGGTACCGATTGGCTACGCCGGTCATTTTCATCTGTCTGGCCAGTGCGCTGATGTTCTCGGTGCTGGAGCGTACGCGCACCATCGAGAACGCCGTCGGCCGGCTGGTCTTCCGCATGGGCACAGAGCGGTCGGAACTCCTGCTAGTGCTGCTCACCTTCATGTACGCCCTGCTCGGCGTCATGGTGGGCTACGAAAACAACATTGCCACGGTACCCATCGCAGTGGTCGTGGTGCTGGCGCTGGGGGGCGACCTGGTCCTGGCAGCCGGGGTGAGTCTGGGGGGTATGACCGTTGCCTTCGGGCTCAGTCCCATCAATCCCTACACCGTGGGCATCGGGCATGACATTGCCGGACTACCGCTCTTCAGCGGCTGGGCACTGCGCAGCGTGCTCTGCTTCGGGGCCGTAGCCCTGACTGCTGTATACAACGTGCGCTACTACCGCCGACTACTGACCGATCCGGACAGCGGCATCGGGCGCGGGCTCGACACCACCGGTCTGGCACTCTCCCAGCCACTGGCCGACTACCGCGTCAGCGCCCGCAACTGGTGGCTGCTGGGGGTATTCCTGGCGGGTTTGGGGGCCGTGCTGTTCGGGGTGTTCCGACTGGGCTTCGGGATCAATGAGATCTCGGCGGTTTTTCTGATCGTGACGCTGGTGTGCGGTCTGACCAGCGGGCTATCCGCTAAGGTATTCAGTGAGGCGGCCCTGAAGTCCATCGCAGAAATGGCCCCGGCCACCTTCATCATCGGCATGGCGGCTACGGTGAAGGTGATCATGGAGCAGGGGCAGATCCAGGATACGATCAGCTACGGACTGGCCCAGGCGCTGGATGGTCTGCCCACCTACGCTTCGGCCGTAGGCATGTCGATCGGGCAGAGTGGTATCAACCTGCTCATTCCCAGCGGCTCGGGGCAAGCTTTGGCTACGCTGCCGGTGATGATCCCCCTGGGGCGGGCACTGGAGCTGAGTCCGCAGATCTCCATTCTTGCCTTTCAGATCGGCGATGGAGTCACGAACCTGTTCAATCCCTCCCTGGGTGGGTTGGTAGCAATGCTGGGCGTATGCCGGGTACCCTTCGATCGCTGGTTGCGGTTTATACTTCCGCTGACCGGTGTCTTGCTCGTATGGGCTTGGCTGGGTCTATTGGTGGCGGTGGCGATCGGGTACAGTTGAATCTGGGGGGAGACATTCACCGCACCTGCGGCCCCGCCACAAATGCTCATACAGAAGTCCTGAACCACCGTGCTCGGTAGCGTGTCTTAGCAGACTAAGCTCTGCCAGTGCCCGACCAGAAAGCTACCCCGCTAAAGAATACCTACTTCCTGCTGTTCGTCTTCGCCACCTTCGTGTCGAACGTGGGGACCTGGCTGTTTGCCATTGCGGCCGGCTGGCTGATGACGGACCTAGGCTCCTCGGCGCTCTCCGTATCGCTGGTGCAGACCGCCGCCCTGCTGCCCATGCTGCTGCTGGCCGTACCGGCGGGTACGGTGGGCGACCTGTTCGACCGGCGGCGGGTGGTGATCTACAGCCAGCTGTTCCTGATCGTCAATACCCTGACCTTTGCCTACCTGGTGTACCTCGAGCTGGCTTCGGTGAACCTGCTGCTGCTGTTTACCCTGCTAAACGGTGCAGGGGCGGCATTTGCCCGGCCGGTGCTCTCGGCCATCATCCCGCAGCTGGTAGAGCGCGATGAGCTACGTACGGCGATGGCGGCAGCTAGTATTTCGTTTAATCTGAGTCGGGCCGTGGGTCCGGTGCTGGCCGGTATCCTGATCGCGCGCTTCAGCATCGACCTGCCGTTCTGGATCGACGGATTGTCCTTTGCCGCCGTGGTCGCCGTGATCTACTTCTGGCGGCAGGACAAGGACGAGGCGGACACGCTGCCCCGCGAACCCCTCGGTCTGGCCATGATGGATTCGATCCGTTTCCTGCGCTACACGCCGGCCCTGTACAATAGCGTCCTGCGGTCGCTGGTCTTCTTCGTGAGCGCCGGCGCACTCTGGGCGCTGCTGCCACTAGTGGCCAAGGAGCGGCTCGGCGGCGGGGCGGACCTGTACGGCTACCTGGTCGGCGCGGCGGGTCTGGGCGCGGTGGTGGCCGGCCTGGTCAGCAACTGGCTCACGGACCGCTTCGGCTCCAATCACCTGACCGTGGCCGTATCCATCGTACTCGGTGTCGGTCTTGCCGCGCTGGGCTACACTACCCGGACCGAGATCGCACTGGCGGCCGCCTTCGTTTGCGGTATGTGCTGGCAAAGCGCCTTCACTAGTCTGATCACCTCGGCGCAGTACGCCCTGCCGAAGTGGTTCGGCGCGCGGGGGATGGCCTACTTCATTATGGCGATGTCGGGGGCCATTGCACTGGGCAGCGCGGTCTGGGGCTGGCTGGCCGACGTGACCAGCATCGAGATGGCGCACTACCTGGCGGCGGGTACGGGGGCTATCCTGGCGCCGCTGGGACTGCGGTTTCAGCTCGACCAGGCGGAGCAGGCCGATCTGCGCGCCGTGTCCGATACGACCTGTATACCTCCGGAGGATGAGCAGCACAGCGGGTGGGTCATGACGCGCATTCACTACCGGCTGGGGCAGGCCGATCCGCGGGAGGCTGCCGGGCGTATACAGTCCCTCAAACCCAAGCGGTACCGCGCCGGTGCCCTCCGCTGGGGGCTGTACCGCGAAGCCGGCCGGCAGGACGAATTGATCGAGGCCTTTATGGAGGCTAGCTGGAGTCAGCTGCAGCGCCATGCCCGCCACGTGACCCGCGAGGACGAGGGGCAGGTACGCGCCTTCGAGGAGTGGCTGCGGGCGCAGGGCGGCTCCGTCGAGCGGCAGTTGCTGGAGGAGGTCCGGTAGCCTAGCCCACCGAAGCGATCTCCACGTAGAACAGCAGGTCGCTGTTCGAGGGGATGCCCTGGCCGCGCCCCTTGGGTCCGTAGCCCAGTTTACTCGGAATGATGAGGGTGGCCTCGTCGCCCCACTGTAGCAGGGCGATCCCTTCGTCCCAGCCCGGGATGACCTGGCCGGTGCCGAGCACGAAGCGGGCACCCCGGATATTGCCGAAGGATTCATCGAATACCTCGGGCTTATCCTTCAGCATCCCCACGTAGTGCACTTCCACGTTCTTACCCGCCCGGGGTTGAGCCCCCTCCCCCTCCGCATGGAGGACGTAGCCCAGACCGGAGTCGGTATAGGTGACCTCCAACTCTCCGGCAAGGAAGGCTTCCCGCTGCTGGAGGGCGAAGGCCGTGCGGTCGGCGGAGCGCTGGCGTAGTTTGGCCTTGGTGGGTTTTTTCATGGTGGAATTGTAGTAGTGGGGCGGGTGCGCGGGTGCGGGGTTTGTAGAAGAGTAGCCGGATGGGTAAATCAGATCGGGTTAAGCCACTTCTAGAGCACGCGCTGCTGGAAATCCTTCAGCTGTTAAAGCGCATGAACTGCTGATGATTTCAGTGCGGTTAGCCCTTCGCTGTCCAGCCTCTAGTAAGCAACACTTATTGAGTATTCAATTCGTAGTCCGTCACCAGTACTTCTACGGGTAGGTCGAGGGCATCGTGGAGCCTGCGGATCATGTCGAGCGTAAGTCGCTTTTTGCGATTGAGTACTTCTGACACCCTGCTCTTCCCTCCGATGATTCCGATCAGGTCTTTCTGTTTGATGTTCCGTTCGTCCATACGAAGGCGAATGGTTTCAATGGGATCGGGAGGGGCAATGGGGTGGTGCTTCGCTTCGTAGGATTCAATGATAAGGGTGAGTACTTCGGCTTCGTCGCCCGCTGCTGTGTTGGAGGGCGCATCGAAGATCTCGTCGAGCCGGGCCAGTGCCGTATCGTACTCCTGCTCGTTCCGTATTGGCTTGACATTCATTAGATTAGACTTTGGTTGCATCAATATTATCGTACTCGCGGTGTGTACCGATAAACTTTATAAAAACGGTAGCGCGCTCATAATTTATTCTTACGATGAGTCGGTAGGTGTTCCCTTTGATATTAAATACGACTCGATTATCTCCGACTAGGCTTGCACTCGCCTGAAAGGATTTCACATCATTGGGCGTTGCCCAGTTTGCCGCTTTCACCCTTTGGTACCAATCCTTGAGGGCCTGCTCGGCCGCTGGCTCAGCGGACCAATATTCACGGAGCGTCCGCTTAGCGATGATTCTCATAAACTATAGCTATACCGGCGGAAGGTAGATAAAGTTCTCTGAATGAGAACTATTAATAGCTGGTAGAATTCATTCTCTGTCTAGCGTAGCTACCGTCTCCCTAGCGATCGGAAGATGCAGCCACCTACTGAGGCCCCTCCCCTATCTTCGCCCCATGCCCAATCCCGCTACCGACAAACGCCTTTTTCTGCTCGACGGCCACGCCCTGGTGTACCGTGCCCACTTTGCCTTTATCAACCGGCCCCTGATCAACTCCAAGGGGATCAACACCTCGGCGATGCACGGCTTCACGCGCACGCTGTGGGACCTGATGAAGAACCAGCAGCCTACGCACTTGGCGGTGGTATTCGATCCGGATGGGCCGACCTTTCGCAACGAGCTAGCCGCCGACTACAAGGCCAACCGGGAAGAGCAGCCGGAGGACATCGGTGTGGCCTTCCCGTACGTGCATCAGATCCTGCAGGCCTTTAAGATCCCCACCATCATCGTGCCCAACTTCGAGGCCGACGACGTGATCGGTACCCTGGCCAAGCAGGCCGCGCGGCAGGGCTACGAGGTGTACATGGTGACACCCGACAAGGACTACGGGCAGCTGGTAGAGGAGAAGATCTTCATGTACAAGCCCAGCCGCATGGGTAACGGGATCGAGATCCTGGGCGTAGATGAGATTAACAAGAAGTGGGGCATCGAACGGCCCGAACAGGTGATCGATATGCTGGGCCTGATGGGTGATTCGGTGGATAATATCCCCGGCGTGCCTGGGGTGGGTCCGAAGACGGCCGCCAAGTTCATCGCCGAGTACGGCAGCATGGAGAATCTACTGGCTAACAAGGACAAGATCCGGGGCAAGAATAAAGAGCGGCTCACCGAGTTTGAGGAGCAGGCCCGCCTAAGTCGGCTGCTAGCGACCATCGACATCAACGTGCCCATTCAGTTCGACGAGAAAGCCTATATCATCGAGGACTTCGACCGCGAGTACCTGACGGACGTGTTCCGGGAGTTGGAGTTCCGCAGCATTGCTAACGAGATCTTGGGGCTGGAGGAGGACAGCAAACCGGCCTCCGCCCAGGGGGATCTGTTTGCCGCCCCCCGTTCGCCTTCCCGGAAGTACACCGCACCTGCGTCCGCGCCCGCACACGCCGTAGCGGATAAGAACTTTGAGAATACCGAGCAGGCCTACCATAAGGCGGAGTCGGCCGAGGAGCGCGCCGCACTGGTAGACCAACTTACGCAGCAGCCGCTGATCTCCTTCGATACCGAGACCACCAGCGTGGACCCCACGACCGCCGAGCTGGTGGGGATGAGCTTCGCCTGGACCAAGGGGGAGGCCTACTACGTCCCCGTGCCCGCCGACCGGGCGGAGGCCGAACGGATCGTAGCGGAATTCGCGCCCGTCCTGGCCGACGAGACCGTCGATAAAGTGGGGCAAAACCTCAAGTACGACATGATCGTACTCGAACGCTACGGTGCCCCGGTAAAGGGTAAGCTGCTGGACACCATGGTGATGCACTACCTGCTACACCCCGACAAGCGGCACGCTATGGACCTGCTCAGCGAGGAGTACCTCAACTACAAACCGGTACCCATCAAGGACCTGATCGGTAAGGGGAAAAACCAGCTGACGATGCGCGACGTGGACGTCGACAAGGTCGTCGACTACGCCTGCGAGGATGCCGATATCACCCTGCGGCTCTACCACGCGCTGTGGCCGGAGCTGGAGGAGGAAGGGCTGGTGGAACTCTACGAAACGGTCGAAGCGCCACTGATCCCGGTATTGCGCGATATCGAGCTGGCGGGTATCAACGTCGACGGAGACTTCCTGAACAACTACAGTAAAACGCTGACCGAAGAGCTGCACCGGATCGAAAAAGAGATCTACGAGGCGGCGGGCTCCGAGTTCAATATCGGCTCGCCGAAGCAGATCGGAGAGATCCTGTTCGGCCGCATGGGGGTACCGTATAAGGGCAGTAAGACCAAGACCGGGCAGTTCAAGACCGACGAGGCGACGCTGACCGAAGTAGCCGTAGACTTCCCGATCGTCAAGCTGATCCTGCGCCACCGCAGCCTGAGCAAGCTGATCGGCACCTACGTGGATGCCCTGCCCTTGCTGATGAACGAGGACGGCCGGATCCACTCCAGCTTCAATCAGACCATCGCGGCGACGGGCCGACTGAGTAGCGCCAATCCGAACCTACAGAACATACCGGTACGTACCCCGGAGGGGGCCGAGGTGCGCAAGGCCTTTATTCCGCGCGACAAAGACCACGTACTACTGGCCAGTGACTACTCGCAGATCGAGCTGCGGCTGGTGGCGGCGCTGAGTCAGGACGAGGGAATGCTGGACGCCTTTAAGACCGGCAAGGACATCCACACTGCCACGGCTGCGCTGATCTTCGACGTACCCTACGAGGAGGTGACGCGGCTACACCGCTACCAGGCTAAGACGATCAACTTCGCCATCCTGTACGGGGCCGGGGCTACGCGCCTGACGCAGGAGCTGGAGATCAGCCGGTCCGAGGCCAGCGAACTCATCGCCAACTACTACGAGCGGTTTACTGGCCTGAAGCAGTTTATGAGCGGTACGGTGCAGCAGGCTAAGGAAGAAGGCTTCGTCACTACCCTGCTGGGCCGCAAGCGTTCCCTGCGCGACATCAACAGCCGCAGCAGCGTGGCCCGAGCCCTGGCCGAGCGCATGGCCATGAACACCCCGATCCAGGGCACGGCGGCCGACATGATCAAGCTGGCGATGATCCGCATTCACAAGGCGCTGCGCGAGCAGGGCTTTAAGACCCGGATGATCTTGCAGGTCCATGACGAACTGGTCTTCGATGCCCCCCGCGACGAGGTAGAGCGGGTGACCCCACTGATCGAGGAGCTGATGCGTGAGGCCATTCCGAACCTGGACGTGCCGATCGTGGTCGAAACCGGAATCGGAGAAAACTGGTTAGAAGCGCATTAAGGGCCTGCGGCCTGGTTAGACCCCTTCGGGGGTTAGATCGCCTTCGGCTCGTTAGACCGCTAAAGCGGGTCAGACCGTCTGCCGGCGGGTAGATCGCTGCGCTCGTCAGTAAGTAGTATGGCACGTAAGGGAAAGAACTATACGGATCGGATGCGGGGCCCGGTGGGCGGGTGCGAGTTGTGTGGGCGGGTGCAGCCGCTGACGGAGCATCACCTGATCCCGCGGGCCGTGCACCGGAAGACGTACTTCCAGAAGCTGTTTACGAAGGTGGAGATGACGGAGCAGCGCATCAGTATTTGTCGCAAATGTCACAAGGGCATTCACCGCATCATACCGGACGAAAAAGAGCTGGCGCGCAACTACTACACCAAGGAGTTGCTACTGGCGGACGAGCGGATCCGGCGGCATGTGGACTGGGTGGCTAAGCAAAGGTAGACCTGGCTGCGCCGGGGGTAGACCGCTCGCTGACGCATTCGGGTGTAGACCGCTAAAGCGGGTAGAGCTACCGCGTCTACTCCGCGTCAGCGGTCTACCCTAGCGAAGCTAGGTCTGCCTTTTTTCTTGGCCTACGGCCAAGAAAAAAGGCAAGCCGGAATGAACCAGCTTGCCCGAACATTAACCAAAAACCCAGCAAAAGACATGACCTTAGATTTTGCGAATCCAGGTACCGAGGGGGGTCGGCACCAGTCGCGATAATAGTCAAGCCATGCAGGAAGTCGCTACTACGCTGAGCCGCGGTTCCGGGTTGCCGGAATGGTCAGTTCAGCGGAATGTCGAATGGTTCTTCCCTAAGCAGCAGGTGATTGGTTGGCAGCAAAGATAAAACTGCCGGTGATAGAATCCGCAAGTTAGGACATAGTTCGCACTCACGGATTTTTTTTGCCTCAAACATGCGCCCCAAACCTACCGTTGCACTTAGCACGCCGCACTGAAGCGGCTAAAAACGTACCCATGCAACTTACCGAATCACAACAGACCGAAAAGGAGGCCGTAGCCGCCCAACTACTCGCCATCAAGGAGAACTCATACCAGAACATGATGGCCATGCAGAACGCCGACATGAACGAGGCGGAGTCCACCAATGACAACGTCCAGAATATGTTTGAGGACGGCAAAGTAGACCAGAGCATCAACCGCGTCGAAGCCCGCGCTTCGGTCGTCGAGGCGCTGCAGCACGACATCCGGGTACTGGCCAACCTGAGTGAGATCGAGCCTACCGAGGAGATCCAGCTTGGCGACATCATCGAGACCGACCAGGGTACCTTTTTCGTAGGCGCCGCCAGCGACGAGTTTGAGGTGAACGGCAAGAAGTACCGCGGTATTTCCACCGATAGTCCCCTCTACCTGGCCCTGCGCGGTAAGCACAACGGCGATAAGGTCGAGGTGAACGGCACCAGCTTTACCCTCAAGAACTCCTACTAGGGCGTGACCCTGCAGCAGGCCCAGGCCACCGTAGACGAGTGGATCAATACCGTAGGAGTACGCTACTACGGCGAACTCACCAATACGGCCATTCTCATGGAGGAGACGGGGGAGGTAGCACGACTTATGGCACGCCTTTACGGCGAGCAGTCCTTCAAGGACCCCCAAGACGCCGCTACCGCTCCCGCCCAGCTTGCTGACGAGTTAGCCGACGTGCTCTTCGTACTGATCTGCCTGGCCAATCAGACCGGGGTAAACCTTACCGAAGCCCTCCGGCAGAACCTGCTCAAGAAAACGGGCCGCGACGCCGAGCGGCATCAGAATAATCCAAAGCTACAGTAAGATGTATCACCGGGGCGGGACCGCAGGTGCAAGGGCTACTTTTCAAACATTTTTTGTAATCATATGAGTTATAAAACGTGATTTATCGCTAATAAGCGGATTTTTTATCGCTCAAAAGCGTGCAAAAGCTTGTGCAGTTGGAACAAGGTGTTTATATTTGTAGCGTCGCAAAACAAAAGCAGTTTTAAACAAACAGGATAATGGCAGATAACCACAAAGACACCGCCGCGAAGCTTAAGGCCCTCCAGATGACGATCGATCGGCTGGACAAGGCCTACGGCAAGGGCACCATCATGCGCCTCGGCGAATCACAGGCCGCTAATGTAGAGGCCATCCCCACCGGCTCGCTCGGGCTCGACGTAGCCCTCGGCATCGGTGGCTTCCCCAAGGGACGGATCATCGAGATCTACGGCCCGGAAAGCTCGGGTAAGACCACCCTGGCTATTCACGCCATCGCCGAGTGCCAGAAGCGTGGCGGTATCGCCGCTATCGTGGACGCGGAGCACGCCTTTGACCGCTTCTATGCCCAGAGCCTGGGAGTAGATACCGACAACCTCCTCATCTCGCAGCCCGACAACGGCGAGCAGGCGCTGGAGATCACCGAAAACCTCATCCGCTCGGGTGCCGTCGATATCATCGTCGTGGACTCCGTCGCCGCACTCGTACCCCGGGCCGAGATCGAAGGCGAGATGGGTGACAGCAAGATGGGTCTGCAGGCGCGTCTGATGTCGCAGGCCATGCGTAAGCTGACCGGCACGATCGGCAAGACCGGCTGCTGCTGTATCTTCATCAACCAGCTGCGCGAGAAGATCGGCGTCATGTTCGGCAACCCCGAGACCACCACGGGCGGTAACGCACTGAAGTTCTACGCTTCGATGCGGATCGATATCCGGCGTACCGGCGCGGCCATCAAGGATAAGGAAGGCAACGTCGTAGGCAACCACGTCAAGGTCAAAGTAGCTAAGAACAAGCTGGCTCCCCCCTTCCGGATCGCGGAGTTCGATATCATGTACGGCGAGGGCATCTCCAAAGTAGGCGAGATTGTCGACCTCGGTGTCGACCAGGACATCATCACCAAGTCCGGTGCCTGGTACGGCTACGACGACGCCAAGATCGCCCAGGGCCGCGAAGCCGCCAAGATGTTCATGCTCGATAACCCCGAAGTAGCCGACGAGGTAGAAGCCAAGATCAAGGCCAAGCTCATGGGCCTCGAGGAAGAAGCCCGCGCCAACCGCAACGGTAAGGGCAAGAAAGCCGACGCTGAGGTAGCTGAGGCCGATGCTTAGCGCTGAGTTCGTATAGATTAGTGACGCCCACTCCGGTTCTCTGGGGTGGGCGTTTTTTTAAACACGGAGGTTCACGGAGGGGAAAGCACGGAGGGTACACGGAGCGTCCCACTGTACTACCCCACCTCCGTGCAACTCCGTGCCCAACCTCCGTGCACCTCCGTGTTTAACCTACCACCCCACACCACACCACACCACACCACCACACCCTAAAACCAAAGCCGTAACTTTACCCCTCCCAAAATCCCCACCCCCATGAGCCGTGATTCCGCCGTTTTCGACCGTATCGACCGTGAACTCGACCGCCAACGCAACGGCATCGAACTGATCGCATCGGAAAACTTCACCAGTGCCGCCGTCCTGGAGGCTGTAGGTAGCTGCCTGACCAACAAATACGCGGAGGGCTATCCCGGCAAGCGCTACTACGGGGGCTGTGAGGTCGTAGACGAAATAGAGCAGCTGGCCATCGACCGACTGTGTGAACTGTTCGGCGCCACCTACGCCAACGTGCAACCGCACTCCGGTGCCCAGGCGAATGCGGCGGTGTTCCTGGCCTGTTTGAAGCCCGGCGACAAGACCTTAGGCTTCAGCCTGAGCCACGGCGGTCACTTGAGTCACGGCCATCCAGCCAACTTCAGCGGTAAGCACTTCAAGGCTAACTTCTACGGGGTAGAGGAGGCTACGGGACTGATCGATATGGACAAGGTGGCCGAAAAGGCCCGCGAGGTCGAACCCAAGATGATCATCTGCGGTGCATCCGCCTACAGCCGCGACTGGGATTACGCCCGCTTCCGGGCCATCGCCGACGAGGTAGGTGCTATCCTACTGGCCGACATTGCGCACCCCGCCGGACTCATCGCTGCCGGTCTGCTCAACGACCCCCTCCCCCACTGCCACATCGTGACCAGCACCACCCATAAGACCCTACGCGGCCCCCGTGGCGGCATCATCATGATGGGCCAGGACTTCGATAACCCCTTCGGCAAGACAACCAAAAAGGGTACGATGATCAAGATGAGCCGGTTGCTCGATAGCGCGGTGTTCCCCGGCATGCAGGGTGGCCCCCTGGAGCACGTCATTGCTGGTAAGGCCGTAGCCTTCGGGGAGTGCTTGAATGAAAACTGGAAGGCCTACGGTAAGCAGGTGATTGCCAACGCCCAAGCTATGGCCGAAGCCCTGGTCGAACGCGGCTACCACATCATCAGCGGCGGCACGGATAACCACAGCATGCTCATCGACCTGAGCAATAAAGAGATCACCGGCCGTGACGCGGAAGAAGCCCTGGGTAAGGCGGACATCACCCTGAACAAGAATATGGTGCCCTTCGACAAGAAGTCGGCCATGGTCACCAGTGGTATCCGGATCGGCACGGCGGCCATCACTACCCGCGGTTTTACGGAGGCAGACTGTCGGCAGACCGTAGCGTGGATCGACCAGGTCATCTCCAATGCGGAAGACGATGCGCTACTCGGCAACATCCGGCAGGAGGTACACCAGTTCATGGCACGCTTTCCGCTCTACGAGGGCGAGCTAGTCAGCTAGGTCATTCAGCCAGTACGATCGAATCATTGGGAACCGGGAAGCGCAAGAGTCGCTTCCCGGTTTTCCTGTTTCTGTAGCCTCCGCATTCCAAATATTTAACTTCGCTTTCATACCCGCTACGTATATTAATCGCGTTAGTCTGTGGATGGCTACCACCACATTCGGTTTCCTGCCTATTTTGCCCGCTTACTCCCCCAGTCGTATGAAGGTCTTTTGCACCGTCTTGTTGTTTTGTGTTCTTCAGTTTGCTCCCTCCCTTTTCGCTCAGCAGGTTTACCGCGGTGACCTCTCTCAGCTTACGACGACGGAGCAACGGTGGGTAGATTCGGTGTATACCAGCATGAGCGAAGACGAGCGGCTCGGCCAGCTGTTCATGATCCGCGCCCACAGCGACCTCGGTGCCGATCACGAGGCCAGCGTCGAACGGCAGATCAAGGAGTACCACGTCGGCGGTCTGTGTTTCTTCCAGGGCACCCCCGAAAAGCAGCTCCAGCTCACCAACCGCTACCAGGGCATGAGCGAGCTGCCGATGATGGTCAGTATGGACGCCGAGTGGGGCCTGGGCATGCGGCTTCCCGACCAGACCATCTCCTACCCCAAACAGCTCGCACTCGGGGCCATTCGCAACAACCAACTGATCTACGATATGGGCGCCGAGATCGCCCGACAGATGCGCCGGCTGGGCGTGAACGTGAGCTTCAGCCCCGTGCTCGACGTCAACAATAACCCCAACAACCCCGTCATCGCGACCCGCTCCTTCGGCGAAGATCGCTATAATGTGACCGCCAAGGGCTACATGTACATGAAGGGCCTGCAGGACAACGGCATCCTGGCCAGCGCCAAGCACTTCCCCGGCCACGGAGATACCGATGTCGATAGTCACCTCGACCTCCCAGTCATCAACCACAGCCGCGCCCGGCTCGACAGCATCGAGCTCTACCCCTTCCGCGCACTCATCCGCTACGGCATCGGTAGTATGATGGCCGCTCACCTACAGATCCCGGCACTCGACCCCCGTCCCAATCGCCCCTCCTCCCTGAGTAAGCCCATCGTGACCGACCTACTCCGGAAGGAGCTGGGCTTCACCGGACTCATCTTTACGGACGGACTGGAGATGAAGGGCGTCACCAAGCACTACGGCGACGGAGAAGTAGAAGCGGAAGCCATCGCAGCGGGCTCTGACATCCTCCTGCTACCCGAGGATATCGGTGCTTCCTTCAAGGCCGTCAAGCGCTACCTGGCCGAGGGGAAGATCACCCAGGCTGGTCTGGAGGAAAAAGTACGCCGGGTACTCCTGTCTAAGTACCGGCTCGGACTAGACAAGGCCAGCTTCCCCGCGGAGGCTAACCTGCGTGCCGATCTCAATAACGCACGGGCCGTAGCACTCAAGCAGGAACTCTTCGAGGCCGCTATGACGCTGGTACGTGATAAGCAACAGCTCGTCCCCGTACAGACACCCGCCGACGGCAAGCTGGTGAGTCTCCAGATCGGAGCGGCAAAGACTACCCCCTTCGCGGAACGGCTGGATGACTACGGTCAGCTCACCCACCTCATTGCCGGCAGCACCCCCACCGCTACCGAGCGCAAGCAACTGCTGGAGCGCATCAAGCCGAACGATGTAGTACTCGCCAGCCTCTACAGCGATGGCAGTCGCTTCATCGAGAAAGTACCCATGTCAAGCGACCTGCTCGGACTACTCCGGGAAGTTGACGCCAAGGCAAAGCTTGTACTTACCGTATTCGGCAACCCCTACAGCCTCGCCGCCCTGGATGAATTCGGTACCGTACTGGAAGCCTACACCCGCGATGAGGTAGCCCAGGACGCCGCCGCCCAGGCGCTGTTCGGGGCCAACCGTATCACGGGCCGCCTACCCGTCACGGCCAGTAAGAAATCCGCCTACAATGCCGGTCTGGAAACCACCGCCAACTACCGCATGGGCTACGGTAATCCCGAGAGCGTAGGTATCGACGGCGAGCGCCTCACCAGCCGGATCGACGCCCTCGCCAGAGATGCTATGGCAAAGAAGGCTACCCCCGGCATGGTTGTCCTGGTAGCCCGCAGCGGAAAGATCGTCTTCGAAAAGGCCTACGGACGGCATACTTATAGTCCGCGTAGCCGGGCGGTCAGCGTGAACGATGTGTACGACCTGGCCTCCGTCACCAAAGTAGCTGCCACCACGCTCTGCGTCATGAAACTGGTAGACGAGGGCAAGATCGACCTCGACAAGCCCCTGGGCCACTACCTCTCCGAACTCACCGGCAGCAATAAGGAGCCTCTCATCATCCGCGACGTACTTGCGCACCGTGCAGGTCTGCACAGCTGGATTCCCTTCTACCGTTACACGCTCGGGCCGGGCAAACACCCTAAGCCCAGCTCCCAGTACTACCGCACCGTACAGACCGGCAACTTCGTGGTCCCGGTCACGGATGAGCTGTTCATGAATAAGGTGTACGTGGACTCCGTCTGGCAACGCATCTACGACAGCCCGCTGCCTAACATCGGCCGCTACCGCTACAGCGACCTGGGCTTTTACCTCCTGGCCAAACTGGTGGACCGGGTCAGCGGCCTGACCGTCGACGAATTCGCCGCGCGCAACTTCTATTACCCCATGGGGCTGGAATCCCTGCGTTACAACCCCCTGCGCTCGATCGCCCGCGATCGCATCCCCCCCACCGAGATCGACAACTACTTCCGGATGGCCGCCGTACAGGGGCACGTCCACGATATGGGCGCCGGTATGATGGGTGGAGTAAGTGGTCATGCCGGCCTGTTCGGCTCGGCCCACGATCTGGCCGCGCTATTCCAGATGCTCCTGCAGGAGGGCAGCTACGGGGGCAAGCAGTACCTCTCCCCCGCTACCGTCAAACTGTTTACCACCCGTTATCCGGGCGAACTGCGGCGCGGCCTGGGCTTCGACATGAAGAACCTCGACGAGAACCGCTCGCCAAACATCGCGCAGGACGCTTCCGCCCGCACGTTCGGCCACCTCGGCTTCACGGGTACGGCAGTCTGGGCCGATCCGGAGGAAGAACTGGTGTACGTGTTCTTATCCAACCGCACCTTCCCCAGTATGGAGAACAACAAGCTCGGTCGGATGAACACCCGCCTCAAGGGACAGGCGGCAGCCTACGACGCCCTGGCGGCTCCTACCGTTCGTAAGCCCGGTTCGGCTATCGGACAGAATGATGCTACCGCGCGCCTGGGTAAGCGCCCGTAAGCACTACTAGGGCTTCACGCCACTAGTGCCTCCACTCACCGTCTTGATCAGGTAGCCGGCCGGTAGCTGTGTATTTAGCTCCATACCATTCAGTACTGAGAACTCCTGCAGCCGCGTCTGCGGAATACCGGCGTTCAGTAGTGCCTGCTGGAGGGTAGTCGCTACGGGCACCGTGACGATCTTGATCCGCTCGGGCTGGCGGTTGAGTTTACTCTGGTCCGTCAGCTCACTGAAGCTCCGGATGGTGTTCTCCATGAGTGGGGCGTACTTGCGGAAGTTCTGGGCCACCGACAGGCCGGTAAGCATGTAGATATTTCCCCCGTAAGCGATGAAGCTAGTGATGACCCCCAATTTCTGGGTCTGTCCGCTCTGCTGGTCCTGCTGAGTGATCTCACCGACCAGGGTTGTAGCGGGCAGTCCGTTAATCGCCTGATCGCTGGAGCTGCTGACCTGTAGTTTACTCTGCGTCACGAACTCTTCGGCCGCGGCCCGGGTATCGGTGCCCTGTGCCAGCCGCATCTGCATCATGGCATCCTGGTTAGGGCTCACCATCTGCACCATGGTGGGTGCATTGATCAGTTGCCAGTCCTTCGGGATACCAAACCGAAAGCGCAGGGCGGGGTGGTAGAAGGCACCGCTTTCCACGTAACCCTGATCGGGGTCTTCGCCGTACAGCAGGCCATCGATCCGGCGCAGGTAGCCGTCGCGATCCACTTCATAGTCGGTTTTCGTATCGGCCGCCTGAGCGGCTATGGTTAGTTCCTGTACGCGTGCTTCGCGGTTGAGCGGATCGGGGTGGGTACTCAGGAAGCTGGGGGCACGATTCTCGGCACCGCCGCTGAGGCGGTCGAGGGTCTTGAAGAAGCCGGCCATCTCCTTGGAGTCATAGCCGATGGCGGTGGAGTACTTCACGCCTAGTTCGTCCGACTGACTCTCGGCGTCGCGGCCGTACTTAAGGAACAGGAGCTGCATACCCTGCATCAGGCTTTCGCCCTGACTGGCTAGTTCGGGCGAAAGGATCATACCCACCATGGCCGCGCCACCGAGGAGCTGCTGCTTGCTCTGCTGGGCTACGGTATGCCGCGCCGTGACGTGGCCGATCTCGTGGCCCAGTACACCGGCAAACTGCGCCTCGTTATTGAAGTGAGCCATGATACCGCGCGTGAAGTACACGAAGCCGCCGGGTACGGCAAAGGCATTTACTACGTCGGAATCTACCAGCCGAAAGGTCCAGGGCAGGTTAGGCCGCTCACTGATGGCCGCCATTTCTTTGCCCTTTTCGCTGAGAAAAGACTGCAACTGGGGGTCTTCATAGATACCGAACTCAGCCACCACCTGCGGGTCGTAGCTCTGCCCCATCTGGATCTCACTCTCTTCCGAGATGAACGAAATCTGCTTCTTTCCCGTCACCGGATTGGTTGCGCAGCTGGGGAGTAGAACGCCGAGCGATAGCACGAGGGCTAGGACGGAAAGGCGGGAAAGCGATAGGTACATGCGTTGGTCTGAACTGGTTTACCCTGCTAGAAGTCAAGTGTTGCACCAGAAGTTTGCATGGAAAGGTTAAGCCTGCGGCTTGGTTAGTCGCTGCGCTGGTTAGATCGCCTTCGGCTCGGTAGACGCTGCGCTGGTTAGGAGGGCGCCGGTGCCGGGGCGGTCGGGGTATAGGGCATAGCCAGTCTGGGGGTCGAAGGTGACACCCTCGGCCGGATCGTGAGCCAGTAGCATAGCCCCGTCGAGGTCGGCATAGTCGAGTTCGGGGAGTAGCTGGGCGATGGCGCTGATGCCTACGCTGCTTTCGGTCATGCAGCCGGCCATAACGCCCAGACCAAGCGCACGCGCCCGGTCGATCATCCGGCGGGCGGGCAGGAGTCCACCGCACTTGACCACCTTGATGTTGATGCCACTGAACAGGTCCGCACAGCGGTCCACGTCGGCCTCCGTCTGGCAGCTTTCGTCGGCGAACACGGGGAGTACGCAGTGGCGGTTCAGTAGCTGCTGGCCCGCCACATCCTCCGGCCGGAGCGGCTGCTCGATAAATTGTACGTCCAGTTCCTTCAGATGGATGGCGTGGTCGATGGTCTGCCGGGCGGTCCACCCCGTGTTGGCGTCCACGTAGAAGGGGGCATCCGTATGCTTGCGTAGCTCCCGGATGATATTGACGTCATCGCCTCCCCCGCCGAGCTTGATCTTGTACACCGGCCAGGGGGTAGCCCGCAGCTTACGCACCATCTCCGGCAACGGGGCCAGACCGATGGTGTAGCAGGTCGGCGTCATCCGGCGGCGGTTCTGCTTCCATAACGTACCGAGTCGTTTACCGGCCTGCTTGGCATACAGGTCATGCAGGGCCACGTCAATCGCGCAGCGCAGGAAGGGGTTCAGCTCAGTGGGCAGGTCGCGCAGTAGTCCCTCTACGCCCAGTACGTCCAGGTCTTCCACGGTCCAGGGCGCGATCGCGGGTGCTAGGTCTTCCAGGAGGGCGGTGCAGGTAGCCGTCTCTAGCCCGTAGTAGCGGGTCATGGGGGCTTCCCCAAGTCCGGACAGGCCACTGGCTTCGTCCCGCAGTTCTACAATGAGGGTGGGCTGCACCGTACGGCTTTCGTGGGCGATGCGGAAGGGGTCCCGGAGGGGGAGGTCGTAGGGGTGGATACTGAGGTGCATGGGATAGAAATGAGGCCCCCGCCTGCGTAACGCCTGCGGTCGATTAGGGATAAAGGTGCAAACTCCCCCAGGCATGCAACGCAAAAATTTCCTTCGTACCTCCCTCGCCGTGGGCATCACTGCAATCTTCGGCAGTCCCGCGGCCAGCCATCCGGGTAGCGCTCGGCTAAGCACACTACCGCGCATCGTACGTAGCGATGAAGGTCGTCCGGTGACGGTACTAGGTGACCGGATGCGCATCAAGCTCACCGCCGAGGACACCAACGGCCTCTTTACCCTCATCGAGGAAGACAACGCGGCCGGGGTCCAGATCCCTCCACACATACACGAACACGAGGATGAAGTCTTCTACGTACTTGCGGGAGAATTGGAACTAACCGTCGGTGACCAGACTACCGTACTGCAGGCCGGCGACCTGGCCTTCGGACCGCGCGGGGTACCGCACTCCTGGCGCACCATCGGATCGTCCACTACGAGGGTACTGCTGTCGGTCTTCCCCGCCGGCCTGGAGGCGATGTTTGCCGAACTAGGGGAGTTGCCGCCCGGCCCGCCCGATATGGCAACGGTAACGGAGGTCTGTGGCCGGTACGGGATACGCTTTGTGTAAGCCCGCAGAGTGCGGTGGGCCGCCAGCTCCGATGCCTATCCCATCAGCCTACAGAGCCACAGAATTACCTCACTACACTACTTCTGCCGGAAGAAGATAGTGATCGGCACCCCCGTAAAGTCGAAGTGCTCGCGTAGCTGATTCTCCAGGTAGTTCTTGTAGCTGTCTTTGATGTGCTGGGGGTGGTTGCAGAAGAAGGCGAAGGCGGGGTAGGCCAGGGGGAGCTGGGAGACGAACTTGATGCTGATGACGCGACCGCGGGAGCTGGGTGGATTGAAGCGCTCGATGGCCGGTAACATCACGTCGTTGAGCTGGGAGGTGGGGATGCGGCGCGTGCGGTTGGCGTAGACTTGCTCGGCGGCCTCGATGGTCTTCATGATACGCTGCTTCTCGGTGACGCTCATGAATACGACGGGCAGGTCGTTGAAGGGGGCGAAGCGGCGGCGTACCTCCTGCTCCAGGTCGCGGGCAGTATTGGTCTCCTTGTTCTCGACCAGGTCCCACTTATTGATGGCAATGACAATGCCCTTATTATTCTTCTGGGCGAGGCGGAAGATGGCCAGGTCCTGGGCCTCTACCTGATCGACGGCGGAGATCATGAGTACGCAGATGTCGGCCTTCTCGATGGCGCGGATGGCGCGCATGACGGAGTAGTACTCCAGGTTCTCGTGCACCTTGGCCTTCTTGCGGATGCCGGCGGTATCGATGAGGATGAATTCCTTGCCGAATTTATTGTAGTGGCTGTTGATGCTGTCGCGGGTGGTGCCGGCCACATCGGTGACGATATTGCGCTCCTCGCCGAGCAGGGCATTGATGAAACTGGACTTACCGGCATTGGGCTGACCGACGATAGCCAGCTGCATGAGCTCGCTCGGCTCCTCCTCCCGCACGGTGATGTACTCAGCGGCTACGTCGAGCAGCTCGCCCGTACCGCTGCCGGTGATGGAGCTGAGGAAGAAGGTCTGCTCGAAGCCCAGTCCCCAAAACTCATTGGCCTCCAGCTGGCGGCGGTTATTGTCGACCTTGTTGACGGCCAGTAGTACGGGCTTGTCGGTGCGGCGCAGGAGCTGGGTGACCTCCTCATCCAGATCCGTGATTCCGGTAGTGACGTCGACCATAAAGATGATCACCGTAGCCTCCTCGATAGCGATGATGACCTGCTCGCGGATGGCGGCCTCGAAGACGTCATCGCTATTGCGCACGAAGCCCCCGGTATCGACTACGGCGAACTCCTTGCCGTTCCAGTTGCTCTGTCCGTACTGCCGGTCGCGGGTCACGCCGCTCTGGTTGTCGACGATGCTCTGCCGCTCGCCAATCAGGCGGTTAAAGAGGGTGGATTTGCCTACGTTGGGGCGGCCTACTATTGCTACGATGTCCATGGGGAGAATTAAACACGGTGCCACAGGGTTCAACACAAAGTTGCCACAGCGCTAGCACAGCTATGGGACAAA
Source organism: Neolewinella maritima (assembly GCF_923081025.1). Taxonomy (GTDB): domain Bacteria; phylum Bacteroidota; class Bacteroidia; order Chitinophagales; family Saprospiraceae; genus Neolewinella; species Neolewinella maritima. The sequence continues at coordinate 214,939 of NZ_CAKLPZ010000001.1, read as the reverse complement.
GGTAGGTGGCTAAGGTGAACTCAGGGTACCCTTATAGTAAATCCCCCACCTTGATCGGAAACACCTTCACCAGCTTGCCCGTAGCGTTGTAAACGGCATTGACGATGGCCGGGGCCATGGAGATCATACCGATCTCGCCGATGCCCTTGGCACCAAGCTCATTGATGATGGTATCGTGCTCCTCGACGAAGATCACCTCCAGGTCGTGGATGTCGGCGTGTACCGGCAGGTGGTACTCCCCGAGGCTGGTATTGATGTACTTGCCGAGCCGGGGGTCGAGCAGGGTCTCTTCGCGTAGGGCCATGCTGATGCCCCAGACCATACCGCCCAGAATCTGACTGCGGGCGGTCTGCGGATTCATGATGCGGCCGGCCGCCACCACCGTGACCGCGCGGGTGACGTTGATGATGCCGAGCTGCTCATCCACCTCTACCTCCACAAAGGAGGCCGAGTGCGACGCCCGGGTGTACTGCTTGAGCTTAAATACGTTGGGGATGTTAGACTTAGAAGCCGTGACGGCTTTCCCCTTATTGAAGGCGATGATGTCAGTAAGCCTAATCTTCGTATGCGGGGCTTCCTTTAGTACGATCGCCCCGTCGGTAAACACGGCATCCTCCGGCAGGGCGTTGCCGAGTGGGTAGCCATCCATAATCTGGGCGAGTTTGAACAGCTCGTTCTTCAGTGCCCGACAACTAGCCTTCACGGCCGAACCGATCACGCCGGTCGTGTAGGAGCCCCCCTGGATAGGAGATAGCGGCAGTTTGCTGTCGCCGTACTCGAAGGTCACGGCCTCTAGCGGCAGACCGAGCTCATGGGCCGCGATCTGGCTCATCACGGTATAGGTACCCTGCCCGTTGTCGGTGACGGCACTGCGTACGATCAGCTTCCCATCGGCGGTAAACTCGGCGGTGGCCGTTCCCGGTAGTGCGATCACGTCCCACATGCCCGAGCTCATGCCGTGGCCTACCAGTCGATTACCCCGACGACCCTGCTCACTGGTGGGCTTACGTTCCGACCAGCCGAACTGCTCGGCACCCTGCCGGTAACACTCCCGCAGTTCCTTGCTGGAGAAGGGTTTGTCGGAGCTCACGTCCCGCTCGGCGTAGTTGCGCAGGCGGAACTCGAGGGGGTCGATGCCGAGCTGGTCGGCCAGCTGATCCATGGTCGTCTCGATGGCCAGCATACCGGTGCTGCCGCCCGGTGCGCGCATGTCGAGGGGGGTGAAGCGGTCCAGGGGGACGAGCTTGTACTCCAGGGTCACGTTGCCGGCCGGGTAGAGCATATTGGCGTGGTTGACGACCACCTCGTTGTAGTCCTCAAAGCGAGAGGTTTCGGCTAGGGCTACGTGATTAATGGCCGTCAGCTCGCCATCGGCCGTAGCACCGAAGCGGGTACGCTGCACGGTCTCCGGCCGGTGACCGAAGGTGAACATTTGCTTGCGGTCCATGACCACCCGTACGTTCCGCTTCAACTCCAAAGCCGCCATCACGCAGAGCACGAGCTGATACTGCGGTCGCAGGCCCGAGCCGAAGCCACCGCCTACGAAGGGCGCGATGACCCGCACGTCCTTGAAGCGCAGTCCGAACAGGTTACTCACATAGACCTGTGAGTTGGTCGTTCCCTGTGTCTTATCGTAGATCGTCAGTTTGCCCTCCCCCTCGTACACCGTAGTGGTAGCAAATAGCTCCAACGGATTGTGGTGCTGCGAGCCGTGCAAAAACTCTCCCTCAAAGCGAGCATCCGCGCTGGCGTAGGCGGATTCGAAGTCGCCACGGGGACCCGGCGGCAGGGGTTTGATAAGGGTCGCTAGTCCCTTGGAGGGTTTCTTTGCCTGGTGCAGGTTCTCCTTTAGATCCACGTCGAAGGCTTCCTCCGCGTAGCTGATCTCGAGTAGGGAGGCCGCGTAGCGGGCTGCTTCGAAGGTTTCGGCTACGACGAGCGCGATGGGCTGTCCGTTAGACTTGACCTCCGCATCGTAGAGCGGGCGGAAGGCCGAGCCCGGCGGGGCGTCCATCTCTTTGTACAGCATATCGAACTTCGGCAGATCGCTTCGGTGGTCGTGGTGGAAGATATCCACTACCCCACCCACCGTGCGGGCGGCCGTTTCGTCGATGTGGGTGATTCGTCCCTTGGTGATCGTCGCGTTGACGATGTAGCCGTACAGTAGATCAGGTACTTGGTACTCCGCTGCGTATTTGGCCTGACCACTCACCTTGAGGGCGCCCTCAATGCGGCGGCGGGGCTTGCCTATTTCTTCGTGCTTCTTCATGGGGGTGGTGGCTTAGAGAGAGGGTTGTGCGCCCGGGCGCTGACAGGAGGGGTCGAGGGCCATCGCCCCGTTGCGGATGATGGCACGGCGGGCCAGTTCGATCTTGAAGTCGTTGTGGCCGTAGCCGGTAGCGCCCGCCAGTAAGATGTCGGCGGCAGCCCCGAAGGCTTCCGGGCTTGGTTCCTTATCAATCAGCGCGTCTTCGGCCGCCGGCTTACGCCAGGGTTTGTGGGCTACCCCACCCACTGCGATACGGGCGCGGGTGATCTTACCGTCTTCCAGTTCCAGGCCGGTAGCGACACTGACCAGGGCAAAGGCATAGGAGTTGCGGTCGCGCAGTTTCAGGTAACTGTGGTGGGCTGCGTAGCCGGTAGCCGGCAGGTCGATGGAGGTGATAAGCTCGTCGGCCGCCAGGGTGTTGTCTCGCTCGGGGGTATTGCCCGGCAGGCGGTGGAAGTCGGCGATGGGGATCGACCGCTGGCCCTCCGGACCGGTCACCTGCACCACCGCTTCGAGTGCGGCCAGGGCTACGGCCATGTCGGAGGGATGGGTGGCGATACACTGCGCGCTCTCCCCCAGGATGGCGTGCAGTCGGTTCTGCCCCTCGATGGCCGGACAGCCCGAGCCCGGCACCCGCTTGTTGCAGGGGGAGGCTACGTCGTAGAAGTAGTAGCAGCGAGTGCGTTGCAGTAGGTTTCCTCCGTTCGTAGCGCTGTTGCGGATCTGGGCAGTAGCTCCAGCCAGAATGGTGCGTGACAGCAGGGGGTACCGCTCCTCCACGATCGGGTGGTAGGCGGTAGCGTTGTTGCTGACCAGGGCCCCCAGTCGCAGACCGCCATCGGGCAGCTCGGTGATAGTCTTGAGCTCGTCGAGTCCGTTGAGGTCGATCAGACGGGCCGGGTGGGTCAGGTCGTACTTCCAGAGGTCGATCAGGTTGGTCCCTCCGGCGATGAACTGGTTGGCGGGCTGGGTGGCTATCCCCCGGACGGCTTCCTTGATGGTGCCTGCTCTGAGGTAATCGAAATTATTCATGCGCGCCGTCCTTTACCGCCATGATGGCGTCGATGATATTAGTGTTTGCCCCACAGCGGCAGAGGTTGCCGCTCATCAGGTCCTTGACCTCCTCGCGGGTGTTGCCGTGACCCGCTTCGATCATAGCGATACTACTACATATCTGCCCCGGGGTGCAGTAGCCGCACTGGAAGGCATCGTACGCGATGAAGGCCTCCTGCAGCGGGTGCAGCTTACCCTCCGCACCGATCCCTTCGATGGTGGTGATCTCAGCGCCGTCCTGCATCACGGCCAGGGTCAGGCAGCTCAGGATGCGCTGTCCGTTGCAGATCACGGTGCAGGCACCGCACTGTCCGTGGTCACAGCCCTTCTTGCTGCCAGTCAGGTCGAGGTGGTCGCGCAGGGTATCGAGCAGGGAGACCCAGGGGGCTACGTGTACGGTTCGGGCAGTACCGTTGACGGTGAGGGTTACCGCGCGGGTAGGGGGGTCTGGTCGGTTGGGCATGGGTGGTGGTGGGATCAACTTAAATGAAGCGGTATTCGATCCCCGCTTGTTCGTTCGCACCTGCGGCCGCGGCGGTTACTTTTCGTCGTCGAACAGGGTGTACGGCTTGCCGCCGGCCAGCAGGGTGAAGCTCTTGCGGTGGTGGCGGGTGGCCCCGTACGCCTCGATGGCCTGGCGGTGGGCCCGGGTGGGGTAGCCCTGATTGGTGTGCCAGGCGTACTGCGGGTAGGTGGCGTGCAGGCCTAGCATGTGCGCGTCGCGGTGGGTTTTGGCTAGTATGCCGGCGGCGGCGATGGATTGGTACTTACCGTCGCCCTTGATCACGCACAGGTGCTCCACCCCCGGGTAGTCGATGAAGTACTTGCCGTCGATGAGCAGAAAGTCGGGCCGCGTGGCGAGGCGGTCCAGTGCCCGGTGCATGGCGCGGTAGCTGGACTGAAAGATGTTGTGGCGGTCGATCTCGTCTACGGAGTAGCTGGCTACGGCCCAGGCCAGGGCATCCTGCTCGATCTGCTCACGCAGGCGGGCGCGGTCGCGGGTGCCGAGCTGTTTAGAGTCGTTGAGCTCAGGATTGGAATAGCCGGGGGGCAGAATGACGGCGGCGGCGAATACGGGACCAGCCAGGCAACCGCGGCCGGCTTCATCGCAGCCGGCTTCGTGGCGGTCGGGGAGGTGGCAGGGGAGTAACATCAGCCGTAGTGAGTGAAGCACTGCACAATCTCACAGACTTGATCTCCGTCTTCCCGCGTGGTGATCCGGTATACCAGGCGATGTTCCTGGTTGATGCGTCTGGACCACCACCCGGAGAATTCGTGCTTGAGCGGTTCGGGCTTACCGGTACCGGTGAAGGGATGCTTGCGGATTTCGCGTAATAATCTAGCCAGCTTACGGGCTAGTTTAGGCTCCCGCTCCAGCAATTGAAGTAGGTCGTCGAAGCCACGGGTAGAGAAACTAATCTCCATCCGTAATTCGCTCCTCCACCATACGATCGATCTCCTCTATGGGTACGGTACGCAGCTCACCCCGCTCGGCTTCCGCAATCGATTCGAGCAGTCGCTGGTGATTGGCTGGAGACGACCTCAGGTGCATCGTTTCCATCAGCGAGTTGTATTCTGACAGGCCCATCAGTACCACGCCCTTCCGCTCCCCGCTGCGGGGTATCAGGATGGTCTCGCTCGAGTCCTCTACCTCATCCAGGTAGTGCTTCATGTTAGACCTAAACTTAGATACGGTGATCGCCTGCATCGCTTTTACGCTTTTACGCTTTTACGCTTTTACGCTTTTACAAACGTACAACATTACGTACAAGTTGCGCTACAGCGGCGAGATCATGATGTGTGCGCGGTGGGTGCCCGGATCCATGATCCAGGGGTGGTTGGGGGCTACGGGGGATTCCGGCAGACCGGTGGACGCGGCCGTCGCGTAGGGCATGTACACCACGTAGCGGTACTTCGCCTGCTCTACTTCGCCGGTGGTTGGGTCGTAGCGGACTTCCGGTCCGTAGTAGATATGTAGCGTGGCGCCGGTCGGGGCCATTGCGAGGGTCTTGTCCTTCACCTCCGCTTCGCGGATGGCGTCGATCTCCGGGGGGGTCTTGCCTTCGGCCTTGAGCTCCCGGCCCCGGGCCATGAAGGGTTCGAGGTCGCGGTGGTAGCAGGCGGCGTTGAAGCCGTCCTTGCCGGGGTCGTCGGCCAGGCAGATGAATTCATTCGTGCCTTCCCGCAAGGTGACCAGCTCACCGGCCGCATTGTACCCGATCACCTTGGCCCCCGACCGGCTGGCCTCCGGGGCGGCCAGGAGGGCGGTGGCGATGCGGGCCTCGTCGGAGGTGATGTCCGTCCAGGCTGCTTCCTGCTCGTTCTCGTCGGTAGTGACCGCTACGTCGCTGGACGTTTCCGCGGTGCCTTCTTCCGCAGGTGCCTCTGGCGTGCAGGCGGTGAAGGTGCCCGCCAGGAGGAGAAATAGGATAAGCTGCCGCATGATGTGTTGATTTAGTAGTGCCTCACGAATATACTGCCCCCGGCCTACTCCGCTATCGCCCCGTATTCGGTGAGCGCCTCGCGCCAGCTTTCCGAGAGCGTGACCCGCACGACCGCCGCATCCAGCCGATCACGGAGCGGACTGCCCTTCTCCACGGCAATGGCTAGCGACTGGGGTCGGGTGGCGGTCGACTGGATATTAGCCGCGACGGCCTTATGGCTATTCACTGCGTAGCGGATGGCGGAGGTATTGTCCACGTACAGGTCGATCTCGCCCTTATTGAGTTGCTGTAGCCCGTCCAGGGCGGTATCGAAGGGCCGGAAACTGATGTCCTGATCCTCCAGATACTCTGCAGCCTGGGAGTGAGCGGTAGCACCCACCGTCTTATTCCGTAGGTCGTCGGGGAAGCTGATGGTGGAATCCTTGTTTAGCGCACTGATCACGCCGGCGGTCAGACTAGACGTGAGAGCCAGGGCGGTCAGCATCCAGAGCATGGCCACGATGCGGCCACCGAGGGTGTGCGGTGCCTTATCGCCGTAGCCGATGGTAGTGAGCGTGACACCGGCCCACCAGAAGCCGGCCCCGACGCCCTCTGCCACGCTGCGCTCGCCGCCGAACTGGTCCTCGTTGCCCCCCCGCTCCAGGAAGTACATCGCCGTGCCGATCAGGATGAGCAGGGCAGACAGGGCGAGCACGATGTAAAAAAACTGTAGCGAAAACAGGTTACGGGCCACCTGCCAGATGCTGTTGCGCTTGGGCTGTGCTACGGCCAGGGTGGTCGTGTGGTAGGGTTGCAGGTAGTCTACCTCACGGGTTCCGTTGGCGGTCACGGGGGCCTGTAGGAGTACGTCGATCCGCCGACCTACGAGGGGCAGTAGACTGTCGCGCTCTTCCACGCTCACCCATTCGTAGGTCAGCTGCTCCCGTTCAGCGACCTGGCGCCAGCACTCTACGGCCAGCCCACTCCAGTTACCCTGATCATCCTGCATGGCGTGGGGGGCACGCTCCACGATACCTACGCGGAGGGTGGCGCTGCTGTCTGCCTGAGCGCTTACGGGTTGGTATAGACTAACTAATAGTACGAAGGCCAGAAATGCTCTCATGGTACACAAAGCGGATCGGGCGGGGGATATGTTGGGTACTGAACGGTTCCGTACCCCTATAGTGGCGCGTACACCCGCACGTAGTCCACCACGAATTCCTGGGGGAAGACGGTATCGTCTACCTCAGGACCACCGAAGTTGCCCCCCACGGCCACGTTAAGGATGATGTAGAAGGGCTGATCGAAGGGCCACACGGCCTCCGTCCGCTGCTCGGGGTCGAAGGTGAAGACCAGCTGGTCGTCGACGTAGAAGGTGATCTGCTCGGCCGTCCACTCCGCGGCGTAGCGGTGGAAGCCCTCCTCGATATCGGGAAAGGCCGTGGTTTTCGAGCTTCCATTATCGCCGTGGTTCGCCTGCGTATGCAGGGTAGTAAAAATCTCCCCCGGTTCGCGGCCGACGTACTCCAGGATGTCGATCTCGCCGCACAGGGGCCAGCCGACCTCGCCGATGTTCTCGCCTAGCATCCAGAAGGCGGGCCATAGCCCCTCCCCGACCGGTAGTTTGGCGCGGGTCTCGATGCGGCCGTACTGGAAGGCCTGCTTGTCCTTGGTAGTGATCCGGGTAGAAGTGTAGTCCGTCCCTTCCTTGCGGGCGGTAATGATCAGGTGACCGTCCTCCAGGCGGTGGTTGCTCCGGGTGTAGGACTGCCGTTCGTTATTGCCCCACCCGCAGAGGTTCGGGCAGCCGTCGCCCAGCTCGAAGTTCCAGTCGGCCGTGGACAGTGAATCACCGTCGAACTCATCCGCCCAGAGGAGCTGTCGCTCGGCCGTTTCCTCCGCTACCGCACCTGCGTTCCCCGCCCGGTTGCAGTGAAGTAAGAGAAGGGCCAGGGGCAGCAGGAGGAGTGATCGTGTCATGCCGCAAACTTACGGCTACTGGTACACCCGCACGTAGTCGACCTGCATACTGGACTGCTGGAAGGCCGCATCGATGGCCCCACCGAAGTTGCCGCCCATGGCTACGTTGAAGATCAGGAAGAAGTCGGAGTCGAAGGGCAGTCCCGCGCTGTTGTTGAAGGTGTGGTAGAGCTCGTCGTCGACGAAAAAGCGGATGCTGCTTTCCGACCAGATGGCGCGGTACACGTGGAACTCATCCTCCGCCGTGGGCACCACCGTGCTCTCGGTGGCTGCATTACCGCCGAAGTTGCCCGGGTAGTGGAGGGAGGAGAAGATGCGGTTTTGCTGGTTGCCGACGTGCTCCATGATGTCGATCTCGCCGCAGGCCGGCCAGGTGTTGGTGTCGTAGTCAGCGCCTAGCATCCAGAGGGCCGGCCAGGTACCGCCGCCGGTAGGCAGCTTGGCGCGGATTTCTACCCGGCCGTAGGTGAATTCAAACTTGTTCTCGGTCACGATCCGGCTGGAGGTGAAGTCCGAGCCGCTGAAGTTCTCCCGCTGGGCGGTGATCGTCAGCAGACCGTCGGCTACCGATAGGTTCTCTTCCCGGTCGGTGTAAAATTGGGATTCCCCGTTGCCCCAGCCGTTGTTGCCGGTGCCGGTGTCGTAGCTCCAGGAAGTATCGGCCAGGGAAGTGCCGTCGAATTCATCGGCCCACACGAGCTGCTCGAAGACCGGCTCCTCCCCACTGGTGCCCTGGGCGGGCTTGGTGGTGGTGAAGACGTGATACCAGGCCAGGGCGGGGTTATCACCCTGCTCTGCCCGCACCACGAGGCGGTTCTCGGTGAGGGAGAGGATCTCGTAGGTGCTGGCCCCGATGTAGTAGCTCATGAAGCCGCCCTCGGTGAAGTTCAGCAGGGTACCGCGCGTTTGTCCGGGTATGCCGTTAGCCGCGACTACGGATTCGGAGGGCGACAGCGCCACCAGCTGGGGGTCGTCCTGCACCGTGTAGTCGTAGCAGAAATCGAAGCCCGCCGAGCCGCCCGCTACGCTCTGGTAGGCAGCGTTGAAGTAGGTCATGCCGAAGTTATTGAGCGTGTAGAAGAGGCGGTCGCCGTCCCGGCTGAACACCAGCTCGTCTTCGTACAGGCACTGGCTTTCCGCGGCACCGTCCTTCTCGAAGGGGGCGGCCTGGTAGTAGTTGGCGAAGTAGTTCTGGTCGGCATTGCCGTCGTTCTGCCCTACACCGAGCTGCCCCGGCTCGTCGGCGGCCCAGTACCAGGTCTTGCTGCCGTCTCCGGCCAGCAGTTGCACGGCCTCGGCGTCGCTGAAGGTGCTCTCCACCGTCACTTCGGTAGTCGCCGTGGTGGATACACCGGCAGTGCCCGAGGCTACCACGGTGACCTGGAAGGTGTTGGTGCCCACCTGACTGAACCGCTTGGTCAGCCGGCCGCTGGGCGCCAGCTCTTCCGTACCGTCGCTGAAGACGTACTTGTAGGTGATCGCATTGTCGGCGGTAGCCGTAAAGATGACCGTGCCGCTGCCGTCGCCGTTGGGGGTAGCGGCGGACTCGCCCACTACTTCTACGTCGACCTGCAAGTTGGTGGGGGCCTGGATGTCGCCAAACGCATAATCTTCCTGTTCGCACCCCAGCAGGGTAAGGGCCAGGAACAGCAGGAGGTGATGGACTTTCATGATCGTAAGATTATAGGGGGTTGGCTACACAAAAAGGGCGGGGTCGCGGGTGCGAAGGTGATGCAGGCTACTCCAGGCGAATGTCGTCGAAGTAGTAGTCCGTATCGGTACCGGCCGCACCGAAGTCGAAGAACACGACCACCTTGCTGTACGACTGACTGAGGTCGCCGGCGGCTAGATCGAAGGTGAGCTCCTGCCACTGGCTGGCGACCGTCGTTGTGGCGGTCACCTCCACATTGATGTCGGCATCAGTCGCATTCTCCAGCTTAAACAATACGGGGATATTGGCGACGGGAGACCACACCTTCATCCTAAAGGTCGTGCGCCCGCCAAAGTCGATGGGCGTGGGCAGCTCGACGAAGGCACCGGCGAAGACCTGCGCGCCGTCCGCCTTATTGATCGTGGCTACCTGTGCGCTGGTGTTGATACCGCTTAGGTCGGGATTGGCAACTACCATGGCCTCCGCTCCGCCAAAGGCAGTGAAGGTGTAGGTAGCTGCCGCCTCCTCGAAGGTGAGGGGCAGGCCCAGGGGGGTGTCTTCCTCCCCGGCGTAGCGGATGTCGTCGAAGTAGAAGTCTTCGCCCACACCGGCCGCACCGAAGTCAAAGAATACCGCCAGCTTGGAGTACTCGCGGCTCAGGTCACCGCTGCTGAAGTCGAAGGTGAGGGTTTCCCAGCTGCTGGCTACCGTGGTACTGACCGTGACCTCGACAAAGGTATTGGGGTCGGTGGCGTTCTCGAGCTTAAGCAGTACGGGCACGCCCGCCCGGGGCGACCAGACCTGCATGCTCAGTGCGCCGCCGCCGGTGAAGTCGAGCGGCCGGGGCAGTTCCAGTACGGCACCCGCGAAGGTTTCCGCCCCGCTGGCCTTGTTGATGGTGACCACGCGAGCGCTGCTGTTGCTTCCCCCCGCGACCGGATTGTCGATGACCCCGGCCGTAGCTCCGCCGAAGCCGAACCACTCGTAGGTCAGCTCGCTCGACTCGAAGGTGAGGGGCAGGGCCAGTTCCGGCCCGCTGGCCTGCAAACTAAGCTCGTCGAAGTAGTAGTCCTTGCCCGCTCCGGGCGTACCGAAGTCGAAGAAGACGACCACCTTGGTGAACTCTTGCGTCAGATCGGCACCGCTGAAGTCGAATACGAGCTCCTCCCACGCACCGGCTACGGTGGTGTTGGCCGTCACTTCGGCGAATACATCGGGATCACTGGCATTCTCCAGCTTGAGCAGTACGGGAATGTCGGCATCGGGCGAGTAGACCAGCATCCGCAGCTGCTGTACGCTACTGAAATCGAGGGGCTGGCCCACTTCGATCAGCGCACCGGCGAAGGTCTCCGCGTTCTCTGCCTTAGTCAGGCGGGCTACGCGGGCCGTAGTATTCAGTCCGGTAGCGTCGGGATTATCCACTACCTCTACGGATGCTCCGCCGAAGGCCTGGAAGTTGTAGTCCTTGGTCGGGTCCTCAAAGGTGAGGGGCAGGAAAAGCGGGTTGTCGATATTCACGGTGACCGTGTCCGCTACCGAGGCGGCTCCGCCGCTCAGTGCCCGCACGATCAGCTCATAGGTGCCGGTAGAACCGTAGGTGTAGCTGACCACTTCGCCCTCCTGAAAGGACACGGGTTCCGCTTCCGGGTCCTCCCCGAAGGTGACCAGAAAATTGGTCTCCTGATCGGCCGTGGCGCTTACATCGATGGACAGGGGGTTACCGGGCGTCGGGACGACCGAAACGTTCAGGTTCTCCGGAGCCCGGAAGCTCAGAGTCAGTTCCTGCGTGATCGAGGTGGTCTGCCCGTTGATGTTCATCGCTTCCAGGGTGACGGTGTAGGTGCCCTCGCCGTAGACGTGGGAGGCGGTCTCGCCGGGCGCGACGGTCTCGGGCATCGAGGTGCCGTCGCCGTAGTCGATGGTGAAGGAGGTAACGGCCTGTCCCTGCGGCAGGATGGTCACCGTACCGGAGTTGTCGGGAGCGACGGTGAAGGCCAGCGACAGGTCGCTGGGGAGCGCCGCCTCATCGAGGGCGGGCAGGAATACTTCGTCCTCGCAGCTACTGATCAGCAGGAAAAAGAACAGGATGTAAAGGCCGTGCGAGAAGTTCATCGGAAGGAGTGTTTTGGGGCGGCCCATTAGTAGCCGGGGTTCTGGGTCCAGTTGCCATTAGAGAACTGGATCTCCTGGAAGGGTATGGGAAACAGCTCGTGCTTGCCCGTAGTAAAACCGTCGATGGCGGCGGCGGCCCGGCCGGTACGCACCAGATCGAAGAAGCGGTGGCCCTCCCCGACTAGCTCCAGCCGGCGCTCGGCCAGGATGAAGTCGCGCAGGGCGTCTCCGGATGCACTGATGTCGTGGTCCATATCACCGAAGGCACGGCGGCGCACCTGATTGAGGTAGTCGCGGGCCTGCTCGTCCTGCCCGGTTGCGTTGAGCGCCTCGGCGGCCATCAGCAGCACGTCGGCGTAGCGGATGGACCGGTAGTTGTTGGGGTTGGTCAGGTTCTGGTCACCGATGTTGCTGTCTCCCTTCCGGGCGATGTACTTGCGGTTGTAGAAGCCGGTGTGCTCGAAGCCGATGCCGAAGCTGGCCCCGGTCTCTTCGGCCCAGGCGTCGATGTTCAGGATGGCTACGTCGCGGCGCCCGTCACCCGGTGCGAAGGCGTCGTACACTTCCTGTACCGGCACGTTGAAGCTGAACCCGCCGTCGAACAGGGGTCCGGTATAGTTGCGGATCCCGTTGAAACCCACGGCCACGTTGCCCTCGCTGCACTGTAGGCAGCCGAAGCCCGCGCCCTCCGCATCGGTGTACTCCACCTCGAAGACCGAGCCGGGACCGTGCTCGCCGGCCAGCTCGAAGATCTGGTCGTAGTCGTCCGTCAGGCGGTAGTTGCCCGAGTTGATCACCTCCTGCAGTAGCCGGGCGGCGTCCGTGTATTCTTCCTGGTACAGGTGCACCTTACCCAGCAGGGCCTGGGCGGCACCCCGGGATACGCGACCCACCTGGGGGGCGGTAACAGCGAGCTCGGAGATAGCGGCCATGAGGTCTGCTTCGATGAAGTCGTAGACTGCGCTGACCGGAGAGCGTGGGATGCTCGTCTCGTCACCCAGGGAAAAGCGGGTCTCCTTCAGCGGAATGGGACCGAACCACTTCACCAGTTCGAAATTGTAGTAGGCCCGCAGGAAGCGTGCCTCGGCCAGTAGCTGGGCCTTGCCCTCGAAGTCGATCTTATCCTGGAACTCCAGCAAGAAGCTGGCGCGGTTGACTCCGGCAAACATCCAGTCCCAGATGTTATCGAGCTGGTCGTTGACCGGGGTGTGGATCATATCGTCCACCTGTTGGATACCGATCACGTCGTTGGCGCTCTCGCCGCCGGCTAGGGTATTGTCCGAGGCGATCTCACCGAGCATGACGTTCAGGTAGCTGGGCTGCAGCAGGTCGTAGGCGGCGATCAAAGCATTGTAGTAGTCAGACTCCGAATTGAAGTAGTTCTCCGAGTCGATGGAGTACACCGGGTCGCGGTCGATGAATTCCTCCTCGCAGGAAGCGGCGGTGAGGACCAGCAGTGCAGCGCACAGGATGAGTTTGATGTTACTTGGCATGAGCGATAGCATTACAGGCTGAGGTTAGCACCGACGAGGAAGGAGCGGGCGATGGGGTAAAAGCCGAAGTCGATGCCCCCACCGATGGGTGCACCGGAGGATGCCCCCGGGTCGTAGCCGAGGTAGTTGGACACGGTCAGCAGGTTGTTCCCACTGAAGTACAGGCGCAGGCTGGAGTTGTCGCGCTTGCCGATGGCCAGCGGCAGGGTATAGCCCAGGGTTACGGTCTGCAGGCGCAGGAAGGAGCCGTCCTCAACGTAGAAGTCGGAGAACACCTGGTTGGCCGTAGCGGCGGTAGTGACCCGGGGTACTTCATCGGTGCTGCCGAGTCCGGTCCAGCGCTGGAGGTAGTAGTCGAGGCGGTTCACATCCGATAGCGCGCGCTCGTAGTTGCGTACGATCTCGCTGCCCAGGCTGGCAAAGGCGTAGGCCGTGAAGTCGAAGCGGCGGAATTCCACCTGTGCGTTGAAGCCCATGGTGAGGTCCGCGATCGGGTCGCCGAGGTAGGTGCGGTCGTTGGGGTCGATGACGCCGTCGCCGTTCACGTCTACGTAGCGCAGATCACCCGGCTGGGCGGCCGCACCGAGGGCGGTCTGGGAGGGGGCACCCTCGATCTCGCCGGCCGTCTGAAAGATGCCGTCCGTCTGGTAGCCGTAGAAGTAGCCGATGGGCAGACCGACCTCCATGCGTGAGGGGGCCAGCTGGCCTACGCCGAAGCCACCACCCTCGATGAAGCCGGTGCCGTTGTTGACCTCTAGCACCTCGTTGTCCAGGGTGGCAAAGTTGTAGCTGAGGTTTACCCGCCAGTCGCTGTTGATGCGTTGCCGGTAGTTGATCGCGAACTCCAACCCGCTGTTGCGTACCGCACCGGCGTTGACCGTGGGGGCCGCCGCGCCCGGGGCTGCCGTGCCGACGATGCCCGACACCGGGATGTTGCTGATCAGCAGCTTATCGCGGGTATTGACGAAGTAGTCGGCGGTGATCGTGACGCGGTAGTCGAGCAGGTTCAGGTCGAAGCCGGTATTGAATTTCTTGGCCTCCTCCCACTGCAGGGCGGGGTTGGGCAGGGCACCGATGGCGGTACCGTTGACCAGTATGCCGTCGAAGACGTAGGTAGCCTCTCCACTTAGGGTACCGATGTAGCCGTTGTTAAGGATCTGGTCATTACCCAGGATACCGTAGCTGATGCGCAGTTTGAGCAGGTCGATGGGACTGTTGCCGCTCAGGCGCTCGCCGTCCAGCGCGATCCAGCCCGCGGTGAAGGAGGGGAAGTAGGCCGTGCGGTTCTCCGGACCGAACTTGGTGGAGGCATCGCGGCGCAGCATGGCGGTGAGGAAGTAGCGCTCGGCGTAGTCGTACTGCACCCGGCCGAAGTACGACAGCCGCCGCTCGTCGTAGGAGTAGCTGCCTACGTCGCGGGCCCCTTCCGGACTGGTGCCGGTGGCCAGACTGAGGTCGGCAAACTCGAAGTCGTTGTTGGGTACGTCGAAGCCGGTCGCGAACAGTCCGTCGCCCAGCTCGCGGTACACCGTAGTACCCAGCGTAGCGGTCAGATTGTGGTTACCACCCAGGGTCTTTACGTAGGTACCGTAGAGGTCCAGGGAGTAGTTGTTGTCGTTGATCCGATTCTGATTGACGCTGCTGCGCGTCACATCGAAGACCTTACCTCCATAGCTGAGCCGCTTGTTGAAGTTGCGGCTCTCGCTGTTGGAGGTGTTGAAGCCTACGCGGCCGGTAAGGGTCAGGCCGTCTACTACGCTGTAGTCGAGGGTAGCCTGTCCGTTCAGTTTGTTGAGGGTGTAGTCGTTGAAGGTATTGGCGATCTGGGCGGCGGGGTTGATGACCTCGATACCGAGTCCCGGCGTACTGGGCACCAGGCTGAATGCGCCGTCCGCATCGCGCAGGGGCAGGGTAGGTGGTGCGTTGAGAGCGTTGAAGAGCACCGATCCCAGTCCGCCCTCACTGAGGGAGCGGCGTGAGATATTGGTAAAGATGGCGTTGGTGGACAGCTTGAGGCGGGAGGCGAGGTCTACCCCCAGGGCAACCCGGCCAGTAGCGCGACTGAAGCCCGCCTTGTCGCCGCCGATGATACCGTCCTGATCCAGGTACGATCCGCCAATGGAATAGGTCATCTTATCGCTGCCGCCGGACGCGGTCAGGTCGTGGCTCAGGATGGGGGCGTTCTCGAATACTTCGTCCTGGTAGTCGGTGCCGAAGCCGAGTCCGGAGGCATCCGGGAAGGGCAGGGCCTGTCCACCGGCGGCGTAGGCCTCGTTGAGCAGCAGCGCATACTCGGTGGCGTTGAGCTGGTTGAGGGAGCGCGAGGTTTCCTGGGTGCCGTAGTAGGTATTGTAGCGCAGCTGGGTAGGCTGGTTGCGCTCGCCCGTCTTGGTGGTGATCAGGATGACGCCGTTGGCACCGATCGTACCGTAGACCGCCGCCTGGGCGTCCTTGAGTACGGTGATGGTAGCTACGTCGGAGGGGTTGACCGTACTCAGGTCACCCTGGTAGCCGTCGATGATGACCAGCGGGGCGTTCTGTCCGTTCGTGGCTACCCCCCGGATGCGGATATTTAGTCCGGCGCCGGGCGCGCCCGACTGGGTGGTGACGTTCACGCCGGCGACCGTACCCTGCAGGGCCTGCTCGATCTTCACGGGCTTTAGCTCGTCGATGGTCTCTGAGTCGACCGTCGAGACCGCCCCGGTGACGCTGCGCTTCCGCTGGGTACCGTAGCCGATCACCACTACTTCGTCGAGTGCCTGTACGTCGGTGCCCAATGAGATGGTGAGGGGCTCGGCACTGGCTACGGTTACCGTAGTGGGTACGAAGCCGGTGTAAGTGATCCGTAGTACGGTGCCGGTGGTGATGTCGGCCAGTTGAAAGCTCCCGTCGATGTCCGTGACCGTACCCCGGAGGGTGCCGCTTTCAACTGCTTCGTCTACGATCACGCTGGCGCCGATGAGGGGGTCGCCGCTTTCTGCGTCTAATACTGTACCGCTAAGGGGGAAGGACTGGGCAAAAAGGCCGAAATTCGCCCCGAGGAGGACGACAAACAGTATAAATCTGGGCATGCAGCGTGGGGTTGACCGCTCCCTCCCGCAATGGCGGAGTGGAACGCTAGGTAAGCTCCGGCAAAATTACTCATAATCCGCTGTATCCCGTGACCGTCATTGAGATATGAATGATGCACGTCAAAGCCGCACAAGCAGCGGCGCGGGCGGTTGCGCAACTAAGCTGTACCCATCTACCCTATGAACTACTATCCCATCATCGCCGGACTGGTCTTCCTGGCCGCCGTATTCGGCTACCTCAACGTCCGTTTTCTCCGCTTACCCACCACGATCGGGCTGATGCTGATCACGCTGCTGTACACCCTGGGCGTACTGGGCTTGAGCTACTTCGACGATACGCTGCTGCGCGCCGAGGCCGAGCTGGTGCGGCAAATTAACTTCGAGACGGTGCTGATGGACTACATGCTCAGCTTCCTGCTCTTCGCCGGGGCGCTGCACACCAACTTCAACGAGCTCAAAAAACAGCGGTGGCCGGTCATCGCCTTCGCTACGCTGGGCGTAGTGGTCTCTACCTTTCTCATCGCTACTACCGTCTACTACCTACTACAACTACTGGGTGCTCCGGTCAGCTACCTCTACTGCCTGCTTTTCGGGGCCATCATCTCCCCCACCGATCCCATTGCGGTGCTGGGTATACTCAAGGAGGCCAATGCCCCCAAGAACCTGGAGACCAAGATCGTCGGTGAGTCGCTGTTCAATGACGGCGTAGGTGTGGTGCTCTTTCTTACCCTGTTCGGCATCGCGGCCCTGCCGGGTGAGTCGGTGGAGCCCCTGGCGATTGCCAAGCTATTCGCCCAGGAAGTGGGTGGCGGATTGCTGCTGGGCTTGCTGCTCGGGTGGGTGACCTTCCGGCTGCTCAAGTCCATCGACGACTTCAGCACCGAGGTGATCATCACCTTGGCGGCGGTCATGGTGGGTACCGTAGTGGCCGAGCACCTGCACCTGTCGGCCCCGCTGGCCATGGTGGCTGCCGGACTGCTGGTGGGCAACGACCGGGTACGGGCCAGCGCCATGTCGGCCACTACGGAGCAGTACGTAGACAAGTTCTGGGAGCTCATCGATATCCTGCTCAACGCCATCCTGTTCGTGCTCATCGGCATGGAACTGCTGGTGCTTAACTACGACATCACCTACATCACGGCCGGACTGCTGGCCATCCCGATCGTGCTGCTGTGCCGCTACGCCTCGCTGTACTTCCCCGTACGGATCTTCGAACGCAGGCTGCAGTTCACACCCCACACCACTTCGATCATGACCTGGGCCGGACTGCGCGGTGGCATCTCCATCGCCCTGGCCCTGAGCCTGGCTCCGGAGATGAACCGGGAAATGTTCCTGGTCATGACCTACATCGTCGTCGTCTTCTCGATCCTCGTGCAGGGACTCACCATCGAACGGATGATCGGGCGGATGCTGCGGCGGACCTAAGCCCCGCACCCGCGACCGCGCTTTAAAAGTTGGTGCCCAGGCCGAACTGGATCAGCGCCGTTTCCTCCTCCGAAAAGCCGGCGATCAGGCTGAAGGTGAAGGAACGCGACAGCGGAATGAGGTACACCCCGCCCCCGTAAGAATCGTGGAAATCGCGCGGCCCGGCGTAGTCGCCCAGGATCTTGCCGCGGTCGTAAAAGGCCCGGATACCGATGGCGAAGGGCGCGATGCGGCTGCGCACCAGGGCCAGTGGCGTGCGGAATTCGACGTTGTAGAATACGTAGCCGTCGCCCACGAAGCGGTTGCGCTGGAAGCCCCGCAGTCCGTTGTCGCGGCCCAGGGCCGGTAGCTCGTAGAAGGGGGCCGTGCCCGTGCTGTTCGCGTAGCCCGTGCGCAGACTCAGTGAGATCGGAAAGCGCCGCGTGCTCACGTGGATCTCAGCCGCCACCCGGCTCACGCCGAAGTCCTCGGCCATACCGCTGCCGAAGGCCTGCTTGTGGCTGGCTTCCAGCATGACGCCCTTGGAGGGGAACACCGGATGGTCGCGCAGGTCGAGCACCACGGCGGGCGCCAGGTAGGTGAAGGTGAGGTCGCCGTCGCCGTAGACCCGATCGGGCTGGTCCAGGACGGTACCCTCCCGATCCATGGTTTCGTTGCTCTGGAAGCCGCTTAGTAGCTGCACGTAGCTGCGCCCGGCGAAGCGTTGCCGCAGCCCGCCCTCCACGTCGAAGTGCTGCAGGCGGACCAGGTTAAAAGTGTTGCGGTCGACCTCCGGGTCGCGCACCGTATTGTTGCCCAGTCCGTAGAAAAAACTGTACAGATCGGGACGACCCAGACGGGTATTCACCACGGCATCGACCGTGCGGATCACCTGACCGAACTCCGCGCCGGCCGTCAACACCGCGTTGCCCAGCGAGCTGATCTCGGCGTACGCCCGGTAGCGCGCACTGAAGTCGCGCCGCGTGAAGCTGCGCCGGGTGTAGGTGAATCCCAGTCCCGCCTGCACCCCGTTGTAGCCATTGAGGCCTACGCCCACCTGCGGCACCAGCGTATTGTACTTATAGGCGGTGCGGTCGTAGTAGTACAGCTCGTCGCGCCAGTTGCGCACGCGCCGCATGCCGGGGATCTTGGCGGCGGCGGTACCCTCCGGCTGTCGCTCGTAGACCAGCACCTTTTGCGGCGTGTCGTCCGGCGCGGCCGTCACGTAGGTATCCTCGCCGTGTCCGCCCACGAGCCGTACGCGGATGCGGTCCCCCACCCTGCCCCGGGTGATGAAGGTGTCGTCGTCGCCCAGTCCGTAGAGCCGCACCTCGTGGGTCTCGCCGGGTAGAAAGGTGCGCTGGTACAGCACCTGCCCCTCGCTCTTCCCCTTCAGGTCGGTGACGGTCACGGTGAGGCGGCCGTCGGCCTCGGCGCTGAGCAGGAAGGATTCCTCGTCGTTGGTGCCGACGACGTCCACGATCCGTGCCGCCAGGGCGTAGTAGTCGTCGGCGTAGTCGAGCAGTTCGTCGCGGCGCACCTTCAGTTTTTCCAGCAGCTCGGCCTCCTCCTCATTGTAGCGGCGGTTCGTTTCTGCTTGCGCGGACGCCGGTGCGGGCACTTGTCCAACGGCGGCGGTCAGTACCTCATCGGTGAGGGCATCCTGGATGATCCGGGCCTGCTGCCGGTAGGCCTCCCGGTCGAGCCCGCTCAGTAGCAGGCGGTCCATGTGGCGGGCCTGGAAGGTCAGGCTGCGGATGTCCGGCCGGCGGTAGCCGAAGTGCTCCAGGTTGGGCACCGCCCAGCGGCGGGAGGCCAGGTAGGGGAACAGGCCATCCATGAGGGAAAAGGCGTTGTCGCGGTCGCGGGGGATGGGGCGGATGCGCAGGGTATCGCCGCGTTCGTACTCGGCCCACTTCCAGTTGTCTTCGTGCTTGGACCAGTCACCGATCAGCAGATCGAACAGCCGGGCGCGCAGAAATTCGTCGTAGTCGATCCGCACCTCCTGGTCGTCGTAGCGGGCTCGGAAGAGCTCGAAACTCTTGAGCACGTCGTCCGCCCCGAAGGTGCCCGGCTCGCCCTTCTTCGGCTTATCGCCCTGGGGCTTGATCTCCAGGGTGCCGAGCAGGTTACCGAAGGTGGGGTTGAAGTCGCCCAGCCCCGGCCCCGGTGAGAGGGAGTACAACTTCGGCGTAGCGTGCAGGATATCGATCTCGTCGAGCAGGGGCGCGATGATGAGTCCGCCGTAGGGGTGGCCACTGGAGGTCTGATCGCGCACCGCATCACCGACCAGCGTATTGCGGATCTCGTAGCTGAAGGTGCCCGAGGGATCCTTGTCTACCGAGCGGAAGACGTAGCTCTCCCCGTCGGCCGCCCGCAGTTTTAGGCTGGTTGTCTGCCGTCCGCCGCCCTGGCGTACGGGCTCCAGTCCCCCCTTGCGGTCGGGTAGCCGTAGCACGGGCACCTTCACCGGGGTCACCCACAGATCGCGGTAGTGCGCACCTAGGAACAGCTCCCCGAAGCCGTTGCGGGCGTACTGCGGTCCGGGAGCGAGCAGCAGACTGGTCGAGTCCGTCCGCGCGATGTCGCTGAGGGCCAGTGAGTCGATGCCGCAGGGCGGGAAGGCCGGATTGGAAGGGATGCTATCCGAAGTGGAGGCAGCACAGGGGGCGCGGTACAGGGTATCCTGCCGCGCGACGGCCTGGTCAGCTAGATGGATGTAGCGGTAGGTGACGCTACCGTCCACCGCGTAGGTCAGCTCCGTAAAGCCGGCCTCCCGGCTCGTGTGGATGGCTGGTTTGTGCTTGGCCACCCAGCGTCCGTCGTTCGGAGCACCGGCGTTGAGGACGTGGTTGCGGCCGAACTGCAGCAGTTGCTGGCTGTGGTCCTGCGCACCGACGAATACCAGTCCCTGAAACTGGCTGTTGTAGTCGCTGAGTTTACTGGCCAGCTGATCAAAGCGTGCATTCGTGAGCTCCTCCGGGGTACCGACGTTCTGTCGCCACGACAGGCGGAAACTCCCGATCACGGGCGGCAGGAAATGATCGCGGGCCGGAAACTTGCCCCCGTAGCGCCCCTGCGACCGCGGCGGAAAGTGGCCGGCGATGATGACGTTCTCATCCTGGTTCTCTTCGATGGCGCTGATGATCTCGTCCAGCGCGATGGTGGGATCGGCGAAGTCACAGTTGCCGTCGGCGGGCACGGGCTTGGTGTAGGGGTGGTTCCACCACTGCGTATTGAGCGTCATCAGCAGCACGGTCGGCGAGAGCTGCACCAAGTCCGGCCCCGGACAGCCCTTATCCAGCGGCCAGTGCAGGTTGTCCAGTTTCCGATCTTCGAGGTAGTCTTCGAGGGCCTTCACACAGTCTAGCCCTTCAGGTCCTGACTTGTCCCAGTCGCGGTCGCCCGGTATCAGGTAGAACTCCGTTTCCGGATTGGCCCGGATCAGCGCCAGCAGCGGAGCTACCGTAGGAAAGGCCAGATCGCCGTTGCCATTCTTCTTGTCGTAGGCCAGCATCGCCTCCGTACACTCGGGGAAGAAGTCTCCGGCAAACAGCACCGTAGCCGGTCCTTCCCCGCTGCGGATGCGGGTCTGCAGGGCGGGGTAAAAGTCCGCTCCGGCATCGGCGGTATTACCGGCTACGAGCAGGCGCAGCTGGGCGGGCAGCGCCGTGGCCAGCAGAAGGAGGACGGGAAGAAAGGCCTTTGTCATGTGGGGTAGGAACGTCGGGGGAGGTGCAAATTACATGTTGTGGGGGTGGATTTGGTTTCTGATTGGAAACCACCCCATACCTCATGCACGTCAGTACCGAAATGCTAACAAGGGGACCCAACAGCGATACGCAGCGCCCTTATACACCTACAAGAAGGGACCGGGAAGCGGGCTAGGCCAATGTGCGCACCACGCTGCGCGCCGCATGGTACCCATTCATCCCGTGCACGCCCCCGCCCGGCGGCGAGGAGGCCGAGCAGATAAAGATCTTCGGATTCGGCGTACTGTAGGGATCGATGCGGGTAACGGGACGGGTGAACAGCTGGGTGATATCCGCCGCACCGCCGGTGACCGCACCGCCTACGTAGTTCGGATTGTACTGCTCGAAGGCCGGGGCGTTCATGCTGCTGCGGGCCAGGATGCGGTCCCGGAAGCCGGGGGCGAAACGCTCGATCTGTCGCTCGATGGTTTCCCGCTGGTCGACCGTCGAGCCGTTGGGTACGTGGCAATAGGCCCAGCAGGTGTGCTTACCGGCGGGGGCGCGGGTGCCGTCGAACTCGCTCTGCTGGGCTAGTAGTACGTAGGGGCGTTCGGCGTGCTTGCCCTGCCAGACCCGCTTTTCGGCTGCGGCGATCTCGGCAAAGGTGCCGCCCAGGTGTACGGTGGAGGCGTCGCGGCAGCGCGGATCGGTCCACGGGATGGGCCCGTCGAGGGCGTAGTCGATCTTAAAGACGCCGGGGCCGTACACGAACTTCTCCAGCCGCCTGCGGTAGGTGCCGGGTAGCTCATCACCGGCGATGGCGGAGAGCTGGTGCGGGTTGGTGTCGAATACGTAGGACCGGGCCGGCGGGAGCTGGGAGAACTGCTCCACGCGAGTATTCAGCCGGATCTCGCCGCCGGCCTCCTCGAAGCAGCGTTGCATGGCCCCGGAGATAGCCCGGGAGCCACCCCTGGCTACCGGCCAGTCTACGGCGTGACCGGAGGCCAGGAAGGTGAGTCCCAGGGCGGTAGTGAAAAACTTATCGAAGGGCAGCACACTGTGGGCGGTACAGCCGGCAAAGAGCGCCCGGGCCCGCTCGCCGCGGAAGGCCAACTTGGAAAACAGGGTGGCGGGCAGTGCGGCCCGCATCCCGAAGCGGGCCAGGAAGAGCGGGTGTTCGGGGATACCCAGCGGACCCAGGGCATCCTCCATCAGCCAGTCGACGTGTTCGGCCAGCGGCTGTAGCAGCTTGCGGTAGGCCCGCTCGTCCGTACCCAGGCCGGCGGCGGTTTCGGCGACCGATTTGTGGAGCATGACCGCGTCCTGCCCGTCCAGCGGGTGAGCCACCGAGGCCCGGGGGAAGACCCACTCCAGTCCGTACCGCTCCAGTTGCAGTTCCTGAAAGTAGGGCGAGAGGTAGCCGAAGGGGTGCACCGCCGAGCAGACGTCGTGCCGGTAGCCAGGCAGCGTAAGTTCGGCCGTGCGGGTGCCGCCACCGATCTCGGCGTGGGCTTCCAGGATGAGCACACGCAGCCCCTGACGGGCCAGGTAGCAGCCGGCGCTGAGCCCGTTCGGCCCGGAGCCGATAATTACCGCGTCGTACATCGTAGTCATTTATCGCAGAGCCCCTACCTAGTCCGCAACCGGATCACCGGACAGATGATCTCCTCCAGGCTGATGCCCCCGTGCTGGAAGGTGTCGCGGTAGTAATTGTTGTAGTAGTTGTAGCTGTTGGGGTAGAGGAAAAACTTGTCCTCCTTGGCGAAAATGAAGCTACTGCTCAGGTTCGGACGGGGTAGTTTAGCCTCCTTGGGCTCGCGGACTTCGAGCACGTCCTTGGTCTCGTACTGGAGGTTGCGGCCCAGTTTGTAGCGCAGGTTGGTGCTGGTGTCGCGGTCGCCGATCACCCGACTGGGGGTGTTGACGCGGATGGTGCCGTGGTCCGTGGTGACGATGAGGGTGATGTCGCGCTCCGACAGCCGGCGCAGGGTAGCGTAGAGCGGGCTGTTCTCAAACCACGAGCGGGTGAGGCTACGGTAGGCTTTTTCGTCGCCGGCCAGCTCCTTGAGCACTTCCATCTCGGTGCGCGCGTGGCTGAGCATGTCGATGAAGTTATAGACGATGACCGAGAAGTCGTTGTTCAGAAAGTCGAGGGCACGGTCCTGCATCTGCCGGGCGAAGTTGGTGCGGGTCACCTTAGTGTACTCCCACTTGATGTCCTTGCGGCGCAGGAGGCGCTCGATCTGCTTGCCCAGCAGGTCGGCTTCGTGGTTGTTTTTGCCGCCCTCCTCGGAGTCGTTCAGCCACCAGTCCTTGTAGTGCTTCTCGATCTCTGCGGGCCACATGCCGGCGAAGATGGCGTTGCGGCTGTACTGGGTGGCGGTGGGCAGGATGCTGTAGAAGTAATCTTCCTCCTCCACGCGGAAGAGCTCGCTCAGGTAGGGCTCGATTACCTTCCACTGGTCGAAGCGCATGTTGTCCAGCAGCACCATCACCGTGGGGCGCTCCTTATTGAGGTGGGGGAAGACCTTTTCGCGCATCAGGTTATGGCTCATGATGGGCGCCTCGTCGCCGGCTACCCAGTCGAGGTAGTTGCGCTCGATGAACTTGCTGAACTCGGCGTTGGCCTCCCGCTTCTGCACGGCCAGGATCTCGCCCATCTGCTCGGAGTTGCTCTCGTCGAGCTTCAGCTCCCAGCCGATGATCTTCTTGTACATGTCTACCCACTCCTCCTTGTCCAGTCCCGAGTTGATCTGCATGAGCAGCTGGCGGAACTCCTGCTGGTAGTCGCTGCTAGTCTTTTCGCGCACTAGCCGCTTTTCGTCGACGATCTTCTTGAGGGTCAGCAGGATCTGCGAGGGGTTGACGGGCTTGATCAGGTAATCGGTGATCTGGCTGCCGATGGCCTCCTCCATCACGTCCTCGGCCTCGTTCTTGGTGATCATCACTACGGGAATGGACGGCTGTAGCTCCTTGATGCGGCTCAGGGTTTCCAGTCCGGTGAGACCAGGCATACTCTCATCGAGGAATACGATATCGATGTCCTTTTTCAGTTCCATCTCCTCCAGGGCGTCGTGGCCGTTGGTGACGGTAGTGACCTCGTAGCCCTTCTTCTTCAGGAACAGGAGCTGGGGCTTGAACAGGTCGATCTCGTCGTCGGCCCAGAGGATCTTGATGGGGTCCATATGCTGTGTTGTTTTGTCGGTGGTGTAGCTGAGGGGGTAACGGGGGGGCTCGGGGGGAAGTTGTTTGGGTTAGGAATGCTCGCTGCGCTTGTAGACTCAACACGGAGGGGACACGGAGGATAGCACGGAGGTGCCACGGAGACGTTGTACTATCCGTTGTACCCTACTAGTAAATTCAACCCGCACCCGCGACCCCGCCCGGAGAGTGCGTATAGCCGGTTTTATTATTTGTAGGGTCACGCTGAGGGGTTGAAGGAGCTAATTTGGCAGATTAAATTGTTGTCCGAACAATTCATTAGTTTTGGCGCCGCACCTAGTATACCCTACATAAACACCTATGAACAACTTTGCTTTGCTTCGCACGATCTGCGAAACCCCCGGCGTATCGGGCTTCGAGCGCCGTATCCGGAACGTTATCCTGGAAGAATTACGCGAGCTGGCCGACGAGGTCAGTATCGACAATATGGGCAACGTGATTGCCGTAAAGAAGGGCCGTCAGCCCAAGCGCGTGATGGTGGCCGCCCACATGGACGAGATCGGCTTCATCGTCAACCACGTCGACGACAACGGCTTCATCCGCTTCCTGCCCCTGGGCGGCTTCGACCCAAAGACACTCACCGCCCAGCGCGTGGTTGTACACGGCCGCCGGGATGTGCTGGGCGTGATGGGCTCCAAACCGATCCACATCATGAAGCCCGACGAACGCAGCAAGGTGGTGCCCATCACGGACTACTTCATCGACCTGGGCCTGCCCAAGGAGGAGGTCGATAAGCTGGTCGGCGTCGGCGACCCCATCACCCGCGAGCGCGAGCTGGTGGAGATCGGCCACTGCGTGACCGGTAAGTCGCTCGACAACCGCGTCTCCGTATTCATCCTGTTGGAGGTACTGCGCGAGCTGAAGGGACAGGACATCCCCTACGACCTCTACGCCACCTTCACCGTGCAGGAAGAGGTGGGCCTGCGGGGCGCCATGGGCAGCGTGAGCCACATCGATCCCGACTTCGGCTTCGGCCTCGACGTGACCATCGCCTACGACGTACCCGGCGGTGCACCCCAGGAGCGCGTCACCTGCCTGGGCGGCGGCGCGGCCATCAAGGTGCTCGACGGCTCAGTCATCTCTGACTACCGCATGGTCAACTACCTCAAGGGCGTGGCCCGGGACAAGGACATCAGCTACCAGCTCGAACTGCTGCCGGCCGGCGGCACCGATACGGCCGCCGTACAGCGCTACGGCAAGAAGGGCAGCATCGCCGGGGCTATTTCCATCCCCCTGCGCAACATGCACCAGGTCATCGAAATGGCCAATCAGCAGGACATTGCCGACTGCATCCGTCTGCTGGCTGAATCCATCCGCGGGCTAGACACCTACGACTGGGACTTCACCGCCGATCACGACCACCGGCCGCACCCCGACAAGACCCGCGACGAGGCACCGGACTGGCTCTAGGCCGCTCCAATATTGCGTAACTTTGCGCCGTTTGCAACGACAAGCTCCGCCACATGGGTAAATTACACCGTCTCCATCAGCTGACCGGTTGGGTGGTCTTCCTCCTCACCGCTACCGTACTGCTGCTCAGCGTAGAGCGCACGGGCAGTCTCTGGGACGTCGGCGAGTTCATCCTCGGTGCCTACAAGCTCCAGGTCGTGCACCCCCCCGGCGCTCCGCTGTTTCTGCTCATCGGCCGCATGTTTGCCGGCCTGGGCGGGCTACTGAGCGACGATCCGGCCTTCATCGCCGCCTTCGTCAACGGTATGTCGGCCCTCTGCACGGCCTTCGGGGCCACCTTCATTTCCTGGGCTACGATGCGGATGGCGCTACTGGGGCTGACCGGCCGCGACGAGCGGGCCGAGATCGGCGGCGGTCAGGTCATCGCCATTGCCGGCAGCGGACTGGTGGCCGGGCTTTCGGTCGCCTTCACGACCTCCGTCTGGTTTTCGGCCGTAGAGGGCGAGGTGTACGCCATGTCGTTCTTCTTCACCTGTATGACGGTCTGGGCGGCCATTCGCTACTACACCACGCCGCGCACGCAGGACTACCTGGCCTACCGCTGGCTGGTGTTCAGCATCTTCTGCATCGGCCTTTCCTCGGGCGTTCACCTGCTGAGTATTCTGGCCCTGCCCTTCATCACGCTGCTATTTTACCTGCGCGAGCGGGGGCAGGTGTTCCTGACGCGGGTGGCCAAGATCGTGGGCTATATGTTCGCCGCCAGTCTACTGCTCACCTCGGGCGGTCTGGCCGGTAAGATCATCGGTATTGGCGCGGTCGCGGGTGCAACGTATTTTCTGGGGGGGCGCAAGTTGCCCCGCTGGGCGCAGTTCATTGCCGCTGCGGCCTGCGGCGTGCTCATGATCGGCATCATCCAGACGCTGGTCATCATCGGCGTACCGGCCGTGTGGCAGTGGTTCGAGATCGGGATGGTGAATAGCGGCTTGCCCGTACACATCGGCATCCTACCTACCCTACTGGCTTACGGGGGGCTACTCTACCTGGCCTTTCGCTACGCCCACAAGCACAACGATCAGGGCGTACAGTTGGCGGCCATGGGCATCGCTACGATCCTGATCGCCTACAGCGTCATCGCCGTGGTGGTGATCCGGGCCGAAGCCAAGACGCCGGTCAACATGAACAATCCGGACAATGTGACCAGTCTGCTGCCCTACCTCAACCGCGAGCAGTACGGGGAGCGGAGCCTGGTGTACGGTCCGCAGTTCGAGGCCCAGATCGTGGCTACACCGCTTACCGATCGTTACGGCCTGGTCGACGGCAAGTACGAGTACACCAACTACAAGATCGACGCCGAGTACGAGAAGGACAAGCAGATGTTCTTCCCCCGCATGTACGACGGTACCCAGGGGCGGCCCAACCTCTACAAGCGCTGGATGGGCCTGGATCCCTCTCAGCCCCTGCCCGCCGGCCGGCCCAACCAGCTGGACAACGTCCGCTTCCTGTTCAACTACCAGATCGGCTGGATGTACTGGCGCTACTTCATGTGGAACTTCAGCGGTCGGCAGAACGGGCAGCAGGGCTACTACAGCTGGGACGAAAGCAGCGGCAACTGGATCACGGGCATCAAGTTCCTCGACGAGCTGCGGCTCGGTGAGCTGGACGAGCTGCCGAGCGGGTTCAGGAACGATCCCTCCCGCAACGTCTACTTCCTGATCCCCTTCCTGCTCGGCCTGCTGGGCCTGTTCTGGCACTCCGGCAAGCGGGGCGAGGAGTTTCTGGCCCTGCTGGCCCTGTTCGTCATCATGGGATTGGGCATCATCGTGTACACCAACCAGCCGCCCAACGAGCCGCGGGAACGCGACTACGTACTGGTGGGCTCCTTCATGGTCTTCTGTATGTGGATCGGCATGGCCGTGCCCGCGATCTACGAGTTCGTCAAGCAGCAGTTCCGGGCCAAGGGCCCTGCCGTGGCCGTCGGCGTAACGCTGCTGGCCCTATCCGCTCCGCTACTGATGGTGACCCAGAACTGGGACGACCACAACCGCTCGGGCCACACCGCGGCGCGCGACTACGCCCACAACTTCCTGGAGTCGGTGGACGAGAACGCCATCCTGTTCACCTACGGCGACAACGACACCTATCCCCTCTGGTACGCCCAGGAGGTGGAGGGCATCCGTACGGACGTGCGGGTAGTCAACCTCAGTCTGATCGCCGTAGACTGGTACATCGACCTGCTGCGCTACCAAATGAACGAGTCGCCGGTCATCGACCTGCAACTCACCGCGGATCAGACCCGTGGCAAACTCCGCAACAACGTACAGTTCTACAATCCGTCCCTCCCCCAGGGCACCGGCTGCGAGCAGGCCCCACCCGTGAGCCTGGAGACCTTCATGAACGAGATCGCCACGGACAAGAACCTGGTGGATCAGCGCAGTGGCCGGGTAGTCGAGACTACCTACTCTACCTGCAACGTGAGTCTGCGCGTGGACCCCAACAAACTCAAGCAGGCCCCCTGGCTGACGCCGGCCGGCAAGCCCGTAGTGCAGAACATCCCCCTGCGGATCAACGGACGGTCGATGCAGAAGGACGAGCTGGCCATCCTGGATATCATCAACTCCAACTTCTACACCCGGCCCATCTACTTTGCCGTGACCTCTAACCCCTCGAAGTTCCTGGGTCTGGAAGACTACATGCAGCTCGAAGGACTGGCCCTGCAACTGACGGCCACCCGCACGCCCTCGCAGGTGGAGCGGTACCAGAACATCGGTCCCGGCGGCATCGACGTAGACAAGAACTACGACCTGATCATGAACACCTGGAAGTGGGGTAACTTCGATACCGAGGATACCTACGTCAACACGAGCTACGCCCCGGCTATCCAGTCAATGCGCGGCGTGATGCTGCGCACGATGGACGAGCTCATGCAGCGCGGGGATACCGAGCGGGCCCTGCAGGTGGGGGATAAGTACTTCGAGGCCTTCCCGGACATGAACTTCCCCCTCTACTACGAGGCCTTTATCATGCTGGATGCCTACTTCCGCAGCGAGAATACGGAACGGGTAGCCGACGTGATCAGGACCCTGGCGCAGAACACCGCCGAACGCCTGCGCTACTACGAATCACTGGATCCGGAGATCCTGGCGCAGAGCTCGTTCCGGATGGAGCAGCGACAGGGGCAGGTCATCGCCCAACAACTCCTGCTCCAACTCGGAGCCAGCAAGAATACCGAACTGCTACAGGAGGTACAGTCTATTCTGAACGACTACCTCTACCTGGCCGAGCCACAGGAGCAGACGCCGGGTTAAGCCCCTTATGGACAAGCAAAAGTTTGGTACCGCGCCGGTCTTCTTCACGGCCATCTCGACGATCCTGGGGGCGATCATGTTCCTGCGGTTCGGCTTCGCGGTGGGCATGGTGGGCCTGGCGGGTACGATCGGTATCATCCTGATCGGCCACGCGGTGACCATCCCCACGGCCATGGCCATCGCCGAGATCGCTACCAATCAGAAAGTCGAGGGTGGCGGGGAGTACTATATTATTTCACGCAGCTTCGGACTGGTGATCGGCTCCACGATCGGTATGGCACTGTTCATGTCGCAGGCCATCTCGGTGGCCTTCTACATCATGGCCTTTACCGAAGCCTTCAAGCCGCTGCTGGACTGGGTGCGGGAGACCTACGTGCTACTGCCCTGGGCCGAAACCCTGCTGGGCTACCCCCAGACCATCGGTATTCCAGCTCTGCTGCTGCTGACCCTACTTATTCTCACTAAAGGAGCGGACCTGGGCGTCAAGGTGCTCTACACCGTGGTGGCCACGCTGGCCTTTGCGCTGGTAGCCTTCTTTGCCGGCACTACGGACTACGCCCGCGAGCACTCCGTAGAGTTCTTCAACAGCTACACGGCGGATGCGGAGGTGACGGCGGAGATACTCGATGAGCTGACTGACGAGGTACGACTGGGCGCAGGCATCGATACGGCTTACTATCCGGGAAGTAACGTGGTGGCTAAGGCCGCTCCACCGCCGCTCCCGACTAAGTCGGGATCCCCCGCCCTGCCGGCCATCAGTTTCTTTACGGTCTTTGCGATCATCTTTCCGGCCTTTACGGGGATGACGGCGGGCGTGGGCCTGTCCGGTGACCTGCGCGATCCGGGCCGAAGCATTCCCAGAGGTACGCTGGCGGCGACCATCGGGGGTATGATCGTATACTGCTTCATGGCCTGGAAACTGGCCTCCTCGGCCGCACCCGCTGACCTGGCCGATACCAGTAACCTCATCATGGCCGACATCGCCTGGCAGGGCTGGTGGCTGATCCCGCTGGGACTGGCGGCGGCCACCATCTCTTCCGCGCTGGGCTCGATCCTGGTGGCACCGCGCACCCTGCAGGCGATCGCGGCGGACAATATCTTCCCCGCCCGGGGCATCAATCAGTTTCTGGCCCGGGGTAAGGGCAAGGCCAACGAGCCCTACAATGCCAGTCTGATCACGGTGGTACTAGCGGCCTTCTTCATCCTGCTGGGCGCGCTGGATAGCGTGGCGGAGATCATCTCGATGTTCTTCATGGTCACCTACGGTTCGCTCTGCCTGATCAGCTTCCTGAACCATTTTGCGGCCGACCCCAGCTACCGGCCTACCTTCCGCTCCAAGTGGTACGTTTCGCTCTTCGGCGCGGTGGCCTGTTTTGGGCTGATGTTCTTCATGAACTCTACCTACGCGGCCGCGGCGGTGGTCCTGATCGGTCTGCTGTACGTCTACATTGCCTACAGTAACCCCGATAAGCGGAGTCTGGCGCTGATCTTCCAGGGGGTGATCTTCCAGATCAGCCGGCGGATCCAGATCTTCCTGCAGAAGGCGGACAAGGAGGAAAAGCAGACCTGGCGGCCGAGTGCGATCGCGGTGAGCAGTGCCACCTTCACGCGGCTGGGGGCCTTCGACTTCCTGCGGTGGATCTCGCAGAAGTACAGCTTCGGCACCTACCTGCACTACATCAACGGCTACCTGAGCCACGATACCTCGGAGGACGCGGCACGGACCAAGGAGCGTATCATCCGCATGGCCGAGGCGACCGAGAGTCGGATCTACGTGGACACGATCGTGTCGCCCTCTTACACCTCGGCGATCGCGCAGATCATCCAGTTTCCCGGCATCGCGGGCACGGAGAATAACCTGCTTCTGCTCGAGTACTCGAAGCAGACCGGCGAGGGGCTGGAGAACATCATCGACAACTTCAAGCTCATCAAGTCGGTCGACTTCAACATAGGGATCCTGGGGCTATCCGAGCGGGGCTTTGGGTTGAAGCGGACGATCCACGTATGGGTCACCCGCGCCCACTACGAGAGTGCTAACCTGATGATCCTGCTGGCCTACATCATGACCGGCCACCCGGACTGGAAGAACGCCGAGATCCGCCTGTTTGCCGTCTTCGAGGAATCGAAGCTGGTCGAGGAAGAGCAGCGGATGTACGACCTGATCGAGACGGGGCAGCTGCCCATCAGCCGCAACAACATCGACGTGCTCTGCCGGCAGGACGATACGGACTCCCGCAGCGTGATCGCCCGCAAGTCGGGCGAGGCGGACCTGGTCATCCTGGGCTTCCGGGACGAGGCCATCAAGCGCATGAAGGGCGATCTGTTCGCTGGCTACGAGGAGATCGGCAACGTACTGTTCGTGAACGCTACGGAGGAGGTGAAGATCCGGTAGGGCAACTTCCGTATTTTGCGGTATGTTATCACCTAAACTCCAGCGTAATGGGCGTACAGATTGAGGTTCCGGACAGTGTGGGACTGAGTGATTTCGAGCTCAGGATGAATCTCGCCGCTAAGCTCTTTGAGCGCGGGCTAGTCACCACCGAGCAGGGCGCCGCGATGGTAGAGTTGGGTACCTCTGCATTTGTCCAGTTGCTGGGACATTACGGGGTATCGGTCATCCAGTACGGGGTAGACGAAGCGCTGGGCGACCTGGAAAATGCGCGACGTGCTAGTAGTCTGTGACGCTAGTCCGCTCATCGCACTATGTGCCATCGGCCGGATCGACCTGCTGCGATCACTCTTTAGCGATATATGGATCACCGACTTGGTACGCGCCGAGATTAAGGCCGATCTACCCGACTGGATTCAAATAACTACCCAGTACAATCCGGACGATTTTGCGCTACTTCGTGTAGGTCTGGACCGGGGAGAAGCAAGTGCTATAGCATTTGCGATGGGGCAAGAAAACGCCACACTGATCATCGATGAATTGGCGGGAAGGCGCGTAGCGCGCGAACTCGGCATACCGCTTACCGGTCTGGTCGGCGTACTGCTGCTGGGTATTGAAAAGAACCTCATCGCGTCGGGCAGCGAGATCGTTGCCGATTTACGGACTCACGGATTCTGGCTTTCCAGCAAATTAGAGCGATTATTAAGCGATCAGCCCACCCCATGAAACAACATACCCTCTCCATCCCCTACACCGCCTACCCCACGCCAGACGCTCTACCCTCGCAGGATCAGGACCTTCTCGATGCCGCCACCGCCGCCCTACCCCACAGCTACTCCCCCTACTCCAACTTCAAGGTAGCCGCCGCGGCCCTACTCGAGGATGGCACCGTAGTAGCCGCTGCTAATACCGAGAACGCAGCCTACCCCATGTGCATCTGCGCTGAGCCCAACGCTATGGCCGTCGCAGCTGCCCTGCGCCCGGGCGTACCCGTAGTGAGCATGGCCATTACGGTACGGGCACCGGGGCGGGTGCTGGACGTGCCGGCCAGTCCCTGCGGCTCCTGCCGCCAGATCCTGAGCGAGCACGAGAGCCGGTTCGGACACCAGCTGCGGCTCGTGCTGCGGGCAGAGGCCGGGCCGGTGTACGTGTTCGATTCGGCCAGCGTGCTGCTGCCTTTCGGCTTTAGCGGCAAGCTGCTCTGAAGTCGGTGGTCGAGTGGTCTCGACCTAAACCTGCTAGCTTTGCCGGCATGCGTATCGTCCTGTACCTCGTGCTCCTTCTGTCCGGCTCCCTCATGGGCCAGGACGATTACTTTCAGCAGGACGTCAGCTACGACATCCGTGTGCGGCTCGATGACCGGCGCCACGAGCTGCACGGCGACCTTACGCTACAGTACACCAACAACGCCCCACACGCACTCGATTCCCTGTACTTCCACCTTTGGCCCCGAGCCTATAGCAGTGAGACGACCGCCTTTGCCCGGCAACTACTGCGCAACGGCAGCACCCGCTTTCACTTTGCCGACCCCTCCCTGCGCGGCACCCTCGACAGCCTAAGCTTTCGGGTGGCGGACCAGCCGGCGGCCTTCCGGTACACGGACGATCCAGATATCGGGGTACTCCTGCTGCCTACTCCCCTGTCCAGTGGCGCTACGGTCACCGTTACGACCCCCTTCCGGGTGAAGATTCCGCGCAGTTTTAGCCGGCTCGGACGCGTAGGAGAGTCCTACCAGCTCACCCAGTGGTACCCCAAGCCGGCTGTGTACGACCGCACGGGCTGGCATCCCATGCCCTACCTCGACCAGGGGGAGTTTTACAGCGAGTTTGGGTACTTTCGGGTGCAGCTTACCCTGCCGGAGAATTACGTCGTAGCAGCCACCGGCGTACTGCAGGAAAGCGCGGAGCGCGACTGGCTCCTGGCCCGGGCCGATAGTACCGCCCGGTCGCTCGCCCAGCATAGCGACCTGCCGACCGGCTACGTAGCCGAGCCCTACCCCGCCTCGTCTGCCCGCGAGAAGACCATCACCTACACCGCCGAACGGGTGCACGATTTCGCCTGGTTTGCCGACAAGCGCTTCGCCGTTCTCCACGATACCCTGCACCTGCGTGACGCGCCCGCTACCGACGTTTGGGCCTTCTTCACGCAGACCGAGGCAGACCTCTGGCAGCATAGTCTGACCTACCTGAAGCGTGCCACCCGCTTCTACTCCGACCGCGTAGGCACCTATCCCTACCCCCAGGTGACGGGCGTGCAGTCGGCCCTGAGTGCCGGCGCCGGCATGGAGTACCCAATGATCACCGTGATCGGGCGAAGTGGGAGTGCCTACGGTCTGGACGAGGTACTGGCGCACGAGGTCGGCCACAACTGGTTCTACGGCATCCTGGGGAGCAACGAGCGCGACCACCCCTGGATGGACGAGGGGCTGAACAGCTACTACGAGGGACGCTACACTCAGCAGTACTACCCCGAGCGCAGTGGCCGGATGCAGGTGATCCCCGGCCGCGAGATTGATCTGGACGCGCTGGGCTACCGCTTCCTCCGCCGGATGGGCAGGGATCAGGCCCCGGATACCCCCAGCGACAGCCTGAGTCAGTTCAACTACTTCATGGGGGCGTACAGCAAGCCGGAGCTGGTACTACAGCAGCTCGAGCAGCGCATCGGACGGGACGCACTCGACGCGACCTTCCAACGGTACTACACCCAGTGGCAGTTTCGGCACCCGCAACCAGAGGACCTTTACGCCGTGCTGGGCGCAGAAGGCGGCTACCTGCGTGATGCCATGGAATCAACCGAGGCGGGTAACTTTAATGAGGCCGCGAAGCAGCAAGCAAAGGGGGTAGGCGGACTCAGCCTCGGTCTGGTCACCGACCAGGAGGACGGACGGACGCAGCTCTTCGTCACCCCCCTCCTCGGCTTCAATGCGAACGATGGCTTCATGGCCGGCGGAGCGCTGCACAACCGGACCCTGGAACCGAAGCAGGTCGAATTTCTAGCCGTACCCCTTTACGCCTTCGGCAGCAAGCAGTTGGCGGGATTCGCGGGGGCCCGCTACCGACTGACCCGCCCCCTCGATCGGATACAGCGGCTGGAGGTGAGTGCCGGGGTGCAGCGCTTCAGCGACTTCCGGCCCACCGCCGCCCGCCTGGATAGCCTGGACCTCGTGTACGGCTATACCCGCACCGCCGTGAAGACGGAGCTGTACTTCGACCACCCCGCGGTGTCGCAGCGCAGCAGTAGTCTATACACCCGCCTGATCAACCTACGGCAGCAGCGGCCGGCCTTCACCGAGGAGGGGGTACTGCTCGACGATCCCGGCGTGATCACCACCAACTTTCTCCAGCTCGGCTACCGGGCCGCCGTGGACCGTACCATCAATCCCGTAGCGTACGACCTGCGTTTGGAGTACCGCGCCGGCGACCCCGACCTGAGCCGGGAGGTCAACAACCTGCGCCTGGACGGCAGTCTGCATGGCAGCTACCTCTACCGCCGCGGCCGACGGATCCGGGCCCGGCTGTACGGAGGGGTATTCCTCGCCCACACCGAGCGCGACCGGACCACCTCGCCGGCTTACAGCTTTTCGCTGGTCGATAACGCCGCCAGCGACTACCGCTACGACGACCTCTACCTGGGCCGCAACCGCGACGGGGGCTACGGACAGCAGCTCGAGCAGCGGCAGGGCGGCTTTCGGGCACCCATCGCCGCCGCCTTTACCTACGGCCGCAGCAACACCTACCTCACGGCCCTCAACCTGGACGCCGACCTGCCCATCCCCCTGCCCATCGGAGTGTACTTCGACGCCGGCATGTATGGCTCCCGCCCCACCCTTTCCAGCGATCCGACCAACGCGTTCAACTACGTAGCCGGCCTGTCCGTCAACATCCTGCGCGACCAGTTCCACCTCTACGTGCCCCTGCTGGCCGGCGGCACCACCCGCAACCTGCTCGAGCAGCGCGGCAACCTGGCCGAGCGCCTCGTGCTCCGTCTCAACCTCACCCACCTCCTGCCCTGGCACCTTATCGATAAGCTCCCCTAGCGTGACCCTCAACGACTTTTACGCCTTCGCGGCCAGCCACCACAGTCAGGTGGTCTTCTACTTCGCCCTCGTACCTTTTGCCGCCCTGCTGGCCGGCTTCATGGAGCGCCGCGAGGGCCACCTGCCGCCCTGGAACTACCTCTACAGCGCCATGCTGTACTTGGTCGCCATCCCGGCCGTCTTCTCCGTCGGGCTCACCGCCTACCGCTGGCTCTTCGAGCGCAGCAGCATCATGGAAGCCGACCTGGTACTGCAGATCGTGCCCGTCATCAGCCTGATCCTCACCGTCTTGTTCATCCGGCGGCAGGTCTCCCTACGGGCGCTGCCGGGCTTCGGCCGCCTGAGCGGACTGGTCCTCCTCATCGCCGCCGGACTGATCCTGCTCTGGGGCATCGACCGCACGCGCATCATCCTATTCAGTCAGCTACCGATGCAGTACCTGGTAGCTGTCTTCCTCTTGCTGCTGATCGTGCTGCGGTATGGGTTTAAAAGAGTAGTGGGGTAGTTCTGTGGTTCTGTAGTGCCGATGTTGGAGGCGTGATAGACGTAGTAGCTACGGTAGGCGCGCTAGATTGCGTAGATGCGGTAGAGGGCGGGGGCGCAGGTGCAAGGCCACACTACAAGACTAACCCACTACCGAACTACCTTTACCCCCATGAGCGTACATAAGGTAGCTGACGTAAAGCGGGTCACCACCCACACCCTACAGGCCATGAAGCGGGCCGGCGAGAAGATCGCCATGCTGACCGCCTATGATTTTTCCATGGCGCGGATCCTGGATGCGGGTGGGGCGGACGTGCTGCTGGTCGGTGATTCGGCGAGCAATGTCATGGCCGGTCACGAGACTACCCTACCCATCACACTGGATCAGATGATCTACCACGCAGCCAGCGTCGTGCGCGGCGTACAGCGGGCACTGGTGATCGTGGACCTGCCCTTCGGCACCTACCAGGGCGACAGCAAGATGGCTCTCAAGTCGAGTATCCGCATCATGAAGGAAAGCGGTGCCCACGCCGTGAAGCTGGAGGGCGGACAGGAAGTAGAAGACAGCATCCGCCGTATCCTCAGTGCCGGTATCCCCGTGATGGGCCACCTGGGTCTCACGCCGCAGTCGATCTACAAGTTCGGCACCTATACCGTGCGCGCCAAGCAGGAGGCGGAGGCGCGCCGGCTGCTCAAGGACGCCAAGATGCTCGACGAACTGGGCTGCTTCGGCATGGTGCTGGAGAAGATCCCCGCCGAGCTGGCCCAGAAGGTGAGCGAGTCGGTCGACGTACCCACCATCGGGATCGGCGGCGGTATGCACTGCGACGGGCAGGTACTCGTGACCCAGGATATGCTGGGCATCACCAAGGACTTTCACCCCCGCTTCCTGCGCCGCTACGCCGAGCTGTTCGACGTGATCCGGGAGGCTACCCAGGCCTACGTGAGCGATGTGAAGGCTCAGGCGTTTCCTAACGATAAGGAACAGTATTAGATGAAACAGCTGATTGCCCTATTGATCCTCGTAGTCCTGGCCGTGCTGGGCTACGCCTATTACGAAGTGATGGTTCGCCCCGTAGTGCCCGAGGGCGGCGATCCGGTAGCCATCGAGATCCCCACCGGCAGCAGCTACGAGCAGGTCATGGACAGCCTGGCCGTACACGGCATCACCCCCAACCGCCTGTTCTTCGACCCCCTGGCCGAACGTATGGAGTTCAACCGGCCGCGCATGCGGGCCGGTCGCTTCACTCTGGCGCCCGGTACCAGCAGCGTCGGACTGATCCGCAAGCTGCGCAGCGGTGCCCAGGCTACGGTAGATGTCGTACTCACCACCGAGCGCGAACCCATGAACGTAGCGGCCAAAGTGGCCCGCTTCCTGGAGCCCGACAGCCTGGCCTTCCAGCAACTGTTTCAGGATACGGCCTTCATCGACAGCATCGGCTTTACCCCCGAGACGCTGCAGACGCTCTTCATCCCCAATACCTACGAGATGTACTGGAACGCCACGCCGCGCGAGTTCGTCGCCCGCATGGTGAAGGAGCACGAACGCTTCTGGCGCGCCAACGACCGCATGGCCAAGGCAGCCGCCCGCGACCTCTCCCCCGCCGAAGTCTACACCCTGGCCAGCATCGTCGAAAAGGAGAGCCTGCAGGCTACGGAGCGGCCCCGCATCGCCGGCGTATACCTCAACCGTATCCGCATCGGTATGCCACTCCAGGCCGATCCCACCGCTGTATTTGCCACCCGTGAGTTCGACGTCGGTCGAGTGCTCAACCGGCACATCGAGTTCGACAATCCCTACAATACCTACGTCTACCGCGGACTGCCCCCCGGCCCCATCACCATGTCCAGCGTAGGGAGTATCGACGCAGTGCTCTCCCCCGAGCAGCACGACTACCTGTACTTCTGTGCCCGGGGCGACGGCAGCGGCCTGCACAATTTCGCCAGCACCCTGGGGGGCCACTCGCGCAACATCGCTATCTACGTAGCCAACCTGAAGCTGCGGGGCATCCGCTAGCTCACCTCTCACCACCCTACTCTTTCACCACCCGCACGGTCCGCGCCGACTCTCCGGCCCGCACCCGTACGAAGTACAGCCCCGTCGGCTGATCTCCCAGGTTGATCTCCGTAGCCAGCTCCCGACTGCGCCCCAGGTCGAGGTCCATGACGCGACGCCCACGACTGTCGTATACCGTCACGCCCAGGTCTACGGCCGTAGCCAGTCCCAGGCGGAGCGCGATGCGGTCCGCCGTAGGGTTGGGGAAAAGCTCCAGTCCGGCGAGTGGGCCCGCCTGATCGGTGCTTACCGCCAGCAGGTCTACGCCAAAGCTGCGCGAACCGGTACAGCCTAGTGCATCGGTCACGGTCACGGAGTAGTCCGCTACGCTGAGGCTGTCGACGGACTGGGTACTGTCTCCCGTACTCCAGGCGTAGGTGTACGGCGCCACTCCACCACTTACGTCGAGGTAGGCTGCCCCGTCGTCGGCGAATATGCCCGAGGGGGGCGAGGTGGTCAGACCGATAGTAAGTCCGGTAGCACAGCGGCTCACGCTGATGTCGTCGAAGTCCACGAAGAAGTTTCCGCTGCCGTAGGTCACCGTGAAGGTGAGCGAAGCGGTCTGCCCCGCCAGCTCCCCCAGCCCGATGGAAAAGTCCGTGCTGGTGACGTCCGTTCCGGAAAACAGTTCGATCTCGGTGGAGTCGCAGCCAGTGCGTGCAGTGACCCGCAAACTGCGGATACCGTCTGCAATAGGATTGCCCCCCACGTCGCGCCGGCCGAGCGTGAAGGCGAGCACATCGTCAGCCGCGAAGGGACCGTAACTGGAGGTAGTAAAGGACAGCACGGTATCCTGCGCACTGAGGTTGTCCGTCAGCGCGATGGAGGGGTGGCCCGGCCGCTGAGCGATCACGGCATCCTCCGGCAATTGCCAGCCCCGGGGCCGCCGCCCGTCTTCGAAGTCGACCAGGAAGGGCACCCGCTGCGTAGGCTGGTAGACCAGCACGGTGGTATCGTTGTAGGTAGCTATATCGTCTGGCGCAGACACCCAGGCCTCCACCACGACCGGGTCCGGTGGGGTCACGTCGATCATCGTGGGAATGCGCACCCGCGCCCGGTTGCCCAGGGTAGTGGGGGCGGCGGCGCGTACGGAATCTACCGTTCCTCCGTTGACGCGGTAGCTGACCGTGACGCTATCCCGGCGCTCCTGTCCGATATCCGTGAAGGTGAACTGCAGGGTATCCGTCCCGTCCCCACAACCGTCGAAGGACAGGAACTCCGCCCCCACGGCCGCAAAGTCGACCTGCTGCTGCGCGGTCAGACGGATGTTATCGATGGCTACCCCTTCGCGCTGCCCGTCGCCGTCGCTGACGAATACGAAGCGCATCCGCACGTCGCCCTCTCCCGCCAGTCCGCTGAGCCGGGAGCCCACCAGGGCGTAGCCTTCGCCCAGACCGCCGTCGCCGTCCCACCGCCGCGCGCTGCGGTTATTGTACCAGTTGATGCTGCTGGCGTTCGTTTCGGCCCGGCGGTAGGTGGTGCCACCATCAGTGGACACTTCCAGGTACAGGCCATCGAAGCCCGCCTCGGTATCTACGTTCAGCAGGAAGGACAGGAAGGGATCCGCGTCCAACCCTGAAAAGTCGAAGCAGGGGGAGGTCAGGTAGCTGCGCTCATCGGCACTGTAGGTACCATCGGCGTTGGTCACGTAGGCCGACTCGCCCGAGCCCGCCCGGGTGATCCGATTGGTTTGCGGCTGCGCGCGTTCCCAGGTCGCGGGGCCCCGACCGGCCCGTTCCGGGAGCCAGAAGCCGGCCGACTGCTCGAAGTCCTGCAGGTAGGGCAATTGCCGGATGACGGGCCGGCGGATCACCTGCGTAGTGAGCCGGTCATTGCTACGGTTCTCATCGTCCTCCAGTCCCGTGAAGAGCTCGAAGGTGTACACGCCTGGCTCGCCCACTTGCGTCCGCACGTCGAAGGTGAAGAACTCGGTGCTGTCTACCCCTAGCACCCCGGTAAAAATGCCGTCGAAGGGGGTGTTGACGCCCCCCGGCACGCCATTTACGGCAAAGTCGACATTGAAGAACTGCTGGGCCTCGCCCCCGAAGTTGGTGATGCCGATGGTAACTGAATCCGCACCCGCGCCCGCGCACGCATCGGCCGTCGGGTTGCGGAGTACCGTCACGCCGATGTCGCGCCGCAACTGGGTCATAGCCCGGAAGGGGCCGCGCCGCACCGTGGTGTCCCCCGAAGCCGCACAGCGGGTGGATACGTAAAAGGTATAGGCCGTGTTAGGCAGTAGATCGTTGATGCGCACTGCCGTATCCCGGGTTTCTACGGTGGTGCCGGCGCCCGTGGCGGGATCGAAGTCGCCCTCCCCGTACTCGATCACGTAAGTGGGCTGGGCGGCGGCCGGTACGGAGCGGAACCGCAGGCTCACCGAATTGTACCGTACCCGAAACAACTCAATGGACGATAGGGGCGGCGGCGCGCAGCTGCGGCACTGAGCGGTAAAGGTGGTAAGGCTGGGCGAGTCAGCCGGACTCTGTACGGTATAGATGAGGCTGTCGTTGTTGTCCAGTACGGACAGCGTCACTTCCTCGGCAAAGGCACCCGCGTCGAAGCCTAGGGTGACCACGTCGCCAGTGTTGACGGGGAAGAAGAAGTCGCGGCGGCTCCCATCGTCCTGCATCGCGTCCAGGGTATAGGTGTACGGGCGGTCGGCGACGGTGACCGTGACGCTGCCTCCGTTGAACCCGTCCCCGCCGCTGTCCTCGAGGCGGAGCTGGTAGAAGCAGTCGGAGGTGGCCTGCTGCGCATCGACGGTGCCGGAAAGCAGGCCGAGAACGAACAGATAGATCAGGGAGCGAAGCGGGTGTAGCGGTAGTTGCATAGGGTCGGTCTAGGGGGAGTGGCGAAAAATACCACAAAGGCAGCGAACGAGACGACCTGAACCATTCACGAAGGTCGGCGTTAGTCCCCCGAATATCCAATACTCACTTTTCCCCAATAATTGTGGCGGTTTACTCCATCAAGGACGTAGAAAAACTGACCGGCATCCGTGCCCACACGCTCCGTGCGTGGGAGCAGCGCTATGATCTGGTCACCCCCCGCCGCTCGAGTACCAACGTGCGCTACTACCTCGACGAGGACCTGCAGGAGCTCACCACCGTGGCCGTCCTGAATAAGCATGGCTACAAGATCAGTAAGATCGCCGCCATGAGCTGTGCCGAGCGGGCCGGGCACCTGGCGCGGGTGTCGAGCCTGAACGTCGGACCCGAGATGCAGCTCGACGCACTCACGCTCTCGATCGTGGAGATGGACGAGGAGAAGTTCAGCCTCATCATCGACAACAACATCGAGCAGCAGGGCTTCGAGCGCACCATGATGGAGGTGGTGTACCCCTTTCTGGATAAGCTGGGAGTGCTCTACTTCACCCGCTCGGTATCGCCGGCGCAGGAGGCCTTCGCCAGTCACCTGATCCGGCAGAAGGTAGTGGCTGCGACTAACCAGCTGCCCGTGGCGCCCGACGCAGAGCTGCCCGTGTTCGCCCTCTTTCTGCCCCAGGGAGAGCGGCAGGAACTGAGCCTGCTCTTTATGCAATTTT
This sequence comes from Neolewinella maritima, assembly GCF_923081025.1. Lineage (GTDB taxonomy): Bacteria > Bacteroidota > Bacteroidia > Chitinophagales > Saprospiraceae > Neolewinella > Neolewinella maritima. The sequence goes on along the minus strand of NZ_CAKLPZ010000001.1, from coordinate 173,343 downwards.
TGCTGCGGCAACGCGGCTTCACCGCCCTGTACCTGGGGGCCCACATCGGTCCGGAAGACCTGGCGGACGTCTGCCGGGTGCGCGAGGTCGACTACCTGTTCACGATCCTATCTACCGGCTACGTAGAGCGGCCAGTGGAGCAACTGGTGGAGGATATTCTGGCCCACTGTACCGATGCCCGGCTACTGCTGGCGGGCTACCAGGCCAATCTGCACGACCTGAGCGGCCTGCCGCGCACCGAGACCGTAGCGGGGCTTCAGGAGTTTCTTGCCTACCTCGACCGCTTGCTCAATATGCCCGCAGATCGGAGTACTGTTGCAGCGAGATAATTTGCCAATCATTGAGGACGCGTTCTACCTCGGCGGGATGCACCGCCGCCAGGGCCACCAGCGCGGTGCCCAGCTCCGGGCGGGGCAGTAGATCGCTGTAGTATTCGGGGAAGGCACGGCGCTCGTCCTCGCTGGCCCGCGCGGGATCGGGCTGCACGGCGGCGCGGGTAGCGTTGCTCCATACCTCGAAGCCCAGTCCGGCCTCGTAGCACAGTTTTTCGAGTTGCTCGATGGCCGGCTCACTGCCGGTGTGCAGCAGGCAGCTGAAGGTGCGGTAGGGCGAGCGCTTGAGCGTATCTACGGCCCGGTAGATGGGCACGCGGCGGCGGCGGATGACGTTGTAGCCCTTCTGTCCGCGGCGGTCGTACAGCACCAGATCGCGGTAGCGGGTGCCGCTGCCCGGGTGGGGAATGCTCACCACCCGGGCCCGCGACGCGTCCAGGGGCTGCATCCAGAGGATCTCGTAGCCATCGTCGTGCTGGAGCTGTAGGCCCAGGGGCTGATCGTAGCGCAGGCGGTCGAAGCCGAACTTGGCCCAGACGGTCTGGGCGGTGCGCATGCGCTTCAGGGCTACGGCGGCCAGGCCCAGCTGCCACCAGGCGTCGCGGTCGTCGGCATCCAGTGCTACGGCCTTGCTCCAGTAGTGGAAGGCGGGCTTCCACTCGCGGCGGCGGGTGTAGATGGTGCCTAGACTGCGGTAGGCGTCGGCCCAGTCGGGCACCAGGCGGGTCACCTTCTTGAGCAGCTTCACGGCGGTGTAGGGATCGCCGACCCGGTCGTAGCGAAGCGCCTGCGCGTAAAGCTCCATGTAGTTCGGTGGCAATTGCATAGTCCAGTAGCTGCCGGCACGGGTCCGGAAGATTGTTAACGTATCGGCGCAGGCAGGGTTTTGTGGGTCAACCCCCCCGCGGGCTTGGGCGTTGGGGAGGGTATGTCTGCAGTGATCGTCTCTACCCTTCCCGATATCCGTTCCCTTAGCCTGGAAGAGCTCACTTCGCAGCTCATCCTGACGGGGGAAAAGAAGTTCCGCGCCAAGCAAGTATACGAATGGCTCTGGCAAAAGGGGGCACGCAGCTTCGACGAGATGACCAACCTGTCCCTAGCCCTGCGCGAAAAGCTCTTTATGAGTTACCGGCTGCCGGTGATCGTGTTGGATAAGCAGCAGCGCAGCGCCGACGGCACCATCAAAAGCCGCTTCCGCCTGCACGACGGCCACCTGGTCGAGTCGGTCCTCATCCCCGTGGTAGCCGACGACCGCTTCACCGTCTGCGTATCCAGTCAGGTAGGCTGCAGCCTCAGCTGCACCTTCTGCGCTACCGGCCGTATGAAGCGGCTGCGCAACCTCACCGCCGCCGAGATCTACGATCAGGTCTACCTGGTCAACGAGCAGTGCCTGGAAACCTACGGTAAGCCCCTGACCAATATCGTCTACATGGGCATGGGCGAGCCCCTGCTGGCCTACCGCGAGGTGGTCGGTAGCATCGACCGCATCACCAGCCACACCGGATTGAATATGGCCGCCCGCCGCCTCACCGTCTCTACGGCCGGCATCGCCAAGATGATCCGCAAGTTGGCTGACGACGATACCAAGGTCAATCTCGCCCTCAGTCTCCACGCCGCCGACGACGTGAAGCGCAACGAGATCATGCCCATCAATGAATCCAATAATCTGGAGGCCGTCGTAGAGAGCCTCGAGTACTTCTACGCCAAAACCAAGAAGCGCATCGGCTTCGAGTACATCACCTTTCAGGACTTCAACGACGGACTCGACGACGCCGAGAAGCTCTACCGCATCTGCCGCCGGGTGCCCAGTATGGTGAATATCATCGAGTACAATCCCATCGACAACGCCCCCTTCAAGAAGTCTAGCGAGCACCGCATCGACGACTTCGCCACCTACCTGCGCGATCGCGGTATCATGGTCACCGTGCGGCGTAGCCGCGGCAAGGACATCGACGCCGCCTGCGGTCAACTGGCCAACAAAGAGTAACTAGACCCCCAGCGCCCGCTCCAGCTCTTCCTGCTTCCCGTCCTCATCGATCAGGTAGATCGGTAGGACCTGTTGCGTTCCATCACTGAGGTCCAGTACCAGGTCGCGCACTGAGGGCCGCGAGACCTTCACGATCCGATCCAGGTCGACCTCCTGCCGCCCGCTGAGCTGATCGAGGTCGTACACCAGCCGTCCGTCGGCAATGCGTACGTAGCGCTCGGGGGGCACTTCGCCGTCGGATCCGTTCGCGTGAGTATAGGTGGCGTAGGCGATCAGTCCACTCGCCACCAGGTATACCAGTCCCAGGATCAGTTGCCAGATCGGGTGGTCGTCTTCCCCGCCGGACCAGTGGGTGAAGTAAAGGTAGAGGGTATAGATCGCCGCGGCGAGCAGCAGCACGGCAGCCAGGTAAAATAGCGCGTGCAGCAAGCCGGTGGTGCGGGGATCGGGGGGCGTGGTGTGGAAGTCGTAGTCGGGTGTCACGGTAGCGAAGATACGCCGGGTATTGCCTAGCGGATGAACACGATCTTACCCACTGCCCCCTCGGGCTTTGCCTCCCCGATGAACTGCCCCTCGCCCGTAGAGGCGAACACGAGGTAGACCCCGCTGGTCACCCGCCGGCCGGTGTAGTCCGTGCCCGACCAGACAAACTGCCCGCCGGCCGCCTGCCCCTCCTGCACCAGCTTACCGCTCAGGTCGGTGATCTTCACCCTGGCGTTGCGGATCAAGCCATTGATGGCGATGGGGCCGGTATAGCCCGGCTCTACTGGGTTAGGGAACACTACCAGCTCGCGGAAGAAGGGCTCCGCCTCCGTGGCATCCCCGCGGTAGCTGATCACGCCGAGTTCGGTGCCGAAGTATACCGTGCCCGTCGTGGGGTCGATGGCGATACTCCGCACCACGTCGCCCAGTAGCGGACTGTTGCCCCGGTTGAAGTAGCGCAATTGCTCCCGGCCGTCGGAGGAGAGCAGGTACGCCCCGCCGTTGGTGCCCAGCCACTTACGGTTGCCTCCGTCTACGGCGATGGTACGGATCTCTTCGGTTTCGAGCAGGAAACTCCCGAAACCGTCCTCCCCCTCCACCCGGGGCAGCGTACCCGGACAGAGATCCTCGTCGAACACATCCAGACCACAGGCAAATACGATGATGCCATTCGCCGTACCGATCCATACCTCCCCCTTAACGTCGACGGCAATGCTGCGCGTTTCATTGGTGGGCAGGTTGTTGCCGCTGCCCGCCGTGATGGTGCGGCAGCGGTCGTCGCTGGGATCCATGGGCGTGCCGTTGGGATCGATGACGGTGATGCCGCCGTTGGCCCCGCCCCGGTGAATGACCCAGACGTAGCCCGCCTGATCGACCGCGATATCGATGGCGATATTCAGGCCGCAGTCCTGGCCCAGCGCGGCCCACTGGCCGTCCGGACTCCGCACCGATACGATCCCGCTCTGGGTAGCCCGACTTACTGCTACGTAGGTAAATCCATCGGCATCGGTGGCCGCACCTGCCGCCCGAATACGACCGCTCCCGGCACCGGCGGCTAGTTGCAGGCTGGTGTTGGTCTCGTCGTACAGGCTGGCGGCCCCGTCCGTCCCGTCGATCTGGATCACCCCCTCGAAGAAGGAGCTCAGAAAGTGAATATCGTTGATCGGGTCGTAGTCTACATCGATGATCGTAGCTACGTCATCATCGCCGCCCCGGCTGCCGTCGCGGCCCCGGAAGGCCCCGGTATTGTTGATGTTGATGATGTCCCACGCCCCGTCCATCTGCCGGAACACCCCCTCGAAGTCATAAAAGGGCGTCGTATTCTCATCCAGTTGGCCGGGCGCGACCCATAGGGAACTACCGTCGTGGAGCAGGCGGTACACCTGGTCCTTCGGCGGACCGGGGAAGGTCATCCGCCGGCATTCCCCCGCCAGCGATTCCAGGTGGCGCACGGCGTAGGAATCGTCGCCGAACCAGATGCGGCCGTCGCTATCCTCCAGCGCGTAGTTCGTCCGGTCCGCGCAGTCGGGCAGGCTGCGGGCACTGCCGGATTCCTCCAGAGCGATCACAGCACCGTCGGCACAGGTACCGCCTGCACAGCGGTAGCCGACCAGCAGGCGGGTGGGTCCGCCACTCAGGTAGACCAGAGTATTCCCGGCCTGCGGTGTGTCGTAGAACGGCTTTCCCGTCACGGCTGTCGGGCTCCCACTCAGTCGCCACACGTCTTCATTCACCGCGAAGTAGAGCCGCTCCTGCCACACGGTGACCGCACTGCTACTGTAGTCACCCGGCAGGGCCTGGGCCGGACCCAGCAGCTCCCAGCGGGTGAAGTCATTCAGGTTGACGCCCGTGAGCGGCACGCGGTACAGGCCCTCCGGGGTGGCGGCGTAGATGCCTCCGTCGTGCTCGGCTACGGCATTGACGCGCAGTCCGGTGAAGGTGGTGAAGGTGAAGGTTTCGTCGTTCAGCGACAGGGCCGACACGCCGTAGCCCGCCGCGATGTACACCCGGTTATCGGCGCCGAAGGACAGGTCGTAAATACGCTTATCGCCGCTGAAGTTGAAGTTATCGATCTGCTGCAGGGTAGTGAAGCGGCCGTCGCGGTACAGGTCGATGGTACTGTTGTCGTACACGATCAGCAGCGTCTCGGTGGGCTGGTGGTACTTCACCAGACTGATGCGGCCGCCGGCTAGTCCCTCGGTACGCGTCAGGCGGGTGAAGCTCAGATCGGCCTTGTCGAGCAGGAACAGGGCGTTGCCGGTGGAATAGATGATGTCTTCGGCCGACTCCGTCACGTAGCGGCCGTAGCTGAAGGACTGCAGGCTGGTCCACTGCCCCAGGCTATCCCTTTGGGCGGTCAGGCAGCCGGCACTCAGGAGGAGGCTCAGGCACAGCAAAATATTGGGTAACGGCATGGGCTAAAGGTACGTAGGGGCGGGGCCGCCGGTGCGGTGGTTAGGGAAAAAGCAATGTCAAGGGGCTTACCCCCGCATAGGATACCCTAAGCCGTGGATCCGTTTTCGCCACGCTGGCGAGGGCAGAGCAGGCGGCCCAGCTACTCGATCTGGTTCGGTAGGAGGTCGCGGTACTGCATACCATAACGGAACACGCGCGCCGGGCCCCAGGGTTGAGCCTAGAGGCATTCGCCGCAGGTAGGGGTAGCTTTGGGCTCATGGACGACTACTCGCCGGGCATCATCGTGTTCTACCTTCCGGACAAGGGCTACGGCTACGTACGCCTGGCGGATACGCGGGAGGAATTCCACTTCCGGCGGCAGCACCTGCGGGTGGATAGCGTGCAGCGGGGCGACCGAGTACGCTTCATTCTACGGCAGGGGCGGCAGGGCTACTTTGCGGATGCGATCGAGCCGGCGGGGGTGGTGTAGGAAGCGCAGCGGCTACACCGTCAGCGCCTGCCGGAGGTAGGCGTTGAAGGGCTGCAGCTCCAGGTAGGCCCGTTCGACCAGGTCGACGAAGTGGTCGGAGGTCACCTCCTTGCGGCTGACGTCACGCATCACGGTGAAGTCCTTGCGGCGGAGCAGCTCGATGTGCGGGTGGTCGGCGGCGTAGCCCTGGGGGCTCGTCTTTAGTTTATTGGGGTCTTCGCTCAGCGGACCGAAGAAGTCCCGGAAGGATCGCTCGTTCAGGATGTCTAGGAGCCGTTCACCGTCGTAGTCGATGGCCTCGCGCAGGCTTTTGAGCAGTTGGGGGCCGGGGTTGCGTAGGCCGCCGGCGATGAAGGAGTGCTTGGGGGATACGTGGACGTAGATCATGGGTTCCTCGCCGCTGCTGCCCGGGCTGAAGCCGAAGTTGTCCTTATAGACCGGCCGATCGGGGTGGAACTTGCGGTTGTTGTTGATGCGCAGGATGGTGTCCTTCGGTGCGATCGTGGCGTAGGTGGGGTCGTGGGTGGCGAGCCGGTCGAGGATGGCCTGAATCTCGGCGAGCCAGATGTCCTTCGCTTCCTGGTAGGCGTCGCGGTGGGTGTCCATCCACGCTTTAGAATTGTTGGCCGCCAGGTCGCCGAGAAAGTGGTAGATCCTCCGTTTCTTGTTCATACGCCCGTAAACTACGCATTCCGGTAGCGGGCTGTCCTATCTCACTCGGCGTACAACGCCTCGACCTAAGTAGTTTTTAAAACAAGCTGTGTCAACCAATCGGGCCTTTCCCGACTTAGTACAACCTATGTCCGTACCCACGTCCACCGCACCCGCGCTCGCGCCCACCGCTAAAGACAGTAGCGCAGCTAAAACGACTTCTGACATTCCGCACACCGAGCGTTTCCTCACCGTCACCGGCGCCAAGGAGCACAACCTCAAGGACATCAACGTGGAACTACCACGCAACGAACTGGTGGTGATCACGGGACTGAGCGGCAGCGGCAAATCGAGCCTGGCCTTCGACACCATCTACGCCGAGGGGCAACGACGGTACATGGAGACCTTTTCGAGCTACGCCCGCCAGTTCATGGGCACGATGGAGCGGCCGGATGTGGAGCAGATTACCGGACTGAGCCCCGTGATCTCCATCGAGCAGAAGACAACCAACCGCAGTCCCCGCTCCACGGTGGGTACGGTGACGGAGATCTATGACTTCCTGCGCCTGCTGTACGCCCGGGCCGGCACCGCCTACAGCCACGTGAGCGGCAAGCCCATGCTACGCTACACCGAGGAGCAGATGTTGGAGCAGATCGCGGGTAACTACGACGGGCAGAAGATCGTGGTGCTGGCCCCCCTGATCCGCGGCCGCAAGGGCCACTACCGGGAGCTCTTCGATCAGGTGCGCAAGCAGGGCTACGTGAAGGTGCGCGTGGACGGCGAGATCCAGGACCTCACCGAGGGCATGCAGGTGAGCCGCTACAAGGTGCACGACATCGAGCTGGTCATCGACCGCATCAAGATGAGCGCCGAGCGGCTGGACCGCCTGCGGCAGGCCGTAGCCACCTCCCTGAAGATGGGCGAAGGGCTGGTGTTCATCCAGGACGCCGAGACCGGTGAGGTTGCCCCCTTCTCCAAGAACCTGATGGACGCCGAGAACGGCATTAGCTACGAGGAGCCGAGCCCGAACACCTTCAGCTTCAACTCGCCCTACGGCTACTGCACGAGCTGTAAGGGCCTGGGGCAGGTGAACAGTCCGGACATCACCAAGATCATCCCCGACCGCTCCAAGAGCATCAACAAGGGCGGGCTGGTGCCCCTGGGCGATAGCCGCGACAATACCACCTTCAAGCAGATCAAGGCCATCGCTAAGGCGGAGAAGTTCAAGCTCAGCGACCCCATCGAGAAGCTGCCCCCCGAGGCCCTGAACGTGATCCTCTACGGCCGCAAGACCAGCGGCCGCAAGAAGAAGAGCAAGTACGACAAGAGTGCCCACGACCTGGTCTGGGACGTAGAGCAGAACGGGCTGGTCAACATGATCGTGCGCTGGTACGAGGAGACGACCAGTGAGCGCATCCGTAGCTGGGCCGAAGAGTTCATGACCATCGACACCTGCCCCGACTGTGAGGGCGCGCGCCTGCGCCTGGAGGCCCGCCACTACAAGATCAAGGAGCACACCATCAGCGACCTGGCCCGTATGGACCTCGGCGAGCTCGGCACCTGGATGGAAACGGCCGAGGAGGGCATGGACGAGCGCACCACCCTGATCGCCACCGATATCTTGAAGGAGATCCGCTTCCGCCTGCAGTTTCTGCTGCACGTGGGGCTGGGCTACCTGAGCCTGGACCGCCCGGGCCGTACGCTCTCTGGCGGCGAGGCGCAGCGCATCCGGCTGGCTACCCAGATCGGCAGTCAGCTCACCGGTATCACCTATATCCTGGACGAGCCAAGTATCGGGCTGCACCAGCGCGACAACCAGCGGCTGATCCGCGCCCTGCGTGACCTGACCGACATCGGCAACACGGTACTGGTAGTGGAGCATGACAAGGACATCATGATGGCCAGCGACTACCTGCTCGACCTGGGCCCCGGTGCGGGCGTAAACGGAGGCTACGTAGTCACCGCCGGCATTCCCGCCGACTTCCTCAAGGCCGAAAACGCCGGCAGCATCACCAGTGACTACCTGGCGGGCAGAAAACAGATCGAGCTACCGGAGAAACGCCGCAGGGGCAACGGCAAGTTCCTGACCCTCAAGGGCGCAAAGGGCAACAACCTGAAGGGGGTAGACATCAAGATCCCCCTCGGCACACTGACCTGCGTGACGGGCGTATCGGGCAGCGGCAAGTCTACCCTGATCAACGAGACGCTCTACCCCATCCTCCGTCAGCACTTCTACAACTCGGTCAAGAAGCCGCTGGAGCACGGTCGGGTCTACGGGCTACAGCACATTGACAAGGTCATCGATATCGACCAATCGCCCATCGGGCGCACGCCGCGGTCTAATCCGGCTACCTACACCGGCGTGTTTACCGACATCCGTCAGCTATTCACCAAGCTACCGGAGGCGTTGATCCGGGGATATAAGCCGGGTCGCTTCAGCTTCAACGTGAAGGGGGGACGCTGCGAAACCTGCAAGGGCAGCGGCATGCGCACCATCGAGATGAACTTCCTGCCCGACGTAGAGGTGCAGTGCGAGAACTGCCAGGGTATGCGCTTCAACCGCGAGACGCTGGAGATCCTGTACAAGGGCAAGTCCATCACGGACGTGCTCAATATGAGCGTAGCCGAGGCGGCTGACTTCTTTAAGCCCATTCCGAAGATCTACCGGCGCATGAAGACGCTCAAGGACGTCGGCCTGGGCTACATCACGCTGGGGCAGCGGGCCACCACCCTATCCGGCGGCGAAGCTCAGCGGGTGAAGCTGGCCGAGGAGCTCAGCAAGCGGGACACGGGACAGACCGTCTACATCCTCGACGAGCCCACCACGGGGTTGCACTTCGAAGACATCAAGTACCTGCTCAAGGTGCTGCAAAAGTTGGTGGACAAGGGTAACACCGTGATCGTGATCGAGCACACTATGGACGTGATCAAGGTGGCGGACTACCTCATCGATATGGGTCCGGAGGGCGGTCGCGGCGGCGGAGAGCTGGTGGCCAAGGGTACGCCGGAGCAGGTCGCGGAGGTAGCAAAGAGCCATACCGGACGGTTTTTGCGGGTCGAGTTAGGACAAGCGGTTGGCATTTCGGACCCTACCGGGTAGTTTTACCGGTGAATGGAAGTTTTACCGAATTCACCGATCAAGGTGCAAGCATACGCGGTCGTACTGGTTATAGACCGCCCTACCCTGGTAATCACTGCGGCTAGTGCCAATACGCAAACCATCGGGTGGCGACAGGCCGACACCCTCATCGGTAATGGCCTGCGGCACTACCTGTCCGTGGAGACCCTAGGAAAGATCACCGCATTCACTCAGCATGCGGAGCCGGGGGTGGTTCCCCTGACGGCGCAGGATGGCTTTCCCGACCGCTCCCACCAGATCGTACTCTATCAGTTTGCCGAGGAGCTGGTGATCGAGATCGAGCCGCACCAGAACTGGCCGCACCCTGACGACTACGCCACCCGGCTAAATGACTTTACGCGACGGCTGGAGGATGCGGCCAACGTTGACGCCCTCCTGCAGTGCCTCTGTGACGGTATCGGCTACCACTTCGGCTACGATCGGGTGCTCGCCCTACAATTCGATGAGCAGAATAACGGACTGGTCACCAACGAATTTGTGGAGTCCGGCACGGAAAGCTTTCTGCACGTACATTTCACTAGCGAGGACATTACGGCCTCCACCCGCTACAACCAACTCGTGGAATCGGTCCACAACTTTGCCGACTTCGATACCGCGATGGTAGAAATACGGGGGAGTTACGGACCGGCGGCCCGTGAGATGCTACGCCGGCACGCCGGTAGTCGGGAACCGAACGAAAACTTCCGCCAGTTTTTGCGGGATACCGGTATGCGATGTATCGGCTACGTATCTCTGGCGGTAGGGGGAGTCTTGAACGGCTCGATCTATATGCACAGTGACGAGCCCGTTTATATCGATTACCAGATGCGGACCTTTCTGTCCGTCGTAGGCCGGATCGCCCAACAGAAGCTGGGCTACCACATTTACTCCCGCACCCTGCGCCTGCGGCAGGCCGCCAACGTGGTGCGCGACCGCCTGTACGAGCATATCGTCAATTCGGAGCACCCCGCCGAGGGCCTTACCGGGGGCACGACCACCCTGATCGATCTGATCGAGGATACGCACGGGGCGGCCATCTGCGCGGATGAGCAACTCACCCTATTTGGCATCACCCCCAGCGAGGCGCAAACCGATGCGATCATTGATTGGATGAAGGGGTTTAACGGGGAGGAACGCCTGTACCACACCGACCGGCTCGGAGAACTCTACCCCGCCGCCAAGGCGTATCCGCAGCTGGCTGCCGGCATTCTTTTTCTGCCCCTCGACATATCGGCTAACCAGTGGATCGTATGGTTTAAACCCGAGGTTGTACAGACCATTGCCTACGGTAGCAGTACGGCCCCCCAAACAGCAGGAGGAAAACAGGACTACAGTACCTCCCGCCGCTTTTACGTACATAACGATACCCGCCATGGCTACTCACTCCCCTGGACGGCCGACGACATCGGTACGGCCGTGGCCTTGCAGGCCTTCATCAAGGAGGTAGTCATGCAGCGCTATGCCCGGGCGAAGCACAACAACGCCCTGCTCCAACAGGCGTATGACGATCTGGAAGTATTCAGCTATACGGTAGGGCACGACCTGCGGGCACCGCTGCGGGGCATCTCCAGCTTTGCCGAGATCCTGCGGACTGACTTCGCCGACACCCTCGGGGAGGAGGGCCTGAGCCACCTGCGGCTCATTCAGGACAATGCCAAGCGCATGCGCAACTTCATGAATGACCTGCTGGCACTCAGTCGCATCGACCGGGCCAGTATCATCATCAACGCCCACTCACTCAAAACCCTCGTGGAAAATGCTCTGCTGGATCAGGTCACTACGGCGGAGCCACCCTTCGAGCTGATCGTTCACGAAGATATGCCTCCCCTGCACGGCGACCGCAGTCACCTACAGACGGTAGTCAATAACCTACTATCGAACGCCATCAAGTACTCGGCCGCCAGGGAGACGCCCCGTATTGAAGTAGGCTGCACCGGCACCGGTCGCGGTGGCTACCCGGTCTTCTTTGTCGAGGATAACGGTATTGGCATACCGCCCGCACACCGCGATCGGATATTCGATCTCTTTACCCGCGGCGGCAACGTCGGCGATCTACCGGGTACCGGCATCGGGCTGGCCCTGGTCAAGCGTGTACTTTCCTTCCACGAAGGGGATATCTGGATCGAGCCATCAACACCGACGGGCACCCGTTTTTTATTCTATACGGGGGTACAAGCAGTTAGCTATGCGGATAATTGAATTATAAATAGCGTACTAATCGCTTATCTGCCCGTTGTAACGTATTTTAATGCTGCGGTATAAACCCGTGATGGTGCCTATTTCGTCACTATCTACAGTGCCTGACTTACCGTATGCCTCTCGTTTCGACACCTGCCCTGCCGGGAGCGGCTGACTGGGTCGCCGTTCTTGATTCCGACCGTCGGGCCGCCCGACGCCTGCGGACGAAGTTGCGTGCTTACTGGCCGGACTGCTTCCGCTACCGCAGTTTTTCTACCCTCAGCCGCTTTCTCGGGGCAGCCCGTTGCCACCCGCCGCGCCTGGTATTCATCACTACTACCCTGTTCGGTTATCCGTCCGGTGGGCTGTGTACCGCGCTGCCGGAGGGTGCTCCTACGGTCGTACTGACCAGCGCAGTACGGGAGCCGGACGTTCCTCCCCTGCGGATCACGGACCAGTGTTACCTCATCGCCGCGGGTGCCACCCAACCCGTACTGCACGAGCTGGTGCAGCAGGTCGGTAGCGAACTGAAGCCGCCGGGTACCGAACCGATCGAGCAGGGCACCGAGTCCCCGCCCCACTACCTCGCGCTGGTGAGCCAGGAGGGTATCCGCTACGTACGGGCCAGCGAGATCGTGTACCTGCGTGCTGACAGCAACTATACCACCGTGCACATACTGGGAGAGGAGACCCGGGTGGTCTGCCGTTCCTTACGGGAGTTCGATGCTCTGCTGGCTCCCTGGGGGTTCCTGCGGGTCCATCAGTCTTACCTGATCAACCCCGCCTACGTGCGCGAGTACCTACGCAAGGACGGGGGGAAGATCCTGCTGGCCGAGGGGGGGGAAGCCTTACTCGCCCGCAGCCGGCGGGAGAGTTTCTTCCGGGCCATGCAGGATTGGTGCTACTGACCGGCCTAGCGGTTGATCCGGATGGTGAGACTGGCCGTGGGACGGGGCACGGTGAAGTCTACCGCTTCGCTGATGCCGTCGACCGTGACCTGTAGCCGGTAGCTACCGTTGGGAAAGTCGTCGAGGTAGAAGCGGCCCGCATGGTCGCTCAGCATGGCGATGTCGGGTACGGGGGCCGAAGCGCGTACGATGGATAGCGTAGCGTCCGCCACCGGCGCACCGTACTGATCGACCAGTTTGCCGTTGATCGTCTGCATCAGCGACCCTCCCTGGCCCAGCGACGCAGATTGGCCTTTACCGAGCTATTGATACGCGTGCCGGCATTGCCGCTCATGCTACCGCTGGTGTGTATACCCACGGCTACCCGTAGTCTGCCGCGGCGGTAAAAGACCGGTGATCCGCTCTGTCCGCCCGCGGTATCGATCTGGTAGGTGAGTCGCTTGCTGGTGATGCGGGAGATACGCCGGGCGTGGTACCACTGCGTCTTGCCGCCCTTGTCGCCGGGATAGCCACAGATGTTGACGTACTTGCGCAGCATGATCCGGTCGGGCACGCTAGCGTAGCGGAAGGTTCCCGTCCTACGGCCCAGCGGGTGGCTTTTGGGCAGGATGATGGCTCCATAGTCGTAATCGCGCGACTTACCCTTTACCCACCCCCGCACGGAGCGGAAGGCGGTAGCCCGGGCACTGCCGTAGGGTTTGCTGGTATTATTCATACCGGGGGTCACCTGGATCGACTTCGCCCACCCGCCGGCACCGTGCAGGTACACGCAGTGGCCAGCCGTGATGACGGTACGTGGACTGACCAGCCATCCGGTACCGACGTAGCGGCGGCCGTTCTTTGCCTCGATGCTGAGTTGTACGATCGCGCGGTAGGGGAAGGGGCGGGTGTTGCGCACTTGCTTGCGGTCGTCCCGGCCGATCACCACCTCCTGTACGACATCCTCACCGGGGAAGCTAGCTATGTAGGCCTCGGCCACTTTCTGCTCATCGCCAATAATGCTTATCCGGCCTTCGTCGGACTGGTATTCGCCGCCGCCGCCGCCACTGTCGCCGCCATCATCGTCGAATTCATCGAACCCACCGTCGAACTCCTGGTAGTCCTCCCCTTCGGTATCCGAAAACTCGTAGGAGCCGTCCGAGGAGTCGAAATCTTCCAGTCCGGAGTCGTCGCCGGATTGATCGCCGCTGCTGCTGCCACCGGCCTCCTGCAGCTGTTCGAGCCCGAGTGCTTCCAGGGTATCGGTGTCGCCGGATTCGGCACCGCTGCCGGAATCCTGGGCGGTGAACTCCTGCGTGCCGCTGTCGTCGTATTGTTCGCCGGATGATCCGCTGCTGACCGCAACGTGGCCGTTGCCGTTGTCGGAGTAAGTAGTCTGCTGTGCCATAGTGAAGGTATTTAGGAGGCGTTAGTAGGTGTGGGAGTGGAGGTATGTTTCTGCGCAGCCTTCGTTTTGGTCGAGCTACGTTCGCTGCGGTACGGTTCGGGCTTCGGCTCCTTCTTTGGCTTACCGCCGCCGCCAGCGCCGCCGCCGCCGAAGGCACTGCGTTGCAGGAGTAGCAGCATCAAAGGATTACACTGCCGCTGGCTCATCAGGAGCAGGGGCAGCAGGGCACGGCGTTTGGTGGTGCCGCCCTTCATGCGGGTCAGGAGGAGTAGGAGCAGGAGGTTCTGGTCGGTCCGGCAGTCGGATTGCCGGGGCTGGGTACGTGCCATGACTAGCAGTTGTTGATCAGCGAGAAGAGCAGCAGGGTGGACAGGGTGTCGTCCTCGCCTTTTTTATTATCCTGACTCAGCAAGAGAAAGGGAAGCAGGGCCTGCATGGAGTCGGACTTTCCGTTGCCTCCACCGCCCAGCATGCCGCCGCCCTGTCCGAGCAGTTGCAGGAGTAGGACGGACTGCTTGTCGAAGCTGCTGTGCTCCACCCGCTGGGCCTCGTCGTCCCCTTCGTACTGGATGGAACCCAGCTGGGGCAGGTCGAACAGTTGGGCCATGAGCTGGCTCTGCTGCATGCGCGAGGTGGTGCCTTCCAGCTCCTTGAGCCGGCGGGCCAGGTTGGCCGGGGTGCCCGCACTGCGGCTGATCCGTGAGAGGTGCTTGTGCAGGTGGTTCATCTGTTGCTGTAGCCGCTTCACCGAGCGGATCAGTCTTTTGCTACTGCGCTTGGGTTTTGCGGCTTCCAGTCCACCGCCGTCGAACTCATCGTAGGCTTCGGCGTAGCCCTCGTAGGCGTCGTAGGGATCCGTCTCGTAGTCTAATTGGGCGGTAGCGTATTCGTCGTTGTTATAGTATGGCATGGCCAGGTGCGTTTAGGGGTGATTTAGTAGTATTCATCGGCGTAGGCATCATCGGCTTCGGCCCAGTCGGATTCGTCATCGAACTCGTCAAAGCCCTCTACCTCGTAGTCATCGAATTCCGTGTCGTAGGCTTCTTCCAGCACCATCTCCGGACCGTACAGCTTATTGAGGCCAGCCTCGAGGTCCTGGCCCATCTCGCCGCTTTCGTTGCCCATACTGGTCGATAGGGAAGAGCCGTTACCGGACTTCCCGCCACCCCCGCCGAGCAGCTTGAGCAGGTTGACGAATTCCGACAGATTGATCTCGGTGAGTTCCCGGCGGCCGCCACGACGCCGCACGTGGCGGATCTTGGTGCGGCCGATGCGGCGCGGACTGAGGCGATTGAGCAGGTTGCCAGCCAGCAGGCGCTTGAGCCGCGGGTCGTTCATGAGCTTCAGCAGGTGGCTGATACGCCCGCGGCTGCCGGAGACGCGGCGGCGGCGGTAGCGTGGCTTGCGGCGGCGGCGGCGGCCACCCCGGGAGATCGCTCCGCCGATCTTCTTGACGCCCCAGCTGATGGCTTTACCGATAAAGGGTGTGGCGATACTGGCCAGGGCGCCGAAGAATTCGTCGCGCTCCTCGGCGCTCATGCGCTCCAGGGCGGGGTTGACCGCGGCGTCCAGTTCCTGATAGGGGGCGTCCTGGTACTGCTCGTCTACGACCTGCCGCAGGGCCTCGTAATATTCGGAAGCGGAAAGGCCATAGCTCTCCAGTACTTCGTTGTTCATAGTGCGCAAATTTGCGGGTGAATAGGATGCTCCCTAAGGTATACCCCATTCATGCGCTATGTAGCGACACTATGTATTCGGTAGGCTCGGCCCCGTATTCGGTCGCCTCAGTCGGGTATTTGGTGTATACCCCGCAACCTGCGTGCCCCGCCCGCTACTAAGCGAACTTCAGCTGCTTCAGGTAGTCTGCTCCCGCGCGGGCACTCCGTAGCGGAGTAGAGTTTTCGTACTCCTCCTGCTCCAGAATGTAGTATTCCATGCCCTGCTCCGCGGCCACCTTCAGGATACGGGGGAAATCGATGGAGCCCATCCCGAGGTTGACGCTGGCCTCGTGGTCTTCCAGCGGGGCATCCTTCTTGCGGTCCTTGACGTGGCAGAGCCGCCACTTGCCGGGGTAGCGCTCGAGCCACTCCACGGGATCGGCCCCGCCGGTGACGACCCAGTAGATATCCATCTCGTACTCGACCGTATCGTCGGTGCGGTCCATCAGGTAGGCCTGCGGCACGATACCATCCACCTCTTCGAAAGTATAGGCGTGGTTGTGGTAGGCGAACTTGATGCCCGCCTCGCGGCAGGTCTTGCCGGCGGCATTGAACTGCTCTACGATGGTCTGCCAGCCGGCCTGTCCGTCCTGGGCCCCCACGTAGGGGCACACCGCGTAGGCCGTACCGATACTGGCCAGCTGGGCCGCCTTTTCGGCCAGGTTCTCGTTGATATTAACGTGGCAGCTGACCATGCTCAGGCCCAGCTCGTCGCAGTAATCCTTCCACTCCTGAGCGGTCATGCCCCAGAACATACCCTGGTCGCCTTCGTAGCCTTCGATCTGGGTGTAGCCCATGTCGGCGACCTGCTTCAGGGTACCCTTCGGATCGTCGGGTAGCAAATCGCGCAGGGTGTAGAGCTGGAGGCCGAAGCTGCTCAGGCTACCGGCTGCGGTGGTGACTTCGTCGGTACTGGCTTCGGCGTCTTCGTCGGCTACCTTTGTCTCGCCGGCGCAGTGCAGGAGTGGCAGGAAAACGGTGGCGGCGGAAAGCTGGCCGCCGAGGCGGAGAAAGGTGCGGCGGGAGTAGGTCATGGCGGAAGTGGCTTGATCGTTAGACCCATCAATGTACTCGTAATCTGAGAAAAGCCGGTCGCGCGGTCAGACGGACGGGCGGGGCCGCAGGTGCCGTAGGCCGAAGCCAATCAGGCTCAGGCTACCAATGGGTATGTAGAGCAGGGCCGCAGCGAGGTACATCTCGTCGGTGCCCTCCGTGGCGAAGATGTAGGTGAAGGTGCAGACGGCAAAGAGCAGTTGGGCCTTAAGGGTAGCTAGCAGCAGTTGCATGGCCGACAGACCGCGTCGATGCAGTACGTACCGCGTGATAAGTAGCGCCACCAGGGCGGGCAGCGAGCATGCGAAGCTGAAGCCCGCCGGCCAGATGCTCAGATACAGCATCTCCAGCAAATCCCAGTCTTCAGCCCCTCCGTACCCACCAGTAAGGGAATTTAGGAGGCCGACTGACGGAAAGAAGAGTAGGCTGCCGAGTACGATGGTCGTCAGCCAGGCAGTGAGGATCGTCTTGGTGGTCATAGTACTTAAAGATAGGCGCTTCACGAGATTCCAGGTGTTAAATGCGGCACGATAGAACAATCCACCCTGATTAATCGTAATATTGCTATATAAGCATACATCAAAGCTACTACGCATGAAACTCTCCGAAGTAAAGGACTACCTGACCCAGCGGGATACTTTGCTCTTCACCCTACCCGATGGCACCCGCGTGCCCGCCCACTTTCACGTTACGGAAGTGGGGGAAGTGAGTAAGACCTTCATCGACTGTGGGGGTACGCTGCGCCGCGAACGGGTCGCCAACTTTCAGCTCTGGAACGCGGACGACTACGACCACCGTCTGCACCCCGGTAAGCTCGTCGACATCATCACACTGGCGGAGGACCGCCTGGGTCTAGCCGACCTGGAGATCGAGGTAGAGTACCAGGGCCCGGACACGATCGGCAAGTATGGACTGGCCGTGGACGCGGACGGTCTGGCACTGACCAGCCGGCAGACCGACTGCCTGGCCAGGGAAACGTGCGATATCTCACAGCCGGCTACCTCACTGACCAATCTCATCGCCCCCGGTAGCAGCTGTGCCCCCGGAAGCGGCTGCTGCTAGTACCCCATGGGAGTAACGAAACACGACAGCTACACCGCCGAGCAGAACCGCATCGCCGCCCTGTGCAAAGTGCTGGGCCACCCGGCGCGGATCGCCATCCTGCAGAAGCTGCTGGCTACGGATTGCTGCATCTGCCGCGACTTCACCGACGAGATCGATCTGGCCCAGCCCACCATCTCGCGCCATCTGCAGGAACTGAAGGCCGCCGGTCTGATCGCGGGCACTATTGAGGGTACCAGTGTGAGCTACTGCATCAATCCCGAGCGGTGGCGGGAGGTGTGGACGGTGCTTCAAAGCTTCCTATCGGTCGGTACAGAAGGAATAACCAGCTGCTGCGACGTAGCAGCCGAACAAGAACAAAGCAAGTAATATGTCAGATAAACTCAAGATCGATATCGTCTCCGACGTCGTGTGCCCCTGGTGCATCATCGGCTACCGGCGCCTGCAACGGGCCATCGCGGACCTTAAACTGGAAGACCAAGTGGAGATCGCCTGGCAGCCCTTCGAACTGAACCCCCAGATGCCTGCAGAAGGGCAACTACTGGAGGAGCACCTGCGGGAGAAGTACGGCTCTACCCCACTGGATCAGCAGACCATGCAACAGCGCATGACCGAAGCGGGCAATGAGGTCGGCTTCACCTTTAGCTACTACCCCGAGATGCGCATGGCCAACACCTTTGCCGCCCACGTATTACTGGAGTACGCTCAGGAACACGGCAAGCAGAGCGAGCTGCAGCTGCGCCTCATGACCGCTTTTTTCAGTGAGCGCAAGGATGTCTCCCAACGCGACGTACTACGGCAGGCCCTGCTCGAAGTAGGCCTGAACGCCGAAGACGCCCTGGCCAGACTGGACGACGAACCTGCCCGGCAGAAGGTGCGCGAAAAGCAGGCCTACTGGAAGCGCCTGGGCGTAAATTCCGTACCCACCATCGTCTTCAACCGCCAGAGTGCCGTGACGGGCGCCCAGCCGGTCGAGGTATTCAAGCAGGTCCTGAACGAACTGATGGCGGCAGCCTAGCAAACCACTTCCCATGCCCACACCCGACCGACCCAAGGTGATCTTCTTCGACGTGAACGAGACCCTATTGGACCTCGCCCCACTCAAGAAACGGATCACCGAAGTACTGGAAGGAAACGAGCAGCTCGTACCGCTCTGGTTCACCACTCTGCTGCAGTATTCGCTGGTCACTTCGTCGAGCGAACGCTACACATCCTTCGCCCACATCGGCGCGGCTACCCTGCAGATGGTGGCAGCTAATAACGACATCACGATCTCCCAGGAAACGGCCCGTAACACCGTGACCAGGGGGCTGCGGTCCTTGCCGGCCCACCCGGAGGTCAAGGATGCGCTGGCCCGTCTAAAAGCAGCTGGCTACACCCTCGTCACTCTCACCAACGGATCACAGGAGGAGGTCGATGCACAGTGTGCGTATGCAGGACTCACCAGCTACTTCACCGAGCGCCTGAGCGTCGAGGAGGTAGGCAAATTCAAGCCGTTCGCGGAGACCTACAGTTGGGCGGCCCGCCGCATGGGCGCGGCCCCCGAAGACTGTATGCTCGTAGCCGCCCACGGCTGGGACGTAGCCGGCGCACGCTGGTCGGGCTGGCGCGCGGCCTTTGTGGACCGGCCGGGGCAGCAGGTGTATCCGCTGGGCCCGGATGTGGAGATCGTGGCGAGCGATTTGCGGGGGGTAGCGGAGGTGTTGACGCAAGAAAGCTAGTGCCGACGCATCACTACAACCGTACCGTCCGGCTTCACGTAACCGTGCCAAGTATCGGTATACGTCATCCCCAGGTAAGCGGCGGTGAGGCGAAAGGGCTCGTAGAAGCCTAGGTTGACCTCGGCGTCATTGGCACAGGAGAGTACAGCTAGCTGCTTGCCGCGCAGCTGGCGACCCAGTTCTTTGTGGGTGGTCAGCAGGTCGGTGAAGCGGTCCAGGAAGGTCTTCATGCCCCCACTCATCGCGTACCAGTAGACGGGGCTGGCCAGGATGATGCGGTCTACGGGAAGCAGCCGGTCGCGGACGAGGGCGATGAAGGAATCGTCAGCGGGATAGTTGCCGGCGTAGTCGTAGGGATGGATGCGGTGGTCCAGGAGGTCTACCACAGGACAGTCCAACTGATCGGCGAGATGGCGCACGACCCGGCTGGTATGGCCGTTGGAGCGGGCGCTAGCCTGGAGGAGTAGGGTGTCATGGTTCAAGGCACCTGGTAGTTTGTTGCTAACACGTAAAGTATAACCTACTGTTAGCATTAATCTACACCTACAGATAGTACTGGCAGTGCAAATTCCTTTTTTATTATCCTTGGGCTTATCTGGTTGTATCACCGCAACGACGGAAAGGCCTACCGCAGAGGACGCGGAGAAACGCGGAGGCTAACGTACTCTTCCTCTGCGCCCCTCGGCGCACTCGGCGGTCCATAGTTAGTGCATGTGTCATCGGTCAAACCATTGAAAATTGTTACGGGCTAACTGGATAAGCTGTACCACCGTATGTTAGCCTTCATGCGCCCAATCCCCACCGCCATCATCGGCTTCGGCCTCTCCGGCCGCTACCTCCAGGCTCCCTTTTACCGTGCCCATCCGGGCTTCACCGTGCACCGCGTCGTGACCAGCCGGGCCGACGAGCTAGCCGAGGAGTTCCCAGACATGGAACCCACCACCGACCTGGAGACCGTACTGGCCGACCCCGAGATCCAACTAGTCAGCATCGCCACGCCCAACGCGACCCACTATGCCTTCGCCCGCGCGGCCCTGGAGGCCGGCAAGCACGTGCTGGTCGACAAGCCAGCCTGCGCTACAGCCGAGCAGTTGCGGGAACTACGTGACCTGGCTAGCCACAAGAACCTCCACCTATTCGTGTTTCAGAACCGGCGGTGGGACAGCGACTTCCTCACCGTCCGCCAGCTGCTCGACGCCGGCCACCTCGGCGAGCTGATCAACTACGAGGCCCGCTACGACCGCTGGAAGCCCGCCCCCAACGCCAAGGCATGGAAAGAAACCCCCGGCCCGGGCGCCGGCATGCTCTACGACCTCGGCGCCCACCTGATCGACCAGGCCCTCGCGCTCTTCGGCCGGCCCCTGGACGTACAGGGCTCCACCTGGACGCAGCGGGGCCACTCAGACATCCCCGATGCCTTCGACCTGCAGCTCACCTACGCCGCACCGCTGCGGGTAAGTCTGTCGTGCAGTCTGCTGGTCCGGGAGCCCACGCCCCGCTTCACCCTCCACGGCCGCCACGGCAGCTACGTCAAGTACGGAGTAGACGTACAGGAAGACCAGCTGCGGGCGGGCATGGCACCTGACGACACATCCTTCGGCACGGAGCCTACAGCACAGGACGGCATCCTCCACACGGAGCTGGACGGACTCACCTTCCGCGGTCCGCTCACCACCCTGCCCGGCCGCTGGACCGAGCTGTTCGATAACATGCAACGGGTGATCAACGGCACGGCGCAGCCGGCCGTACCGCTGGACGATGTGATCGCCCAGCTGGAACTCATCGAATCAGTAGCGGGCTAGCCGCGGGTCACGAAGGCGTAGTCCTTCGACATCCCCTCCGTATCGTAGGATAGGGCCTGCTGCCGCAGTTCGAAGTGATCGAAGAAGGTAGCCCAGCTCACCTCGCGAAACTTGTTGTCGCTCCGGTTCTCCGGCCAGATAATGGCCAGCGGCCGGCTATCGTTGGCGGTGGTGGCTTCTTCGATCACTCCGGGCACACCGTTGTGCTTGTTGGTCCATTCCTGGATGGCGGTGTGGTCGGTGGTGGTGGCGTTAGTCGGCAAGGGATCTAAATTTTGGTGACGCAACGATGCGTACCGCTGCAACGTAGCACGGTGGGAAGGAAGTTCACCGCACCTGCGTCCGCGGCCCTAATGCTGCCTGCCAAGCCGAAGGCGCCCTACCCGCGCAGCGGTCTAACCAGCCGAAGGCGCCCTACCTATCGTATCCAAACCGCTTCAGCCACACCTCGTCGTCGCGCCACTCCTCGCGGATCTTGACGTGCATTTCCAGGAAGACCTTGCGCTGCAGGAAGTCCTCCATGCGCCGGCGGGCGTTGGTGCCGAGCTTCTTGATACTGGCGCCGCCCTTGCCGATGAGGATAGGCTTCTGGGTCTTGCGGCTCACGTAGATGACGGCGCTGATGCGGGCCAGTTCGGCACCGTCCTTGGTCTGGGTCTCCTCGAAGGTCTCGATCTCGATCTCCACGCTGTAGGGGATCTCCTGGTGGTACTGCTCCAGGATCTGTTCGCGCAGCATTTCGGCTACGAAAAAGCGCTCGGAGCGGTCGGTGAGCTGGTCTTCGGGGTAGTAGACGGGGCCCTCCGGCAGCGTGGCCTTGATGGCGTCGAGCAGCTCCGGCACACCCGTACCGTCGCGCGCGGAAATGGCAAAGATGCGCTCCGGCTTCATCCACTTTTTGAACTGCCGCTCCAGGGTATTCACCTGGTTATCATCGACCAGGTCCAGCTTGTTAAACACCAGGAAGAGTGGCGTATCGAGGCGGCGCATTTTGGTCACCAGCAGGTCGTCCTCGGCGTACTGCTCCTGGGGGTCGATCAGGTAGAGCATCACGTCGGAGTCCTCGAAGGCGGAGTTAACGTAGGCGTTCATCTTCTCCTGCATCTTGTAGCCGGCCTCCTCGATGTAGCCGGGCGTATCGCTGAACACGATCTGGTAGTCCGGCTCGGTCAGGATACCGATGATGCGGTGGCGCGTAGTCTGCGGCTTGGCCGTAATTATACTCATCCGCTCACCGACCAGGGCGTTCATGAGGGTCGATTTTCCGGCATTGGGCCGACCGATGATGTTGACGAATCCACTCTTGTGCATGGGGTGAAGGTAGGGTTAGTTGAAGGGGTTAGGGGGTTAAGGGGTTAGGGAGTTAAGGGCGGGCGGGGTAGGTGTGGTAGGGGGGGGACAGGTGTGGTAGGGGGGACAGGTGTGGTAGGGGGGACAGGTGTGGTAGGAAGGGTAAGCGGGGTAGGTATGGTAGGTAAGACAGACTTAGCAGGTGTGACGGATGTGACGGATGTGACGCGCACGGCAGCTACGGTGATAGTGTTTACGCACAGCGCATACGGGCGCGGCCGCAGGTGCAACGCATCACCCAGACGAGCAAAGCGAGCATCCCCACCCTTAACCCCTTAACCCCCTTACTCCTTAACCCCTTGCCCTAACCCCTTAACCCCCTTACCCCTTAACCCCCTTACCCCTTAACCCCTTCAACCCTCAAGCACGTACCTTGCGCCACTAAAACGCACAACTTGCAGGCTACCATACTCACCGTAGGCGACGAAATACTGATCGGCCAGGTCACCGATACTAACGCCACCTACATGGCCGCCGCACTGAGCGAGGAGGGCATCACCGTAGTCGAGCACCTCAGCGTGGCCGATAGCCGGCAGGGCATCATGGGGGGGCTGGACCGTGCCCTGCAGCAGTCGGATCTGGTGCTGATGACCGGCGGACTCGGCCCTACCAAGGACGATATCACCAAGCGGGTGCTGGCCGACTACTTCGGCGGCGAGCTGCGCTTCCACAACCCTACCTGGAAGCGGCTGATCAAGCTCTATCAGCGCTACGGCCGCGAGCCCAACGAGACCCACCGCGCGCAGTGCCGCCTGCCCACCGGGGCCAAGATCCTGGTCAACGAACGCGGTACCGCCCCCGGCCTGTGGATGGAAAAAGAGGAGCAGGTGGTCGTGTCCATGCCCGGCGTGCCCTACGAGATGGCCTACCTCATGGAGCACGAGGTGATGCGCCGGCTCAAGCGCAAGAACTTCGACGCCGAACTGCTGCGCTCCGTCACCCTGCTCACCGCCGGTGAGGGCGAAAGCACGATCGCCGAGCGGGTAGAGCGCATCGAAGACGAGCTGCCCGAAAACATGTCCCTGGCCTACTTGCCCAATCTCGGTACGGTACGCCTGCGCCTGAGTGCCCGCGGCAACGACGAAGCCCTGCTGCAGAGCCAGCTCGACGAATACCGCAACCACCTCGAAGGCGCCCTGGGCGAGCTGGTCTACGGCTACGGCAAGGACGACCTGGCCTCCGTCGTAGGCCGCGCGCTACAGGCGCGCAAGCAGACCCTCGCCACGGCCGAAAGCTGCACCGGCGGCACCGTAGCGGAAATGATCACCGCCCACCCGGGGGCCAGTGCCCACTTCATTGGCGGCGTAGTGGCGTACTCCAACGAACTCAAGCAATCCCTGCTCGGCGTACCCGCGCCCGTGCTGCTGGATCACGGCGCGGTGAGCGAGGCCACGATCATCGCCATGGCCGAGGGGGCCTGTGAGCGGCTGGGGTCGGACTACGCCATTGCCACCTCCGGTATCGCCGGCCCCGGCGGCGGCACGGCCGATAAGCCCGTGGGTACGATCTGGATCGCCGTAGCTACCCCGGAGCGCACTATTACGAAGCTGCTCCGCTCCGGCAAGGACCGGCAGCGGAACATCACCTTCACCAGCCTGCAGGCACTCAACCTGCTGCGGCTGAATTTGTAGCTTTGCACACGCCCCCCCTGACCAACCACGTTTAACCCACCACCACACCGCCACCATGCCCCACGTCGAGCTCATCATGCCCAAAATGGGCGAAAGCATCATCGAAGCGACCATCCTGAACTGGACCAAGCAGGTCGGCGATACGGTGGAAGTAGACGATACCGTACTCGAGATCGCCACCGACAAGGTCGATAGCGAGGTGCCCGCCCCGGTGGCCGGCACCATCGCGGAGATCCGCTACGGGGTAGACGAGACCGTGGCCGTCGGCGAAGTCATCGCCCTGATCGAAACGGAGGTCGGCGCTACGGTGTCTGCCTCCCCGACCGTTGCTCCGGCTGACCCAGAACCGGCCCCAACACCACCGGCCGCTTCCGCTCCCGCAAAGGAGCCCGCAGCGGCCACCACAGCTACGGGGCCAGCAAAAGAAGAAAATTCGGAGAGTGGGCGGTTTTATTCGCCGCTGGTGCGTACTATTGCAGCTACGGAGGGCATCGGACAGACGGAGCTCGACCAGATCCCCGGCACGGGCAACGGCGGCCGGGTCAATAAACAAGACATACAGGCTTACCTGAAGCGGCGAGACAATCGCTTCATAACCGGTCCTGGCAAGGCTGCACCAACGGCTGGACTCCATGCGACAACCCTTCCCCCCCGCCCCCCTGTCGCTCCAGCTGGCAGTCTTGCCTCCGGTTCTTCCGAGCTCATCGAGATGGGCCGCATGCGCAAGCTCATCGCCGACCATATGGTCATGTCGAAGCGCACCAGCCCCCACGTCACCAGCTTCATCGAGGTAGACGTCACGGACCTGGTCAACTGGCGCGAGCGCGTCAAAAAAGACTTCCAACAGCAGCACGGGCAGAAGATCACCTACACCCCCGTGTTCATCGAAGCCGTGGCCAAGGCCATCAAGGACTTCCCGATGGTGAACGTCTCGGTCGACGGCGACCACATCGTCAAGAAGCACGACATCAATATCGGCATGGCTGCCGCCCTGCCCAGTGGCAACCTGATCGTACCCGTGATCCGCAACGCCGACCAGCTCAATCTGCTGGGACTAAGCAAGCAGGTGAACGACCTCGCAGCCCGCGCCCGCGCCAATAAGCTCAAGCCCAATGAGATTCAGGACGGCACCTTTACGGTGACCAACGTGGGCACCTTCGGCAACGTCATGGGCACCCCTATCATCAATCAGCCGCAGGTGGCCATCCTCGCCGTAGGCGCGATCCGCAAGAAGCCCGCCGTACTGGAAACGGAATACGGCGACGTGATCGCCATCCGCCAGCTGATGTTCATGAGCCTGAGCTACGACCATCGGGTAGTAGACGGCTTCCTGGGCGGCTCCTTCCTGCGCCGCATCGGGGACTACCTCGAGGCCTTCGACGCCCAACGTTCCGACGTATGAGCACCTTCTCGTTCCTTCTGGAAGGGCTGAAAAATATCGGTACCACCGGCACCATCACCCGCAGCGGTACCGCCCTGTGTAAGGCTGCCATCGACCGGATCGACTGGACCACCGCCCGCACCATCGTCGAACTGGGGGCGGGCGACGGCGTCATCACCCGGCACATTCTCGAGCGGCTACACCCCGAGGGGCGGGTGATCGCCTTCGAAGTAAGCGAAGACCTCTGCGACGACATGCGCGCCATCGGCGACCCACGGCTCGTGGTGGCCCAGGACAGTGCCGAACACATCCGCGCCTACCTGGACCGGATCGGCGCCGATAGGGCCGACCACATCGTCTCGGCCGTCCCCTTTGCCGCCCTGCCCCGGGAGCTCGGCGAGCGTATCGTCACGGCGGCCCGCGACAACCTTCGGCCCGGTGGCTGTTATAACCAGGTCCACTACAGCCTGAAGACTAAGGCGTACTACGAGCGCGCCTTCGGTACGGTCGAGGCGCGGCGCGTGTACCTGAACCTGCCACCGGCCTGGGTGCTGTACTGCCGCAGGTAGCGTTAATTGTCCGGTCACGAAGAACTGAATGGGTGGATTTATGCGTTTCGTCCCCGTCTTCCGTCCCGTTCGCCCCTATTAGTATGTACAAGCTCCTTCTCCTCCCGCTTCTCCTTCTGTCCTGTACGCAGCAGGCGGACGTGCGCGACTACTACTTCCCCGTGCGGGAGCTTACGGACGGACTAGTCTACGAGTACGCCAATAAGGGCACGCTGACCGATGAGCCCGCTGAGTACTGGTACTTTCTGGGCGTAGACCGCGATACGGCCCTCTACCTCAGTGCCACCCAGTACGCCGATGGCATGACCCCCGTACAGCTGGCCCGCGAACGCATCACCAATGAGGGCGTGGAGCTGGAAGAGTTGTTCCTCTTCCCCCCCAGCCTCAGCGGGGAGCGCAAGCGGGTGACGACCGACATCATCTACCCCCGTTCCTTCCCCTTCTACCTCGACGACGGGCGGGCCGTAGGCTACCGCATCGGCTTCTCCCCACCGGATAATCCGGACGCCACCAATTACGTCTCACTGGACCGCACCTACCAAAAAGACACTACCCTCACCGTAATGGGCCAGCCCCGCGATGCCATCGTGTTCGGCCTGACCGGGGAGGTCAGTCAGCGCGACCCACGCCTCGGGGATATCTCCCCCACCTTCACGGGCTACGAGGTCTACGCCGAAGGGCTGGGGCTGGTAGAATACTACCGAGACCTCGGTGCCGGGGGCACCGTAGCGGGCAAGCTGATCCGCCGTATCCCGATGGCCGACTACGCCGAGCGGTTCGAGTAGGCGGTGTAGTGGTCTACCCGGGGGTTCATCACCCGGAACCACACGGGGGGCAGCAGCGCCATCAGCATACAGGCGGGGTAGCCACTGGGCAGCTGCGGGCTCTCGTCGAAGCGGCGCAGGATCTGGTACTTGCGGGTAGACTTAAAGTGGTGGTCGCTGTGGCGCGTCAGTTCATACAGCAGGATACGGCCGAGCTCGTGGTCGCTGTTCCAACTGTGTTGGGGCAGCACGGCCTCGTACCTTCCCTGCGCATTCTGCCGCCGCAGCAGGCCGTAGTGCTCGATGTAGTTGACCGTCTCCAGCATGAGGAAGCCGAACACCGCCGCCCCGATCGCCAGCCAGCAGCCCGGCCAGCCGAACACTAGCGTGATCGCGGCCAGGTAGGCCAGCTGGATCAGCTGGAACTTGAACATGAGCGGCTTGTCCAGTCGCCAGGCATCGACGTAGCTCAGCGTCACACTCCGCAGCCAGAAGGCGTAGACCGTCTGGTCGCGGCGGCTGGTGGCGGGGTCCAGCGGCGTAGCCACGTGGCGGTGGTGGCCCCGGTTGTGCTCAATGAAAAAGTGCATGTACAGGCCGGGCAGCAGCAGCGCCTGGGCCAGGCGCTGCTCGCCCTTCGTGGAGCGGTGCCCCAGCTCGTGGGCCACGTTGATCCCGATGGAGCCTACGAGCAGACCGACGTTGCAGACCATACCGGCCGTCTCCCAGCCCGACAGATCGCGTGTAGTAGCTACGTACAGAAAGTAGCCTACCGTACCGTACAGCACCGGCAGGTTCAGGTACAGCAGCCAGTCGAACAGGCGGCGGCCGCTGCGGCTGTCCTCCTCCACCTCCGGGTGATTGTCCGTACTAGCGGGCAGCACCAGTTCCAGCAGCGGCAGCAGCACGAAGGCCACGTAGATGCTGCCCGGCGACCAGGCCCCGCCCAGGTGTACCCCCAGGAAACCGGCCAGCGGCAGCAGGTAGGCGAACAGGTATTTATAGTCTTTCCACATGGTAGTAAATATAGCGGTTTACCGCTGTACGGCACTACAGGGATTCGCCGCGGCCGCAGGTGCAAGCCAGCCGCCATCCGCGCACTTCGTTCGGTACGTACCTTAGCCCGTCGTGTACACCGGTTTATCCATCCCCTCGTTTTCCTTCCGCCCCGGAGCGGTGCTGCTGGTCCTATGGCTAGCTACGGCAACAGTATACGGACAGGTCTACCTCAACGAAGCCTCGCTGGCCAACACCAGTCTACCCGACGAGGACGGCAGCTTTCCCGACTGGTTCGAGCTCTACAACGTCGGCCCCGCGCCCGTCGACCTCACCGGCTGGTCCGTGACCGATCGGGCGGACCGACCCCGCAAGTGGGTATTCCAGGATGGCACCCTGCCCGCCGGCGGCTACCTGATGCTGTGGGCCTCGGGCAAGGACCGGCCCACCCCCAGCTACCCCCACGCACTGCTCACCGTGGGCGATGCGGTACGCTACGTGCTGCCCGACAGTACGGTCGCAGCGTCGGACTGGACGGGTACCACCTACGACGATACAGACTGGACTGGCGGAGCTACCCCTCTGGGCTACGGCAGCGGTGAGTTGCAAACCCTACTACTTCGCGGTACCCAGACGGTGTTCCTGCGTGCCCGCTTCCAGGTGAGTGATACGGCAGCGATCCGCGGACTGGTCCTGGATATAGACTACGA
The DNA here is from genome assembly GCF_923081025.1 of Neolewinella maritima. Classification (GTDB taxonomy): domain Bacteria; phylum Bacteroidota; class Bacteroidia; order Chitinophagales; family Saprospiraceae; genus Neolewinella; species Neolewinella maritima. Next base: position 144,658 of record NZ_CAKLPZ010000001.1, on the reverse strand, counting down.
CGACGCCTTCGTCGCCTACCTCAACGGCGTAGAAATAGCCCGCGCGGGACTCTACGGGGACCGGCCGGACTACCAGGACCGCGCCGCCCGCAACGCTGAACCCCAATTCCCCCAGGGCCGCCGGCCGCCCAGCTTTCCGATCGCTGACTACGCCGGGCTCCTCCGGGAAGGCGATAACGTACTGGCCGTACAGGTACACAATCGGGACACACGGTCGCCGGACCTGTACGCCCTGCCCCTGCTCACCGCCTTCCTGCCCACTCCCGCCGCTGCCGGGTTTACCCCCCTGCCGGTCCTGGAGTACGCCGAGCGAAGTCGCCACACCAACTTCTCGCTCTCCTCCGCGGGGGAGCAGCTCTACCTCTACGATGCGGCCGGCCGGCTGGTGAATCAACTGAGCTGTCCGCCCGCCCCCACCGGCACCTCCACTGGGCGACCGCCGAATCAGCTAAACGCTACGGTCTTCTTCGCTACGCCCACGCCGGGTGCCGCCAACACTACCCCGGCCTACCTGGGCACCATCACCGACCGGGTGAGTTTCTCCCGGCCCGGCGGTCCGACCACCCCCTTCAGCCTCATCCTGAGCGGTGCCGGACCGGGTCGCGAAATTCGCTACACGACTGATGCCACTACGCCCACGGCCACTTCCCCACGCTACGAGGGGCCGCTTGCGATTGAGCAGACGACGGTCGTGCGCGCCGCCGTATTCGGTAGTGATCGTCTGCCCTCCGCTACCTACAGCCAGACCTACCTGATCGGCGCGTCCCACACCCTGCCGACCGTCTCCCTGGTCACCGATCCGGATAATCTGTTCAGCAACGAACGGGGGATCTACGTGCTTGGTCCGGGTCGGCACGGCGACTATCCTTACTTCGGGGCCAATATCTGGCAGGACTGGGAGCGCCCCGTGCAGTTCGCCTTCCGGGATGCGGACGGGAGCGGGGGCACTGACCTGAATGCCGGCCTGAAGATCTTCGGGGGCTGGAGCCGCGCGCAGTCCCAGCGCTCCCTCTCCCTCTTCGCCCGCGGGGCGTACGGAGACAGTGCGATCGATTATCCCCTGTTTCCCGACCGGCCGTACGAGGACTATCAGTCGGTCGTCCTGCGCAACTCCGGCAACGACTGGATGAACACCATGCTCCGCGACGCCGCCATAGCCGGGTTGTACCGCAACGCCGATCTGGAGACCCTGGCCTACCGTCCCGTAGCCACCTACCTCAACGGCAGCTACTGGGGGCTGTACAACCTGCGCGAAAAGGTCAACGAGCACTACCTGGCCAGCCGCAGCGGCTACCCCACCGATGAGATCAACCTACTGGAACTGGGGGGTGACGTGGTGCACGGGCAGCGGTCGGGCTACGACACCCTGATCGACTACGTACAGAATCACACGCTGGAGGACCCGGAGCACTACCAGTACGTAGCCGGCGAAGTCGACGTGGCCAACTTCATCCTCTACCACGTCGTGCAGATCTACTTCAACAATACGGACTGGCCGGCCAACAACAACAAATTCTGGCGGCCGGACGGCGGCCGCTGGCGGTGGATCCTGTTCGATACCGACTTTGGCTTCGGCCTGTCTACCAGTACGGACTACACCAACAACTCCCTGTACCGAGCCCTCGAAGCGGAGTCTAGCGGCTGGCGCGGACAGTACTACGCCAGTACGCTCCTGCGCGCCACGCTGGCCAACGAGAACTTCCGCCATCAGCTCATCAACCGTTTTGCCGACGAGATGAACAGCCGGCTGCTACCCGAACGCGTACATCAGCATATCGATACCCTGGCCGCCGCCATCGCGCCGGAGATGCCGCAGCACTTCGCCCGCTGGAACAAGGATTTCAGCACGTGGACCGATCGGCTCGACCGCATGAAGGACTACGCCACCCGGCGGCCAGCCGTCATGAAGCGCCATTTGCTGGACTACTTTAACCTGCCCGCCTACCACCCGCTCCACCTACAAAATGCTACTCCCGAAGGTGGCTACGTCCGGCTCAACACCCTGACCATCACCGAAGGCGACTGGACGGGCGATTACTTCGAGGACGTACCCGTGCGGCTCACGGCCGTAGCGCGCACCGGCTACACCTTCCGCCACTGGACGGGGGATGTCTTTTCTTCCGACCCCGTACTCGTGCTAAACCCCAATCAAGCGCTAACGGTAGTCCCGGTATTCGAGGCGGTCGCGGAGACCAAGTCGATGGTCGTCATCAATGAGATCCACTACGCCTCGGCGGATGCTGCAGATAGCGGCGACTGGATCGAGCTGTACAATCCCGGCTCCGCCACCCTGGACCTGAGCGATTGGGAAGTAAAGGATAACGACGACAGCCACAGCTTCCGGCTCCCCACGGGTAGCAGTCTTGCACCGCAGGGCTACCTGCTTATCGCCCAGGATGTGGCACGCTTTACGACCCAGTATCCTTCCGTATCGGAGGTAGTCGGTGATCTGGAGTTCGGCTTGTCCGGTCAGGGAGATGCCGTGCGGCTGTACGACGCTGGCGGTCAGCTGCAGGACGAGGTGTACTACACCGATGCCGCCCCCTGGCCGACCGACTTCACCGGCGACGACCGCACCATCGCGCTGCGGCATCCTACGTCGGACAATGCGCTCGGGCAGCAGTGGTTTGCCGCCGGTGCGGGTACGCCGCTGTTACCGAATGGGAACAAGGCGGCGGGCTCGAGGCGGCCGTCCGATCCTAGCCTGTCCATCGCACTGCGTCCGAATCCCGTTCTCGACCGGGCTACGGTACGGATCCGCATGCAGGAGGCGGGACCGGTGACCATAGGGATCTATAATTCCAGCGGACAGCGACTGGGTACCGTGATCAGTAGATCGCTGCCGGCCGGGGAGTCGTTCGTACCCATCGACGTACGGTCGCTGCCGCTGGGGATGTACATCCTGCAGGTCATTGCGTCCAGTGACGTGGGTGCGGTAGCGCTGCGATTCCTGCGGCAGTAGTTGCATTGCACCTGCGTGCGCGCCCGACGGGACACCTAGCGAATTTTCGCTAATTTTGCAAGCTAAAGCCTAACGATCATGAACTTTACCCTTACCGAAGAACAACTCGCCGTGCGCGAGGCCGCCCGTGATTTTGCCCAGCAGGTGTGTCTGCCCGGCGTGATCGACCGCGACCGGACCATGGAGTACCCCACCGAGCAGATCAAGCAGCTCGGCGAGCTGGGCTTCATGGGCATGACGGTGAGCCCCGAATACGGCGGCAGCGGTCTGGACAACCTGAGCTACATCATCGCCCTCGAGGAGATCTCGAAGGTAGATAACTCGACCTCCGTGATCATGTCGGTCAACAACAGCCTGGTCTGCTACGGCCTGGAGACCTACGGCAGCGAGGAGCAGAAGCAGAAGTACCTGACCAAACTGGCCACCGGCGAGTGGATCGGCAGCTTCTGTTTGAGCGAGCCCGAGGCCGGCAGCGATGCCACCCATCAGCGTACCACGGCCGTCGACATGGGCGACCACTACCTGCTCAACGGCACCAAGAACTGGATCACGAGCGGCGGCACGAGCAGCGTGCACCTGGTGATCGCGCAGAGCAATCCCGACGCCGGCCACCGCGGCATCAACTGCTTTATCGTCGAGACCAGCTGGGACGGCGTAGAGATCGGCGCCAAGGAAGACAAGCTCGGCATCCGCTCCAGCGACACCCACACCATCATGTACAACGACGTGAAGGTGCCCAAGGAGAACCTGCTGGGTAAGGACGGCAGCGGCTTCAAGTTCGCCATGAAAACCCTCTCCGGCGGCCGCATCGGCATCGCGGCCCAGGCCCTCGGTATCGCCGGTGGTGCCTACGAGCTGGCTACGGCCTACTCCAAGGAGCGCGTCGCCTTCGGCAAGGCCATCTCCGACCACCAGGCCATCGCCTTCAAGCTGGCCGATATGGCTACGGACATCGAGGCGGCCAAGATGCTGGTCTACCGCGCGGCCTGGCTCAAGGATGCCGATCTGGACTACAATCAGGCCGGCGCCATGGCCAAGCTGTTCGCCAGCTCCGTAGCCATGAAGCATACCGTAGAGGCGGTGCAGGTGCACGGGGGCTACGGCTTCGTCAAGGAGTACCACGTCGAGCGGCTCATGCGGGACGCCAAGATCACGCAGATCTACGAGGGCACGAGTGAGGTGCAGAAGATCGTGATCAGCCGGGGGCTGCTTAAGGGGGAACTTTATGTTTAGGGGGCCTTCGGCTGGGTAGACCCCTTCGGGGGGTAGACCGCTACGCGGGTAGACGCCTTCGGGGGTAAGGGGGGTTATCCGCTGGTTTTGACCATTTCCAGGTAGGTCTGGCTGAACTCTAGGAGGTTGGCGTAGCTGAGCTCGCTGGTGTCGGGGGAGAACCAGGGGAAGGCTTCTTCGTGCTGTTTGACGATGCGGTTGACGGCGCTGCGGATGCTGCGTTTGTTGGGGCGGCCGGCTTTGTCCAGGTAGCGCTCCGTGAAGCCTAGCTGGAGGAAGTAGGCTTCTTCGGTGACCCGGTAGTAGAGGTGGAGCAGGGCGCGGTCGGGCAGGGGGATGGCGTAGTTGAACAGGGCGTAGCCGACGATGTAGCCGGGGATGGCGCAGGCGACTTCGGGGTAGCCGTTGTCCTGGTACCAGTCCAGGTTGGGCAGCTCGTTGTTGATGAGGGTGGCCAGGCGGTCGTGGCTGACGGGCAGGGTGATGCCGAAGGTGGACTTGCCGGCGTAGAGCTCCTCACCGAAGTCTTCCGGCGCGCGCTCCAGCAGCTGCTGCAGTTCGTCGAGCAGGCGTTCGTTCTTGTGGTTGACGGACTGCGCGTCTTCCCGCGCGAAGTACATGCGGTGCATGCGTTCCAGGGCTTCCATGGTGTAGCCCTCGGGGGTGAGGAGGTAGTCCAGGCGGTAGACCAGATCGAGCAGCAGGTAGGCCACGGCGCCGGGGTGTTCCTGGGGGTCGAGCTGACCGGAGTCCAGGTAGTCGAGTAGCGACTGAATATGCTGGCGCAGGAAATCGAGCTTCACGGCTTTTTCCGGGGCGGGGATGGGTGCCAGGTGGGTCACTTCCACGGGGCTCAGGGCATGCTCGAACTCGTGCAGCAGCAGGTCGTCCTGCTTGTCGGCGCGCAGGGCCATTTCCTTGAGGGCGTAGTAGAGTTTGTAGGGGCTGGCGTCGTGGACCGGCGTATCGAAAATGATGGTGAGGCAGTCGTCATCGTCCAGCGCGAAGCGGCTGTACTTGAGCGCGTAGTTCATGGCGGTGAGGCGCTGCAGCAGTTCGCCGTTCAGCGTCGTCAGGCGGGCGATGCGGGCGGAGGCACGCAGGTGCGCAGTATCGGCCAAACCGGTGACCCGCTTACTGCCCTGGTACAATTCGAAGTACACCGTTTCCCCCCTGCGCTGCCACTTGACGTTCTCCTCGGCTTCGTCGCTGAGGTACTCCAGGAAAGCCTCTACGCTGTCCAGGAAGTCATGCTCCTCGAAGGCATCGGCGGCGCGGGTGTAGGCGGCGTGCTTTGCCTTAGACTTATAGGCATCGGTATAGCGGCCGAAGCGGTGCTGCGGCTCGGGGGGCGCGGGGGTACGGCTGCGGTTGAATAGGGAATCCCAGATGCTCATTGGGGGTGAAAGATAGGCGATCCGTTTGGCTACCCAACCAGGTCGGGGGCTTGTGGCCCGAGTCAGGCATGCGGCGGCTGAGTGTTGCGAGCTCGGCCCGGAGTTCCCCTAGCTACCGTACTTAGCTGGCGATTTAATATAGTTCAATACTCCACGTGCTGATGGAATACCTACAGTATTCATCAATTTTACTTCATTTAACATCAGTAATATCCGGCTGTGCGTGCAGTACCCTCGAATAATCCTACCAAGGCGAGGATACGTTATAGTGTACTTATCCTGCAGGGGCGACCGTTGGTGTAGAAATTCATTTCATGCGAATTTTCTCCTTATTAGTTATTCTATTTCCTTTTTTACTGCAGGCGCAGTCTACCGAGTCCGGGCGGGAGAGGCGCTGGTCGGTCGGTCCGCTCATCGGTATGGAGCATATGTGGTTCAAGACCTACGACGACGTCAATGCGTCGCGCCAGCTGATCGGTAGCTCGACCAGGGCTGTGGTGTATGGGCTCACTGCCCGCTATGACTACCCTAGTCGCGTCGATATTTTTGGTGACCTAGCCTACCATAGTTTCGACTTTTCGACCACGATAGACCTCTTCGAGATCGGCAGCAAGACGGTTAGGCGGCGCATGTACTATGATCAGCAGGCCATCAACCTGAATCTCGGGCTCCGGTACGACTTCACGGTAGGCCACACGGTCGTCTTCGGCGAAGGCGCCATGTTCATGAATCACCCCATCCGTAGCACCTTCGGCCGCAGCACCCTAGTAGAAGACACGGAAACCTTCGACCTCAAGCGCGAGATCGTAGGAGCAGACTATGGTGCGCTGCTCGGCCTTGGCCTCAGTGTAGGTGCTGTGGAACTGCGTACGCGACTCACCCTTACCGACCGGACCATCGATGAACTACCCTTCACGAGCAGACGGCTGGGCGCTTTCATCACGTACTGGCTCTAGGTTCCCGGCGCGGCGTGCTTGGTTAAGCGGCCACCCGAAAGGTCGAGGGCTTGCAGCCCGAGTACGCATGCGGCTGCTGCACAATACAGGCTCGGACCGCAGGCCACTCGACCGTTGGTTTTACTGACCAGCTGGCCGGTGCCGAGGGGGCAGGTAATTCAGCGCGCATATCCGTACTTTACGATCATGTACCGCTTCCTTCTCTTTATCCTCCTGTGCGCCGGACTCACGTACTGCGCCGCGCCGCCCGCTACTGACTCGGCTACCGACACCGCACCCGCGATCGCGCCCCCCGCCCCGCGGCCCAATATCGTGTTCATCATGAGCGATGATCACGCGCAGCGGGCCATTTCGGCCTATACCGATGAGCTGATCGAAACGCCGAACCTGGACCGGATCGCTAACGACGGTATGCTGTTTCGCAACAGCTTCGTGACCAATTCGATCTGCGCACCGAGTCGGGCGGCCATCCTGACCGGCAAGTACAGCCACCTGAACGGCAAGATCGATAACCTGAGCCCCTTTGATCCCGACCAGTGGACCTTCCCCGAAGCCCTACACGAGGCCGGCTACCGCACCGCCCTGATCGGTAAGCACCACCTGCAGGCGCGGCCGCGGGGCATCGATGAGTTTCGCGGACTGATCGGACAGGGCAGCTACTACGCCCCGGTATTCGTACACAACGGCGATACGCTAGGCCCCGAATCGGGTTATACTAGCGACATCATCACCGACTACGCCCTGGCCGAGCTGCAACGCAACGCCGCCGCCGACCAGCCCTTCCTGCTCATGTACTGGCACAAGGCCCCCCACCGCAACTGGATGCCGGATACGGCCTCATTGCCCGGTCTGCTCGACCAGCGCTACCCCGAGCCCGCCACCCTGCGCGATGACTACGCCGGCCGGCCCCGGGCCGAACACGCCGATATGCGCATCGCAGATATGTTTACCAGCCACGACCTCAAGGTGACCGGCACCTACCAGAACCCCGATCCCGGCACGGGCGGGGCCACCTTCATCAAAGACCCCACCTTCGACCAGGTCAAGAATCTCGACTACCAGCTCTCCCGCCTGCAACCCGACGAACGCGCCGCCTGGGCCCCCTTCCTGGCCGAAGTAGGCCGGCAGTGGCAGCAGGTGAAGGGCACGGACGAAGAGCTCAGCTGGCGCTACCAGCGCTACATGCAGGACTACCTGGCCAGCGTCAAGAGCGTAGACCGCAACGTGGGCCGCGTACTAGACTATTTGGAGGAGAGCGGTCTGGCCGAAAACACCCTGGTCATCTACACCAGCGACCAGGGCTTCTACCTGGGCGAGCACGGCTGGTACGACAAGCGCTTCATGTACGAAGAGAGCCACCGCACCCCCCTGATGATCCGCTACCCCGCCCTGATCGACGCCGGCAGCACGATCGACGAGCTCGTCCTGAATATCGACCTGGCCCCCACCCTACTCGAACTGGCGGGTGTGCCGGTACCCGGCGAAGTACAGGGGCGTAGTCTGCTACCGCTCTTCTCCGACCCCGCACCCGCCGACTGGCGCGACGAGATCTACTACCGCTACTACCAGCAGATGGACAGCTACCACCGCGTAGCCCGCCACGAAGGGGTGCGCGACGAACGGTACAAGCTCATCCACTTCACCGAGCCGGGCTTCGAGGGCTACGAACTGTACGACCTGGAGCAGGACCCCCACGAGCTGGAAAATCGCATCGACGACCAGCAATTAGCGGAGCAGCAAGAGCGGCTAAAGGACGACCTGGCCCGGCTACGCCGGGAGTTGCGGGTAGCGGATTAAACCCTTATATTGTATGTTGCAACACAATGCCGTGGTGGCCCGACATGCACAAGTACCGAATAGAGATAAAGTGGGCACTGATCTTCGTGGCGATGACCCTCGTATGGGTGGGCCTGGAGCGGGCCGTCGGGCTGCACGGACCCCACATCGACCGGCACGTAGTGTTCACCAACTTCATTGCCCTGCCGGCCGTAGCGATCTATGTGCTGGCGCTGATAGACAAGCGCAGGCACTACTACAGCGGACGGATGACGTACCGACAGGGCTTCCTGACCGGCGCCGTCATCACCGGCATCATCGTATTCCTCAGTCCCCTGACGCAGTGGCTCGTACAGCGCGTCATTAGCCCCGATTACTTTCCCAATATGATCGCTTACGCCGTAGAGGCCGGTCACGCAAGCCGCGTAGACGCAGAAGCTAATTTCCAGCTCGGCAGCTACATCCTCCAGGCGGCGGTCGGCTCGCTCGTCCTCGGCCTGATGACGACGGCGGTGGTCGCCTGGTTTACCCGGCGGCCCTAGGCATCAGCCTAGCGTACCCTCGGCGTACTGCCGGCGGATTTCCTTCTTATCGAACTTACCCACGCTGGTCTTCGGCACTTCCTGCAGGAAGACGTAGTCGCGCGGGATCTGGTAGCTCACGAAGTCGGTAGACAGGAAGTCGGCCAGCTCCTTCTCGGTCACGGGTTCAGTAGCATCGAGCAGGACGACCGAGGCCAGCGGCCGCTCAATCCACTTGTCGTCGGGGATGGCCACCACGGCCGCTTCCCGCACCCGGGGGTGGGCCATGAGGGCGGATTCCAGGGCAACGCTACTGATCCACTCGCCGCCCGACTTGATGAGGTCCTTGGTGCGGTCCTTGATCTCCATGTAGCCGTCCGCGTCGATCGTGCTGACGTCGCCGGTTCGGAACCAGCCGTCGGCGGTGAAGCTCTCCTTGTTCAGCGTCTTGAAGTAGGAGCTGATCGTCCAGGCGCCGCGCACCTGTAGTTCGCCCATCTCCTTGCCGTCGCGGGGTACGGCCGTGCCGTCTTCGCCTACGACCCGCAGCTCCACGCCGGGAAAGGCGATGCCCTGTTTGGCGCGGATGGTGAGTTGCTCTTCCTGCGACAGCCGCTCGTGCTTGCGCTGCAGCCGACTGATGGTACCCAGGGGCGAGGTCTCGGTCATCCCCCAGGCGTGTACGCCGCGGATACCGAAGTCGTCCTCGAAGCCGCGGATCAGGCTCTTGGGCAGGGCCGAGCCGCCCACTACGTATTCCCGCAGCGTCAGTGGTTCGGCCGGCGGGTTTTTCTTCAGTTCCTGGTACACGCCGAGCCAGATCGTGGGCACGCCGTTCGCCGTAGTGACCCCCTCCTGCTGGATGATCTTGATCAGCGCGGCCGGCTGCAGGTTGGAGGAGGGCATCACCATATCCGAGCCCGCCAGCAGGCAGAGGTAGGGGTAGCCCCAGGCCATGACGTGGAACTGCGGCACGACGAGCAGGGTGACGTCATTAGCGTCGATATTCGCCGCATTGGGTGACAGGATCGTCATCGCGTGCAGGTAGGTCGAGCGGTGGGAGTACAGTACGCCCTTGGGCAGACCGGTCGTACCGCTGGTGTAGCACATGCCGCAGGCCTCGTTCTCGTCGATGTCGGGCCATTCGTATTCGTCGGGCTGCTCGGCCAGCAGGTCTTCGTAGTGCAGCGTATTGGGCAGGGTGGTCTGGAAGTCGGCCGGCGCGTGCAGCAGCACGTAGTGGCGCACGGTCTCCAGTTGGGGGGCGATACGTTCCAGCAGCGGTACCAGGGTGGCGTCTACGAACACCACCTTATCCTCCGAGTGGTTGATGATGTACTCGATCTGCGGTGCGGAGAGCCGGATGTTGATCGTATGGCAGACCGCGCCGATGCCCGAGATCCCGTAGTAGAGCTCTACGTGCGGACCGTGGTTCCAGGCAAAGGTGCCCACCATATCACCGCGCTCGATGCCCAGGCGGTCGTGCAGGGCATTGGCCAGCTGCTTGGTGCGCAGGTACATATCCCCGAAGGTGTATTCGTGCCGCTCCCCACCCGGCAGGTGACTGATGATGCGCTTGTGGTGGAACACCCGGTTGCCAAATTCAAGAATGGCATTAGTCGTGAGGGGATAGTGCTGGATAAGGCCTTGCATAGTCGGGGGGGATGTGAAGTGAGCGTTGATCGGGCGATCAATGTAACTAAAGCGCGGGGATTACCGGAACGCGTCGTCCGGGGGCGGGGCCGCAGGTGCAATGGGACGTGCGAATGGGCTGATCGGGTGCAGATCTTAAAGTCGATGGCGCGCAAATTTTGTTAAAAAGCGGGTTTTCAGACAAATTTGCGCGCTACTGGAGCTTCACTACATCCCGCAACTCCCCCACCAGCTCCTCATCCATGTAGCGGTACTCGTCCGCAATATCCAGTACGACGGTCCGCCCTTCCCAGTCGCCCCGCCCGAAGCGCTGCAGCAGCTTATCCCGGTGGTGGGATTCCATGACGTAGATGCGGTCCGCCCAATCCAGCAGCTGCTGACTCACCCGCACCCGCGCTACGGATGAGGTGCCGGCCGATTTGACGCGTACGTCGGGGTGGTCCTGGAATAGCGTTTCGGCGGTGCGGCTGCGCCACTGGTTGCGGCTACAGATGAATAACAAGTGTTGCATGGGCAGTAATTGGAGTTCTGGTGAATGTAATGCGGACTAAAATGATATGCATTCGGCCCTGCCGGCTTCGCACTGCACCTGCGGCCCCGCCTGGATGGCTACTACCGTTGCACTGAAAGCATCGCGCAATAAAACTTGGACGTTAACTTTTGTCTTAGCCTGCAATACTATACGCGTATATACTATTATGGTAGCGCACTATTACAGCAGGCGATAGTATATATACCTTCCGACGCTGCTTTACACACCTACCCTCACCCTATATTATGTTTAAACAGATTACTTTCCTAGTACTGGCGGCTATAGTACTCGCCAGTAGCAGCTGCGCTACTATCGTCAGCAAGAGCAGCTACCCCATTATGATCAATAGTACGCCGGCGAGTGCGCGTATCACGATCACCGATAAGCGGGGTAATCAGGTATTTCAGGGGGCTACACCCGCACTGGTGGATCTGAGTGCCAGCAGCGGTTTCTTTTCCAAGGCCTTTTACCAGGTATCCTTCGAGCTACCCGGCTACGACCGGCGCCTGGTGCCCATCAATTACAAACTCGATGGCTGGTACTTCGGCAATATCGTATTCGGCGGACTACTCGGTATGCTAATCATCGACCCGGCCACCGGCGCCATGTTTAAGCTGGATACCGAGTTCGTGAACGAGACGCTTACCCAATCCGTCACCACCGCCGCGGACCAGACGCTACGGGTCTATAGCCTGGACGAGATCCCGGCCGCCTGGACCACCCACCTGGTGGAGATAGCGGAGTAATACGGGCTATTGCCGTCCGCCGCTCAATACTGTCCCGTATCGGGTCCTACAACTTACTGGGGTCCACCACCGCATACTTGATGGCCTCCCGGTTGTGGGTGTAGGAGATATGCAGCAGCCCGTCAGCCGACTGGATGATCGCCGGATACGCGTACCCGAATTCCGAGGGAGCGTTTTCCAGGGTGAGTACCGTGGTCCACGTGACGCCGTCGTCGGAGATGGCGAGGTTCAGATGGTCCCGGCCCCGCTCCCCGTTGCGCTTCAGCTTGTGGTTATAGATCAGCAACTGGCGACCGTCCCGTAGGGTGAGCGCATCGGTGCCGGCGTCGGGATTGGGCAGGTGGGTGGCGACCGGCTCGCTCCAGCTCATGCCCCGATCCTCGCTCCAGGTTTGGGCGACGACGTCCTGCCGGGTACGGGCCATCATCATCAGCCGACCGTCGGCAAATTCGAGGATCGAGGGCTGGATCGCATCGAAGGTGATGCCATCGTTGAGGGGGCCGATCACGTCCCACGAGCGACCGCCATCAGTGCTGCGCTCCACGTGGAGTTGCCAGCGGATATCCCCGTCTACCGTAGTTTCTGTACTGGAGGGACTCAGCAGGGTACCGTCGGCCAGCTGCACCGGCTTGTTCTTTACGGGCCCTACCAGGTGACCGATCGCGGGGTGCTTGCCGAGCTTCGTACCGTCGGTCCACGTCCTGCCATTATCGGCGGAGGTCTTCACCATGCCCCACCAGTCGCTGGGCGTAGGCCCTAATTTGTAGTACAACTGCAGGGCGCCCCCGGCGGGCTGGAACAGCACCGGGTTCCAGGTAGGATACCGGAGGGTATCGTTTATGAAGCCATTGGCTACTTCGACCGGCCAGCTCCACCTGCTATCCTGCAGTACGGACAGGCGGATGCCCACGTCGGGTGCACCCTCGTTCGTACCGGCAAAGAAGGCGATCAGTATACCCTCCGGACTTTCCATGATCGTGGAAGCGTGGGCGCTGCGGGTGGGTTTATTATCCAGCGAATAGATGAACTCCCGCCGCAGGAGTGCTCCCTCCCCGACTTGGGCTAGTTCAGGAATGTCGTAGGTCTGTGGCTCCATTTCTGTGGTGGATGCGGGAGTTTGACCGTAAGCCGGCACGGTAACAAAAAGGATCAGGATGACGAGCGGGACTAATCTCATGGAGGCGGAAGCTAGATGGACGAAGCCCGATCGTGATGGCTCACGGGCTGCAGTAAGATAGGCAGCTGGTCAAACTTGTCTGAGGAACTCCGTCACCTTATTCGCACTCCCCGCGCCACCCACCGCCGTCCCGCCCCGTCCGTGACGGTGAAGTAGTACAGCCCCGGGGCCAACGCGCCCAGCACTATCCCCTGCGTACTGCCCCCCACCTGCGTATGCACCAGCCGACCGGCCGCATCCCGTACCTCTAACCGACGTACCCGGCCGGCAAACTCTAGCGATACCTGCTCCCGGAAGGGATTAGGAAATAGGCGTACCGTCTGCGGAGTAGCGGATGCGACTACCGAACTGCGCAGTTGGTATACCTCCAAGAGCGAGTCGCAGTCGATCCCCTGCAAGCGGTAGTCCCGCACCGTATCCCGGTAGCAACTCAGCCGCCCCGGCCCGAACTCAGGAATATAACCGATGCCATTTGTCGTACCCAGCATCGACTCGGTGCCCAGACCACCGACGCCCTCCAAAATCTGCCCCGGCACCCCATCCTCCAAATCATAGATGTTCTGGAAGCCCCACTGGTCGATGACAAATTCCACATCGCGCAGGTACGACACATACTGCAGCCGCAGCGTGTCCTCCCCGACCACGCGCCGAGTCACGGAGTCCACCCGGTAGGCAAAGTCGGAATACTGTATCCTGGAGGGTGGAAAGAACAGACCTTTAAACGGCTCGCTTACCACCCGCACCGTATCACCCGCCCGGGCCGTATAGTCAAACACCAGGTGAAAGGAATCGCGTAGGTATACGTATACGGAGTCACCCGTAGCGTATACCACTTCCCGTTCCCCCGTCCGCTGCTCCCCACTGCCGAGAATACTCGTCTCTTGAATAATCCGGCAGCTCCACCCGTCGATTAGGGTGTCTTTCGGTACGGTAAACACCGTGGCTACTGAGTAGTCATTGCCCGGCGTCACGTAGTGAAAATACGTCCACTGCGCCCCCACGGGGGCAAATTCCTGGCCGTAGAGGGCGGGGCCGCAGGTGCAGCATAGTGCCAGTAGCACCGTACAGGGACGAACTATGTAGCGGAAAAGCGTGGAATAGGGCATGGTGTGCGGGGGGGGGTGTTGACCGAAGATCGCTTATTTGCTGCACTCCTGCTTCTGTAGTACGCGATTAGTACCTCAGCCCCGAAAGGCAAGTCCATTAGCTACCGCACCACCAGCCTCACCTGCTGCCGCCGCGCCCCATCCGCCACCAGCAGCACGTAGGGGCCAGTCGGTAGCTCGCCCACCTCCAGGTCGATCCGCTGGCCGGTTCGGGTCCACTGCGGATGGTACGCGCGGCCCAGGGCATCGGCCAGTAGCAGCGTGATCCGCTCGGCGTTCCAGGTGGGGGGCAGCAGCAGCTGGGTGCGGCCGCCGACCGGGGGGTTGGGGTAGCAGCTCACCGCTTCCATCGCCGTGGTACCGGCTAGGGCTACGATCGGACTGTAATCTTCCGTACCGTCGTGGTCGACCTGCCGCAGCCGGTAGTAAAGCGTAGCGGCAGGTGCTGCGGTGTCGAGGTAGCCGTAGTCGCGCTGCTGGCGGCTGTCCCCCGCACCCGCTACCCAGGCGATTTGCGTGAAGGGCTGGCCGTCGACGGACCGCTCTACGGCGAAGCCCGCGTTGTCCTGCTCGCCGTAGGTGGCCCAGTGTAGCTGTGCCCCGTGGCGCCCCTGGCGGTCACCGGTGAAGTGTGCCCAGTCGACCGGGGTGGCCCCGCAGTCCGTGCAGGCCTCCTGTACGGCCTGCTTATTTTCACAACTCCCGCCCGACTTATTGCTGCCGAAGGTGACCGCTCCGTTGTTCCCGTCGATCGGCTGACCGCTGACCGTAGTCTGGCAGGGCAGCGCACAGCAGTCCTCGAGCTGTGAGTTGGAGACCACGGTGAGGGAGTTGAGGATGGTAGTGAGGCTGGCGAGCGGATCGAGCGTGGTCAGCTGTGCGTTGAAGCTTATGGTCAGCGCGCCCACCTGTTCGAGCAGCTCCAGGCCGGTGAGGCTCGGCAGGGAAGGATTGAGGCTGAAGTTCACGTCACCCGCTACGAAGCGAACGTTGTTCAGGGAGCCGATCGTGGTCAGCGCGGGGTTAGCACCCACGAGTAGGGTGCCGGCAAGGTTGGTGGTGGGGCTGAAGTCCGGCAGGGCGGTCACTACGGTATTTTCAATGATCTCGATCCGTTCGCTCACGTTGAGGGGCGCGGTGCCCAGGTCAGTCAGTGCGTCGTTCTCCAGCACCTCGTATTTCACCACGGCTACCGGGCTGCTCCCCTGTAGCAGACCGGCGATGGACGTAAGCTCGGGGCAGTTCTGGATCAGCAGTTCGTCGAGCCGGCCATTGCGTGGGGCGAAGCCCGTACCGATCGTGGTCAGTGCCGCATTATTGACCACCTTGAAGCCTAGCTGCACGTCAGCCAGAATGGACGAAATGTCCTCGATCAGCGGGCTACCCCGCAGAATAAATCGTTTGAGGTTGTACCGCGGCCGCCCGCCCGGTACGGTGGCCCCCAGGCCGGTCACGCTGGTCAGGGCGGGTAGGCGCAGCAGCGATAGGTTGGTGCTGATCGACGACAGGGCCCCGAATCCGTCCAGGTTAGTCACTTTATCGAGCTCCTCCAGCTGGAGGGTACGGCCCACCGTAGTGAGCTTGGGGAACGACAGGGTCTCGACATTGCGCAGGGTATCGATAATGAGCGTGTTGTCGACCTGCGTCAGCTCCGGAAAACTGATCGTGACCAAGTTGTTGCAGTTCCTGATCTGGGCCCGCACGTCGACGATAGTCAGCAGGGGGGCCGATACGGCAGTGACGCCGAGGTTGTTCACGTCGAAGTCGCCGATCTCCAGATTATTGAGCAGGGTCAGCGCGCCGAAGGCCGAGAGGGGGTCACCCGTCGTGGCGGCCTGTTCGTCCGTACCCCAGCCTATTATAGTCAGCCGGCCGTTGATATCCGTAAGGTCCGAGAGGTTGCTCAGGTCGGTGAGGGGGTCGGTCGCGTTGTTGCCGTTCAGGGTGATCCCGATGTTGCTGGAGGTATACTTGCCGTTTGCGTTGACGAAGGCGTCCAGGTCAGCCTGCTGGTCGAACAGGAGCACGGCATCCGGGTCGCCGCTGGTATCCGTATAGGGGTTCTGTCCCAGGGCGGGGACGCAGGTGCACAAGAACAGGAAAACGATGAAGCTTCGGCTAACCGCCAAAAGACGATCGCGGGCCCCGGCAAGGGAATACATATACACTGATTATCAGTAGCTAAAGAGTGTTTAACGTTGATTAAGTGTGTTTGGTACTAGCACCTACACACCTTCTTCTAGTCGCTTGGCACCCGGGTAATGGCTGCATCCGCTACCTTACCCCCATGGAAAAACTTCGTAAGGCACTCTACCTCCTGCTTAGCCTCATCGCCGTGGCCGTAGCGATCGCCTCCATCCTGTCGATGTTTCGCAATACGGATAGCCGGTACTTAAAGATGCTCGATTTTCCGCGCATTCAATTATTCATCGTATCGGTGGTCGCCCTGCTGCTGTTCATACTCGATACCAAGCGGTGGCAGTGGTACGATTACGCCCTGGTGGGTGCGCTGCTATCGGGGATAGCCATCAACGGGGGCTACTTGATCAATTATACGCCGCTGGTGGCTCCGCGCGTGCCTCAGGTCACCGCATCCAGCGACCCCGCCCGGGAGATCGGCCTACTGCTGGCCAACGTGAAGATGTCGAACCGCAACGCCCAGCCCCTGCTCGATCTGATCGAGCGCCGCCGGCCCGATCTGCTGCTGGCCATGGAGGTCGACGACTGGTGGGACGAGCAGCTGCAGCCCATTGAACAAGACTACCCCTACACCCACGAGGCGATCAACGAAAAGGCCTACGGCATGACGCTGTACAGCAAGTACCCGCTCGAGAACATCCAGGTCAACTACCTGAATAACGAAAAGGTGCCCTCCTTCGAAAGCCGCATCACGCTGGCCGACGGCCGTTCCGTACAGCTCCACACCCTGCACCCCGTGCCGCCCACCCGCTTCGAGGACTTGCCCGACAACGCCGGACAGGAAGAAGTAGCCATGCTCAAGCTGGGCCGGCGGGTCGCCGCCGAAGATCTGCCCGCCATCGTAGCCGGTGACCTCAACGACGTCGTCTGGGGCTACACCGACGAGCTTACCGGCACCCAGGATCTGCTGCACGACGTGCGCGTGGGCCGCGGCTTCTACAACAGCTACGACGCCAGCAGCCCCTTCCTGCGCTGGCCGCTGGATCACGTGTTCGTGACCAAGCACTTCGGGCTCCTGGAGCTGGAGCGGCTGGAGAGTATCGACTCGGATCACTTCCCGGTGTACGTAAAATTGGTGTTGCTGGAGTAGGTCGCGGCGTGGTACGCTGAGCGCGGTCTGCCTGAGTACTCGGACCGGAGGCCACTCGACCTTTGCTTTTGCAACGCCTCGACCTTACTGCTCGTCGACCTCCTCGGCAAGCTGGCGCTCGACGATCTCGGAGTAGTAGCCGCCGTTGGCGAGTAGCTCCTCGTGGGTGCCTACCTCGGCGACGTGGCCATCCTCGAGCACGATGATCTTATCGAACTTGAGGTGGCCGTAGATGCGGTGGGTGATGATGATAGCGGTCTTGTCCTGTAGGGCCTCGTTAAAGTAGCCCAGGATCTGCTGCTCGGTATTCGTATCAACGGCGCTGAGGGCATCGTCGAGGATGACAATATCGGGCCGCTTGATGAGCGCGCGGGCGATGGAGACGCGCTGCTTCTGTCCGCCGGACAGCGTCACACCCCGCTCCCCTACCAGGGTATCGAAGCCCAGGGTGAGGCCCTCGATGTCTTTGTACACCGCGGCGTACTTGGCAAACTGCTCGATCTCGGCCTCGTCGGGATCGTGGTCGGCCCCGAAGGCGATGTTGGCCCGGATGGTGTCGGAGAACAGGAATACATCCTGCGGTACGTAGCCGATGCGGCGGCGCAGATTGGCCAGTCCGATCTTGGATACGTCCTTGCCGTCGACCAGGATGCGCCCGCTGGTGATATCGTACATGCGCAGCAACAGGTCGGCTATGGTGGTCTTGCCCGAACCGGTGCGGCCGATGATGGCCAGCTTTTCGCCGGGCTTGAGGGTGAAGCTGAGTCCGTCGATGGCCTTGATGCCGGTATCGGGATAGACGAAGGTCACGTCCTCGAAAACGATGGAGCCGCGGATGTCACCGCGGTAGTCCGGGTCGGGATCGATCACGGTGGGCTCGGTGCTCAGAAACTCATTGATCCGCTTCTGACTGGCCGAGGCCTGCTGCACGATACTGGCGATCCAGCCGATCGCCGTGACCGGCCAGGTCAGCATATTGACGTAGATGACGAATTCGGCGATATTACCCGCGCTGATCTCGCCGGCTACTACCTGCAGTCCGCCGACGTAGACGGTCAAAATCGTCGCCGCACCCACCATGAAGATCATCAGCGGAAAGAACCAGGCATCCACCTTGGCCAGGTCTACGCTCATATTCTTATACACATCGCTCTGCCCGGCAAAGTAGCGGATCTGCTGCCGCTCCCGCACGTAGCTCTTCACCACCCGAATACCGGAGAATACCTCCTGGGCGATGCTCGTGAGCCGCGACAATTGCTGCTGGATCAGGGTAGACCGCGTATGGATGATATTGCTCACGTAGTAAATACTGATCGCCAGCACCGGTAGGGGGATCAGTGTGTAGAGCGTCAGCGTAGGACTCACCGCCAGCATACTCACGATCACGAAGATGATGGTCGACACCAGGTTGGCCATGTACATCACGGCCGGCCCCAGGTACATGCGCACCTTGTTGACGTCCTCGGTGATGCGGTTCATCAGGTCACCGGTATTGTTGCGCTTATAGAACTCCAGGCTCAGGTCCTCATAGTGCTGGAAGATCACCTCCCGCAGGTCATACTCGATGAGGCGCGACATCACGATGATCGTCTGCCGCGTCAGGTACAAAAAGAAGCCCATGATCAACGCCAGCAGCAGCACGAGCCCCGCAAACAGCATCAGCGTATGGCTCAGGATACCGAAAAACTCGCCCTGCACCCCGAAGCCGTCGTACACCCCGTAGGCATTCACGTAGTCGATCACCAGGTCCAGCGCCTCGCGGATCACCTGCGGCTGCAGCACCTGAAAGTAGTTGCTGATACAGATAAACACGATCCCCAGCGCCATGCGCAGGCGGTACGTCCAGAAAAAGCGGTTCAGGTATTTGAGGTCGCCCAAGGGGTGCGGGGTTATAGGGGGTGAACGCCTGCTGGGGGGGATAGTTGGTCGGCGTTTCTACAGACTAAACACGGAGGTGCACGAAGATCCACGGGCCCTCCGTGTACCTCCGTGCCTTCACCTCCGTGTTACTCCGTGTTTAGATCTCCCCACAAGCCTCCTCCAGCCAGGCCAACTCCTCACCGGATAGCAGGGGGCCCACCCGCTCCAGTACCGTGGCGTGGTAGGTGTTAAGCCACTGCACCTGCGGCCGCGCCAGCAGACTTACGTCGATCAGGGCGCGGTCGATGGGGAAGAGCGTGAGGGTCTCGAACTCGAGCCAGTCTTCCTGGGGGGCGGGGCGTACGGCGACCAGGTTTTCCGTGCGGATGCCGTACTGCCCCTCTTCGTAGTAGCCCGGCTCGTTGCTCAGTACCATGCCGGACTCCAGGGCGTGCTGGGCCGTGGGGGAGCGCGGATTGGGACTGATGCCCGCCGGCCCCTCGTGTACGTTGAGGAAGAAGCCCACCCCGTGGCCCGTGCCGTGGCCATAGTTGAGCCCCTGCTGCCAGAGCGGACGGCGCGCCAGCACGTCCAGCTGCACCCCGCTGGTACCGACCGGGAAGCGGGCCGTGGCCAGGTCGATGTGGCCCTGTAGCACCAGCGTGAAGTTGCGGCGCTGCGCATCCGTGACCGGGCCCAGGGCGAAGGTGCGGGTGATGTCCGTGGTGCCGTTCTGGTACTGTCCGCCGCTATCGAGGAGCAGGATACCGTCGGCCTTCACGGTAGCCGAGGTGTCCGCGCTGGCGTGGTAGTGTACGATCGCGCCGTTGCCGCCGTAGCCTACGATGGGGTTGAAACTCTCACTGACGTAATGGGGGTACTGCGCGCGGAGCTCCGCGAGCTTCTGCCCGATGGCGTATTCCGTGATCCCGTCTTGTACAGCACCGTCGAGCCAGCGACGCAGGCGCAGCAGGGCTACCGCGTCGTGGCGCATCACTTCCCGTAGGTGGCCCAGTGCTACGCCGTTCTTGATGGCCTTCCAGCGGGGGATGGGGCTGGCTACGCCGCAGTCTGCAATGCCACCGGCCACCGTAGTCAGGTAGACGGAGGTAGTGGTGGGGTCGAGGCCGATGTCGGCGTCCTTAGCATTGAGGCTACGCAGGTAATCGGCTACGGCGCCGTAGGGGTGGCGCTGCAGTTCGGACAGTTGGTCTACCCAGGGGGCGAGGGCCTCCGCCTGCTCGGCAAAGACGGCATGATCGCCGCGCCGGCCGGCCACGAAGTAGCCCACCATGAGGGGGTTGAAGTCGATATCGGTACCCCGGATATTCAGCAGCCAGGCCAGTTCGTCGAGGGCGGACACGAGGTAGTAATCCAGTTGCTGCTCGCCCATCCAGTCGGTGAGTTGCTGCAGGCGATCTTGCCACTTTTCGCCGCTGAAGTCGGCCAGGTGCTCGCTGATCGGCCGGTTGGGCAGGGCCGGGCGGTCCTTCCAGATCAGTCCGACCAGGTCGACATCGGTGCGCAGTTGCAGTTGGGCTTTCTTCAGGGTGGCGCCGAGTTTCTTGGCGGCCCGGGCGCTGAATACGCGGCCGTCTACGCCTACGGTCTGTCCGCGCAATAGGTGGTCGCCCAGCCAGTCGGCGTACTCCGGCGTGTGCGGCGTTTTGAGCTTCATGAGCTGGATCTCCGTGCCGGCCAGTTCCTCTTCAGCCTGCAGGAAGTAGCGGCTGTCGGTCCACAGTTTGGCATCGTGTAGGGTCACGACCAGGGTGCCCGCCGAGCCGGTAAATCCACTCAGCCACTCCCGGGCCGCCCAGCGCGGCGCGGGGTATTCGCTCTGGTGGGGGTCGGTACTGGGGATGATGTAGGCATCGAGCTGGTGTTCGAGCAGTTCGTGACGGAGGGCGGCTAGCATAGCGGATAGTTTGTGGGCGGGGGAAGATACGGTAGGGCAGCGGCCCTATCATCCCTGGAGCGCACCCCCCACCACGGCCGTATCATTGCGTCACAACCCTCCCCCGCCCATGTTCGACATCACCAAAGTGCTACGGCCAGCCCCTGACGCCCGACCCGCCCCGGGGGAAGTGATCAATCTGCTGGCAGACGGTGGCGAGAACTACGTCGCCCACTACCAGCGCGACGCCGTGGAGTTCGACTACTTCGCCGCACCCGCGGACCCCGCCACCCTGCACGAAAATGAACGGCTACACCAGGAGATCCTGCGGCATGTTCCGTCGTCCACCCGGGTAGTGCTGGACGTGGGGTGTGGCAGCGCCTGGGTGGCCCGCGAACTGCTCCCTACCAAAGAGGCGGTCATCTCCTTCGATATCGCCCTGCGCAATACGACCGAGGCACTGCGCCGCTACCCCGCCCCGAACCACTATGCGGTGACGGGAGATGCCTTCGATCTACCGTTCCAGGATGGATCCATCGATGCCGTGATCTCCAGTGAGGTAATGGAGCACGTGCCGGACGTATCCGCCTATCTACGTAGTCTGGTGCGGGTAGTCAAGCCGGGCGGTACCATCGTCATCTCTACGCCCTACAACGAGACGATCCAGTACTCGCTGTGCATCCACTGCAATCAACCCACGCCGCTGCACGCCCACCTGCACAGCTTTAATGAGGCCCTGATGGAAGAGCTCCTGGCCCCGCTGCCGGTGCGCTACACCCTACATACGCTGTCGAACAAGGCGCTGCTGTACTTGCGGACGCACCGGCTGCTCCGTCACCTGCCCTTCGGCGCGTGGCGCGCGGTAGACGGACTGGCGAACCGGGTAGTGCGAAAACCGGCGCGGCTGGTAGTGGTCATCAAGGTCGAGACCTAGTAGGTCGAGCGTCCGGGCCGTGGAGGCCCGGCGCCTAAGCTGCATGTCTACCGCCCCGATAGCTATCGGGGGACGCCGCTTTTTACTACCGCGGCGGGACGCCGCTGCGTACTGTGCAGTGGGACGCCGCAGCCTACTGCATCCAGTAATAAGCAGCAAACAAAGCAGTTACATAAGCAAAATACCAGCGCAGATCCGCAAACTCCCGCCAGCGGATGCCCGTGCGGTAGCGGAGGTAGAGGACTAGGCATGCCTCGTGAAAGTAACTGGCCAGTACCGTACCCCACACGATACCCACCAGGCCGTAGCGGGGGGCGAGTAGCAGGGACAAAACGATATTGACCGCCAGCTCCAGCACGCCCCAGAGGTAGATCTGCCGCGTCTGCGTGAGGGCCGTAAGTACCGACATGGCGAACACCACCCGGCAGCCCACCACCAGCAGAAAAGTCCGGAAGATCGGTAGGCTATCGGCGAAGGTGGGGGTGAAGACGCGCGTCCACCAGCTATCGGCGGTGAGCATCATCGCGAGGGCCAGGAGGAAGAGGTAGTGAAATACCTTGCGGGATTGCTTGCGCAGCTCCAGCAGACCGGCGGCGCGGTCGCGGGTAATCAGGGGGATCGCCACTACCGTCATGCCGCTGATCAGGGCAGCCAGCAGGGGCAGTTCCCGCACGCCATAGCGGAATAGGGCGAAAACTTCCGGATCCCCGTCGTACCAGTAGTTGACCACCCAGGGGTCGGCGGCCGTGACGAGGGCAGCTACGGAAGCGTAGGCTACCAGCGGACGGCTGAGCTTCATCCACTCCTGGAACTGCTCGCTAGTTGGATTTGGCTCGACGGTAGTGGATGCGCGGCGCGGCAGCAGCGTCCACAGCAGCACCGCCACGACCTTCGCACCGGCGAACGCGCCCAGTACCTGCATGGCCTGTAGCATGGACGCACCGAGGTAGAGGGGCAGCAGCAGCGACAGTAATAGACCGGCCGCATTGATCACCGCATATACGATCAGTGCGCGGGCCTGTCCCCGCAGCAGCAGGGCCTGCTCGAAGCAGTAGGACGGCCAGCGGCTCAGCAGCAAGAGGAAGAAGAGGTACCAGCCGACGGGCACCGTCTCGATCTGCAGCAGGGCGAAGAAGGGGTCGCGCAGTAGGGCCACACTGCCCAGAATGAGCGCGGATATTCCCGCCATCACCTGTACCGCGGTACGTGAGAACCGACCGGCGTGCGGCTCGGTCAGCACCCCCATCTGCACCAGAAAACCCTGGAGCAGGCCGCTCGTCCAGCCGAAGCCAAGTAGGAAGCCGAGAAACAGCAGGGTCTCCCACTCACCGATGAGCTCGCGGGACACGCCTAGCCGGGGCAGCGCCAGAGCGATCAGGATGTAGGCTCCCTGGCGGCTGGCCTGGTTGAACTGACCGGCCCGGACCAGTCCGCTAGCAGTCAACCGTATGGTGGGTAAATTCCATGCCGTACTGCTCCATCTCCTTCAGCACCGGCTCGTAGACCTCGCGCATGGTGGGGATGTGCACGCCGGTGGTCTGGATCTTGCCCTCGCTCATGAGGCGCACGAAGATGCCCAGGGGCAGGCCCACGAGCCGCGACATGGCAGTATCCTGGCTGTTCTCGCCCTTCATGATCAGGTTGGAGACGTCGCGCTTCTGCTTGCCATCGAGGGTGTACTCGATCTGGTGTTGCATGACGATGAGGTCCTTGTCGTCGGGCTGCAGCTGCCACTTATCCAGCAGTAGCCGTTCGAGGATCAGGGCGGGGGTGGCCCCCTTGAGTTTGATGCGCTTCTTGCGGAACAGGCCCAGCCAGATGAGGCGCTTCATCACCTCCCCCTGGGGGTCGAGGTCGAGCATACCGGCGATGCGGTCCTTGACCGAGCCGCTGCCCGTGGGGGCCAGGGCTTCCATCAGTTCGTGGTAGGTCAGCGAGTTGCTGTCCAGGATGGGGAAGTCACCGTCCGTCATGCCGATGTGGATCAGGGCGTTCCAGGCGGCGCAGTAGCCGGGATACCGCAGGGTGCCGCGCAGGATGGTGGGGATGCCGTTGAGCCCATACTGCTTGCGGTATAGCAGGCTGTCGCGGTTGGCGTAGGCTTCGAAGGTGCCGATACCGTCGATCTCCACATCCCAGGTGTTGGCGAACACGCGGTAGTAGGGAAGGTACTTGAGCTTTTGCTGGGATAGGTACTGGGCGGTGCCCTGTCCGGCGAGCACGACGTTGCGGGGGTTCCAGGTGAATTTGTAGCCCCAGGGGTTATCGTTGCTTTCGGGACTGATCAGGCCGCCGGTAAAGGAGCGGAAGGAGGTCACCTCGCCCCCCAGTTCGCGGATGGCGTTGATGCGCTGCATGGCCGACATATGGTCGATGCCGGGGTCCAGGCCCATCTCGCCCATAAACATCAGCTCGCGGTCGCGGGCCTCGTCGCCCAGCCGGTACAGCTCCTGACTCACGTAGCTGGCGGTGACCAGGTGCTTCTTGAGGCGGATGCAGTCCTGGGCTACCTCGATGTGCAGGTGGGCGGGCAGCAGGGAGACGACGATATCGGAGCGACTGATGAGCTCGCGGCGGTCATTGGTCTTGGTGACGTCCAGCCAGGCGGTGGTGCCGCGGGGGTGGTTATTGACCTTGGCGGCGGCAGCGGCGGGGTCGGCATCGGCTACGGTGATGTTCCAGCCGAGGCGTTCGCTGTTGTCGAGGCAGTACTTGATGAGCGCGGAGGAGGACCGGCCGGCACCGATAATAAGAATACGGGAGGACATAGCGGCTAAAGTACGGTGGGCAGGTGCACTTCTAGGTGTAGGAGGCTGCAAGTTCTTGCAGTGTCGTGCCGGTCACCCGCTGCACGGTCCAGCCCTCCATAGGCTCAGCACCGATCGCGCGGTAGAATTCCACGGCGGGCGTATTCCAGTCCAGTACGCTCCACTCGAAGCGGCCGTAGCCCCGCTGCACGGCGGTATGGGCCAGAAACTGTAGCAGGGTCTTACCGATCCCCTTACCCCGCAGCTCCGGCAGCACGAATAGATCTTCCAGGTACAGCCCGGGCTTACCCAAAAAAGTAGAGTAGTTGCGAAAGAACAGCGCAAAGCCGGCGGGAGCCCCCTCGTGCTCGGCGATCACGACCTCAGCGGCGGGCTGCTCGCCAAACAGCGTACGCTCCAGATCCGCCTCGGTAGCGGTGACCTCGTGCGCCAGCTTTTCGTAATCGGCAAGCTGACGAATGAAATTAAGAATAACGGGAAGGTCGGCACGGGTAGCAAATCGGATCAAGGGACAAGGTTTTGAGGAGGTCAAGGTAGCCCCTAACCCCTTAAGTCCTTAACTCCTTGACTACGCCTCTACCGTATTCTCCTCCAGGATGGTATCGTCGACCAGTACGCGGCTGCAGTGCTCACAGGCCATGACGCGCTTGCGCTGGCTGATCTCGAGCTGCTGCTGGGGTGGGATGGCGTTGAAGCAACCGCCGCAGGCGTTGCGCTCGACGGTAACTACGGCCAGTCCGTTGCGGTAGTTGGCACGGGTCTTGTCGTAGGCGCGCAGAAAGCGGTCTTCGATGAGCTTGCGCTGCTTGTCCGACTGCCGGCGAAGCTTCTTCTCCTCCTTTTCGGTCTTGGTGATGATGCTCTTGAGCTCCTCCTGCTTCACTTCCAGCAGTTTGAGCTTGGCGTCGCGGCGCTCCTTAGTGGCGTCGAGGGTGGCCTGACGACCTTCGAGGTCCTCGGTGTTGGTCTTGGCCTTCTTCTGGCTCAGCTGAATTTCCAGCCGCTGCATCTCGGTTTCCTTCATCAGGGCCTCGTACTCGCGGTTGTTCTTCACGTTGTTCATCTGCTCCTCGTAGCGGGAGATGAGCATGTTGGATTCATTGACGTTGGCGTCGTGGCGGCTGATCTCGGTCTGCAGCTCCTCTACGACGGCCTCGGTGCGGTTAATGCGGGTCTCCAGACCGGCGATCTCGTCTTCCAGGTCACTGACTTCCATGGGCAGTTCGCCCTTGAGGATCTCGATCTCGTCAATCTGAGAATCAATGAGTTGCAGGCGATACAGTTCGCGCATTTTTTCTTCGACCGTCAGTTCGGAAGTGGGGGCAGCAGCAGCCATGCGGGGGATCTTTTTAAGGGGTAAGCGGGAGTCCGTTCAGCCGACGAAGTAGTGGACCGGGTTAGTGGTCTGCTCCGTGGAAAGGACCGCAAAGGTAGTGAATTCTTTAGTTAACACCTCCGCAAGTAGTTGAGTTGTAAACTGTTCGGATTCGTAGTGGCCGATATCGCAGATCACCACCTCGCCGTCCGCGTCGAAGAACTCGTGGTATTTGTAGTCGGCCGTCACGAAGACCTGCGCGCCGGCCCGCTTGGCATCATCGAGCAGGAAGCCGCCCGCGCCGCCGGCCACGGCTACGGTGGTCACCTCGCGGTCCAGCAGGGCGGTGTGCCGTACCACCTCGGTCTGCATCCGCTCGCGTAGCATGGACAAAAAGGCCGTCTCCAGCATCGGCTCGGGCAGCTCGCCGACCATGCCGGAGCCCACGGTGCCCTCCTCGTTCTTGCTGCGCAGTAGCCGCAGGTTCTCCAGGTCCAGCTGCTGGGCGATCCGTTCGTTGACCCCCCGGTGACGCACGTTGTCCAGGTTGGTGTGGATGGCGTAAATGGCTACGCCCAGCTGGATGGCCCGGATCACGGTACGCTCCACATAGTTGGTCCCGTTGAGGCGCTTGAGCCCGCGGAACACGATGGGGTGATGGGCCACCACGACATTGCACCCGCGCGCCGCCGCCTCCTCGATCACGGCCTCCGTACAGTCCAGACTGGTAAGGATACCGGTCACCTCGGTAGCCGGATGGCCCACGATCAGTCCGGCATTGTCGTAGCTTTCCTGCAGGTGACCGGGCGCGATGGTCTCCAGGAAGTCAGTGACCTGTTGAATCGTCATAGCGAGGCGAGAATACGGGTGGTAGAATAACCGTCCACGAACGGAAGCACCTCCACGCTGCCGCCCCAGCTGCGCACCTCGGGCGCACCCACAATGGTGGCCTCGGTGTAGTCGCCGCCCTTCACGAGCACGTCGGGCCGCAGGGCCTGAATCAGGTCGATGGGCGTATCCTCCTCGAAGGCGATCACGCCGTCTACAAAGAACAGGCTGGCCAACAACTGCATGCGGGCCTCTAGCGACATCACCGGACGGCTATCCCCCTTCAGCCGCTTCACGCTGGCGTCGGAGTTGACCCCCACGATGAGGCGCTTACCGAGTCCGGCGGCCTGGGCCAGGTAAGTCAGGTGGCCGGGGTGCACCAGGTCGAACACGCCGTTGGTGAACACCGTGGGCTGGCTCACCACCCGCCAGCCGCAGCGGCGGCGGCTCAGGTCGGTCAGGGAAAGGAGCTTGTCGTGAACTAGTTCTAGGGGCGTCATGGCGAAAATTCGCTGGGTTGGTGGGCTGTGGTGGACTAAGCTACGGGTTATTTAAACACATCACCCCTACCGCCGCCCAGCCACCTGATACCGCGCCCAGGCATTATAAATGATCCGGAACGGCATCATCGCAGAAGCCACCACCGCCCACACCCCGAAGAAGCGATACTCGGCGTGCATGTAGCGGTCGATGGTCGTGCCCACCTCATTGTCCAGCCCCTGCACTAGCACGTCCGGGCCTCGCTCGTCGAAGTACACGACAAAGCCGTTGAAGGCCTGCACCATATAGAAGATGAGCGGGATGAGCGCCAGGGCCAGCAGCGCCCCCACGATGAAGCGGTCGCGCAGCCAGCTCACTTGCAGCAGGAACAGGTAGCGGGTGACCGTCACGGCCGTCACCACGTAGATGAAATTGGGCAGGAAGAACGGGAAGTTCGGTACCGCGGAGTGGATCGGTAGCAGCACCAGACCGGCCAGCACGAGCGTGAAGGCCCACCAGGTGAGTTCGAAGGCCGCGGTGGTAGTTCCCTTACTTGGCAAAGTGGTCGCGGATTTTTTCGAAGAGCTCTACACCGATGTTGTCCTGTGCCTCCCCGGTGGCGGCGCCGATGTGGGGGGTCACGCTCACCCGGGGGTGCTCGAGCAGGTCGCGCCGGGGGCTAGGCTCACCCACGAAGACATCCAGGGCCGCGCCGGCGATCTTGCCGCTGTTAAGCGCTTCCAGCAGGGCATCCTCGTTGATGACACCGCCGCGACTGGTGTTGGCGATGATGACGCCGTCCTTCATCTTCGCGATCTCGTCGGCCCCGATCAGGTCGCCACCGGGTACGTGGATGGTGATGTAGTCGGCCTGCGCGAGGGCCTCGTCCAGAGGTACGGTCTGTAGGGTGAAGTCTACGGACTGTCCGTCGAAAAAGTCCACCTTCACCGTATCCTGGTCTTTGTACAGGTCTACCGGCAGCACCTTCATACCCAGTCCCAGCGCCATACGGGCCGCCGCGATACCGATTCGACCAAAGCCGATCACGGCCAGGGTACGACCGCGCAGCTGCTGTCCGCCGGCATAGGCCTTTTTCAGCTTGCCGAACTCACCGTCTGCCTTGGTCAGTTCCCGATTCGAGCGGTGCAGGAAACGGCTCAGCGCGAAAAAGTGCCCGAACACCAGCTCCGCCACGGCCTGACTGGAAGCCGCCGGCGTATTGTAGGTCGGAATGCCCTTACCCTGGGCGTACTCGTGGTCGATATTGTCGATGCCCACGCCGCCCCGCAGGATGGCCTTGAGGTTGGGCGTCGCGTCGATCAGCTCCTTGCGGACCTTCGTCGCACTGCGCACGATGATGACGTCGAAATTATTGAGCTTGGTTATCAGCTCGTCCTGGGGGATCTTGTCGGTCACTACTTCGTAGCCGGCGTCTTCCAGTAGTCGTTTGCCGCTGGCAGCGATGCCGTCGTTAGCTAGTATGCGGATCATAGTTGTCAAGGAGTTAAGGGGTTGCGGAGTAAAGGGGTTAAGGGCGGTCGTTGTGGGCGTTGTAGGTGGGGGTAGGCGTTGTAGGCGGGATAGGCGGGCGGGGCCGCGGGTGCGGGGAATAGCGAAGGGGCGCAAAGGTAGGATGGATCGCGCTACCCTGCGTACCTTAACCAAAGCAACGCTAGTACGTTTACTGCCCTAGGGCCTTAACCCCTTAGCCCCTTTACTCCCTAACCCCTTGTCCCCCCATGGTCATCGACATCGTCTGCCTCGTGTTCCTTGCTTACGGCTTCTGGGTCGGGTATAGTAGGGGCATCATTTCTACGGTCCTGAGCCTGGCGAGCTACCTCTTCGGGGTGTTGGCGGCGATGAAGTTCGGTCCCATCGCGGCGGAGATGATCTTCGAGGCCTTCCCGGCCGTGACCAGCGCGGGGGCCTTCGTGCTGGGCGTGGTGCTGCTATTTTTCCTGACGCTCATCCTGTTCCGCATCATCGCCCGCGGCCTCACCGGCTTCATGGAGCGGGTCAATATCAACTTCATCAATCAGGTGCTCGGCGGACTCCTCTCCGGCCTCTTTTTCACCTTCATCTTTTCGGGTCTGGTCTACTTCGGCGACCGCAGCCGCATCATCACCGACGAAGTCAAGGCCAACAGCATCACCTACCCCGTACTGATCCAGCTGCCCGATATCGTCATCGAGAACGGTAAGGCGATCTTCCCCATCTTCTACGACTTCTACGAGCAGGCCGTGGACGCGATGGACCGCTTGCGGGATGGCGTGGACCGTAGTGAGAACGATAGCATCTTCGATCTGCCGGAGTAGTTTAAACACGGGGAGTAGTTTAAACACGGAGAGCACGGATTTAGAGCACGGATTAGCACCGAAGCATCTGTGTAATCCGTGCTCAAAATCTGTGTAGATCCGTGTTTAAGCCGGATGCATCAGCCGATACGTAAGCTCCTTCAGCAGCTCATGCTCCTCCCGGCCGGCCAGGTTACTCCCTACCCCCTTGCTCTTCAGGTCATACTCCCGCAGTAGAGCGAAGACATCGTAGAGAGCGGGCTCGCTGTAGTTGCGGGCGGTCTGCTCGTAGTCCTGCAGGAAGAAATCGAAGCGGAGGCCGAGGGCTTTAAGTTGTCCCTGCCGGCTCTCGCCCCGGCGGTGCAGCTCCTTGAGCAGGAACACCTTACTGAAGTAGTTGTACAGACTCCCCGTGATCATGGGTAGCGGACCGGCCTTCGGGTTGGCCCGGAAGTAGTTGAGGATGCGGGTGACCTTGACCACGTCGCGGTGGCCGATGGCGCGCTGTAGCTCGAAGACGTTGTAGTCCTTGCTCACGCCCACCTGATCCTCTACGATCTGGGCGGTGACCTCGGTGCCGGGGGTTAGATTGAGGAGCAGCTTATCGAGCTCGTTGGTGATCTTGCCCAGGCTGGTGCCCAGGAACTCGGCGAGTAGATTGGCGGCTTCGGGGCGGATCGTGTACTTGCGGTCGCGCAGGTAGTTGGTGATCCAGCCGGGTACCTTGTTGTCGTATAGCCCCTTGGCTTCGAAGACTACGCCGTTCTTCTTGATGGCCTTAGTGAGCGCCAGGTTACCGTTCAGCTTCTTGTGCTTGTGGCTGATCACCAGTACGGTCGTGGGGGCGGGCCGCTCGACGTACTTGGCCAGTTCCTTGAGTCCCCGCATATCCTGGGCTTCGCGCAGTAGGATCAGCTGGCGCTCGGCCATCATGGGGAAGCGGCGGGCGGCATCTACGACCTGCAGGTGTTCGGTGTCCTTGCCGTACAGAATGGTCTGGTTGAAGGCCCGCTCGTGCTCCTGCAGCGCGTGCCGCTCGATGGCCCCCTCGAGCTGGTCGATGAAGTAGGGCTCCTCCCCGTGTAGCAGGTACACCGGAGCGAAGTCCTTGGCCTTGATCGATTTGAGCAGCGTGGAAAAATCCATGGTCGCGAAGGTAGGATACGCCCGGCTACTCCCCCGCCCCGCCGTCGTCATCCAACGCCGCCAGCAGCACCCCGCAGGCCCACGTGATCTCCTCTTCGGTGATGGTCAGCGGCGGGGCGATGCGCAGACTCCGCTCGTTGAACAGGAACCAGTCCGTGATCAGCCCCCGCTCCAGGCAGCCGGCAATGACCCGCCGGATCTCGTCGAAGTCGCTCAGCTCTACGGCCATCCACAGACCGGCCGAGCGGACGTGGAGAATTTTCGGATGTACCAGTAACCGGTGAAATAGTGCCTCCTTTTTCGGCACGTCCGCCAGTAGCTCGGGTTGCTCCAGTAGCGTCTGCAGCACGGCCACGCCCGCCGCGCAGCTTACCGGGTGGCCGCCGAAGGTGGTGATGTGACCCAGGACGGGGTTGTTGGTCAGCGTCTCCATTAATGCACGGCGGGCCACGAAGGCGCCCAGTGGCATGCCGCCGCCGAAGCCCTTGGCCAGCAGCAGCACGTCCGGCACCACGCCGTACTGCGCAAAGGCGAAGAGCGTACCCGTGCGGCCCATGCCGGCCTGTATTTCGTCGAGGATCAGCAGCGCGCCCGTTTCATCGCACCTGCGTCGCACCGCCCGGATCCACTCGGGGCGTGGTTTGCGGATGCCCCACTCGGCCTGCACCGTCTCGAGGATGACGGCGGCGGTCTGCTCGGTGATGCGGTCCAGACAGGGAGTGCAGTTGAAGTCGAGGTGGCGGATGCCGGGTAGCAGCGGATGGAAGGCGCGCGTGAAGTCCTTGGGCCACATCAGGCTGGCCGCCCCCTGGGTACTGCCGTGGTAGGCGCGGGTGGCGGAGATGAATTCGGTGCGACCGGTGACCCGCTTGGCCAGTTTCATGGCCCCCTCGGTGGCCTCGGTGCCGGAGTTGGTGAAGTAGACGTTGTCGAGCCCGTCGGGGAGCTGACTGCATAGCAGGGTCGCCAGTTCGACCTGCGGACCGAGCACGAACTCGCCGTACACCAGGGTATGCATGTAGGTGCCCGCTTGCTGCTGCACGGCCTGTACCACGGCCGGATGATTGTGGCCCAGGGCACTCACGCCGATGCCGGCGATGAGGTCGAGGTAGCGCTGGCCGGCCGTATCGATCAGGTAGACGCCCTCGCCGCCGGCGATCTCGAGGGCCATGGGGGCGGGGCTGGTCTGGGCTACGTGTTTGAGGAAATTGGCGCGCTGCATCCGCGCAAAGGTACGTCCGGCCTAGAGCGACTCCAGGTCGTTCACGACCCGCCCGAGCTCCTCCGCGGATAGCTGCGCCTTGGCGGCCACCAGCGTGGTACGGTCGTCTTCGGTGAGGATGGTGAGGATCTCGCGGATCTTCTTTTTGTGGTAGCGCACGGTAAGCGTGATGCGGGTGCCGTCCTGGGTGCGCAGCTCGGCCCAGCGCTCGAAGCCGCGGTAGCGCTCCAGACTGTACAGCAGGTTACCGATGCTGGCCTCGGGGCGGCGGAAGTCGGCGTTCTCGTAGGTGACCATGCGCACCGTACCCAGGTCACCAAGCAGGCGGAACAGGGCGCGCTCGTCGTCGTCTTCGGCGGCGGTGACGGCGATGCTGCTGGCCAGTCCGATCAGGAAGCCGGGTACGGTGAGGGCCACGTTCTCTTCCCCCCGGCGGTGTTCCTTGATGAAGTCCTTGATGACGACGTCCTGCGCCCCGAGGGTAGCGGTCAGCAGGATGAGGATGAGTAGCGTGCGCATAGTGAGTCGATTATAGGGTGAGTAGAAAGGAGAGGGGGCCCTAGTCCAGGGCCTGCTGTAGTTCGCTGAGCTTGCTGAGGTCGATGTTGCCCACGAAGCTTAGCATGGCGAAGGTGTCGCGGGTGCCCACTAGCAGGAAGAGCTCATTGACTATAGCCCGGTCGTTCTGGATGAAGGCCTCGACATTCTGCCCGTCCTGGGTGCGCACCTTGAAGAGCAGCTCGTAGGTATCGGTACGGATGCGGCCCTTGGCCTCTTCGTAGAATTTTAGGGGCGTCACGTCGGTGTTCAGCACGCGGATACCCTTGATGTCGCGCACAACTTCCAGGATGGCCCGCACTTCGTCTTCGTCGATCTCATCCAGGTCGATCTTCGCGTCCTCGAATAGCTCGAACATCTTACCGCTGACGTACACGGCCGTGAAGCGCTCGTCGTCCACGTACTCGCTGAAGTAGTTCGATATCGCATCCAGGGGCAGGGCGTTTTGCGCGGCCGCGGGTGCCAGGTAAAGCAGGAGGAGCAGGGTGGTTAGGTAGCGCATGATGGTTAGTGTTGTAGTTCTGTGGTTCCGTAGGGGGTGGTGGCGCAGGGCTTAGTCCAGGATGTCGCGTACTTCGCGGAGTTCGCGGACGGTGATCCCGGGGCCTTCGTTGAGCTTGTCGGAGGTGGTGGTGAGTACGGTCTTGAGGAAGCGCAGGGCTTCTTTTTCGTCGGTGATCTCGTGCTGACTCCAGTCTACGGCCTGCCGCTCGGCGACCGGGAAGGTGGTCAGGCCGGGCTGCTGCCAGCGGTAGGTGCCGCGTACGGCGAGCAGGAGCAGCAGGGCGGCGGCGATGGCCAGCAGGGTACGGCGCAGGCCGGGGCGGGCGGTGAGCTTTCGGGGCGGGGCGGTGATGGCGCCCTGCTGCTCCCAGTAGGCGAACAGGGAGGCGTAGGGGGCTAGCTCCGCTGGCACGTCAGCCGTGCGGAAGTAGGTCTTGAGGTCGTGCTCTTCGGCCGGGGTGGTCGTGCCGGCGAAGTAGCGATCGAGCAGGGCGGTGGCGTGGGTGTGGTTCATCGTTCGACGATCTGTTCGTGCAGCAGCAGTTGGCGCAGTTTGCCGCGGCCGCGGTGGAGGTATACTTTGACCTGGTCTACGGTCAGTCCGGTCGTCTCGGCGATCTCCCGGTAGGGGAGTCCTTCGACCTCGCGCAGTTGTAGCACGCTGCGCTGATCGGCGGGCAGCTGCTGCATCAGGCGGTGGATATGGCCGAGGGTGTCGGCGCTTTCCGCCAGGCAGTGGGGCGTACGGCTCGTCTGATCGGCTACGGCCGCGGCCCGCTCGTTGGTCGTGCGCACCCTGCGCGAGCGCAGTCGGTCGATGGCCCGGTTATGGGTCATCTTCAGCAGCCAGGCGGGCGGGTTGTCGAGGGCCTCGATCTCCCGGCGCCGCTGCCAGCCGCTGAGCAGCACTTCCTGTACCACATCCTCGGCCTCTCCGTCATCGCCCACCATCCGCAGGGCCAGCCGGTAGAGGCGGTCGCGGACGGAGGCGGCAATGGTGGTGAAAGGGGGCACGTGGTACGTTTGCGGGGTACACGGGCCAAAGTGGGGGGATGTTACAGGGGGGACGTAAGATTTTCTACTAATTGCTGCTTTGTGGGGTGGTTAAACACGGATTGTACGGATTTGGGGCACGGATTCATCGGTTTGGCGGACCTACGATCCGTGGTAGATCCGTGAAGACAATCCGCGTATTCCGTGTTTAAACCTACCTACACCTCAGCCCCCAGCCACACCTCGCACCCCTCCGTACAGTTCTGGCAGATGTCGATCTCCGACCTTCCCTTCAGCAGCTTGGTACGGAAGTCGTCGTAGGCGGCGCCTTCCCAGACGTCGTGCAGGCTGTCCGTTTTCACGTCGCCGAGTCGGTGGGTCACGTCCTTATCGAAGCAGCAGGGGGCAACCAGGCCGTCCCAGGTGATGACGCAACTGTGCCAGAGTTTCCAGCAGTGGTTCTGCAGCTTATTCTTGATGCCGTAGGTACCGTCCCCCTTCTTGTAGTAGCGGGCGTACTGCTCCTGCTCGGGCATGAGGGGGTTGCCGTGCTCGTAGTCGTACAGCTGGGCGGACTTGAACTTCACCTCGTCGATACCGATCTCGTCGGCGAGTTGCACGACGTCGGCCATCTGGTGCTCATTGGGTTTCACGACCAGGAACTGAAAGATAAGGTGGGGGGTGGGCGATTGCAGTTCGGCTTTCCACTTCACGAGGTTGCGCGCGCCCTGTAGGACGGTTTCGAGCTTACCGGCCTTGCGGTACTGCTCGTACACCTCCTGGGTGGTACCGTCTACGCTGATGATGAGTCGGTCCAGACCGCTCTCGATGGTCCGCTTAGCGTTGGCGTCGTTGAGGAAGTGGCCGTTGGTAGAGGTGATGGTGTACACGCCGCGGTCGCTGGCTTCCTTCACCATATCCAGGAAGTCGGGGTTGATGTAGGGTTCCCCCTGAAAGTAAAAAATGAGGTACAGCAGCCGGTCGGCGATATCGTCGAGGGTGCGGCGGAAGAAGTCGGCCTTCAGGTTGCCGGTGGGCCGGGTGAACTCCCGTAGTCCGCTCGGGCACTCCGGGCAGCGCAGGTTGCAGGCCGTGGTGGGCTCGAAGCTGACGGTAAAGGGCTTGCCCCACACCACCGGCCGCTGCAGCCAGCGCGTGGCGTAGTAGCTGGCCGTGACCTTCGTGGCGTTGATCACCCGCCGGGGGGTGAGCTTGCGCAGGAAGTTGAGGGTGTCGCGGGGGTAGAGGGTGGGCATGGGGCGTAAAGGTACAGGCTGGGATAGGGGTCACCCGCCCTTAGGTTATAGACTCTGTCGGTTTATCGACCACTATCCCGAATATCACGCAGCGTCAGTTTTGACTGACAAAATCGCTAAGCAGCGGATCGCTTGGTTTTGGACACGGTTGACATACTGGAGAACCATCGGAATCTACCAGTACATAGGTGGGGGCTCCGGTGGTTCCTGCGGCGGCAACGACATCCTTTAAGCCTGCATGCGGGATAAGGTACTGACGTTGCGTAGGTGGGCGGTGCTCTTCCAAATAGCTCTTCCAGGTGTCCGGACGCGTACTGTGTGCCACGTAGATCAGCTCTACCTCCGGGTGTTCGGTAAGAAATTTCTGCTCGTGAGGTTGTTCCTTTAGGCAGGGCATGCATCCAGCAAACCAAAACTTCAGCAACCGGAACTTCATCTCCCCTTTTTTCCCAATAGTCTGCTGGCTACCGTTTGGAATCTCCCACTTGCTTTCCAAAAATTGCTGTAGCCCTTCGATTGAGGTTGAACGTGCAATGGTTGATCGCTCCAGGTCAGTTATTGTAACAAGATGTGCGGGTGGCAGGTGTTGCTTCAACTTCAGGATGTTCTCCTCTTTATTCAGGTACACCCGTTGATCAACGATTAAACCTGCCAGGTGGTCGGCTATGGCATCCGCCCGGCGAGAGGTGATGGGAAATTTGATGTAAGCATTGGCCCGGGCCGTCATCAAATTAGTCGAACTGCCGTAGCTCGTATCATAATTTTCTTCGGCCACAATCTGCGCCCAGTTTATCATAACGTCTGTATAGGTAGGGCTTTGGTAGTAAGCTTCCTGCGCCAGTAAACTTTCTATTGAGTCCAACATTATGGCGGGAACCGGAACGGTATCTTCCAAAAAGAACAGGTGATAGTTATGTGACATCGTACTTTCAAAGAATGACGCAAGTTCTAGCGTACGTAGAAGTAGAGATGGAATGTAACTTGGTAAACCCTCAGGAATGGTAACTGTATCAAAATGTGCCTTAGCATTTTGAAAATGAGCCTGCTGTAATTTCACCAGATTGGTTTCCGTTGGAGGCTGACGTCCAATCAGGTTGAGTGGAAGTATCACGCGATCTATGTAGGCGTACTCCAAGGCGTAGTGTCCAACTTCCACCATTTCGGAATCGGTGTGTACGAGTACGCGATCGAGTCCCGGAAGCACCATGCGCAGGTTAACATTGTACTCCGATTGGTAGAAGACATACCGTGGCCGGTAGAGGTCTAAGGCCACCCTAATGGAGTCACCCGGCTGAAGGCTATCTGGCAGAATTACTCCAAGGTCAAGGTGGTAATCCTGCACCCTTCCACTGATTTCGCGGGCGCTTGATCCAGCATTTACGAAGGTGATCGTAGTGGGAATAGGGTCTACGAAAGACGCCGATTGCCAGGGTACTTGCTCGGTGTTCGGGTCCGCGGAACACGAGCCGAATAACAAAATGAGTGACAAGGCGGCAAGAAGTACTCGAACCATTTTACTCCAGAGATGCCAGTTAATGCCAATTTGGTGTCCATCGTGTTCAACTGTTCGTAGCAAAATAACGCGCGTCCAGTTTTTCCGCGTCATTCCAGTCTCCGCGAACGGCTTTATCCGATTGTCGCGGGGGTAGAGGGTGGGCATGGGGCGTAAAGGTACGCTTAGCCGACCTCGTCTATCCCTTACCCTAGGTAGTTACTGGTGTACGCTTTGACGACGTGCCGGTGTTGCCATACCATATCTCTCAGGAGGCATCATGACCTTTACTTTACCACGCGTACCTTAACCGCTATGCGATTTCTACTGCCCCTCCTCCTGTGTATGTGTCCCTACTTAGCCGTGACCGCCCAGAACGCCGATCCCGACCCCGGCTGGCAAATACACACCGAAGACCGCACAGACTACACCGGTATCGCACTCGCCAACGGCCGGATCGGCCTGCTGAGTTCCGCCGAACCGCTACAGATCCAGCACGTAGTGCTGAACAATGTGTACGACGTCGATTCCCATACGCTCGTCAGCCAGGTGCTGCACGGAATGAATTTCGGCAACATCGACCTGTACATCGACGGCGAGCCAATCAGCAGTGAGAACATTACCAACTGGTCGCAGACGATGGATATGCAGCGGGCAGCACTGACCACGAGTTTCGACGTCGAAGGCAAAGCCACGATCCACTACACGGTATACGCCCTGCGCAATATCCCCTACAGCGGGTACTTCGATGTGGCGGTCGAGGCGCGGGAAGACATCGATCTGCGGGTAGTCGGCAAGATCATGACACCGGAGGAATACCAGCTTCCGGAGCAATCGTTCGAAGTACTGCGCGACGTGGAAACTACCATGCCTATTCTGCAATCCAAAGCCCTGAGCCCCTTCGGAAAACACCTCGTGGCGGCGGGCGGCACCTTCATCTGGCACGCCATCAACTCTTCGCGCGAGGACGAGCGGCCGGAGCTGACCCACCGCATCGTCTCGCCCTACGAAAACACCCTCGAATGGGAAATGAGGCTTCCCCGCGGTGAGCAACTGGAGTTTGCCTGGACGGGCGCCCAGTGTACCAGCAAAGATTTTGCGGACCCCAAATCGGAGGCCGACCGCATGATCATCTACAACCTACTCAACGACCGGGACGTACTGATCGATCGGCACGAGGCCGCCTGGGCCGATCTGTGGCGGGGCGACATCGAGATCGAAGGCGACCCGCAATTCCAGCTCGACGTCCGCCTGGCCCTGTACCACCTGTACGCCTTCGGCCGGGGGGATTCCGACCTCAGCATCGCGCCCATGGGCCTCTCCTTACAGACGCCCTACAACGGCCACATCTTCTGGGATACGGAGCTGTGGATGTTCCCCCCACTCCTGCTGTTCAATCAGGATATTGCGCGGTCGCTGGTGAATTACCGGTCCGACCGGCTGGGCAAGGCCGTACAGCGCGCCCGCAACTACGGCTACCGCGGAGCGATGTTCCCCTGGGAGAGCGATGATACCGGCGAGGAGGCTACCCCTCCGTTTGCCCTCACTGGCCCCTTCGAGCACCACATAACGGCGGATATCGCCATCGCCTTCTGGAACTACTTCCGCGTGACCAAGGATAAACAGTGGCTCCGTGAAAAGGGCTACCCGGTCATCAGAGCAGCAGCGGACTTCTGGGTAAGCCGCGTGACGGCCAATGCCGACGGGACCTACTCGATCAAAAACGTAGTGGGGGCTAATGAATTCGCACCCAACGTAGACGATAATGCCTTCACGAACGGAGCGGCCATCACGGCCCTCGATTACGCCGTCCGTGCGGCACGGGAACTTGGCGAAGTGCCGGATCCGCAGTGGGAACGGGTAGGCACGGGTATCCGCATCCTCCGAATGGCGGACGGCACGACCAAGGAGCACGCCGCTTACGACGGTGCCATCATCAAACAGGCGGATGTCAACCTACTCTCCTACCCATTAGAAGTAGTGACCGACTCCGCCGCTATTCTACGCGACCTACGCTATTACGAGCCAAAGATATCCCCGGAAGGGCCGGCCATGGGCAAGTCGATCTTCGCCATCCTGTACGCCCGGATGGGTGATACGGACAATGCCTTTCGCCTATTCAAGGAAAGCTACGTACCTAATTCGCAGCCGCCCTTCGGGGCACTCTCGGAGGTGGCTACCTCCAACTACTCCTACTTTGCTACCGGGGCCGGGGGGATGCTGCAAACCGTGCTATTCGGCTTCGGTGGCTTACAGTTGACCGACGCGGGCATCACGCAGGGCCCAACGGCCCTACCCGCGCAGTGGACCTCCTTGACGTTGAAGGGGATCGGGCCGGAGCGGAAGACGTACGTGATCGAGGAGTAAGCTGCTACGTAGTAGCACAAGATCCAGCCGGGCACCTCCCATAACAAAGGAACCAATCGGCGCGCACCGATTGGTTACCCTAAATACTTAATCAACTAGCACAAAAAAGATCTTTCGAGCCCCTTAGCGGAGCCAGCGGTAGGTCATCTTTATCAGGAAATTATTGCGGGTCTCTTCGGAGAAGATGTTACTGCCCAGCGAGGACACCACTCCGCGGGCGGGATCGTCGTTGGCCGTAGCGCCCTGCGACCACACCAGGAAGAGCTCCGAGCCGGGCCGGTACTCCCAGCGGGCCACCAGGTTGGAGCGGAACTGGACGAAGTTGAAGTCGGGATCGCCGAACTCCATGACCTCGTCGCCGTCCACCCGGTACCGGCCCACCTCAGTGTCGAACTGCACCGCCTCCCGCGCAAACACTTCGAAGCGGTCGCCGAACGTAGGGGCCTGCCCCCGCCCCGTGAAGCGCTTGAAGTTGGTGTAGGTGCCCCGGCTCACGAAGGGCTGCCCGTAGTACTGTAGGGTGAGGTCCGGGGTGAGATTGTAGTTCAGCCGCAGGGTGGCGCTGAGGGTGCGCTGGTCCACCAGGCCTACGATGTATTCGGTGCTGCCGTCCGCCTGTTCGAGCTGGTCTACGTACTGATCCGCCCGCTGGAAGCGCGTGTAGCTGGGCGACAAGCTCAGGGATAGCGCATCCATCGCCTGCCAGTTGGCCTGTACGTAGTAGGAGCTCTGCCGTTCGCTGGCGTCGAAGGCCGTGTAACCGTAGTGATTCAAGAAGGCCACCACCTTCTTGCGGCTATCGCTAGACACGTAGCCAAAGTACTCCGCACCCGCGCTCCGCCGCAATACTGGTCCGCCGCGCAGGTCCGTTTTGGAGGCGCGCTGTAGCAGGTAGGTGCCGCCGCCGCCCACCCGCCAGAAGTTGGTGAAGTTGGCGTGGCTATTGGTGTTGATGCCCTGGTAGAGCGACTCGCCGCTGAAGTCGAAAGTGGCGTAGTAGTTGCCGTTGATCTGGAAGCGGCGGAAGATCGAGAAGGGCTCCTGCCACCGCCGCGCCGCCCAGCCGAAGTAGTTGATCTCGTCGGCGTTGCGCATGAAGCCGATGTCGTTGATCTCGAAGCCGGGCGAACGCCAGGTGGCCCCCGACTCGAAGATGAAGTTGCCGGCCAGGTTGCCCACCTTAAGCATCCCACTGCTGCCGTTGAGGCTTGTAGCGGTACTGTCTACTTCCAGGTGCTCCGCGTCGGGGCGCTGGAAGAAGTGCTCGAAACCAGTCTGGGTATTCAGGATAGCCTGCTGGCTACCGCTGACCGAGCTCAGCACGGTATTGCCCGCCAGGTACCAGGCGCGGTCCTTCCAGCGGTGCACGAAGTCGGCGCCCCCCGAGTAGGCACGCCGGTGCAGAAAGTTGAGCTCCGGGTCGTCGTCCATACTCCGCTGTACCCCCGTGAAGATGGCCCCCACGTAGGTGTCGCCGCCGCGGAAGTCCTGCTGGATGCGCCCCACCTGGTAGTTGGTCAGGGGTTCTACGACCTCCTCGCTACGCTCCCCCCGGTCGTCGATCGTAGCGAGTTCGCGCTGGGTGGTGCTCTGCAGCAGGCCTACGGACAGGCCCGACTGGGTCTTGCCGCTAAACTTAGCCGCCCCCAGGATCGTGGTGTTGTCGGGCTGGTCCACGTAGTAGGAGCGGCCGCCGTCGGAGCCGATGAAGCGGGCCGGGGAGCTGCCGATCCGCCGCGAGTAGAACAGCTGATCGGAGGTATGACTGCCGCCCGCCTCGGCACTGCTCAGGCTGAAGTCGAAGATGTTCTGCCCCTCCACGAAGAAGGGCCGCTGCTCGCGGAAGAAGATCTGGTAGCCGTCCAGGTTCAGGGCGCCGGGGTCAGCTTCAACTTGCCCGAAGTCGGGATTGATCGTAAGGTCCAGCGTCAGGTCGTTGGTCACACCGATGCGGGCGTCCAGGCCGGTGGAGAAGCGGCTGTCCGCCCCATCCACGAAGGGGTTGCCCTCCTCGGCGGGGTAGGTCGAGTGCTGCGCCAGCACGTAGGGCTGTAGTTCGACGTTGCGGCGCGGTTTGAGGTCCTTGAGTCCGCGCAGCTCACCGAAGCGGCTGACCCACCCGCTGGCATTGCGGTCCCGCGGCTGCCAGATGGAGCGCTCGTCCATGCGAAAGTCGGTGCGGGTAGACTGAATGCCCCACACCTGGTCGGCACCGGCCGAGAACCGCAGCTGCGATAGGGGAATACGCAGCTCGGCCGTCCAGCCGGCGGAGTCGATCTGGGTGCGGGTCTCCCAGATGGGGTTCCAGGAGCTGTCCCAGTTGTTGCCGTCGTTGGAGATGAACTCATCGCCCTTCACGCCCGAGGCCGAGACGGTAAAGGAAAAGGCTGTGCGCTTGTCGTGGTAGCTGTCGATGTTGAGCTCCACCCAGTCACCGGGAAACTGGTCGCGGCGGCCCATCCGCGCTTCGATCTTTGCCGGCTCGCTGTCCAGGCAGCGGTATGCCACGTAGAGGTTGCGGTCGTCGTACAGGATCTTGAGAAAGGTCTGCTGGGTGGGCGGATTATCCGGGTTGGGACTGTACTGGATGTAGTCGCCGCTCCACTCCACCAGCTCCCAGGCGACCTCGGTAGGGCTGCCGTCGATGAGGGGAGGCTCGGCGGTGCGCACGGTCTGGTACACCTTCTGGGGGTACTTGACCGCAGCCGTAGTGTCCTGTGCGGGAAGCAGGGCCGTCAGGGTAGCCAGTAAGACCAGTAGAGTGATGCGCATAGTGGACCAGGAGTGAGCAAACGTTTGATAAGGATAGGGACGACTGATCCCTACACGGGTTGCACCTGCGGATTGTTACACCTTGCCGGACCGCACTCAGCCTTCCCGCAGGTAGACCTTGCCGTAGGGGGCTTCGCAGCGCACCACCCCTGGCCGGGCCGCCCCTTCCACCGTACCCACGACGTGCTCGTAGAAGTCGCGCCGCTCGCTGGCCGCCGGGTCGATGGTGAGGTCGACGTCGGTGAGCAATTCACCGTACTGGGTAGTCAAGTCTACCCGCAGTGCCTGCCCCGGGGGGATGGTCAGGTCGACCGCCCCGTAGTTGCTGTATAGGTCCAGCTCGGCGGGGAATCCAGTGTCCGCATAGGCTACCGTGACGCCGCCGTAGGTAGACTTCACCTCCCGCAGCCCCGTCAGGTCGGTGATGTCGACGCTGCCGTAGACGGTCTCGACGGTGACGGTAATACCGGCGGGCACCCGCACGATCATCCGGACCTGGGAGTTGCAGCAGCTATCCCGCCCGTACTGTTTATTAACCTTGCTTAGGTCGCGCATCGTCGGCCCTTCCTCGTCTACGTAGATGGTGCCGTCGCGGCGGTCGATGTCCAGTTTGGCCAGTTCGGGGCGCGGCTCGCCCTCGATGGTCACGGCGTGCTCTACGGTGACGGCATCCCCCGTGGCTTCGCGGATTTCTACGTTGCTGAACAGGGCCGACAGGTGCAGGGCGGTGGCCCCTTCTAGCTCGATGCCCGTCATATCGGACTGAGCGTACAGCAGGGGGCTGGCCAGGAGAAGTAGGAGGAGTGGACGTATCATGAGCGTGCTTATTTTTTACGGATGTAGAGGTTGTCGTAGGTCGCGGTGAGGGAGAGCAGCGGTCCGCCGCCGTTGATGGTACCGGTGAGTTGCCCGCTGTGCCCCGCTTCCTCGCAGTTACACTCTTCGTCGTCACGCAGGCGCTCTCTGTCCCGGTCCCGGTCGTCGGCACCGGCGGTGGTCATATTCGACTTGATCTGGATGTCGAAGTCGGTGTACATATTCCCGTAGCTGGTGCTCAGCCGTACGTCCGCCTTCGTGGCGGCCGGCAGGGTGATGTCCACGTCCGAATAGCTCGAGTGCAGGCGGATCTCCTGGGTGGGTACTGCATCCCAGGTGCCTACGACGTCGCCGTATACGGCACTGACGGCGGTGGGGCCCCTGACGTTTTTGAGCTTGACGTCATTGTACATCATACTCACGTCCAGCTCGCCGGTAAAGTCCCGCACGCTCAGGTCGTTGCCCCGGTGGGTGCTCTGTTCTACGCTCACGCTGGCGGTATTGGGCACGTGTACGGTGACGGCCTTACCGTCGCCACCCACCTGCTGCACCAGGATGCGGCCGTCGGATTCGGTGACGCTCAGGCCCAAGCCGGTATTGTCGGTAAGACCGCTGGCGCTGATGCGGCGCAGGCCGGCGGCGCGCTCGTCTTCCTTGCCCCCGTTGCGCTGAGCTTCGATCCGGAGCTCACCGCCGGTGGCACCGACGATGGTGAGCCGGTCGATCTCCTTGAATTCGATAGGTTTACTACCGGTGGCGAGGGTATAGTCCTGCTGGGCCCACAGGGGGCTGCTCAGGCAGAGGAGGAGTATAAGTCGTAGCATGGTCATGGTTTAGATCAGTTTAAAGGTGCCCAGCTCGGCCGCGTCGCGCAGTTGCTGCGGCAGGCTGTCGTTGGTCATGATATCCTGCAGGTAGGGCAGCACGTCCCGCTCCTGGAGGGCGACGAGCGTTTCCAGCAGTTGCACGCGCACGGCGGGCGGTGGGGCGGCGGACATGGCGCGCAGCATTTCGCGGCGGGCGGCGGGGCTAGCGGCGAAGCGGCGCAGGGCATCCAGGGCGGCCAGGCGCACGTTCGTGCTGGCGTCGGTACGGAGCAGGTGACCGAGGTGCTCGATCACTTCGGGGTCGGCGGATGGCAGCTCCAGACTGGCCGTCACGGCACGCATCCGGGTGAAGCTGCTGCGGTCCTGCATCAACTCCAGCATCAGGGTGCGGGTGGCGGCGAGGTCCTGTGCTACGCGGCCGGTATCCTGTTTGGCGTAGGACCAGCCCAGGCCGAACACAAGCAGCAGGCTAGCGGCTACGGCCAGATAGGGGGCGGCGGTGCGCAGGTGCGATGAC
The DNA here is from genome assembly GCF_923081025.1 of Neolewinella maritima. Lineage (GTDB taxonomy): Bacteria > Bacteroidota > Bacteroidia > Chitinophagales > Saprospiraceae > Neolewinella > Neolewinella maritima. The sequence goes on along the minus strand of NZ_CAKLPZ010000001.1, from coordinate 100,464 downwards.
CTGGAGGGAGGGCGGTGGCGGCTGACTTCGGCGGCCAGCATCGTGGCGAACCGTTCGTCCGTTTCCGGGCCCGGTAGCGGGTCGGGCAGGGCGGCTAGTTCGCGGCGTAGTTTGTCGAGCGGGTCGTTCATGGTTTATCGGCATTGTGATAATTCGCACGCAGCCGCTTGCAGGCGCGGTGCATGCGCACCTTGACGTTGGCTTCCGTGGTGCCGAGCACGTGGGCGATCTCGGCGTACTTCATGTTGCGCTGCCAGGCTAGCTCTACGACCATGCGGTAGTTGTCGGGCAGCTTTCTGATGGCTGTTGGGAGTGTATGGCGGTAGTCGGTAAGCTGGTCGTCCAGTTGCTCCGGCGGCAGGTCCGGTAGCTCGCTGGTCGCGCAGACGGGGTTGCGCCCCATGGCCCGGCAGTGGTCGTGGTGCAGGTTACGCGCAATGGTGAACACCCAGCTACGGAACGACTGTCCCGCCCGCCAGCTCGTGCGGTAGGTGATGACGCGCTCGAACACTCCGTGCAGCAGATCCTCCGCCGTAGCCCGGTCGAGCGCCCCACGGTTGAGCAGAAAGCCCAGGATCGGACCCTTGTACCGCTCGTAGAGTGGGGCCAGCTGCTGGAGCTGCCCGGCGGCTACGTGCTGCATCAGGGTCTCATCGGGGGTAATCGTCACGGATAGCGGAGTGTCTTCTGGTGGGGATACTGCGGGTCTCCCTAAAGGTTACACTTGTTATTCGGATTATTCCTCCTGCTCTGTGGGCACGGTGTGGGCGGAGATTCCGGCTCGTGGCTTCCAGCCGCGGTGCATGCGGGAATTTCGGTTCGTGGCTTCCTGCCGCGGTGTAGGCGGGTCAATAAGAAAGTATATATGCAAGACCAGCAAGGAGCCGCGGCTGGAAGCCACGAACCGGAGGGGCATGCGGGGATTCCGGCTCGTGCCTTGTAGGCGCGGTGCATGCGGGTCAGTGAAGAGCACGTGCGCCAGACCAGCAGGGGGCCGCGCCTGCAAGGCACGAGCCGGGAGGGGCCGTCAGGAAGGCGCGAGCCTACAGAGCGCACCAGCGCAGACCTAACCGTGTTACCTCAGCGTAACCAAGCTACTCGATCGCTATGCCGCTCACTGACCCCGCACCCGTCCCGACTCAGTCGGGACCCGCGAAGAAACGATCCACCCTAAGGACGATCGTGTACGTCATCATTCTGCTCGTGGCCCTGTCGCTGATCCTGCAGGTGCTGGGCTTCGGCGTACTGGATCAGCGGGAGGACAACACGCTCATCGAGCAACCGCACATCGAGTAGGCAGCCTTACGACCAGCCCACGCTCTCCAGCCCGGAGTAGAAAGGCCAGGGGATAGCGGCCAGCATGATCAACAGTCCGATGGCATAGTATACGCCGATGGTCTTGTACCCCTTGTTGAGCTCGGCCTGCTTTTTGGCCTTTATGTACCCGATGGTAACAATGGCCACGGCCAGTAGCATAGCCCACCAGTGGACGTAGTTGTAGTACTTGGCGACCGCCGAGCCGCCACCCTCCAGGGGGTCGGCCGCAATGCCATAGGGGCTGAGCCATAGGAACAGCAGCAGGCCCAGCAGCAGCTGCAGGTGGACCGAGATGAAGGCGAAGAGCGCTAGCTTGTCCTTACCGGGATACAGTACTCCCGATCGGCGACGCGAATAAGCGCGCGCGATAGCGGCAATCAGTAGAATGAGTACGATCCAGCGCAGGCCGGAGTGCGCGTGTTGAATAGCGGTGTAGAGTACGCCCATGGTAGGTATTAAGTGGGCTGCAAGATACGGGCTGCCTACTCCTGCCCCAACAGGTAGGCGTAATCTTTCAAGCCCTCGACGTGCATGCACAGCACCCGCAGGATCGCCACCAGGGGAATGGCCACGATAGCCCCTACCGGTCCCCACATGACGGTGAAAGCGATGACCGCCACAATGGTCGTCAGAGGATTGATATCCACCTCGTCGCCCACGATGAGCGGGGTGAGGATGTAGCTTTCGAGCAGTTGTGCTACGGCCATGGTAGCCAGGATCCCGAGGATCATGTCCGTGCCCCCGCCCCCGGCAATCGCGATGGCCATAGCCAGCACCCCACCGATAATGTTACCGAGGTAAGGAATGATACTGAGCACGGCGACCAGTACGGCCACTACGATCGCATAGTCCAGCCCCACGATGCTGAAGCCCACGCCGTAGAGTACCGACAGGATCAGAATGAGGATCAGGCGCCCCTTCAGGTAGTTCTGGGCTACGTCCGACGCCTCGTTCATGGTCTCCTTGGTCTCGGCGCGGCGGGTGTCCGGCGCGCGGCGAAGTACGAACTCGTACAGCCGCTCCTTCTGGGCCAAAAAGAGTACAACGTATACCAGCATCAGCAGAAAATCACCCAGGATACTCAGCGTACCGGAGAGCGCTCCCGTGATCTGCTTCCCCCCGATCGGCAGGCTGCTGATCACGCTACCCGAGGTGCCCCCGCCGTCCTGTGTTTCTGCCGCACCACCGGTTGCGGCAGTGTCGCCGCCGCCGCCACCTCCCGGCAACACGGCGATCTGCTCCCTAGCCTTGGCCACCTGCTCGCTGATGCGCTCTTCGATCTTCGGCCAGTTATCGGCAAAACGGGTAGCCTGCTTGCCCACCGCAAAGAACAGCGCGGCAAAGAACAGCAGCAGCACGCACACCGCACCCGCGATCGCGAAGCCCGATTTCCACCCCCAACTGCGCAGCTTATTGTCGATGGGATTGAGGAGCATGGCGATCAGCCCCGCTATGACCAGCAGTAATACCACCCCCTGGCCGTAGTACAGCACCACGACCGTACCGATCACGGCCGCTAATCGCCACACATACGCCTGTAACTTGGATGTATCCTGCATAATCAATGATTCTACCTACTCGTAGGTCAAACCGGCCCGCCCTGTTCACTCTACCCTACTTTTGTCCCGCCCCCCTACCACAGCAGACTCCCCCCTACAGCACTACCAAACTACAGAACTACCCCTCCCCCCCAATGACCACCCAGACCACCTTCCGCCTCCCCGCCCACCGCCGCGGCTTCCACGTCGTGACCCGCGAGGTGCTGGACCAACTACCCCCGCTGCCCGCCGCCGGCCTGCTGCACCTGTTCATCCAGCACACCTCAGCTGCCATCACCGTCAATGAAGCGGCAGACCCCGACGTGCTGACCGATTTCGAATCCGTCTTCAACCAACTGGTACCGGAGAACCTGCCCTTTCTCGTGCACACCATGGAGGGGCCCGACGATATGCCCGCCCACATCAAGGCGGCCATGATCGGCCATAGCATCACGCTGCCCATCACCGCCGGCCGACTCAACCTGGGTACCTGGCAGGGCATCTACCTGTGTGAATTTCGCAATCGCGCCTCAGGCCGCAGCCTCGTGGCCACTGTGTATAGCTAGCCGGCGCCAGTGCAGGTAGCCGTACACCGCCACCACGATGTACAGTAGCATGACCAGCAGGTACAGGTAGGCTTCCGTGCGCCAGTAAATGAAGACATAGGCCAGGTCGATCACCACGAAGTACAGCCAGTTCTCCAACCGCCGCGCGATGAGCAGGAAGGTGGCCACTACGCTAAAGGCCGTCGTGATGCCGTCCAGGTAGGGCATCGCCGCATCCGCCCGGTAGATAAGCACGAAGTTGGCCAGGCCATAGCCCAGCAGCAGGGCGCTCGATGCTACCGTCAGGTGCTCACCCAACGTCATGCGCAGGATCGGTGGTTTTTGTCCTGCCAGTTCGCCCACGACCTCGCTATCCAGCGCCTCTACCGCCGGCCGCGAGCGGGTACTTCGGCGCCAGCGGTACAGCCCAACCCCCGCCATCACGAAGTAGAATACCTGGAGCAGGGCATCGGAAATGAGGTTGTACACGGCCACCATCTGGTGGGCCCACAGCAGCGACCCTACGGCGGCGAATAGCCAGCAGGCGTTGCGGTCCCGGCTAGCCAGCAGTACGTAGACGACCGAGCAGCCCAGCGCCAGCCAGTCCAGCAGGGGGGTGGTCCGTACCTGTTCGATCAGTAGCGCTACATCCATCGGGGTGTCCCGATAGCTATCGGGACAAGTGCCAGTTTATTGATTAAAGGGCCACATTCATCAGCCGCACGAAGCGCTGTACCCGCTCGTCGATCTGCCCGCGGTCCAGTCCCTGCATTCGCCGGGTACCGAAGTCTTCCACTACGAAACTGGCCATAGCCGAGCCGTAGATGACCGCCCGCTTGAGGTTCTCAAAGCTGATGTCGTCGGTAGCGGCCAGGTAGCCCATCAGACCGCCTGCGAAGGTGTCGCCCGCTCCCGTGGGATCGACCACCTTGGCCAGCAGCAGCGCAGGGGCGGAGAAGACCTCGTCCTCCTTGAACAGCAGGGCGCCGTGCTCCCCCTTCTTGATGATGAGGATCTCGGGACCCATAGCCACGATCTTGGCCGCCGCGGTAAGCAGACTCAGTTCGCCGCTCAGCTGCCGGGCTTCTTCGTCGTTGATGATGAGGATATCGATGCGCTGGAGTACCGCCTTAAGGTCGTCCAGGGCGATGTCCATCCAGAAGTTCATCGTATCCAGGGCGATCAGCTTGGGCCGGCCGTCGAGCTGGTCGATCACCCGGGCCTGTACGGCGGGGGTGAGGTTGCCGAGCATGATGTAGTCCGTAGCGCGGTAGCTCTGTGGCACCTTGGGGTCGAAGTCGGCCAGTACGTTGAGCTGGGTATCGAGCGTGTCGCGACCCATCATATCGTCGTGGTAGCGGCCCGACCAGAAGAATGACTTGCCATCGGCAATCACCTCCACGCCTTCCAGGTCAGCCCCGCGGCGGCGGAGATCGGCCAGAAAGTCGTCGTTGTAGTCGCCACCGATCACGGAGACGAGCTGGACCGGCTCCACGAACTGGGTGGCGGCCATGGCGATGTAGGAGCAGCTGCCGGCCTCAATCATCTTCACCTCCCCGTAGGGCGTATAGACATCATCGTAAGCGAGCGTACCGACAGCAAGAAGGGGCATATTTTAATTTTTTGGGGCCGCAAAGATTGCAAAATAAAGGCAGACGGCGTAGCTTTGCGTCCGCTTAAGCGCACTGCCTCAGTAGCTCAGTTGGTTAGAGCGGCGGACTGTTAATCCGTAGGTCAAAGGTTCGAGCCCTTTCTGAGGCGCATTTCAAGATCAAGGGATCGAAGACTACGGTTTTTGATCCCTTTCTCTTTTGTCCTACACGTTGCCTCGGTAGCTCAGTTGGTTGGAGCGGTCCCGACTCAGTCGGGATTACTCCGTAGGTCAACGATTCGAGTCCTTTCTGAGGCACATTTCTTTAAGGACCAAAGGGCAGTTACCCTTCGATCCGTTCCATCTCTTCCCTCAACTTCTCCAGGTATTGCCGTACCCCGTGGTGGCTCACCGTGCGCCCGTTGAAGAAGTCGGTCGTCTGCTGTCGCTCGGGTACGGTGGCTTCCAGACTCGACAGGATATTCTGCAGATGCATCTTCATGTGGCCGCGCTGAATGCCAGTGGTGACCAGGCTGCGTAGCGCTGCGAAGTTCTGGGCCAGGCCGGTGACGGCTGCGATACACATCAACTCCTCGGCGTTGGGACGGCCCAGTAGGTCCAGCGCCAGGTCGGCCAGCGGATGCAGCCGGGTCAGCCCCCCCACCGTGCCCAGGGCCAGCGGTACGGTGAGCTCGAAGTGGAACACCTCATCGACTACCCGGCAGCGACTCAGCGAGCGGTACTGCCCATCTTCGGCGGCAAAGGCATGTACGGCAGCTTCTACGGCCCGGAAGTCGTTGCCAGTGGCGAGCACCACGGCATCGATACCGTTCATCACCCCCTTATTGTGGGTTACGGCGCGGTAGGGATCCTGGCGGGCAATGTCTACCGCCAGCTGGAACCGGCGCACGAAATCCGCCGCATCGACCCCGGCACCGGGAATATTCATCGCCTCGATGGGGCAGCTCACCGCCGCGCGTACCACGCAGTTGGGCGTGTGGTTGCTCAGGATAGCCATGATGATCTCCAGCTCCCGCTCGTCGGCAGTGAGCTCCTCGCTGGTAGCTGCCCATAGTTCCAGCTCACCGGCGTAGGCTTCGAGGATGGTATTGATGAAGTTGGCACCCATACTGTCTGCCGTGCCGAAGCGGACGAGCAGCTGATAGCACTGGGGGTGCACGGCGGGCAGGTGCTTCCAACTGAGCCCGCGCACGCCGCCGCCGCGTGCTTCCATACGGGCGGTAAGGCCGGCGGTGGCGGCGTACAGGCGTTGTTCCAGGGCAGGCAGGAGGGCGGCACGGCGCTCCGGGCGGCCCGACCAGCGGAAGTGTACCTGCCCCAGTTTTTCGGTAGCGATCACCTCGGCCCGAAAGCCGCCCCGCGTGGCCCAGTACTTGGCGGCGCTGCTGGCGGCGGCCACCACGCTACTCTCCTCGATGACCATGGGCACCACGTAGGTCGTACCGTTGATCACCACATTGGGGGCCACGCCGAAGGGAAGGGGGAAGTTGGCGACCGTGTTCTCGCTGAAGTTGTCGAGCACCTGCTGCAGGTCCTGGCTTCCGGCGTCGAAGTAGCGGAACTCCTCGGTCGTACGGCCGGCCAGAAAGGCGTCTAGAAGCCACTGCCGACGCTGTTGTTTGCCGAGTTTGCTGAAGCCGTTGATACGTCCCTTGTCCTGCTGCTGCGCCACGGGCGGTCGTTTAGTGCCGGGGGCGAAGATAGGCGTTGGCCAGTTCGAGGCCCCGCAGCTGGGTCATAACAAAGCGCCGCAGGGTGCCGTAGTCTTCCCGGGCATAGCGTAGGAAGGCCGAGGCCTGCCCGTATACGGCCGGCAGACCAGCGATCTGCGTCAGGTAGTAGCCGTCCAGAAAGCCCTGCACGCCCCCGCTGACGATGAGGTGCTGACAGGCCACCGGTACGGTCTCCGAACGGAGTAGTCCGTTGATCTGGCGGACCATCTCCTCCGCGCCGTGTCCCACCTGCGTAAGTCCGGAATAGGCCTCGCGGGCCAGGTCGTCCGAGCGGAAGAGCTCCAGTTTAGCGAAGTTCGTGCCCCCGTTGGCGGCGGTATCCAGGGCCAGGAGGGGGAGCCGTAGCAGGGCCTGCAGACTGGCGGGGCCCATCCCCTGCCCTACTTCCTTCACGATGAGGGGCAGATCGGGCAGGGTCTCGATCAGGGCCTGGATGGTCTCTAGTGGAGACACCGTAAAACGGTCACCCTCTGGCTGCAGCCACTCCTGTAGGGGGTTGACGTGCACGATGAGCCCGTCCAAGTCGAGGGTACGGACCAGTTGGCCGATCATGGCCTCGTTGCCTTCGTCCAGCAGCACTTGCACCTGCGCAACGCCGAGGTTGGCAAACAGGATGGCTGCATCGCCCGCTATGGGCCGTACGTTGAAGTCCTTGAAGCGGTGATCGTCGTAGAGCAGGCCGCGGCAGGAGCCCAGTCCCATGCCGATCCCAAACTCACCGGCGGCGCGCGCCAGGTTATGGTTGATGGTATAGGCCTTTTCCGTGCCACCGGTCATGCTGCTCACCCAGAGGGGAGCGTGCAGCTGCTTGTCTCCCCAGTCGATCCTGGGCAGGCTGCCGGGGGCGGGGTGCGCGGCCAGGAGCGGCTCGTAGTCGAAGCGCTTATCGAGCTGCAGGCGATCGACCTGCGAGCGGAAGGCCAGCTCGATGTGATCTTCCTTCCGGCCGGGGGCGGTGGGGTCGCGCGGGGCGGTATCCGGGGGGGAGACGGAAGGAAATTCAGCCATAGTACAAGGCAACGCCGCGTCCCGGGAATGGTTTAGCGCATGAAAAAGGGAGTGCCTAAGTGGCACTCCCTCTAAAAACGGTCTTTCCAAAAAGCAAACACTTGACAAAAATCTTTCCCGCCCGTACCCGTAAACCGGGGGGGCAGTTATTTCTTTAGGGTTAATAGTCTGTTCACTTGCTAACCGTACACTCGCTAGATGAAATCATCCGTTGTCGTTCCCGTCATCCTCATCGTCTGCCTGCTAGCCCTTGCACTGCTGATTTCCCGGGCCTTTACTGCTGCCAATCAGGGGGAGGTCGTGCCCCAAGATAGCGGTAGCTACACCAATTCTCCAAACTCAGCCGCGCAGGATTCCTTCGAATTCTCCGCAGACCGGGAAAATAGCAGTTCTGACACCGAACGTATTCCCCGGGAACTGCGCCCCGTCACCGCCGATGATAGCCAGCTGCCCAGTGCGGATATTTCCGGTGAGGGAAACTACTTCGTCATCGCCGGCACCTTTCGGCAGGAGATCAACGCCCGCACCCGCGTCCGCGACCTCAGAAAAGCCGGTTTTGACAGCACGGAGCTCTCTACCTTCGACCGCGGTACCTACGCCGTGGCCCTGGTGGGTCGCTCCGACGACTTTGCGGAAGCCGGAGCCCTCGCCGAGCGCGTTCGCACGGCGGGCTATGAAGCCAAGGTCTACCGCAAGCGGTAACCGAAACTACTCCTGGTAGGCCAGCATGCCGCCCTCCAGGTTGCGCACCCGCTTGAAGCCCGACTGCCGCAGCAGCTCCTGGGCCATGGCTGAGCGCTTGCCACTGCGGCAGTAGATGATGATCTCCTGCTCGCGGTAGGGCGTGAGCTTGTCCATCGACATACTCAGCTGGCCCAGCGGCACGTGAATCCCTCCGATGTTGAACTCCGCCCGCTCGTAGTCCTCGCGTACGTCCAGCAGGACATAATCGTTCTTTCCTTCTTGCTCTCGTTGCTTGAGTTCCGCTGCGGTGGCTTCCATAAATTACGTTGCTTGTGGTGAGGGCTAAAGTCTGTGCGAACACCGGAAGAGGCAAATAGATTAATGGCGCACGATCTTATGTCGACTCAGTCGGTCGCCCCAGCGGCATTCCAGCAGGTACATTCCGGGCGGTAGCGCCGTCAGATCTACCGTCAGACTGCCCCTCTGGGCATACACCAGCTGGCCGCTGCCGGTGTACAGGCGCACTCCCAAATCCGCAGCCGCTAGCGCCTCCCGGGGCTGGAGGTATAGCATACCGTCGGTCGGGTTGGGGTATACGTCGACCAATCGCTCGATCACCAGATCGCGGGTAGCAGTGGGCCGGATATCCGCTCCGCTCAGTAGCGGCCGGATCATGATCGCGCCCCGGGTAGAGCCCCCCAGGGTCTGAAAACCACTTCCCGCATTGAAGAATTGTACGCTATCGGGCTGCGTATTGCGGTCGAAGCCTACGGGTAGCGAGCGATCCGCTGATCCCTGCCGCCAACCGATGTAGAAATCACCTACGGGCAGTGCCAGCGGCTCCGGCAGGGCGTAGCTGCTGAAGGCCTGCAGAGAGTCGGCGTAGAAGTCTTCGGCGTAGAGCACGGGTGCCGAGAAGCTGTACAGTAGCTCACCGGGACGGTTAGTCTCTCCCTCCCCGTACACCTCGAAGTTGATGTTTTGATTGCCGGCACTGCCGAGCCCGCGGGGAAGGCGGATGCGGATACCGGTCAGCTCGTCGGCCACGTAGGCCCGGTAGCGCTGTACGATGACGTTGCCCTGCTGCCCCTCGATGGCCACCTCGGCACTGCCGTCGTCGTAGGCCATGTAGTCGGCCAACTCGGTCAGGGTAGTGGCCGTATCATTGCGGGCCACGGCGGGCGAGAAGGTCGCATCTTCGGTGGCCACCGTCAGGGCGTAGGTCGTGGCCAGGAGGTAATCTTCGGCGGGGTCCAGCCCGAGCAGGAAGTCGCGAATGGCCGCTGCCGTAGGCAGTTCGGCAAAGGTGGCCCGGCGGGTTTCGAAGCTCAGGGGGGCGATACCGTTATCCTGTCCGAAAAAGCGGGAGGGGAATAGACCGGCCGCGGAGGAGAAGAAGGGGGTACCCCGATTTTCGATCGTGTAGGTCGACTGGGTGACCGGCGTGACGTCCGACCGGTGGTTCCATACGCTCAGGAAAATGGAGTCGGCAAACAGCTCACCCCCCGCGGCCTGTAAGTGGCGTACCGGTACGCTGGTGTACGGGGCCACCAGGCGAAAGGGTTCGTCGGTCAGTGCCAGGTCCTGGGTCACCAAGCTGGTGGAGGTGTTGCTAAGCTTCACGTAGTCCAGGTTCCAGTTGTCTACCCCGCCGGTCTCGGTGCTCAGGTTTACGAAGCGAAACTGAAAGCCGTCGTACTGGTAGTCAGCCGGTACATCCAGCAGCACCCCCGTGAAGGGGTCGATCACGGTATTGGTCTGGGTATTGAGGATTCCCTCCCGGGCAAAGACCGTGTTCCAGCTACCCGCCACGTCGAGGAACTGCACCAGGAAGCTGTCCTGTAGTTCCGGACGGTTGCCCAGTCCCTTCGGCTGTAGGTAGAACGACAGTACCGTGCCGCTCTGCCCCGCCAGATTGATGGAGGCCGAGGTAAGGAAGTCCCGGGGCTGTCCCCGCCGCCCGTTGCCGCCCGCCGCGTAGGGCCGCCCGTCGAAGTCGAGCCCGTCGAAGGTAGCCACCCCGATGGAGGGCGGCGTGACGCCGTAGCTGCGGTTGATCAGCACGTCCTCGTCCTGCCACAGTTCTACCGCCGGCCGCACCCCTCCGTACGAGAAGTCGTCGAAGAAGGGCAGGTCCACGCTGGCCCGATCCACGGTGAAGGAGGCTCGGTAGGTGTCGCACAGACCAAATTCGTTGCAGACCGTCACGCACACCGCGTCCGTCCCCCCGTAGCGCCCGGCCACGTAGTCGAAGTCGTTACTCCCCTGCCCGAGCGCGCGGGCAAAGTTGCTGCGCTGCCCCCGTCCGGCGTAGTCGGTGTCCTCACAGTCGGCCAGACTACGGCACACGGTTCCACCGGGCAGGCTATCGGCCGGCACTACGATACTGGTCGTGGTTTCCGGTACGACCAGCCGGTTGCCGAGCTGCACCGTGCGGCCCGGCCGCTGTACGAGTACTACCAGGTCCACTGTATCGGCGCATACGCCCTGCGGCGAGCAGACGGTCAGCCCCAGCGTATCGAAGCCCTGCACCACGCCCGCGGTGGCAGTGTACAGTACGGTATCACCCCGTAGCTCGGCCGTACCGAAGCGGGCCGTGCTGCAGCCGATGCAGCGGTAGTCCGTCAGGTCGCTCGACAGTCCCGTCGTGTCCAGGTCCACGCGCAGCATGCGGTTCTGCCCGCTGATGAGCCGTTCTACGCCCGGCAGTTCCGCGACATCCCCACAGGCCATGCGGAAGTCGACCGCCTGGGCCGGTCCGGCGGAGGCGCGACGTAGTTCCGCTCGTTCCTGTAGCGGTACGATCGTTTGGGCGGCCAGACCGCAAGTAGCCAGCAGGAAAAACAGGATAAGTCTCATGTACGGTAGTTGCTAGGGAGTCAACGCAAAACGCGGCTCCGGGGATACGTCCTAGTCGCAGTCCGTCGGCTGCACATCACTGAGCACCAGATTTACCCGCCCGCCGGTCTCTACCTGGGCACCCGCCGCCGGCTCGGTCCGCACGATATAAGCCGCGTAGCGGTCGGTAAACTCTCCGGTCACGCGACCCACCACCAGCTGACTGCCCGTGATACCGAACTCGGCCGTACCAAACTGCTGGCAGCGGTAGTCGGCCAGCTCGATCCGGTCCCCCTTACGCTTGGTGACCACAAAGTCCAGCGTACTCCCCATCGGCACCTGTATGCCCTCTCGCAGGTCCTCGTCGGTGATCTTGCGGTCGTCGTAGTACAGGTAAAGGATGGTACCCTCCTCCTGCCGTGCGTCGTACTGCTGCTCGCGGATCCGGTAGCGGATGTTCTTGCGCTCCAGTAGGCGGGTATAGACGCTGTAGTCGTAGTTGCCCACCAGGCTGGGCAGGGTCACGTCGGGCACGGTCTCGCTCAGGATGGTGAGGTAGACCGTCCGGTTATTCTTCACGCGGCTCCCCACGGGGGGCTGCTGCTGCACCACCAGACCGGGCGGGCGTTCGGGATCGTAGGCGCCTACGGTCACGTCGATCTTGAGGTCCTGGGCGTGGGCCACGCGGCGCGCCTCATCGATCAGGCTACCCTCGAAGGTGGGGATCTCCATGCTCTCGCCGTGGTTGGTGTACATATTGAGTCCGGTGCGCAGCAGCAGGAACAACAGGAGCAGAAAGGCACCGGCCAGAGCCACGTTCTTCAGCACCGTCAGCAGCACCTTACTGTTGGGCGGGGCCGCAGGTGCGGGGCCCTGGGTAGCGGGCGGCGGGGTGGCGGCGGGCGGGATGGGAGCGGTGTACGCTGGTTTAGCCACGGGTATGCGTTTCTTGCGTTCCTGCGCAAAACGCAGCAGGGCAGCGATAAATTGGTAGGGCTGGTAGCCGGCGATCGCGGCCTGGTGGAAGATGGCCGTGGCCGGGGTCATTCCGGGCAGACTGTTCACCTCGATTACGATCGTCCGCGCCCGCCCGTCGGCGAACACCTGCACGAAGGCATCGATGCGGCAGTAGCCCTCTACCCCCAGGGTGCGGGCGGCTAGTTCCAGATCCGCCTTGACCTGATCGGCTACGTGCTCGTACGAGTAGGCATCCGTACCCAGGCGGGCCGGGGTGAGGTTTTGTCCCTCACCGGCCAGGAATTTTTCCTCTAGACTCAGCACCTCGCCACCGGCCAGGGCCTCGCTGGGCTCGAAGATCTCGTACCGGAGCTCCCCGTCCGCCCCGTAGTGGGTGAGCATGCCGCCGGTGATCTCCAGGAACTTATCCGCCCCCTCGGCCGTAATGGCCGACTCGAAAAGAATAGTGCTCTTGCCCAGCGGCCACTCTGCCTTTTCACCCAGCTTGAGCACGGCGCGTGCGCTGCGTTCCTGCTTGCCGCCGGGCTGGAAGGTAAGCTGGGTGTAGGCCTCCAGTTCGGCGCGGTTGCGCAGCAGCAGGACGGCCGAGCTGCAGCCATCGTCTACGGGCTTAGCGATGAGGGGGTAGTCGAATTTCTCCTCCACCCGCTGGTAAAAGCCGGATTGGTTGAGTAGGTAGTCCTCCCGGGGGGCCAGCCACTGCTCGGTGACGGGCAGACCAGCCGCGTACAGCCGCTGCAGGGTCTCGTACTTGTCGATGGTGACGGTGGAGGTCTCCGGTCCGGAGCCGTTGTAGGGCAGGCCCAGTCGTTCGAGCTGCTGCTGGACCTGACCATCCTCCCCGGGCCGACCGTGCAGGGCGATGAATACGGCATCGGCGACACCGGGCAGCGCGTCCAGCGGAATGTGCACCGGATGGAAGACTACGTCAGGATCGGCATACCGATCGGTGATCGCCGCACAGGCCTGGCGGATCTCGGCAATGGCGGGGTGCTCGGCCGGCTTGCGGATCTTGTCGCGGATATCGTCGGCGTTGTCCTTCAGCAGCAGATTGATGGGTAGCTGGTACAGGACGTAGGGCGCGTCGGCCTGATCTTCTGCTATGGGACTGGTCAGGAAGAGGGGTAGCGGCCGGTACTCCTCCGAAGAACTGAGCTTCTCGTATACGTTGCGGCCGCTCTCCACACTGATGTGGCGCTCGAAACTGCTGCCCCCGAGCAGGACGGCTACGCGCTTCTTCGCACCCGCGCTGCGCCGCAATGCGTCTACAGCCGCGTCTACCCGCTGGAGTAGGTCGGTGTGCTCCCGCTCCTGGAGGCTGGTGCGGATGATGTAGGTGAGAAACTGGCTGGGGCTGAGGCCGATCTCGGCCGCTTGGTGGAAGAAGAACGACGAAGGCATCATGCCGCTGGTCGTGTTGGGATCGTTGAGGAAGATCGTGCCTTCGGGAGTATAGAAGCCGTCGATGCGGGCGTATACGGCAAAGCCCAGCTCGGTGAACAGCCGCTCGGTCTCGCGCCGGATGGCGGTGATAGCTTCCTGCGGCAGATCGATGGGCGTGACCTTGCGGCTGCGGCCGGGCAGGTACTTGCTGCGGTAGTCGAACAGCTCGCCATCGTACTTGACGATCTCGGTGGGCGGCAGGGCCACTACCCCACCGTCGGGCGTGCGCAGCACGATGGTCGAAAACTCCTTGCCGGCAATGAAGCCTTCGATGATGACGCGCTCCTCGGACTGCTGGCCCTCGAAGACGACCAGCGGGTGCCCCTGATCGGTACTGGCCTGCTCCAGGTAGTCGTAGACCTCGTCGGGAGTGTAGAGCGTGAGGCGGTGGTCGCCACGCTGGGCATCGAGCGGAAAGGCGATGCCGTCGCGCAGGTCGCTGAGGTGGCGCACGTACTCTATGCGGTCGGCGGGACTGCGGTCGGCGTAGTCCTGCAGCAGCAGCTGGGCGCGGAAGAAGGCCGCATCGACGGCGTGCTCGAAGCCGCTCAGGCCCTCCTCCTCCTGTAGGATGGCCACGCCGATGCTGCTGCCCTGACGGGCGGGGCGTACGACCATGGGCCAGCCGATCTGCTCGACGGACTGCTGGTAGAACTGCTCGATGGGAGTACGGCCAAAGGCCTCCTGCTCGATGACCAGGATGGGCGGCGAGGGGTAGCCGGCGGCGGCCATGAGCTCCTTCTGCAGGGCCTTGTCGATGCCGATCTCGCTGGCGCGCACGCCGCTGCCGGTGTAGGGTACGCCGGCGTATTCGAGTTCGCGCTGGAGCTGTCCGTCCTCGCCGTACTCGCCGTGCAGGGCCAGGAAGGCTACATCGATCAGGTCGGGAAGCTCCTCGCGGCGGATGCGGCGACCGATGTGGCTACCCATCGCTTCCAGGTCCAGCTCACTCTGCGGACCCAGGCTCTCCTGATACACCTGGAAGCCATGGGCGCTCTGGGGGGCCAGGGAGACCGGCGGAAAAAAATCGCGGATACTGCCCCGGTAGAGGTACTGCCAGTCGAGCAGGTACCAGCGGCGGTGGCTGTCGACGAAGATGGGCAGCGGCGTGAAGACGGCCTTATCGAGGTTGTCGTAGACCGTGCGGCCGCCGGCGAAGGAGATCTCGCGCTCCCGGGAGGGGCCACCGAAAAAGATGCCAACAGTGATACTCATAAGCGCGCGAAATAGCGGGCGAAGTTACGGCTATCACCGCAACCGCAGGGACGGCAAGCCGTGCCGGGGATCGAACACAAAACTCATCTCCTCAAAGCGCGGCTTGCGCAACCAGCTCTGCAGCGGGCGGCTGAAGGCCCAGGGCTCGGCGGGTAGCCCCACTAGGTTGGTATCCAGCTCGCCGTTGTCGTTCTCGTCGTGGAAGACGGCAATGGCGTAGCGCCGGCCGACCACCAGCTTGTCGATGCGCACCTGCGTCGCCCCGGTACCGTGGACCGGCTGATACACCAGGCGGGCCTTATCACGATCCAGAAAGTCGGCGGGGGATTCGTAGATGCCCACCCAGAGGGTGCCGCTGCTACTGCGCACATTCTCAATGTGCAGCGTCAGGGTAGCCAGAGCCGCCGGCGC
Source organism: Neolewinella maritima (assembly GCF_923081025.1). Lineage (GTDB taxonomy): Bacteria > Bacteroidota > Bacteroidia > Chitinophagales > Saprospiraceae > Neolewinella > Neolewinella maritima. The sequence continues at coordinate 85,142 of NZ_CAKLPZ010000001.1, read as the reverse complement.
GGGTGCCGGGGCGGACGGGATGAACAGCAAGAGGATCAGGAGCAGCATGGGTGGGGAGGGAAGCTAACGTACAACGGGGCGACACCCGGCTTGTAAGGTGTCGCCCCGTGAATAGGGACCAGTGACGTCTGGAACCTTACTTAACGATGGCGTACTTGTAGGTGCGCGACGTATCGTCGGGATATACCCCTTCGAGGGTGATGGGACCGTCGGCACCGTCCAGCAGGTCTTCCAGCTGCTCCACGTCCCGTACGCTGCGGCCGTTGACGCGGGTGAGGATGAAGCCGGGGCGGACGCGGGTCTGCTCGGCCAGCAGACCATTACCCAGCTTGGCGATGGCTACGCCCTGTACGTTCAACTCATTCGCGTAGTCCTCGCTCAGGTTCTCGAACTCGGCGCCCAGGGAGCTGACTATTTCGGGTCCTTCGGTGGGTAGCATCACGTCCGTGTTGCCGTTGGTGTTCTGTAGTACGACCGTATAATCGCGGGCCTTGCCGTCGCGCTCTACGTTCAGGGTGACGCGGTCGCCGGGGCGGTGGCGGCCGAGCTGCTCCAGGAGCTCGCTGCTGCGGAGGGTAGATACATTGTCGACGCTCAGGATGACATCACCGGCGCGGATACCGGCCTCTTCGGCGGCACTGCCTTCGACTACTTCGGCGACGTAGACGCCGTTGTCGCGGTCAATATCCTTATCCTTAGCAAAGGCCGTATTGATCTGCTGAATGCGGGCACCGAGCAGGCCACGCTGTACGATGCCGAACTCGCGCAGGTCTTCGGCGACCTTCTTGACGATGGCGGAGGGAACGGCAAAGCTGTAGCCGGCGAACACACCGGTGGGGCTGCTGATGGCAGTGTTGATACCGATCAGGTCACCGTTCTGGTTGACCAGGGCACCGCCGCTGTTGCCGGGGTTGACTACGGCGTCAGTCTGAATGAAGGACTCGATGGCCATATCGCCGCCGCTGCGGCGTACGATATCGATACTGCGTCCCTTAGCCGAGACGATACCGGCGGTGACGGTGCTGGTGAGGCTGAAGGGATTACCCACGGCTACCACCCACTGGCCCACCTTCACTTCGTCGCTATCGGCAAACTGAATGGGCTGTAGACCGGTCTCGTCGATCTTGATCAGGGCGATGTCGGTAGTAGGGTCGGTACCGATGACGGTAGCGGTGTAGGTGCGCTCGTCGTTCAGGACCACCTCCAGGGTTTCAGCGTCTTCTACGACGTGGTTGTTGGATACGATGTAGCCATCGGTACTAATGATCACACCGGAGCCGCTGCCCTGCTGCAGGGGCATCTCGCCGCCATTGCCGCCGCGGCCGGGGTTACCAAATAGGTCACGGAAGGCGTCGGGCAGTTGATCGGGATCGATGCCGAAGGGATTGCCACCGCCGCCATTGCGTCCGGCGGGCTTGCTCGCTTTGATATGCACGACGGCGGGTAGCGCACGGTCGGCAGCAATTACGAAGCCTTCCGTGGGTGCGGGTACCACGCGGGTTTCGGGGGCATTAGAAAAACGGGCCAGGGTCGTGGTGGGCGTACCGTTGACCTCTACATACTTGGTCTGTCCCCAACCTAGATAATTGGCGCCGCCTAGGGCGACCATGCCGCCGAGTATGGCGACCAGAACGATAATGAGTAATTTTTTCATTTGACCTTACAATTAAATTTTCGGGAGGGTAGATTCCACTGGAGAAACTATACGCAGAAGACCACTTACACCTACTTTTAGTTGGCAGAACGGCTTTCTCTTAACAAGTTTTAACGGGGTGGGGTTGGAGGCCTATTCCTTTACGAATACCATACAGTGTTGCCAGGGCAGGTTATCTATATTCTCCTGCAGCCGCAGGCCGACGGATGCCATCTCCCGCACGGCCTGTGCTTCCGATAGCTTATGCAGGCGTTTGATGGGTACCGTGGAATCTTCCATGCGGTATTCCAGCAGGACGAAGCGCCCACCCGGCCTGAGGGCAGTGACGATGTCCTGCATCATCTCCCGGGGGTGGGACAGCTCGTGGTATACATCCACCATTGTGACCAGGTCGACGGAGTTTGCTTCCAGATTCGGGCTGGTCTCACTGCCCTGTATGGGTGCTACATTCTCGATATCCTCCCGTTCGATCCGCTCGTTCAGTATGTCAAGCATCTCGGGCTGGATATCTACGGCGAATACCTTGCCCTGGGGGACCTTCCGGGCCATTCTAAAGGTATAGTAGCCGGAGCCGGCCCCGATGTCCGCAATCCGCTCGTCGGGCTGTATGTCCATATTCTCAATGGCCTGACTGACGTTTTCCTCCCGCTCCCGCTCCGGCCGCTCCAGCCAGTTGGCGGCGAGGTGGCCCATCACGTGGCTGATCTCCCGCCCCATATAGTACTTGCCGGTACCGTCCGGGGAGGGGGTCTTGAAGGTGTAGGGGGAGCTTGCTTCGTTCGTGGAAATCTCTTCCTTGGGTGATTTATCCTGTTGGGCGGTGCAAGCGGTGAACGTAGCCAGGCAAACCAGCAGGGGGAGCAGACGGAGGGGCATGTCGGTATGTTTTGCAGGATAAGCGAGACGGGCGGGAATGGTTCTCCGCCTACCCTGAAGGGGGAGATGGACAGCGGCTATAAAAAAGCCCCGACCCGGCAGAACCAAGTCAGGGCTTTTATCACGTTCAGACCGGCGCAGCCTTGCACCCGCGCTCTGCCGCAATCATTGGACTAGGCAAGCTCGACTTCCGACCCTACCCGCTCCGTATCCCGGGCTTTGCGGAACACCACCACATCCCCAAATACATCCAGGACCACCTGGCTGCCGGCCGGCATGTCGCCGTTGAGCATCTGCTTGGAGAGCTGGCGCAGTACCCGCTTTTTGATCACCCGCTTGAGCGGACGGGCACCGAACTCGGGGTTGTAGCCCTCGGCGGCCAGCCAGTCCATCGCTTCGGGCGCTACGGTGAGGTGGATATCCTGCGCGGCCAGCAGTTGCTTGACCTCGTTGAGCTGTAGCTCGACGATCTGCCGGATATCGGCGCGGCTCAGCGGACGGAACATGACCACGTCGTCGATCCGGTTGAGGAACTCGGGGCGCACGGTCTGCTTGAGTACGTTGAAGAGCGTGTCCTTGGTCTCCTCGATGATCTCCTCATCGTTGCTGCCGTCGATCTGGGAGAACTTCTCGCGGATCACCTCCGAGCCGATGTTGGAGGTCATGACGATGATGGTATTCTTGAAGTTGGCCACCCGGCCCTTGTTGTCGGTGAGCCGGCCATCATCGAGCACCTGCAGCAGGATATTGAACACGTCGGGGTGCGCCTTTTCGATCTCGTCGAGCAGCACCACGCTGTAGGGCTTGCGGCGCACGGCTTCGGTGAGCTGTCCGCCCTCGTCGTAGCCTACGTAGCCGGGAGGGGCACCCACCAGGCGGCTGACCGCGTGGCGTTCCTGGTACTCGCTCATGTCGATGCGCGTCATCATGTCGGCGTCGTTGAAGAGGTAATCGGCCAGGGCCTTAGCCAGTTCCGTTTTACCCACCCCGGTGGTACCGAGGAAGAGGAAGGACCCGATGGGACGGTCCTGATTACTCAGGCCCGTACGGCTCAGGCGGATGGCGTCGGCTACGGCCTCTACGGCTTCTTCCTGACCTACGACCCGCTCGTGCAGGGCCTCCTCCAGGTGCAGCAGCTTTTCGCGCTCGCTTTCGAGCATGCGGGTGACGGGGATGCCGGTCCAGCGGGCGACGATCTCGGCGATGTCTTCGCTGTCTACTTCCTCCTTGACCAGCATCTTGGCGTTGGACTGCATATCGATCAGCCGCTCGTTGAAGCCCTTCAGCTCGGCCTCTACGCCGGGGATCTGTCCGTAGCGGATCTCGGCTACTTTGGTGTAATCACCGGCCCGCTCCAGGCGCATGGCCTCGTTCTTGAGCTCTTCGATGCGCTGCTTGGACTGCTGGATGCCCAACACCACCTCGCGCTCGCTTTCCCACTGGGCGCGCAGCTCGTTGCGGCGCTCTTCGAGGTTGGCCAGGTCGTGATTGATGCGGTCGATCTTGGCGTCGTCGCCCTCGCGCTTGACAGCCTCGCGCTCGATCTCCAGTTGGCGGATGCGGCGTTCGATCTCGTCGAGCTCTTCAGGCATGGAATTCATCTCCAGGCGCAGGCGGGCGGCGGCCTCGTCGATCAGGTCGATGGCCTTGTCGGGCAGGAAGCGGTCGGTGATGTAGCGCTCCGAGAGCTGTACGGCGGCTACGATGGCCTCGTCCAGGATATTGATCTTGTGGTGGGTCTCGTAGCGCTCGCGCAGACCGCGCAGGATCGAGATCGCGTCTTCCTCATTCGGCTCGTCGACGGTCACCTGCTGGAAGCGGCGCTCCAGGGCCTTGTCGGTCTCGAAGAATTTCTGGTACTCGGCCAGGGTGGTAGCTCCGATGGCACGCAGTTCGCCGCGGGCCAGGGCGGGCTTGAGGATGTTGGCCGCATCCATGGCACCGGCGCCCTTACCGGCCCCTACGAGGGTGTGGATCTCGTCGATGAACAGGAAGATCTGTCCGTCCGCCTGGGTGACCTCGTTGATCACGGCCTTGAGCCGCTCCTCGAACTCGCCCTGGTACTTGGCCCCGGCGATGAGCGCGCCCATATCGAGGCTGTAGATGTCTTTTTCGCGCAGGTCTTCGGGTACGTCGCCGTTGACGATGCGGTGGGCCAGGCCCTCTACGATGGCGGTCTTACCCACGCCGGGCTCACCGATCAGGATGGGGTTGTTCTTGCTGCGGCGGGCCAGAATGTGCAGCACGCGGCGGATCTCCTCGTCGCGGCCGATGACCGGATCGAGCTTACCCTCGCGGGCTCGTTCGTTGAGGTTGATGGCGTACTTCTCCAGCGAATTGTAGCTATTCTCGGCGCTGTTGGAGGTCACTTTCTTGCCCCCCCGCAGTTCTTCGATCGCGAGCTTGAGCTCCTTTGCGCGGATGCCGGCGTCCTTGAGGACTTGTCCGGCGGGGTCCTTGACCTTGAGGGCGGCCAGCAGCAGGTGCTCGATGGAGACGTACTCGTCGCCCATCTCGCGGGCCACTACATTGGCCTGCTGGGCCAATTCTACGCCGTTGCGACTCAGCACCTGCTGGGCACCCGTCACCTTGGGTACGCCGGCTACGATCGCATCGGTAGCGGATTTAATTGCGTTGAAGTTCACCCCCAACTTCTTAAATAAAAAGGGCGTAACACTCTCATCTACCTCGAAGATCGCCTTGAGCAGGTGCGCCGGGTCGATGGACTGCTGCTGATTGCCCACCGCGATCTCGCTGGCCCGCTGTAGCACCTCCTGGCTCTTTATCGTGAAGTTATTAAAGTTCATAATATATTGTTTATCAGCGCAGTGCGCCGCTGTATTGGTAAGTTTGTGCCTCCCGGGGAGGTTCACCGTACTGCTGGCAAAATCCAGGCCCACCGGGACGGTTTGAAAATTTGTCAGTCTATTTTCTTCTTGCCTGACTTTATGTCATCAGCAAATCGGGCGGGGCCGCAGGTGCAATTCACGCTCGAGCCAGCCGTACTAATATAGGTCCTGACGTAGCAGTGTACTATGGACTGCCTGTCCTTATTTTCCGCGATGCAGTCAATTCCAGCTACCCCTAGTCGCCCTACACTATCAGCGCTACGCCATCTTCTGACTTACCTCCTGGTACTGGCTGGGCTGATGATGCCGCCCCACCTCACCGCCCAGGCACCCGCGTCGCCCGCCCGCACGAAAGTGACGCCGGTGGTGCCCTACGGCGGTATCTATACCCTGCCGGAGGCGACCGTAACGCCCGACCCCGAGCTGTCTTACCGACTGGTCATCGATGTAGTGACCGGCCAGGAAACGCCCGATAGCCTGGCGCAGGGACTGTACAACGTAGCCCGTATGCTCAACCTGTTCAGCGTGGGCGGCGTGCCGGACGAGCAGGTAGAAGTCGTACTGGCGATCCACGGCGGGGCCACCTTCGCGGTGATGAACGACGCGCTGTACCGCGAGCACTACGGCATCGATAATCCTAATCTGCCGCTAGTCCGAGCCCTGAAGGAGGCCGGCGTTCAGGTGACCGTGTGCGGACAGTCGCTGATCGGACGCGGTATTCCCGTCGATGGAGTAGCCCCGGAGGTGGAGGTGGCTACTTCGATGCTCACTACGGTGGCGATGTACCAGATGCGGGGGTACGGGCTGCTGCGGTTCTGAACGGCCCGTTGCGCTAGCTCCGCGTTCTACCGTCAGAGTGTAGCTTTGGTGGACTACCAACTACTCTCCCTCCTATGACCCTCGTCGACCGCGCATCTACCTTCCTGGCACGGACCGCCGTGGTCGACCCCACCGCTAGCTACACCTATTCACAGCTCCTGGACCGCTCGGCGAAGGTAGCCACCACCCTGCTCGCCGGCCAGACCGACCTGAAGGAAGACCGCATCGCCTTCCTCGTACCCCCGAGCTTCGGCTACGTGGCCCTACAGTGGGGCATCTGGCGGGCCGGGGGCATTGCCGTACCGCTCTGCACCAAGCACCCGACCCCCTCGCTGCGCTACGTGATCGAGGATACGCAGGCCAGTGCCGTGATCTATGCAGAGGAATTCGAAGCCGTACTATCGCCGCTGTTCGATACCGTGTCTACCCGTTTTCTGCGGACCGAGGACTTCGGTACCGAGACTAGCCCCTTACCCGACCTTGAGAGCGATCGGCGGGCCATGATCCTCTACACCAGCGGCACCACCGGCCGGCCCAAGGGCGTAGTGACCACCCACGCCAATATCGAGGCCCAGATCACGGCTCTGTTCGATGCCTGGCAGTGGTCGCAGGACGATCGGATCCTCAACATCCTGCCCCTGCACCACGTGCACGGCATCATCAACGTGCTGTCGTGCGCGCTGTGGAGCGGGGCCTGCTGCGTATTCCTTCCCAGGTTCAGCGAGCGGGCCGTGCTGGACGTTTTCCGCCGGGGCGAGGTGAACGTCTTCATGGCCGTACCCACGATCTACTACAAGCTGATCGCCTACTACGACGTACTGACGGAGGTGGAGCAGGAGGCTATCCGCAGCGCCCTGCGCGGATTCCGACTGATGGTCTCCGGCTCGGCCGCCCTGCCCGTATCGGTGCTCGAGCAGTGGCGCACGATCAGCGGACACACGCTGCTGGAGCGCTACGGCATGACCGAGATCGGCATGGCCATCAGCAACCCCTACGCGGGCGAGCGCAGACCGGGCTATATCGGTCAGCCCCTGCCGGGGGTAGACGTCCGCCTGGCCGATGATGGAGAGATACAGGTCAGGGGACCCAGCGTATTTCTGGAGTACTGGGCCCGACCGGACGCCACGGCCGAAAGCTTCACCCCCGACGGCTACTTTCATACCGGCGATATCGCGGTATACGAGCAGGGGGCCTACCGCATCCTGGGGCGCAACTCGGTGGACATCATCAAATCCGGCGGCTACAAGATATCCGCCCTGGAGATCGAAGAAGTGCTCCGCACCTACCCCGGCATCAGGGAATGCGGTGTCGTAGGCCTGCCCGACCCCGAGTGGGGCGAGGTGATCGGTGCCAGCCTCATCACCGATAGCGGCACGCTGGACCTGGACCAACTCACGGACTGGCTGCGCGAGCGGCTACCTGGCTACAAGCTGCCGCGCCGCTACATCTTTCAGGACGAGCTGCCGCGCAACGTCATGGGCAAGGTGACCAAGCAGGAACTCAAGCAGGCCTTCGCATGACCATTTACGGCGTAGCCCTGCTGGCCCTCTGCTTTCTGGTGGGTAAGATCACCGGTACCCTGCTGGGTGCGGCCATCGGCATCGACGGCGACGTAGGGGGCGTGGGCTTTGCCATGCTGCTGCTCGTCGTCGGTAACAACTGGCTCAAACACCGCGGTGGTTTGCGCAGGGTCACGGAGGGCGGCATCCTCTTCTGGAGCGCCATGTACATCCCCATCATTGTAGCCATGGCGTCGGTGCAGAACGTGCGGGCAGCCCTCACGGGTGGGTGGGTGGCCCTGCTGGCGGGCGTAGCGGCTACGGTGGGGGGCTTCCTGCTGGTCCCGGTTCTGTCGCGGATCGGACGGCCCGCCGCAACGCAGACCGAGCATGAGTGAGCTGATCGAAGCGGTCCTGATCAAGAACGGGCTGGTGTTCGCCTTTCTGTGTGTCGGACTACTGATGTGGGTGAGCTTCTGGGTATCGAAGCACGTGCTGGGCAGCAAGATCCCCGGCGTTGCCCTGGCCATCGTGGCGGGGCTGGCCCTGGCCTTCCTGGGCGATAAGAAGGGGCTGGCCGACGTACCGCTGTTTGCCGGTCTGGCCCTACTCGGCGGCTCCATGCTGCGCGACTTCGCCGTAGTGGCCACCGCCATGGGAGCCGATCTCGATAAGATCCGCTCGGCCGGTCTGGCCGGTACCGTAGCCCTGTTCCTTGGCGTGACGCTGTCGTTCGTGCTCGGTGTGGTGGTGGCCTTCCTGTTTGGCTACAGCGATCCGGTGAGTCTGGCCACGATCGGCGCCGGGGCCTGCACCTACATTGTCGGGCCGGTCACGGGCGGGGCACTGGGCGCCAGTTCGAAAGTTATCGCCATCAGTATCGCGGCCGGGGTGGTGAAGACGATCGTGACCACCGTAGCCACGCCGCTGGTGGCCCGCTCGATCGGACTGGATAATCCCCACGCCGCGGCAGTGTTTGGCGGATTGATCGGTACGACGAGCGGCGTGGCGGCCGGCCTGGCGGCTACCGACCCCAAACTCGTACCCTACGGCGCGCTGACGGCTACCTTTTATACCGGTCTGGGCTGTCTGCTTTGTCCGTCCGTATTCTTCATCCTACTGCGCTGGCTGGCGTAGCTCAGCAGTCCAGCACCGGCTCCTCGGGCCGCACGCGGCTTTCATCCAGCACCTTCTGGTAGTAGGCTTCGTACTTCGGGATCATCGCCTCGATATCGAAGCGTGCGGCCTGCTCCAGGGCCCGGGTGCGGAATCCGCGTAGCGACTCCTTGCTGTCCAGGATCTTCATCACATCCTCGGCCATCTTATCGACCATGCCTACGCCGGAGGTGAAACCGGTCTGCCCGTCGATATTGACCTCCGGAATACCGCCGACGTTGCTGCTCACTACGGGCACCTCGCAGGCCATGGCTTCCAGGGCGGCCAGCCCGAAGCTCTCGCTGGCCGAGGGCAGCAGGAAGACGTCGGCTACGGCCAGCAGTTCCTCTACGGCGTCCTGCTTGCCGAGGAAGCGGATGTCCTTGGTCAGGCCGAGGCGGCGGCTCAGGTCTTCGCACTTGCCGCGCTCGGGTCCGTCGCCGATGAGCAGCAGCTTGCTGGGCGTCTGGTCGTGGATGATCTTGAAGATGTAGATCACGTCGTCCACCCGCTTGACGGGGCGGAAGTTGGACACATGGATCAGGATGTGCTCCCCGTTCGGGGCGATGGCCCGCTTGAAGTGCTCCTTGTTGTCGCGGCGGAAGCGCTTGAAGTCGATGAAGTTGTAGATCACCTCGATGGGCCGGCAGATCTCGAAGTTGTCGAGCGTATCCTTGCGCAGGGACTCGGACACGGCCGTCACGCCGTCCGACTTATTGATCGCGAAGGTGATGGTGGGCGCGAAGGCCGGGTTGGAGCCCACCAGCGTGATGTCGGTACCGTGCAGGGTGGTCACGAAGGGCACGTAGCGGCCGCGGCTCAGCAGGATCTTGCGGGCCATGTAAGCCACCGCGGCGTGGGGTACGGCGTAGTGTACGTGCAGCAGGTCGAGCGCGTAGTTCTCCACCACGTCCACCAGCTTGGAGGCCAGGGCGGTCTCGTAGGGAGCGTACTCGAACAGGGGGTAGTCCGCGCCGCTGTCCACCTCGTGGTAGAAGACATTCTCATGAAAGAAGCCCAGCCGGGCCGGCCGCCGGTAGGTGATGAAGTGGATCTCGTGGCCCCGGCGGGCAAGCCCCAGACCGAGTTCGGTAGCCAGCACGCCGCTGCCGCCGTAGGTAGGATAACAGACCACGCCTATTTTCATGTCTTTCAAAATGCGGAAGGCCCGCAAATAGTTTGCTCCGGCTACCTTCGCGCCATGTCTACCACCATCACCCTGTTACCCGCCGAAGGAAACGACCCGTTCACCGATTCAGTCAAGCCGGGGAAGTACCTGCGCAGCCCCTCGGAAGCCCGCATCATCGCCCGGCTACCCAAAGACCCCGCACCCGCGACCACGCACACCCTGGGCCGTACCCTGAGCCATGAGGTCGGGCAACACCTGCAGTCGGACGTGACGGTAGAGGCGCCCGACGTGGACCCCGGACTTACCACGGCCTTTATCGGCGGACTCAAGCTAGGCAGCTACTCCGCCGGCGCGGGCAAAGCAGACCACACCCCCCACCCCCTCCTGGACGGCAGCATCCACTGGGCGGGCGGGGACGCAGGTGCGGAGCTCATCGTGACGGACGTGCAGGCCCGCATCATGGCCCTCGTGGACGCACCGGCGAACAAGAAACGTCCGCAGGACCTAGCGGAATGGGCCGTACAGAGCGGAAAAACCTACGGCTATAGCGTCAAGGTGCTGGACAAGGAGGCGTGCCGGGAGGAGGGGCTACACGCCCTGCTGGCCGTCAACCGCGGCAGTGAAGACCCCGCCGTGCTGATCGTGATGGAGTACCGCGGCGGGGCGGACGACGGTGACGTGACCGCCCTGATCGGCAAGGGGGTGACCTTCGATACCGGCGGGGTGAGCATCAAGGGCAGCCAGAACCTGCACCTGATGAAGTCCGACATGGGCGGAGCGGCCGCTACCCTGGGCACCCTGGAGGCCGCCGCCCGACTGAAACTGCCGGTCAACCTGATCGGTATCGTGCCGGCTACGGACAATAGTGTCGACGCCCTGAGCATCAAGCCCAGCGACGTGATCGAAAGCCACGCCGGCAAGACGATCGAGATCATCGACACCGACGCCGAGGGCCGCCTCATCATGGCCGACGGTCTGAGCTACGCCGTGAAGTACTACGCCCCCACCACCCTGATCGACGTGGCTACGCTGACGGGCTCGGCGGTGCGCACCTTCGGCTACGTCTGTGCCGCCACGCTGAGCAAGAACGAGAAGCTGGTGGAAGAATTCCGGCGGGCGGGCACGACTTGCGGGGAGCGCGTCTGGCCCCTGCCCCCCTGGGACGACTTCGGCAAGGGACTGAAGAGCGACGTGGCCGACGTGAAGAACTTCAGCGGCACACCCCTGCACGGCGCTACGGACGCCTTTAAGTTCCTGGAGCACTTCACGCACGACCACGAACGCTACATCCACTTCGACATCGCCGGGGTAGCCCTCAAGCAGGGTCCGTACGCCAAGGACCGGCAGGCGACCGGCTTCGGCGTACGACTATTTGTAGCCTGGCTGAGCCAGTAGCCCGCACCGGGTAGCGTCTGGTCATGGGTACTTAGTGGCAACCGCCGAGGGCGCGGAGGGGGGCGGAGCCGTACGTACCGCCCCGTGTTCCTCTGCGTTTCTCCGTGTCCTCCGCGGTTCGTACCCCAGACACACGGAACGCATAAAAACCGTTCGCAAAACCGAACAATTTGTTTTAAGTATGCTTTTAGGGGGTAAACAAGCCACCATGAAAGTACAAGTCCAAGAGAAGCCCCGCCTGCAGAACGGCCGCCACGTCGTCACCATCACCGAGATCTCCGAAGGGAAGAGCGAGTACAAGGGCATTCCCTTCTTTGCCGCCCGTATGGAGACCGAGGAGGGATTCGTCGAGCAGCGCTTCTACAACAGCGAACCCAGCAAGCCCATCCTGGCCGAGCTTATGCGCGCCGTGGAGATGGAAGGCGACGAGCTGGATACCGAGAAGCTGGTCGGTAAGGAGCTCAGCGTAGAGGTCCACGAGCGCAGCTACCCCGACCCCGATACCGGTGTCGAAAAGACCATCACCGAGGCCGGCCACTTTCTGAAAGTAGGCGAGGCCGATACCAGCGAACAGCCGAAGTAAGCTGTTTAAGCGTCTAGTACGTGTCACATCTGCGACCAACGGCGCACCGGGGACTAACTCCGGTGCGCCGTATGTCGTTAAGGGGGGTAGCTCTTTCTTTCCGCCAGACTAGTCCCGATGAAGCACTTCCTACTTACGTTCCTTGCCGTGTGTTGTACTCTGGGAGTATTCGCACAGACCAATGTGACCGCCCGGGGGTACGTGCGCGACGCGGCCAACGGCGAAACCCTCATTGGTGCCACCATCTACCTGGAGGGCACCAATAAGGGTACGTCCACCAACGAATATGGCTTCTACTCCCTTACCGTAGTACCCGGCACCTACACCATGGTCGTGAGCTACCTGGGCTTTGCTGACCAGCGGCGGGAGGTGGAGCTACTCGGCAATATGACGCTAGACTTCGATCTCGGAGAGGCCGGCAGCGTGCTCGAAGAGGTCGTCGTGACGGCTACGGAGGAGGACCGCAACGTGAGCACCGTACAGATGAGCGTGGAGCAGCTCGATATGAGCACCATCGAAAAGCTCCCCAGCCTGCTAGGAGAGGTAGACGTACTGCGGAGCATCCAGCTCCTGCCCGGCGTGACCAGCGTAGGCGAGGGAGCCGCTGGCTTCAACGTACGCGGCGGAAGTATCGATCAGAACCTGGTGATCCTGGATGAGGCTCCGGTATTCAATTCCAGCCACCTGTTCGGCTTCTTTTCCGTCTTCAATCCGGATGCGGTCAAGGGCGTAAAGCTCTATAAGGGAGGGATCCCCGCCCGCTACGGGGGCCGGCTATCCTCCATCCTCGACGTGCGGATGAAGGAGGGCAACAACCAGCAGTTCGAGCTGCAGGGCGGTATCGGTACCATCTTCAGTCGGCTGAGCGTGGAGGCCCCACTGGTGAAGGACAAATCCTCCTTCCTGCTGGCCGGCCGGCGCAGCTACATCGACGTCCTGGCCGCCCCCTTCCTAAGTGGCGACCTGGCGAATACCGAGCTCAACTTCTACGACCTCACCTTCAAGACCAACTACCGCTTCAACGACCGCGATCAGCTATTCCTGTCCGGCTACCTGGGCCGTGATGTCTTCAGCCCCGGCGACGACGCCGGCTTCAGCTGGGGCAACGCCACGGGGACCCTGCGCTGGAACCACCTGTTCTCCGACAAGCTATTTGCCAATCTGACGGCCTACTACAGCGATTACGACTACGCCATCGACTTCGGTAACGATCCCAACGAAGACGCCTTCAACTGGGACGCCAGCATCGTTAATACCAGCCTGAAGCCGGAGTTCTCCTTCTTCATGAGCCCCACCAACGTGCTGCGCTTCGGCGGTCAGGTGATCCACTACCGCTTCGAGCCGGCCAACGCCATCGCCGTGAGCCAGGGCGACCGGATCGACATCAGCGTCAACCGGCAGTGGGCCCTGGAGTCGGGAGCCTTCGTGGAGCACGAGGTCACCCTGTTCGACAAATTCAAACTGAACTACGGCATCCGCCTGAGTCACTTCGCCTACCTCGGTGGCCGCAATGTGTACACCTTCGGCGAGCCACTGCGGCAGGGACTCCCCCGTCCGCTGACCGGCTTCACCCCCACCGAGCGCAACGAGACAATCGAGGACTGGCTCAACTGGGAGCCCCGCGCCGCCCTGCAGTATACCCTTAGCGAGACCAGCTCCCTCAAGGCCAGCTACCAGCGCACCGCCCAGTACATTCACCTGCTCAGCAACACCACCGCCTCCATCCCCTTGGATATCTGGACGCCCAGCACCAACAACATCGACCCCCAACTGGCCGATCAGTTCGCTCTGGGCTACTTCCGCAACTTCCGGGACAATGCGTACGAGCTCAGTCTGGAGACCTACTACAAGTCGTTCGATAACCTGATCGACTACATCGATGGTGCCGATCTGGTGCTCAATGAGTTCGTCGAGGGACAGGTGCTGGTGGGTACCGGACGGGCCTACGGTACCGAGCTGCAACTCAAGAAGACCAAGGGCCGCGCCTCCGGCTGGATCAGCTACACCCTGGCCCGCACCGAGCGCCTAGTCGAGGGCATCAATAACAACGAGTGGTACCCCACCCGCTTCGATCAGACGCACAACTTCAACCTCACCGGCTTCTACGAGCTGAGTGAGCGCGTCACCCTCAGCGGCACCTTCGTGTACAACACCGGCACCCCCCTCACGCTGGCCAATAGCGGCTATTACCAGCTGGGCTACTTCGTACCCAACAACGCCGGCGATGCCCGGAACAACTTCCGCATTCCCGACTACCACCGGCTGGATGTTTCCCTCACCCTAGACCCCAAGAAGGAAAAGGCCGACCGCCGCTGGCAGGGCCAGTGGGTATTCGGGGTGTACAACCTCTACGCCCGCCGCAACCCCTTCACCGTCTACGGACAGCAGGCCGATGGCCGCAGCGCACCGGGTGCTGCCGTCAATACCGAAGCCATAAAGCTCTCCGTCGTCGGTAGCATCGTCCCCTCTGTATCCTACAACTTCACCTTCAAATGATGCGCTCGCTCCTCCTCCTCGCGCTCGCCGCGGCCCTGTGTACCTGTACCGACCCCATCGAGCTCACCACCGACTTCGAGACACCGGAACTGGTCGTGGATGCCTGGCTCACCAATACCTCCGAGCCGCAGACCATCCGCCTGACCCAGAGTCAGGACTACTACGCCAACCGCCTGCCCGCCGGGGTGACCGACGCGGAGGTCGTCGTATGCCTGGAATCCGGAACAGCCTGCTACCCCTTCGTGCACCAGGATTCGGGCCGCTACGTCTGGACACCCCAACCCGGCGAGACGATCGGTGCGGTGGGCGACCAGTTTGTATTAGGGATCCGGCAGGGGGGCGTAGACTACGCCAGCCGCACCACCATGAACCGGGTACCACCCATTGATTCGATCGCCGTGCGCCTGGAGGAAGAACGCCTCGGGCTGGACGAGGGCCGCTATGCTCAGCTCTACGCGCGGGACTTCACGGGAGTAGGCGATGCCTACCTCGTACGTACTACCATCAACGATACCCTGCTTAACCTGCCCCGGGAGCTCAACCTGGTCTATGATGCCACCTTCGATGCCGGAAGCGGGACGGACGGCATCGTATTTATCGCCCCCATCCGCTTCAATATCAACAAGCTCGACGAAGCGGGCAGTTTCATCCCCCTGGAGACGGATGATCGGATCGAGGTAGAGATCTGGTCCCTGAGCCAGGAGGCCTTTTTCTTTCTGAGCGTAGCGCGCGATCAGATCCAGAACGGCGATAACGGTATATTTCAGATCCCCGTAGCCAACTCCCCCGGCAACGTCATCAACCTGGCGACCGAGCAGCCGGCCCTGGGAGTATTCAACGTAGCAGCCGTCAGTGCCGCCAGCAAAACCGTGGAATAAGGCCCGTTCTCCTTTGTGGTACGTGACCCAGGCAGTATTTTAACGTCTCACCCCAGGTATACGCCGTTTGTCGGCGGTGTCTGCAATTACCCATTTTACCATGCCCAGCGGTACGTCCTTCCGTGGTTGTGATCCTTCGATGGAAGATATGGACATCATACGCGCCTACCGGGAACGCAAGCATGCCCTCTGCTTTCGCTTACTGTACGAGCGGTACGCCAGCCGTATCTACAGCAAGGCCATCACCATGCTGCACAAGCAAAGCGAGGCGGAGGATGCGACCCAGGAGATCTTCACCAAGGTGTTCCTTAGCCTGGACAAGTTTGAGGGCCAATCTAAATTCTCCACCTGGGTGTACTCGATCACGTACAATTTCTGTATCGACAAGATCAGGAAAGACAAACGCAGCCGCGCCCTCTTCGCCGACGAGGTAGCCGAGCCGCCCGACACCATCGAGGAGGTACCCGACGAGGCCCTGATGCACATGCAACTCAACGAGCTGCGCTACGTGCTGAGCCAGCTCACCCCACCCGAGCGCACCCTGCTGTTGATGAAGTACAAGGATGGCGTCAAGATCAAAGCCCTGGCCGACCTGCTGGGCAAAAACGAGTCAGCCGTCAAGATGCAGCTCAAACGCACCAAGGAAAAGGCCAAGCGCATCCACGACCGGCAGTTCACCACCCAAAGCTCCAACTCATGAATGCCTTCCTCTTACTGCAGGAGCAGGATGTAGCTGACTTCCGGGGCACGCGCAGTCGTGCCGTACGCCAACGGGTGGAGGGCAACCTACGCTCCGCGGAGTTCGTAGGTAGCCTCATCGAGCTGTTCGGCCCCCGGCTGGCCGATACCCTCAGCGTGTTGAGCGGGGGCACCCCCTCGCTGGTAGATGAGCAGTACCTCCGGCTGCGGGAGGGGGAAGACGACGATCCCTACGGTCAGCCACCGCGCGGCCCCGGCCCCTCCGCCTCCATACCTTCCTAACGCCTCCTATGGAATCCGTACTCGACCTTCTCCGCCTTCAGGCCTACCAGCTGCTCACCGTCATCCCGGCCCTGCTCAAGGCCCTGGTGGTATTTGTGGTCGGCTACGTCATCGCCAAAGTACTCTACCAGCTCATCCGCCGGCTGGTCGCGGCCTCCGGCTTCGACCGGCTCAGCGACCGGGTCATGGACATAGATCTGCTCCAGCGGGCCAACATCAAACTCGTGCCCAGTACGGTGCTGGCCACGATCGTATACTACTTCGTGCTCATCGTATTCACCATGGCCGCCGTAGACGCCCTGGGTATGGAGAAGCTCTCCGAGATGATGGCCCAGCTCGTGGCCTATCTCCCGAACGCGGTCACCGCCTTCATCCTCCTCATCGGGGGCATCTTCCTGGCGGATCGCGCCAAGCGCGTCGTGGTCGGGGCCTGCCGCTCGCTCGGTATCCCCTCCGGCAACCTGATCGGCAACGTGGTCTTCTACTTCATCCTGCTCAATATTATCCTGATCGCCCTCAAGCAGGCCCAGCTCCAGACGGCCTTCATGGAAAACAACATCAGTATCATTCTGGGCGGGATCGCGGGTGCGTTTGCCATCGGGTACGGCATGGCCTCGCGCCACATTATGGGCAACATTCTGGCTTCCTTCTACAACCGCGATCAACTGCAGGTGGGGGATGAGGTCAGCATCGACGGCAAGCGCGGTGAGGTAGTTCAGCTCAATACGGTCAGCATCACGCTCCAGAGTGAGGACTCCGAGTACACCATCCCCTTCAGCAAGCTCAGTAGCGCGGGCTTCGAGATGCACAGTCGCCGCACGTCCACCAGGCCCCTGCCGCCCCACCTCGAGCAGTAAGCCCTACATGGGCGTTCAGTGACTTAATTTGCAGCCGCGCTTAAGGGCCGTTATGCCCACCTCCCACGTACATTATCCATACCGACTATGCGTTATCTTTTTCTCCTTCTTCTTCTAAGCACTTCCGCTGTCGTATTCGCCCAGGAAGAGGAGGAAGAAATTCCCGACGGCTGGCGCAGTGGGGCCGGCCTGGGCCTCGACCTGGCCCAGCTCCTGCAGATCAACCCCAAACAGGGAGCCGGACAGAATCGCCTCGGACTGGGCGGTGCCTTCAACGGCTTTGCCAGCTACAAGATGGGCCGTAAGGTCTGGGACAACACCCTACTGTGGCAGTTCGGGGTCCAACGCCTCGGATCGGGCATCATTGGGCAGGGATCGAGCAGTAAGATCCCCTTCCAGAAGACGATCGACGAGTTTCGCCTCAACAGCAAGTACGGCTACCAGATCAAAGAAGACAGTGAACTCTACTACTCGGTCAACGCCACCTTCCTGAGTCAGCTCACCCCGACCTACCAGTTTCCCGACCTGTACTCCGGCAACTTCGTCAGCGATTTTCTGGAAACGGGACGTAGCCCACTCTCCAAATTTCTCTCTCCAGCCACGGCCACGCTATCGGTGGGTGTCGACTACAAGCCTACGCCAGAGTTATCGATCTTCTTCTCCCCGGTCGCTTCCAAGTTCATCATCGTGCTCAGCGATAGCATCGCCAGCCGCGGCGTGCACGGCAACCAGGTCAGTGGGGAAGCCAATTCCGCCGGCATTTACCCCGAGTTTCAGAACGTAGATGCCCAGCTCGGTGCCCTGGCCCAGATCCAGTACAAGGCCGCCCTGCTGCCCGACGACCGGCTCACCTTTTCCTCCACCCTGGGCCTGTACACCAACTACCTGCGCAACCCCCAGAACGTCGATGTAGACTGGCAGAACGGCCTGGCCTTCGCCATCACCGAGAATTTCCAGCTCAACCTGTTCGTCAATGCCTTCTACGACGACGATATCCGCGTACAGATCACGGACTACGACGCACCGAACGGCGTACGGGGACTGGGCCGCCGCGTCAGCATTACCGAGCAGATCGTACTTACCTACGCCCGCACGTTCTAGCCCCCCATGGCCGAAGGATTCACCCCCAACTACGCGCATCCGCTAACCGAGCAGGCCCGTGACTGCACGGTATGTGCCGCGCACCTGCCCCTGGGCCCTAATCCCATCATCCGCATTCATCCTGCCTGTACCATCGCCCTGATCAGTCAGGCCCCCGGCCGGCTGGCCCATCTGTCGAGCGTAGCCTGGGACGACCCCAGCGGCCGGCGATTGCGGGAATGGCTGGGCGTGACCGAAGAGCAATTCTTCGACTCGTCCACCTTCGCGGTACTCCCCATCGGCTTCTGTTATCCCGGTAAGGGCAAGGGTGGCGACCTACCCCCCCGCCCGGAGTGCGCCCCACTCTGGCAGGACCCACTGCTCGCCCTGATGCCGAACCTCCAGCTGAAGGTGCTCATCGGCGCTTACTCCCAGAAGCATTACCTGGGCGACCGACGCGGAAAGAACCTCACCGAGACCGTACGCAACTACGAGGATTATCTGCCGGAGTACTTCCCCATCCCCCACCCCAGTCCACGCAACGGCATCTACCTGCGGCGCAACAGCTGGTTCGAGGAGGTGAATGTGCCGCACTTGCAGCAGTTGGTGCATAAGATACGGTCGAGTGGCCTCCGGTCCGAGCCTATTTGATCAGTACTCGGACCGGAGGCCACTCGACCTTATATCCTACTCAGTCCGCCGTCCATACCGATCACCTGGCCGGTCATGAAGGCCGCCCGCTCGCTCAGCAGGTAGGCCGCCATACTGGCGATCTCGTCCGCGCCGGCGACGCGGTTGAGGGGGTGCCGCTTGGCGCTGGCTTCCCGCTTGTCGTCGCTGCCCAGCAGTTTCTCGGCCAGCGGGGTATCGGTCAGGGAGGGGGCAATGGCATTGACGCGGATTGTGGGGGCGTACTCGGCAGCCAGACTGCGCGTCAGTCCCTCCACAGCGCCCTTGGCCGATGCGATGGCGGCGTGGAAGGGCATCCCCCGCTGTACGGCGACCGTAGAGAAGAAGACCACGGAAGCCTGGGTGCTCTTCTTGAGCGTGCGCTCGGCGGCCTGCAGGCAGCGTACCGCACCTACGACGTTGAGCTGGAAGGCATCGTGAAAGGCCTCCGGCTTGAGGCTGCGGAAGGAGCGCAGGTCGATGCTGCCGGGGCAGTATACCAGTCCGTCCAGACTATCGGGTACGGCAGACTTGAAGTCGGCCCCGTCGTCGGTCACATCCAGGGAGGTGAAGGTGACGGTGGCGGGCAGGTCGCGGCGGTCGCGGGCCCAGACGTGGAGGGTGTGGCCGGCCTGTTGGAGCTGGTCGACCAGTGCGCGGCCGATGCCGGAGGAGCCGCCTACGATGAGGTAAGTCATGGGGAGTATGGTATAAAAACGACCCGACCGGCGGCTGCCGATCGGGTCGTTGGATTCAGGGCCTTTGGGGCCCTAATGGGGGTAGGCCGAATTAGTTGACCGACTCGCTGAGTTTCTTACCGGGCTTGAACTTCACTACGTTCTTGGCCTTGATCTGAATGGTCTCATTGGTACGGGGGTTACGTCCTTCGCGCGCTGGGCGGTTGGTGACCGAAAACGTGCCGAAGCCGATGAGGCTTACGCTGTCTTCCTTCTTCAGGGCGCCTTCGATGCTATCGATCATGGCGCTAAGGGCGGTTTCGGCTTGGTCTTTGGTCAGGCTGGCTTTTTCGGCGATGGCCGATACGAGTTCTCCTTTGTTCATTATGGGAATACTTTAGTTGTGAGTCGATGCGTCTGCACGCACCACCAGGAATGCCCTGGATATGGGTGCAAACGTAGGAATTTCCCCGGTGTTTATCGCCTAAGTCCTTATTTTCCTAGCGTTCCAGGCGTATTTCATGGGCGCGGCCGCCGGTGCGCAGCCAATTCAGGGGTAGGCGGAGTGCGACCCGGCTACGCTACACCAGCACGCCATCAGGCACTTCCTTCCTCCGTGGAGGACGGGCGAAGCCTAGCCACGCGCACCGGTCGTTCGGGCAGCTCCACCTCCCCGAACCGCTTGATTTCCCGCACTTTATACGGTTTCTTGTCCTGGCTCTCGTAGTACGTACGCATGAGCACCTCCACGATGATGCCCACCGTGACGAGCTGAATACCCGCCAGTACCAGCAGGGCCCCCAGGATGAGAATGGGCTTACCCCAGATATCCTGCCCCATAATCTTCAGCCCGAGCAGGTATACATTGATCAGGGCGCCAATAGCGAATAGGGCCAGCCCCGCCTGGGCGAACAGGTGCATGGGTTTCTGCAGGTACTTCTTAAGGAAGAGCATCAGCAGTAGATCACTCACCACCTTGAAGGTGCGGCCCAGCCCATACTTGCTCTGGCCGAACTGCCGGGCGTGGTGCTTGACCGGGATCTGGGTAATGCGTGCCCCCTCCAGGCTGGCCAGCACGGAGATGAAGCGGTGCAACTCCCCGTAGATACCCAGGTCCCGGGCGATCTCGGCCCGGAATACCTTGAGGGCGCAGCCGTAATCCCGCAACTGTACCCCACTCAGGTTGCGAATGATCCAGTTGGCGATCCGGCTGGGCAGCTTGCGGAGCACCGCGCCGTCCTGTCGGTTGATGCGCTCTCCGACGACCAGATCCCAGTCCTCCCGCTCCAGTAGCTGCAGCATGGCGGGGATATCGCTGGGGTCGTTCTGCAGGTCTCCGTCGAGGGTAGCGATGAAGTCCCCCCGGGCCACGTCGATGCCGGCCATCAGGGCCAGACTCTGTCCGTAGTTCTTGCGCAGCTCTACCACGACCAGGCGGGGGTCGATGAGGCTTTTGAGCAGCTTGACGGAACCGTCCGTACTGCCGTCGTCCACGTACACGATCTCGTAGTCGTACCCCCGCAGCGCGGCGTGGATGCGGTCGATCAGCGGGCGGATATTTTCCACCTCGTTGAGAATAGTGACTACGACGGAGAGGTACACAGGGGCAAAAGTACGCCCCAGTCACCGGCCGGGCCCGGCCTAGTCGTCTGCCGAGCCTTGCGGAGCTTGGCTCGTCCGCCGACTAGGTTTGACCTTAATCCCCGATCCCATCCCATCCTCCAACTCCTCCCCGTCCCCCGCCGGCACGGGCAGCGGGTACTGCAGGTAGCCCACCGGATACTTCGTCCGCAGGTGCCGCAAGTACAGCGAGTCGGTGGCCTCGATCCGCAGGTCCTGGTACTGGAGCGGACTACCTACGTAAACCACCCCCTCCGGATAGCGGTCGAAGTAGCGGGGCACCACCCGCCCGTAGGCCTGGGTGAGGTAGTAGCCGGTGGCGGGCTCCATGAGGGTGTAGCGGTATATGCCCAGGGGCTTGTCCGCATTGGTGCGTACGACCGACTCTGCCGTGGCCCGCACGGCGATCCCCCGCTCGTCCTCGGCGGCGCGGGGCGGCAGTACGAAGAAGTTGAAGGCCACGCGCAGGAGCAGCAAAAAGCAGCAAAAGATGAGCAGGAAGTTGCGCCGGTCGCGCCAGCCCGCCACCACCAGTGCACCGGCGGCCGCGCCCAGCAGGATACTCTTCGGCCAGGCGTAGGTGACGAGTTGTGTCTGGGGTACCAGGGGGGCCAGGGGCAGTACCACAGCCACTACGGTCATCATAGCCAGCAGCGTGTACCGCAGGATCGTATAGGTACTACTCCGCTCCCGCGCGTGGTACTGATGCAGCCACAGCATACTGGCAAACAGCAGCGGGACAAGCATGAGCAGGTAGCGGGGGTACACGTTCGGAGAGAGCCAGTATACGGGGATGTTGACCAGAAAGGCCACCAGACAGAAGGCAGCGAAGTCACTGGTCCTGAGCAACTGCCAACTGCCCCGCCGTAGTAGGTAGACGAGCAGGAAGGTCCAGGGCAGGAAGTGGTAGCTCATCTCGAAGGGGAAGGCCGCCACGTGGCGGACCGTCTCCCAGACCCCGTGGGCCACGGCGGTCCGCTTGCCGCTCTCGACGAACAGCCGCTCCCCCACCTGCGCCAGGTCGACGTAGTGGTCGTACTGCATGTAGTACAGCGCCAGCAGCGCCAGGCAGCCCAGGCCGCTCACCAAGTGGGCCGGACGCACGAGCTGCCACCAGGCCCGCCGCCAGCCCAGGATAGCGAACACGCTCAGGCCCTGAAACACGATGGCGGGTAGCCCCTTGAGCATGAAGGCGACGGCGGTGAGCAGGTAGGTCCAGCCGAAGGCCCGCCACCAGCGGCCGTCGCGACCGTAGTAGTACAGCAGCATGATCTGGGTGTACACTACCCAGCTGAAGGTGACGTCGATCAGGGCCAGCATACTGTCCCAGAAGAGCATGCGCCCGCAGGTGATGACCGTCAGGGCGTGAATACCGGCCAGGTAGCTACCGAAGTAGCGGCGGCTGAAGGCGTAGGTCGTAGCCGCGAAGCCCAGCAGACTCACGACAGTGGGCAGCCGGGCGGCCCACTCGCTGGCCCCGCCGTGGAGCGTGAAGCTCAGGGCCAGTAGCCAGTTCCAGAGGGGGGGCTTATTGAGGTAGGCATCGCCGTGCATGGCCGGGGCGATGTAGTTACCCGACCAGAGCATCTCCTGGGCGACCAGCGCGCGGATGGCCTCATCGTCGATGAAGACCATCAGGCCCAGGTGGATGAGCAGGGCGGGAAAAAGTAGCCCGAGGGCGAGAATGTAGTACCAGCGGCGCACTAGGACGAAGGTACGCGGCATTAATATGTTGTTAAACGGGAGAATGCCGGGGCGGGGACTCAACTACTCCCGCTCGCCAAACATTACCATACGGCTACTCCTTCAGGACCAAATGTATGCGGCGTCCGACGCGGAGATCAAAAAAGAAATCTTATGAAAACGAGAGGACCCCTGCTTTTTTCCGCCCTCGTAGTCGTGGTCGGCCTCATCGCTGCCGTTCGCCCCGATCATACCCCGCCGGGTGACGCCCCCTCGGTCATCCTGAAGACCATGCTCGCCAACCTGCAGAGCTACCATTACGAACCGAAGGACATTGACGACGACTTCAGCGAAGCCGTCTACACCCAGTACCTGAACGACGTAGACGGCGCCCGCCTGTTCTTCACCCAGGATGACATCGACGCCTTCGCCGAGTACCGGACCGCCATCGACGACCAGGCTAAGGCCGGGGAGTACACCTTCTACGAGCTGGTACAGGCGCATCTGGACGCCGATATGGATAAGGTGCAGGGCTGGTACGAGGAGATCCTGGCCGAGCCCTTCGACCTCGAGCAGGCCGGTGAGATGAAGGATACCGACGACGATGCCCCCTGGGCCGCTGACGACGCCGAGCTGCGGCAGTACTGGCACGACTACATGAAGCGCGAGCTACTCAGTCAGATCGTAGAGCGCCGTGAAGAACTCACCAAGGACACCACCGGGGCCGTACAACCCACCCTCGACAGCCTCGAGATCGAATACCGCGGCAAGATCCTGAAGCGCTACCAGGACTGGTTCAAGCGCATGCGCGAGCTCAAGCCCAGCGTAAAGGAAGCCCAGTACCTCAACGCGATGACCGCCGTCTTCGATCCCCACACCAGCTACTTCCGACCCAAGGATAAGGAGTCGTTCGATATTCGCTTCAGCGGCCGCCTGGAGGGTATTGGTGCTACACTGCAGACTTCGGACGAGTACACCAAGGTCACCTCGGTGGTCGTAGGCGGACCGGCCTGGCAGGGCAAGGAGCTGAAAGAAGATGATATCATCATGGGCGTGCGCCAGGAAGAAGGCGAGCTGGTCACCATCAAGGGCATGCCCCTGGAAGATGTCGTGGACAAGATCCGCGGTCCCAAGGGCACCACGGTATTCCTGAAGGTCAAGAAGCCCGACGGAGCGATCCAGGATATCGCCATCGAGCGGGATGTGATCGTCATCGACGACACCTACGCCAAGTCGCTCCTCATCGATGAGGACGACGACGAGAAGATCGGCTACATTAATCTGCCCAGCTTCTACGCCGATTTCCAGAACGAGGACGGCCGCTTTTCGGCCAAGGACGTAGCCGCCGAGATCGAAAAACTCAAGGATCAGAATGTCGACGGCATCATCCTCGACCTGCGCAACAACGGCGGTGGCTCGCTGCGTGACGTGGTCGATATGACCGGCTTTTTCATCCCTGAAGGCCCCGTCGTACAGGTGGCCGGTCGCGGCATGGACAAGGAAGTACTCAAGGATAAGGACCGCCGGGTACAGTACGACGGCCCGCTCGTCGTGCTCGTGAACCAGTACTCTGCCTCCGCCAGTGAGATCCTCGCTGCTGCCCTGCAGGATTACGGCCGTGCCGTGATCGTAGGCAGTACCTCCACCTTCGGCAAGGGCACCGTACAGCGCTTCATCGATATGGACCGCACCGTCAACGGCTACAGCGACATCAAGCCCTTGGGTACGGTGAAGCTGACCATGCAGAAGTTCTACCGCATCAACGGCGGCTCCACCCAGCTGCGTGGCGTAACGCCCGATATCATTCTGCCCGACAGCCGCTCGCTGCTGGAGACCGGCGAGAAAGAACAGTCCTCGCCCCTGGCCTGGACCGAGATCGAGCCCGCCAAGTACCGGCAGGATGTCTACAAGATCAACAATATGGACGCCCTACAGGCCCGCAGTGCCGAGCGCGTAGCCGCCAGCGCCACCTTCGGCCGTATTCAGGAGAACGCCGCCCGCGTGAAGCGGCAGCGCGACCGCGACACCTACCCCCTGGCCCTGACCGACTTCGAGTCGCTGCAACGCGCCAACCGCACGGAGGCCGAGATGTACGATGATCTGTTCGACGATGTAGTCAACCCCGGTGTGCTCAACCTGGAGGTCGATCTGGAGCCTATCCTGGCCGACGAGACCAAGGTGGCCCGCAACGACGACTTCAAGCAGAGCGTAGGCAAAGATGTCTACATCGAAGAGGCGGTAAATATCGTAGAGGACATGATCGCCCTGCAGGGCAAGCGGGTCGGTGGTCGCTAAAGAGCTTACTCAGTAGCTGACACCGGACGGACCAGGCTAGCGCGGGCGACCGTCTCCTGCTCCCCGCTCCGCATCGTTTTCACGGAATACTCTCCGCTCTGCGCCTCGCGGCTGCCGATGATGATCACCTTCGGCGCAGCACGCTGATCGGCGTACTTCATCATTTTACCCAGCTTGGCGGCGCTGGGATAGAGATCGGTATTACGACCGGCCTTGCGCATATCGCCCACCAGGTCGAAGCCGTGGCGGAGGCTCTCCTCATCCAGGCAGACCACCAAATACTCCAGGCTTTGGCTGGCATCTTCGGGGAAGCCCTCGAGCTCCTCCAGTACATCATAAATGCGCTCGGCGCCGAAGCTGATGCCCACGCCGGGTAGGTCGCGGCCGCCGAAGATGCCCATGAGATCGGCGTAGCGTCCGCCGCCGGCGATGCTGCCCATACGGATAGCGGGGTGCAGCTCGGGATCTACGGTCACTTCGAAAATGCAGCCGGTGTAGTAGTCGAGTCCGCGGGCCAGGGTGACGTCGAACACGACCCGGTTGACCAGCGGGCCGACGGAACTCAGCACCTCGCGCAGTTCGGTGACACCCCGTTGTCCTACGGCACTGTTTGCCAAAAGTGGGGCAACTTCTTCTAAATCGTCAGTATGCAGAAATTGCTTGATCGTGGCTACGGCAGTGGCGTCGATACCGCGGTCGAGCAGCTCCCGCTCGACGCCCTCCATACCGATCTTATCCAGCTTATCGACCGCTACGGTGATATCGCCCAGCCGGTCGGCATGACCGGCCAGCTCGGCCAGTCCGGCCAGGATGCCCCGGTGGTTCAGGCGGATCACTACCCCCAGGCCCAGCTTAGTGAATACCTCGTCGAGCAGTTGCGTCAGTTCGGCTTCGTAGAGCAGGCTATCGGAGCCCACCACGTCGGCATCGCACTGGTAGAACTCGTTGTAGCGGCCCTTCTGCGGCCGGTCGGCCCGCCAGACGGGGGCGATCGCGTAGCGCTTGAAGGGAAAGGCCAGGTCGTTCTGGTGCATCACCACGTAGCGGGCGAAGGGCACGGTAAGGTCGTAGCGTAGCCCGCGCTTGGAAATTTGCGAAAGTACGGCGGTACTGTCCTTGGCTGCCAGGTCCTGCTCCTTAGCCTTGCTCAGGAAGTCGCCGTTATTGAGCACCTTGAACAGCAGCCGGTCGCCCTCCTCACCGTACTTACCGGTCAGGGTACTGAGGTTCTCCATCACCGGCGTCTCGATGGGCTGGTAGCCGTAGCGGTGGAAGTACGTACGGATGGTATCGAAGATATAGTTGCGGCGGCGCACCTCGTGGGGGAGGAAGTCGCGGGTGCCTTTAGGCAGGGAGGGCTTCATAGGGGGTCAAAGGTCGGACAAAAGTTGCTGGGCCTGCCGCCGGTAGGGGTGATCGGGTGCCGCAGCGATCGCCTGTAGGGTGTGCTTTGCACCGGCGGCCCCGCCCTGACCGAGTTGTGCCAGGGCGTCGTACCACTGGGCGGCGGGCCGGTGGGGGCTCTGGTCGGGCAACTCGGCCAGCCACTCGCGGGCGCGGGCCGGATCGTTGAGGGCCAGTGCGGTCACGCCCAGGTAGAGCGGGGCGGCGGGGTAGGCAGCGGCCGTAGGCAGCAGTTCATCATAGGCCGTGCGGTACTCGCCCCGGTCGTAGTAGTAGAGGATGCGCTGGAGGTCGCGCTCGTCTTCCGTCGCTGGTTCCCGTACCGTAAAGATATTTGGGTAGGGCTCGAAGTACTTCGTGTATAGCGAGCCCGTCGTTGCGCCACCGAAGGTCGTATAGGCCAGGTACAGCAGCACGCCGAACAGCGCCCCCGCCAGTACGATCCCCGCCGAGGGCCAGTTGAAGGCAGGAGCACGGCGCGTGAGGGAGACATCGGATGTCTCGTTTGTGCGCACTGGCGAGTCACTCGAGGTTTGCGGGGTCGCGGGTGCGGCGGATTGTAGGGTGGCCAGGAGGTCCTGCCGGCCGGCTACGGTGATGACGGATGGCCAGAGGAGTTCAGCGGCTGGGCCATCCAGGCCTGCCCGGGCGCGAGTGTCTTCGAGGGGATCGGTGAGGACGTCCGGGTCTTCGTCCTCGCCGTCCAGTGCACGCAGCAGGGCGGGCGGGTCGAGCCGGTGGTAGTCGGCTAGCAGGAGCAGCTCGCGGTCGGCTTCCGGCAAGGCCTGTAGGCGGGTGAGCAGTTGCTGGCTGCCGGCATCCAGCTGGACGGTACGTGGCAGGTGGTCCAGGGGATTGTCGCCCAGCGGAACGGTATCCTGGGGGGGCGGTGCACCGAAGTAGGTGGCGGCCAGGGCGGTCACGTAGTAGAGCACCTCGCCGCGGTAGGGGTGGGTGGGGTCCATGCTGGCTTCGTACCAGCCTACGAGGGCACGGCGGTAGTTGTGGAGGGCTGCTTGCTCGGGATAGCCGCGTGCCGCGGCCCACTCCAGGTAGTCCGCGCGGTACTGCCGGTGGTAGGCGAGGAGCTCGGCGAGGTGGCGACCGTCTTGCATGGGGTGAAGGTACACCGTGGCTGCAGCGGACGGAACACCCCGCGGTGAATCACGTTGCAACAGATTCACCAACCACCATTCCCATGAGTGCTACCCACGATAAGATCAAAGGCAACTGGACCGAAATGAAGGGCAAGGCCAAGCAGCAGTACGGCCACCTGACGGACGACGACGTAGCCTACACCCACGGCAAGGAAGACGAGCTGATGGGCCGGCTGCAGCAGAAGCTGGGCAAGACCAAGCAGGAGATCAAGGACTGGATCGACAGTCTATAGCCCCTGGGGCCCGCCTTTCCTGCACGCCCTGCCTGTCTGCGGCAAACAAATTGCACTACCTTGCTTTACCCTTTCGGGTGAGGCCGATACCGCCTTGTCCCATACCCACTAAAAATTTCCCCCTTACATGGCAGATATTCAGGAACTCAAGCGCACCGCCTCTCAGGTACGGCGCGACATCATTCGGGAGGTCTACGGATGCCAGAGCGGCCACCCCGGTGGAGCCCTCGGCAATACCGACCTCTTCGTCGCCCTCTACTTCGAGGTGATGAAGCACGACCCCAGCTTCAATATGGAAGCCCACGGCGAGGATGTATTCTTTCTCTCCAACGGCCACATTTCCCCCGTTTTCTACAGTGTGCTCGCGCGCTCGGGCTACTTCCCGGTCGAAGAGCTGAAGACCTTTCGCGCCATCGATAGCCGCCTGCAGGGTCACCCTACGACCCACGAAGGTCTGCCCGGCGTACGTATCGCCTCCGGTAGCCTCGGACAGGGCGTCAGCGTAGCCTGCGGTGTAGCCCTGCAGAAGCGCATGGACGGCGACGACCGCACCGTCTTCGTACTCACCGGCGACGGCGAGCAGCAGGAAGGACAGATCTGGGAGGCCGCCCTCTTTGCCCCCCACAACCAGCTGGAGAACCTGGTCCTGATCATCGACGATAACGGCCAGCAGATCGACGGCCCCACCAAAGAAGTACTGCAGCTCGGCAGCTTCGCGGACAAGTACGCGGCCTTCGGCTGGGACATTATGCACATGGACGGCAACAACATGGAGGAGACCGTCAGGGTGCTCAAGGAAGCTCAGGCCAAGCGCAACGGCAAGCCTACCTGTATCGTCATGAAGACCGAGATGGGTATGGGCGTAGACTTCATGGTCGGCACCCACCACTGGCACGGCAAGGCCCCCAACAAGGAACAGGCCGAAAACGCACTCTCCCAATTGGAGGAGACCCTCGGTGACTTCCCCATGGAAGGTATTTAGGTGATGAGACCACTGGGACGCTCGCTTGTCCAGGCAGTGTTGCACCCGCGGCCCCGCCCATACGTCACGTAGCGTGGGACCTGTTTCACCGATCCCAACGGCACCTCGCCTTCCCCCCTCCCTTCCCCACAAACAAAAAATAAACTATGCTATCCTTAGATAAACTACAATCCACCGGCAAGAAGGCCACCCGTGACGGCTTCGGTGCCGGACTCAAGGCTGCCGGTGACAAGCACGATAATGTCATCATGCTCACCGCCGACCTGCGCGGCTCCATGAAGTCGGAAGACTTCATCACCACCTACCCCGACCGCTTCATCCAGATGGGTATCTCCGAGGCCAATATGATGGGCGTAGCCGCCGGTCTGGCCACGGGCGGTAAGATCCCCCTGACCACCACCTTTGCCAACTTCAGCACCGGCCGGGTCTACGACCAGATCCGCCAGTCGATCGCCTACAGCGATAAGAATGTCAAGATCTGCGCCAGCCACGCCGGCCTCACCCTGGGCGAAGACGGTGCCACCCACCAGATCCTCGAAGACATCGGGATGATGCGCATGCTGCCCGGCATGACGGTCATCAACCCCTGCGACTACAACCAGACCAAAGCGGCCGTACAGGCCATCGTGGAGCACCACGGCCCGGTCTACCTGCGCTTCGGACGGCCGAGCTGGCCCATCTTCATCCCCGAGGGGACCAAGTTCGAGATCGGTAAGGCACTGCACCTGAGCGAGGGTAGCGACGTGAGCATATTCGCTACCGGCCACCTGGTCTGGTATGCCGTAGAGGCCGCCCGCCAGCTGGAAAAGGAAGGCATCAGCGTAGACCTGATCAACATCCACACCATCAAGCCCCTCGACGCCGAAGCCGTAGTAGCCAGTGCCAAGAAGACCGGCGCTGTGGTGACCTGCGAGGAGCACAACCGCTACGGCGGACTGGGCGGAGCCATCGCCGAAACCCTCAGCGCACAGCACCCCACCCCCCAGGAATTCATCGGTACCGACGATACCTTCGGGGAGTCCGGCGAAGCCGAGCAACTACTGGAGAAGTACGGCCTGGGCGTGAAGGACATCGTAGCCGCCGCCAAGCGCGTAGTGAAGCGAAAGCAGGGCAGTGCTGTAGTGGGGTAGTTCTGTAGTTTTGTAGTGCTGTAGATATGCCACCTACAGCACTACAGAACTACCAATGCCCATCAAGATCACCCTGGCCCGTAAGGACTATCAGCTCAAGCAGATCCTGGCTCTGCAGCAGGCCAATTTATTGGAGACCATCGACGCGGAGACCGCCGAGGCGCAGGGCTTCGTCACGGCCACCCACGACCTGCCGCTGCTGAAGCGTATGACCGCCTCGGCCGCCTCCGTAGTGGCCATGCAGGAACGCCGGGTGCTGGGCTACTGCCTGTCGATGACGCGGGAGTTCGGCGAGTCGGTGCCAGTACTTACGGCCCTGTTCGAACGGCAGGATGCGATCGTGCACCGGGGGGAGCTGCTCGGCACGTCGGGCTACCTGGTGATGGGACAGATCTGCGTAGCGGAGGAAGCCCGCGGACAGAAGCTGGCCGACCGGATGTATAAGTACCTGCGCGGCTGCTACCACCTCCGCTTCCCCTACTGCGTCACCGCCATCGATGCCCGCAATACCCGCTCGCAGCGCGTACATGAGCGGATCGGCTTCGAGGAGCTCGACCGGTTCACCGCGCCGGATGGCCGGAACTGGGTGCTGGTGATCTGGAACTGGCAGGATGGCATGGAGATGACGTAACGACTATAATAGTATACTAAGCACACATATCAGGCTGTAAAACAAGGCCGCTAATGGTCGATACGCTATATTAGCCCCCGAGCTGATACCCCGCACACCCTACCAAGCGTATGCGACGGACTTACTACCTATACCTTCTTCTATTCTTATTTGGCGGCTATTTTTCTTCCCTGACCGCCCAGGACAGCATCAACTACGAGACGGCCTTCCCCGCCCTATCCTTCCGGTTTCCGGTAGAGATACAGCACGCCGGCGATGGCTCCGACCGCCTGTTCGTCGTCGAGCAGGCCGGCACGATCCGGGTCTTTGCTAACCGGCAGGACGTCCAGTCCGCAGCGACCTTCCTCGATGTCACGGATGTCGTGAGCTTCTCCGCCGGTCAGGAGATCGGCCTGCTTGGCCTGGCCTTCCACCCGCAGTTCACCACCAACGGCTACTTCTATATCTACCATACGCGCAAGAGTAGCGTAGCGGACGTGAATGTGGAGTTGGTCCTGGCGAGGTACCAGGTAAGTGCGGACGATCCCAACCGGGCAGATCCATCCTCCCGGCTAGAGATCTT
Source organism: Neolewinella maritima (assembly GCF_923081025.1). Taxonomy (GTDB): domain Bacteria; phylum Bacteroidota; class Bacteroidia; order Chitinophagales; family Saprospiraceae; genus Neolewinella; species Neolewinella maritima. Next base: position 53,848 of record NZ_CAKLPZ010000001.1, on the reverse strand, counting down.
CAGCTTCGACAAGAACCAGCGCAACTCGAACCACAATGGGGGCAAGATCGCCTTCGGTCCCGATGGCTACCTCTACGCCTCCCTCGGGGATGGCGGTGGCGGCGGCGATCCCCAGCAAAACGCCCAGGACCTCGGCACCATATTCGGTAGCATCCTGCGGATCGATGTGGACGTAGACGGCAATAATCCACTGGAAACCAATCCAGCCACCCCCAATGGAAACTACGAGATCCCGTCCGACAACCCCCGCGTAGGGCAGTCCGGGCTGGACGAGCTCTACGCCTGGGGCATCCGCAACACCTGGAAGTTCTCCTTCGACGAGGCCACCGGACGGCTCTGGGGCGGCGACGTGGGCCAAGGCTCCTTCGAAGAGATCAACCTGATCGAAGCCGGCGGCAACTACGGCTGGAACCGCTTCGAGGCCAACAGCACCTTCAGTAGTTCCGCCACCCTGGCCACTAATCCAGACACCAAGCCGGTCTACGCCTACGACCACGACGACGGAGACGTATCCATCACCCTCGGCTACGTATACCGCGGCCCACTTCAGAATCCCGCCATCCAGGGCAAACTGATCTTCGGCGACTACGTCTCCGGACGCGTCTGGGCCCTCGACTACGCGGCCGGTAGCGGCACGGCGACCGCCCAGCTCCTCTTCCGCACCCGCGACGGAGAGCGGGTATCCAGTTTTGGACTCGATGAGGCCGGAGCACTGTACTTCAGCGGCTACGATCAGCAAACCCAATTGTTCCGCATCGTGGACGAAAACGACCCCGCCCCCACCGCCACGGCCGTAGATGGCATCGGTGACTGGCAGTCGCTAGGTGAAGGAGTCGCCGGGACCGTAGATGCGGTGGTAAGTAATGGAAGCAACATCTACGCCGCCGGAAGCTTCGAGACCGCCGGAGGAAGCAGTGCCGGCAACATCGCCGTATACAGCGATGCGGACGGCTGGCGCAGCCTCTCCACCGGCTCCAATGGCAGGATCAGCGCGCTGGCCCTCGGATCGGACGGCCGACTGTACGCCGGAGGAAACTTTACTACGATCGGCGGCACTACTGCGCAGCACATCGCGGTATGGGACGGTAGCTCATGGGCGGCGCTTGGAGCAGGCACGGACGGTGCGGTACTAGCCCTGGGGATCAGTCCCGAAGGGGAAGTGTTTGCAGGCGGCACCTTCGTCACCGCCGGGGGGATCACCGCAAATAACATCGCCAGGTGGGATGGAAACTGGTCGGCCCTCACCGACTCCGGCACCGGCGTACCCGGCACGAATAACGAAGTGCGTTCCATCGCCTTTGACGAGGAGAACACGGTCTACATCGGCGGCAACTTTGCCAGTGCGGGAGATAGACCAGCCAATCGTATCGCGACCTTCGACGGCAGCAACTGGGGTAGCCTGGGGAGCGGGACCAGCGGTTTCGTACAGGCGATTGCCGTCACCGGATCGTCCGTATACATCGGCGGCAACTTCGCTACGGCGGGCGAGCAGACCGTGAACCGTATCGCACGCTGGGACCGGACCACCGACCAGTGGCAAGCGATCGGACAGGGGGTGAGCGACAACGTGAATGCGCTGGTGCACGACGGTACTCACCTGTACGCCGGCGGTAATTTCGAGACCGCTACCCTTGCAGACGGCACACGCTACATCGTCAGGAACATCGCCCGGTGGAGCGCCGAGTTGGAGTGGGAAGCACTCGGCCCGGATAAGGACGTCGGTACCGATACCCGGGTCAACGCCATTAGTCTGCCGGAAACGGGTGGCTTAGTCGTGGGGGGTAGCTTCGAGGTAGCCGGCAGTACGACCGCCCCCGGTATTGCGCGCTGGACAATCGGTGATATTGTAGATGGCGCGGTCTACGAACTAGAGCCCCAGCACGACACCAAACTGCGACTACACGTACGCGGCTCACGTACACGCAACGGGACCGAGGTGGACGGTATCGCCCGCACCGGAAACAGCAATCAGCAGTGGACCTTCATCGAGGTAGACGCCGGAGTATACGAGCTTGCTCCCGTCCATGCACCCACTAAGCGATTGGATGTCCAGGGTGCGGATGAGGGTACCAATGCCTCCCTCATTATCTGGGACCGGCATGGCCGGGCCAACCAGCGCTGGAAAGTCCTCCCGGTCGGCGACGGTACATACCGCTTCTCCCCCGGACACGCCCCGGACAAGCGACTGGATATCGACTACCTCGGTGGAATGCGTAGGGGACTGAGCCGTACCCTGGACTCCGGGAATAGTCAGCGGTGGCGACTTATCCCCGTGCCGCAGGCTCAGGCAAGCGCGCCGGTAGTTCAGTCCGCTAGCGAGACCCAGCGTGCACCTGCCATCCAGCTCTACCCCAACCCCGTCACCGACCAGCTGACCGTGGAGAGTCCCTACGCACACCAACTCAGTCTGCACGACATCAGTGGGCGTACGGTGTACCAGCGGGACTATCCGGAGGGCATCCACCGGGTGAATGTGAATGACCTGTCACATGGGGTGTACATCGTCCGGTTGGTAGCCTCCGGGCAGCGGCCCGTCAGCAGACGCATCGTGGTAGAGTAGTGCTACCGCTGTACCCGTCCGCTTCCGTCGCCCTCCATCAGCGCGATCACCTCCTGCTCGGTGACGAGGTTTACATCACCGGGGATGGTGTGCTTGAGCGCCGAGGCGGCTACGGCAAAGCGGAGGGCGTAACTCGGCTCGTCCGGCCAGGTCAGCAGCCCGTGGATCAGTCCGCCCATAAAGCTGTCACCCCCGCCGACACGATCTACGATGTGGGTCAGGTGATAGGTGGGGCTAGAGTGGAGCTGGCCGCCGTCCCACAGCAGAGCCGTATAGGTGTTGTGACTGGCGGAGATGGAGCCGCGGAGCGTAGTGACGATCTCGGTGGCCTTTGGGAAGCGTGCGCGCAGGGCGCGGGCCAGTAGGGTGAAGTCCGTTTTATCCTCCACGGTAATGCCGAAGTAGCGCTCGGCCTCGTAGCTACCGCCCACGATCACGTCACAGAGCTCGACCAGGGCGGGCATCACCTCGGCGGGTGACTTGCCGTACTGCCAGAGCTTGCTACGGTGGTTGAGGTCTACGCTGATCCGTATACCGCGCTCGGCGGCGGCCGTGCAGGCTTCCAGGCATACGGCGGCGGCCGAGGCACTTACCGCCGGCGTGATACCCGACCAGTGGAACCAGGTGGCGCCGTCGAAAGCCCGGTCCCAGTCGATCTGTCCTGGCGCCACAGTGGCCAGGGAGCTGTCCTCCCGATCGTAGATCACCTTCGAGGGGCGCTGTACCGCGCCGGTCTCGAGGAAGTACAGTCCGAGGCGCTTGCCGCCCCGCACGATGTATGTCGTGTCGATGCCCGTGGCGCGCAGTGAGCGGATGGCGCATTCCCCCAGGTCGTTGTCCGGCAGTCGAGAGACGAAGCGGACGTCCTGCCCGTAGTTAGCCAGGGAAACGGCAACGTTGCTTTCTCCGCCGCCGTACTCGACTTCCATATTTCTGGCCTGGCGAAAGCGTTGGTGGCGCAGGGTGCTGAGGCGGAGCATGATCTCGCCGAAGGTGACGATACGGGTGGGAGGGGTGTTCATCGGGAGTGTGTATGGGAGTACGATCGAACGTGTCGTAGGTCTCGCTGCTGCAAGCTATACGATTCGCACAAATTAAAATGCCGGACGGTGTCACTGAGGGACCGTCCGGCATTAACGAGCAAGGCGTGTATATCCGGGTTCGCTAGGAGAAAGCCAGTCCTCCGTTGATGTCCACATTGGCACCCGTCACGAAGGAGGAGGCATCCGACAGTAATACAGCGACCAGATCGGCTACTTCTTTGGCACCACCCTGCCGGCGCAGGGGCGTCTTCCCGGCGACCATTTCGCGGACGTTATCGGGGGTGAAGGTATCGTGGAAGGTAGTGGCGATCATACCGGGGCAGACGCCGTTGACCCGGATGCCGTCCGGACCGAGCTCCTTGGCCATCGAGCGGGTGAAGGTCATCAGGGCACCCTTAGAGGTAGCGTAGGCGGATGCACCACCGCCGCCACCGTCCCGACCCGCTAGGGACGTGAGGTTTACGATCGCGCTACCGGAGGGCATGTGCGGTACTACGGCCTTGTGGGCCAGAAATACGGAGGTTAGGTTCAGGGTCATGAGCTTGTTCCAGAAGTCGAGATCCATCTCCGCTAGCTTCTTGCGGGCGACCAGGCCGCCGGCATTATTGACCAGGTAGTGGATCTCGTTACCGAAGGCCGTGCGGGTCTCCTGTACGAGCCGTTCGACATCTTCTTGCTTGGTCATATCTGCCCGTACGGCAAGGCCTTTACCGCCGGCCGCATTCACATCGCTGACGGTGTCCTTACCGTCCTGCTCACTGCTGAAGTAGTTGACGACGACGTTGGCACCTAGGGCGCCGAGTTTTACGCAAATAGCACGACCGATGTCGCGTGAGCCACCGGTTACGATGGCGGTTTTACCAGTTAAGTCCATGGTATATTAGTTTAGTAATTTAGGTTGTAGTGATTCGATTCTTGGGATCAGCAACCAGACGCTGGCAATGGCGATGCAGGCCAGGGCCGCCCCGATCACGAAGGCCGGTGTGTAGTTGCCCCCCGCCGTCAGCCACGGCACCAGCGAGGTCAGCCCCGCCACGGCCAGCTTGGCCGACATGCCCGATAGCCCCGCCAGGGTGCCCACCGTCTTGCCGCCGAACAGATCGCTCGGCAGGGTCTGTACGTTGCCGATCGCCGTCTGGAAGCCAAACAGGATGGTGGCCATCAGCAGCACCGCCGTCACCGGTGCCCCGGGATTGGCCATGGCCAGCAGCGCCGGCAGCATGATCAGACAGCCCAGCGTGATGACCAGCTTGCGCGTACTGTCTACGTCCCAGCCCGCCTTGAGGCGGTTCTGTGCCAGCAGGCCGCCGAACCAGGCCCCGAACATGGCCCCCACGTAGGGCACCCAGCCGTAGATACCGATGGTCTTGACGTCCATATTGTATACCTCCGACAGGTAGATCGGGATCCAGAACACGAACAGCCACCAGATGGGGTCGATCACGGCCGAGGCGATGATCACCCCCCAGCTCTCCTTGTGCGAAAGCATCGTCCGTAGGTCCGGGTTGTAGCCCTCGTCGAAGTTGCCGTCCGCGTCCAGGTCCTGGTTCTGCTGCCCAGTCAGGATGTACTCCCGCTCGGCCGCCGTGATCCAGGGGTGGGCCTTCGGGGGGGCCTTGACCAGCACCACCCAGGGGATGAGCCAGAGCAGTCCCGTGACCCCCACCAGGATGAAGATCACCTGCCAGCTGAAGTACACGGACAGAAAGGCGATGAGGGGGATCGAGATGATGCCCCCGATGGCCGCCCCGGAGTTGAAGATGCCCTGGGCCAGGGCCCGCTCCTTGGTCGGGAACCACTCGGCGTTACCCTTCGTGGCCCCGGGCCAGTTGCCGGCCTCGGCGATGCCCAGAATGGAGCGGAAGAAGGCGAAGCTGGCCACACCGCTGGCCACCGCGTGCAGGGCCGTGGCGATGGACCACACGCCGATGGACAGCACGAAGCCCAGCCGCGTACCGATCCAGTCGAAGATCTTGCCGAACAGCGCCTGGCCGAAGGCGTAGGAGAAGACGAATACCACGGAGATCAGGGCGTAGATCTCCTTGCGCTCATCCTCGGTCTTTTCGGGGTAGAGATCGACGGAGATCTCGGGCCAGAGCACGTTGAGTGACTGGCGATCGATGTAGTTGATGACGGTAGCCAGGGCGATCAGGCCCACGACCCACCAGCGGAGTCCGGAGAGCTTCATACCTGGGGGGGAGATGAGGGGAGGAAGTCCGCGCGGTGGGGACTGAACACGTCGATCAGTACCCCGGCCGCGGTGCATACGCAGCCGTGCATGACGTGGGGCGGGATGTAGTAGCTATCGCCCCCGCGGATGGTCCTGACCTCGTCGCCGATGGTCATTTCGAACACGCCGGACTCCACGTAGGTGACCTGGCTGTGGTGGTGCTCGTGCAGCTGCCCGACGGCTCCGGGCTGGAAGTCGACCTTGACCAGCATGATGTGATCGTCGTAGCCCATGACCTGGCGCTTGAGGCCCGGGCCTACCTGTTCCCACTCCAGCTCCTTGCCGAACAGAAATTCTTTACTCGCTTGCATCGTTAGTTTTTATCAGGTGATGGACGCCCTCCCAGCGGTAGGTCGTATCGTCCAGGATCAATTCGTGGATAGACTCCGGACTGGCATCGTGGTTAGAAAGTAGAAGCGTCCACTGTGCTCCGTCCCGGTGGGTGAAGCGCAGCGCGGTATAGTCGCTGTCGTCCTGTATCAGGTGTAGTCCGCTGATACTCCCGAAGGGCCGCTCGGCTACCTCCACCCGGGGGTCGTAGCTACCGTGTGCTTCGAGTACCGCAAGGAAAGTCGTAGATGCGGGCCCCTCCCGCCGCAGCAGGAAACCGGGATCGCGGCGCAGGTTGAAGTTCGGATCGTTGGCCCCTGGCCGGACGAACAGTAGCTCGTCGCCGGGCTGGGTGATCATGGTCTGGGTGTAGAAGCGCCCCCGTCCGAACCACTGCACGGTAGCCGTGCCCGCTTCCGGATAGCCCCTTGCCTCGGTCAGCAGGTGCTGGTAGCCATGGTCGGCACCCATTGCGGTCAGGGTATCGATGGTGGTGTAGTCGAAATCGGCCGCTAGCAGCTGCCCCTGGTACCAGGTGGGTAGCTCGTACACCCCCGCCGTATCGCCCGTCACCCGAAACAGATCGATCAGCAGGGGGTGGTCGAACAGGCTATCGGTCAGCAGCCACTGGCTGCGGTGCAGCCGCCGGCCGGGATACGCATCGGTAGCAACGGCACTGACTAGCTGAAGGCTGTCTCCGTCACCATCCCAGGCGTATAGGTCGGGGTGAAAGTTCTCCGCGATCCGGATGTCCCCCTGATAGTGGGAAGTCCGGTCGACCACCAGGGTGTTGTGGGCTACGGTCTGCTTGGCCCACGTCTGGTTTTCGGGCAGGTAGCGGCCCCCACCCTTCTGGTCGATGTTGACCCAGCGGGCCGCACCGTAGTCCTGTATCACTTCTCCCGTACCGTCGTAGAGCGAGTAGGATAGTTTATCGAAGTGGCCATGCCCCATACCCTGGGCGGAGTACTTCATCACCAGGCCCGTCCGTTCCTCCCCGTCCCCGTAGGCGCGCAGTATACCCACACCCCCCTCCTGCCCGTCCGGACCGTCGGTAAAGGCGACTGATCCGGGTCGGAAGGGCTGCGCCTTCCCGGCGGCGACGGCCGTGGCCACAGCCAGTCCGGCAGCATCCAGAGTCACGCTGCCCTGCTCGATGGCTAAAGAAAGCAGCGTCGGATCCTGACCGTAGAGGTAGTAGCCGTAGTCTACGGTCTTGACCACCTCCGGTGCGTACAGCGACATCCCCTTCTGGGAATCGTTCAGGGGGTAGAAGTCGCCGAGAGGATCAGCCTGTAGCAATAATGCATCGATCGCCTTGCCGAGGATACTGTCACGATAAGCTAAATTATTCAGCTCCGGCCGCTTATCGGCCAGCATCCGTCCGAAGAGCAGGAAGGGCGAGAGCGCGTAGCGCAGGTAGTAGGGCCCCTCGGTGAAGTAACCGTCCGGAGAAAAGGACAGATCCAGCTGCGCCAGGAAGCCCGCCCGCCCGGTCTCCGACATGATCTTGCCGCTGTCATCATCGCGTAGATCCTCCGGCAGTTCGGTTGCGGGGATACCGTACAGCGCGCGTTGTACCAGTTCTTCGTCATCCATCACCAACCCGATCATGCCCACCGCGGCGTTGCCCCAGGTACTATGATTGTGGATACGGTTGAAAAACTGTGGGTTTTCGAGAGAGAGAAAATCCGCCATGGGCCGGAAGAGCTCCGCGTTGATCCGGCTGCGGACGCTAGGCTCCAACCAGTCGTATACGTCGGCGTAGGCTTCGCTGACGTACACCAGCCAGTTAGCATCATTGAGGCACTGCCAAAACACCTTACCGGTAGCGTAGGAGCGAGCCGTCGGATGGGTCGGCCAGTCGCGGTATACCTCGGCGTAGGCGAGCAGTCCGTCGCGCACGATAGCGGCGTAAGTCGTATCACCAGTCAGGCGGTATATGGCACCTGCACCGGATAGGGTCTTCCAGTTTTGCTTGTGGACCTCGTGGGTGTATCCTCCCGCCATATCCACCGGGGTAGGCACCAGGAAGCCCCGCTCCATCGCACCATCTACTTGCACCTGCGTACGCGCCAGAGCCTCTGCGAAGAGGGGGGGATAGTCAGTCTGTGCAGAGAGCAAGGCGGCAGACAGGCAGCAGCAAAGAAGGAAGAGAAGGCGCAAAGCTTACTGGAGTTGGCTGCCGATCGCCCGACCGTCGGGCAGGGTAGTGATGGGTTCGGGGAGAAAAAGAAGGTTTTCGGTCGTGTAGGGCGCGCCGTTGTCGAGCAGCTCGGTACCCCCGGAGAAGACACAATCGGCCAGGGAGATCACCGGGTCGCCCACCACTAAATGCAGCCGTACGGGAGCCGAATCATCGAAGATGGAGTTCGTGATGGATACGCTCTGGGGACCGTACAGTCGGATCGCACTGTCACTGCGGTTGCGCCGGTCCATCCCCACCTCGTCGAAGGTGCAGCGGTCGATGGTCAGGAAGGGGCCGAAGGTGCTCTCGTCCGTACCCCCGCGGTACAGGTGCAGGGCGGCCTGACCGATCTGGTCGAAATCGCAGTTCTCGATCACTACGTTCTCGGCGTTGTAGATACCGATGTCGTCGTTTTCCTGATGGAGCGGTAGCACGCTGCCGCTCACGTTGTGAAAGGTCGAATTACGCAGCACGATGGAGTCTGCGAAGGTGTGCTTGGCTACCCGTACCACATCGAAACTGTGATTGACATCGAGCTCGGTAAAGTCGCAGTTTTCGATGATCAGCTTGTAGTTGTTGACCATGGAGTAGCGGCTGGTACGGATCACGCTGTTGAGTGGCTGGTCGAGGCACTCGCGGCCGTCAACCCGCACGCCCTGGAGGGTCAGCGCACCCCCGTTTTCTAAGTTTATGAAAGATGTCTTCCGGAATAGTAGCGTAGGTTTTTCCCCACCCGAAGCAGTAATGGTCAGCGGATGGCGTAGGTCGATAGCCTTAGTCTGTAAGTACTCACCGGCGCTCAGCGCGATGACGTCGCCGGCGGCAGACTGCGCGATAGCATCCGAGAGCGTGTTCTCGCCGGGGGTGATACGGATCGTTTTGCCGTTGCCAAACACCTGCCCCTCCTCCCGGATCGGGTACCAGTCCACGCCACAGTTCTCCGGGGTGCCGCGATCGGCCATGCGGGTGCGGATGCTATCGGCGGCCGGTAGGCCGGTGGGCAGCAACAGACCCTCGGCTCCGGCCAGCTCGATCGCGATGTTACGGAAGCCGGCTTCCTGCGGGGCGGTGAGCTGTTCGTCCAGCAGGTTATCGCGGAAGGTGATGCCACTGATGTCATCGTGGACGGTGAAGAGGTCACTGCGCTTGCGGTTCACGAAGACGTTGTCGGCGATCAGGCTACGTTCGGGTGCCGCGCTGCGCTCACCGTCACTACCCACCCCGAGTTCGATGTGGTCGCAGTCGATGAATACATTGCCGCGTGCCTCCGCGTCGGTGACCTGATGGTAGCGATTGATGGGCGAGTCGGGTACCCCGTTCATGATCGCCAGGGCGGCCCGGAAGCGGTGGCCGGTCACGCCGTAGAGGTAGTTGTTCGTCACCTGCTGACCGGCATTGATGATGCGGATGCCGCCGGTGTTCGGCTTGCCGTTGCCGAGCAGGAAGTTACCATCGACCACCGTGCCGTTGCCGTGGCGCATGGTCAGGGTACCCTGGCATTCGTGAAAGGTATTGCCACGAAATTCGTTGGCTCCCGACTTACTGGAAACGATCTCGACCTCCCCACTACAGCGGTCGAAGTAGTTGGATTCGACCAGCGTATTGGAGTTACTCAGGGAGTAGTGGCTGGTACCGATACGCAGGGTCTCCCCGCCGTTGGAGCCCAGCAGCGGCCGCTCGCCGAAGTAGTTGTGATCAATACGATGGAAATTCTCCCGACTCTCCTCGCTATCCAGCCGCACGGCCAGGGTCACCCCCTGATTGCGCTTACCGGTCAGGTAGTTGTGGTCGAAGCGGTTGTTGCGACCGTAAATACCCACCCAGTAGTCGCTCTCGAAGCGTTCGCTAGGGTTGTAGTTGTCGATCACGCACTCGGTCACGCGGCAGTTAGTACACAGCGAGTCTTTGGCGGTACGGAAGCTGATCACCTCACTGGTCGGGGTGTGGCCGTTGCGGAACACGAGACCCTCCACCACCAGGTGCTCACCCGATAGTCGCAGGTAAGACTCACCCTCCAGAAACACCTTCCCTTTTTCCTGGGCGACCAGCCGGATCGGCTTGCCTTCCGTACCCCGGCCCGTAAAGTCCAGGGCCAGGTCGGTGTAGGTGCCGTTAGCCAGTACGATCTCGTCGCCGGCTTTGGCGGTGGCGATCGCCTGCCGTAGCCCGTCCGACGTGTCGATCCGGGGCTCCGGAGACCCACAACCGAACCCGACGACCAAGCACATGAAGCCAACTAGCCAGGGGTGCGCGGTCGCGGGTGCAGTGAAGGTATCGAGGTCGATCAACTAGCGCATACGTTTAGTCAGAAAAGAAGGTGCAGTCAGGACCCGGATGGGTTTAGTAGCCGGGGTTCTGGGGCGCCAGGTTCGGATTCCGGGATAGCTCATCGGCCGGTAGGGGGAACAGGTAGTCCTGCGCCGCATCGAAATTCGGCTTAGCACCTTCCAGGCCATCGGCGGCAAACACCTCGTCGGCGAGGCGGCGGCGGGCGATGTCGTACCACCGCTTGACCTCAAAGGCCAGCTCCCACTTCCGATCTTCCAGCACCAGTTCGCGGAACGCATCCTGCGACAGGCCGGAGACATCCGCGGGGAAGGACGAACCGTTTCTCGCGCGTGCCCGAACCCGGTTCACGTAGCCTTCAGCTTCGGTGCTTCCGGGACTGATCTCATTGAGGGCTTCGGCGGCGATCAGCAGGACTTCCGCGTAGCGCATCATCATGTAGTTGTAGTTGGATCCCCGACCGTTTCCGGTAGCGGTGGCTCCGAACCGACGCGTGTACTTAGCAATGTGCGGGCGGTTGACGGCCCGGGTATTGAAGTTCATGAAGACTTCGTAGGTCTCCGTTACGCCATTGTATACAGCGGTAGTATCCAGACTGACGGATTTGCGGTAGTCCCGTCCGTCCCAGCTCCTGTATACATCCAGGGAGGGCACACCCACGGACCAGCCTCCTCCGTAGCCATACTGCTCGTCACCACGGATACCGGTCAGGGCAGCCTGGTAATCGCGTCCGTCGTCTCCGTCGCTCGCGCCGATAAAGTCCAGCGTGAAGAGGGGCTCGCGCGAGCTCTCGATCGCTACGGCATCGAACAGGTCCTGGAAATCATCTTCCAGCCCCAGGTTATAGGTGTCTTCGTTGTCTATCACTCCTTTCGCCTCATCGTAGGCCATCTGGTAGTTGCCCATGGTGAGGTGTACCAGCGACAGGTAGGCGTGCGCCGCCGACCTAGCGGGGATAGACCGCGACTCCTGGGTATCTGGCAGCCACTGCTTGGCAAACTCCAGATCGGCAATGATATTAGCGTAGACCTCGGCGGCGGGTGTCTTACTGACGGAGCTCGCCGCGGCCAGATCCGTAATCGGCGTATTGATGTACGGGATATCTCCAAACTGCCGTACCAAGTGGAAGTAAGCGAAGGCACGCGCGAAGTAGGCCTGCGCCGTGATCGCGTTCTTCACCTCGGCGGCTGCGTTGACCTGTTCGGCACCGGCGATCGCCTGGTTAGCGGCGGAGATGATCTGATAGACCCTCAGCCAGTACCCTTCGATCATTCCGTTATCGGCCGCAACGGTAAACTCGTCGTGGTCGATACGTCGGCGTGCGGTCGTCGGATCACCGATGGCTACCATGTCGCTGCGCAGCATGAGGGTCAGGGACATCTTACGACCCCAGAAGTCCTCGTGTACCATATGCCCGAAGGCGGCATTGGTGGCGGTCTGAATATCACTGGGCGTCTTGAAGAATCCGTCGGGTGCCAGGACCCCTACGGGTTCTTCCACCAGATCAGAGCAGCTGGCCAGTGCGAATCCTAAAAAGAGAAATACTACGTACTTTTTCATCTTATTGCTTATTTAGAATTTTACGCCGAGGCTAAAATTCAATGATCGAATGGTGGGATAATTTCCGAAGTCGAATCCGTTGGTGGTATTGCTCTCCGAGGCACCCTGGCCACCAGAGCCGAAGTAGCTTACCTCGGGGTCTAGGCCTGAGTAGTCCGTGAACGTCAGCAGGTTCTGTGCACTTACGGAGAGCCTGATATTACCTACGCGTAATCGTTCGGTGAAGTTTCCACCGAAGGTGTAGCCAAGCGCGAGGTTCTTCAACCGAATATAACTGCCATCCTCCACAAAGCGTGAAGAGATTTCCTTCCCCCGGAGGCGGGCGCGGGGCACATCGGTATTGGTATTAGACGGCGTCCAGGCGTTCAGTAGGGCGTTGGGTCCGTTAGAATCTCCGTTATACAACTGCACGGCCGTAAGATTCATGACGTCACCACCTACGGCACCCTGGAAGAAGATACTCAGGTCGAAGCCTCTGTAGGAGAAACTATTGGTCACCCCCATCGTGAAGTCTGGGTTAGGGTCACCGATGATGGTCTGATCATCCGTAGTGATGGTCCCGTCTCCGTTGACATCCACGAAGAGTTGATCCCCGGCTTCGGCTCCTTCGAAGGTAGCCAGGCCAGTGGGCAGATCGCCTCCCTGATAGATGCCTTGGTAGTCGAAGCCCCAGAAGACACCCACCGCCTCTCCCTCGCGCAGCACGTGCGTACGGGGTACGTTGAAGTAGCCGGGCGAGGCATCCTGGAAGATGTCGCTTCCGTCCAGCAGAGTCACGAATTCATTTCTATTCGTAGCCCAGTTAAAATCGGTGCTCCAGCGGAAATCACCCTTTGCGATGTTGCGGGAGTTCAGCGTGATCTCGAATCCACGGTTATTGATCTCGCCTACGTTTCTCAGGCTCGCCGCATTCAGGAAGCCCAGATACTGTGGTTGACTGGCATCCTGTATGATCAGGTCCTTGGTATCGATATTGTAGTAGTCCAGGGACAGCGATAGCCGGTTTTCGAACAGGCCGAAGTCCAGGCCAATATTGGTCTGGTAGGAGGTTTCCCACTTCAGGTCCGGATTGGCTACCTGATTTGGCGTCACGTTAGTGACCGTGCGCCCGTTGATGGGCGTGAAGACCGAGCCGAAGCTGGCCAGGGATTGGTAGGGCGAGATGGCCTGGTTGCCGGTGAGTCCGTAGCTAGCCCGAAGCTTCAGGCTGGATACGGTAGGATTGTCGCGCAGGAAGGCTTCATTGGAGATGCGCCAGGCGACGGCACCGGAGGGGAAGATGGCGTACTTCTCGTTGGCGGCGAAGTTGGACGCACCATCCCGTCTTACGGTAGCCGTGATCAGGAAGCGGTCGTCGAAATCATAATTTACCCGGCCGAACTGCGACTGGATCTCCGATTCCGATAGCGAGGAGCTAGGAATCAACTGGGTGGAGCCGGTCTGTAGCGCGCGGTAGGAGAACGAATTCGATGTAAAGCCCTGAGCGGCCGCCGAGAAGCGTTCGTTGGTATTCTTCTGATATGAATAGCCTGCCAGCAGGGTCAGGTCGCCCCGGCCTAGCTCCTGGTCGAAGGTCAGGTAGTTCTCACTCAGCAGGTTGGTGTTCCGCAGGTTATCGATGCTCGCCGTGCCGCCGGTACCACCTGCGGTGACTACCAGGGTGGACGGCCGGAATACACCGAGCGTCAGGTTTCGGGTACTGTAGCCAAAGGTTGTTTTGAAGTTCAGATTCTCCAGGATCTCGTAGCTGGCGTACAGGTTCGTACGGTAGCGGTCCACTTTGGTTTCGTTGATCGCCTCCCGGGCGATAGCCAGGGGGTTGTCTACGTTGTCGCCTACGGAATTGATCGTATTCACCCCGTTCTCGTCCTGGACACCCCGGTCGGGCGTGAAGCGGAAGAGCAGGGAGACCACATCGTCACCACCGCCGTTGGCGGTCTGACCGGTAGACTGGGTGGGTACACCGTCCTGCTTGCCCCGGCTGGCGAAGAAGTTGATCCCCAACTTCAGCTTATCGCTCACCTGTGCGTCTACATTCGATAGGAACGACAGGCGTTCGAAGGCCGAGTTGATGATTACACCCTCCTGGTCGAAGTAGGTGCCGGACGCATAGAAGTTGATGTTATCGCTGCCCCCCGAGAAGGAGACCTGGTGGTTCTGTGTATTGCCCGTGGTGTAGAGGAGATCCTGCCAGTCCGTATTCGCGGGGCCCTGCACGTAATTGGGGTTGATCGCCTGCTGGTATGACGCAAACTCATTGGCGTCCAGTAGCTCGAGCTCATTGGCCGTATTGGTAATGGAATAATTCGAGTTCAGCTCCACGGCGAGCTCGCCGCTCCTACCCTTTTTGGTCGTTACCAGAATTACGCCATTAGAGCCTCTGGAGCCGTAGATAGCGGCTGCCGAAGCATCCTTGAGGACCTCTACGGAGGCGATGTCGTTGGCCTGGGGGAAGGTCGCGCCGACGAAGCCGTCTACTACTACGAGCGGATTGCTACTGGCATTGATCGAGGTATTGCCCCGGATCTTTACGCTGATGGGTGCGCCGGGCTCTCCGCCGTTATTGGACTGCACCACCACACCGGCGGCACGTCCCTGCAGCGCCTGGGCCGCGTCCAGTACTGGAAAGGCGGTCAGTTCTTCGGATTTAATGGACGATACCGCTCCGGTGATGTCGCTCTTCTTGCGCGAGCCATATCCTACGACCACTACTTCGTCCAGTAGTTCAGAATCCGAGCTTAGTTGCACATCGATGGTGGTCTGCCCCGCTACATCGATGGTCTGGGGAGCCATACCCGTATAGGAAAACACCAGCCTATCGGTGGGCTCGGCGTCGATCTCGTAGCGGCCGTCGAGGTCGGTGACGGTACCGGAGGTCGTACCCTCCTTAATTACGGTCACACCGATGAGGGGCTCGCCGGTATCGGCGTCGGTGACTACACCGACGATAAGTTGAAAAGGTAGATGGGCCGCACCGGCGGAGGACGGTATGGCCAGTGTGATCGCTAACAACAGGACCAGTAGGGTCCGGGATAGAGCGGATAGATGATTCATTGTTTCATAATTTGCGTGAGGACAATAGCGTGGGATAGTAGGGTAAGAACAGACAAACCGGTGATGGGCAGCGGCGGGGCTACTCTAATTCAATCGGTTGCAATTTAACAATAAGTTTGGTGTGCTGGGAGAAATTACCTCGCCTGGCGTTGAGCATAATTTACAAGATCGTATGCTGACTTAGTTCTGTCCGTTCAGTGTTTTACTGAACTGAGCTACATCACTCAGGTGGCGCTGCATAGCTTTTTGTACGGCTACCGTATCCTGTTCGCGAATATATCGCAGTATTTCTACGTGTTCGTGGTGCGCTTTGAAGTCAGCCCGGTCACCGCAAATAGCATACTTCACATACTGACTGATAATATCTGGTGTAATGATCATCATCAGCGATTTCAGCACGCTGTTCTTACTGGCATCGGCGATAGCCAGGTGATACAGCAGGTCTTCCTCAACCGCGGAGCCTCCGCTTCGCGTCTTCTCCTCATATGCGCCCAGCGCCCGTTCGATCTCGATGAGGTCGTCCGTAGTGCGGCGCTCGGCAGCCAGCTTCACGCACTGCAGTTCCAGCATGATTCGGGTCTCGACCAGCGAGCCAAAGTCACGCTCCTCCAGTTGCAGGACGTCCGTGATCAAGCCCTCCAGCGCAGCGATACCCAGGCCGGCGACCACCGTACCACTCTGCGGTAGCGTGCGGAGGATACCGTAGAATTCTAGCTTGCGGATCGCATCGCGGACGTGGCTGCGGCTTACGCCCAGGCGCTCGGCCATCTTGCGCTCGGCCGGTAGCCGGTCACCCGGTGCCAACTGTCCCGAAGTGATCAGTGCCCGCACCTGTCGAATGATAATGTCGACTGGGTTCTCTACTTTAATGGCGCTGAAATTCTCTAACATTCTTACTGCTTTGCTGCGGGGCTTATTCACGCTGGCTCAATATACATATAGAATAATTGGTTAACCAAGTATTGGTCAACCAATTTTGCGTTTTCTTTCTGCGCGCTATTCCCTCTGCACCCGCGGCCCCGCCCCTGCCTACTGCTCGGCTGTCCATCGTTTCTGCCGTGAGGCGATCACCCCACCAGCGAGCCCCGCTACCATGAAGCCGATTGCGATGAGCTGTGCCTGGGTGAGACTCAGACCCAGTACATCATATTGGTCGTTGACCCGCACGTACTCGATGAAGAAGCGCTCCACTCCGTTGAGGAAGAGGTATACGCTGAAGAGTAGCCCGGGGTATACCGTGAGTCGCTTGCGCAGACCCCACAGTACGCCACCGATCGCAAAGGCCATGAGGGTCTCGTAGAAAGGCGTGGGATAGTGCAGCTCCGCGAGCCGACTGCAGTACTCAGCCGTACAGCCAGGAATCGGGACGCCCTTACCGAGCACGTTGTGGGGATAGTCGAAGCCGTACATCCAGTCGGGCAGCCACCAGCCCGCGGGGATGCCGTTCGGAATGGCCACGCCCCAGTCGCCATCGCCGCTGAGCTGACACCCGATCCGCCCCACTCCGTAGGCTACGATCAGGGCCGGCGCCACCGCGTCCATGACCGGCAGGGCGGCAATGCGGTGCTTGCGCAGGTAGAGGTAAACGGCTACGAAACCGCCGATGAGTCCGCCATAGATCGCTAGTCCGCCGCCGCTGAACAGCTCCTGTAGGGGGTTGGCCAGGAAGCGGTCCCAGTACTCGATCACGGCGAAGAGCTTGGCGCCCAGCAGTCCGCCGATGGCCGCCCGCATGGTGATGGGACCGATGCGCTGACTGGGGTACACGTCCACCGGTACCGGATTTACCACGGCATCCTGTTTACGCGCGATGTTGTAGTAGTAGCCGACGAGCAGTGCCGCGCCCAGCAGACCGGTCAGCAGGTAGCCCTCCGTAGACAGGAGCACCCCACCCGGATCGCGCTGCCAGGCCGCGAAGTTGACCACTGCGTAGGGGAGCTTGTAGCCCAGCACGAAGCCCAGGATACCGTTAGTGATATAGTCCGCCGTAGTGACCGTATAGCCCGGCACCTGTAGCGTTTTGGTGGGGGTGAGTTGTCCGATCCGTTCCCGACGTTGCAGCTCCCACTTCAGTAGCCGCGCGGCGACCAGAAAGGCCAGCAGCAGGAAGAGCCCGAAGGTCTTGACGATGCTGAAGGCGTTGTCGCGGGCGGTCCCGATCAGGGCGTGCAGGAGGTAAGACAGGTCGGGATACATGCCACAAAACTACACCCTGCCTACTTGGTCGCTGCGCGCAGCTCGTCGACCAGCGCCTGTACGGCGCGGCGGTAGTTGGCGGGTCCGTTGGTCAGTCCGGCCAGCGACCGCTCGGCAGCTTCGAGGGCCTGCTCGTTGCGCATGCGCTCCTGCAGGTAGCGGGCCAGCTGGTAGTAGTCGCGCCAGCCCTCCTCGGGGGATAGCTCGGCGGCAGCGGAAAGCGCCTCGGCCGCCAGGTCGGTAGCCTCCTTGTATTCCTTGAAGGAGGAGCCTTTGATCTCCGTGAAGGCCCCACGCAGGCGCCCGGCATCTCCGGCAGCGCCATGCTTGAGGTAGCTCTTGCTAGCTTTCACGAAGTCTTTATAGTCATTACCACGTAGCGCGAGCGCAAACTCACCTTCTGACTCCAGGCGCTTAGCCTCCTCCCTATTTATCAGCGCCAGCTTCTCCACCGCGGTAGCCAGCAGGTCCTCACTGCGATATTCAAGCCCCTTATCGAAGGTATTGCGCACGGCCCGCTGCAGCTGAGCATCTACGGCTTCCCCACCCTCCAGTGCAGCTACTGCCTCCCGGTGTTCCAGCAGCAGGTCAAACAGTCGGCTATCCGCTTCCGTGGCGGAAAGTAAGAGTAGGCGGAGGGTCGCAGGTGCGGTGAAATCTACCTCCGGCCGGCGCAGGTAGTCATTGGCCACCCGCAGGTGAGCTTCTTCGGCGCGGAGCAGCGCACGCACGTAAGCGTAGGCGGTCTCAGCGGTGTTATCGGCTTCGTAGTCGGCCCGCAATTCGTCCAGGTCCTTCTCGGTACGGGCCAGGGCACTGGCGGCATCCCGCAGAAGCTGCTTGGTCTGCCGGGCCCCGATCAGGCGGTGCACCACCTCATTTTCCGCATTGATGAATAGCAGGGTCGGATAGGCGGAGGCGGAGTGCCACTGCCGAAACTCCTCGGACTCACTCTTCTCCATATCGTACTTCACGCTGATGAAATTGGCATTGAAGTACTCCCCCACTTCCTGGTCCGGAAACACGCGGGCAGACATCATCTTGCACGGTCCGCACCACTCGGCGTAGGCATCTACGAAAATGAGCTTGTCTTCCGCGGCGGCCTGCTCCAGCGCCTCGGCCCAGCTCCCCTCGAAGAATTGAATACCCTGGGCGGAGAGGGTGGCGGTAGTGAGTAGAAGGAGTAAGATGAATTTTAGCATGCTTTCGTTGCTTTTTTAAAAGACCACGTATGACGACAAGTAAGGCCGAAAGAATCTGTGCCCTAATCCGTGTGTAATCTGCGTAATCCGTGGTTAATCCTTACGGGGAACAGGATCAGGTCCAAACCCACCCCAGGGATGACAGCGCCCGATCCGTTTTAGTGCCAGCCAGCTACCTTTCAGGGGCCCCCACTCCTCGATGGCCTCTACGGCGTAGTGCGAGCAGGTGGGGTCGTAGCGACAGCGCGGGGCCAGCACCGGTGAGATAGCGGCTTGGTAAAAACGAATCGGCAGAATGAACAGCTTGCGGAGCATAAATCCTTAACGGTCAGGGCAAAGTGATGGTTGATGTAGGTCAGTAGGGCTCAGTATTCACTCCAGCGGCGCATCTCGATGCGGAAATGATCGCTGTCGTCTAGGTCGGTGGCTACTTCGGTAAAGGAAGGCGAGCGCCACTTGCTGGGGGGCAGCTTGGCGAAGCCGTAGGGCTCGGTGGGTACGCCCAGGAAGTTGCGGTCCAGCTCGCCATTGCCGTTCATATCCTGGAAGGCGGCGATGACGTAGCGGCCCCGCTCGGGTACCCGTAGCGCGAGCTCGGTACGGTCGGCGGCGGCGTCCAGAGAAGCGCTGGCGTTGGCGATAAAGTCTTCGTTCTGGAAGCCGGCCTGGCTGGCGTAGGCCGCTACGTAGACCTTACCGCCCGCGGTGGAGCTCACTACCTCGACGCTGATGCGCTGGGGAGCGGCGGAGGCCAATCCAATTAAGGCGATAAGGCTGATCAGGTGGTACACGGCAGACGAATTTGTGGGGCCAGTCGCAGGTATAACCACGAACGCCCCGTGAAGGTGTATTCACGGGGCGTTAAGGGAATCTCAAATCCCGTACCTACTCGGCGGGTACGCAGTACTTATCGAAGGCCATCTTCAGGTTCTGGGCGATCACTTCGGCCGGGCGCCCCTCGATGTGGTGGCGCTCCAGGAAGTGGACCAGCTTACCGTCGTGAAACAGTGCGATACTGGGGCTGCTGGGAGGGTACGGCAGCAGGTGCTCGCGGGCCTGGGCCGTAGCAGCTTTGTCTACGCCGGCGAATACGGTGTACAGACGGTCCGGACGGTTCTCGTTGCGCACGGCCATCTTGGCACCGGGGCGGGCCATAGCGGCGGCGCAGCCGCAGACGGAGTTGACCACGAGCAGGGCGGTGCCTTCGGTCTGCCCCAGGGCGGCGTCTACTTCTTCGGGGGTGGTGAGTGCTTCGAAGCCAAAACCAGTGAGGTCTTTGGCCATCGGCACGGTGAATTCGGCGGGGTACATAGCTTTTAGTTTGCGGTTATTACCTGGGCTAATTACACCCGAGCACCCGCTTTAGTTGGACCGGCGGGCTCAATACTCGAACTCCAGCTTCTCGGCCGGGTAGCCGAACAGACAGTCCTGCTTCACCAGCTTAGCCACCCGCTCGGGCACCATGCTTTCCCAGCCGTCCTCGCCGTCCCGGATCAGGTTGAGCACCTCCCGCGAGTAGATGTGCAGGTTCTCCGCCTTGTACTCCTCGATGTCCACGATCTGCCCGCTATCCAACAGGTGACGGTACAGGAACTTGACCCCCTCCGGGATCGGTACGTTCTCGGCCGTCATCAGGTCGGCACTCCCCTCCTGCTGGGCGGGGTATACGTACAGCTTGACGTTGCGGGTAAAGATCTCCCCGAAGGCCGCCAGCAGGCGGCCGTCCTGATTGGCGTAGTACTTGTCGCTGATCAGCTGCAGCAGGTCGTTGACGCCCACCACGATTCCCAGTGGTGACACCTTATACAGCGAGAGGTACTCGATCAGGTCGCCGTAGCGGTGGTAGTTGCTGATGATGACCGTCTGCCCCAGCGCATTGAGCAGGGTGGCCCGGTGCAGGTAGTCGCGTTCGTTGAGCTCACTATTGCCCTGTAGGTTATCCAGCGTAAGCTCCGTGAGCAGGAAGCTCTTCGAGGGATCGATGTGCTCCTCGGAGCGAAACTGCTTGTAGCCCGCCTCCAGCATATCGGCGTTGACCAGGGTAGTGGGGCGGAAACTGCCCCGCACCACCATCACGGCCTTACGGTACAGGAACTCGCTGGGGTGGATGCTGCGGCCGCGGGGGTCGAACATGGTGATGTCCGTCAGCGCATGCTTCACCATCCAGAGGCTCAGCAGGCGGTTGTCGACCGAGAAGTCCGGACCGCTCAGCACCATCATATCGATGGCGATACGGCCCTTGAGTCCGTCGAGCAGTGATTCCACCAGTTCCTCCGGCTTGCTGTGCAGGTGGTAGGCCCCGTAGATCATATTCACCCCCAGTATCCCGATAGCCTGCTGCTGCAGTTGGTTGTCGTTGTCCAGCATGCGGGCGTGTAGGAGCAGGTCGTTGCCCCCCCCGTTCGGCGTGAGCTGAAAGCGCAGTCCCAGCCAGCCATTACCGCGTATCGTACGGGTGTAGTTGACCGCCGCCACCGTATCGGCAAACACGAAGAAGTTGGTATCGGGCCGGTCGTGCCGCAGCCGGTCCACCATCAGTTCGTATTCGTGGTCGATCATCTTGTGGATACGGCTCTCACAGACGTAGCGCCCGCTGGGCTCCGTGCCGTAGATCTGGTCGGAGTACACCTTGTCGTAGGCGCTCATCGTCTTGGCGATCGTACCGGCCGCCGCGCCGACCTGAAAAAAGTGGCGGGCAACCTCCTGTCCGGCACCGATCTCGGCAAAGGTGCCGTAGATACGGGGATCGAGGTTGATCTCCAGGGCTTTCTGTTCGGTTTCTAGTAGCTGACGGGGCATGGGGGCGGGTGGTTTGTCGCTTCCAATGTACGATAGCTCGCTGTTGCTCGTGGGGTTAAACACAGATTACGCAGATTCAGGGCACGGATTATGCACAGATCATACACTCCCCAAATACCCACGAATCCGTGTTATATCCATGGAAATACCGCCGAAGGCAGCAGCGAAGCAAATCCGTGCACTCCGTGTTTAACCTACAACACCCCCAACACAGCCTGCGCCGCCCAGGTCCGGTTATTCGCCTGTTGCAACACCAGCGACCGGTCGCTATTCAGTACCCCGTCGCTCACCACTACATTGCGCCGCACCGGCAGGCAGTGCATGAAGTACGCGTTATTGGTCAGTGCCATTTTGTCCTCATCCACGATCCAGTCGGGTAGCTCGGCCGTGGCGCCGTAGTCGTCGTAGCTCGACCAGTTCTTGGCGTACACGAAGTCGGCCCCCCGCAGCGCCTCCCGTTGATCGTGCAGCACCTGCGTCCCCGCCCGGAACCGTTCGGCTAGGTCGAAGCCCGGGGGGTTGGCGATCACCAGGTCTACCTCCCCCCAGGCCAGCATCCATTCGGCGAAACTATTGGCTACGGCCTGCGGCAAACGGCGCGGGTGGGGCGCCCAGGTCAGTACCACCTTAGGGCGCGTACGCAGGTGCAAGGCATGCTCCGCGATGGTCACGCAATCCGCCAGGCTCTGCAGGGGGTGGCGGATGGCCGATTCCAGACTCACCACCGGCACCGTAGCGTAGGTCTTGAAGGCCGTGATGATGCGGTCTTCGTAGTCGGCCTCCCGATCTTCGAGACCGGGAAAGGAGCGTACGGCGAGTACATCACAGTACTGGCTCAGCACTCCAGCGGCTTCCCGGACGTGCTCGGCCTTTTCGAGATTCATCACCGCCCCGTCCTCAAACTCGAGCTGCCAGCCCCCGGCCATGTCCATCGTGATGACCTGGAAACCCAGTTGGTAGCCGGCCTTTTCGGTACTCAGGCGGGTGCGTAGACTGGGATTGAAGAACAGGTTAATGAGCGTCCGGTGCCGGCCCGGTGCCTCGGCGGGAAAGGGATCGCGCTTGTAGGCTTGCGCTCGTGCGATGAGCTGATGGATCGTAGCGGTATCGGGTGCTGAAGTAAAGTGCATAGTACGCAGCGGTCTCCGACCGCGGTTGTAGATAGCTGCCTCCGGCAGCGATTTGTAATTGGTAGTTTCTATCCCCGCTAGGAAGTAACCAGCGCCTCCCCAAACGCCTCCACCACGCGCTCACATTCCTCCCGAGTGATGTTGAGTGGTGGCAGCAAACGGATCGTATTCGGGTCCTTCGAAGAGCCCGTAAATACGTGGTGCTCGAACAACAGCCGCTTGCGCAGTGGAGCGATGGGTTCGTTCATCTGCAGACCGATCATCAGCCCGTGGCCCCGTACCTCGGTAAATAGTCCGGTCTGCCGCATGGCCTGCATCAGGTAGTCGCCCTGCACCTGCGCCCGCGCCACGAGGTCTTCCCGGGCGATGACGTCCAGCACGGCGATGCCCGCCGCACAGGCCAGGTGACTGCCCCCGAAGGTCGTGCCCAGCATGCCCGCTTTGGGTCTGATCTCCGGCGCGATGAGTACCCCGCCGATGGGGAAGCCGTTGCCCATGCCCTTGGCCATGGTGATGATGTCGGGCCGCACCCCGCTGTGCTGAAAGGCGAAGAACTTGCCGCTGCGCCCGTAGCCCGACTGCACCTCATCGAGGATGAGCAGCGCACCGTGGCGGTGACACAGCTCCGGTAGGGCTTCCAGGTAGTCCGCGTCGGGCACGTGAATACCGCCCACCCCCTGGATACCCTCGATGATGACGGCCGCCACGTCGCCCCGCTCCAGCTCACGGCGCACGGTATCCAGCTGGTTGATGTCGAGAAAGGTGACGGGGTAGTTGCGGTTGATGGGGGCCTTGATGGCCTCGTTGTCCGTAGCATTCACGGCCGCGGAGGTGCGCCCGTGGAAGGCACCGCGAAAGGCGATGATGCGGCTGCGGCCGGTGTGGAAGCTGGCGAGCTTGAGGGCATTTTCGTTGGCCTCCGCCCCGCTGCTGACCAGGAACAACTGGTAGTCGTCCAGCCCCGACTGCTCCCCCAGTTTCACGGCCAGCTCCAACTGCAGCTTGTTCTCTACGCTGTTGCTGTAGAAACCAAGTTTGCCCACCTGCTCCGTAATCTTCTGCACGTAGTGCGGGTGGGCATGGCCGATGCTGATCACCGCATGCCCCCCGTAGCAATCCAGGTACGCTTCGCCCGATTCGGTGTACACGTAGGTGCCCTGGCCGCGGACCGGCTCGATGGGGTAGAGGGAGTAGACGTCGAAAAGGGTCATTTTGGGAAGGGGTTAAGGGGGGAAGGGGTTAGGGGGTTAAGGGTGGGGATGCTCGCTTCGCTCGTTGAGGGGGGGGGGAGGGTAGTTCGTCGGCCGAGGCTTACGCAGTTTGGCTCGTCCGCCGAAGGGGGAGCTCAGAACATGCTGGCCTTTAGCTCAAGCCCCAGCGTTTCTCCTAGGCCGAGGGCCAGGTTCATGTTTTGTACGGCTTGTCCGCTGGCGCCCTTGAGGAGGTTGTCGATGGCGGTGGTGACGAGGAGCTTGCCGCCGTGCTTTTCTACGTGTACCAGTCCCTTATTGGTATTCACCACTTGCTTGAGGTGTACGGGCTGGTCGGTGAGGTGGGTGAAGGCGGCGTCGGCGTAGTAGTCTTTGAATAGTTGGCGGACTTCTTCTTCCGGGCGGTCCGTATCCAGGTAGCAGGTCACGAAGATGCCGCGGGCGAAGGGTCCGCGCACGGGTAGAAAGTGCATGCCCTCCGTGGCTACCCTACCCGCCTGGGCGGCGCTGCGACCGATCTCGGCCAGGTGCTGGTGGTCGAAAGCCTTGTAGACGCTCACGTTGTTGTTCCGCCAGCTGAAGTGGGTGGTCGGGGAGGGGCTCTGTCCGGCACCGGTACTGCCCGTGATGCCGTTGATGTGCAGCTCGCCCTCGACCAGACCGGCCCGGGCCAACGGTAGTACCGCCAACTGGATCGCCGTGGCGAAGCAGCCGGGGTTGGCGATCCGTCTGGCCCCCTGGATGCGCGCGCGGTTGAGCTCGGGGAGGCCGTAGACCCAGCTGTCGTCCATACGGTAGTCGGTGCTCAGGTCCACCACCAATAGCGACTTGGCCGGTCGGTGACTCTCTACCCAGCCGCGGGAGACCCCGTGGCCCATGCAGAGGAATACGGCATCGACTTCGGAAAGCCGCGCACCTGCGCTCCCGCAAAAATGGAGGTCCGTTTCTCCGGTGAGGTCATCGTGCACTTCCGAGATGGCCTTGCCCTGCTGACTCCCGCTTTCGACGAAGGTGATCTCTACCTCCGGGTGGCGCACGAGCAGGCGCAGTAGCTCGCCCGCCGTGTAACCACCTCCTCCGACAATGCCTATCTTTTTCATATTCATATCACTTCACCACCTCACTACTTCTCACCGTCCACCTTATTCCGGATACGTCCGGGGACGCTGAGGATCTTGGTGAAGCCGCGCACGTCGTCGCCCGACCAGCCCTTGTTCATCTCGCCGTAGCTGCCGAATCCGGCGCCGAGCAGGTCGTTGGGGGAGGTGACGCCATCGACCGTGTAGCGGTGGGGATGCAGCGTAAGGTGTACCGTACCGTTGACCGTGCCCTGGGAGCTTTCCAGGAAGGCCTCGATGTCGCGCATGACCGGGTCCTGAAACTGCCCCTCGTGCAGCATCATGCCGTACCAGTTGCTGAGTTGCTCCTTCCAGAATAGTTGCCACTTGGCCAGGGTATGCTTTTCGAGCAGGTGGTGCGCCTTGATGATGAGCACGGCGGCGGCGGCGGCAAAGCCTACCCTCCCCTTGATGCCGATGATGGTATCCCCTACGTGCACATCGCGGCCCACGCCGAAGGGTGCGGCCAGCTGCTCCAAAGCCTTGATGGCGGCCACCGGTCCGTCGAACTCCTGATCGTCGAAGCCGGTGAACTGCCCCTCCGTAAAGTGCAGGTCCAGTTTGCGGGACTCCGTCTCCGTGACTGGCACCGGCCAGGCGGACTCGGGCAGCGGTTGGTCGCTGGTCAGCGTTTCGGCGCCGCCTACCGAGGTGCCCCACAGGCCGGCGTTGATGCTGTACGTCCCCTTCTTTTCGGGCCACTGCAGACCGTGCTTGGCCAGGTAGTCCACCTCTTCCTGCCGCGATAGTTTGAGGTCGCGGATGGGGGTGATGATGTCCAGTTCGCGTCCGCTCAGCTCGAAGGCCAGGTCGAAGCGCACCTGGTCGTTGCCCGCTCCGGTGCTGCCATGGGCCACGGCTTCGGCACCGATCTCGACGGCATACTGGGCCGTGGTGATGGCCTGGAACATGCGCTCGGCGCTCACCGACATGGGGTAGGTCTGGTAGCGCAGACAGTTGCCGTACACGAGGTAGCGCAGGCAGTCGCGGTAGTACGCCTCGGTCACGTCGATGCGCTTATAGGACTTGGCACCGAGCGACAGCGCGCGCTGCTCCATCTCTGCGATCTCGGCCGTGTCGAAGCCGCCGGTATCGACGGTCAGAGCGTGCACCGCATAGCCTTCGTCGGTGAGGTGCTTGACGCAGAAGCTGGTATCGAGGCCGCCGGAGTAGGCTAGGACTAGTTTTTTCAAGGGGTTTGGGGGTTGAGGGGTTAGGGGGTTAAGGTCGGTGGACTTAACCCTCGACGATCATGTCGGAGAGGTCTACGGCCAGGGCGCGAACCTCTTCGGCGCTGGGGGCGAGCATGGCGGTGCAGAGGCACATCTTGCGCTCGTTGCGGGTTAGGATGTCGTAATTCGGGCAGGTTTTGCAGCCGGCCCAGAAGGCATCGTCCTGCGTGAGCTCGGAGAAGGTCACCGGCCGGTAGCCCAGGTCGTGGTTGATCTTCATGACCGGCAGGCTCGTCGTGATCCCGAACACCCTAGCCGTGGGGTACTTCGTGCGCGACAGCTCGAATACGGCGGCCTTGATGCGGCGCGCCAGTCCGTGGCGGCGGTATTTGGGATTGACGATCAGGCCCGAGTTGGCTACGTACCGGTGGTGGTCCCAGGTCTCGATGTAGCTGAAGCCGGCGATCTCGTCATCGTCGGCCAGGGCGATGACGGCCTTGCCGGTCAGTATCTTTTCCTCCACGTAGGCGGGCTTGCGCTTGGCAATGCCCGTACCGCGCGCCTTGGCGCTCTCTTCGATGAGGTTGCAAATGGCCTGGGCGTACACCGTATGTTCCGGTTGGGCCACCAGTATCTTGAGCTGCATAGGAAAGGGAAAAAATCGACCGCCGGGGCCGGGATAAAGGGGGGGATGGGTATCGCGGGGGCTCGTGACGAGCTACTCGCTTCCAGGCCGTAGCGGGGAAGCGGGAATTAAATCCTTCGCCTGAGTAGGCGGATGCGGGCGGATACCTGTGCCATACCACAAAGTTAGGCCATTTCAGCGGGAGTACCCAGGCCGTCCCTTCATTTGGGCGCGGACGCGGGTGCGGGGTAGTTCCCTTAGCGGCCGTAAAAACCAGCGCATAGCTACCAAAGCAAAGCCCCTGACCGGCGGGCGGTGAGGGGCTTGCTGTGGGGGAAGTAGACCTACAAGGACTCGAACCTTGAACGACAGAACCAAAATCTGTTGTGTTGCCAATTACACCATAGGTCTATGCTACGGTTAGCGGCCGCAAATATACGCGGGCCGAATCTTTCCTACAAGCCGCACGCTAATTTTGTAACCCCTGGTGCCAGTCGGAAGTTGCGTAGACCGTCTGGCGGAACGAGCCGTCGTCCGCCCATTCCAGTAGCTGGAAGCCCGGGGGGTGATCCTGCATGCGGAAGGTCTCGGCCCCGGGGTAGATGAAAAAGCTGGTGGGGGGACAGAGCAGCACGTCCAGATTGCGGTAACTAACCGTGCGGGCGGCGTGGTAGTGACCGCAGAGGATGCGGCGGCGCTGGCCGTCACGGGTCAGAATGTCCAGCAGCCGGTCCGTGTCGCGCAGGGGGTACTTGCTATCCATAAAGGGCATCCCCAGCTTGATCGGGGGGTGGTGGATGACCACCGTAGCCTGCGGATGCTCGGCAATCGCGGCAGCTAGCCAGTCCAGTTGCTGGTCATCCACGACACCGGGGCTGGAGTCTAGGAATAGAAATACCTGTCCACTTAGCTCCACCGTGCCGTGGATGGGTTCCTGCCCTACGCCCGGCATCAGGGGATAGGCCGCCCGCATCATCGCCCGGTCGTCGTGGTTGCCGGGAATAATGTAGTAGGGCCGGTCGAAGCGTTCGAAGCGGCTCCGTAGGCGGTGATAGACCTGCTCGACCGGCTCGTCGGCGCAGAAGTCGCCGGTGATGAACAGCGCATCCGGCTCCAGGGTGGCGATCCGCTCCAGGGCGGCTTCCAGGCGGGCATTCACGTCCAGCCCCATCAGCTGCTCACCGGGAGGTAGGAGGTGAAGATCGGTAAGCTGAACGACGCGGAGGGACACAGCGGCACGGGGTTTAATGCGGTAGGGCTAAAATACAAACGACCCTCCCACTAGCGTGGAAAGGTCGTCTTTATTGTAGTGTGTGCTGGTCTAGGCCAACTTACGGTAAACAAATAGCAGAATCAGTGCACCGAGAATGGCGACCAGGATCGAGCCGATGTTGAATCCGTCGACGCCACCGAATCCGAGGGCGCTTCCGACGAAGCCGCCGATAACTGCACCGACGATGCCGATAAGGATAGTGACGATCCAGCCTCCGGGATCGGGGCCGGGCATGATCCACTTAGCGATGGCGCCGGCGACAAGTCCGAGTAAAATCCAGGCAAGAATACCCATGTGAGGTGTAGTTTTGTTTTGATGATAAATACAGTTATAAAGCCCCTAAAACAGTGCATTTGTTCGCTGCGTGTCAAATTTAACCTTGCGGAGCCCACCGGCGTTTCCCCCGTACGATGCAAATTTCATCTCCCATACTCTTCTTCGACGGCGTTTGCAACCTATGCAACGGCGCGGTACAGACCGTTCTGCGCCACGACCAACGCGGGCAGCTCCGGTTCGCCAGTCTGCAGTCTACCCTAGCCGAAAAACTTCTGCCGGACCTCGGGATCGACCCCACGGCCCTGCGCTCGTTGGTCCTTTACCAGGACGGCACGGCCTACACCCGCAGCGAGGCGGCCCTGCGTACCGCCCGTATGATGGGCGGCCCCTTTGCCGCGCTGTACTACCTTCGTCTTTTCCCGCGTCCCCTGCGCGATTGGGTCTACGACCTGGTCGGTCGCAACCGCTACCGCTGGTTCGGCAAGCAGGACGAGTGCATGCTGCCGCGCCCGGAATGGAGCGCGCGTTTCGTATCTACCTAGCCCCCGTCGCCCCTATGCGCTTGCTGCTCCTGCTCTCCCTGCTCCTTTCCGTCTCGGCTACCGCCCAGACCACCCTCGGACTCTCCGCCTATTACCCCTTCGAGAGCAACCTGGGCGACGTCACGGGTGAACCCACGAACCTCGGCAGCCCAGAAGGTGCCGTAGATTACGACTGCGGCGTACGCACCGAAGCACTACTCCTGACCGGCCCGGGCGATTTCGTCCGCATTCCCGGCGGAGCCTCAAATAATGTGAACCGGGAATTCGACGACGAGGACTTCTCGGTGAGCCTCTACTTCAAGGCGCTGGGCACCCAGGGGGAGCAGTATCTCCTGGCCAAGCAGGATACCAACTGCAGCACCGCCCCCGC
This sequence comes from Neolewinella maritima, assembly GCF_923081025.1. GTDB lineage: Bacteria > Bacteroidota > Bacteroidia > Chitinophagales > Saprospiraceae > Neolewinella > Neolewinella maritima. The sequence continues at coordinate 24,683 of NZ_CAKLPZ010000001.1, read as the reverse complement.
CTTCTTCATCCGCTACGATGTGGCCCCCCGCACCATCACCGCCCAGCTGACCGGGGTGGACGGCGAGACCCTCGCCCTCACCCACACACTGACCAATCTGTCCTGCTGGCAGCACCTGGTGCTGGTACGCGACAATACCCGCTTGCGGCTATTCATCAACGGACTGGAGGTGGCCGATGCGACCTCGCCCCAGCGCGTCAACGTCGACAACGACGGCGATCTGCTCATCGGAGCCTCCGCCTGTACGGATCTCAGCAGCGCTACCTTCTCCGGCCTGATCGACGAACTGCGCATCTACGGCCGCGCCCTGCTTACCGCCGAAGTGCAGGAACTGTACCTTTTTCCCGACCGCATACTTACGCCTCCCACCAACCTGTTCCTCGGTCAAAGTATCATGCCGAGCGTCAATAGCAACTGCGGCGCCACCTTCAGCTGGACACCGGTCGATCCCGTAGCGTCCCCCACCGACCGCGAGCCCACCATCACGCCCACCACCGCCGGCCGGCGCGTGTTCCGGCTGCGTATCGCGGATGACGTCAGCAGCTGCGTAGCCCGGGACAGCCTGGTGCTGCAGGTGATCGACCCCGAGGATCTGGACTGCAATAACCTCTTCGTTCCCAAGGCCTTCACCCCTAACGGCATCGGGCCGGTGGCCAACGAGACCTTCGGCATTTCCAATCCCTTCGCTATCGGCACCCTCATCAGCTTCGAGGTGTACGACCGCTACGGTGGCCAGGTGTTTCGCAGCGACGACCGCTTTGCCCGCTGGGACGGCACCTTCGACGGGCAGCCCGTCAACCCCGGCGTGATGCTCTGGCGGGCCGTATACCGCTGTGGGGAAGAGGAGCTGATCCGCACCGGTAGCGTTACCATTCTGCGGTAGCGAAGTCGGCCGGACGGTCCATCCAGCGCCCGCGGGTGAAGTCGGGAAAGGCCTGCAGTGCACCGCCCGTAGCCACGCTCTGCTCCGAGAGCGGCGTGACCGCCAGCCAGGTCGCCGCGTCGTAGACGTCGATGGGGGGCACGGTATTCGCCCGGGCTACCCGTACGAAGTCCTTGATCAGAAAGTAGTCCATGCCTCCGTGGCCCGCCCCGGCGGCCAGCTCTCCCTCCGCCCGCCAGTAGGGGTGATCGTAGCGTTCCAGCCAGGGCCCGGCCGGCTCCCACTGGTGCTCGGGCGATTCCCCCTCGATGTGTACACTGTTGTTGATGTCCATCCAGAGCCCCTTCGTACCCTGTACGCGGAAGCCCAGGCTGTAGGGTCGCGGCAGGTTCGTATCGTGGTGGAGCACGACCACCTCCCCGTTCTGGGTACTGAGCATGCTGGTCACTACGTCGCCTAGTTTGAACTCCACCGCGGCATTGGGGTGGTCCGGGCCGGCCTGGTCCACGACGTACTGGTGCAGCCCCCTGGCCTTGGTGGCCATGGAACTGATGCCGACGAAGCGGTTGCCGCGGTTGATGTTGATCAGATTAGCGGCCGGACCGAGCCCGTGGGTCGGGTACAGATCGCCGTTACGGTGCACGGAGTGCCGGGTGCGCCAGCGGGCTTCGTGGAAAGCCTTATCACCAAACTCCACCCCACCCCCGTAGGCCTGCTTACCGTCGTTGAACTTCACGGTCCGCAGGTCGTGCTGGTAGCCGCCCTCCAGGTGCAGCAGCTCGCCGAATACCCCCGCCCGGGCCATGTTCAGCACCGCCATCACGTCGCGCCGGTAGCAGACGTTCTCCAGGAAGTACAGGTGGCTACCGCTCTCCTCGTGGGCCCGTACGAGCTCCCAACATTCGTCCAGACTGAAGGCTCCCCCCACTTCCAGTCCGGTGTACATGCCGGCGTGCAGCGCAGCAACGGCCATCACGGTATGCCAGCGCCAGGGGGTAGCGATGATGACGGCCCGCACGTCGGCTTCCTGTAGCAGCCGGCGGTAGTCCTCCGGGCCGCGGTCGTAGACCGTGGGCCGGGGCTCGCCGGCAGCGTCGAACACCTCGTGGGTGCGGCGTACCATCTCGGAATCTATATCAGCAATGGCGGTGACCTCCACCCCGGGGTGACCGAGCAGCTCGCGAATGTGGCTCTGGCCGCGGAGTCCGCTACCGAGCACGGCTACGCGCAGGGGGCCGTCCTGACTAAGGTCCGCACCCGCGTGCCCCGCCCGCACTAGGGTACTGCCGGCCAGGCTGGCGACGGTGGTCTGGAGAAACTTGCGGCGATCGAGGGGCATAAGCGGTGGATTGACCCCATAATGTAGCAAGGATCAATCAACTGTGCCCGAGCGCAGCAGGCGGCGGCCCCACAGCAGGACCTGGAAGCCATAGACACTTAGCCACACCAGCAGCACGGTGTAGCTCAGCGACTGCGCGCCGGCGTACCAGGGCTGGTCGTGCATATCCACGAAAAAGTAGTTGTAGCTGATGAAGTCGCTCAGGGCCAGAATGGCGTAGGCGATGACGAACAGCATACTACCCTTGAGCAGCTTGCGCAGGTACCACAGCAGGCGGGGCAGGGAGCTACGCCGCAGCTGCGCCCGCCGCCGCCGCAGGTACTGATAGGCGAATATGATGTAGGCTGGCCAGATGACCAGGTACAGCGCCTGTTCCAGACCACCGTAAAAGGGGCTGTAAAAGTAGCGCCCCTCCGGCCGGCGAAAGGAGGGGATGAGCCAGAGGGAGACGAAGAACAGCAGCTGGGCGACGGGGAAGATGAAGTGCTTCAGGTCGCCCAGCCGCATGCGGTAGCCGGGGTAGAGGCTGATCTTGACGTGCAGGAACAGCAGCACGGGTAGCCAGAGCGTGAAGTAGATCGGCAGAAACTCCAGGGCGGGGTAGCGGGCGGCCAGTCCGGTAAACAGCAGCAGGAAGTGCAGTTGGGTGAGTCCGCCGGCCAGGAGCAGTCCGCCGTACAGGCGGTTGGCGCGCACCTCGCCGCTCCGCTTCAGGAAGAAAAGGCTACCGATACCGATCGCCGCCAGCAGGCTGACGGCCATCAGTACGACGGGCAGGTAAAAGGTGAGCGCGCGGGCGACGGACATGGCGCGAAGGTAGGCTGCTACAGGGTGACCTCGCCGGCCTGCAGCTCCTGAAAGAAGCCCCGCAGGTACTTGCTGATCTTGCGCTTGCTGCCCTTGTCGAGCGCCGCATACTCCTCGACCTGCTGCAGCAGCTGCTCCTCCAGGCTCAGGAGGGTGGCCGTAGCGGCGGTAAAGTCAGGCGTATCGGTGAACTCCCAGATCAGGTGACGCTCCTTCACCTTGGCGTTGAGGTAGGGAGGGCTCACCAGACCGCTGAAATCGAAGTCGTAGGGTACGGAGGTCAGCCGGCCGTCGGCGGTGCGCAGCAGCTTGAGGTTGCGCGTCAGCAGGGTGCTGAAGTCGTGGTTGCCGATCATATACTGGAACAGGGCCACCTGCTCGGCATTGGCGTACTCGGCCAGGGGGGCGTTGTAGCACTCCTTGCAGTTGTCGGCCTGCAGGCGGCTTTCCAGCTCGTCGATGTCCTCGATCAGGATAGCGTAGCCGGAGGTGACGCTGCCGTCGGCGGTATTGACGTAGTTGATGGTCAGCAGCTTGGTGCGGAAGCTGGCCTCGGGGGCCACGGTGTGGTAGAGCTCGTAGGCGAGCTGCTCGCGCAGGATGGCGTCCTGTCCGGCGGGGTCGCTGGTGCAGGGGGTGACCAATTTGTAGTCGTTGTGTGTATTGAGCCCGGCCAGGCGCAGCATGTCCTTATCGAACTGCAGCTTCATGGGCGGCAGGGCGCAGGTGCGGCGGCGGAAGCGGCCCCGGGTGGTGATGGCGAGCGTGAAGGAGCGGCCGTTGTCGATCACCGTACCCTGTATGGCAGCTTCCGAGTAGCGGAGGGCTTCGAGGCTATCGAGGTTGAGGTGCAGCTCGATAGTCTTCTGGTCCATGTGGCTCCAGCGGTCGAAGATGCTCTCGCCGCGCTTGGCCAGCAGCGGGGAGGCCGAGCCGATAAGCAGGAAGAGGATCAATAGCGTAGCGCGTAACATGGTAGGAGGGGGATAAGGGAGGTATAAAGAAGGACGACGGATCGTTTACCGCCGTTGCATGATGCTAAAGTCGCGGCATGCACCTCCTTTCACAAATCCGTTCGAGTACTCCTAGTAATGCATCGACGAACGCAGGGGTAACCCCCTCAATCGATTAAAACACCTTCTCGTACAGCTCCTTGCTGTGCTCCTCGGCGGGGGTGCGGTCTTCCAGTAGCTCGAAGACGTTGCGCTTGATGGTGTGGGCCATGTCGCCGGTGGGCAGGTCGTTGCAGTCCAGCCCGAAGGGGTCTTCGATCTCCTCCCCCATCAGTTCGATGCCGAGCAGGGCGAAGGAGATGAGCATGGTGATGGGCACCGCCGCCCAGCCGAAGGGCTCCACCAGTCCGAAAGGCAGCAGCAGGCAGTAGGCCGATACGAAGACCTTCAGGTACACCGCGTAGCTGAAGGGGATCGGCGTCTTCTTGATCCGCTCGCAGGCCCCCAGGATATCCAGCAGACTCTGGTGCTGGGCCTTGATATTGATGTAGTCGCCCTCGTTGATCGTCCCCTCCCGGTGGGCGGCTGCCATACGCTGAAAGATGCGCAGGGCGATGAAGTTGGGGATGTGGTCTTTGGTAGTGTAGTAGGCTTCTTCTTCGGGGGCCAGGTAGATGAGCTTATCGAGTTTGGTACCGTCGCGCAGGTGCTCCGACAGCGACAGGCAGAAGTTGGCGATATGCTTGGCCATAAAGCGGCGGATACCGGTATCGGAGGCCGGCCACATGCTGTCTACGTAGATGGCCATGTTGCGGGTGTTGTTGACCAGTGCCCCCCACTGCTTGCGGGCCTCCCACCAGCGGTCGTAGGCCGTGCTCGTGCGGAAGCCCAGGAAGAGGGACAGGATCACCCCCAGCAGGGAGAAGACCGCCGTATCCATCTGCAACTGCTCCTGCAGTTCGAATAATACGATGATGGTCATGATCGCCGCGGCGTACAGCCCCAGAAACAGCACCGACTTGATGATGCGCTCCATGGTGTAGCTGCTGGTCAGGTGAGCGACATCGCCAAACCAGTTGTCATTGGTCTTGTAGAGAATCATATGCAGGGGAGGTAGATGAGGGAACGGTGTAGATACACCCTAGCCCCTTAGTTGGTTCCCTCGCCAGGTCTCTGCACAGGCAGCGGCCAAGTGGCTCTACAGCTTGACCACCTCGGCGGCCATCGTCTTGCGGCCCAGATCGATCAGTAGCTTGGTGCCCACCGCATGGTGGCCCGTCTGCACATAACCCATGCCCAGCGGATAGTCCAGGCTCGGCGCATGGGTGCCGCTGGTCACCTCACCGATCACCTCACCGGCTTCGCTCTGAATGGGGTAACCGTGCCGCGGGGCCCGCCGATCGTGCACCCGGAAGGCCACCAGGCGGCGCGTGACCCCCTCGGCTTTCTGCCGGACGAGGAAGTCCTTGCCCACGAAGTCATCGCCATTCAGTTTGGTGATCCAGCCCAGGCCGGCCTCGAGCGGACTGGTAGTATCGTTGATGTCGTTGCCGTACAGACAGTAGCCCTTCTCCAGGCGCAGGGTATCGCGGGCGGCCAGTCCGGCGGGCAGCAGCCCGTGGGGCGTACCGGCCTGCAGGATCGCATTCCAGGCCTGCTCGGCCCGGTCGCCATCCAGGTACAGCTCGAAGCCACCGGCCCCGGTATAGCCCGTCGCCGAGATGATGACATTATCCACCCCCGCTATGGCCCCACGCACGAAACTGTAGTAGGGAATGGCGGCCAGGTCGACGTCCGTCAGCGGCTGCAGAATATCGGCGGCTTTAGGCCCCTGTACGGCCAGCAGCGCGGTGCGGTCGCTGATATCGAGCAGCTCGGCGCCGAAGGAGTTGTGCTGCTCGATCCAGTCCCAGTCCTTCTGGATGTTGCTGGCATTGACGACCAGCATGTAGCTGGGGTGGGTGCCGCTCATGCCCATCTTGGGGTTGGCGGGCAGGCGGTATACCAATAGGTCATCCACGATGCCCCCCTCCGGCCGCGGCAGGCAGCTGTACTGGGCCTGCCCCTCCGCGAGCTTGTCTACATCGTTGCTTGTCACGTACTGCACCAGCGCCCGCGCCCCTGCTCCGCGTACGATGAACTCCCCCATGTGGGAAACGTCGAACATACCGGCGGCCTCGCGTACTGCCTGGTGCTCCTCCTTGAGGGAGGTGTAGGACAGCGGCATCTCGTAGCCGGCGAAGTTGACCAGCTTGGCGTCGAGAAGGCGGTGGGTATTGGTGAGGGGAGTGGTAAGCATCGGTAGGTGGTGGTTATGGGGAGTGCGCAAGTTAGGTCACCGAACCGCAGAGGGCGCGGAGCGGCGCGGAGACGCGCTTCACACCGGCAGGTATACGCGGAAGATGGTGCCGCGCGGCTCGTTGTCGAGTAGCTCGATCTGCCCGCCGTGCTTGTCGATGACCTGGCGGACGATAAACAGGCCCAGTCCGGTGCCCTTGGTACTGCGGGTATCTTCATTGCCTACCCGGTAGAACTTGGTCCACACCCGCCGCTTCTCCCGGTCGGGGATGCCCAGGCCGTTGTCCTGTACGGTCCAGACGATCTCGCTGTTGCCCCCCTTGTGGAGGCTGGTGTGGATGACCGGCTCCGGCTGACTGTACTTGGCCGCGTTCTCGAGCAGGTTGACGACCACGCTGGTCAGTCCGGGCCGGTCGCCGGAGATGGCGGGGATGTCGGGCTCGATGTCTACGTTGACCCGGGCGGTCTTGTACTTCATGGCTACGCGGTCGGCGGCATCCTGCACCAGCTCCCCGAAGTCGACCGGCTCGCGGTTGAGCTGGTAGACGTTCTCCAGCTTGGCGCTCAACAGCAGGTCGTTGACCAGGGCGGTCAGGCGGTCGGTTTCGGCCAGGGCATTGGTGCTCAGCTTCTGCTGGATCTCGGGCTTGAGCTCGCGGCGCTTCTGGAAGGTCTCCAGGATGAGGCGGATACCGGCCAGGGGAGACTTCAGTTCGTGCGTGATGCTGAGCAGGAAATTGCGCTGCTGCTCGGCGGCGCTGATCTCCTTGCGCAGGTTGCGGAACAGCAGGTAGATGCCACCCGCCAGACTCAGCACCAGCAGCAGGGCCTCGCCCAGGATCATGCGCTGCTGCCGCTCGAAGCGGTCGGTGAGCAGCTGGTAGTTCTCCGTACGGCGGAAGTCGCTGGGCTGGTCGATGCGCTTCTGCACCGCCAGCTCGATGGCCAGTTTGTCTACGCGGGCGTTGTGGGCCTCCTCATTCTTGCGCAGTAGCAGGATCGACCACCAGCCGAAGGCCAGTAGCATGTAGGCGATGATGGCGTAGCTGATTAAGGGGAGTCGCCGCATGGGGATAAGCTAAGGTCGAGTGGCCTCCGGTCCGAGTACCATTCTGCACGTTTCGTTCGGTGGCTTTGCCACCAGTACCGGCATCACAAACTCGGACCGGAGGCCACTCGACCCTTTACCTTACTGACGCACTAACTCGAAATCCGTACGCCGGTTCAGCGCCCGGCCGCTCTCGCTGCTGTTGTTGGCGATGGGGTTGTCGGGGCCGTTACCGACGATGATGAAGCGGTTGGGATCCATGTTGTATTCCCGCGACAGGTAGTTGGCGACCGACTGCGCGCGGCGCTTGCTCAGTGCCTGGTTCGTGGCCGCGCTACCGGTATTGTCGGTATTGCCCTCGATGCGGATGCGGGCGTTGCCGAAGGCCTTGGCGATCTGTACGAACTCGTCGTCGATGATGGCCTTGGCCTGGTCGTCCAGCGTAGCTACGCCGACGGGGAAGTTAATGCTGACCCGCTTGGTGGCGATGGCCTCCAGGTTCTCGCCCTCCGCCTCGTCTACCCGGGCGAAGGTGGCCGCAGGCTCGGCCGCGTTGTCGCTGCCCGTGAGGCTGCTGCTGGCATTGATGACCAGTCCGCCGTAGCTGGCCTGGCGGAAGTCGGGTACCCGGCCGTCGATCAGTCCCAGGCTACGGTACGCCTGTTCCATCTTGCGGTACAGTTGGCCGCCGGTCACGCCGCGGTAGTCCGGGTTCTGGCCGAAGAAGTTGACGTTGTCGCCGTGGGTGGTCAGCCGTACGTTGTCGATCATAGCTACGGCATCGGCTTCGGTGAGCGACATTTCCGGACCGATGATGCGCGCCGCCCGCTGCTTGTTGGCCTCGCTGGCGTTGATCTCAGCCGCGCCGCGCATCCAGCCCTGGTAGAGCTTCTCCAGCCGGTCGCGGTTGGCCTCTACGTAGTCGCGCTTGGCGAAGAATACGTCGGCGATAATATTGGAGGCGGAGGCCGTGCTCTCCAGGATCTTGGCGCCCGATACGGCCCGTACGCTGAGCTCGTCGTCCGGCGACCAGACCACTGCCGCATCCACGTTCCCGCTCTTAAAGGCAGCGGCCGCATCGATGGCGGAGGGTACACCCTGCACCCGGATATCGTCTACGGTGAGTCCGCCCGCTTCCAGCAGGTACAGCAGGAAGGTATGACTGGGCGTGAGTTCGGCTACCGCCACGGTCTTACCCTTCAGGTCGGCTACGGAGTTGATGCCCCGCTTAACCACGATAGCGTCGCCGCCGCGTGACCAGTCCGACTGCCAGAGTACGACCGGATTGAAGTCGGCCAGCTCGGGCATGATCGTCGGCATCGCGTCGATGGTGTACCAGTGCACGTCGATGTCACCGTTCTTGAAGGCGTTCAGGCTGGCCGGTACGTCGTCGTTGAGCACGAACTCCACATCGATGCCGTACTCCTTGCTAAAGCGACTCTCCGCCGAGGGTTTGAAGCCCTCGTTGAAGTACTGTCCACCCGCGTACCCGCCCCAGGTCACTACGCCTACGCGGATGGGGTCGTCACTGCCTCCACCGCCGCTGCGGCGATCGCCGTCGCTATCGCGGTCGTAGCGGCTGCCGTCGGCCTGTTCCGTGCCGTCACCGCCGCCCAGTACGCCGGCCAGCAGCTTGCCGTCGGTGAGGTAGTTGACGCCGAAGACGATCAGGAGTAAAATGAGGACCGTGATCAGCAGCTTGCTGAAGGTGGTGAGGCGTGCCATAGGTAAGTGTTCGGAATGCGCTCGGCCGACGAGCCAAGCTGCGCAACGCTCGGCGGACGAGCCGCCGGGCGTTATTTAAAGAAAGAGTCGTACTGGTTGTTGCTGCCCGTCTGCCGCTGCCGCTCCGGCACGGGGGCGTCCAGGTCGAGCACGTCGGTATCGCTGTTGGCCTGCAGCAGGAGGGTGGATTTTTCCTCGCCCAGGAGCAGGCTGTTGGATTCCTTTTCCCACTGCTCGAGCATATTGAGGCCTTCCTCTTCGAAGACGCCGTTCTGCAGGTCTACCGAATCCATGAAGTTGGCGGACACTTCCATGAAGCGTTCCATCTCGCCGACCTTGTTGGCCACGTCTTCGGTGATGCTCTCCATGGCCATATCGAACATGGCCCGCTGGTCGGGATCGCCCTGGATCACGCTCATGGCCGACTTCATCGCGCCGTGGCTGGCGTGGATCGCCTTGCGTTCCTGCTCCTTGACCATCACCTGATCCTGAATATCCTCGGCCAGGATGGAGCTGTTCTCGTACATCTTGGTGAGCACCCGGTAGAGCACTTCCATCTTTTTGTACAGCTCGTCGAGCCGCACGTTGCTGTCCTTGAGGCGGCCGGCGCGGCGCGACTTCAGGATCATCACGTTGCGCTTATTGGTTTCCTTGGCCTTACCGGCGATCTTGAGGTTGGAGCTGATCTCGCGCTCGTTGTTCACGATCACTTCCTTGAGCTTGTGCATCTGGGCCCGGAGCTGACTGATCTGCTTATTCATCTTACGCAGATTGCCCTGCAGCTCGTCGACGTAGGTCTTGAGGATACCGATGGGGTCGATCTGCACGAACATGCCGGTGATGGCCCGCATCACGGACTTGTACATATAGAAGACCAGGTTGCGCATCTTGGGGTCCAGCACCATGTAGATCAGTGCCATCAGGATGAGGCCGGCTACGACCAGCCCGATCGTGGTACCGATGAAGCTCAGGATAGCCGCCCCGAAGGTCACCACCACGTAGCCCAGTATGCCTACCAGGGCCACCAGGAAGAGGAGTCCGGTCACGCCCTCCGGCCGCTGCCAGAAGGATTTTGGTTTCATCTGTGTTCCATCCATGTCTATATCATTTTTAGGGGCCGTCAGCAAATATAACTAATGGCCTGTCCCTATAAAGCCCTGCTTGCGTCGCAAGTTTGCCCACCTCGACCAGCATCCCGAATTTATCGACTATTTCAGGTATTGCCGCATTTTCTCGATATCGGCCGTGATGCTACCCGTGATGGTGTCGTACGTTTTGCGGAAGTCGGCCGCCGTAGCCTGGATCTTTTGCCGGCTCTCCCCGATCGTCTGCTGTAGCTGCTGCTGCCGCGTCCTGGTCTTAGCGATCTGCTCCTGCAGGGCCGCGATCTTGGCCTCCTGCTCGCTCACCAGCGCATCCAGCCGCTTGAGTTCGTTCTGCTTGCTGCCCACCTGATCGTCCTGCTGCTTCTGCACGGCGGCGGTGAACTTGTCCTGCTCCGTCTTTAGGGCCTGCAGGTAGTGGGCGGCCGATTCGGTGAGCTGCTGCGGCGTCACGCCCATACTCTGGGCGGCGGCGTAGGCGGTCTGGAAGCGCATCGCCTCGTCGAAGTTCATCTTCTGCAGGTTCTGTAGCGACTTCTTGTACTCCAGGTAGTCGAAGCCCGGCAGGTTGGCCCGCTCCATGGCCTGCAGCAGCGCATCCTCGAATTTACCGGATACCCTACCCGTCACGGGGGCGGCGGCGGAGGAGGAGGCAGCGGGCGGGGCCGCCGGTGCGGAGGTGGTGGATTTGGGCTGTTTATCCGGCAACTTTGTTTTAGTACCGGCGCCTTTGCCCGGTTCCTCGACGATGAAGTAGCCCTTTAGATTTTTCCACATGGTGCTTGAATCAGCGCATCAAGGTAAGCTACTTTGTAAACACTAAGGGCGAGGCGTGGCACGACAAAGGCCCGCCCGACGTACTGTCGAGCGGGCCTTCACCGTGCAATTGCTTACTGTGCCTTAGAAGCGCAGTGTAACGGTCTCACCGATACCACAGCCTACGCTTACGCGGTCTCCTTCCTTCATGCTGCGCGAGAAGGCCTCGGAGCGGATGGGCATGGAGTTGCGGTAGTTGCCGATGCGGCGGTTGGCGTCACCGGCTACGTCGCCGTCGATGCTCTTGGCGTAGTTGTACTTGTCGATGGCGGCGAGCACGGCCAGGCGCTGGTCCCAGGCGTCACCGCAGTTGCTGCTCATGCGGCCGTAGAGGTCACCGATGAGGATGTAGGGCTTGCCCCAGCCGGGCTTGAGTTCGGCGGCGCGGTTGGCGCTGGCACGGGCCGAGCTGTACTGTCCGAGCTTAGCGAGTTGGATCTGGGCGATCTGGTAGTAGGCCTGGGCCTTCTTCTCGTTGTCGTCGGTGGCTTCGATGCCGCGCTCGTAGGCCTGTACGGCTTCGTTGTACTTGCCTTCGTTGTACAGCTCGCTGCCCTCGTAGAGGGGGTTCATGCGGCGGCGCTCGGCTTCGTACTCTTCGGACTTCTCGGCGTAGAGCTCGTCGTACATAGTCTGTACGCGGGCTACGTCGGCATCGGTCGAGTCACAGCCCTGGGCCTTCAGCTTGGTGACGATGTACTTCAGGATGTTGATACTGTCCTTGTTCTCCTCCACTTTGGGGAGCAGCAGCCCCTTGAAGTAGTCGCAGTCGAAGATCTCGTCGGCGAACTCCAGTACATCGGCTTCGAGGTTGTCCTTGCCGGCCTGGTAGTAGGGGGCGTAGGTCTCGTTGTTCTCGATATTGTAGTCGGCTACCTTGGCGGCCTTGTCGTACAGCTCCCGCACGCGGGTGTTGTCAATGGCTTTTTCCTTGAAGTAGTAGTTGAGCAGCTTACCCAGGGGGGCCAGTACTACGTACTCCGTGTCGTTGCCGCCTTCGTCGATGGCCTTTTCGATGGTGCTCATGGCATCCTCGCTGTAACCGGCCAGGTAGAACATATCTGATCCCTTACGGCCCAGCAGGTAGGCTTCGTACTTGGGGTAGCACTCCAGCTCCTGGTCGTAGAGGCTGAAGATCATGTCGGTGTACTCCTGCTTCTTGGCCTCATCGGTGGCCTTTTCGCGCATCGCCTTGTAGAACATACGACCGTCGCGGTAGTGGAAGGGGCGGTTGCCATCGGCCGCGGGGGCGATGTCGTAGGCGGTCTTCCAGTTCTTGAAGGCGTCGTTGAACTCTCCGTCGGGGAGGGCCGCCAGGTCTTCGGCCGTTTTGCCTTTGACGAAGTTGCGGTACGCGACGTGCGCGTTCTCGGCAGCTTCTTTCTGGGGCGAATCTACCCAGGTGACACACTGGGCCGTCGCCAGGGCGCTGGAGCCGCAAAATGCAAGCAGCAGAGCTAGGGTGCGAAGGATATACATATTGATTTAATTGAGTTTGCGTTTAAAGAACCAGGAGTTGTCGTTGAGCGAAAATCCTAGCGTAAATTGTACATAGGTCTCATCTAGCACGTCGGGGACCCCAAATTTACCGTATTCCACGGCAAGGTCAAGGAAAGATACCTGTTGGCGGGGTAACCGGATGGGCAGGCCCACCCCTACTGTAACCGCGTTGCGGCGCGCCTGTTCTCCGCCGATGGTGCGGGGATCATCCTCCAGCCGCACCCCCGCCCGGTAGCGCACGCGCTTCCAGTAACGGTTGTAGGAGCCGATATTGGGGATGTACTGAATACCGGCGGCCAGGCGGGTGACGTCAGCCAGCGTCTCCGGCTGCGCATCGTTGGTGTAGTTGCCGTAGCGCTGCTGCCCGTACTCCACCCCGACGTATAGCCGGTTGACGTCCTCGAAGGCCAGACCAAAGTTATAGCTCGCGGGTAGATCGGCGCTGCCCTCCAGTCCGTCCTCGGACCGCAGCGTATCCTGGATCACGACGGTCCCTACCGGACTGAAGCGCCGCGAAAGCAGGTTAGCCTCGGTATTTACGTTAGCCCCCAGCACGCCGTTGACGCCCAGGATGATCCGCTTGCCACTGGCTACCTTCTGCCCTGTCTCGTTGACTTCGGTGAAGTTGAAGGCGTACTGCAGTCCGTACCCCAGGTTGAAGCCGCTCAGGCTGAACTCCTCGACGAACTCCGTAGCCAGGGCCTGCGGGATGCTGTCGAAGGCCAGGATCCGGCTGTTGGTGATCTTGCCAAAGTTGTAGTTCACGTTGACACCACCGGACAGGCCGCGGTAGCGCAGGGCCGTCGACCAGCTGAAGCGGTACGCCCCGCCCGTACCCTTGAGGCGGTTGGAGGTGGGGCCCAGTTCGCTGTCCGTATTGCCCTGCAGCTCCAGGTCGTAACCGACCAGGGTAGTGGGCGCCAGGGAGAAGGCCATGCCGCCGTTCCAGGAGTTGAGCTGGCGGTCCAGGTTCAGGTTGATGGGGTTGCGCAGCGGAAAGCCGAGCGCGATGTAGCGGATGTTACCCTGCCAGCTGTTGGCGCTGCCATTGACGTCGGACAGCTCCGAATTGCGGGCGTACAGACCGATCTCGAAGCTGGTCGCCTGCAGACTGGCCAGACTGGCGGGGTTGAGCAGGTTCAGGTGGAAGGCGTCCTGGTAGGTGGACCGCAGTCCGCCCATACCGGCCTGTGCGGCGTGGAACTGGTCGATGGGGTCGCCGAGTCCGAAGCGGCTCAGCGGGCTGTTCTGCTTGGGGCGGATCTCGGTGAAGTCAGTGCTGGTCACCTGCTGCGCCATCACACCGGCCGAGGACAGGAAGCCCAGGAGCAGCAGAAGGAACGGTGAGGGAGTGTAACGCTTAACTGACATAAGTTGACAAGATTTGATGGAGCCCGCTGAGGACCAAATGGGGTCGGTGTAACACCGGTAGCGAAAAAGCGGAAAGTAGCAGCGGCGCATCGCCGCCCGTCAGCACGAGCTGCAGGTCGGGGTGTGCGTCGAGCAAGCGGCGGTACAGCCCCTCGATCTCGTACACCACGCCCAGCTGACCACCGTGCCGTAGGGCCTGCTCCGTAGAGCGTCCTACCGCACCTGCGATCCCGCCCCCCTGTACCAAGGGGAGCCGGGCCGTGCGTTCGTGCATGGCCGTGAGCCGCATCGTTACGCCCGGACTGATGTTGCCGCCCAGGTAGCGGTCGTGCCGGTCCATAAGATCCAGCGTGACGCAGCTACCGGCGTCGACCACCAGTCGGGCAGTGTGCATGTGGCCCAGGGTACCGGCCAGTGCGGCGATGCGGTCCTGCCCCAGCGTATCCGGCGTAGTGTAGTCGGAGGCGAACGGGAGGGGCTGGCTGCGATCGAGCGCAAAGACGCCGATACCGGCTGCTTTCCATTTTTCCAGCCACCGTTGGTTCGGCACGTTTGCCACGGTAGCATAGAGGATGTTACGTACCCCAAGGTTGGTTACCCGCTCGTCCAGTGCCGACCAGTCATCGCCCGCTAGGCGAAGGACCGGAGGCCGCAGTTCATCGCCAAGGAAGCAGGCGGCCTTGAGGCCGGAATTTCCGATGTCGATGACCAGGTGTGGAGCGGGCTCCCTCATCTTAAAGTCGGGTATAAGACGCGTGGGTACAGGGTGGGGGTTCTTAAGCGGACGTTAAAGTACCGTCCCTGATTATTCTGCTTAGTGCTTGAAGTGCCGAATGCCCGTAGTAACCATGGCCACATTGCCCGCATTTGCTGCGGCGATGCTGTCCGCATCCCGAATCGAGCCGCCGGGCTGCACCACGGCGGTGATACCGGCCTCGGCCGCGATCTCGACGCAGTCGCTGAAGGGGAAGAAGGCATCGGAGGCCATCACGGAGCCGGCCACCTCGAAGCCGAAGTTCTTGGCCTTGTTGATGGCCTGGCGCAGGGCGTCTACGCGGCTGGTCTGTCCACAGCCCATACCGATGAGCTGGTTGTTGCAGACCAGGGCGATGGTATTCGACTTGAGGTGCTTGGCGCACTTACCGGCAAAGACCAGGTCGGCGGTCTCGGTGCCGGTGGGCTGGCGTTCGGTGGCGATCTCGAACTGGTCGGCACCTTCGGTCTTCAGGTCGGTGTCCTGCACGATCACGCCATTGAGCAGACTCTTGAAGCTCAGGGGCTGCTGCTGCAGGTGGTGGTACTGCAGGAGCACGCGCTTCTTTTTCTTGCTCAGCAGCTCCAGGGCCGAGTCGGTAAAGTCGGGGGCGATGAGCACCTCGTAGAACAGCTTATCGATCTCCTGAGCGGTAGATACATCGAGCGGCCGGTTGGTGATCAGGATGCCACCGAAGGCCGATACGGGATCGCCGGCCAGGGCGGCCTTCCAGGCTTCGAGCTGGGTGGGCCGTACGGCTACGCCGCAGGCATTGGTGTGCTTGAGAATAATGAAGGTGGGGTCCGCTTCTTCGAACTCCTTCATCAGTCCTACCGCCGCGTCGATGTCCACCAGGTTGTTGAAGCTCAGTTCCTTGCCGTTGAGCTTGGTGAACATCTCGCTGAGCCGGCCGTAGAAGGTGGCTTCCTGGTGGGGGTTCTCGCCGTAGCGCAGGGGATTGGCCTTCATTTCGCTCCGCTTGAAGACGGGCAGCTCGCCGTCCTCGTTGAAGTAGCTGAAGATGGCCGTATCGTAGTGGCTGCTGATGGCAAAGGCCCGGCGGGCCAGCTTGCGGCGGTCGGTGAGCTCGCTCACGCCCTCCTGCTTGTCGATGATGTCCTGCAGGGTCGCGTAATCTTCGCGGCTGGGCACGATCAACACATCGCGGTAGTTCTTGGCTGCGGCGCGGATCAGGGCGATACCCCCGATATCGATCTTTTCGATGATGAGGTCTTCCTCTTCGGTGTTGGCTACGGTCTCCTCGAAGGGGTAGAGGTCGACCACGACCAGGTCGATCTGGGGGATCTCCAGCTGATCGAGTTGCAGCAGGTGCTCCTCCTCGCGCCTGGCCAGGATACCGCCGTGCACCTTGGGGTGCAGGGTCTTGACCCGGCCGTCGAGGATGGAGGGGTAGCCCGTGAGCTCTTCCACGGGCACCACGTCGATACCGCGGTCGCGGATGAAGGTTTCGGTGCCTCCGGTACTGTAGATCGTGACGCCCAGTTTGGCCAGTCCGTCCACAATGGGGCCGAGGCCTTCCTTGTGATAAACGGATACCAGGGCGGAGTTGATTTTCCGTGCGGTCATACGCGAGGGGTGCGTCCCGGCCGTTCCGGGACTGGTTGGTTTAAGGGGCGCAAAGATACGCATATTTGTAGCGGGGTGTAAAATGCACCGAGGCACGCTAAAGGCTCAGGTCGAGCGGCCTCCGGTCCGAGATGTCTGGCTATGAAGTAGCTACCCCACTTTGTGCGGGGGTGGTGTGCTCGGACCGGAGGCCACTCGACCTTTTATTCCCAGGATCCAGCCTTCGTGTTGCGTGACCCGGTTATGGACTCCCACATCCTCCCCCCACGGCCGTTCTAGTAGGCTGCGAAGCTCGCCCGCCGCCTGCCGCTCCCGCAGCCACGCCACGTAGCTCCGCACCTGCTCGCGGTCGGGGATCGCATCGCGTTTGGGGAGGGGCAGGAGGCTGGGGTAGATCTCCGCGTGCAGAATGTGCGCACCCGCGGCCCCGCCCTCGAATGGCCAGACGCGCGACACCCGCCGCAGCTGCGCATGATCGCGCAGACGCAGCAGGTAGGGGATACCGAGGAGCGTCTGACTGCCCACGCTACCCGTATACGCCAGCTTCCAGGCGGGCTGCATGCGGGGGTGCAGGGTCTCGACCAATCGGCGCTCGGGGAGCGAGTGGTGCCCGGCTTGCACGGGGTAGCGAAAGGTGCGGGTACTATGCAGGTGGGCACTGCGCTGCCCAGCCGGTACACCCCAGAACGGACCGGCCGGGGCACCCACTTGCTCGTTGAGTAGTGCGCCTACGGCAAAGCGGTTACTGCGGTTGTCCGCCGTGTCCTCTACCAGGCCAGTGATGTGTTTCCAGACGGCGCGCCAGGCGGGTGTCCCCTCCAGTCCCAGTGCCGCAGCGAAGCCTTCCGGGTAGCCGAAGGAGAAATCCCAGCCGACCAGTACCCGCTCATGGCGCAGCTCGATCAGTCGCTGCTCCAGGTAGGCGGCGCAGGCGTGGCGGGTACGGAAGTAGTGGGTACGGGCGGGGCCGCAGGTTGCGGATTCGGCTACCCAGATAGCGTCTTTAGTCGGCCGGGCAGGGCTAGGCTGGTTTCTGGCCGACCAGTCTATGGCTATATAGTGGGTGTAGTTAAACACGGATTACAAAAAGAATCTGTGCAAAATCCGTGAAGTAGATCTGCGTACATCCGTGTTTAAACCGCCATCTCATAAATCCCCTCCCGCTTAGTCTCCACCTCCGCAGACTCCAGGAAATCCTCATACGTAAGCAGGGAATCGATCATGCCGCCGGGGCCGATCTCGATGATGCGGTTGGCGACCGTATTCGTCAGCTCGTGGTCGTGGCTGCTCATGATGAGGTTGCCCTTGAAGTCCTTGAGCGCGTTGTTGAGCGCCGTGATGGACTCCAGGTCGAGGTGGTTGGTGGGCTCGTCGAGCAGTAGGAAGTTGGGGTGGTTAAGCATGGCCTTGGACATCATGCAGCGCACCTTCTCGCCCCCACTCAGGACGCTCACGTTCTTGTGCACCTCCTCGCCGCCGAAGAGCATACGGCCCAGGAAGCCGCGGATGAACTGCTCGTCCTTGTTCTGGGAGTACTGCCGTAGCCACTCGACCAGGTCGAGCTGACCGACCTGCTCGGTGAAGTAGTCGTTGTTCTCGTTGGGCAGGTACTGGGGGGTGATGGTCTGTCCCCACTCGAGGCTGCCGCTGTCGGGCTCGGTGATGCCGGCCAGCACCTCGTAGAAGGCGGTGAGGGCGGCGGAGTCCATGCTCACCAGGGCGATCTTATCCGGGCTGTTCATGGTGAAGTTGATGCCCGAGAAGAGCAGGGAGCCGTCGATGGACTTCTTGCTCAGGTTGGTCACCTTGAGGATCTGGTCGCCGGGCTCGCGCTCGGGCTGGAAGGCGATGAAGGGGTAACGGCGGCTACTGGGCTTGATCTCCTCCAGGTTGAGCTTCTCGAGGGCCTTCTTACGGCTGGTGGCCTGCTTGGACTTACTGGCGTTAGCCGAGAAGCGCTGGATGAACTCCATCATTTCGGCCCGCTTGGTCTCCATTTTCTTGTTCTTGTTCTGAGCCTGCTGGGTGGCGAGCTGGCTGGACTGGTACCAGAACGAGTAGTTGCCGGTATAGATCGTAGCCTGCTGGCGGTCGATATCGACGATGTGGGTACAGACCATATCCAGGAAGTAGCGGTCGTGACTCACCACGATCACCGTATTGGGAAAGCTGGCGAGGAAGTCGGCCAGCCAGTGCACGGTGGGCGCGTCCAGGTCGTTCGTAGGCTCATCGAGCAGCAGGATGTCGGGGTTGCCGAACAGGGCCTGGGCCAGGAGCACCTTCACCTTCTCGGGTCCGGTAAGCTCGCCCATCTCCTTATAGTGCAGGTCTTCGGCGATGCCCATATTGGACAGCAGCTCGGCGGAGTCGGAGTCGGCCGTCCAGCCCCCCATCTCGCCGTAGGTGTTTTCGAGCTCGGCGGCGCGCATGCCGTCGGCGTCGGTGGCCTCGGGGTTCATGTAGATGGCGTTCTTCTCCTGCTCCATGGCGTAGAGTTCCTCGTGGCCCATCTTCACTACTTCCAGTACCACCTTGTCTTCGTAGCCGAAGTGGTTCTGGCTCAGTACGGCCATGCGGTTGCCGGGCTCCATGCTGGCATTGCCGCGGTTGGGCACCAGCTCGCCGGAGAGCACCTTGAGGAAGGTCGACTTACCCGCTCCGTTGGCGCCGATGATGCCGTAGCAGTTGCCGCGCACGAAGTTCAGGTTCACTTCATTGAACAAGACGCGCTTGCCGAACTGTACGGTGAGGTCGTTGACTGATAGCATGGCTTAGATTTTTAGGGGGCGCAAAGATACGGCTACCAACTGGTGGAGCGGAACGGTACGCAGCTACCTCCCGCTAGCGGTTGTACGTAGCTGCCTCCGGCAGCGAGATCTTCGGAGCGGTAAGGAGGGCGCTTACATCATTCAGCGCGTCGGGATGCACGAGTCGAACGTCAGTGAAACTGCTTGGTACCTGCGGCCGCGCTCGTCGTGGGAGGTGCATTGTAGGTGCGGGGGCCCAATAGATATTGGGGGTGCGGAGGGGATACCGCTAATTGAGAAGGCCCCGCAGTATCGCTACAGGGCCTACTACTTTTACTATGTGGAACGCTTACTTTTTGCCGCCCTTAGTATTCCCGCCCTTCGGGGCTGGAGGGTTGTTTCCGCGACCACCACCGGAAGGTTTGCCCAGATTCTTGGAAGGTGCATTATGGGGAGTCTTAGCCATCGAATAGGATATTGCGCTACTCAGCCAAAGCGGGTAGCAGGTGATAGAATACCCTTACAACCCAATTAGGCGCTTTACCCATGTGACAAGATATAGGTTTAACACTAATGTGTATCGCTGGGTAAAATGTAGAAATTCTTACTTGCTATTTCACTCCCATTGACCCGCCCAGGCCGCGCCTGGAAGGCACGAACCGGAGGGGCGGCATGCAGTTCCTGCCGATTCTTGACTGGTGAACGTGGGCCGGCCGGCTGGGCTAGACCCCGTTACATATATGCTTAGGTGGGACTGGCATAGCGGAACGTACCGTCCTCACTCACCTCGATGACCCGCCAGCCGTTGGCATGGAAGAAGCGTCGGGCGATCTGATTGGTGGGTAGCACAAAAGCGATCCAGCCATTCTGCACAGCAAGCGGATGAATCTGGTGCAACTCCCGGAGCAAGAGTGCACCGATACCCTGCCGGTGATAGCGCGGATGTACCGCAAGGTTAGTGATGTAAGGTACGGGATGCCCAGCGACGGGCAGCTGGATACCTATTACCCCGACCAGTTCTTCCTGGCGGTAGACGGCGTACTCCCTCCCCTGCGTATCGGTGCACACGTACTGTAACCATTCTTCATCCATAGGTCCCAGGGCGGCATTCAGACGCTCGTCGGCAAACCAGGATTTATACTCCGGGTAGTGCGCTGGGGTGAAGGGGGTGAAGCGGAGGGTGGCCATGCTAATCACTTACCGGTTTGGCTTCCAATATATCTCGCCAGTCCCCCGACTCTGCGTAGTCCTTAATGACCTTATTTCTACGCCTGAGCAAGTGGGTCATGTACGCGTTGAGAAAGATACGGTCGGCCAGCCTTCCCAGAACTCCGAGCGGGGAGGTATAGTCGAATACATCCTGCATAAGCGTGCCTTCCCGTAGCGCAACAAACCGGTGCGTATGGTGAAAGGACCGGAAAACACCCTCCTGCATCTCATCGACGAAGTAGTGCGGCCGATCATACGCGGTCACCATCGCCATAAGTCGCTGCTTAACGCCAAAGTGCCGGGCTTCCCAGGTGACCGACTCGCCCATACCGATCAGTCCGGACGTGACGCCGGCCACGGCGCGCTCGCTGGTCTGCTGCGTGGAGATAGTATGCAGGTCGATACTCCGGGCCAAATCAAACACCGTAGCGGGAGACTCACGGATCAGCGTTTCAAGACGAATAACGGGCATAGGATAAGTAGTGCTAAATGCTAGTTGCGCGATAGAGATCAACAGTTATAGTTCCCATTATCCACAAGCTAGCGGGTTACCTCCCCTCGCCTCTGGAGAGGGGCCGGGGGAGAGGATAACACCAGCCCAAACCACAACTTCCCCGGGCCATACCGGTTACACAACACTAGAACACGGCAGTACGGGAGGCATGCGCAGCGTAAGTACCCCTGCGGCATTTATCACTTAAGTAGTCACAATGGCAGATAGTTTTAACAAGAAAGAACGGGAGAAGAAGCGGCAAAAGCGGAAAAGAGACAAGGCGCACAAGCGCGAGCAGCGTAACCTCAGCACCACCAAGCCCCCCGAGTTTATGTACGTAGGGGAAGACGGTAACCTGACCACCGAGCCGCCAGATCTGACCAAGAAAAAGATCGTAACCCTCGACGAGATCGACATCAGTACCCGCAAGTCGGAAAAGTCGTCGGAGTCGAAATTCGTCAAGGCCGGCGTGGTCAAGTTCTTTAATACCGAGAAGGGCTACGGCTTCATCGTAGACAACGAGAGCGGCGAGAGCTACTTCGTGCACATGGACAACCTGGACGGCCCCATCAAGGACGGCGATCGCGTAAGCTTCGAAACCGGCAAGGGACCCAAGGGACCGATCGCCGTATCGGTCAAGGTGATGCCCTAGGCACACTCCCCCGCCCCTTGGCGGTATGAACATACCGGATACAGGAAAGGCCCGTCAAGCAAGTTGACGGGCCTTTCCTGGTTTATAGGTGCGGTAGCTCGCTTACGTCAGGCTGACGTTCACGGCGTTGAGGCCTTTCTTGCCTTCCTCCACTTCGAACGAGACCTTGTCTCCTTCGTTGATGGTAGCGCCGTCGAGGTCGTTAGCGTGGACGAAGATGTCCTTCCCACCATCGTCTGGTGTGATGAATCCGAATCCTTTGCTCTGGTTAAAAAATTTGACTGTTCCGTTGCTCATCGTAGAGTTGGGTAAATTGTAACGAGGCGAGATAATAGCGTACCATCTCTACCAAGCCACAAGGTACGCCCTCTTTTAGTGGCATGGCGGATTATCTTTTTTCCGGCGCTCCCGTATAGGCCCCCGACGAGTACGTCAGCTCGTAGCTGTGGGTGTAAATCTCGGAGGTGGTCCACTCGTCTCCGTCGACCTCGGCACGCTGTGGCCAAGGTGGGAGAAGCTTTGGGGTGGGGGGTTGCTTTGGGCGGGGTCGCTGGTGCGGGGTCTTGATCAAACGCTACTTAACCGCTGGTCTCACGATACGCCGTTGACCATAGTACATTCGAATCTACGACAACGGTGCGCCTCATTGAGGAAGATCCTCAAAACCCGCGACACCCTCAAAGCGATCGCGATTCTTGGTCCACCATCCAGACTTGCTCTCTAAAGCAAGCTTATCGATCTGGTCCTGAGTTACTTTACTACCGCTGCCTGCCTGGACATAAGTCAGGTAGTCGAGCATGTTCTGTATGTACTCTGCCGATAAGTCTAGTGGCAGCTTAATTACTATCGCTTCACTCATTCTTTCCAAGATTTATGAACAGATCTCTATAGCGTGACCATCGCTACCCCCCGATTATCAGCCTTAGAAAGTCCATTGTATTTATTACCCTCATCCGCGGAAAATCAATTCTCTTCAGTACCCCAAAATGACGGTCATCGGTGACGATGTACCGCGCATTACGTTGAAGGCACAATTTGTGCGCTGCTCCAAAATTTCGGCATACTCCGTCAGAATTTCATTCGACAGCAGCAGGGTGAGCCGTCCCCCAATACGTGCATCGAAGATCGGACGGTACTTTGATCGCCGACCAATACTTACCAGTAGCGAGTTGGTATCAATAACTACCCGCACTAGGTCTGCTTACCGCTAGCAGAGTCGGTCAACCACGCATCCATCGTCTCATCGGACCATGACTTGTTTTCCCATAGCTCGTCCATGGCGTCACTTGCGCGATCGGCAAAGAAAGCAGCCAGCATCCGGCGCAGTTTTAGCAAATCTGCTTCGCTCAGTTCGTGGCTGAACATCTTCATCAGCTCTAATTGTCCATTGTTTAAGGGCTTGTCGAGTACCATGGTGGTAGTGATAAGATCATAGACTGCCTGTAAAACTATCCCACATACTACTTAGTTGCCTATCACTACGAGCGAAGCTTAGTTTGTTAAAGTCGACCTACTGACTGTTCCATAACTATGGACATCCACTGAAACTCCGAGGGAGTTCTAATGAGTAGAGTTTACTGATCAGTAGGCGTCCCTGGGAACAGCTCACAGAATGCTTATGCCCTTTGATCTTCAACTTGTCTAAGCTTCGCTATTCTACCTCAAATGTAGCGGCCTACTCAACAGCTGTATATATCCTGTCTGATTCGCCCTAACTCTTGCTTAAAGTACAGATTCTTCACACCCCGCCTAATGACCAGGTCGATCTTTGCGGCTTTTAATTTCTGGACTAGATTTACAGATTCTTGCGTTCTAGGAAGATCATCCAGCTAGGCTAGTCGGATGGTTTTGGGGAGTTGTAAGGTCATAAACTGGTGATTTACTAGTTGTGGCGAATCTTTTGATAGCGCGCTGATGACTGTCGTGCCAGCAGTGTAGCTCATCTGTTTTTCCTCGTCCAGCGCGGCTTGACGAGCAAGTGGAAGAAGCCCATGCACAACTGGAATCGTATTCTGTGACCATTGGCTATCCTCTATGTTGACCGTTTACGCCTTGATTTATGAACACCTTGACACACTTTATGCAATACTCCCAGCCCTTAGCTTAATGAAGTTGGCGCAGTGTTCGCCGCATAATCTATGATTTCCTTCAAAGCCTTTATATCGCTAGGGTTTTCCGTTCGATGGATCATCCGATGACAATTGGAACAAAGAACTGAGAAATCTAAGTCTGGATCAAGCAAAACCTTTTCACCCTCTAACTCACTAATTGGAATTAGATGATGAGCTTCAATAAACTCTTTACCAAGTTCACCATATTTCTCTAAGAAATTAAACTGGCACACTTGGCACGTATACCCTTTGACTTTTTTGACTTCATCAACCAATTTTTGGTTTCTCTCGATCCTGAAGTGAAGCCGCAAATTGGCAGGATCCTCAGCAAATTCTTTTTCTTCATCTTGATTTGTCGACGTGGTGTCATTATACACTAAATATTCGTACATTTCAAGCATTTCTATTAAATCAATTTGTACTTCACTTAATGATGTATTTCTATTTATATCATAATATTTGGCACATATGTTGCCATGCTCGTAATTTTTTACAGTTGAAGTTTCACCATATAATTCAATTTCTTGGGTGGTAAACCCCTTAGGTAATTCCCCTAGTCGTTTTCTAAAGTCTTCGGCACGCCATCTTAGCACATCGCTAGCTTTTAGATGATGGTATGCCATCACATTAGTGACTCCTTGGTTTAAGGATAGGTAAAAGCCGGACATATCTCGTCGAAATAGAAATACTGGGTAATAACCTTTTTGAGGAGTTACAGTAATTACCTTATCTAGTATTGCTATCCAAGGGCAATGAGTCCAATTTCCTTTTCCTGATGATCCTTTGACAATATATCTATCGTTAAAGTCAATTAGTTCATGTAGAACTTTAGGATAGACCGATCGAAAATTTTTCGCCAACCAGTGTCCAGAGAATTTCTGGGTGGCGGATAATTCATAGTTGTATAAAATTTCCTCGAAGAAAGGTAAAGTAGCCACGATGATGCTTTAAGTTCTTTAATATGGTGGTTAAAAGACTGCGTACTGAAATCGCTGCCCAGGTCCTCGTAGAGCTAGAGTGCATTTTGATTGTCGGCGAACGTTTGCGCCGGCGCAGACCGTCTACCACCGACCATCATCGGGATCTCCACCAGCCTCAGATTACCTTTAAAAACTTCAATGACACCAATCCGCACCCTCGCCGGTTTGTCGCTGGCGCGTTGTTCACGGCCATTAAGCTAAGCATTTGACGGCATTAGTCTGCTGCCGAACTTAGGAGCATGACCCGCGCCCTGACTCGCTTTCTGACTCTTCTGCGCAGCTTCCCTGACCTCACCACGGAGGCCCA